>PMZI01000045.1 GCA_003170475.1 Ignavibacteriota bacterium | reverse complement strand
GATCTGCTGCTGAATCAGCAACGTAGCCTGCGGATTCTCCTGCTGCTGCGGAGCTCGCATCCGAAGGAACATGGCCGCCATCAACAAGAGTACGAGTATCAACAAGACCAGAACAACAGTTTCCATTCCGTTAGCTCTTTCGAACAATGAAGAAGATCAAAAGGAAAANNCCCGGTAGCATAGGAGATGTACCTCGCCCAGGGCATCGAAGCTTGCTTCAGGCGCGACCAGGCCTTTGCGATGATGATCATGGCAAGCGTCAGTCCAAGAGTCGCGGCCACGCACTGACCAAGGGTAAGCGTCCCACCATACCAATGGTCGAGGCTTTTGCTATTCCAGTATTCGCTGTAGATAACGACGAGGTGGAGCGTGTAGACGAGTAGTGATTCCTTGCTTACATCGAGAACAAATGACCGTTCTGTCTTTNNCTTTAGCGTACAGCCAGCATGTTGTCAGCAACAAGAAGATGATTCCCAGTCGGGAGGCGAAGAAGAGTGGATTCGCCCGGGCAGCGACCGCAGTTCCTGAAAGATAATATGGTAGTTCGACAAGCAGCGTTCCTGCGACCAGCATCCCCGCGCCAACCAGGGCCAGACGCGTGAAGTATTTTTCCTCCAACCCGACCGACCTCGCCTTCTTGAACGCAAATGCCGTCACGGCACCAAACATCAGAAAACCAAGCCAAGGGACCAACGGAAACATCGAATAAGTCTTGCCGTCGAGATATCCTGCAAACATCGCAGGCATCATCGAGTAGAAGTCAACATTCCAGACAAATGGCGCAACAAGCACCGCGAGACTTCCCACGCCGATGAGGAACCATTGATAGACCCTGTCGCTTTTGATGAAAATACGCCCCAGGAAGACTATCAGCATCCCTAGAGCAATGCAATGCAAAATATCGGACTGAGAAAATGACAGCCATTGAGCCGTCGATGACTCGTTCAGCGTACGAGTGAGGGAGAAAAACGGAAGATGCAGTGCATATCCAATAATCCAGATAAGCCCGATGCGCGAAAGCTGCCTCCAGAATGCCTTACCGTATGTCCGAAATTCCTCGAGCTTTCGATCGCTCGCAATGACGAAGACGAATCCCGCGACGAAAAGGAAACTCGGCGCTACCAGGCCGTTGATGTAGTTCAGATAACCGAACCACTGAGTCTCCTTGAGACTGGGCAATATGAATGAATTGAAAACGTGGACCTCGATCATGACGATCGTGGCCCAACCTCGCAAGAGATCGACGAAAACAAGCCGGTTCTTCACGCCGTATTCAATTCCTCATGCTTCCGGCAGATTCCTGGCAATTGACGTGGACTTCCCTTCACCTACTTCAGCACACCCAGCTTCTTGCCAACTTTTGTAAACGCTTCAACTGCCTTGTCGATATGGTGTTTCTCGTGTGCGGCAGAGAGCTGAACGCGGATTCGTGCAGTACCTTTTGGAACGACGGGGAAGAAAAAACCAACGACGTAAATTCCTTCCGCGAACAACTCGCGGGCCATGGCCTGGACAATTCCCGCCTCACCGAGCATAATAGGGACGATGGGATGGAAGCCCTCCTTAATCTGAAACCCCGCCTCGCTGATCTTTCGCCTGAAGTATCTTGCATTGTCGTCGAGCTTGTCCCGCAGTGCGGTCGACTCCTTGAGCAGGTCAAGCGCTTTGATCGTTCCGCCGACAACCACCGGACTGACCGTGTTCGAGAACAGATACGGACGCGATCGCTGCCTTAGAAGATCGATGAACACCTTCTTGCCGGCAATTGCGCCNNTGGGAGTCATCCACCATCAGGATGGCATCGTATTTCTCTGCCAGGTCGCAAATCTCTTTGAGCTTTGCCACGTCACCATCCATCGAAAAGACGCCGTCGGTGACAATCAATCGAAATCGTTGTTGCTGGGTCTGCTGGAGATGCAGCTCGAGATCCGCCATATCGCCATGTTTGTAACGATGCCGATCCGCTTTGCAGAGGCGGATGCCGTCGATGATAGACGCATGATTGAGTTCATCCGAAATCAGCGCGTCCTGCTCATTCAGCAATGCTTCGAAAACGCCCCCATTGGCGTCGAAACAGGACGAGTAGAGTATTGCGTCCTCTAAGCCGAGGAATTCAGAGAGTTTTCGCTCCAGTTCCCGATGCCTGTCTTGTGTGCCACAAATGAAACGCACCGATGACATCCCAAAGCCGCGCTCATCAAGCGCATTCTTCGCTGCCGCGAGCAGTGTGGGATGGCTGGAAAGACCAAGATAGTTGTTGGCGCAGAAATTGAGCGCCTGTTTCACCGGCGCTCCCGCAGGATACTCTACCGAGATCACAGCTCCCTGCTGTGAGTGGATGTACCGCTCTTCCTTGAAGAGATCTGCCCTTCTGAGCTCTGCCAATTCATTCTGATAGAATGAACTCACTTTTTCATGAACTGCCATGACGGTCTATTACCTCCTCAATTCTCTTCGTTCAAGAACATCTTTCGTCTGTCATCAGTATCAGGGCTTCAAAAGAACTTTGTAGGCGTCGCCTGAACGGATCGCGGCAAATCCCTGGTCGAATTGCTCTAAGGGAAGCTGATGCGTGACGAATCCAGTTTTCATCAATTGCTTTGCCAGCCCGGCTTTCAGGAGTTCTTCCATTTGGTTCCACGTTTGGAATACTCGTCGCCCGATGATGCCGTGCACGGTGATGCCGCTGAAAATGATATTCTTCGCAAAATCGACCTGCATCGTTCCTGACGGAATCCCAAGGAGCGAAAATGTCCCTCCCATGCGAATCACTCTGGCTGCGTCTTCGTAGGCGCGATAGCTCCCAGACATTTCGCAAGCCACGTCAACGCCCGTATTGTCCGTTTCCTGCAGGATGGTATCGCTGAATGCAGCCCGCTCTTCAGTAATCGCCATATCAAAGCAATGATCTGCCCCATACAATTTTGCCAGAGCGAAACGACGAGCCAAGAGTTTTTCATGCGAAAACTCCTGGTGCGAGGCATCGGTCACATAGATGCGTCGTGCGCCGGCCCATTTTGCTACGGCGACCGCCATGAGTCCCTGCACACCGCATCCCAGCACAGCGACAGACTGACCCTTGATCGGAGCAGCCATTACCGTGTGCGTAGCATTACCAAGAGCATCCATGAAGCTGATGATCTCATACGGAATTTCGCGCTGAAAGAACAGGCGGACGTTTTCTGCCGGAACTTTGACATACGGCGCCCATGCTCCGTCATCGTGCACACCTTTGATGATGGTATTCCTACACACGTGGAATTCGCCTCGAAGGCACTGATAACACGTCCCGCAGGTGACATGCATTTCGGCCGTGCTGAAGAACTGCTTCTCGAGAAATTTCAGAAATGTGCTCTCCGCTGCCAGCGACCGCGCTGTCTTCCGGCGGAGCAGCTTCTTGAGCCCATGGTTCGTCTTCGCTTTTTCAAAAACCAGACGCGCAAGATGGGCCCGGGCCTGTTTTCCGGCGTCGACGATCCTGCCACTGAACTCATGTCCTACCGTCACAGGATCAGTGATGGTCCTCGCCATTTGAACTCTCAAAGAGTCCTTCGAGTTGTAGATCCCGACATCTGTTCCGCATATGGCTCCGGCTGTCACCTCGATAATGACATCATTCGGCCGCTCAATGATCGGCTCAGGCTTGTCAACAATCTGAAGTCCAATCGGCCAATCCTTGCCGTCCACAGGTTTTGGTTTGACAATCGCTTTCATAGGAGTATTCTTTCGAAATTCACTTTGATTGAACTGATGGTGCGTTCACTTGTTCTCTTGACACATCATTTCTTTGCGGCTTTCCACTCGACATAGTTCTTCCGAATATCATCCAATACTTCACGGTCTATCTGGTTATCATCGCGAACCCGGATGTCATAATTCTCCCATCCCATGAAATCCTGCAGCGACTTCTTCGTTTTCGCGTCAAACACTCCATTCACAAGTCCATCATAAAATAGGAATCCCTTGTATGGCCTGTTGCTCATGATCACCTGCAACTCATTGCAGATCGCCGCGTCGATCTTGATCAAGTTCTTCGGATCCGTCCGGAAATAGTAGAGCTTGTGGAGCTTGTAGAGCCGTTCGAGTTCAAGGAGAGGATGAGCGTGGTCATAGATGCTGATGTCTATCAAGTCGTCCGTGGTGCCATCATACCCTGCCCCTTTGCGTTTCACGAGCAATGCAGCCGACTGTTCGCCGCGCCGATCGCCACCAGCTTTTCCGCCAGCCACGATTGCGGCAACGAGTTTGTCACCGAGTGATCCTTTCGTCTCCTGAAATGTCTTCGCCAGCGCCTCAACAGTCGCCTTTCCAACCAGCGTGTTTCCCTGTGCTGCGAATCCTTTGCCGGTGACGATGAGCCCTTTTCCACCGCTGTTCGCGCCTGTGATACCCCCCGCCCAGTCAAAGCACTCTTTTCCCGTCCAGCTCGCTGCGTTTCCTTTCATGTCCACAATTCCCACTTGGCGGACCTCACGACCTGTATCATTCGCGATGAGGATCCGCAATGTCTCTTCAGCACTCGCCCCGTTTCGGAGGAGTGCGAGACCTTTAGCACCGTAGGAGACATTGATGAACGACTGAGTCGCTATTGCGCCCACACCAGCGGCGGCCCAGGGAACAATCGGACGGACATTCGGGAATTTCGACTGCACAGCAACTCCGACATCGCCGTTTTCCGGATCAATTGCAACAATCGAAAAGGTCGAAGCGAAGGGATCTGAAGACCGAGGTTGAGGATATGGCTCTCGGCGCTGAAGTGTCACAAGAGAAAAGAACATCGCAAAAGCAACAAGAGCTGAGCTCAACTTCAATAGTCGTCTCACAAAAGTCCTCCTCACAATAGCATCGAATAGGAAGGATGGCGAAGATCAATGGATTTACAGATCCGGGTCACAGCGGACCTGAAACGCCGTGTGAATATAGAGAGAAATACCCTGGAAGGAAAGTACTTTGGAAGTGACGACTGCTCAGAGAGCTTTTTTCAAGCGTATCGCAAAAGAGCCATCCATGGCGTTGCGATGGGGGAATGTCTCTATGTAGCCATCCGCCGATACAATGCGAGAATCGATCAATGGGCTGGCACTTTCGATGGAGAATTCAGAATGGTCTGTTAGGAAATTCTTGATAAGTTCAAAGTTCTCTTCGGGCTCAGTGGTGCAAGTGCTGTAGACGAGGATTCCGTCCGGCTTGACATGCCGAGCCGCATTCTCAAGAATGGCACGTTGCGTTTGAACCAGGTTGACCAAATCTTCCGGTTCGCGTTTCCATTTTGCATCCGGTTTCTTGGCGAGCACTCCTAAACCTGAGCAAGGAGCATCAACCAGCACCTTTTCCGCAGGCGCTGTCTGCACAGTAGCCGCATCAGCTGCTATGTAGTGAGCATTCGCTATCCCGAGTCGCTGGCAGGCGTTCTTCACCAGATTCAGACGTGTTTCGTACCGATCGATCGCTACGATCTCGCCGACATTCTTCATCAACTCTCCGATGAACGTCGCCTTTCCGCCCGGCGCTGCACACATGTCGATGACTCGGTCACCGGGCTTCGGATCAAGCAGCTTCACCACCAGACCTGCGCTTTCATCCTGGACGACAAAGAAGCCCTGACGAAACATATCCGAGCCGCCAATGCCCGCCATGTGCTTCACCCGAACGAAGAAATCAAGATACTCTGAGCGCGTGAACTGGATTTGGTGCTGTTCGAGCTGTGTAAGGAAGTAATTGAAGTCGATCTTCAGACGGTTCACCCGCAACGTGAGATCGGGTCTCTCGTTGTTGGCAGCAAGGAACTTTTTCGTCTCGTCATATCCAAACCGACCCACCCATCGCTTGACCATCCACGTCGGATGGGATTCGACGACTGCCAGGTGTTGGATCTGATTCTCCTTGAAGTCCGGATAACGAATATTCTCGAGGTTCCGAAGGATGTTTCGCAGTACTCCATTCACAAGGTCGGCTACTTTTTGGCCGCGTAACCGTTTGATGAATTCTACTGACTCGTTGACGGCGGCGGAGTGGGGCACTTTATCGAGGAACAAGATCTGATAGAGGGCGACGCGAAGGGCGTTCTTGATGTTCGTTTCCGCCTTCGTGAAGTTACCATGGAAGAACCCTGTCAACACCCAGTCGATCTTCATCTGCCAACGAACGACACCGGTCACGATTTCGTTCATGAGCCCCTTATCCAGCTCATTCATCTCGGTGTTTCGCATCTCTGTTTCGAGAACCCGATCCAGATATGCGTCCGACCGTTCGACCCGGTTCAGGATCTTTACAGCAGTCCCCCTCGGACCCCGATAGAGGTTCGATGTGTCTGCGTCAAAGCTCATGTGAAGTGGGTCCTGCATACTTCTGTTCGATTCTCAATAGTTGCGATTCCATTCCAGAAAAGAAAAATGCGGAATGCATCTGATCAATACATTCCGCATACTCAAACTGCAAGTTCGACTCCGCGTTACGCCGCCGGCACTTCCGCTGTCTTCTTGCCGTATTTTCTGTTGAATCGTTCTATACGACCGGCAGAATCGACCAGCTTCTGCTTCCCGGTAAAGAAGGGATGGCAGCTTGAACAAATTTCAATATGCAAGTTGCCTGCTGTTGAGCGTGTCTCAAAGCTGTTTCCGCAAACGCAGGTAACCAGTGCTTTCTTGTAGTCAGGGTGTATTCCAGGCTTCATCGAATTCTCCAAATGTGCTTTTCAGGTACTTTATAAAGATAGCCAAAACTCGACTCAATTGCAATGGTATTTTTGCACTCACCCCTTCGAGCCCAGTGAAATCTGAAACACCTCGTGAATTCGGTGGCTCCTTGAAATTCAGATGCGATTTGGGTAAATTAGCTGCGATGAAACGTCGGCTCGCATCATTTCTTGTCCTTTCACTCCTTACCGCCTCGACCTATAGTCAAGACAAGGGCACCTTCAGCTTTCTCCGCAACGACATCGGGGCAAGAGCTGCCGGACTGAACGGTAGCTTTGTATCCATGACCGATGACCCGAATGTTCTTTTCTATAATCCCGGAGCGCTGACAAGTCTCACGGAGTCCAAAGGATCGGCCGGCTTCCTCAAGCATCTGCTGGATGTGAATGGTGGATACCTCTCCTATTCCAGATCGTTGGAGGGAATCGGCACCATGGGTGCAGGAGTCCTATACATGGATTACGGCTCTTTCACGCAGACCGATGAGTCGATGAATACCTTGGGGACATTCGGAGCGCGTGACATTGCCCTTCTTGTAGGTATCGGTCGATCAATCGACCCGGTGACAAGCGTCGGGCTTAATCTCAAGATCATTTATTCTTCGATTGCCGGGTATTCGTCGTCCGGGCTGGCTCTCGATATGGGTGTACTGTATCAGATTCCGTCTCAGAATATCACCCTCGGAGCAAGCATCCTCACCCTCGGCACTCAGCTGAAGTCATATTCCGGTGCAAAAGAACCCCTGCCGTTGGATGTCACCATAGGCATCACAAAACGCCCCGAGCACCTTCCGGTTCTCCTCAACCTCGATTTCCATCATCTGACTGACCAGCAGACCGATTTCGCTTCGCACTTCAGCTCATTTTCCCTCGGCGCCGAGTTCCTGATGAGTGAGTCTGTCCGACTACGTCTCGGTTACAATAATCAGCAACGAAAAGAACTGAAGCTAGGGACAAGCGCTAATCTGGCGGGAATATCTCTTGGCGGAGGGATTGTTTTTGGCGAGTATGTCATCGACTACGCTTTCAACTCCTACGGCAAGATCGGAAGCCTCCACAGGATCTCCATCGGTTCAAGTTTCTAGCAACGATAGCCGTTCCACACTACCTCTACCGAACAAGCATTTCCAGAATTCTGTCGCTGAGATAGAACATGATCATCCCCGCAAAAACCACGAGGGGAGGGATCCGGTCTTTCGACTTGTTGATCTCAGGTATCAGATCACTCGCACCCACATAAACGGCAACACCGGCGGAGAAGGCGAATCCCGCACCGACGACGTCGGCATTCAGATTCTGGAAGAGAAACAGCGTACAAACACCGATCAAGGTTGCAACGGCAAGTCCTATCGTTGACATGAGAACGACTTTTCTGGGATATCCGGCCGCAACAACTATCGAGCCAATGGTCAGTCCTTCGGGGAACTTGTGGAGGAGAACAGCAAAGAAGATGAGGATTCCGAGGAGGAAATTGAACTGAAATCCGATCGCGATCGTGAATCCGTCAAAGAAGGCATGAATGAACAATCCGGTGAAAGCTGAGAGGCTCGCGCCTTTCGCGATCATGGCATCACTGTGCGTCTCTTCACCGAAATGCAGATGGCCGACGATGGTATGCTCGAAGAAATGGATGGCAGCGAATCCAATGATGCAATAGAGCATCGCTGAGTCTCCGAGAGCGTGAATACTCGAAGGAATGAGCTTGAGAAAAACGAGCGCGAGTATAAACCCGGCTCCGAGCGCCAGGAGTGTTTCCTGCACCCGACGAGGCCATGATTTCCTGAAGTAGATAAGACTCCCCCCCAGTACCTCCGCTGCAGCAGCCGCGAGACCAAACAAAAACACTTGCCCTGTCATTGAGCCCTCGTATAGGGTTTTTCTGTGTACCGCCGAGCTTCCTTATAAGTGTTCTCATACTCTTTCATTTCCAGCACCTTCTGATATTGCGCCAACGCAGAGCCACGCTTTTTCTGGACGTCGTACACCATACCGATCATAAGGTTCGCCATCGACATGAATCCTGACGCTCCGTTCTTGTCCACCCGTCGACAGATTTCGTCACATCGAAGCAGGTTCTGAATCGATTCTTCAAATCGACCTGCGAGGAACAAATGCCGCCCGATGTAGTAGTAGGCCTCCCGACCATCGTACGCATCAAAACCAGCCTGATGAGTACGATATTTCTCTTCAACTTCCGAAAACACTCTGAATGCTTCAGCCCAGTATCCAAGACTCACATAGCATCTGCCGTACATCCTGTGGAACAGCGGGTTTCGCGGATACTTATTGTGCAGCTCCTGAGAAAGTTGGAGTGCGCGGACGAACTGGCGCTCATAGCTGAAGTACGTCTGCAAGAGGAAATACATGGCTTCAACTTTTGCATAGCGCGCTTTCTGCGCTGCTATCTCAAGTTGCTCCAACCCCAGTTTCTTGTCCCCGCCAGGAAGAAAGATCATGACCGGTTTGATGATTGGGTATTGTCCGGGAATCACGTCGGCATAATAATTGTAAATCCCCATTCCCAGGAGGACATCACTGTTGGTGGGATCAAGCTTGAATGCCTTTCGAATGGCGGGAAGCGCAACCAGACCATCGTTCGCAGCAGCGAGCCAGGAACCTCGATTCGCCCGAAGCCTTCCCTGGAAACCCACCGCCCCCCCCTTGTAGAACAAAGCAGTTACGTCGTTTTCGTTTTTGTCCAGCCGCTTCTCACACATGCTGACAACTCTGTCGAGCGCCGAGAGAAACTCTTTGTCATGCGTCTCATCCTCAAAATTGCTCAGAATGCGCCACCACTGCGTCATCGCCTGAAAATAATACCCCGCGGGGTGATCCGGCATCAAGCGGATCACTTCTTCAAATTCCTTGTCCGCCTTGGTGAATTCAATGTTGTAGATGTCGTCGATCCCGCGCCGGACGCGCGCATCAATAGACGTGTCCTGAATCCATTGCGCTTGAGCATCCGGAGAAGCGGGCAGGAGCAAGAGAAGTGTAAGACCCCAGAACAGAAGCCGAAATCGGCCAAACGTTTTCCATGTATGCGCTTCGTGATCCAATCTACATCAACCTCTCAGCGATGTACGCACGGACGTTGGAGATAGCAATCCGATCCTGTTTCATTGAATCGCGTTCACGAATAGTAACCGTCTGATCAACCAGACTCTGGGAATCCACTGTCACACAATAGGGTGTGCCAACCTCATCCTGCCTTCGATATCTCCGTCCCACGGCTCCACTGTCATCGTAGAACACACGGAAGTGCTGCCTCAAATCGGCTTCAACCTTGCGGGCCATTTCGGGCATTCCATCGCGGTTCACAAGGGGAAAGATTGCCGCCTTGGTGGGAGCCAACTTGGGATGAAGTCTCAAGACAACCCGCATCTCCGTTGTTCCCTCTGCAGTTGGTGCTTGTTCCTCGTCATAGGCATTCACGAGAAACGCCATGAACGAACGGCTTGCACCGGCGGAAGTCTCGATCACAAAAGGAGTGAATTTTTCCTTCGTCGCCTCATCGAAGTACTTCATACTTTTCCCTGAGAACTGCTCGTGACGTGAAAGATCGAAGTCTGTACGATTATGGATACCTTCAATCTCCCCCCATCCGAACGGAAAGAGATACTCGATGTCGTACGCATCCTTGGCATAGTGCGCCAGCTTATCCTTGGGATGTTGGTGCCACTGGAGTTTCTCCCTCGGCATCCCCAGATCAACGTACCATTGCATTCTCGCCGCTCTCCAATACTCGAACTGCTCATCGTCGGTGCCGGGCTTCACGAAGAACTGCATTTCCATCTGCTCAAATTCTCTCGTCCGGAAAAGAAAGTTCTTTGTGTTGATCTCATTGCGAAACGCTTTTCCGATCTGAGCGATACCAAACGGGATTTTTTGCCTGCCGGCAGATTGCACGTTCAGGAAATTCACGAAAATTCCCTGCGCTGTTTCCGGGCGCAAAAAGACTACGGAGGACGAATCTTCCACGGGACCGACAAACGTCTTGAACATCAGGTTGAACTTGCGGGCGTCGGTGAACGTGCCTTTGTTGCCGCAGTTCGGACAGGGAAGCATCGCAGCAATTCTGGCCGAATCGGCATCGGTGGCCGTTCGTTTGGCGAATTCCTCGATGACAAGCTCGTCCTTCAGCTGGCCTTCGAATTTTCCCGGTTCCAGTTCGCGCAGCGCTTCCTTTTTCCTCTTGAGCGAAAGCTCGTCGAACAACACGTCTAGCCGATAGCGCGCTTTGCAGCTCTTGCAGTCGACCATCGGATCCGTGAAGTTCTCGACATGACCGGAAGCCTCCCAAACCCGTGGGTGCATGAGGATGCTGGCATCCAATCCCTCGATGTTCTCCCGATACGTCATGCTCTTCCACCACTGCTGCTTGAGATTGTTGAGCATCTCTACGCCCAGCGGACCGTAATCCCAACATCCATTCAGTCCGCCATAAATTTCACTTGATTGGAAAACAAATCCCCGACGTTTCGCGAGGGAGACGATTTTGTCCATCACCTTTGACTGATCCGCAGCGGCGTTCTTATTCTGACTCATATATTCTCTGTCTATCCTGTTATGGAGATACTCTGGTTAATTGATTTTCTTTCAATGACTGAACTTACTTGTTCTTGAATGCCGGCTTTCTTTTTTCAAGAAACGCTCTCGTCCCCTCTTTGAAATCCTCCGAGGCGCAGCAGCGCCCAAACAATTCAGCCTCAAACGCCTGACCAGACTCCAACGAGAGTTCGTGCGTTGCGGTAATCGCCATCAGGGCGAGTCGCACGGCGACCTGTCCCTTGTCGATGATTTTCCGTGCCATCGACTCAGCGGCTTTCATAAGTTCTGGGACTGCCACCACTTTGTTCACGAGCCCAATGCGAAGCGCCTCCGGTGCGTCAATCGATTCACCCGTCAGGATCAGCTCCATCGCTCTGCCCTTTCCAACGAGACGGGCGAGGCGTTGAGTTCCTCCGTATCCAGGGATGATGCCGAGATTCACTTCGGGTTGGCCGAACTTTGCATTCTCCGACGCGATCCTCATGTGACACGCCAGTGCAAGCTCCGCTCCGCCGCCAAGTGCATAGCCATTCACCGCGGCGATGACTGGTTTGCCAAGATTCTCGATCAAATTGAATACGGCCTGACCATCCTCTGAAAAGAGCATTCCCTTCTGTTCATCCAGTTCTGTCAATTCCTTGATATCAGTTCCAGCCACAAACGCTTTTTCACCGGCACCCGTCAGAATGACAACATCAACTGCATCGTCGTTCTGAAGAGCCAGAAAGAGGTCCTTCAATTCAGATCTTGCCTGAGCATTCAGGGCATTGAGTTTATCAGGTCGATTGATCGCTACGAAAGCGATCCGGTCACGTCGTTCAACCTGTAACGTCTCATAATTCATTTGCAGCTCCTTGAGGCGTTTGAGTAGTCTCGTGTGAATCTACCCCACTTCAACCCGACTTTGGTCCCCGATAATAAAACAATGCACACCGGGCTGAGATTCTGTTTCATTGATCTCGACATCGTACCCGATGATACTTCCCTTCAGCCGTTTCTTCACACCATGGATCCTGCATCGTTCGAGCACAATGCTGAATTCGATTTCACTCGATCGAATCTCAGTGTTGTCTCCGATGGAAGTGAACGGCCCAATGGTACTGTCTTGAACTACGCAATTATTTCCAAGGATGACCGGACCGAGAATCGTGCTATTAACTACGCGGGATCCAGAACCAAGCACAACAGTTCCGGATATTGTGGAGCTTGCATCCACAGAGCCATCGAGTCTGGCTTCAAGATGTTCGAGAACGAGACGATTCGCTTCCAGTAAATCCTCTGGCTTTCCGGTATCTTTCCACCAGCCGGTAATCTCGCAGAAGTCCACTTTCTTCCCGTGGTCTATTAGATATTGATGCGCGTCAGAGATCTCGAGTTCCCCTCTCTCACTGGGCTTAAGATTCCTGACAGCCTCAAAGATGCTCTTGTTGTAAACATAGATGCCGGCGACCGCGTATCCGCTCTTGGGATGTTTCGGTTTCTCCTCAACGCGAACAATCCTGCCTTCCCTCATCTCGGGCACACCGAATCGTTCCGGATCCTTAACCTGTGCCAGCGTCAACAGACAGTCGCACTTTCGGGCTTTAAACTGATCAATGAATCTTGCGATTCCCCCTACGACCATATTGTCGCCAAGGTAAAACACGAAGTCGTCACTACCAACGAAATCCTCACCAAGCCTTACAACCTGGGCTAATCCGCCGGGAGCTTCCTGCGGGATGTAGGTGATGACGATTCCCCAACGCGAACCATCTCCAATGTTGTTCGGGACTTCCTGACTATCAGCGTTGTGGACAATGCCGACCTCCCTGATCCCGGATGCTGCGATCGCCTCCAAAGCATAGTGGAGGATCGGTTTGTTCGCAATGGGAATCAGGTGCTTGTTCTGCGTATGAGTAATTGGGCGGAGTCGAGTACCTCGACCACCGCTCGCCAGCAGTGCCTTCACGTCTGGATAAACCTTTCTGTTGGACTATTCCATCGATCGAAACGAACCGTCTGAAATCTGCACGTTCGAAAACTATGCTGCTCCACGGAGTTGCGAAACATTGACCTCCGATCGCTTCCGACGCTCAAAGAGAGAGATCCTGCCATTTCCATACTTGTTGATGAGGCTGATGGCAGATCCAAAATCCATACCCACCTGATCCGGATTGTGAGCATCTGAGCCCAAGGTCAAAGGAATCTTCAGATCTCGCGCGAGTGTGAGCACCTTCTCGCCGGGGTACGTCTCGAGCTCCGGCTTGCGTAAACCTGAAGTATTAATCTCGATGCAAAGATCCGCTTTCTTGACTTGACTCAAGGCCTCCCACTGTAGCTCCTCTACCCGGGCGCTCGAAAATTTCCCGAATTTCTTTACGATATCACAGTGTGCGATGATATCGAAGAGCCCGGACTTTGCCGAATTGGCGATTTCAAGGAAGTACCCTTCATACAGTGCTTCGAGTTCACTTTTGTCGTAATCGCGCCCAAACAACGGCTTCTCTTCTCCTCGCGGTCCGACGAAATGCACCGACCCGATTACGAAATCGAATTCGTTTTCAGCGATAAATTTCGAATTCCACCCTTCCGCCCAATCCAGAAAATCGCATTCAATCCCGCGTTTGACGCGAATTTGCTTTCGATACTTCTCGATGAGACCGGAGACTCTCGGGGCGTACTCAGAATAATACTGCTCGAGAGTCATACGATGGCGTTCATCGTAATTCCCCGGAAGGGGTACATGATCCGAACATCCGATTTCATCGAATCCGAGGTCCACAGCCCTTCGCACATATTCCTCAACGTCTCCCTGCGCATGCTTGCAGAGCGCAGTGTGCGTATGATAATCAGCGATCATCCAGCGACCACAAAACTTTGGCATTCCTCTTCGTTGTTGAACAAAATATACAGAATATTTTGGTCTTTTGGAACTGCGATGAGGTCTTCGCAGGAGATCACACGACGCGTCCCGCTCCACCCTCTTCAGTTTGTCTGAAGAAAGGCAAGGGAACAATATCCCACAACCGCACTTTTATCGCCCGTGACATCTCCTGAATTGTTGTACAGAAGCAAGTGTGATCGGTTTGCACCGAGGAGTTTGGAAGCATGCATAACGGAAACAATCGGACCTCCCCCACAAGCCTCATCCCGTGAATTGACCAACCGATCCATCAGCTCGTGTTCATCAAACGCCTCAACGTCGCTGATGACCTGCTGATCGAGCTCAACAGCAGCATCGTAGGGATGATAATGGGAGAGATCGCTGCTCGCGATGAGCAGGATGTTTCTCCTTCTCGCAACAGCGGCAATTGCATTTCCGAGATTCAGGCAGTATTCTTTCGTTTGATTGCCGATGATCATCGGAACAATCGAGAAATTCCCCAGGACACGCTGAAGAAAAGGCAACTGGACTTCCAAACAATGCTCCGCGCGATGACCGGCTTCCGAAAGTTGAATGATCGGGGACTGCCTCAAAAGTGCGGCACGCAGTTCCGCGTGGATGGGGATTTGTCCCAACGGTGTCTGATACGCGTCGCCGGGGTAGATCGTCACGCCATTGAAGTATTCCCGATGGCTGGGACCGACGAGCATGACAGCTTCATAACTCAAGCCTTGGAGGGTTCTATAGGCGGCAGCTGCAACAGACCCAGAATACATATAACCTGCATGCGGAGCCACGAGTCCCCGTATTTGCCCCTTCAATTTGGGCGCCTTCGCCTCATTCAAAAGAAAGTCGACTTCACGGCGAAGGTTTTCTGGATCCGAATCGTAGAACGATCCAGCCACGGCAGCATTGCGAATACGTGCCATTATCATGTCCTCAATGTTTCACGCGGAACAATTCAGCTTCGGAGAACACTGCTGACGTAAAAGAGTAGATCGTTACTTTCTTCTGTTTCCACGCATCTGACGGAAGACCCGCCTTGCGGCAAGTCTGTGAGAGAAACTGCTCCCTTCCCCATCCCCATTCTGTCGCAACCTGAGGCAGAAGTAATCCCCGCGTATACCCTGCATCGATGACGAGGCCATGCGTGCCGACAACGATTTCGTTCACATCAGAGACTTTCTTCAACGGAGAGAGAACCGAGATTTCAATTTCCACGTTGCCTACTTCCTTTGGAGAGAGAGGAGGAAATCGCGGGTCCTCCAATGCAGCTTTTTGAGCTACTTCCTCGACAGTCTCGCGCAGAGGAAATCGCGCCTCGATGTATCCGATGCATCCACGTAGTTCCCCGAGCAGATGGAGCGTTACGAACGCTCCGCACAATTCATTCATAGCCTCTGATGCAGATGCGGAGGGAACGATGGGTTTGCTCTTGACCGCCGCATCGATGGAATTCCTGGCAATTCGCAGAAGTTCTTTCTTGTCGTCGGTACTCAGTTTCATCAGGTAGACCACATTTGTGATACGGCAAGGTAGCGATGCTCCCGACAATTTTCAAGGGCCTGAAGAGCCAAGCGAACTCTGCCAATCTGCCTTGATATTAGTGGCCTCGTTGCGTAGATTCAACGCATAAGAAGGGGGCATAGCACTTGTCGTTGATGGTCAGCATATCAGGAATTCGTGGAATCGTAGGGTCAAGTCTCACTCCCGAGACCGTCGTAAAGTATGCTGCAGCGTTTGCAGAATACTCTCATCGCGGCACCATCGTCATTGGCCGCGATGGCAGAATCACCGGAAAGAGCATTGGGCACATCGTCTCTTCGACACTGCTTCAAATGGGCTGCGATGTTGTGGCTATCGGCGTGTGCCCCACCCCAACCGTTCAACTTGCGGTGCAACTGAAAAAAGCTGCCGGAGGCATCTGCATCACCGCGAGTCACAATCCGATGGAGTGGAACGGCCTTAAGTTCATTTCACCGACAGGATTGTTCCTTGATGCCGAGGAGAGCCATGCATTCTGGAACATTGCTGATCGACAACCAAGGAGTTATGTGCCATGGAACAAACAAGGCACTCATTCGGCAGATCCGGCGCTTGTCGACGAACACATCAAGAACGTCCTCTCTCTTTCCTACCTTGATATCGATCAAATCCGTGAGAAGCACTTTCGGGTGGTTGTCGACTGTGTCAATGCTGCAGGAGGCGTCATTATTCCGAAGCTTCTGAAAGCGTTGGGTTGCACGGTCATTGAGATGGGGTGCGATGTTTCGGGAATATTCTCCCATGCGCCTGAGCCATTACCTGAGAACCTGTCGGGCATCTGCCTGCGCGTTCGAGAAGAAAAAGCCGACCTGGGTATCGCTGTCGATCCCGATGTCGATCGCCTCGTCCTCATCAACGAAAAAGGTGAACCGTTCGGAGAAGAATACACTCTCGCCAGTGTAGTGGAATTCGTACTGGGCAAAGAATCGAGCCGCAATTCGCAATCTTTGAAAGTCGTTACAAATCTTTCGACAACTCGGGCTATCGATGATATCTGCACCTTGCACCACGCCGAGCTCACCCGTACGGCAGTGGGCGAGATTCACGTCGCGAAGAAAATGAAGGAAATTGCTGCGATCGTGGGGGGAGAAGGAAACGGCGGTGTCATTCTGCCTGAATCGCATATCGGCCGAGATGCTCCCGTTGGCATCGGCTTGACGTTACAACACCTCGCGGAATTCGGAGGCACACTTTCAGCACTCAAGAATTCCCTGCCGCAGTACTTCATCACGAAAGGGAAGGTCGCATTGGGGTCGCTCAATCCCGAAGAAGTGCTCAGCAGACTCCAAGGGGCGCACAGCACCGACGGGAAGGTGACGACCATCGACGGACTCAAGCTCGATTTCCCTGATTCCTGGGTCCATCTCCGAAAATCCAACACCGAGCCAGTTCTTCGCATCATTGCTGAAGCACGCGACAAGAAACGGGCCGATGGACTCGTCGCCGCCTTCACCAAGGAAATCCTCGAAACATAGCCGCCGATTGTTCTTATCCTCTTTGCAGTGTGTTTCTTCTTCTCAGTCAAATTTCTTCGCCAGCGTAAGAGTTGACAAGTTCATTTTCCCATGTTCAATGTTCGCGACCTCCTCCGTCTAGCATCCACACCAAAGATCGGTCCCCACAAGATTCGATTGCTGGTTTCGCACTTCCACGATCCTGCTGAAGTCTTGAAGGCATCTCCTCGTGCACTCATCAAAGTCCCCGGAATCGAAAAGAAAATTGCCTCTAACATTGTCCACAATAAAGAGGGCGAACGATTTGCCGATGACCAGCTTAAGCGCGTCAACAGGATCGGCGGCCGGATCATCACAGTATGGGATGCCGAGTATCCCGAACTGCTGAAAAAGATCTACGATCCGCCTACCCTGTTGTTCGTGTTAGGGAGTTTTTCGAATCTCGACAAGGGCTCAATTTCCATCGTCGGAACTCGTACACCCTCTGCGTATGGCCAGTTGGTTGCTGAATCCTTATCCCGAGATCTTGCCCAACTTGGACTTACGATCGTCAGCGGACTCGCCAGAGGCATCGACACGATTGCGCATGCCGCTGCCTTGAAGACGAAGGGAAGAACCATCGCCGTGCTTGGATCAGGTCTGGATGTTCCTTACCCTGCTGAGAATCGGAGACTTCTGGAGACAATCGCGGCCCACGGAGTAGTTGCTTCCGAGTTTCCCATGGGCACCAAGCCGGATGCTACCAACTTTCCGCGGCGCAATCGTATCGTCAGCGGCATGACGCTTGGAACGGTCGTTGTGGAATCGGCGGAAGACGGTGGGGCGATGATTACTGCATCAACTGCACTTGATCAAAATAGGGAGGTCTTTGCCGTACCCGGCAGTATTATGGAAAAACGAACGGCAGGTCCTCACAAACTGATTCGAGAAGGGAGGGCGAAACTCGTCCAAAATGTTGACGACATTCTGGAGGAACTGGGGCCGCACATGCGTCATCTCTTGAAGCGAGAGCACATGCCTGAGGTCGCAATCGAGATGAGCCTTTTCGAAAAGAAGATCTATGATGTCTTGAAGCATGAACCCATACAGATTGACGCGATTGCCGAGTTGGCAGAGACCTCCACCGCGGACGCTCTCGTGCTTCTTCTCGGATTGGAGTTTAAAGGACTCGTGCGACAGCTCCCAGGGAAAATGTTCATTCGCCTCTAAACCGCAGCCGAAACCAGGACACTCTAACGGGACCACCAATACGTGAATTTGAGCATGAAAATATTGTCAGGTCTCGCGCTCAAGAGCCGACTGATGGAGTGGTCGAACTGGAAATCGCCGAAGTTCTCATTGTCAGATCTGCTTTGCGTCCACACCAGATAGAGGGCCGACCCAGGCCGGTACTCCCACCTGAGCACAGCATTGCCACGCAATGACTTATAATTGAAGTCTGGGTTGCTGAACACATACGGCTGCGAAGGACCAGCGCCATCCGCATCCACTTCGTATCCCGTGATATCTCCTGAACTCACTGTTTGCGGCTTGAGGGTGGATCCATCCCTGCCAAAGTATCCGAAATCAAATGTGCGCGGTTGGCGGAGTGTCTTGAGGTTGAGATACGCACCAGAGGAGATCAATGGTTGAAGAAACACTTGCAGACTCAACTCTGGCGAGAATGTCCAATTCAGGCGGATGTTGGCAGAAATAGTTTTCTGATCCATATCTGCGAAAACATAGCGGCTACCGTACGTTGAGCTCGCCGTCGGATCAATGTATGACCCCACCCATTGTGCCCGTGTCGCGTATCGATTGAAACTCGGCCCGATGGTGAGATCGATGTTGGCAGCCGGCTTGTATTCGACATCTACCTCAGCCTGGAACTGATGACCTCCCCCTCCGATATAGCTGGAACCGAAGGCGCTGACGACGACCGGCTTTCGACCATCAGATGAAAAATTGAAATCGAGTTCCCAGCCCGTTGGGTTGAGCATGGCTGGTCCCCCGCGCGTGCTGCGGGTATCGAGAGAATTCGGGTTGAAGGCATAGTTGAGCCCAACCGAGTAGAAATTCGGAAGCTCGACATACATTCTTCCAAAAACACCCTGCCATACTTTGTTCCAGCCAAAATCATCGCTCCCGAATACCGCGATGTTGAGCTGAAGGTTATTGTAGTAGTCGGTGCGATCGGTCCACTTGTATCCTGTCATGAAATGATAGTTGATGATGTCGGTTCTCCAAATGAAGCCCAGGTCATCGACATCGAAGCCGGGGCTAATCACACCGATAGCCGAGTTCAACTGCCATGCCCCTTTTTGTTTGTTGATCGCCCATCGTCCCGCGTATCCACTCAGGCTCGTCGCTGTCGTATCAAGACTTAAATGACCGAGACCCGGACGCTGAAAATAGTGACGGGAGCTTTCCTGAAGGGCCGTGATGCGTGATTGCGTCCCGTGAATATCCGAGAAGGCACCCCACCCCGTCACGACATAGGTCTTGTCAGAATCAAGGAATTGCCAGCCATCCAGGCCCATGGCGAGCGCATCGCCGTTGATATCAGCCCGAAGCCTGTCATCTGAGAAGAACCTGTTTGTATAGGTCGTGATGAGCCCAATTCCCTGTTTTCCATCGTTGAAGTCCTTCTGGATCCTCCCGACTCCATAGTACGTCAGAGGCTCGATCTCCACACTTCGTTTGACGCTGTTGACATCGATTTGAGCATCCTCACGTGCTGTCACAGCATGAATCATACCCACATTCCAATCGCCGCCAATCTTTCCGGTGAGTTTTCCGGCACCAAGGATGTGAGTTCCAAGCGGCATGTCGACGTAGTCATAGGAAGGAAGGCTTCCCTGCGGTGCACGGCCAATCCGCCTGCTGTAGAAGAAATTGGGATTTCCCCAGTTGAAGCCCCAAAAATTGTTCGATCCCCCCTGGCCAAATTGGAACACGTTCGCTCCCTCGATGAAGAATGGTCGCTTCTCATCATAAAATGTCTCCACGTCACTCAGATTGACAACCGCAGGATCAACTTCCACCTGGCCAAAATCGGGATTGATGGTACCGTTCAACGTAAGATCCGTACCAAGGGCCAACTTGAGGTCAACTCCCAGTCCCGGCGAGTATTTAGACCCGTTGTTGAAGGGGTCGCCGGTCGCGTGTTGGGTGAATTCGGCTCGGGAGGTAACGTAGGGTAGGATTTCAAAATCTCGGGGCGGCTCGATGTTCTCAATCCCCTCGGCATCAATAAACCTCGAAACAAATCCGCTTCCCTTTTGAGGTGTGTAGACGACAAAATCTGATTCGTTGCCCCGTCCGACAAACCTGCTGAAATTGACAGCCCACACATATTTCTCAGCGTGGTGAAATCGCAGTTGAGAAAAGGGGATGCGCATCTCTGCCGTCCAACCATGATCGTCGATTCTTGTTCTCCCTTCCCACACTCCGTCCCACGAATTGTCATTCCAATCATCATTATAGAGTGTGCCATCCCGCAAGGTTCCAGCTGCGCTGAGCGCGAAGAAGAACCCGCTCCGTCGATCATGGTAAGGATCGATATCGAAGGTGAACCAGTCGGCAGTAACATCCGCGTCGCGTCGTCCGAGGATTTGAATGATGGAATCCGGAGCTGAATCGTACATGCGTGCCGCGACATAGAGAGCTACGTCGTCATACGCAAGCCAGACTTCGGTCCTCTGTGATGGAGCAGCACCTTCGTTCGGGAGTTTCTGTGTGAACACCGTCAAGCCCGGGCGCTGCCAAATCTGTTCATTCAGGGTTCCGTCAATCGACATGACTTCCCGGACCCGTTCAACCGTAATCTTGACAGGTGATGATGGTATCTGAGACTGCAGAGTAGCGCAGAAGCCAAGCAAGCACAATACCAACAGAGTCCAACGAATGGGCATATCAATTCCTCTTCTAAGCGTTTCCGTTTGAGTCAGACTCTAGTAAGACTTGTGCGGGGTTGAAAAGGTTGCCTTGCCTGAAAAGAAAACCCGAGCCCCGCCTCCAGAGGCAGGGCTCACCAGGTTCATTTCCGAACAATGGCGATCAGTGCCTCGAGTGCCCTCGGGTCGTCCGACTGTCCCAAACACTGAATCGCTTGCTTTCTAATGCGGGGATGTGGGTGTGTTTTAGCAATTTGTATGAGTCGCTCCACTCCTTCCGAAGTGTGGATTTGCGCCAGAGCGAACAATGCCTGTCGCTGGACATCAGTTTCGTCGTCATCTGCGATGATGGATTCGAGAGTCGCCAGAGCCTTTTGGGAGGCCTTTTGTCCGAGCCAGAATGCAGCCTTCCCTCGAACCTTGGTGTCTCTCGCCTTTCGAGCAAGATTGATCAGGGCATCTGTTGACTCATCAGATGAAAGCCGGCTTATCGCAAAGACACACTGCTCCTTCACTTTTTCGGAACGATCATCCTGCGCCGCGTCCATGAGTATGGGTAGGCTTTCCACACGATTCTGTTCTCCAATCCAGAATGCAGCCTGTGACCTGAGATTGTCATCCTGTTCGCTCTTGAGCACGCTCGTCAGAAATGGAAGTCCGTTCGTAGAGTTCTGATGGATACCNNAGGAGGTCAACACTTTGGTTATCGTCGGATTCACCCAGCCAGAGCAGGGGCGTGTTCCTGAGATCAACGTGGAGTTCCATGTTTGAGAGCTCCAGTTTCTGTATTGATCCCTCTGCATCGAAGTTCCCTGAGATTCTCAACAAGATCGCGACATCCTTGAGGACCTTGAAGATTCTTTTCTTCTCTGTCCCTCCCCAACTGCGGTTATCTTCCCTCCGCCCGGAGGTATCTCCATAGATCACCTCATAAAGATCGCGCCGTCTCTCTCCGTTGCCCGACGAGATGGCTCCCGAGTTCACATACGAATCTTGATACATGCGACGCTTTACGGAATACCCAACCCAACATTCTCTTCGCTCAATCAACTTGGAGCCATCACGAGAAGCCCACCACCAACGCTCGCTGAGAGAGAGGCTCGGCGCTGGGCATCTCACTACCTCCTGGGCCGTCACTCCGCAGGCGAGAAGAACAAATGCCAGCGGAACCAAGATTGTTCGCCGGGTAAGCATGGAATTACTCCTTCGTCTTTCCTTCGAGGATCTCCAGCAAAGCATCTTGCGCCTTCTTGGTCTCGATGTTGCTCAACGCGCTCACAGCTGCGGTCCGGGCCTTTTTCGTAGCATCGGTTCGTGCGATGCCGAGCAGAACATCAACCGCGTCATCACTCTTTGTGTTCCCCAAAACATAGATCGCCGCAATTCGAAGATCGGGATCCTTTTCCTCTTTCACGAATTGGGAAAGAGACTTCACCGCCGAGGATTTGTTCGTGTTCGCGAACTGATAGAGCGCCGCTTTCTTTACCTCAAAAGACTTAGCGTTGTGCAGAACCTCGAGGTAGAAATTCGCATCCGAGTCATCCGAACCCTCGTGAGCATTTCCGACAGACCAGACGGCCATTCGAGCGATATTGTCATCCGGGTCCGTGAGAGCGAGTTTCTTCAGAAACTCACGCGATTCCTTTCCGGTGTTGTTTCCGATCGCCTGCACAGCAGCCTCCTTGACCTTCGCATCCTTTGCTGATGACACGATGGACGTCAATGCCTCGAACGAAGGCTTGGAGTGAATATTCCCGAGCGCAAACGTCGCCTGCCTGCTCATATCGACATCGGTTTCATTGAGTGCGATCTCTTTGAGAGTCACCACGGCGGCTGCATCCCCTCTGTTTCCCAAAGAGTACAGCGCTGCCTTTCGTACTTCCTTCGACTTTGCTTCCTTCAGCAGCGTCTGGAGCGCTTTCGTTGACTCGTCACTATTGACATTGGCGATGGAATATGCGGCCGATCGTGCAAGTTTGTCATTCGGATCGTTTTTCGCGATCTCCACCAAATACGGGATGAGGTCTTGATCTCCGACGTTTGCGAGGGCATACAGAGCTGCGGTCCGAATCTCGGGCTCCGCCTGTGACTTGACGATCTGCTTCAATGACGCAGATGCCTCGCTCTTCTTAGTGTTGCCAAGTGCATACACGGCGTTCTTGCGAACACTCATGCTCGGGTCTTTCAACGCGATGTCAATAAGTTTTGGCACAATCTGCGGCGAATCAAAGCTGCCAAGCACGTAGACGATTTTCTCGCGCATCTTCTCGCTCTTGGAGTGATCATAGAGATTCATGATCACGGGGAGAGACTTCTCATCCGTGTTGCTCCTCAGGGCATAGAGTGCCGTCAGTTTTACATCTTCATCATCGCCCTGCTGCAAAGATTGCACAATCGTCCCATATTCGCTTTTGCCTTGCCTTGCGAGTTCAGAGCCGATACGGATCATGTTCGTCGTAGCATCGTCGGCCCAGCGGCTGTGAGGATACGATTTGACGAATTCCTGATACTTCTTGAACGCTTCCTCGTTTGGACTTCCGGTTTTTTCCTGGGTGTAACACCTCCAATAACGTGCTGCATCGGAATAGGAGCTGTTTCGGTACTTTGCGATGAAACCATCGAGTTCCTTCTGAGCTTCTATCCATTTCTTATCAAGAACGAGATCATATGCCTTTTGATAGGCTTTGGCGTCTGCTCCGGATTTCTGCCCCGCGACGACGGGCGCATCCTGGCCAAACCAGCCATGCTCAAAACTTGGGAGTGACAACGCGGCTGAAGCGTAGCCGGCGGAAGAGACCTCGGCCGCAGCTTGCGCCAACGCAACCGGGGCAACGGAGTGTCCGGACAGTCCCAACTCGAGTTCAGTATCGAGAACCATATGAGGTGGAATCTGTGCGAGTTCAAACTGCAATTGTCCAAGTGAGATTCCCGCCGATTCCAAGGCAATCGGAACCTCACTCATCTCGGAAGCAAGCCTGCTTAAAGAAGTTGCCTCTGCAACAGCGGCTTGCACACCTGCCGTCGGTGCCGTTGCCCTTGCAGGTGCCAGTGCTGTTTTGGGAATTGCTGAACCCTGCTGCGCAAATGCTTGACTCCCGAGCAACATCCACAACGCGAGCAGAATCGGGAGAAGACTTTCGTTCCTTCTTGAGACGTTATTCCGGTTGGCTTTCATGATGGATCTCCCTTCATATTGTAGACTGTTTTTCAGTTCCCTTTGTGCGTGATCGTCGTGTCGCCCGCTGAATCTCTTCAACATTTATTTTGAAGAGAATGCCGTTTCGTTCCACACCACCCTTGACGATCTCGACTCCTTGAACACTCTGTTTCGATTCAAGGTTGGCGATCTGGATGAGAATCAGTCCCAGGTCCCCAACCAACTCCCGCAATCGTTGCTGGGACGGATCTGTAAGGCCAGAAGAAATTTCTTGCGATTCGCGGACCAAGGTCTTGGAGATCGCTCGTTGGCGATCGAGAGACGACTTTGACCCGACGATCGACTTTGTGTCGGTGTTCATGATTCCGATGAGGAGGGTTTTCGACTGCTCGAGATAATTTTCCGCCCGCACTTCCATGGCGGTCTCTTCAACATTGGCATGCGATCCGATTGCCCCAACGCTGCTCGAGTTGGAAGCAATCTGATCCGGCGTCGGCGCCTTGATCCAGAGGCCCCAGACTGCCAATGCAAGGAGACCGAGCGACAGCGCCGAAATGAAACCGAAGCTGAAGGGCTTTTGGTTTTCCGTCAGAAAGTCCACCAGCCTCCCGACCAGTGCTGGGGACTCCACTTCCGTCGATTCCGACTGAATCCTTCGCTCAACCTTTTCCGCGAACAGCTGCCAGTACAGCTCGTTCCGATGTTGACTTGGTTTCGGTGGCTTGAGTCCAACCAGATCCATCGTTTCGCGCATCGATTCGAGTTCCTTGCCACAACGTGCACACGACCTTAAATGTTTCTCAATCGCCAGCCGGTCTGGAGCAGACAACTCGGCGTGGAGATACGCGTAGAGGTTCTCCTGGACTGTCCCATGTGTTCTCATACACTTCCATCCTTCAGATGTGCCAGCTTCTTCCGCATCTTCTTGAGTCCTCTGTGGAGATGTGTTTTCACCGTTCCCTCAGAACACTTCAATATATCGCTGACCTGTTTCGTCGAGAACCCGTCCATATGACGCAGAATCACGACAGCCCGCTGAAGTGTCGGAAGTTCGTGCAACGACCGCTCGATGAGGACGCTCTGTTCATTCTGGTCTGCCGCCTGATGGACCGCAACCCGGGTAGCGTGAGAATCCTCCATCGGTAAAAACCGGGCGAGAGATCGTTTTCTCTGTTTCAATCGATCGAGTGCGCAATTGGACGTGATGCGATACAACCACGTGCTGAATCCCGACTCTCGCCTGAAACTCTTAAGCGCATGGTATACTTTCACGAACACTTCCTGTGCAACGTCATCTGCATCATCATGGTCGTCGACGAACCCATATGCGAGATCGTAGACCTGCCGCATATGCAGTTCGACAAGTTCTCGAAACGCAGCGTGGCTTCCACCCTGAGCATCCAGTATCAGTTGCCGCTCCCGGTCAGCGGACATTCAGTAGAATTCCTTTTTCAGGTGTTCGATGATTAGACGACGCAATCGAGTGTTCGGTTGACACCATCGGCACATGGATTGGTATTTCTTCGACCTCAACCTAGCGCAGATGGCAGCCAAAATCAAACAAAAACCCCCGGCCTTTGAGAACCGGGGGTTTCGAAGCACTTCAATAAAGAGGGAGGCTCTACTTGTGAAGTTTTTTCAAGTTGATGTCGGAATTGACAGTCTTCAATTCGATCAGTTCTCCGCCACCATTGAGCTTATAGACAGCCCTGATTTCATCGGGATCGCCTCGCTGGTCGTAAGTGTCGGCTTTGAACTCAGAGCGGACTTTGTACTCATTATTGTGCCTTCCCCAACCCTGAATGCGAATCGTTGCTTCGACGGTCGCCTTGGCGTCTTCAGGAAGCGACAATGTGATCTCGCCACCTGATGAACTCAATTTGCTACGTCCTTTGCCGGTTGGACGCAGTTCGGCCGTGACATCACCACCCGAAGTCGATGCATCGATTGATCCTGAAATATTCTCCAGTCTGAGGTTTCCACCCGACGTATGCGCCTTCACGGTCCCGCTGGCACTGCCGAGTTCGATATCGCCTCCAGCGGTGGTCAGTGTGGCGCTGCCGCTCACCTTTCGGACCTGGATGTCACCACCCGACGTCGAGACCTTCGCTTCACCACCAACATCGCCAATCTCGATATTGCCGCCCGATGTATTCGCTTTGAGAGACTTTCCCACGCTTTTCACAGTGATATTTCCACCCGACGTGTTCACATTCGCCTCACCGCCAACACTCCCCAGCTCAATGT
Source organism: Ignavibacteriota bacterium (assembly GCA_003170475.1). GTDB lineage: Bacteria > Bacteroidota > Ignavibacteria > UBA10030 > UBA10030 > UBA9647. The sequence continues at coordinate 183,344 of PMZI01000045.1, read as the reverse complement.
CGCCCCCGGAGGTACCTAATTTCACATCGGCTTGAATATCACCAGTCCTCATATTCCCGCCGGACGTCGACATATCTACCCTGCCGCCTGTGACATTTCCGAGCGTCACATCGCCGCCGGATGTTGAACCCTTCACGGTGCCATTCATTGTTCCTCGTACGTCGATATTTCCTCCGGATGTATGAACGGAGGCATTGTATTGAGAAGGAACGGTGATGTCGAACCGCGCATGGTTGTGTGAGCCCCATCGCGTGCGAAGCTCTACACGCACGTCGTTGCCGCTTTGGGTCATCTCGAGACGCCTGAGATCTGACTCATCGAGGCCTTCTGCCCTCACAAGAACTTCGTTTTTCTCCCACACATTGATCCTGATATCCCCTCCATCCACCGTGACTTCGAGGGTTCCGCCCTTGCCCACGATGAACGACTTTGTGCGTGCATCATCATCGGCGAATCCCGCGAACGCAAGAAGCAGTGGTAAGGCAACCACGAAGGTTGCCAGGAATAATTTCGTTTGTCGTTTCATTGTTGTTGAACCTCCTCGTAAAAGTGTTTTACACGTGTGCGAACATAATTGTTGTTGTCCGACTGCATTTTCTCTTTCAAGATATTCAGCAAATCCTGATCCACCAATTGTCGCGAGAATTCCGGCGACTGAAGATAGGCAATAGCTTCTATCCGTATACCCGGGTTCTCCTCGTTCTTCAAAACATAGAGCAATGCGTCCTTGATCTCATTGTCCAGCGGGAACCTCTGCAATGCTTTCAAGGCTTGCTTCCGCACTCCCACATTGGCATCACCCTTAACCGCCTGCACAAGAGCCGCTTTTATTTCTGTGTCGGAGCTCTTCAATGCCACATCGTCGTTGGCAATAGCGCTGACCGTGCGCAAGCGGGCGCCCGGATTATGATCGTTCATCAGCGCCTGAGCCAACACCCTTTGAACGGCTACGTCATTGACATTGCCCTTCATATGGACAGGTGTCACCATATCGAATGTGAACTCAACATCGCTTCCTTGGAGAGGTTGCCCCATGAATTTGAAGTTCGTGATCTTTGTTTCTGTCGGCTGCGAAGAAGACGGTTCCACCGCCCGCGTGATCCCGGAGAGCCCGGTCGGCTCTGACGGCGCGAAGAGCCAATAGCCCGCTGTCAATCCGACGAGAATCATTGCCACACCGCTCAGGGCAAATCTTCCTGCAGGCGAGGTCAGAGCGTCGAACTGTTCCATGAGTCCGGCCCAGAACGGACGTTTGGAATTTTCCAAACGCAATGCCACCCTGAGCTCGCGCCGCGCCTCGTCGAGTAGTTGATCGGTGATTTCGATCCGTTCTCCATGACTCAACAGGATACTGAGTTTCTTCAGTTCTTCGAATTCGTCACGACACTCGGCACATCCTTCCAGATGACCATCCAGTACCGATCGATCCTCTTCATTCAGCTCGTCATAGAGCGACAGGTGGAGAAGCTCTTTGTAGTCATTGTGTTTCATGATTCGTTCCCTTGACTGACAGTCATGGATTACAGAAGATCTTTCAGCGAGGTTCTGACTTTTCTCGTTGCCGCAAAGAGGTACCTTTTAACGGTCCCCTCGTTCAACCCCGTCATTTGAGCGATCTCTCTAATCTTATAGCCGTCATAGTATTTCATGGTGAAAACCATCTTCTGCTTTGGTGACAACGTGCCGACAGCTTGAGTAACATGAAACGCCGTGTCTGAATTTTCAGCTCGCTCGTCAGTCGCACTCGAATCGCTTATCGCCTCCGCTCTGGATCCCCCGTGCTCATCATCCGAATCTTGACTGAGCGACGTGTGCGTATGCCGTTTTCGCTTCGCTCGATGAGTCAAACAGACGTTGGTTGTGATTCGGAACAGCCACGTCGAGAACTGGCTCCTCAGCTGAAATCTCGGCAACGAGCGAAAGACCCTGAGAAAAACCTCTTGATAGATGTCTTTGGCATCCTCAGAACTCTGAACATAACGGGCGGCGATGGTCAGTACCTGCTTGTCGTAGCGAAAGACAAGTTGTTCGAAGGCACCCATGTCCCCCGACTTCGCACGCTGAATCAAATCAAGATCTTGCATCATTCCTGTGGCGCTCGATGTATTCGATTGTGACATGGGATTAGACCACCCCATGGAAAAAAGGTTGTAGCACAAAATTGCGGGAATTCGATGGCAACTTCAAGCTGGTTCGTGAAGGTGGAAGCCATCATTGGTTTTTTAACCAAATTGGTTATACTTTAACGCAGGAAGGTAAAAAAGGGTTGCGGTATGGCGGAAAAGCCTCTTATTGGAGATGATATCGCCAGCATCAGGTTTGCATGCGACCTGGCGCGCTGCAAAGGCGCTTGTTGCACGATGCCTGGATCGCGTGGGGCTCCCCTTCGTGAGGAGGAATTGGAGGAAATTGAGAAAGCATACCCTTCGGTCAGAAAGTACCTGAGTTTTCGACACAAGGACACGATTGAAGAACGGGGACTTGTGCAAGGACGTAAAGGTGACTATACTACGCAGGTTGTGCAGAACCAGGCTTGCGTTTTTGCCTTTTTCGAGGGCGAAATTGCGAAATGCGCGTTTGAAAAAGCATATCAAAACAACGAAATTGTATGGCGTAAGCCAATATCGTGCCACTTATTCCCTATTCGTATTGGTCCGGGCATCCCAGAGCGATTGCGGTTTGAAAGCATCGCCGAATGTCAGCCGGCACTTGAACGTGGAGCGAACGAAGGTATCTGGTTGTCAGAGTTTTTGAGAGACTCCCTTACCAGAGCCTTCGAGGAGAATTGGTACGAAGAGTTCCACAAGTATTGTGAGACGAGAAGAAACGGAGTAACCACATCGTAGAACATCTCCAGTGTTTTGAAGCATGATCAATCTTTCACAACAAATGCGGTTGGGCCTCAAGCTCACGCCGCAACAAGTCCAGTATCTAAAGCTCCTTCAGCTTCCGACGATGGCGCTCGAGCAGCGCATAAAGACAGAGTTGGAGTTGAACCCGTTGCTCGAAACAAACGAGGAATTGGAGCAGTCGCTTGAACAGGAAGATCCCGACGAAGCAGCGACCGATACTGCCGAAGACAGGCCGGAAGAGAAACCCGAGGAAAAACCGGAAGCAAAAACCGAAGACTCCTACACATTGGATGACTATATCAATGATGACCTCGCGGGTTACAAGAGCCCGGAAGCGTATCGCGCTCAGGACGAAGATGAGGAGTATGAGCGACCAATTGCTTCCAGCGTACCGATGTCCGAACGATTGCTCAGTCAGTTCCGCCTGCAGAGCCAGGACGACACGGATTTTCTCATTGCTGAGGAAATCATCGGGAACGTCGATGAGGATGGCTATCTCCGCCGTGATCTCAGCCTGATCGTCCAGGACCTGAATCTTTCCTTCGGCCTCGAAATCACCATGGAGCAGGCCGAACAGACGCTGAAACGAATTCAGTTGCTCGACCCTCCCGGCATCGCGGCACGCAACTTGCAAGAATGCCTGATCTCGCAAGCGCGAACAATCCAGTGTGAAGCGCACATCAAGGAACTTGCCCTCAGAATACTCCAGCAACATTTCGACGACCTCAAGCTCAAACGCTTCGACAACCTCGCAAGCGACCTTCACATTGGTCTCGACACGCTCAAAAAGGTCATCGAACTCATTCAGCGTCTTAATCCCAAACCCGGAGAAGGAGAGTTTTCGGCCCAGGAGAACTACATCACCCCGGACTTCATCGTCGAGAACGATGAGGGTGATTTCCTCATTACGCTGAACGATCGCAGCCTTCCAACACTTCGCATTAACAAAGCCTATCGTGATCTTGTTGCGCCGAAATCGAAGAAGACCTCGAAAGAAGCAAAGGACTTCATCAAGCAGAAATTCGAATCGGCAAAATGGTTCATTGCATCGATCCAACAACGCCGGGAAACACTGCTCAAAGTGATGCGACAAATTGTTGAGCGGCAAAGAGAGTGGTTTGCAGAAGGCGAAGTCCTGAAACCGATGATCTACAAAGACGTCGCAGAAGTTGTAGGGGTCGACATCTCAACCATCAGCCGGGTGGTCAACAGCAAATACGTCCAAACAGAGTTTGGCGTCCACTCACTTAAGCGGTTTTTCACGTCGGGTTTGGAGACTGAATCAGGGGAAGATATTTCCAACCAGGTGATCAAACAGCGCATCAAAGACATCATTGAAGCGGAGGATTCCAAGAAACCTCTGAACGATGACAAGATTGCCGCCATGGTCGGTGGCCAAGGCGTAAAAATCGCTCGCAGGACAGTCGCGAAATACCGCGAACAGATGAGCATTCCCATCGCACGAATGCGTAAAAAGATTTGAATTTGCCGCCAGGAGCGCCCATGATTGAACAGGCACATGCGACAACCATCATTGGAGTACGTCGCGACGGAAGAGTCGCTCTCGGAGGCGACGGCCAGGTGACGCTTGGTTCAACCGTGATGAAGAAACAGGCGAACAAGATCCGCAAACTGCACCAGGGCTCCGTGATCGTAGGCTTTGCGGGATCAGCTGCGGACGCATTCAGCCTTCTCGACCGGTTCGAAGAGAAGCTCGAGCAGCATCGCGGCCAGCTTGTTCGCGCAGCCGTCGAGTTAGCGAAGTTGTGGCGGACGGACAAGTACCTTCGACAGCTCGAGGCATTGCTTGCTGTCATGGACAAAACAAATTCACTCGTCATTTCCGGAACCGGCGAAGTGATTGAGCCCGATGATGGCATCGTCGCAATCGGGTCGGGCGGCTCCTTCGCCCTTGCGGCAGCCCGCACGCTCGTCAAACACACCCAGATGAGCGCACCCGACATCGTTCGGGAATCGCTCCAGACCGCTTCTGAGATCTGCATCTATACCAACTCCAATATCACCATCGAAGAACTCTAGCAAAGTGCCAGCGTTGAACGAACCTCGTACAGAAAACAGGAGCGAACTTACTCCTCGCCAGATTGTTTCCGAACTCGACAGATATATCATCGGTCAGCAGAACGCGAAGAAATCTGTCGCCATCGCTCTTCGCAACCGTTGGCGTCGCTTGCAGGCCCCGGAGCATCTCCGCGAAGAGATCATGCCGAACAACATCATTCTGATCGGTCCGACGGGAGTGGGAAAGACAGAGATTGCCCGACGACTCGCAAAACTCGCGAACGCGCCATTCATCAAAGTCGAGGCTTCCAAGTTTACCGAGGTCGGCTATGTCGGCCGGGACGTCGAATCCATGATCCGCGACTTGACCGAGATCTCCGTGAACATGGTAAAGGCGGAGAAGACTGCCGAGGTTCAGGCAAAGGCTCAATTCATGGCGGAAGAGCGGATACTGGATGAGCTCATTCCCCCCTCTCATCCGCGAAACCCCGAATCGGAAGGGATCATCACTCCGAGCTCTGAGGATGAGAGTCAGAAGACCCGGGAGAGATTCCGTGAGATGCTGAGAGCCGGTCAGCTCGACCACCGAACCATCGAAGTGGATATCCCGACTTCTCAGATGCCCTTGATGCAAGTCATGGGTCCCATGAGCCTCGACGACATGGGCATCAACATGCAGGACATGTTCGGGAATCTCTTTCCGAAGAAAAGCAAGAACAGGAAACTGACTGTCGGCGAAGCCAAGCTTGTACTGAGCCAGGAAGAAGCTCAGAAACTCATCGACATGGATGCTGTAGGCAAAGAAGCGCTGCGGCGGGTTGAGAACTCCGGCATTGTGTTCATTGACGAGATTGACAAGATCGCCAGCAGCAAAGGACAGACTTCGGGTCCGGACGTTTCACGCGAAGGAGTGCAACGGGATCTTCTACCCATCGTCGAGGGTTCCAGCGTCACGACGAAACATGGGATGGTGAAGACAGATCACATCCTCTTCATCGCTTCAGGGGCATTTCATGTTGCGAAGCCTTCAGACTTGATCCCGGAGCTTCAGGGCAGATTCCCCATTCGGGTCGAGTTGCAGAGTCTTTCGGAAGATGACTTCGTGAAGATCCTCACGTTGCCGCAGAATGCCCTCCTGAAGCAATATGCAGCGCTGCTGGAAACAGAAGGTATCTCTCTGGTGTTTGAGGACGATGCCGTGGTGGAAATTGCGAGGGTGGCTTACGAGGTAAACGAACAAGTGGAAAACATCGGCGCAAGAAGGTTGCACACGATTATGACGACCCTTCTTGAGGAACCGCTCTTTGAAGCGCCCGACGCCCTCAGTGCATCAACCATCCGGGTAACGAAAGCGCTTGTCACAGAGAAATTGAGCACCATCGTCAAGGATCGGGATCTGAGCCGGTATATTCTCTAAGCGCGTACGAGATCAAGAACGGACTTCGTATAACGATGTTCAGTTGATTTTCTCTCCGCCGCCGGGGGGCTGAAACCCGAACAGCTGGCCTCCCGCTACATCACCCACGAGTTTGATCTCACCGAACTTCTTTTCGTATTTCTCGATATTGTCCCGAAGAGCCGCATCGAGCATCTTCGTATGCTGAGGCGTCATGACAATTCGTGCGAACACCTTCGCCTTTGGGACTCCCGGGAGAACTCGGGTGAAGTCAATGACGAATTCTGCCGGCGAATGCGTAATGATGGCCAGATTCGAGTAAATCCCCTCCGCTTCCTTCTCACCAAGTTCGATGCTGATTTGTTGAGGCTGCATAGGATCGTTCATATGAAATCCTTTCATTGCGATTCGAACAAAACGCCCATCGTCGAAACCAAGTTTCAAACCGATGGGCGTTCATAAAATGCATTTTAAAGAAAATCGACCGACTACTTTACGCCTTTGCGAATCTTGTCAGCCTGGTCGAAGGCTTTCATGGCTTTGTCCTGTTGTCCGAGACGAGCGTAGATCGTTCCCATTGTCTCCCAGACGTTGGCATCGTCCTTTTTGCACTCGGAGACCTTTTCCATGAACGGCAGCGCGGCCTGGAATTTCTCTTTGTACGCTTCGCTTGGCTCGTTCTTGTCCTCGGCAACCTTGATCATGTCGACACCCCAGTTGTAGTACGTTGCAGCGATGTCGAACATCACCTCACAATCGTTCGGATCCAGTTTGTTGGATTCCTTGAACTCCCTTATCGACTCATCGAACTTTCCGATTGTCCGGTACAGCACCCCAAGGATGTAGCGATTGGTCTTGCTGGGATCGCTGGCGACCGCCTTCTCGAACTCGCGAACCGCAGGCTCGATACGGTTGGCCTCAATGTAGGCTTTGAGCAAAGCATTCAACGCCTCATTGTCTTTTGGATCAGCGTTTCGCGCGATTTCCAGATATTCAACCGCCTTCAGGTATTCCGTTGATGCAAGGCGAGCTTCCGTTGAATCAATGGAGACCTTGTAACTGCTGAGTTTCTTGTCAACGAGCTTTTCGCCGTCGAAGGAGAAGGAGGCATCGTATTTCTTATACTGCCACGTGACTTTCGTCAGGTTCTTTGGAACTTTGATCATGGTGTCTGGCAATCCGATCAGATCCTTGATCTTGTCTTTCGTTGATGCGTTCTTCAGTTCGGCAAGCGACTTGGCGAGTTTGAGATTCACGGCATTTGTCGTCTCATACTTGCTCTTGTGATCATCGCCTCTGATGAGGTAGATTTTCCCGGCGCGCTTAATTGACTCGACGTCTTTTCCCAGGTCCCACGCCTTCTTGAAATTGATGAGGGCGTTGTCGAAGTCGCCCTTATTGTTATAGACATATGCCAAATATCGATAGGTCAACGCAGTATCGGGCCATGCTTCGATCGCCTTCTTGAATGCTGCGATCGAGAGTTCGTAATACTGGGAAGAATCAGCAGTGGCCTTCTCGAGCAGGTTGACGCCTGTGTTCAGGCTTTGTCCCCACTTATTGTAGCGCGTGGCTTTGATGTCCGGAGCATGCTTGGGAGAGATCTTGAGGCATTCATTGAATGCAGCGTTCATACCTGCAAGATCACCTTGGTCCGCCTTCAGGCCGCCAAGGAAGAACCAGGCTTCTTCGTTCGTCGGATTCTTTTTCACTTCAACTTCGAGAAGGCGGATTGCCTCCTTCCAGTTCTTTTGCTGCATGTGCACCTTCGCACCTGTGAATTCGGGCGAACCGCACTGATACCCGAAAAACATGAACGAAGCGACACTGAGGAGAATGAAAAGTCTAAGTACATGGGATTTCATCGAACAACCCCCTTCATCGTATTGTGTTGTAGGTTTTTGTGAGACACGGCTGATTAAGGTAAGGAAAGCTGCCATGAGAAACAAGCATTCCCAGAACGCGATCATCAGAAATCTCTACTAGTTCGACGAAACGCCGAATTCTCCAAACCCTTTTGACTTTCGGAGTTTTTTTTGATAAGTTCGTTGCGTTTCCGAATATGGCAATGAGGCCCACGAGACGAACTGCGCATTTTGTGATATCATTCATCAATCCGCATCGGCTGAAGTGCTGTATCAGAACAACGACGCAACAGCCATTTTGGATACGAGGCCCATTCATTTGGGGCATGCGTTGATCATCCCGAGGTGTCACAGCGAAACTTTTCTTGAGCTCCCGCCGGAGTCCTTAGGCGGCATCGTGGAGGTGACGCAACGGGTTTCCCGCGCTCTGGTGGAAGCCCTTGGGCTTGAGGGTTTCAACATTTTCTCGAACAACGGCAAAATTGCCGGACAGTCGGTCTTTCATTTTCACTGGCATGCAACGCCGCGGTATGGGGACGACAATATCCGTTTCGAACTACACTCAACCAATACTCGGATGGTCAGATGGCGGCCTACGGTCAGCGCATCCGGGAGTATATCAATCGCACTACGTAATTCCTCGTAAGGAGTACACCCTGCAATGAGCACCTATGCCAAGCTCTCTCCTCCTTCCAATGGACAGAGGATCACATTTGAGAACGGCAAACTGGCCGTTCCCGATCGTCCCATCATCACGTTTATCGAAGGCGACGGAACGGGTCCCGACATTTGGCGCGCTTCAAAGCGAGTGTTGGAAGCGGCGGTCCAGAAAGCGTACGGAGGAAAGCGCATCATCGTGTGGTTCGAAGTCTTTGCGGGCGAGAAGGCGAATGTCGTCTACGGTCCGAACACCTGGCTGCATGATGATACCCTCGAGGCGATTAAAGACCACATCGTCGGGATCAAGGGGCCGTTGACGACCCCCGTTGGCGGAGGGATCCGCTCCATCAATGTCAGCCTTAGACAAATGCTCGATCTGTATGTCTGTCTTAGGCCCGTGCGCTATTTCACCGGAGTCCCTTCTCCTGTCAAGCACCCTGAACTTGTCGATATGGTTGTCTTCCGGGAGAACACGGAGGACATCTATGCCGGTATTGAGTGGAAGGCTGAAACACCCGAGGCAAAGAAAATCATCCACTTCCTTCAGACTGAAATGGGTGTGAAGAAAATCCGCTTCCCTCAGACCTCCAGCATCGGAATCAAACCGGTTTCCCGGGAAGGATCCTTCAGACTTATCCGCGCTGCGATTCGTTACGCGATCGAAAACAAGCGTAAGTCGGTGACGTTGGTGCACAAAGGCAATATCATGAAATATACCGAAGGCGGATTCCGCGAGTGGGGTTATGAACTCGCGCAGACGGAGTTCGGCGGAGTGCCGATCGATGGCGGGCCGTGGCTCAAATTGCCGAACGGCATCATTATCAAGGATGTCATCGCCGATGCGTTCTTGCAGCAGATTCTCACACGTCCCGCAGAATACGATGTGATAGCAACGCTCAACCTGAATGGTGACTACATATCTGACGCCCTTGCGGCGGAAGTCGGTGGCATCGGCATCGCCCCGGGGGGCAACATCAATTACGAGAACGGCTATGCTATCTTCGAAGCGACACACGGAACAGCTCCAAAGTATGCCAACCTTGACAAAGTGAATCCAGGATCTGTGATTCTCTCTGGCGAAATGATGCTCCGCTATCTCGGTTGGAAGGAGGCTGCCGATCTCATCATTCAGGGGCTCGACAAGACCATCAAGTCCCGTGTCGTAACGTACGACTTCGCACGACTGATGGAAGGGGCTAAAGAAGTCAAATGTTCCGAGTTCGGCGAAGCGATCATCAAGAACATGTAAGCGAAACTTGGTTGAAGACAAAGGCATCCCGTACTATGGGATGCCTTTTTGTTTATGGCGATGGACCTCAGACGGCTGAGTTCTTGAATCAGTGCCGATTTTTGAGTACTATTTGAGTCAGTTTTGGTTCATCAAGCGAGGCATCGCCGAGGGTTGAAGCTGTGACGCAACAAACTACAATCGAGCATATATCAGATGGCGAAGTGCTCGTGCAGCCGCCCGCCAGGGTCATTCTGTTCAATGACGAAGTCCACTCTTTCGAGGAGGTCATTGGACAGCTCATCAAGGCATTGCGCTGCGATTCCTCCAAGGCAGAAGGCCTCACTTGGGAAGTACACAACTCCGGGAAGGCAGCAGTTTTCGAAGGGCCCATGGGAGAATGTGTCAAGGTCTCGGGAATTCTTGAAGAAATTGCGCTTCATACACAAATACAGTACTGATTTGTTGGGAATACGTTGGGCATGATGACCTCATCAGAAGTACGACAGAGCTTTCTGCAGTTCTTCGCCGAACGGCGCCACGCTATTGTGCCGAGTTCTCCGGTCGTTCCGTACAACGATCCGACTCTCCTCTTCGCGAATGCCGGCATGAATCAATTCAAGGATGTCTTTCTGGGACAGGGGAAGCGTTCCTATAGCCGTGCGGCAGATACACAGAAATGCATTCGTGTGAGCGGCAAACACAATGATCTGGAAGAGGTTGGAAGGGACACCTATCACCACACCTTTTTTGAGATGCTGGGCAATTGGTCATTTGGAGACTACTACAAGAAGGAAGCGATTCAGTGGGCGTGGGAACTCCTGACGAAGGTGTGGAAATTGCCGAAAAACAGGTTGTGGGCGACCGTGTACAAAGATGACGGTGAAGCCGAAGAGCTTTGGAAATCTGTGACGGACATTGACCACAGCCACATTCTGAGATTTGGGGAAAAGGATAATTTCTGGGAAATGGGCGAAACCGGTCCCTGTGGACCCTGCTCCGAAATCCATATCGACCGGACTCCCGACGGAACCGCGACAGCTTCCATGGTCAACGCAGGGCTTCCCGAAGTGATGGAAATCTGGAATCTCGTTTTCATCCAATACAATCGTGATGAAAAAGGAACATTGACCCCCCTCCCCGCGAAGCATGTGGATACGGGGATGGGATTCGAGCGCATCTGCGCAGTTCTTCAGAATAAGTTCTCGAATTACGACACGGATGTTTTCATGCCTTTGATCCGTCGCACGTGCGAAATCACCGAAAAGACCTACGATGGTCGCCTCTCCGGCATCGACAAGCAGCAATTCGACACCGATACTGCGATGCGAGTGATTGCTGATCACGTCCGAGCTCTCACGTTTGCCATCGCAGACGGCGCAACTCCTTCGAATGAAGGACGGGGCTATGTCTTGCGCCGACTGCTCCGACGAGCCGCCAGGTTCGGACGTAACCTCGGCATGCACGATCCCTTCCTCTACAAGTTGGTCCCTACGCTCGCCGAGACGATGAATATCATTTTTCCGGAGCTGACGGACAAGCAGGACCATATCCAGAAGATTATCCGCGGCGAAGAAGAATCCTTCAACGCGACTCTCGACCGCGGCCTGGAGATTTTCGAACAGGTGGCGCAACAGATTGGTCACTCGAAGACATTTCCGGGAGATGATGCATTCAAGCTGTACGACACCTACGGTTTCCCTCTCGATCTCACCGAGTTGCTCGCGACGGAACGTGGCCTCAAAGTTGATGTTGTGGGATTTACAGAATTGATGGAGAAGCAACGTGACCGCTCCCGCGTCTCCGGGTCATCGATCTCGGTGGCGTCCGGAGCACATGAGGACTCGGAACGAATCGATCTGCCAGGGCGGGACATTCTTCAGAAATTTGCCAAAGACATCGCCGAGAATCGGTTGAAATTCGTCGGGTATGACCAGCTCGACGTTGAAGCCACGATCGTCAAAGGTGACCGTCACCTCCTCGTCCTCGATGCCACGCCGTTTTATGGCGAGGCCGGCGGACAAGTCGGCGACCAGGGAGTGCTGAGGATCGCCCAGCAGACGTTCAACGTGCACGACACTCAAAAGGTCGGCAATCTCAATGTTCACATCCTGAAGGAACCTGCTCCGACCATTGTGGGCGAAAAGGTACGAGCCCAGGTCGATGCGCTGCGGCGCGGATCGATCATGCGCAATCACTCAGCCACACATCTTCTTCACGCTGCACTGAGGAAGACGCTGGGAACGCATGTTCATCAGGCGGGTTCGCTTGTTGCACCGGACTATCTCCGCTTCGACTTCGCTCATTTCTCCAAAGTGAGCGAGGAAGAGATTTCTGCCATTGAAGATGCTGTCAATCAGAAAATCCAGGAAGACATCAAGCTTCATCATTATCGGGACATTCACTTTGACGATGCGAAAAAGATGGGAGCCCTGATGTTCTTTGGGGACAAGTATGGCGATCGGGTGAATGTTGTCGAATTCGGCGACTATTCCAGGGAGTTCTGCGGTGGAACCCATGTGCACTCTACGGGGGACATCGGTTACTTCAAGTTTCGCTCGGAGGGGAGCGTCGCGAGCGGTGTTCGCAGGGTCGAAGCAGTGACCGCGGAGTACGCGCTCGAGCTGATGAAACTGCAGGATCGTAATGCCGAAGAGAGACTTGGGTATGCGGAGATCCAGTTCCAGGAACTCCAGGATCTCAGTGTCCAGCTCAAAGCACACAAAAGCCCGCTGGCGTCGGAATTCGAATCCTCCCTGGCGAAGCTTCAGGCACAGACCGGTGTTCTGCGACACGCTCCAACCTCTCCGAAAGGCTACGCGGAAAACCTCCGTGGACATTTTATTGCCCGGACCGAGCGCGGACTGTCTCTTGAGTCTCTCATCCTCGACCTCGCCGACAAGCGCAAGCTCATCGATCGTGAGCTTTCGAAATACAGGCTACAATCTCAGGCCGGAACCATAGACGGGTTCGTGAACACCGCGAAGTTGGTACAGGATGTCAAGGTTGTTTCGACTCAGGTCGAGGCTCAGTCAGTGGACGAGTTGAAACTCCTCGGAGACGCTCTCCGGACCAAGCTCGGAAGGGGCGTAGGCCTGCTCGCAGCCATCATCGACGGAAAGGTTTCTCTCGTCTGCGTCGTCACAGACGATCTCGCAGGCAGCAAGAAACTCGAAGCGGGAAAGATCGTGGGAAGCGTTGCCAAACTCATGGGCGGTGGAGGCGGTGGTAAGGCACATCTGGCGACAGCCGGCGCCAAGGACGTTTCAAAACTCCCTGAGGCGCTGGCAGCGACGCCATCAATCGTACAGACAATGTTGACCGGCAACTAGGCACTCATTATGACCACTTTCGATCGACTTCTCGACGTCCGCAAAGAGCGCGGTGCTGGCTATTTCATCCTGCTTGACCCGGACAAGAACAAGCGGGATCAACTTCCCTCCTTCATCCAGGAAGCAACAGAGGCGGGTGTTGACGGATTTCTGGTAGGCGGAAGCCTGATGTCAACAGACGAGTTTGAGCAGCAGTTGAAGACGATCAAACAGAATACATCCGTCCCCGTACTCATCTTCCCGGGCAGCATCATGCAGGTTTCCTCGATCGCGGATGCAATACTTTTTCTTGTTCTCATCAGCGGCCGCAACCCGGAGCACCTGATTGGCAGCCAGGTGATCGCCGCTCCGATCATCCGACGTAGTGGCCTTGAACCCATCTCGACAGGCTACATGCTCATCGAGGCGGGAAACACAACATCCGCCGAATTTATGAGCAACACAAAACCAATTCCCCGGGACAAGGCCGACATTGCCGTTGCCCATGCCCTCGCGGCCGAGATCATCGGAATGAAGATCCTGTACCTGGATGCCGGCAGCGGCGCGAACGCTTCTGTGCCCGAAGAGATGCTTCGTGCCATCGCAAGCAATTGCGCTCTCCCTGTCATCGTTGGGGGCGGAATCCGAACTCCTGAGGAAGCTCGAAGAAAAGTTGAGGCGGGCGCCTCCTTTGTCGTCACCGGAACTGTCACGGAACACAACAACCATCACTCGTTCATCAAGGAATTTGCCGAGGCCGTGCATTCCCGGGCGCCTCGCTCCCGAACAAATTAATCAGACAAAGTACCTATGGCGCATTTACCGCTTACGCTCGTTTACCGTCAGAAGTTCATCCTCGACTCTCTGAAGGAGAGCGCCGAAACAAAAAAGAAGATCGCCGAGCAGTGTGTCTCTGAAATTATCAAGGCGATTGATATGATTATTGAGGCCTTTAACAAGAAGAAAAAGATACTTCTGTGCGGCAACGGCGGAAGCGCCTCTGACGCTCAGCATCTTGCCACGGAATTTGTCATTCGACTCAATCCGAAACTTCAGCGCCCCGCCCTGCCAGCCATCGCCCTCACGGCTGATTCATCCCTGCTGACAGCGGGTGCAAATGATATCGGCTATGACAATGTGTTTGCCCGATCAGTCGAGGCCCTCGGGAACGAAGGCGACATCTTAATCGGGCTCAGCACGAGCGGCAATTCTGAAAGTGTGAACAACGCCTTTCGAAAGGCCCGCGAGAAAGGTATGAAAACTATCGCCCTCCTCGGAAAAGACGGGGGCAAATCCAAAGATCTTGTCGAACTTGCAGTGATGGTCCCATCGAGCGACACACAGCGAATACAGGAAGGACATATCACGATCGGTCATATCATTTTTCAGGAAGTAGAACAGGAGATGTTTGGGTAACCCGCCATTGGTCTGAATAGCTCATACGGTCAAACCGTTGCATCCGGGACCCGTGTTCCGAACTTTCCTCTTTCCAAAATCGTGCACTCAAGAATGCCTGGACATAATCGAAAAGATTTCTTGATTCCACTGCTCACCGTCCTTGCTGACGCAATCGCCATTGAGGCAGCATTTCTTTTCTCTTTCTGGTTGCGGTTCCATTCTCCGTTCACAGACCTCCTTCCTGTTGAACTTGGAGTGCCTGTGTTGAACGCATATGTTTTGGGCTCCCTTCTGGTGATTCCCACATGGCTCTTGTTGTTCCACTCCAGGCACATGTACTCGTCACGAAGAACCGTCTATTTCACTGACGAAGTCTTCGCCGTCGTCCGCCTGGTGTTCTTCGGCATGCTCATCGTCATGAGCGCGGCGTTTTTCTATAGGGCGTTCTCTTATTCGCGCGCGGTCTTCGTCCTCCTCGCAGTCTCCGCGATTGTCTTCATTGCACTTACCCGATTCTGCGTACACAAGTTCGAACAATTCTGGTACTCCCGGGGACACGATCTCCGGGATGTCGTCATCGTTGGAACCAACGCGACGGCACGCCGCATGTACGACGGAATCAGTTCGAACCGATCACTCGGCTATCGTGTTATCGGCTTCTTCTCTGTGAATGGTCTCAATGAAATGGAAACGGCTGGGATAGATTTCCTCGGTCACCTTTCACACGTGCCGCAGTTCATCAAAGATCACAAGGTCGACATTGTTCTCGTCTCTCTTACGTACAAGGATCATCCGCAGCTTTACGAGCTCGTGCGTGACTGTGAGGGGCTCAACACGGAGATCATGATGGTGCCCGACATGCTGGAACTTATGACCAGCCGGGTTCGCATCAAGGAGCTTCACGGTATTCCGTTTATCAAGATCAAATCGGTTCCGCTCACAACATGGAATCTTATCGTCAAGCGATCGTTCGATGTGGCTACATCGGCGTTCTTCCTCATCCTATCTTCTCCCCTCATTGCCGTGATTGCAGTTTTGATCGGACTGGACTCCAAGGGGCCGCTGTTCTATCGGCAGGAGCGGGTAGGGCTGGATGGCAAGACCTTCCGGCTCATCAAGTTCCGGACAATGCGGGCCGATGCAGAAAAGGAGACTGGACCGGTGTGGACTCATAAGAACGATCCGCGAAAGACAAAGGTGGGGACATTCCTACGTCGCTTCAGCCTGGACGAACTCCCTCAGCTTCTCAACGTCATCAAGGGCGACATGAGCATCGTGGGACCGCGACCTGAGAGGCCGCACTTCGTAAACCAATTCGGGAAGGAAATCCCGAAGTACCTCGACCGACACAGGGTAAAGACAGGGATGACCGGCTGGGCTCAGGTGAACGGCCTTCGGGGAAATGCGCCCATCGAGGAACGGACGAAATACGACGTGTACTATGTGGAGAACTGGTCGCTTGTCTTTGATATCAAGATCATTTTAAAGACTGTCCACGCTGTCTTATTCGGCAAGGATGCCTACTAAAGCTTCCTCGATCCGAAATCTCAAACATACCTGTCTATGGCTTCTGCATTCATCTTCTTCCTCCACGTGTGTGCGGCGATTTACGCTTTCATTACGCGACGGCGCGCAGGAGGCGTGAGTGAGGGCATTCTTGCTGTAGCCTTCCTGGGCATTGTGTTCGCAGTCGGCTGGACAATCGCGACCGTGTTCACGAATCTGCTTTTCACTCCGGAGTTCTTCATCAAATGGTACTATCATCAGACGGATTCAATGTTCCTTCGAACACTGCGAAAGGAACTGAATCGTGACACGATCTCACTTCTGCTCCTGACGTTTGGCGAGGTGGGGTTCTACTACCTTTTTCTTCAAGGAAAAGACGAGAAATCGCGGGAAGTTCAAACCGAAGAAAAGAAGAACGCGGAACGCTGAGGCGAGACCGTTGGGTCTTATTTGAGGGTAAAGAGGAAGGCTATTTCGCAGGTCTGCTCGACCTGAGGTTGAGAAGCTTTCAGCGGCTCAAACCGCCAGTAACGGACTTCTTTCAATGCAGCGTCTTCCAATCGCGAATCCGCCTTCTGCGCAGGATGGAGCGCTACGATGGCACCAGTCGGATCAACAACAGCAAAGAGTCTGATTTCTGCTTCAACTTTGGAACCGTCAGGATATTTCGGCAGCTCCCCCGCGACCTTCCGGCGACTCCCGCCGGCCAACCATTTCATCGAGTACCCTATGCCTCCCCCTGAGCCATTGCCGTAGAAATCCGTTCCGCCGTGGCCACCGGTTCCATACAATCCCGGCGCAGGCTTTGCAGCAGATCCGATCCCCGATGACGCCGGTCCGCTTGGCACTGCTCCATCTTTCCCCGTCACAACCGTGCCACCCTTAACGTTGTTCAAAGGGTTTCCGTTGCTTCCTCCGACAGGATCATTTCGATCCCACGTTGATGTCGGCTCCACAGGGGCCAGACTATTGGCGTTGATCTTGTCATTCGGAAGCACAGAGGGGAGATCCCCGATGCCCTTCCCCATTGCGCGCGGTTGACTCCCCGGCCGCCTCGTCGTGAAGCCTTTTGAGGGACGCGCTTTTCGGTCGGGTTTCTCGTCACCACTTTCCATTGCATTGGCGACGATCGGATATGCTTTGATGCCAAACTCAGATTGGCCGATGGTAGGCACGACCGCGAGTTCATCGTAGGTCGTGATCCGAATTTCGCGAGCCTGATTCTCAGGAGGTTTCGTGTAGAAGAACTGCCAGTAGATTCCCAGCACGATCACGTGAGCAATGAGGGAGACAGTCAGCCCACGCCGCATGTTGCGTCGATACGTCTGCACCAACTCGACCGCACCATACCACGATCGTGTCCTCTGCAGAAAAACATAGAGATCCGACATCTTACTCCCCTTCCACCGTCTTCAGCACCGTCAAATACTCCAGATGCATCCCCCCCACGACGTGGCCTGTCGAACGAATTCTTTACGCTGAATTGTCTTCTTGATTTCTTTGCTTCGGATTTCCCGAACCATCAAGGCTCTACTTCGCCTTCACTTTGTCAATCCAATAGTTTGTCTTCAGTTCTTCCCCGAAGTTTTGAGTTGCCGATTCCGCTTCTTTCCGTGACCCATAGCGACCGATGCGCACGGTGTACCACGTACCGCCCTTATACGCCCGATCTTCCACGAATGCAGGATATCCGGCCTCTCCAAGTCGTTTCACCATCTCATCGGCGATACCCTTCTCACGCCACGCAGAAACCTGCACGGTGTATTCCCCCTTCATGTTTCCGGCATTTGATGCCGCAGGAGCCGGCATTTCTTTAACGGCAGGCTTTGGAGCAGGTTTTGACGATGACTTCGTCGCAACTTTCTCCTCGCCTTTCTTCGTAGCGGGAGCCTTGACTTTTTCGTCAACCGGTGGCGTCTCGATCATCTGCGCTTGATTCCCCTCGGTGGCCTGGGCGGTCGTTTGCTCCGCAGGCTGTTGTTCAGGAAGTTGCACGACGGCTGGCGCAGGCTTCTTTCCCCACAGATGAACCACTCCAAGTTTGTTGAGCACAAAAGCCCCGCCTCCAACAACGGCGAGAACAAGAACGATGACCAGAATCATGCCCATCCCACCCCCTTTTTTCGCAGGGGCTTCTTCGGTTGTTTCCATCACATCACCGAGTTCACCCGAGCTTTCCAGGTTCTCCAGCGATTCTTCTTCTTGCAGGTTAAGATCTGGCATTGATGAATCCTCCTATGTTTGGGAGTTTGATGAATGAAGAATCTTCACAATCGGATTGTTACCAACGAACACTTATTCCGGCAGAAGCGACGAAAGGAGTGGCACGATATCCATTCCACTCATCATAATTGCTATTGGTTAGGTTTCGAAAATCCACAAAGACGTCAAGTGATCGCATCACGGAATATTCTCCCCTGATTGCAAGAACGAGATACGCCTTCATTCTCTGTGTAGCGTACAGGTCCGGGATGCGACGGTCAACAACGCTGAGCGTCGGGAATAGCCTCAGCAGTGGAAGTACCTCCAGCGACGCGCCGGCGTCGAACTGGACGTCTGGAATGTATGGGATCTTCCAATTGGTGACTGAGTTCTTCGAGCTATTCGCGGCCAAAGACAGTGTAAAGTAACTATTTGCGGTGAACTTCGCAAATAGGTCTGCCTGGATTGTGGAGAGTTCTGTCGTTCCGAAATAAGCGGTCGTCCAAAAACCCTTCCGACCTCCTTCGGTGAATAAGGGATAGTCGCGGATCGACTGATAGCGCGCTGAAACCCGTGTTCGCAAGGATTCGCTCCATCCAGTCTCCACAAGGGCGAGAAGATCAATAGGAACGTCAGATTGGCGGATGGTCGCTGTCGCGGCAAGATAGGGGTGAGCCTGCAGGAGCCCGGCCAACGAATTGAACTGGACACGGCCAGTGTACGCGATGCTTGCGACCGTGGTTTCCAGAATGCGATAACCAATCTCGATCTGGGGATAGAGACGCGCAAGCTTCTGGCCCAACATCCCCTGGGTGATGAAGAACTGCCCCGCTCCCTGTAGGAAGAAATCGCCGAACCACACCTTGTGAGTTTTCAGCCCGCCATCGAACATGGGAAGCGTCCCCTCCCCCGACCCGGTCGTCGAGACCAGAGAGAGCCCCAGACGACCATCGATGGGGACGTTTCCCAGAAGAAATTCATAGCCGAGTCCAACATTGAACCGGGTCTCTGTCACTGAACTCGAGGAATCGCTTATGCCTGCCACCGAAATCCCGGCCTGACCGCTGTATTGAGAACTAAGTTCCACTGATGAATTGTACACAGCCGAGAGATCGAACTGTGACACTGTCCGGGTGACGGATGGCGACGAAGATCCGAAGAACCGGTACGTCTTGCTTCCATACCCAAGATCACCTTTGAGCATCCCGCGGTCGTACCACCCTGATGGCCCGTTCAACGTCAACCCGGCGGTGACGCTGATATGTCCCTCAGATTTATTCGCGAAGGGGACATAGGCTCGGGATGATCCATACTGGAAATCACCGAAAATGTAGTTGTCGATATCTCTGCGACTGAGCCAAATGCCAAACCTCGAACTCAGGAATGTTCCAACGCTCCCCTGCAATCGTCCGCTCTTCATGATACCCGACTCTTGAACGAACATCTCTTTTTGTTCCGAACGGAAGTCGACTGTCGATCGATCGCGCTGCGCATCGAGAGGGTTCGACAACTCGGGTGCGCTCATGGGTTCGTCGGATCCGATTTTTTCGACATCGGGCAGATCGATGAAAGCAGTCCCCGTGATCACGAACTGTTGGAGCTCAAACTTGGGGAGTGTCTGCGGACTTTTCGTCGTGCTCTCCTGGGTCGCAGCCGTTGGCAGGGAGTCGCCGGGAGCGACAACAACCGGTTGCGGTTTGGTCGACGGAGAGGGTTTCTCCTGGCCTACCGCCTCAAGAGACACAAACAAAAGCAATGCGCTTGAAATGAGAAGTCGTTTTGTCATTGCGCTATTGCCCAAGGTTCTTGAGACGTTGAGAAGCTTCTTCAAAATCTTCCCCGTTGTTGGTGAGCTTCAGCGCTTGTTTATACGCTTCTTTGGCCTTGGGAATATCTTTCATTTGTTCGTACGCTTTTCCCAGCCCGATATTCGCTTTCGCCAACCATCGTTCGTGCGAAGGGAAAATATATCGGTTACGCAGGAAGGCCGTGACGGCATTTTGTCTATCGCCGCTTTCTTGGTAAGAAACGCCACTCAGGTATTGCGCTTCGGCGCCGATTTCATCAGTTCGCGAAGTCGCGACCTGCTGCGACAAGGATTGCGCAGATGCGAAGTCCTTCGCTTTGAGCGCGATTCGAACCAGTCCAATGCGCGATTTATCCGCCTCAAGAGTCGAACCAAACTTGGAGATCACAAAGTCGAATTTCAGTTTTGCGTCATCGACCGCCCCGTTTTCGTAAAACACAAGTCCTTTTACGTAAGCGACGACGGATGAAAACTCCGATCCTGCCAGGTCCTTCTCGGCACGATCGAGAACTTTGAATGATTGCTCGTAATTCTTCAGCCGAAGAGAGATTCTAGCGCTCTCAAGCAGAGCATTTCCCTTGATATTCATCGCAGCATCCGTTGCGTCGGCTGCATCCAAGTAAACTTGTGCGGCATCGGCGTCCCTACCAGTCTCCTGCAGGCTTCTCCCCTGCCAGTACAGCGCCTGAGCCCTGAACTTCGAGTGCGGATATTGTGTCGCAAATGCGCCATATGCTTGCGCTGCATCCTGATACTGCTTTTGGCTGAAGAACAGTTCCGCCTTGCTGAGTTCCAGCTGCTCTTTGTTAGGAGAGGAGGGATTTTCTTTGACGTAGGTTTCGATGGTGCTCACCGCTTCAGAGCTTTTTCCCTGAGCGACCAGGCAGTATTGAATACCCTTCAGAGCATCTGCTGCAAGAGGGGTCTTTGGATATTTCTGAATCACTTGCCGGTAAGAGCTTTCCGCCGCTGGATACTGCTGGAGATTGTAGTACGCGTCACCGATGCTGTAGTAGGCCCTGGGAACTAGCTCACTGGCCGGATAATGTGAAATCGTAGATTGAAAGTCCTTGATCGCCGAAGCATACTCTTTTCGTTGGAATTTGATCCACCCAAGCGCATATTGAGCGTCGTCAGCGAGGGAGGAAGTGGGATAGGTCTTGATCACCGCATCGAACTGCTCTGATGCTTGTTCATGGTCCCCTGAACGATAGTAGGTCTGACCGAGTTGGTACATCGCATAGTCAGCCCCATCGTTCTTCGGGAACAAGCGAATGACCGTCCTGTACGCTCCTGCTGCCTTCTTGTAGTCCTTCTGCTGAAAATAGCAGTCCCCAAGCCGAAGTCGACCGTCGAAGGAAAACTTGCCTGAAGGATAGGCGACAATAAGCTGCTCGAAGGCACCGATCGCCTTCACAAAATCTCCTTGCTTGTAGTACGTCCAGCCGATGCCGTACATGCCCTCCTCGCGTCGAGGATGCTTCACGGCGCTGACAATCGCCTGATACTGCTTTAGAGCATTCCGGAGATCCCCCGCCTGATATTCAGACTCTGCGAGCCAATAGGAGGCATCCGCAGACTTCGGATGATCGGGATAGGAGGAAATGAACTTCGAGAATCCGACAGCAGCCTCCTTCGACCTGCCAAGCTTCATCAAACACCAGGCCAGCTGAAAAGAGGATGTGACCTTCGTTTCAAACGAAATGTCGGGCACCGAGAGAGCTTTTTCGTACGAAACTCTTGCTGAATCATAGGCTGCATCTGCCGCATAGCACTCTCCCAGCATCATTGATGCATCGGCAAAGACATCGCTTGTCGGAAATTCCCCGACCACCTTCGAGAAGAAGCTTTTCGCTTCACTGGTCTTTTTGTCTTCGAAGAGCATCAAGCCGGCGTCATAGAGAGCATTGTCGGCATATCCGCCTGCTGCATCTCGAGAAATAACCTTCGAGAACGTCAGCGCTGCTTCGTGACGTTTTCCCGCAAGTTTCTTTGCCACACCTTTTCGATACAGAGAAGCCTGTCCAATCTGATCATCCGAAACCGATAATTTATCGAACAGTTCTGCGGCGGGATCAAATTGACGTTCTTTGAAAAGTGTCCAGGCCAGCGCGTATTGTACCTCTTTTACAAGCCGATGACCCTGGTAGTCTTTCAGAAATCCTTCGTACTGTTTCTGAGCCTTGTCGTATTGACCAAGGTTGAAGTATGATTCTCCGATGATGTAATCAGCTTCTCCACGAATGCTCATCGAGTCGATCGCGGTTTTTGCTGTGGTCAATTCCTCGATGGCCCTGGCATAATCCTTGGCAGAATAGTAGGACTCCCCCACTTTCACGCGGGAAGACTGCACGAGCGGACTCTTTGGCGACTTGTCAACCACGATGCGGTACCATTCCGCCGCCTTTACATATTCTCCCTTTTTCTCGTTAGTCCATGCAGCAGAATACGCTGCGTAGTCCTGAAGTCGGTTCCCGGGAAATCCTTCATAAGACAGGGTATAGTACTTCAGCGCGTTGTTGTAGTCGGCATCCTTGAAGTAGATCTCGCCAATCCAATATGCAGCTTCTCCGGCGATGGATGGACTCTTTGGGTGATCCAGAATTGACTTGTATGCCTCGATAGCATCGGCATTTCGCTTAAGCTTTGCATAGGAGTCACCGAGACGAAATCTGGCATTATCCGAGAGGTTTGAAGCGGGAAATTGCTTGACGAATTCGGTGAGTTCCCGAGTTGCCGCAGGATACTGTTCCAACTGAAAGAGACATTCGCATTTGAGGAATTGAGCATCTGCCAGCCTGGCGCTTTGCGGATATTTCTTAACAAACTTGTCAAGCTGTTCCGATGCAATCTGGAACAACCCATCTCTGAAAAGACCATCGGCGAAGGCGTAATCCTGCTGCTCTGCGATGTTGGCATTGGGGATGGGCAGATTCTGAGCATAAAGTCTAACGCTAAGTCCGCCAACCAGGCAGATCATTGCCAAAAATGCTCCAGCCAAAATGGAAATCCGCCGAAATCCGAACCCTCTGCACGCTATCGCCATTCCAAGCACCTAAGCCTCCAAGCTTAAAGTACAGATTGAGATGATTCGATTAACACCCAAATTTACATCAATAGTGCGAATAAGTCAAGGGATCTTGCAATATGTTGGAATTCACGCAGGAAACGAAGATAGGGCAATTCTGCCAGCCCTGTCCCAATCAAGATGAACAAATGCTTCTTCGTTTAGACGTCGGAAAGAAAAAAGGAGTGCCAGATGGAAGGACAATTGATGAAGAAAACCAGAGTGCTTTTACGTTGTGGCCGGGATTCCCTTCTGGTATTCTTGAAGGCTGCGAACCTCGATGCCGTGGCTCTTTTGCTGTTCGATGCCTTTGACTGCTGATGCGGCAGCAGAGAGGGTGGTTATGAAGGACACTTTTTGTTCAATGGCCGCCCAGCCTATGGAGTACTCATCATAGCGCGACTCTTCGCCAAGCGGAGTGTTGATGACAAGCTTGATTTCTCCGTTTTTGATCAGGTCGACGATGTTTGGCCGGCCCTCGTTCACCTTGTAGACGGACTCGCACGGTATGCCGTGTTCGCACAAGAACCGGCTTGTTCCTTCCGTCGCAACAAAGGAAAACCCTAATCGCTCATATCCTCTGGCTATCTCGAGGGTGATTTCGTTCTTATCACTGTTGTTGACGCTGATGAAAATCTTTCCTTCCGTCGGGAGCGTATTTCCGGCACCCATCTGCGCTTTCGCGATCGCTGCTCCGAATTCCGACGCAATCCCCATGACCTCTCCCGTCGATCTCATCTCCGGTCCCAGGAATACTGGAACACGCGGGAACTTCGAGAACGGGAAAACCGCCTCTTTCACGGAAATGTGTTTCACCTTCTGATAATCGAAATCCTTCACTCCAAGGTCTTCGAGCGTTCGGCCAACCATCACTTTCGCCGCAATTTTCGCGAGCGGAAGACCAACCGCCTTGCTCACAAAAGGAACCGTCCGCGATGCCCGGGGATTCACCTCAAGGACATAGACCACTCCGTCTTTCATCGCGTACTGTATATTGATCAGGCCGATGACTTTCAGCGCCTTTGCGAGCCTCACGGTGTGGATCTTGAGGTCCTCAAGATTCTTCTCAGAGATCATATACGGAGGTAAGACGCATGAACTGTCGCCGGAATGGATCCCCGCTTCCTCAATGTGCTCCATGACTCCGCCGATGAGCACATCTTTTCCGTCGCAGACGGCATCTACGTCGAACTCAAACGCATCCTCCAGAAACCTATCGATCAGCACGGGGTGGTCGGGAGACACATCGACGGCCTTTTTCATGTACTCGCGCACTGCATCGCTGTTGTAGCAGATTTCCATCGCCCGTCCGCCGAGAACATAGGAAGGGCGAATGAGGACGGGAAAACCGATTTGCTCTGCCACCAGGACGGCGTTCGTCACAGAATATGCCGTTCCGTACATGGGATGGGGAATCTTCAGCTTTCGCAACAGCGCTCCGAAACGCTCGCGGTCTTCGGCAATGTCAATTCCCTCAGAGGAGGTTCCGAGAATTTTGACGCCGTGGTCTTCGAGAGACTTTGCAATCTTGAGGGGAGTCTGACCGCCAAAGCTCACGATCACTCCAAGTGGTTGCTCATGGTCGTAAATGTTGAGAACGTCTTCGAGCGTCAACGGTTCAAAATAGAGTTTGTCTGTCGTGTCGTAATCCGTCGAAACAGTTTCCGGATTACAGTTGATCATGATTGTTTCTATTCCCTCTTCTGCGAGGGCATACACTCCGTGGACACAGCAATAGTCAAACTCTATTCCCTGGCCGATCCGATTAGGGCCACCGCCGAGAATGATAACCTTCTTGCGGTCAGTCCGCACAGACTCGTTTTCCTGATCATACGTCGAGTAGTGATACGGGGTATGAGCTTCAAATTCAGCGGCGCAAGTATCGACGGTCTTATAGACCGGAATCACGCCTATCTCTTTGCGAAGCTGCCGGAGGGCCTTCTCCGTGGATCCCCAGATGTGAGCGAGTTGCATGTCCGAGAAGCCATACTGCTTGGCTTTGAGCATGGCCTCGCGTGTCACCCGGGTCAAAGGATCTTTAATTTTCGAGTTTTGCTTCATGTCCTCTGAGTTCTGCGTACCGTTTGATCTGATCCGGCGTCAGGATCTGTTTCATTCGCAAGTGTGCCTGCAAATGGATGAAGCGAAGATCGGCTCTCAATTTTGCGATTTCCTCGAGTTTGGATCGCAAAGCTTTCTCGCTGATGGTCCCAGCTTCGAAAAGTTTCGTCAGTTCTTCCTCTGCAGTGACGATCTCTTCGCCTTTCGCGAGCGCCGCACTTGCAACTACTTTGTCCAGCGCTTCGGTCTTCTTCAACTGATCTCTTGTGAGACCGAGCTCGTTTTTGAGATCGAGCGTATGTTTCGGTCCAGGAAAGTTGTTGATTTCAGCCACCTCTGCCAGCCCCATGCCTTGGCCCTTCAACAAGCCTTCCTTGTCCGGCGGGACAGTTTGCTGGGCAAAGATGACAACGGGCAGAAGCAAAACTGCTGCCGTCAACCACCGTCGGACGTTAGACAGTATACCCATAAAGCTCTTCCTCGCAATCGACAATCTGCTTGATGTTGTACAGAAACCAAGGATCCACTTTCGTCACACGGAACAATTCGTCGATCGATACCCCAAGCTGGAAAGCATATCGCATGTAGAAAACGTTGTTGGGCTTCGGCATCTTCAATCGATCCATGACTTTCTTCTTTATCTCGTCACGTTTGCCCTCCGGGAGGTTCCGGATATCGAAAACATCTTTCCCGTCCGCGCCCAGACCAAATCTCCCCTGCTCCAGAGAACGAAGCGCTTTTTGAAATGCCTCCTTGAATGTCCGCCCGATCGCCATCGCCTCTCCGACCGATTTCATCTGCACACCGAGCGTATCATCGACGCCTTTGAACTTCTCGAAATCCCATCGCGGGATCTTGACGACACAGTAGTCGATGGTGGGCTCAAACGATGCCGGTGTTTCTTTCGTAATGTCATTGGGAATTTCATCGAGCGTGTACCCCACGGCAAGCTTCGCCGCGATCTTTGCAATGGGGAAGCCCGTCGCCTTCGATGCCAACGCTGAGGAGCGGGAAACGCGCGGATTCATTTCGATCACGATCATCCGACCGTCCACCGGATTGATGGCGAACTGAATGTTCGAGCCTCCGGTTTCAACTCCGATCTGGCGAATGATCTTGATCGCCGCATCGCGCATCACCTGATACTCTTTGTCAGTCAACGTCTGCGCCGGCGCTACGGTAATCGAGTCGCCGGTGTGAACGCCCATAGGATCAAAATTTTCGATCGAACAGATGATGACCACATTGTCTCTGAGGTCGCGCATCACTTCAAGCTCGTATTCCTTCCAACCTATCACAGACTCTTCGACGAGAACCTGGCGGATCGGGCTGCTCGTGAGGCCATGCTCGACTTTTTCCCGAAACTCATGGAGATTGTACGCAGTTCCTCCGCCAGTCCCTCCCAACGTAAACGATGGGCGAATGATAATCGGCAAACCGATTTCCTCTGCGACCTCAAGCGCCTCCTCCATGGTATGGATAAACCTTCCGCGGGGAGATTCAAGACCAATCTGGTTCATCGCATCCTGAAACAACTCGCGATCTTCCGCCTTTTTGATCGCCTCGAGTTTTGCCCCGATGAGTTCGATTCCGTATTTCTCCAGAACGCCGCTATCTGCCAACGCCACAGCGATGTTCAACGCTGTCTGGCCACCCATCGTCGGAAGGATGGCATCCGGCCTCTCTTTTTCAAGGATTTTTTCCACAACGGCGGGAGTAATCGGCTCAACATACGTCGCATCGGCCAGTTCAGGGTCGGTCATGATCGTTGCAGGATTGCTGTTGATCAAAATGACGCGATATCCCTCTTCTCTCAAGACCTTGCAGGCCTGAGTGCCGGAGTAATCAAATTCGCATGCTTGACCAATAACGATAGGGCCGGAGCCGATGATGAGGATGGATTTGATGTCTGTGCGCTTGGGCAACTTCTCTGTTCACTTGTCTGAATGTGGGGAAAAGAACTAAGCGGAAACTAATATATCATTTCTGAGTCTCTGAATCAACTCACACCGGGCTTTTTGTTTTTCGATGAGCTTACCTCCCCCAAGATGGTTCGCTCACCCAAAGTCATCGGATGTAGACCATCTTCCTTGTCTGGATGATTGTGCCGGAAGCTTTCAGGCGATAATAGTATACACCGGAAGGCAGGGAAACACCGGCGACAGTTGTTCCATTGAATTGCACCTGATGTCTACCCGCATCAAGCATCCGGTTATCGACCAAGACCTCCATCAGCGCTCCCAGAGCATTATACACTTCGATGCGCACGACCGCGGGGGCAGCGAGGTCATACGGAATGATCGTCGATGGATTGAAAGGATTCGGATAGTTCTGCAACAAAGCGAATTCGTTCGGGAGAGCCGAAAGCTTATCGACGTTAACCATGGTCCCGGACACATCCTTCAGGATCCAATTGTTCGGATCCAGTTGGAATGTTGTTGGATCTCTGCGCAGGTTGAAGGTAAAAACCTGATTCTGACTACTGTTGAAGACCGTGATGATAGTGTCCAATCCCGAGCCGGCGAATCGGAAGTCAACGGGCATCTGGAAAAAGCTTGGGTTGCTGGTACCTGTGGTCTGATTTAACGTCACCCGCACCGTGAACGATGAATCGTTCTTCTGCTTCGCCACCTGATATTGATAGCTCGGATACTTCTCACCGTAGATCCACTCCTTAAAGAAGTAGTCGAGACTTCCCGTCCCCTTTCCCGACGCCGCTTCGCATACGGATTGAAAATCTTCCGTCGATGCGGTAGCGAATCGAAAGCGCGGATCCTGAGCGTATTGCCTCATCGCTTTGAAGAAGAGAGAGTCTCCGAGAACGTGTCGGAGCATGTGAAGCGCCGTCCCGCCCTTATGATATACGAGAGCGGTACTAAATACCTGTGCGACAGTAGATGTGTCCGTCACGTACACGGAACCGGGAGTCCCTTTGATACCGGAAAGAATATTGTTGTTCACTTCATTCCAATAGCCCGTCGGTCCCGATTTCCTTTCATAGTACAGTGCGACGCAGTAGGTCGCAAATCCTTCATTCAGCCAGATGTGAGGCCAGGTCCTGGTTGTTATCATGTCTCCAAACCATTGATGAGCCGTCTCGTGAGCCTGCAGGCTTTCACCGAAGTTCACGATGGAGGTCATCGTTTGGTGTTCCATGCCTCCACCCCATCCGAATTGGGAAAAGCCATATTTCTCCCTGATGAACGGATACAATCCGAAAAGGTCGGAGTAGATTTGAAGTATTGAGAGTGTCGTACTCATTGAAGCCGCGGCAGAAGCGATGTTCGTCGTGCCCTGAGGGACATTTGTGCCGAGTGCATAGTCCAACACCTGCATCGAATCCGACTGACTGTATTTGAACCATCCTGAGATCTCGGAATAATCGGTCACTGCAATCGAGACAAGGTACGTAGCAATCGGATATCGATGCTGCCACCTGTGCGTCATGGTGCCATTTCCATTATCAATGACCGCGACAAGTTTGCCTTCGGATCCCACCTTGAATCTTGAGTCGCACGTGACCCACACATCCACAGAATCAGCTTTGTCTCCCGGGTGATCCTTGCAGGGCCACCAGTCTTTCGCTCCGTACGGCTCGCTGAGAGACCAAACCCATGGTACAGCGGAACCGGAAGCAGTTGCGTGTGTTAAGAATGCAAAGCTTCCGAAGCCAGAGCTTCCGGGAACACCCTCATAGACAACTCTCACGCTGAGCATCTCATTCTTTGCATATAAACGATTCAAGGTGATCGTCAGGGTCGAACTCTGCTGGCTGAAGTTCACAGGAACGCCCCCAACAACCACAGTGTCCACCGTCATCGCTCTCATAAGATCGAGTACGATAGATCCGAGATTGTCATTCAGCACCTTCGCCACCATCAAGACCGAGCCGCTCAGGTAGTTTGTTGGATTGACACTGAGGTTCAGGTCAAGCTTATAGTATGTGACATCGAATCCCTCCTGGCCCGGTGTGAGCGTGCTGTATTGTTTGGCCAGCATCTGATATTTGCGGGCCTCTTGGGCTCTGAATTCTCCTTTGAGATAGCTGTCAGACTCTTGAGCGAGGATGAATTGCACGCAGAGGAGAAGACTTGCCGCGAGAAGGATTCGTCTCATCACAATCCTGTAGGCATTTCGATGATGAAGGAAGCCGATCTGGAACAACCTGTGCCAATATAAACAGAAAACACCCGACTTTCAGTTCCATGACATTCTTCGAGGAGGAGGTCATTCATCTGGGAATTCACTGCATTTTTTTCTTATATTTAGCAGGAGCGCGTGAATATCCATAAAGCGTACACAACGAGGCGATCTCACCGAGGAGACATTGATGCAGGCAATGGA
The DNA here is from genome assembly GCA_003170475.1 of Ignavibacteriota bacterium. Taxonomy (GTDB): domain Bacteria; phylum Bacteroidota; class Ignavibacteria; order UBA10030; family UBA10030; genus UBA9647. The sequence goes on along the minus strand of PMZI01000045.1, from coordinate 153,628 downwards.
CACTTTTCACACCAAAACAACCCTGACTGTGGAGGGAAAGAGCTATTCAATTCACTCGCTTCAGAAGCTGGAGCAGTCGTTTGCTGGCTCACTGGCCCGGTTGCCCATTTCTCTCAAAATTCTCCTCGAGAACCTGCTCCGCAAGGAAGACGGCAGAGTCGTCCGCCGAGAGGACATTGAAGCACTGATCACATGGGACGCGAAAGCCATTCCTGATAGAGAAATCGCTTTCATGCCGGCCCGAGTTCTGCTTCAGGATTTCACCGGAGTCCCCTGTATTGTAGACCTCGCCGTCATGCGGGACGCCATGGTCACCATGGGAGGTGACCCGAACAAGATCAATCCGCTGCAACCGGTCGACCTCGTGATCGACCATTCCGTCCAGGTCGACGACTTCGGTACTTCTTCCGCTTTCACGTCGAATGTTGAAAAGGAATTCGAACGCAACACGGAGCGATACGCATTCCTCCGTTGGGGACAACAAGCCTTCAAGAACTTTCGTGTCGTTCCCCCCGGCACGGGCATTGTCCACCAAATCAATCTAGAGTATTTGGCGAAAGCCGTCTTTACGATGCAGGAAGGAAGCGAAACGTGGGCATATCCCGACACGCTCGTCGGAACGGATTCGCATACAACAATGATCAATGGCCTCGGAGTTCTCGGATGGGGTGTCGGTGGAATCGAGGCAGAGGCAGCGATGCTCGGTCAATCCATTTCGATGCTTATCCCCCAAGTAGTAGGATTCAAACTGACGGGAAAGCTCCGGCCCGGATCAACCGCCACTGATCTCGTTCTAACGGCAACGCAGATCCTTCGGAAGAAGGGGGTCGTCGGCAAATTCGTCGAATTCTTCGGACCCGGCATGTCCTCGCTTGGACTCCCGGATCGCGCAACGATCGCAAACATGGCTCCGGAGTACGGCGCAACAACGGGCTTCTTCCCTATCGATCAGGAGACACTGAACTTTCTGCGTTTTACCGGCCGCAGCAAACAAGAAGTCGCACTCGTGGAAGCATACTGCAAGGAGCAGGGCATCTTCCATACACCTGACAGTCCCGAGCCTGAATTTAGCGATATCCTTGAGCTCGATCTCGCCACCGTCGAGCCAAGTATTGCCGGCCCAAAGCGGCCACAGGATAGAGTGCCGCTTTCCCAGGCGAAACGATCCTATCGAAAATCGCTCGTCGAGATGCTCGAAATGAAAGGGATCGCGCTGAACAAAGAGGCCGCATCGAGTTGGATCAATGAGACTGGGTCCGGTGATGCTCAGCAAAAGGAGGAGAATCTGGCGGACACGATTCTGAAAACCGTGCCTGTGCAAGGTAACGGCGCGGCCTTTCAGCTCACCCATGGTGCTGTCGTGATCGCCGCAATCACCAGTTGCACCAATACATCAAACCCGACGGTACTTGTCGCTGCGGGGCTCCTTGCAAAGAAGGCCGTGGCTCGCGGGCTGAAATCGAAGCCTTGGGTAAAAACCAGTCTGGCACCGGGTTCAAAAGTTGTGACAGACTACCTGCGCGAAGCCGGATTGAATACCGCGCTTGATCAACTTGGCTTCAACCTTGTGGGATATGGATGCACCACGTGCATTGGCAACAGCGGTCCACTTCCTGATGCGATCTCGAAGGCATTGCAGGAAAGCGATCTCGTCGCCGTTTCCGTGCTCTCCGGCAACAGGAATTTCGAGGGTCGGGTTCATGCTCAAGTTCGCGCCAACTACCTGGCATCACCGCCACTCGTCGTAGCCTACGCACTCGCCGGGACGATGAACATTGACATTCAGAATGAGCCCCTCGGCACCGGGACCGATGGAAAGCCGGTGTATCTCAAAGACATTTGGCCGTCACCGGAAGAGATTGAAAGCACCGTGCGAAAGTGTGTCAAATCCGAAATGTTCGTAAAAGAATACTCCAATGTTTTTGAAGGCGGCAAAGAATGGCAGTCGTTGCCCGTTCCAACGGGTGTGCGATATGCGTGGGATGAGAAATCGACGTACATCAAGGCAGCGCCTTACTTCGAGAGTCTTCCCAAAGAACCAAAACTGCGTCAGGATATCGTCAATGCGAGAGTGCTGGCCTTGCTGGGAGATTCCGTGACGACAGACCACATCTCACCGGCCGGTTCGATTGCCGTAAACAGTCCAGCGGCAAAGTATCTCGTCGATCACGGTGTTCAGAAAAAGGATTTCAATCAGTACGGCTCTCGCCGGGGTAACCATGAGGTGATGATGCGAGGCACGTTCGCCAATGTCAGATTGCGCAATCTCATCGCCCCGGGCACCGAAGGAGGATGGACTCTTCATCCCTCATCGAAGGAACCGCTTTCAATCTATGACGCAGCGATGAAGTTTCGTGAGGAGCAAATCCCCCTCATCATCATCGCCGGCAAAGAGTACGGCTCAGGATCCTCAAGAGACTGGGCCGCAAAGGGACCGCGATTGCAAGGCGTCTGTGCTGTCATTGCTGAGAGTTTTGAACGAATCCATCGAAGCAATCTGGTCGGGATGGGTATTCTTCCCCTCCAATTCGAGGAAGGGCAAAGTTGTAAGTCGCTCGGATTGTCCGGCCTGGAGACGTATACAATTCAAGGAATTGCGACGGGCCTTCAGCCACGCCAGAGACTCACAGTAAAGGCAACCGATCCAAAGGGAGGTGTCAAGACGTTCACAGTCCTCTCCCGAATCGATACCCCGAACGAGGTCGACTACTACAAACATGACGGAATCCTGCAATTCGTCTTGCGATCGCTGCTGAAGCAAACTTAGGGGCTACGGAATTGGTGCTGTCGGCGGGATAGATTCGCCAAATGCTGAATCCTTTCTGCCTCCCGCTGCATCACACAAAGACAACTATTGCAGAGAGCAGAAGAAATCTTAGGAGATCGATTCAATGCCTGTATTTGATTATTCGTGTTCCGATTGTGGAAAGACTTATGACGTCTACCACAAGGTGCGAGAAGTAACAGAAGATGTCATCTGTCCGAGCTGTGGTTCCTCGAAGCACAAGAAACTGTTTTCCACTGCGACCGTCTCCATCGGCGGCTCCGCGAGTTCCTCTCCGTCTGCTCCTCCCTGCGAAATGGGGGGCGGCTGCTGCGGGGGCGCCTGCGGCCTGAACTAGTTGACGTTTCTATGACCATGACGCTGGGAAAGCACGGCTTCTCCGGTTACCTTTTCGTTCTCTTCACCGCGATCGGTTTGTTTGTAGTCCTCCAACACAAGCACCCGCATGTCAAAATGATGAGTGCCGACGAAGCTGTGCACCATGTGTACGGTGACACAGCCGTCGTGTTCCTAGACGTTCGGAATCTCGATGAATGGAACAGTTCTACAGGGCATCTTCGGAACGCCATCCTGATTCCTCTTCAAGATCTTCGCGGCCAGATGAGTTCACTGAACGCTTTTCGCAACCGGCTGATCATTGTCTACTGTCGATCAGGAAACCGGAGCGGCAAGGCAGCCAGGCTCCTTTCGGACAGTGGATTCAATGCAGTGAATCTCGCGGGAGGAATACGCGAGTGGAACATCAAGAAATACCCAGTACTTCAGGAGAAGGTTGAATGACGGGTGAAATCCTGTTCTATATTCTCGCCTCGCTGCTCATCCTCATTGCCGTCCGTCGGTTCTTCGTGAACCGATCGGTCACGCACTACAGTGTCGGGGAAGTAGTCGAGAGACTCAATTCAACTCGAGGTGTGTTGCTTCTTGACGTCCGCTCGCAGAAGGAATGGCAGCAGGGTCACCTCAAAAATGCACATCATATTCCCCTGCACGAATTGACGCGCCGATCAGCCGAACTGGACAAGCACAAGAACAGAGAGATCATCTGTTATTGCCAGACGGGCAATAGAAGCGTGGTTGCCGCGGTCAGACTCAAGCGTTTTGGGTTTTCAACAGCAAGCATGAACGGCGGCATCGCTGAATGGAACTTCCAAAACCGAGGATGAACTCACTCATGTTGCTAGGCATCGTCCTCGTGAACTCCTATATTCACACCCAACCCAAGCAACCATTCGCAGAGGGAGCATAGCTTCATGAGCTACGGTTTTTCCAAAACAGTTCTATTATCGTACGAACGCGCAATCGAGAGAGTCACGGAAGAGTTGACGAAGGAGGGTTTTGGCGTTCTCACAACGATCGATGTCAAGGAGATACTGAAAAAGAAACTCAATGTCGATTTCAATAAGTACATTATCCTTGGTGCATGCAACCCGTCGTTCGCTCATCAGGCGCTGCAGGCAGAAGAACAGATCGGACTGCTTCTCCCCTGCAACGTGATCGTGTACGAGAAAGATGGCAAGACCGTCGTGTCAGCATTCGATCCGATGTCGATGACAAGAGTAATGGACAACGAGGCTGTGCGGCCAATTGCAGAGGAAGTACGAGCAAAGCTTGAGCGGGTGATCAACGCGGTAAGGTGAGGTGAGTTATTTCTACGATCCCATGTCCTTCAGTTCGACTTGCGCCCTCCTGGCAAAATCCGATTCTGGAAGCAGTGAAATTGTTTTCTTGAACAATTCACGAGCTCTGTCGTAATCATCGGCCCGTTTGTGGGCAACTCCGGCATAGTAGTAGATCGACACTCGCAGCTCGACGGACTGTTCCGGGAAGGCGGGGTGCTTCAGAAGCACAATGAAGTCCTCAAGAGCGACCGAAAGCCTTCCAAAGAAACCGGGTGCAGCGAGAGCATTCATGCCACGAAGCAATCGGATCATCATGTTGTCCGGCGCCCGCCCCACTGCCAAATCCAGCTCGGAACTTCCCTTCCGGAGATAGCTCCACTTGTTTGGTGGCCACCAGGAATCCTGTGCTCGCAAAGCCCAGAGATCCCCGCGATAGGCGAGGGCGACTGCATTGGCGGTATCGATCGCGAGGAGTCTGTCGAAACACTGGAAGCCCTTGTCGATCCCATCTGCGTCACCCGCAGCTGCCCTGTCGTGGTAGAGTTTCCCGAGTTCCATCAGAATCGATTCATCGGTAGGATGAGTCTTGAGGGATCCCTCGAGATCGCGAATTCTGTCTTGTGCGATCGCCCCGAGGGTTATGAGGAAACTGAAGCAGAGTGCTGTGAGCAGGCGGCGTGATGCTGAGAATGTCATGAGGTTTCTTTTTTCAGGCTACGCAGGATTCGCTTCGATCCTCGAATGCGACTTCTCCGCGATACGATGGGAACGGACATAGTCCCAGAGCCGGTATGCAAGAAGCATGACAAGAATTCCTCCGTACATCAAGGGTCGTTGGGTGTCCGCTTTCACCAACCAAAGATAGTGTATTACTCCTCCCAATGCAGTAAAATAAACCAGCCTGTGGAGAAGCCGCCATCTTTTTCCTCCCATCCACTTTGCGACCCGGTTCGGAGAGGTGAGAGCCAGCGGTATCATCGTCACAAACGCGGCGAATCCGACGGTGATGAACGGACGTTTCACTACATCTCGCAAGATCTCGTCGAGTACGAAGAACTGATCCAGATAAATGTAAGTCACGAAATGTAATGAGCCATAGAAGAACGCGAAAAGACCGATCATCCTGCGAAAACGTGCCAGCGGAGCCCAACCAGAAATTTTTCGCAATGGTGTGATGGTGAGGGTGAGAAGAATAAACCGCAGGGTCCAGATTCCGGTTTCTTCAGTGATGTCTTTGATGGGATTAGCGCTAAGTTCCCCCGCCATCGCCCTCCACGCCAACAATGCCACCGGCACCAAAGCCAGGAGAAATATCAACAGTTTCAAGATCCTCATTTCCACCTGTTTCTTTGGCACTACGTTCTCCAGCTAGAAGTTCTTTTTCAGATCCATCCCGGTGTACATTCCGCTCACGAGATCACCGTACCCGTTGAACATCAGTGTCTTGCGCTTCAGGAAGTCACCAATTCTTCGTTCGGTTTTCTGACTCCACCGGGGATGGTCAACATCCGGGTTCACGTTGGAATAGAATCCGTACTCATTGGGAGCCAGAAGATTCCATGTTGTTTGCGGCTCCTTCTCAACAAATTTGATCCTCACTATCGATTTGATGCTCTTGAATCCATACTTCCAGGGAACAACGAGTCTCAACGGAGCGCCATTTTGATTCAGCAGATCCTTCCCGTACAGTCCCACGGCAAGCAAAGTCAGCGGATGACGAGCCTCGTCCATCCGGAGTCCTTCGACATAAGGCCATTCCAAGACACTCCGCTTCTGCCCGGGCATTTCTTCGGGGCGGTAGATAGTCTCAAACGTCACGTACTTGGCTTTCGAGGTCGGTTCCACTCTCTTGATGAGATCAGCGAGCGGGAACCCCCGCCACGGAATCACCATAGACCAACCTTCGACGCATCGATGGCGATAGATTCGATCCTCTATCTTCGAGAGCTTCAGGATGTCATCAAGATTGTAGGTCGCCGGTTTCTTAATCTCCCCTTCGATGTGAACCGTCCAGGGTTTCGGATGAAAGCTCCCAGAATTTTCTGCGGGGTCGCCCTTGTCAACTCCGAACTCGTAGAAGTTATTGTACGTCGTGATGTCCTTGAACTTGTTCACTTCTTCACTAACATCGTACGGTCCTTTCTTCCCTTGGGGCCATCGGTCCTGGCTATCAAGCAGATGAGGAAAGACCGCGGAAGATGCAAGCCCTATTCCTGCTGCAGAGGCAATGCGGATAAATGTCCGGCGATTGAGGTAGACGTTTTCCGGGGTGATTTCGGACGGATGAAGTTCGTCTGCTTGTTTAATGAGCACGGGGTACCCTTAGGGATGTGTGACAATGATAGGAGAACACGATCCAAAGGAGTATTGTTCCAGGGAGATACTACATCCCGAAGATGACGGAAAGCACGCCTATCCTCGCTGCTGTCTCCACCACCGGTCAACGACTTCTGGAATCTCCGTTCGCACTTCACTTTGCTTCCATTTGTCGAAGAACTTGATGTCGGCGCTGCTCGGCTCAGGGTTGGGAAAGTCGATCTGTACCCTCAAAGGCATAGGGATTGCTTCTCCCACGATCAGTGCCTCTCCCTGTCGCAGAGCAGGCAGCGTATCAATCAATCCCGAGAACGTATCGGACATCAGCTTGCCCACGTATCCCTGATCCACGGGGTTGGTCAATCGGAGGATGACAAAGTTGTTGCACTGTGAAAGAATGGTCTCGGAGACTTCAGACGGCCGTTGGCTGACGATCATACAGCTCACGCCGTACTTACGGCCCTCCTTGGCTATGCGCTCAACCGTTCTTCTGGCAGCACTCGTACCCGATCCTCCCGTGGAGGGTAGGTAGTTATGCGCCTCTTCAAAAACGAGGAGTATGGGAAAATCGCGGCGATTTGCATTCCAGAAGTTGAAGTCAAACGCCAGGCGGGCGAGCAACGAAACGATGGTATTGACGATATCAAACGGAACGCCGCTCAAGTCCATGATCGTGATACGTGAATCTTGCGTCTTCCCGAAGATTCTGTTCAGGAGTAATTTGAAGGCGCTCGACTGTATATATTCTTTCGGCCTGAACATGAACGTGTACCTTGGATCGTTCAGTCGGCTGTCGAGCCGAACCAGGAATCGGGTAAACTTCGCATAGAAGGGACCCTCTTTGGCATTTGCTCCGGTCGAACCAGAAATCTTTTCAGAATCATAGTACTGAATCTTCGCACGCACCTCAGACAGATCGAAATAGACGGGAGTATCCACGGTAATGACGTCGGCCAATTCCGGATTTTTCCCCTTCTTTGAGGCGGTGATGAGATCTTTGAACACGGTGAGCTGCGTTGCTGCGTTTTCGTCTCGCTCGTCGATAAACGTCTCCTGAAGCTCGGCAAGGTTCATCAGCCAGTACGGGAGCTCGAGCTCGGCGATGTCGAGATGCTGGCTCGTTTCCGGGAATGCCGAAGAATACTCGTTGTGAATATCCAGGATGACCACGTTCGTGTCAGGATAGGGGGCGACCTTCTGGAGAATCGAGGATACGGTGCAAGACTTTCCCGATCCGCTGGAACCAAGGATGGCAAGATGTTTTCCGAAAAACCTATTGGGATCGAGATAGGCCCGCTCGCGTTCAAACAGGGAAAGTTGTCCCACTGAAAATCCATACTTACGGAACACAGAGAAGACCGCAGTGAGATCAGCGTCTTCTGCGATGAAAACCAGGGCATCGACAGGCGGTATGATCGAAACGCCGCGCTCGTAGCGTCCTCCCTTCACTGTCCCGACAAGGCTCAGTTCCATGACGCAGCGCTGCGCGAGTTTTCCATTCTCTGAAAAATCCACTTTCTTGAACTGCGAGACCATCGCGACAACAATGATCTTGCCAACGGGCACAAGAACGTAGCTGCCAATCTGGCCGATGTAATACATCTTGCCGTTGATCTCCCGGGAGAGCGTCTTGATATCGGAATCGATGAGGGAGGTCAAAGACCCGCTCGAAACTGCAATAACAACGCCGATACGTTTCTGTTCAGTCATGGCAATCCTCACCTATGAATCTGGAGAGTGAAATCAATTCACGCGCTTGATAACAACAATGGTCTTATCGTCTCCGTCGTCGGACGCGGCCGAATACTGGATCGCGTCGTCCAACAATCTCTTGCAGATGTCCTTCGCACTCAGCGATGCGAATTCGGTGATCTTTCGCTCCAGGCGAGGTTCACCGTACATCTCTCCCCCTCCCACTGCCTCGATGACGCCGTCGGTGTAGAGAACGACGACATCGTCTTTCCGAAGATGCGTATTCCCCACTTTGTATACGCCGTCGGGGAAAGGGCCCATAATCTGACCGGTCGCCTCAAGGAGGTCGATCTGCTTTGTGTCGGCTCTGTACACCATGGGACTGTTATGGCCGGCGTTCGAATAGAGCAAGAGGCCCTTTGGATCATCGGAGAGTTCTGCATAGAACATCGTCACGAACTGTTCTTCTGAAAATGTCTTGTTCACCAGCTTGTTGATACGCGCCATCACCGCGGCGATTTTCGTATCATAGGTGATTCCCATTCGCAATGCACCTGCGACATACAACGCCTGTGCTGCTGCCCGGAATCCCTTGCTCGCCGCATCGCCAATCACAACACTCAGCCGGTCATTCTCCGAGTCGGAGGTAAGATAGTCGAAAAAATCCCCCCCGACAATCCTGTCAGGAATCGAGATTCCGTACAACTCGTAGTGATGAAACGTCAGAGCGTGCTGGGGGAGGATGCTCTGCTGGATTTCTCTCGCTTTGTCGAGGTCTTTCTCGAGAAGATACGCCTTCCGTTCGACCCTCCGACCGCGAAGCAGCGATGTCACCGCCAGGCTGATGATGTTGAGATCCGGTATCAGAGATTCTTCCATGATATCGGAATTGAACGCAAGAATGTACTGCGGGATTTTGCCTTTCTTTGTCTCAATCTTTTCGCCGACCCCCGTGGCCGAGAATTTGAGAATTCCCTTCTTTCGAAGATAGCGATCCGTTTCATTTGCGATGACTGAACGATGATCAGCCAGCTGGTAGAAAATCGGGTAAGCCGACAGGGCGATCTTGTATCCGGACTCGAGCCGTTCGATCACACCAATCTGATGGATGAGGCGATACGAATCTGAGGCAGGTTCATATTGCCAGATCCGCCCTCCTTTCATATTGATCTTTTCGTCTTTGACGATCTCGTTCAGCACATGCTTCAAGAGCTCTTTGTCGGTCTTGAACTCATGGGAAGCAAAACTCTCGATCGTACGATACATCCTGCGCTGGTTCATCATAACGCTTCAGTACTCACTTTTCGCTTTTTGGTTGGCCACATGACCAGGGGAAGGATAAATCATTTCACCCTCAATACAGAACGGTTGTTCCTTGTTTCTCCAGGGCGGCGAATCATCAATCACCATGAAGCCCTGGAGACGATTCGGAGCATAGGTTTCTGTGAGATGTTACCTCATTTCTCCCAGAAAATCAAATGAACTCCAGGGAGGGCATTAGTCAAGCTTCTTCCGGAATCTCAACGCGCTGGCGGAGAGGATCGTAATCCCCATCCCGAACATGATACTTGCTTCGGGCCAGAGAGTCTTCAACCCGACACCTTTGAGGATGATGGAACGGATGATGATGAGATAGTAACGCATGGGAATACCGAGTGACAGGACCTGAAGCGGTTTTGGCATGTTCTCAATCGGAAACACGAATCCGGAAATATACATCATCGGCATCATAATGAAGAACACCGCTGTCATCATCGCTTGCTGTTGGGTACGGGAAATTGTGGAAACAAAGAGCCCGATGCCGAGCGTGTTGAGCAGGAATACTCCACTCAGAACGAAGAGCAAGATCACACTTCCCTTCACCGGAATGTCGAAACCGAACACCATCACGGAAAGCACGACCGAAACATTCACCAATCCGATGAGCGTGAACGGAATAAGCTTGCCAAGGATCAGTTCAATTGGCCGGATGGGGGTCACCATAAGTTGTTCGAGCGTGCCCACCTCCCTTTCCTTGACGATTGCCATCGCCGTGAGGTTCATCGTCGTTATAAGGAGGATGAGTACTAGCACGCCGGGCACCATGAAGTTGCGACTTTTCAGCGAAGGATTATACCAGGATCTGATTTCAGCGTCGACTCCTCCTGAGGGCGACCTCCCACCGAGCATCTCCGTCAGAATGGCCGTTGAACTGCGCATGATAATCTGATTAACATAGCTCATGGTTATCGCAGCGGTGCTTCCTTCGCTTCCATCAAGGAGTATCTGGACTTTCGCCGGCACTCCGGAGAGGACCTTGTCGCCAAACCGGGGCGGAATCACAAGCGCCATGTTTACTTTGTTATTGTCGACATAACCTTGAACACTCTTATAGTCCTCCGTAGCATACTGTATTGTGAAATATCCTGAATTTGAAAACGACTGAATGAACGACCGACTCTCCACGGTCTTGTCCAGGTCGCATATCACCATCGAAATATTCTTGACATCGAGCGATGCGGCAAATCCTAAAAACGTGAGCTGAAGTACCGGGGCAAGGAACACGATCGGCAGAAGCCGTTTGTCCTTGAACAGCTGCCCAAATTCCTTTCGTAGCAACGCTGTGATTCGTTGAAGGCTCACTGAGCTATCCTATCGTCTTTTTGAAGCGTAACGTGCTGATCGCCAGAAGAACACCGGCATAGAGCGACAGGTAGATAATTTGCGGCCAGAACGCAGCCAACCCGACGCCCTTCAAAACGATGCTGCGCAGAATAACGAGGTAGAACTTTGCCGGCGAAATATTCGAGAGCACCTGCAGCCACCACGGCATGCTGCGGATGGGAAAAACAAATCCCGAAAGGACAATCGTTGGAACGATGGACACAATGGTGGCGATTTGAAAAGCCACTTGCTGACTGTCGGAAATCGTCGACACCATCAGACCGAGGCTCAGGGCTGCCGTGATGAAAAGCAACGTCGCTCCAAACAGGTACAGGATGCTTCCCTTAATAACCACGTCAAAGAGGAAATACGCTGCCACAAGAACGAGCGCGGCAGCGACCAGGGAGATCATTGCGTAAGGAATCAGCTTGCCGATGATGAAATCGAAGGAGTGAATCGGCGAGACGTTGATCTGCTCGACTGTGTTTCGCTCCTTTTCCCGCACAATGGAAAGTGAAGTAGCAATAACGCAAGTGATCGCAAGAATGAAGCCGATAAGACCGGGAACAAGGAACTTTGAGCTCTTTAACTCTGGATTGTACCAAATTCGGGCTTCGCAGTTCATGGGAATGTAATTTGCCTTGCCAATCTTTGCGAGATTGCTCAATACAATCTTTTGTGAATATTGGAGAACGACAGCTTGAGCATACCCGACGATGGTGGTGGCGGCACTGGCGTCCATTCCGTCGACAAGGATCTGAACAGTGGCTCTTGAATTGGAGAGCAGGTGATCGGAGAAATCAGAGGGAATAACCAGAGCCATCCGCACGTGTCCGTCATCCAGCAGATTCGTCGCTTGCTCGGATGTGGACATCGTCTGCACATAATCAAAATAGCCAGAGGTGACAAACGAGTTGATGAACTCCCTGGACACCGGACCTTTGTCCTGATTAACAACAGCCATTCTGATGTGATTGACATCGAAATTCAGTGCATAGCCATTGAGAAGCAAGAGCCCAGCCGGCACCAACGTCAGAATCGCCAATACGCGCCGGTCTCGGCGAATGTGTCGGAATTCCTTCTTAATGATCGGCATCAGCCTTTTAAACATGCACTCTCCTAGGCGGCCCGTTTCGCTTCTTGGTCCAGAAGATAGATGAAGACGTCTTCCAGCGAAGGCGTAATCCGTTCTATATGATCTACCTGGATATCGTTCTCCTTCAGAAGTCTGATAATCTCTCGACGTGCTAGACGTTCCTCGGAAACGGTGACATGGAGGTAGATTCCGAATACAGACGTTTCAACAACCCATGGTTGCTTCTCCAACAGCGAGAGGGCCTCGATAACGTTGGAGCATTGGACTTCCAGAATCGGAGTCTTGATGTGCTCCTCTTTCAATTCCTTTGGGCTTCCCCCCGCGATGATTCTCCCCGCGTTGATCAGGATGATATCGTTGCAGTATTCAGCTTCCTCAAGGAAGTGCGTTGTCACAAGGACCGTGACGCCATCGGCAGAGAGCTCGTTGATAAGCTCCCAGAATTTGCGCCTCATGAGTGGATCGACCCCGCTCGTTGGTTCATCGAGGAACACGATACGAGGCCGATGAAGCACGGCACACCCTAAAGCAAGCCGCTGTTTCCATCCCCCCGACAGGGTCCCGGTGATGCTGCGCTCGCGGCCCTTCAGATTTGCCATTTCCAGAACCCATGCTCTGCGCTTGCCAAGATCGCTGTCCGTGAGGCCGTAGATCTTTCCATAAAAGTTGATGTTCTCATCCACGGTCAGGTCTTCGTACAAAGAGAACTTCTGCGACATGTATCCGATGTGTTCCTTTACCTTTTCCGGCTGCGTGTTAATGTCGAAACCTCCTACGCGAGCCGTCCCGGAAGTCGACTGCAGAAGTCCGCAAAGCATACGAATCGTCGTGGACTTGCCTGCGCCGTTGGCACCCAAAAACCCGAAGATCTCCCCTGATTTGACCTCAAAGTTTATGTGGTCAACGGCGCAGAACTTGCCGAAACATTTCGTCAGATCTTGAACTTCAATGGCGTTCATGTCCTCAAATCCCCGTTGAAACGTTCTCCCTACTCTTTATTGAGAATCCCCAACCGATTTGGTGAGCCTTGCTTCTGAAAGCTCGTGGTCGACGAGCGACTGCGTCAGTTGCAGCTTCGACTGCAACAACGCCACCTCCGCGTCGAGGAGCTCGGAGCTTGTGGTAAGCCCTGTTTTGAATTTCTCGGAAGCCATTCGGTAGTTTTCATTCGCTTGCTGCACACTGAGCTCCGAAAGCTGGATTCGCTCTTTCGCTTGCCGATAGTTCAGATAATTCTGGGTCACTTCCAGAGTAACGCCGTCTTTGAGAGTTGAGAGGATATCCTTGTTTTGTTCATACTGAGACCTCGCCTGACTCGTCTGATGAAGGGTCGTGAGCCCATTCCACAGGTCGAACTGCATTGACACACCGACATCCCAGGTGTTCTTAAACTCGTCCTGCAAGGGGATGATTCGTTGATTCGGCCTGGAATAGTAGTAGTTCCCTGTGAGGAAGATCTGAGGGAACCATCCTCCGGCCGCAGAGACAATTGCCGCATCGGACGCTCTGACACGCGAATCCATGGCGAGGATTTCCGGGCGTTGCACGACTGCGACAGTCAAAAGCTTTTGAAGCTCTCCAAATTCTTTGGAGGTTGGAGTCAACTGTGACACAACATCGATTTCCGTTTGGAGCGGAAGTCCGACCGTGGAGTTGAAGACAATGGTCGCCACTCGCACATTGTTGACGGCATCGCTTTGGAGGATCCTGGAATTCGACAACTGAACCTTCACCTTGAGAAGATCGTTGGTCGTTGCCAGCCCCTGCTTCATGAGGTTTCCGGTGTCATCCAGATGAGCAGAGACCTGTGATACGTTTTCATCCGCCAACCGCTTGATTTCTCTCGCTCGAAAGAGATTCCAATATGCCGACTTGATGTTGAAAATAAGCTCGCCTTTGTCTTTTGTCACATCGATCCTCGTCGCATCAGCCTGGTAGGATGCGTTGTCTGCAGCTCCCTGCAATTTCCATCCTGTGAAGATCGGCTGTTGGAAAGATGCGCGCGCCACATAGTTGTCCGCGATGTAGGGAAAGATCGTGGGAATGCCGGGAAACGGAATCTTGAACTCCGGGACGGAGCTGAGTCGTTGATAGGATGCCTGGAGCTTGAGCGACGGATACAACGAGGCAGACACTTCTCGCGCTTTGGCTTCCGCGTACTCTGATTTCATTTGCGAGGCGTGAAGGACCTTGCTATTCTCCAACCCGATGGTGAGGCTCTCTTCGATCGTGAGAGTCCTCCTCTGCCCGAATGTCAATGACACGATAGTTGCGCACAGAACGCCCGCCACTACGACAGTTCTTTTCATGCTCCCTGACCTCCCTCAAGAACTTGTCCGGCTCCCTGGCCCGACAAGAGCGAAATGAATACGTTTTCCAGCGATGGAGTGACCACTCTATGATCCATCACCTCAATAGAGTTCTTTTCCAACAGGGCAACGACCGTACGAATGTCCTTCCGTTCATCATAGACCCTGATGTTGAGCCGATCTCCGAACGCCTGGACTTCCTGTACGCAGTTCTCTGCTTTTAAGAGTGATGCAGCCCTTCGAATGTCCGAACAAACCAATTCGATGATTGTTCCCTTCATCATCTTCTTCAGGTCTTGGGGACTTTCGGCCACGAGGATCCTACCTTCGTTCATCATTGCTACATGCATGCACCGTTCTGCCTCATCGAGATAAGGGGTGGTCATGAAGATGGTGATCCCGTTCTTCAGCAGGTTTGAGAGGATTTTCCAGAAATCTCGACGGGACACGGGATCGACGCCTGCGGTCGGCTCATCCAGGAAGATGACTTCCGGAGTGTGGATCAACGTACAGGCCAACGCGAGTTTCTGCTTCATGCCTCCGGACAACTTCTCAGCGTATCGACCCCGGAAGGGAGTCAGGCGCGTGAACTCAAGCAATTCCTCCCGACGTTCGCGATAGTCCGTTACTCCGTGTATCTCTGCAAAGAACTCGATGTTTTCGTCGACGGAGAGATCTCCATACAAACTGAATTTCTGCGATAGGTAGCCGATTCTCTTCTTGACCTCCCCAGGCTGCTTCTGAACGTCGTAGCCGCATACCGTGAGTTCACCTTGGTCCGGCGGAAGAATGCCGCATAACATTCGAATCGTGGTCGTCTTCCCGGCGCCATCGGGACCGACGAGTGCATACATCTCCCCTTTGCTCACCTGAAGGGAGACAGCATCGACGACCACGCGGCCCTCGAAGGACTTACTCACTGATCGCAATTCAATGGCATTCATGAATTCTTCTTAGCGGACATATGCGTCCGCCGGCATCCCGGATTTCAACACGCCTTCTCTGTTTTCGATCTCCAGCTTCACTCCGAACACAAGCTTCGTGCGGTCTTCTTTTGTCTGAACGTTTTTCGGGGTGAACTCTGCAATCGACGAGATGTAGACAATCTTCGCCGCGAACGCTTTGTCCGGATAGGTGTCAATGTAAACATCCGCCATTCCTCCGAGCTTAGCTTTTCCAAGCTCCGTCTCGCTGACGTAAATCATCAAGTTCATCTTGTCGAGACGGGAGATCGATGCAGCGACAGCACCCATACTCACCAGCTCTCCTTGTTCTACAGGGATATGAGTGACGGTGCCCGCTACCGGGGCCACCACGACAGCATCCACGAGTTGCTTCTTGAGAAGATCCGCCGAGGCTTGTGATTGACTCGCGCGTGCACGAGCTGCGGCGAGATCCTCCGGTCTTGCGAAGTTCTTCAGTTTGGCAAGCCCTTGTCCCGCCGAACTCAGCTGCGCCTTTGCAATCGTGTATCTCGATTCTGCGTCGTCAAATTGTTTCCTCGTGACGGTATTACTCGCTAGGAGTTCTTTCATTCGGTTGTAGTCGTCGTTTGCGTTCTTATATGACGCCTCAGCCTGGCGAAGTGCATCTTCTGCGAGACGGATGTCTTCGGACCTCGCGCCGTTCAGCAGCAAACGATACTGTGCGTCCGCGACCTCAAACCCGGACTGGACCTGTTTGAACTGAAGCTCCAACGTCGACCGGTCCAAGATGATGAGCGTATCCCCTGCCTGCACCTGGGACCCTTCCTGAACGCGAATTATTTCGATCTGACCGGGAACTTTCGCGCTCACTTTGACTTCCGTGGCCTCGAGTGTTCCGCTGGCCTCGATCACGCCTTTGTGATTCGAGCCGCAGCCGATGACACCGGCCGCGCATATGAACAAGAATAGTTGTGTTTTCATTTCGACCTTCAAGGTGTTAGGAAGATTCCTGTTTGCGATCTAATGAACGGAGCTCTTTTCTTGCAGAGTCCGTCAGTGCTCCCTGAAACATTACAGTCACGATGCTCCGAATGGCCTGCTCAGCAGAAAACGAATGAGTCATCAGGACATCCGGACTCACAATCCCCTGAATAGAGTTTATCAGCATCTCGACAACCACCTCTTCATGAACCTCGTGACGTAAGATGTTTTCAGCTTTCGCCTGAGTGACCATGGCGACAACTCGGCTGATGATATGCTCTTTCCGAAACTTGTCAAGCTCTTTCCATATGGTCGGTGCAGAACGCTGGAGGTCGATGATGCTTTCCTTGCGAACCTTGCTGAGGTAGGTCCCCATAGTCACCATCGCCGCAGAAAGTTTTTCAACGAGAGGTTTGTCGGAAGAAACGATGCGCTCCAGCTCCCACCCAGCGGAGCGCATCATCGAGTGCAAAGAGGCTCGAAGCAGCTCCTCCTTGCTAGGATAAGATTTGTAGAGGGTTTTCTTGCTTATTCCCAAGTGAGAAGCGATTTCGTCGACTGTAACCTTGCTGAAGCCGCGCGCCAAAAACTCGTTTCGAGCGTGCTCCAGGATTACATCGCGTAATTCTAATTCTGTCGTCATCTCTATAGGGAGAAGTTAGATACTGTAAGCGTGTTTGCCGTTTCCTAATATACATTGATTCGTTAATTCAATGTCTTTGCGTTTATGATGTCAAATACGGTGGAAACGTATATCGTCTTATTGGTTTCCAATATAATACGCGCAGAGGCATTTGTCAAGTGAAATCTTTCTTTTTTTTTGCTGGCCCTCCCTGCAAGACCGCCAGGAGATAATCTCTCTGCGACAATCCGCGCTTTCGAGCTTTTGTACTGTCTAGAAATTGCCGATTTCTGTTCGATTTGCGCGATTGTGATGAGGGAGACATGCGGTGAGACGGAGACGGAGGAGTCCAGAGGATTCCTTTTGGGGCTTGCGAGTACTAAAGCAGGGGGTGCAAAAGGCGGAAATATGCTAAACAGCCACCATCGATCCCCATCGATCCGCAGAGGGATTCGAGGAGACTTCGTGCAATTCAACTGAGGTTGTGAGATCTGACGTGGCGAGAGCGGCTATTTCTTGGGGTGTACCATCTCAGTGAGTTCCTTCATCCCCTCCTCGCCAAGCACGAATTCGAACTCCTCAGCACACACTTCCAGGACAGAGTGATTTCCACCGGGAACCATGCTGCAGCATTCGGGGCGATTTGTGAAATCAGGATCATCGATGGTCAGGACGCCCGTTTCTATCGTTACCGGAAACGCGAAACAGAAGAACGGCTTCAAAGTGTGTTTGGATATCCCCTCTTCTGCCGCGACGAACTGAAGCACACATCGTCCATCTTTCATCAGGAAGATGCACCCCCGTTCATTCGCCTGCGTTCCAATCGCCCGCCCCGACGGAAAGTCCGTATCCGGTTCATCTTCGGGGTCGAACCATTGGGAGGAATCATGCTCTTGTTCCGGCTCCATGTGTTTTCTGACAAGATCAGCATGCTGCAGGATCTTGTCTCTTTCCTGTAGATCCACCATCACCCCATGTTGGCAGCAGGTGGCATTGCAGTTGGACATAGAGCATCCGTGACCGAACTTTGATTCAATCACGATGGGATCAACTTTAAGAATCGGGATATGGCTCAATCGATGGTTTCGGATCTCTCGAACCGGTTTCTGTTCCATGAGGTCTCTTTCGCTGGTTGAATTACTGGTGGGGTTACATTCACTTGCAGCCCGCTACTTCTCCTCGATACGCTTTTGAAGTTCGACGAGTTTTTGCAGCGCTTCCAAGGGAGTCATCTTCTCGACATTCAATTTCCGGATTTCATCTCGCAACTTGTCATCTTTCACCTCAAACAATGTCATCTGGATATCCGGAGGCGGGATGCGCCCTTTCAACTGCCTTCCGCTCGAATGAACGTTCAGTTCCGATTCTTCCAGGTTCTTCAGTATCTTCTTCGCCCGTTCTGTCACCTCTTCCGGCAAACCCGCCATCTGGGCCACCTGGATTCCATAGGAGTGATCAGCAAAGCCCGGAACAACCTTGTGCAGAAAAATCACCTTGTCACCATACTCGCGAACATCCACTTTGTAGTTCTTGATACGTGGAAATAGATCCGCAAGCTCGTTCAGCTCGTGATAATGGGTGGCGAACAACGTCTTCGCACCGATCCGGCCGTGAAGATACTCTGTCAGAGCCCACGCGATGCTGATGCCATCAAAGGTGCTTGTGCCACGGCCTACTTCATCAAGCAAAATCAAGCTGCGGTTCGTTGCCGTGTTGACGATCGTCGCTGCCTCATGCATTTCTACAAGAAACGTGCTCTCGCCGGAAGCGATATTGTCGCTCGCGCCGACTCTCGTGTAAATCCGATCGACGAGACCAACATGCGCTTCGGCGGCAGGAACGAAACTCCCCACCTGCGCGAGCAAGACTACCAATCCGACCTGGCGGAGATAACTCGATTTGCCGCTCATATTCGGACCTGTGACAATGAGGATCTGGTTTTCCTCGACGTCCATGAGCGTGCTGTTGGCGGTGTACCGTTCACCGGGCGGCAGCAACCGTTCAATGACCGGATGACGCCCCTCTTTGATCTCAAGCCGCAGCGATTCATCAACTTCCGGGCACACATAGTTGTTTTCAACGGCGACATCAGCCAAAGAAACATAGCAATCCAACGTCGCAAGAATGTGTGCATCTTCCAGGATGCTGCCCGAGTATTCCGATATGGAGAGTCGCACCTCGTTGAAGATCCTCGTTTCGAGGGTGAGAATCTTCTCTTCCGCATTGAGTACTTTTTCTTCGTACTCCTTGAGTTCAGGAGTAATGTAGCGCTCTGCATTCGTCAGCGTCTGCTTTCGAATGTAACTGGCAGGGATCTTGTCCTTATGAGTATTGGTGATCTCGATGTAGTAGCCGAAAACATTGTTAAATCCGACCTTGAGCGTGGAAATTCCAGTGCGTTGACGTTCGTCTGCCTGCAGCCGCGCGATCCAATCCGTTCCACTGAAGTGAATCGAGCGAAGATCATCCAGTTCCTTGTTGTATCCCTTCTTCACGACTCCACCTTCGGAAAGAGAAATCGGAGGATCATCCTCAATCGCATTCTGGATGAGCTTCACCAGCGCCTCAAGAGGATCGAGCTTTCCATGCATCTCTTTGAGTGTTGGAGAAATGAGATTGACAATGTGAGCCTTGACTGAGGGAATGAAGGACAGAGACTTCTGTAGTTGTCTGATCTCTCGAGGATTTGCCCTTCCTGTCGCAATCCTCGCGACAAGGCGTTCGAGGTCCCCAACCTGCTCGAGGATTTCCCGAATATCGCTTCGAACCCTGTCACTCCCGAACAGCTCACGGACGGCGCCCAATCGGCGTTGGATTGCATCCAGCCGTTTCAACGGCCGATTCACCCACCCTTTCAACAGTCTCCCCCCCATCGCAGTCTGTGTTCGGTCGAGCACTGCGAAGAGCGTGCCATCCGACTGTCCCGACAACGACGCGGTAATCTCGAGATTCCTCTTCGTCGACGCATCGAGCACCATGAAGTCGCTCGTGTCGAACGGCGCAATCTTCTTGATATGGGGCAGGTTCGCCTTCTGAGTCTCCTGAAGATAGTGCATGACCGCACCGGCTGCGACGATGCCGCACCTCAGATGTTCAACTCCGAACCCCTTCAAGGATTGCGTCTTGAAGTGAGTGACAAGAATCTCGTAGCTGTAGTCGCCGTTGAAGACCCAGTCATCGACTTTGCTATACAAGCCCCGAAACTTTCCGCGCAGGATGCTTTCCACAGTCTCGAAGTCGCGCTTCTGCACAAGAAACTCGACAGGTTGAAGGATACTTATTTGCTCAGCTAACTGCCGGAGAGGAAACTCAGTAACACTGAATTCTGCAGTGGACACGTCAACAAATGCGAAACCGACGAGTTCGTTCCCTTGCGCCAGCGGCGAAGGGAGTGAGACTGCAGCCAGATAATTGTTTTGTTTCTGCTCGAGCACTTTGTCGGAAAATGCAACGCCCGGGGTCACCACTTCGGTCACATCCCGCTTCACAAGCCCCTTGGCCAGCTTCGGATCCTCAAGCTGCTCGCATACGGCGACTCGATAGCCCGCCTTGAGGAGTTTGGGTAGATAGGCATCGATCGCGTGATGAGGAAAGCCGGCGAGCGGTATTTCGCCTGCAGCACCGTTGCCCCGCTTCGTGAGTGTTATCCCCAAGACTTTTGCGGCTGTCTTCGCGTCCTCTTCAAAGGTCTCGTAGAAGTCACCCATCCTGAACAGCAGAATCGTGTCCGGGTGCTTCGCTTTGACCTGCTGATATTGTTTCATCAATGGCGTTGACATTGCTGCATTTGCCTTCTTGAGAATGGCTATCCTTCGAATTCTGCCTGCACGGCGACAAATCCACTGGCTTCGTCGATCAGAATCGTCAGCACCTGTGGCCGGCAGCAGACAGCGCAGTCTTCGACGTAGGTTTGACGCACACCAGCGGAGGGGTCTACCAACGTTTCGTTTTCGACCCCGCAGATGGAACAGACGTAGATGCCCGAAAGCTCTTCTTTCATTGGCTATTCCCAAGATACAGAAAGTTCGACACCCAGACAACCGACTTTACTCGATCTGCCAATGTCATCATTATTGACCTTTCATCAAAGTTTCGGTAGGTTTTTCCACACTTAACGTCAGGATGCATCGTCTATGGGATTCTACCCTCAACCAAACCTCTGGCAATGCGGGCCATTCGCCCTGAAGCACGGCCTCGTCATGCTTGGCATCCTCGCAGACGAGGACGAAATCACCGAACTTGCCGGCACTCGGTGGTGGTCGGGAACCGATGAATTCCAGCTTGCGAAAGCCGCCAGGCGATTCAACTGCGATTTGACGCTCCTTCGCCGGTATGATTCGGAAACTGCGCGACGCGAACTGGTTTCCTATCTGCAAAAGGGCATCCCTGTGCTCCTCTGCGTACAAGAATGGAACCATTGGATCACTGCCGTCAAAGTCGAACGAGGCAAGTTCATCATCCTTGATAGCAGAGAAAAGTCCGTTCTGAATATTCTTTCCTGGAAGGACCTGAAGAAGCTTTGGACGTATCACGAGCGAGATGATCGTGACAAGACTGCCGTCCAGACAATATTCGATTTCCATCCGGTGATGCCCCGCTTCCGCGTTCGGACAAAGGCGCGTTTCTCGATCGCCCGGGCCAAGTTCCTGCGCAAGCCCAACAACCGGGGATTTGCACGATTGTGGAATGAATACCTGGAAGACTTACTGAAGTTGTGCAGACCGCGCACGCCTCAACGCGAGAATTTCATTTCTCTCGGAGAGTTTCTCCGGCGTCACGAGGCAATGATTATTGAGCAGGTCGACTTGTGGCACGGATGGATCGAACGCTCGCAGGCAAAACGCGTCCTGAGCCATCTGCATTTCGTTGCCGACACCTATGGATTGGTACTTCCGAGCCATGATGAAAAACGCGGTATCGCAGGAATTACGGCGATCCTCGCCCTCTGGGCCGCGAGCGAATACGGAGTCCTGCCGGTATACGACTCAAGGCGGAAGAAAAGGAAATCCCGCTAGATTTATTTCCCCTCACTCCCGGACCGTCGGACCAAAAAAAGAATCCCGCTCCAGAAAGGGCGGGATTCTTTTCAACAGATTCTCCTGTACGGAGAGTGAATCAACGACGATGCTCTTCTAGTACAGGAACATCGGCTTTCCAAGGAGGTGAGCAACCTTCGGCCGATAGTTCTCTACGTCATAGAGCTCTGCGACATCAACCCGCTTCAGTCCTTGAGTCAACGTCTCGATGGGAACGGTAGTGTATTTTCCTTCCCGAAGAGCAACCATTCTTCCAAATTCATGCTTCAAGGCAAGGTCCGTTGCAAGATTCGCATAGCTGATGGCCACCATCCGATCCAACGCATCAGGCTCGCCGCTTCGCATCAAATAGGCAACCTTCTGATATACGGTGTGGGCTCCCAGCAGCTTCTTCAGTGCCTCCTCTGTGACGGCACCGATACCGCCGAGTTTCCGGTGACCGTAAGCATCCTCCTCGCCGTACTCGACAACCTGTCCGCCCAGAAGATGTGCGCCTTCAGAAATGGTAACAATTGCATAGTTACTGGGGTTGCGCGCTTTATCCTGTTCGAGAAAGCGAGCCAGCTTTTCGACATCGAACGGGACTTCCGAAATCAATGCGCGGTCGACTCCGCCGAGGTATGCCGAGATCAGGGAAGTTTCCCCCGAATTGCGGCCGAAGAGTTCGACGATGGCAACGCGTTCGTGAGAACCTGCAACTGTCCGAAGTGCCGTAATGAAATCCACACTCCTCGTCACTGCGGTCGAAAATCCTATGCAGTAGTCCGTCCCGAAGACATCATTGTCCATAGTCTTTGGAATGGCAATCGCAGGGATTCCTTCCTTGTGCATTCGGACGGCGTAGCTCTGTGTATCGTCACCGCCGATCGTGATCAGTACATCAATCTTCAGATGCTCGATGACCTTGAGCACATGAGGCGTGAAATCGACTTTGTAATCGCTCCCCAGTTTCTCGTGCTCGGGAGTTTTCAAAAAGGCAGGGATGTCGTCAACTTTNNGTGCGCGTATTCAACTTATGAAGATGGACGTAGTTGTCGCCTTCATTGTCTTTTCGGTCAAAATCATAATTCAACAATCCTCCCCATCCACGCCGGATTCCGATGACCTCCGCACCTTTGTCGATTGCTCGATATACGACAGCCTTGATGCACGGGTTTAGTCCGGGCACATCGCCGCCACCAGTAAGAATTCCTATACGCATTGTCTGGGTCCCTCTTAATCGTTGTTAGTGAAGTGAGTCAACGTCCCATTGCTCCATCATGCCGAGCAATTTGTAATCTGTCAAATCATAGTGGATTGGTGTTACCGAAACATAGTTGTCCCGAACACAGGATTGATCGAATTCAGGTCCTTCATCGTCGTCCTGCAAATTGCCCGTCAGCCAATAGTATTCCTTGTTCGTCGGATCCCGCCGGACATCGAAGGTATCGTTCCAGACGGCCCGCGCTTGTCGCGTAACTCGAACACCCTTGATCTCCTTCTCCGCTACGGCCGGGACATTAACATTGAGAAGTGTTCCTTCGGGCAGCCCTTTTTTCAGAACCAGCTGAGCTAATTTCCTGGCGAACTTCGCAGCGTACCGAAAATCGGGCGGACCATACGTGGTCAGCGAGACTGCCATCGACGGAATGCCGAGAATGGTGCCTTCGGTCGCCGCAGACACAGTCCCGGAATAGATGATGCTGATGGCCGTGTTTGCTCCATGGTTCACACCTGAAACAACGAGGTCGGGCTTCTTCTTGAGGAGGGCCTTGACGGCCAACTTGACCGAGTCAGCAGGCGTACCTTCCACAGCATAGCCGAAAAAAGCCCCATCCTTCTTGACCTCCTTCGCGCGTAAAGGAAAATTCATCGTGATCGCATGCCCCACTGCACTTTGTTGTTTGTCAGGGGCAACGACAACCACATCGCCGATTTTCCTCAGTTCCTGAACGAGCACATAGATGCCGGGGGCGTCGATGCCATCATCGTTTGATACCAGAATGTTGTATTTCTTTTTTGCTTTTGATTTCACGACGATAGAAAGTATTGAAAATTAAAGACTCACACAACGTCTCGCCCAAATTCTGTCTTGCTCATCTTTCGGAAACGTTCGATTCCACACTCATTCCCAGATCGGAGAAATCTATTCCCCAGGTCTTTTCGAATCCCCACTCCAAAGCAGGCACCACCTCTTCGAATCGAACCTTCCTGCCGAAGGCGGACGAGAGGTCGACCGTGTTCTGTCGGAGTTCAATCTTCAGTTGCTTGCGCTGAGAATAATCCAATCCTCGGAGGAAATCCACCATCCTGAGATGGTCCTCACCGAGCAGGATCGATCCATGTTGGAGAACGACCTCCTGGCCGTCCGGCCGGGCAAATCTTCTCTGAGCACTCCCAACCAATTTCCGCCCATCGATATGGATCTCATACCTGGCAACGCTTGCAAAGCAGGCCACTGCCGAGGGTAACCGATACAGGGATGGAAAATGCGGCTGCGATTTTTCCAGCGCAACGTCAGCACCGAGTTCCCGGAGTCCACGGACAAGCGCCTCGCTGATCTGCTGGTAGACGGAGAGAACGCTCTTTTGTGTGGCAATCATGACGACGCTGTAGGTGACTTCGTCCGAGTGAAGAATCGCCCGACCTCCCGTGGATCGGCGGACAACATCAATCCCTTCCCGGGAGCATTTCTCGAGATCAATATCTTCCATGTTTTGGTGCCAGCCGAGCGAAATCGCCGGAGGTTTCCATCCATAGACTCGTACGACAAATGGATGATCGGCCGCCAGAAGTGACTGAGCAAGCTGCTCGTCGTACTCCATGTTTTCTGCGCCGGTCCGATATCCCGTATTGCGGAACTGCCAGATCATCTAGTGGTGGGCGTAGCCAGAAATGATACCGCGCTTGCTCATCGCGATGAATGAAAGGACCGCCTGAACCTCTGGCGTTTGCTCGACTTCTTCTTTGATGCGGGCAACTGCTTGAGAAACGTTGAGGCTTGAGCGGTAGATAAGACGATAGGTCTTATCGAGCACCTCGATCGATGTGTCCGAGAATCCTCTTCGGCGCAACCCGACGATGTTGAGTCGTTCGAAAATAAGAGGCTCGCTTCCTGCAAGAACGTACGGCGGGACATCTTTCACGACACGGAATCCACCTCCGACCATCGCATGATCACCGATCGTGCAGAACTGATGCACCGGCGTCAAGCCGCCGAGGATGACCCAGTGCCCCAGGTGTACATGACCGCCCAGTGCACAACAGTTAGCCAGGATAACGTTATCGCCAACCACACAATCGTGACCGACGTGCGAATACGCCATGAACATGCAATTGCTGCCGATCACGGTTTTTCCCGTCTCGATGGTTGCGCGGTTCAGCGTAACAAATTCCCGAACGACGGTCTTGTCACCGATTTCAACGGTCGTGGGCTCCCCGCGGTACTTCAGATCCTGCGGAGGACCGCCGATGGCGGCCATCGCATGAATCTTGCACTCCCGACCAACACGGCTGCCACTGTGGATGACAGCATGAGTTCCGATCCATGTTCCGTCACCGATCGTCACATCATCCTCAATGACAGAAAAAGGCCCCACATGCACACCCTCCCCGATCACGGCCTTGGGACTGACCAGCGCGCGCGAATCAATGTTTGTCGCCATTATTTTGTCGATGTGTTCTGGTTCTCTGATGAGAGTTGATAGGAGTCTGAATGGTTCCCCTGTTTCTGTTGAGTCTCTTCCCTGTCGACAATCGCAGCGGAGAAATCCCCTTCAGCGACGAGATTGCCATCAACAAACGCCTGACCACGGATTTGAATAAACTTCGATCGACGACTGACCATCGTCACTTCCAGGACAAGTTGGTCTCCGGGAACGACCGGCCTTCGGAACTTCACATTGTTGATGGACATGAAGTACACGAGTTTGTTTCCCGGATTCTCCAGGCCGTTCAGCATCAAGACACCACCTGCTTGCGCCATGGCTTCGACGATCAACACACCCGGCATCACAGGCTGATTAGGAAAATGACCCTGGAAAAAGGGTTCATTGAATGTCACGTTCTTGACACCCACAACACGTTCGTCAAGTTGGAAATCGATGATCTTATCGATGAGGAGAAACGGATACCGATGGGGCAGAATGCGGGTAATCGCATTGACATCAAAGATCACGCCTTCCTTTTTCGCGTGCATGTACTTCTTGACCAGCTTCTTCTGCTGGTACAGCTTGCGTACACGCCGGGCAAATTCCACATTGCTTGCATGCCCCGGCCTTGCTGCGAGGATCTGGGCCTTCAAGGGAACCCCGATGAGTGCCAGGTCTCCGATAAGATCCACCAGTTTGTGCCGCGCGGGCTCATTCTTGAAATGCAGTTGCTTCTCGTTCAAGACTCCTGTTTGACCGAGAATAAGGGCGTGATCGATCCCGAGCTTTTTCGCCAGACTATTGAGCTCGTGGTTCGACAGATCGCGATCCACGATGACGATCGCGTTGTCGAGGTTCCCGCCTTTGATGAGTCCCTTATCCCGGAGCATCTCAACTTCGTGGAGAAAGCAAAACGTGCGGGCTTGGGAAAACTCCGTTACGAATTCTTTTTCGAGGCTGAACAATCCCGTATGCTGGCTGCCAAGGGCAGGGTTGTGATAATCAATGAGCACGGTGAGCCGGAAATCATCTGTCGGTAATGCGACAATGTCGACTCCTTTTTCTTCATTCTGATAGCGAATGGGCTGGTCGATGATGAGGTAGTCTTTTGGAGCTTCCTGCTCCTGTACGCCGGCCTCAAGAATCATGTCGACAAAAGGCCTCGAACTCCCGTCAGCAATGGGGGGCTCAATGTTGTCCAGTTCGATAATGACGTTGTCGACCTGGAGACCTACGATCGCTGCAAGCACATGCTCAACGGTGTGCACACGAACATCACCGATCCCGATCGTCGTTCCGCGTTCCACTCCCACCACGTGATCGACATCCGCAGGAACCTCAGGATTTCCGCCGACATCAACCCGGCGAAACCGAATTCCAAAGTTTTCCGGCGCGGGTTTAAATGTCATGGTCGTCTGCACGCCCGTGTGCAATCCGACCCCCGTCATGGTGACTGGCTTCTTGATGGTATGTTGCTGAACAAGCATGGGTCTCTCCGGAAGAGTGATTACGGTTTGGACTCTGACAAACGGTTGCGGAGTTCCTCCAACGACCTTTTTAGTTGTTCAATGTCCTTCGCAAGCTCCGGCAGTGAACGTATGACTGCCTCGATCCTCATCGCTCTGTGGTGATCTTTTGCAGGGCTACCAAAGTAGATTTTCCCGGGCTCCGTCGATTTCGGTATCCCCGACTGTGCCATAAGGACAGACCGGTCCCCTATCTCAATGTGCCCGACGATGCCGACCTGTCCTGCGATCACGACATTCTTGCCGACCTTTGTGCTGCCGCTGATTCCAGCCTGTGCAGCGATCACCGTGTTCTCCCCGACGACGACATTGTGGGCGATATGGACCAAGTTGTCCAACTTCACTCCATGCTTGAGGAGTGTCTGGCCTATCGTGGCGCGGTCAATCGTGCAATTCGCCCCGACTTCAACATCATCCTCAAGGACGGCGATCCCCAATTGCGGTATCTTCTCGTACGTGCCATCACTTCTCGGAGCGAATCCGAAGCCGTCACTGCCAATGACGACTCCTGAATGAAGAATGACGCGATTGCCAATCTTACAACCGTGATACACCGAAACGTTCGGATAGATCACACTGTTCTCACCAACATTCGATCCGTCGCCCAAAACGCACCCGTGGCCGATCTTCGTGTTCGCACCGACGACGACGTTCTCGCCGAGGACAACATGTGCTCCAATCGAGATCCCCGAACCGAGTTTCGCAGAATCAGGGATGACCGCAGTTGCGTGAATGCCTTTTGGAAACGGATCAGGCATTGGCGTCACGCGCTTCAGAATCTGGAGAAACGCTACGTAGGGATCAGGAACCTTGATGAAGACGAGACGGCTCGCTACCGTCCGGGTCGTGTCGAACCCGTTCGAAACGAGAATCGCGGACGCGTTGGTAGAAGCGATGTACTTCTCGTACTTCGGATTAGCAAAGAAGGTGAGATCTCCCGTGCCCGCTTCCTCGATCTTCGCGACCCTGCGAATCTCGACGTTCGGATCGCCAACGACTTCACCTTTGAACAGAGTCGCGATTTCCTGAGTGGTCATGGGCAGGCCAGTTCTACTTCACTCCGCTGGCAGCAACATTGAGCTTCGCCAATACCTTTGGAGTGAGGTCGTACTTCACATTCGCGTACATGAGCAAAATTTCGCCGCTTTTGTCAAAAACGTAGTCATATCCCTCTTCGACTGCGACTTCCTGAATGGCCTTGAACACACGATCCTGCACCGGCTTCATCAGCTCATTCTGCTTGGCAAAAAGATCGCCGTTCTGTCCGAATTTTTTGTTGCGGAAATCTGCAATCTTGGAATCGAGATCCCGCATTTCCTTTTCGGAGTCCGCCCGACGTTGTTCGGTCATGATGAGCTTCCGCTTCTCATAGTCGTCGTACTTTTTCTGCCAGTCCTGCTGCATCTTGTTCAGATCGGCCTGCCAGTCAACAACGATCTGGTCGAGCTGTTTCTGGGCATCCTGTGCATCAGGCAACTGCTTCATGATGGCATCGGTGCTCACAAATCCGACCTTCGCCTGCCCCAGCGCCCATGATGAACCGACGAGCATCGCACAGATCGAAAGCCACCAGAGTTTCTTCATAGGTACACCCCACCTTTCTGCACGTTCAAGTGTTCTCATCGCTTACCAACAGTACGGCCAGCCATCCGAACGCTACTTCGCCTTCGGAACTGTGCCTCTCTTCAGCCGATCGATCACCTTGTACGTCAGGTCGACTTTTGCATCGGCGAAAAGGACGTTGGCACGATCGAAGACGAAGGTGAATCCATCTTCCTTCGCAACAGCTTCGATGGCACGAAGAACTTTCTCCCGAATGGGTGCCAAACGTTTCTCACGCTCCTGAGCCGCCTCACCCTTCTGAGGATCCAGCTTCTGTGTGTAGAATTCGCGCCACTTGAGATTGATCTCGTTGAGTCGTTTCTCTTCCGCATCTTTCTTTGCGGCTGCCATGACGGACGACTGCTTCTGATACTCCTCAACCTGCTTCTGGAAATCGGCTTGCATGCCTGCGACTGAATCTTGCCATGCTTTGACCATCGTTCCCAATTCCTGAGATGCCTTCTGGGCTTCGGGCAATTCCCCTAGAATTTTCTCAGAGTCGACAAACGCTGCTTTCGTCGTTTGAGCAACGGCAACACTTGCCGACAGGACGAACAGAGCTGCAAGAGCGATTAGAATGAACGTATTCTTCACGGTATCCTCGAGATGATGTGAACGGTTAGAGTGATTGCAGAAATCAGAAACTAAAATCCTTTGCCAAACTGGAAATGGAATTTCCATCCCGGCGGACCGAGCGTCGGCGTTGTTGAATCAAAACCATATCCGTAATCAAACCCAACAAGACCGATCGGTTGAATCATCAGTCGAACTCCAACCCCCGCTGATCGCCGGAGATCCATCGGGTCGGTGTTCTTGGGTTCAGCCCAGACGTTTCCAGCCTCGGCGAACATCAACGTGTATATGGGAATGGGGTTGATCGTCAAAGCGAACCGAAGTTCGGCAGAGTGCTTGATCATGGCGTGGCCGCCGCTTGTTGGACCGACGCCGCGGTCATCATATCCTCGCAATGGCGTCGTGTTGAAATAACCCAACCCGGTGCCGCCCATGTAGAAGACGTCCGTCGGCTGAATTCTCGCGCTCCCCCCGATACCGAAGATGAACCCCCACGTCGTAGACAAAGCGAGCGCAACACGGGAACTCCCCATGACCGGCACGTACCAGTCGAAGCTGAAAATGTGCTTGTGAAAATTTACGTTCCCCGGAAGGAAGGGTCCGCCATTGATCTCTGTCAGAAGAGAGAGATTCGAACCGCGTGACGGGAAGATCGGGCTGTCCGAGCTGTTGCGTGAGATGACTTGCGAAATACCGACTTGCGTTGTCAATCCTTCGAGATAATATGATCCGCCGTTTATGACATCATTACGCTGGAACTTGACAGTCCAGTCCCCGCGGAACAAATAGTCGGGCCATTTGAACCTGCGACCAATCCGGACGGATGCACCGGTAAGCCGCATATCGTAGACGTAGTTCTGGTGCTGGTCAAAAAGATTGACTCCAAACAAGGTCGGTGTGTCATACATCCACGGTTCAGTGAATCCGATGGAAAACGTCCGGTACCGGCTCCCTTCGCCAAACTGCCAATCAAAACTCAACTGCTGCCCCTGTCCTCCCCTCAGCGGTTCGCTGATGGAGAAGTTGTTAAACGTGAGTCCCAGCGCTCCATTGAATCCGAAGTACCCGCTGTAACCGACCGACATGTTAAACGTGTCGCTCGATTTCTCTTCAACGGCATATTCCAGATCTACGGTTCCTTTTTCCACGTCAAGATTTCTGGTATCCGGTTTGATCTTTTCGGGGTTGAAATAGTTCAGTTGTGAAAGCTGCCGCGCACTCCTCATCACGGCACCGCGGCTGAAGTAATCCCCGGGGCGAGTGAACAATTCGCGACGGATGACCTTTTCGTATGTCTTGGTATTCCCGGAAATGAACACCTGTCCTATGCGGAATTGATTATGCTCCCGGATGTGGATCGTGATATCCAGGCTGTCTCCCGGCACGCGGACTTCCTCCGGCTCCGCCTGAAACATCAGATAGCCGTTGTCTGAATAGAGCGACTGAACATCCGTCTCCTCTTCCGTCCGGTACATGTTCTTTTCAAACTTTTCCTTGTCGTACACCTCACCCTTCTGAAATCCAAGGCGGGCGCTCAATATATCAGACTTGTAAACGGTATTTCCTTCCCAAATGATATTCCGTATATGATATTGCGGACCTTCATAGACGTAGATATCAACCCCAAGAAGTTTCTTTGCTTCATCGTACGAAATCGAATCTGTGAGGATCTCAGCGTCGCGGTACCCGTTCTTCTGATAGAAATCCAGAATGAGCTTCTTGTCCTCTTCATACTTCTTCTTGTCAAACTTGTTCGTCGTCCAGAATTTCCACCATGCCCGCTCGGAGGTCTCTTTCATCGCCCCTTTCAAATCGCCATCATCAAACACTTTGTTTCCGTGGAAGCGAAGCCGGTCAACTTTGACTTTGGGCCCCTCATTGATGGTCACTCGCAGGATCCTTCGGTTCCCCACAGAATCGTTGGCAAGGATAAGTTCCGGCTTGATCACCGCGTTCAGGTATCCATCCTCATCGTATTTCAAACGGAGGAGATGGATAATGCTTGAGAGATCCTGTTTCGTGACGATCTGCCCCTTGACAAGGTTGATCTTTTTCATCACCTCATCGTCACTCAACTCATCGTTTCCAAGAATTTCGATCTTCTCAAGTCGAGGGTTCTCCCTCACACGTATCAGGAGGTAGACTCCTTGCGGCGTTCGATTCTCTATGAGAACCTGTATGTCATCGAACAAACGCAATGTATAGAGATGCTCGATGGCTGCCCGGGTTTGCTCGCCGGGAATCGAAATTTCGTCACCTACTTTAAGCCCTGTATTGGCGATGATGGCGGATGGATCTGAAGCGCGCTGACCCTCAACAGAAATACCGAGGATCTTGTACACCTCAGGTTTCGTCTGCTGTCCCTGAAGAAGAGCAAACGGTGTCAGAAGGGCGATCAAGAACGGGAAAAGCCTATGGCTTCGATGCACTTTTTACAAACCTTTCCATCTCTCGGAGTGGCTCTACTCCCGTGGGTTCATTGCAGTGAAGTTGTTCGCTCACCATCCCGAATCTTCGCTCTCTTCGCTGAAAATCCGCAATGGACTCATACAGCTGATTCCTTCGAAACGAGGGCCAAAACTCCTGAGAAATGAAGAGCTCGCTGTAGGCAATCTGCCAGATGAGAAAATTGCTAATTCGAAGCTCACCGCTTGTCCGAACGAGAAGATCTGGGTCGGGAAAGTCTTTCGTTGACAGGTAGCTTGCGATAAGGTCCTGAGTAATCTGCTCCTTCTTGAGACTTCCGGAGCGTATGTCGTCGTACATCCTTCCGATGGCATTTGTAATATCCCATCGGCCGCTGTAGCTGAGAGCCAGAATGAGCGTCAAGCCTTTGTTGTTCTTCATTTTCTCGATGCCATCGAGAAGCTCATCCTGGACATCCTGTGGCAGCGTCGAAATGTCGCCAACAGCTTTGAGCTGCACTTCATTCTGATGGAGACGGTCCTTCTCATCGCGCAATGCTTTGAGAAGAAGGCGCATGAGCAACGAGACTTCTTCCCGGGGCCTTTTCCAGTTCTCGGTGGAGAAGGCGTAAAGCGTCAGATACCTGACACCAAGCTGGCCACAGGCTTCGACGATGTCCCGGACAGAATTGACGCCTTCGCGATGGCCTGCGATTCTCGGCAAACCCCGCTTCTGTGCCCACCGCCCATTGCCATCCATGATGATCGCAATGTGCCTTGGGATATCACCAGATTTGATGATCTGGTCCTGAAGGAGCTTGTCAGAACCCGCTGCTTTTTCCAACGCCAACCTTGCGCCTCTTCATCCTTTGCCGAATTCGACATCTTGACGTGACAAAAAATTTAAGCTTTTTCGCCTATAAAGTCAAAGAAAAGTTTGTACACCCTCAAAAGGATTGCAGATTTGACTTAAAGCAATGTGGAAATTTGCGGCGGAAATTACGTTCCTTGACTGCACTTTGATTATTGGTTATATTCTACTCGGAAACTCATTCGTCTGCCTGCGTGTTATTAGACGTATGAGATGTACCACTGTTCATTTTCTATAGGCGAGAGTTTCGATGGAAGGCAATTTTTCGAATAGAGTTCAGGATGTCATCAGGTTAAGCCGCGAAGAAGCATTGCGCTTGGGGCACGACTACATCGGTACAGAACACCTTCTTCTCGGTATTATCCGGGAAGGCGAAGGAATTGCTGTGAAAATCCTTCGTAACCTGGGAGTCGACCTCTATAAGCTTAAAAAAGCGATCGAGGACACAGTTCGGACGTCCGGTGGCACTCTGACCATTGGCAATATCCCTTTGACCAAACAGGCTGAAAAAGTCCTTAAAATCACTTATCTGGAGGCGAAGCTCTACAAGTCCGATGTTATCGGCACCGAGCATCTCCTTCTGTCGCTTCTCCGCGATGACGACAATATTGCCGCACAGATCCTGCATCAATTCAACGTGCACTATGACGTCGTTCGAAACGAACTCGACAATATCATTTCCGGAAAGCCGTCATCCCCTCCGTCGCAACACCCGACAGAGAAAAAGCAGGACAAATCAAAGACTCCGGTGCTTGACAACTTCGGCCGTGACCTCACGAAGTTGGCGATCGAAGATAAGCTTGACCCCATCGTGGGTCGTGAAAAGGAAATCGAACGGGTTGCACAGGTCCTGAGCCGTCGGAAAAAGAACAATCCAGTGTTGATCGGCGAGCCCGGCGTTGGGAAATCCGCAATTGCTGAAGGCTTGGCCCTGAGGATTGTTCAGAAAAAGGTATCAAGAGTTCTGCACGACAAGCGTGTCGTCACCTTGGACCTCGCGGCGTTGGTTGCCGGAACAAAATACCGCGGCCAATTTGAAGAGCGAATGAAAGCTGTGATGAACGAGTTGGAGAAGGCGAAAGACGTCATCCTATTCATCGACGAATTGCATACGATCGTGGGAGCCGGCGGCGCAAGCGGGTCGCTCGATGCCTCCAACATGTTCAAGCCGGCTTTGGCACGGGGGGAACTCCAGTGCATCGGCGCCACGACGCTTGATGAGTATCGACAGTACATTGAGAAAGACGGCGCTCTCGACCGCCGTTTCCAGAAGATCATGGTGGATCCCACTTCCGTGGATGAGACCATTCAGATTCTCATGAACATCAAGTCGAAATATGAGGAACATCACGGCGTCCGCTTTTCCGACAAGGCAATCGAGGCAGCTGTCCGGTTGAGTGACCGATACATTACGGACCGATATTTGCCGGACAAGGCAATCGACGTCATGGATGAGGCCGGATCAAGGGTTCACCTTGCGAATATCATCGTGCCAAAGGAAATTTTGCAGCTTGAAGAAGAAATAGAAAAGATCAAACAGGCAAAGAATCAGGTTGTGAAGAATCAAAACTTCGAGGAAGCCGCACGGCTCCGTGACCTCGAAAAGAAACTGTTCAGTGACCTCGAAATTGCGAAACGTGAATGGGAGCTGAAAGCTCAGGATATTGTTTACGACGTGAGCGAAGAGAACTGTGCTGAAGTTGTCTCCATGATGACAAGCATCCCGGTCAACCGCGTCGCGCAGAGCGAGTCCGAGAAGCTCCTGAAGATGGAAGAAGCGCTCAGAGGTGTGATCGTGGGGCAGGATGAAGCAATCACAAAACTGACGCGGGCGATTCGCCGCACAAGAGCAGGCCTTAAGGACCCGAGACGACCGATCGGATCGTTTATTTTCCTTGGACCAACCGGTGTCGGCAAAACAGAAATGGCGAAGGCGCTGGCCAAGTATCTTTTCGATTCTGAAGAAGCCCTCATTCGCATCGACATGAGCGAATACATGGAGAAATTCTCCGTTTCGCGCCTTGTGGGTGCCCCTCCGGGATACGTCGGATACGAAGAAGGCGGGCAACTGACGGAAAAAGTCAGACGCAAGCCGTACTCCGTTGTTCTCTTGGATGAGATCGAGAAAGCTCATCCGGATGTCTTCAACATCCTCTTGCAGGTGTTGGATGACGGCATTCTGACAGATAGCCTGGGCCGCCGCGTAGATTTCAAGAATACGATCCTGATCATGACTTCCAACATCGGGACTCGCGACATCAAGTCCACCGGCGCTATGGGATTTGGAACAAAGTCAGAAGCCGACAAATACAGCGCAATGAAGGGACACATTGAAGACGCTTTGAAACGCGTGTTCAATCCTGAGTTCCTCAACCGCGTTGACGACGCCATCGTTTTCCACAGCCTCGAGCGCGAACACATTCTCCAGATCATCGATATTGCGTCACAGGATCTCCTGAAGCGCATGGAGAGCATGGGAATTGTGATCGAACTGACGAAGCCGGCCAAAGAGTTCCTGGCAGACAAGGGGTTCGATCCCGCCTTCGGCGCACGCCCCCTCCGCCGGGCTCTTCAGAAGTATGTGGAGGATCCACTCGCGGAAGAGATCCTGAAAGGCTCTTTCGTGAATGGAAGCAAGATCAAGGTGAAATTCAGCAAGAAAGCTGAAGAGCTGAGATTCATCGATTCCAGCAAGGACAAAGGGGGAGACGAGTTGAAGGAACATGACGAAGAAGTTGCTGATGCATCGTAGGAGAGTCCGTAGCGCATTTGAATTGGAATCCCCCGGCTTCTCCCGGGGGATTTTTTTTCTCGCAGAGGATCATGCCACATAAGCACATCAGGTCAGAGCTTCACACATACATCGTCTTCTACAAACCATACGGCGTCCTTTCTCAGTTTACGGATGATGCGGGAAGAAAGACTCTGAGTGATTTCGGTCCTTTCCCCAAATGTGTTTATCCCGTCGGCAGGCTGGACGCCGACAGTGAGGGCCTCCTCCTGCTCACAGATGACAATGACACCAAACACCGCTTGGTTGAACCACGCTATGGCCACACGCGAACGTATCTCGTGCAAGTAGAGAGAACACCGACGAGTGAGGCCCTTGCGCGACTAAGAATGGGTGTACTGATCGAGGGGAAGAAAACAAACGAAGCCGCTGTTCAAAAGCTTGAACAAGAACCCGATGTCCCCCCACGAGCGGTGCCAATCCGGTTCAGGAAAAATGTTGCCACGACATGGCTGGAGATCACTTTGACAGAAGGCCGCAACAGGCAAGTACGAAAAATGACCGCAGCGGTTGGACACCCCACTCTTCGCATCCTACGGATCGCACTAGGTCCATTGACTCTGACCGGAATGAATCCCGGAGAGCATCGCTCTCTCGACACGTCAGAGGTACGTCTTCTTCTCAAATCGCTCACAGACGTGCACCGCGAGACAGAAAGCCCACTCCCGGGTTGAATTGCCCTCATATCCCAGAAGCGACGAAGATCAGCGGACGAAGTGCGGAAGGAAATAAAAACCCCGACGCGCACCGTGAGCGTCGGGGCCAGGGAGGTTGTTATGAAACCCACTCGAGGTAGGACTACAGAGCGGGTCCATTTTTTCTAACACAGAGCTTCAAAAAAATGTTCCGCGAATAGGAATATTTTTGTAAATCCACAAGCTGCATTCACAGAACGACTTACAGCTTCTCCTGGCCCGGTTGAGAAGAAGGTTTTCGAGAATCGAGCGCCTCTCGTACTCTCATCAGGATATCATTCGGCCGGTACGGCTTTTCGATGAATCCCCGAATGCCCCCTTCCGATATTTCTGCCCGGAGATGAGAGTCCAGGTACCCGCTTGCCAGGAATACAAGCAACTGGGGATTCGCCTTTTTCATCTGCTTGCTCGCCTCCCAGCCATCCAGTTTTGGAAGCCCTACGTCGGAAAGCACCAGATCGATTTGCTGCGCGTTCGCTTCGTGAATCTTGATGGCCTCTTCTCCATCGATCGCCGTCAGCACCCTGTAACCCTTCTGCTCAAGCAATGCGACGAGAAATTCTCGCATGAGATCTTCATCCTCGACAACGAGTATCGTCTCCGATCCGCCGGGCATATCCACCCCGACGGAGCTGAGCTCACCGGATCCCGACATGGCACCTTCCGGAACCGGCAGGTACACATGGAAGGTCGACCCTTCAGCAACCGTACTCTCCACATCGACAAATCCCAGATGCTCCTGAACAACGCCAAACACGACCGCGAGCCCAAGCCCTGTTCCTTTTCCGATTTCCTTTGTGGTGAAGAATGGTTCAAAGATTCGGATCTTTGTTGTCTCGTCCATTCCGATTCCTGTATCAGAGACATTGATTTCCACAAACCTCCTCCCGTACGCCGCAGCAAATCGCGGCCCCAGGGTATCTCCGGATACAAGTTTCGTGGTGATCGTCAGAGACCCTCGCTCGGACATGGCATCGCGCGCATTGACACAGAGGTTGAGCAGAGCCTGGTGCAGTTGGGTACGATCGATCGACAGTGCAGGTAGTGCCTTTTCAAGCTGCAGCGACAAGCTGATGGTCTTCGGAAATGTCTCACCGAGCATTTTCGCCAGCTCACCAATGATCGAGTTCACATCCACCTTCTGCAACTTGAACTCGCTCTTCCGCGCAAAGGTGAGAATCTGGCGCACCAATGCTGCCCCGCGATCGGCCGCTTTCACGATCGAATCCGCATATGCGTTCAACTTCGACGATTCGACGGGTTTCTGGGTCAGCAGGCTTGCATAGCCCAGAATGATCCCAAGGATATTGTTGAAGTCATGCGCAATACCGCTGGCAAGAGTGCCAATACTCTCCATCTTCTGCGCCTGCCAGAGCTGCAGCTCGAGCATTTTTCTTTTTGTGATATCTTCTTTTACTGCGAGGAAATGCGTGATCGTGCCGGCTGCATCTCTGATGGGAGAAATCGAAGCCTGCTCCCAAAAGAGCTCGCCGTTCTTTTTCTTGTTGTGAAATTCCCCTCTCCACTCCCTGCCGGCTTTGATCGTCTCCCACAATATAGCGTATTCGTCACGCGAGGTATGATCCGATTTTAGAATACGCGGATTTGCGCCGATGACTTCCTCCAACTTATAGCCGCTCACTTCCGTGAATCGGGGGTTGGCGTACTCGATGTTTCCTTCGACATCGGTGATGATGATCGATGCAGGACTTTGTTCCACCGCTTGCTGAAGTTTGCGGAGTTCTTCTTCCACGTGGCGAGTTCCGGTGACGTCGGTAATAATTCCAAGGACTGCATTCCCCTCCTCAAAGTTAATAAGCTTGGTGGTGTGGATGCCGAGGAGCCTTTTTCGGTCTTTGGTATACAGGGCATACTCATAGGGATCGATTTCTTCTCCTGCCAGGTGCCGCGCAAAATTCTTGCGCACGGTCGACAGGTGTTCTGCGGCAATCAGAGAGAGAAAGTTGAATTCCTCAGTGTAGAACTCTTCCTTGGAGAAGCCCATAACGTCGACGCATCTCTGATTTGCGTAGACAATCCTTCCGCCTTTGTTGATGTAGATCATGTTCGGGGACTGCTCCGAGAGCGATCGAAATTTCTCTTCACTCTCACGGAGCTTCCGTTCGGATTCCCGGCGCTCTGTAAAATCCCTGAAAATGCTCAGCAGAAGCGGTGCCTCGTTTTCCATTTCGAGAACGTCGTTCGAGAGCTCAACGAGAATGTGCTTCCCCCCTTTGAGCCTGATGGGTACTTCCTGACGGGAGGCAAATGAACGCGTCTGAAACCTCTGCTTGAAGATCCTCAGATCATCGAGATCTTTCGCCTCATCCCCTGACATGTACGCAGTCGGAAAGGTTTTCCCGACAAGATCCTTCTCTTCAAATCCTACAAGACGACAGAAGGCCTCATTCACCATAATGATCGTTCCGCTTTCATCCAGAATGCGCATTCCATCCCTCGAGCTACCCCACACTTGCCGAAACCTGAGATCGGATCTTCGAATCGCATCCTCGGCCTTTTTCCGATCTGTGATATCCTGACCAAGTGCCACGACTACATCTTGCCCAAAGTAGACGCTGCGATTCAGGCGCACTTCTTTCGGGAAGATAGTTCCGTTCTTCCGAAGCCCCCACCATTCGAACCGCTGAGGCAAACCCTCAAATGTCTTTTTCACTGCGTCCGAGGTCTTTGCCATATCGTTCATGCCCGACGCACCCAGAACGGCAGGTGTGTTTCCGATGAAGAAATCGCGAGAGTGGCCGTACATCGTCAAGGCCCCCTGGTTCACGTCAACAAACTTTCCTTCTCGATCCAGGATGTAGATCGCATCGCTGACACTGTTGAAGAGCCCCCGGTAGCTTTCTTCCGATCTCCGAAGAGCCTCCTCTACCTGCCTCCGGTCAGTAACATCCCTCTGAATCGCAAGATACCCCAGAACAGATCCATCCTTGCCAACGATCGGACTCGCAGACCCCTCGGCCGTAATCAATCGACCGTCCTTTGTCTTGTTGATCAACTCACCCCGGAATACCCGCTTCGAGCGAAGCTCATTCCAGAATTCATCATATGTCGCGCGATCCATCAATCCGCTTCTCAGAATCCATGGTGTTGCCTTTCCGACAACCTCCGCTGAAGCATATCCGTAGATACGAGTGAACTCGGGGTTCACATACGTGAACGTGCCTTCCGCGTTGGTTGTGAAGACAACCTCTCCTGTGGTTTCAACAGCCTCGCGCAATCGTATTAATTCTTCCTGCTCCCGATGTCGATCCTCCAGGTCACGTGCGACCACCAATGTGGCAGCCTTGCCTTCATAAGTAATCGGAGTCGTCGCTACCTCAACGTCGATCGTCGACCCGTTGAAGCGCACAAATTTCTCCTCGACGAATGGCTGCTCGATCCGTTCTACGGGTTGCTCAAAAGCCCTCTTCTGCGCAAGCTCCCTGTAGTCCGGGTGAACGATGTCCAGGATCGGTTTCCCCAGAAGATCGTTCATGTCTCTTGCACCCATCATGTTGATCCCGGCCCGATTGACATAGACAAACCGTCCATCGATATGCACTGCGATCGCATCCGGCGAGAATTCCACGAGCTTTCGATAGCGGTCCTCACTTTCTCGCAGAGCATCCTCCTTGTGACGCCGGTTTTCCTCAACCCCAAGGGCCGAGGCGACAATTCCTATGAGTCTCTCGTCATCCTCGGAGGGAACAAAGTCCTCCTGGAACACCGCGCACAGGGATCCGATGGTCGTAGTTCCAAACCGTACTCCTTTTCCGACATAAGTTTTGAGCCGATACCGAGTCACATTGGGATCGGTTCTTGCATAGTCCGTTTGATCCAGGTCGCGAACCACCACGATATCTTCTCGACCTGAAGTAATCACATCACAACACACATGCCCTTGAGCGACATCCAGAGGTTCATGGTCAATCGAGACATTCCAGTAACCGACGGAACGAAGGAACTCCCCTTCCAGCCGGTTATATGCTGCACTTGATGCACCAAGCAATTGCCCGCAGAGTTCCACAAGTGAATTGATATTCTTCACAGGATCAGACCCAAATCCCAACAGGCAGTTATTCAGTTTGCTGAGCCGTTCTTCGGATCTCTTCCGGCCAGTAGTGTCGCGGACGATGCCCTGAAAGTACTTCACACCATCGATTTCAATCTGCCTCGAACTCGTTTCCACAGGAAACGTCCGGCCATCGCGGTGCTGATGGATAGTCTCGAAAATCAACCCCCCTCGTTCGGCAATCAGTTCTGTCTGCCGTCTCAGAGATGCAAGTGTCTCGGGAGCGCGTATCCGACTGATATGAATCCCCGCCATCTCTTTGGCCGAATAGCCGTATGCTTCACCCGCCCGATCATTTGCATGGACAATCGTTCCGTCCGGCGTCATTAAGAGGATGATGTCGTTCGCATGACGAGTGAGCATGTCATACTGCTGCATGGACGGTCCGGCAAACGACTGGAGCTCACCCGAGACGATGTCCGCCGGGGAGAGTTTCCGTCGCCACAGAAGGAAGAGTGTGATACCCGCACTGACAAGAAGGGCCAAGGTCAGACCGACAGCGAGCCATATTCGGAGCCTCACTGGAACGCTGAGTGCCCCCGCTCCGGCTTTCGTCACAAGAACCCAATTGGTGCCCGGGAGTTTTTTTACCGACGCAAGCACTTCGCAATGACGGTAATCTTGTCCCTGCAAAAGACCTTCCTCTCCCGTCGCAGCACGAGCTTCAATGAAACGGGAATCCAATTCCTTCACCGCAAGGTGATGCAGGCTATCGCCGACCAATTGAGAATCGTTCAACAGGAGGATGTCACCTGATGTCGCCTCGAGAAGGAGACACTCGGAAGTTTTCTCGGGCGCCGGCCAAGACTGCACCAGCGGATACAGTTCCAGGTATGGATCAATGTGAAAAATGAGATAGCCGAGGAGGGCAGACTTGTGGCCCTTGCCCTTCATGATCGGAGCAAGAATATCGACGTGAATGCGCTGTTCCACTCGGGTCAACAAGGGGGCAAACTCACGGGACTGCACATTGGACTTGCCGGCAGAGTCATGGCTGCACATCGGCGAGACAAGATCTGAGTCTCCAAGGATAAAATGGACCTTCCCTGCGAGATCGATGAACGTGATCGCTGCATAGTCATGATTGCTGAGAATTGGCGCCAGTGCTGTGCGCAACTGTCCAT
Source organism: Ignavibacteriota bacterium (assembly GCA_003170475.1). Classification (GTDB taxonomy): domain Bacteria; phylum Bacteroidota; class Ignavibacteria; order UBA10030; family UBA10030; genus UBA9647. Next base: position 112,315 of record PMZI01000045.1, on the reverse strand, counting down.
TGATGTTCGAACTCGCCGGATCATTGACGAGGCGCTCCATCAATTCTGCAAATGCCCTGTTCTGGGAAAATGAGCCGGCGTCAGCCAGTCGTTCGTTTCTCCATCGGTTGATCTGCGAAGTCTTGAGACTCGCATAGGTATCCAATTCCCGGCCGACCTGATGACGATATTGTGCCATCTCGTCCCGGTAGTAAAGATAACCGATGGTTATCACGAGAGCCGCAAAAACCACAAAACCTACCGTTGCCCTCATTGGCATTCGCGTGTTTGTTTTGTGATCAACCATAACCTACCCTCCGGACCGTGGATATCAAACAAGTCGCACTCTTCATTCCGTAGCTTCACTCAGTCAGCAGCCTCGGCAACGCGGCAATCGATTGAGATGGAACGGTCATTCAATACGAACAGAACAGCATAAGAAAACTTGAGGCTTTTATCAAAGAGAGAATAATAGGAAGGATTCCTGCAAACAAGAAATGTGCCTGTAGAGATGAGCGTATTCTAAGGCAGCATTGTCACAACGGAGGGGAAAAGACGGCGCCAGCATCCAAAAGTGGCAACAGTGCTATCCTTTTTTTATGGCAAGAACAACAAGGTCCTTGGAATTGGCGGCATCAAACGGAAGCTGGGAAATACCGCCAAACAGCTCTATGTCCACAAAACCAACTCGCTTGAGAAGAGTCATCAGCTCAGTGCGCAGGACTGGTCGGAGTCTGATTGTCTGCATCCTCTCCTCAATGGTCACGTCCTTTTGTTCCCGAGTCAAGATGTTGAAAAGAACTCCCATGTCGTCATAGTCATAAGAACGAACAAACGTTTTCGCGCCCGCTTGTTTTTCGTTCTGAATATGCGCACGCGCGGCGAGAACCCTTTCATAATTCAGGATCTGGATGACCAGAACGCCGCGGGTTTCGAGAACCTCAGCGAAATTGCGGAGCGCCTTCTCCACTTCATCAGAACTGAGGAGATGGACGAGGGAATTCCCCATAACGAACACCGATGCGAATCGTTCTTTCATCAACTCACCAAGATTCTCAAAAGCCCCCTGGAGAGTTCGAAGTTGTACGTTGTTCGCTCGGGCGTGATCCTGAGCGAGGCGCAACATCTCAGCCGATACATCTACCCCGGTCACATTCACACCGAGCTGTGAGAGCAATATTGAATGAAATCCGGAACCGCATCCTGCATCGAGTGCGCTCTGAAAATGAAACCGACCGATGAGAGCCTGAAGGAAAGGTCGCTCCTGAACAAAGCGCTTTTCGAAACCGGTCATCGTGTCGTATTCCGGGGCAAGGAGATCATAGAACTCCTCGATCGATCGTGCGTTGATTTGTTTTTTCTCGTTCTTCGGCATCTCAATGACCTCGTGCACCAAAGTGTTCGTACGCAGGAGCATTGAGCTCCTTGAATCGTTTCTGGTACTCTTCGTGTGAGATGCTATTGTGCCAGTTTCCGGTGAGCATTGCAAGACCGATGACGCCAACAAAGACGCCAGCGAGCAGACTTCCGAACACCCACGATGGAATAGGCTTCAAATCTTTTGCAGCCTTGATCTCGAGTGTGTTTTTCACAGGGCAGACCTCGATGCACATGTAGCATGCTGTGCATTCATCGCTCCAGACCCTCTTCACTGAATGCACGTTGATCCCTGATGGACAAGCTTTGCTGCACAGCTCACAATCAATGCAGGTCGAGGTCTGGCGCGTCACCTTCAACGGGCTCAGGACACTGATCAAACCGAGCAGGCCACCGTAGGGACAGAGGTATCGGCACCAGAAGTTTTTTATCGCCACGGAAAGGACGACAAGCACAAGTATCGTCCAGACAGCAAAGAAGGAGATGTTAGCGAAGAAAAGATACATCTTCACATCTGCCATTCTGTTGTAGGGGCTATCGATGAACGCTCGAAGTCCGCCGACATCCATCGTCTCGGTCACGTACGCAAAGAACGCCAGGATCAGATACTTCAATGTCCGAAGCGGATAATCCAACCATTGCGGGAGGCGCCGGTTTCTTCCGAAGATTCTCTCTCCCAGCATCCAGAGAGATTCGCTCAAGGTCCCTATCGGACACATCCAACTGCAGAAAGCCTTCTTCATCAAAAAGCTGATGAGAAGAAGGGCGCAAAAGATGAAGAGGCCGGAAGGATGGATATTGTTGATGATACCAGTTTGCAGCCAGTACTTCAAGCTCATAAGGGCACTGATTGGTAGGAATCCCTCTACACCGGGTGGTCGACTGACAATCGCCGAATTGTTCCCGGACAAACCCCAACGAACAAAGAGGTAGAATTCAACCCCGATCCAAAGGCACAGAAGAGCAAATGCACTCTGGACCACAGTTCGAAGATACTGCGAATCGAATTGCAGTCGCCAGAATATACCCTTCCAGCCTCGAGTGTCCGATTTCGGAAGTCTTCTTCTTCGGCGTTCCCTGGGGATTTTCCTGACTCCGGGCGCCAGCATCAATGATTCGACGATCCCAGGGTTTGTTTCAATGTGCGTATCGACATCGTGGATCATTTCAAAAAGCCTTCTCCATATATCAGACTAATTACTCTTAATTTAATCGATGGAGATCGCTTTGTCAAGTCATGAGAAAACAGCCTGCCACCTCTGAGTAGTGACTCGCCATCCGAGAACGTTTGGTTATCAAGATTGGGAAACTCTGTCTCTCTTTTACACGATTTGAGGTGTGGGCTTCTGATCTAATGAATCTTCTCTTCAAAAACAGGCACTAATCTACACTTTCTCTGGCACGGGCGTTGAGTGTTATATTGGCGATTGAGCTGATTTTTAAATCTGAAAAACGATTCTCAAAGAGGGAGTTGTCATGTCAAAATACAAGATAGCTTGGTTGCCGGGCGATGGCATAGGCGTAGAAGTACTCGATGCGACGAAAATTGTTCTTGACAAAATTGGTCTCGATGCCGAATATTTTCACGGCGATATTGGTTGGGAATTCTGGTGCAAGGAAGGCGATGCCTTTCCGCAGCGTACCATCGACCTGCTGAATAATGTGGACGCGGCATTGTTTGGGGCCATAACTTCAAAGCCGATGAAGGCAGCTCAAAAGGAACTCGTCCCTGAGCTGCAGACCAAGAACCTCGTCTATCGATCTCCCATAGTACGGATGCGTCAGATGTTTGATCTGTACATTTGCCTCCGTCCGTGCAAGGCGTATCCGGGCAACCCTATCAACTTCAAGGAAGCAATCGACCTGGTCGTTTTCCGCGAGAACACCGAAGATCTCTATTCCGGAGTCGAGTTCTCCCCTGTTCCGCAAGAACTTGCAGACACTCTCAGCCGCCTCTCAAAACCGTTTGCTCCCTTCAGCAAGCTCCCTGTCGACCAGTATGCGATTTCCTGCAAGATCAATACCCGCGCCGGATCGGAGAGAATCGTACGAGCAGCGTTTGATTTCGCCCGGAAATTCAAACGCAAGAAAGTCACCATAGTGCATAAGGCAAACGTTGTCCGTGCAACCGATGGTCTGTTCTTCGAGACCGCGAAAGAAGTCGCTCAGCAGTATCCGGAGATCAAGATGGATGACGCGAACATCGATGCGATGACGATGTGGCTCCTGAAGAATCCATTCAACTACGACGTCATTGTCGCGCCGAATCTTTACGGCGATATTATATCCGATCTCTGTGCACAGATGGTCGGGGGCCTCGGATTCGGATGTTCGGGGAACATCGGAGACAAACTCGCAGTTTTCGAACCAACGCACGGATCCGCTCCAAAGTACACGGGACTCAATAAGGTGAATCCCATAGCCACGATCCTTGCGGCAAAGATGATGCTCGATTGGCTGGGTGAACCCGAAAAAGGATCAGCCCTCGAACAAGCCACAGCCGAGGTGATCAAGGAGGGCAAGATCCGTACCTACGACATGAACGGATCGAATACAACCACCCAAATGGCACAGGCGATCGCATCACAACTGAGATAAACCTACGGCCTCTCGGGAGAAAGAACGCCTCATGAACGAAATTGTGGTACACGAAGTTGGTTTGCGCGATGGCCTGCAAATGGAAAAGCAAGTCGTTCCATTCGAGCAGAAGGTCACGTGGATCAAGAATCTGATCGAAGCCAGGGTCGATATCATTCAAATAGGATCGTTCGTCCATCCGGACAAAGTACCCCAAATGGCAGACACGGACAAACTCTTTGCGTTCTTCAGAGAACCCGGCAATAAACCCAGTCATGTCACCCTCTCCGGTCTTGTGCTCAACGAAAAGGGGCTGGAGCGTGGCGAATCATGCGGCGTCGATATGTACTGCATGGGAGTTTCTGCCAGTGAAACCCATAGCAGGAAGAACACCGGCATGTCGACGGACGAAGCGCTGAAACGCATCACTGCAATGGCCCAGACGGCCACGAAGTCCGGCAAGAAAGTCCAGGTCTCTGTTCAATCTGCATTTGGATGCGGTTTCGAGGGTGCGATCCCACAGGAACGCGTTCTTGGGATAGTCCGGAACTACCTGGAGTCCGGACTGAAGAACATTTCGCTGGCGGACACAGCAGGGCACGCGCAGCCCTACCAGGTGAAACGTATGTTCGAGGAAATTCTTAAACTCGACGCCACCACAGACTGCACATGTCATTTCCATAATACTTACGGAATGGGGATCGCCAATTGCGTTGCTGCAATGGATGTCGGTGTCAGGTGCTTTGAATCCTCCTTTGCAGGATTGGGAGGCTGCCCGTTCACAAAGGTCGCTGCAGGAAATGTCTGCACAGAGGATTTTGTGCACTTTCTCCATCGGATGGGAATGCGACAAGACATCGACCTCGACAAACTCGTCATGCTGGCTAAAGATGTCGCCACGTTTTTCAATCGGGAGATGCCCGGATTGGTCTACAAGACCGGACCCCTCCGGACGGTTGCCGCCAACGAGAATCAGAAAAGGATACATTGATCAATGAAGCTCCTTGATGGAATTCGGGTCCTCGATCTGACAAATGTTCTGTCGGGACCATTTGCTACTCTCCACCTGGCACTCTGCGGCGCAGAGGTTATCAAGATCGAAAACCCCGCCGACGGAGACCTTGCACGAAAACTGGGATGTGTCCCGAAATACAATCAGATGCTCATGGGGACCAGTTTTCTCGCACAGAATGCAAACAAGAAATCGCTGACCCTCAACCTCAAGACACCTGAGGGAAAAGAAATATTCAAGAAACTCGTCGCTGCCGCCGATGTGGTCGTGGAGAATTTTCGCCCTGACGTCATGAAGCGTTTGGGCATCTCCTATGAGGCCTTGAGCCAAATCAATCCAAGATTGGTGTACTGTGGAATATCCGGCTTTGGCCAGAGCGGTCCAGACGCATTGAAACCGGCCTACGACCAGATCATCCAGGGTCTGAGCGGCGAAATGGCAATCAACGGAGACGAACGGCTCAATCCGCTGCGCGCGGGATTTCCCGTCTGCGACACGGTGGGCGGATTGAATGCCGCATTCGCCATCATGGGTGCGCTCTACTTCCGCGAAAGAACAGGGGAAGGTCAATTCATCGATGTTGCCCTGCTCGATTCCATCATGCCATTGATGGGATGGGTTGTCGCCAACCTGATGATCGGCGGACAGCAGCCCGTGATGATGGGAAATGACAATTTCACTGCAGCTCCGTCAGGCACATTCAGGACCAAAGACGGATTCATCAACATTGCTGCCAACAAGCAAGAGCAGTGGGAAGCCGTAGCTGACGTCCTGGGCGTTTCGGAGCTGAAAACTGATCCACGTTTTCAAGAACGGGACACACGGAAGAAAAACCGCAAGGCTCTGACGCCGCTTCTCGAAGCGAAACTGGCTGAGAAGGAGACCAACTCCTGGGTTGATATGTTGAACAAGAACGACGTACCTTCCGGAGCGATTCTGACGCTCGAAGGAGCGATGAATCAAGAGCAAATAAAACACCGCAACACCTTCGGAACGACTTCCGTGGAAGGGATTGGAGATTTCAAGCTGTTCAATTTGACGGCAAAGTATTCAAAAACGCCGGGCTCCGTCGAATCACCCCCACCCACCCTTGGACAACATACGAAGGAGGTCCTTCGGGGGATCGGCTATTCTGAAGATGAAATCAAGAAGCTCAGAGACTCAAAGATCATCTAACCAAGGAGATCCATATGGGTATGACCGTTGCTGAGAAGATCTTGGCGCGTGCCTCCGGCCTTCCATCGGTGAAAGCTGGAGATGTCGTCGAGCCAAAGGTTGATCTCGCGATGTCCCACGAAAACGCCGCGCTGGTGATCAACCAGTTCCTTGAAGTGTATCAGGGAACGAATCTTCAGCCGAACATCTGGGATCCATCAAAAGTGTCTGTTATCTTCGACCATCGCGTGCCGGCCGAGTCGCCGAAGACAGCTTCAAACCAGAAAAAAGTGCGGGAGTTCGTTGGAGCACAGGGAGTCGGCAAATTCCATGACATCCGTGGAGATGTGGGCGGCATCTGTCACCAGATCCTTCCGGAGAACGGTTATGTGCGGCCCGGCTTTGTTGTGGTGGGCACCGATTCACACACAACGAGTCACGGTGCGCTCGGGGCATTTGCGTTCGGCATTGGTGCGACAGAAATGGCCAGCGTCTGGACACTGGGAACAGTCCTCAACGTCGAAGTCCCCGCTACCATCAAAGTGAACGTCAAGGGTAAGTTCAAGAAGTTTGTCGGACCGAAAGATCTCATCTTGCACCTGATTGGGAAATTGACCGCGCAAGGCGCCAACTTTAAAGTCATAGAATTTCACGGCCCGACCATTCGCTCGATGTCTACCTCAGGACGACTGGTGATTTGCAATATGTCCGTCGAAGCCGGCGCGACAGCAGGAATTGTTCCTGCAGATAAAGAAACTGCGCGCTACCTGCGGGAAGAAGCAGGAGTCAAGGGAACAATCGCTCCGGTGGTCGCTGACAAAGACGCGGCGTACGAGAAAGTCATCGAGATCGACGTTTCGAAACTTGAATCCCAAGTCGCGTGTCCGCATACTGTAGACAATGTAAAGTCTGTCGCCTCAGTCAAAGGGATCAGGGTTCATCAAGTGGTGATCGGATCGTGCACGAACGGACGGCTCGATGACCTGGCGATTGCGGCAGGGATCCTCAAAGGAAAAAAGGTTTCGCAGGGTACTCGAATGCTGGTCTTTCCGGCTTCGGGAAGGATATACGCTCAGGCGCTTGCGAAAGGCTATATCGGAACGTTTATGAAGGCGGGAGCGGTGGTGATGAACCCCGGCTGCGGACCTTGCCTTGGTATCCATGAAGGCGCTCTCGGCGATGGCGAAACAGCCCTTTCAACAACGAATCGTAATTTCAAAGGACGTATGGGCAATCCAAATTCCCAGGTGTTCTTATGCTCACCGGCCGTCGCGGCCGCCTCAGCGGTGAAGGGTGTCATAACGAATCCCCGGAAAGGAGCAAAATAATATGGCACAAGTCGTCATCAAACTCGGCGACGATATCTCGACCGACGTGATCTATCCGGGTCGCTACATGGCCACAGTACTGCCGAGCGAAACTCCGCAGTATGCGTTTTCAGACATGACGGACTTCAACAGCAAGCTGAAATCGAAGCAAATCCCTGCGGGGAGCGTGATTGTCGGCGGCAAGAATTTCGGATGCGGCTCCTCGCGAGAGCAAGCGGTCTCCACACTGAAAGGCCATGAACTCGTCATCGTGGCACCGGGATTCGCGAGGATTTTTCTTCAGAACGGAATCAATTTGGGATTGCGCACTGTCGTGTGTCCCACGATTGAGGCATCGGAAGGAGACGATCTTGAATTCACGAACGACGAGATCGTCAACAAGACCAGTGGCAAACGGTTCGCTATCGAACCTCTTCCCAAAGCACGCCAGGCGATCATCGATGCGGGCGGACTCATCGCGTACACTCGAAAATTGCTCGTTGCCAAGTCCGCTTAGTGGAATAGCTCTGACGAATATCACAAAAACATACTGGCCCCGTCCAATGGACGGGGCCATTATGCTGCAGCCTCCCTCTCGTGCCCTCCCGGTTTCCTTCAGGAGCCTATCGATATTCCGATTTTTTCATTTCCTTTGCCATCTGAGCGACATTCTTGCTCGCGAGCATCAGTCTCAGTTCTTCCCGCATGGCACCCCACTTCTCGTGCACAGCGCAAGGGCTCTTACCGCTGCATTCGGGAAAACCCAAAACGCAGTTCTGCATGAAAGCAGATCCGTCGATGGCATCGACGATATCAAAGAGCGTGATCTCCTTTGCCGACTTCGCCAACGCAAATCCTCCCGTCGGACCCTTCTGCGATACCAGCAGTCCTTTGTAGGCAAGGTCTTGCAGGATCTTTGCGAGAAAATGATGCGGGATTTTAACTTTCTTTGTCAGATCCCGGATCGAAGTTCTTTCACCGTCGGCCTTCAAGGCCAGAAACATGACAGCTTGAAGGGCATATTCGCATTGCCTGCTGAAGAGAACACTCATTGGGGCGCTACGCCTCAGCTCTCTCGTAACTCGAGATGACGCCATCCATGATGGCGGCTCGGGCGCTGAGTTCGTTCAGTTTCTGATTAATCATGAGGACGGACTTGCTGCGGGACTCGATCAACTGAAGCAGCATATCGTGCACATCGGGATAGTTGCATTCCTGTTGAAGTCTCTCGTAAAAACTCACCCTCTCACTCTCCTCACGAAGCGCTTCTGCAAGCATCGCACAAGTATTGCGGCAAGCATGCGCACATTTGACCGTCGACTCGCTCATATCGATCCTTTCTCGTTGCACAACTCAAAACTCCTCACCGTACGACTGACTCAGCAAGAGCCTCGATCGCAAGTTCTCTTCCTCTCACCAGGGCTTGCTCGTTGATCGGCAACAGATGCTGGCGGTGCGGCGGAAGGACTTTACGGAGCGCTATGATCACATTCTCGGGCTTCACGACTGGTCGGCGCTCGAGAAATGCCCCGAGCAATACCACATTCGCCACTTGCTTGCTCGTCAGCCGGTGGGCCTCCTCAATCGCCGGAAGACCAAGCACCTCGATGTCGGTCCGAGCGGGCGGATTAATGATCGTAGAACGCTCGTAAATGACAAGACCGCCTGGATGAACCTTTCCGAGGAACTTGTCCATAGATGGCTGGTTGAGAACAATCGCGGAATCAAATTTCGAGAGAATGGGAGAGCTGATACGAGCCTCGGAGATGATGACCATGCAATTCGCGGTTCCTCCGCGCATCTCGGGACCGTAGGAGGGCATCCAGCTTACTTCTTTCCCTTCTATCATCGCTGCATAGACCAGCAACTGACCCATCGAGAGGACCCCTTGTCCCCCAAAACCGGCAATAATGATTTCTTGCGTGTTCGTCATGGGATTGTACCACCTAGTTCATTGGTTGAGCCGGGGTCTTCAAATCCCCCAGCGGGTAGATCGGGAACATATTTGCTTCCAACCATTTATTCGATTCCGTCGGCGTCATTTTCCAGCCGGACGGACAATTGGAGACAACCTCGATGAAGCACGTCCCTTTGTTGAGCAACTGGTATTGAAGCGAAAGCTGGACAGCCTTCTTCAGCTTCCGTACGGCAGCGGCAGTGTGCGCTGCTTGACGCGTCACGTAGTAGGAGCCCGGAAGTTGAGCCAGGAGCTCTGTGATTTTCAAGGGATAACCAGCGAGGCTGGTTTCACGACCATAGGGAGATGTCGTGGTCTTCATCCCGAGAAGCGTCGTAGGAGCCATTTGACCCCCGGTCATACCATAGACGCCGTTGTTGATAAATAGCATCAGAATATTCTCGCCTCGATTCACCGTGTGGATCGTCTCGGCGGTTCCGATCGCAGCGAGGTCACCATCACCTTGATACGAAAACACAACCCGGTCAGGTAACACGCGTTTAATGCCAGTCGCAACGGCGGACGCCCTTCCGTGGGCGGCTTCTTGAACATCAATATTCATGTACTCGTACGCGAACACCGAGCATCCAACAGGCGCGACGCCAATCGTCCTGTCCTGAAGACCCATTTCATCGATCACTTCCATCAAGACCCGGTGCACAACCCCATGACCGCAGCCGGGGCAATAATGCATCGGTGTCTCGGTCAGCGTCTGGGGCTTTTGATATACAAGTTCAAATCCATTCGTAATGGGAGGAAGATCCATGGAATCACCTTTGCAATTCGACATTGTGTTTCTCTGCGATGGCTTCGATTGCCTCGAGCACTTCATCCGGAGAAGGAATCATCCCGCCCATGCGACCCTTAAAGTGCACGGGGCAGCGTCCTTCAACCGCAAGGCGAACATCTTCTAACATCTGGCCTGCGTTCATCTCAACGGTGAGCACAGAGGCAACTCGCGCGGATAACTCTGCGATGCGCTTTTCGGGGAACGGAAAGAGCGTGATCGGACGCAACAGACCGACCTTCAGTCCTCGCGCACGCGCTTGCTGCATCGCTTTCTGACAGATGCGCGCAACAAGGCCAAACGCTACCAGGAGAACGTCCGCATCATCCACACCGAACTCCTCGTATCGGACTTCGGTTTCTTCTATCAGCCTGTACTTTTTCTGGAGTGTCATGTTGACCTCTTCCATCTCCTCAGGCTGCATGAAGAGCGACGTAATGATGTGACGTTTTTCACCTGGTTTCTTCCCCATCGTTGCCCATGGCGTGTCCGGATAGGGCAGCGATCCAAGAGGCGGCAGGGAGACTTTCTCCATCATCTGACCCAGAGCACCGTCGGTCAGGATGAGAGCAGGAGTTCGGTACTTCTCTGCCAACCTGAAACCTTCGAACACAAAGTCGGCCATTTCCTGGACGGAACCCGGAGCGAGAACAATCAAGCGATAGTCTCCGTGGCCTCCCCCTTTAGTTGCCTGAAAGTAATCACCTTGCGATGGCTGGATGGTCCCAAGGCCCGGGCCTCCACGTTGCACGTTGACGATCAGGCACGGCAGTTGTGCCGACGCCATGTAGGAGATGCCTTCCTGCATCAAACTAATCCCCGGCCCTGACGACGAGATCATCACTCGTGCGCCTGCGCCTGAGGCTCCAAAAACCATGTTGATGGCGGCGACCTCACTCTCAGCCTGCAGCACGACACAATTCTTGTGCTTCGGCTGTTCGGCCATCAGATACTCAATGACTTCGGACTGAGGTGTAATGGGATAACCGAAGTACGCCTGCATGCCAGCCCGTAGTGCGGCTTCGGCAAGCGCCTCGTTCCCTTTCATCAGACGAACTTCTGTCTTATCGAGCGTTGGCATAACTTTGTTTGTCATTGTTTTTGAAAGAACCGATATCGGCGGCTAGGCAGCAATCTGAACCTGCGGTCCGACACCTTTGACTGGTTTCTTTTGACGATAAACAGTGATCGCTGCATCCGGGCATACCAATGCACAGTTTATGCAACCTGTGCAATTGTCCTGGATCAACACTGCGTAGCGATATCCCTTCAGGTTAATCTTATCGGAAAGACCAAGACTTTCCTGAGGACAAGCGGTAATACAGAGCTCACATCCTTTGCAGATCTCCTCGGCGATTGTCACTTTGCCTCGTATCATAGAGATATGCCCCTTTCTTCAATAATCTGAAATCCTCTTGAGAACATTGACGTTCTCAACGATCTTTTGTGAACACTTGACAACTTACGTGCCACCGGTCAGGCCTACAGAGGCTCAGATAAAGCACTATTCGACTTGCAATCGCACAATTGTGATCGTTTTTTGTCACAAATGAGAAGGCGATTCAAAGCCTTTCTTGATTCCGCCAACGATTGTTGAAATCCTCAACGCGTCGCCACCAGCTTCGACTTGCAGTCAGGGCAAAGAGACTCTCGCTTCAGATCGATCTCCTCGACGTACGTCGATGACCGCATCACACATTCGAACTGATGACAATGATAAAGCCCGAAAGTGTGCCCCAGTTCGTGAACGATCTCTTTCTCCAGACGCTTCCAGGTCATGGCATCATCAGGCACCATGCCGTAGAACGGGTTGGCAAGGCGGTGAAAGGAAACCACCGCTGCGATACCATTGAGTTGGGCTTCCCCGAAAACGAACGTAAGCACCGGAATGAAGAGATCGACGCCCACGACTGCTATTCTCTTTTCGTCGCCGTCCTTGTACGCCTGGAGGAGTTGTGCCAACAAGGCCGTGGAGTTGTATTGCCCTCGAGAGGGATCGAATGCCCTGTCAAGATTCAGCGGAGCCGGAGTGACGTACGTCCGAAGGCCAAAGACTCGACCGACAGCTTGCGAAATCCCCTCCAACCGCTCATCTTCCAGAGTTGAGGCGTTCAGGATGTTTATGGCAGAAGCCACAACAGTCGTCTCATCCGGCGTTTGGTTTCTTCAGACCATACTTCTCGATCTTATTGTAGAGCGTGACCCTGTCGATCTGGAGAATCTCCGCAGAGCGCGATATGTTCCATCGATTTTGATCCAGCACGGAAGCGATATGCGCTTTTTCCATGGAGGCGAGAGAACCGGCCGGCAGAACATGGTTCTTTTCAGTCAGTTGGTATGGCAGGTCCTCGGGTTTGATCGAAGGAGGTTTCCCAACCACCATCGCACGTTCGATAGCATTCTCCAGTTCTCGGACATTTCCAGGCCAATTGTAGCGAACAATCGTATCCATCGCCTCGGGGGCGATTGACGTAATTTGCTTCCCCATGACTCGCATGTACTTTTGCACGAAATAGTTCGCGAGGACCGGTATGTCTCCTTTCCGCTCTCTCAGCGGTGGGATGAACACCGAGAACACATTCAATCGATAGTACAGATCTTCCCGGAATGACCCCTCCGCAACTGCTTTTTCCAGATCTTTGTTCGTCGCACAGATGACTCTGAAGTCGACCTTGATGATGTCATTGCCCCCGACTCTCGTAAACTGCTTTGTCTCGATCACGCGAAGCAGGTCCATCTGTGTCTTCATATCGATGTTGCCAATTTCATCAAGGAAAAGCGTCCCCCCATCTGACAATTCGAGCTTTCCTTTTCGTCGATACTGAGCGCCGGTGAAGGCACCTCGTTCGTGTCCAAACAACTCGCTTTCAAGAACCCCCTCTGCCATCGCACCGCAGTTTACCGCGACAATCGGAAAGTACCGACGCGAGCTGTTGCTGTGAATCGCCCGTGCGATCAGCTCTTTCCCCGTTCCACTCTCGCCGCGGATCATGACAGTGGTTTCTGTTTTCGCGACAGTCTGAATCAGATCATAAACTTTCTGCATTTGAGCAGAGTCGCCGACGATGTCGTCTGCCTTGCTGAACTCGGTGATCTGCTCTTTCAACTTCAGATTTTCATTTGCAAGGTTCCGCTGTTTCAGAGCGTTCGTCACAAGATGCGACAAATAATCAGGATCCACCGGCTTTGTCACATAGTCAAAGGCGCCTTCCTTCAGAGCCTTGACGGCAGTATCGACCGTTGCATGCGCGGTGATGAAGATAATAGTGGCGTTGGAGTCGATTTCTTTGATTCTCTGCTGAAGCTCCATGCCATCCATCCCTGGCATCTTGATATCCAGAAGAAGAATGTCCCATTTGCGCCCTTGGAGTTGCGAAAGCGCCTCTGCGGCGCTCGCGGCAGTGCCAACGAGGAAACCATCTTCCCGAAACCACTTCGAGAGTGAATCTCTGACGACTTGTTCATCATCAACAACGAGTAAAGCAGGAGTTCCGTTCATACGATGCCTCATGTCTTGCGTTGTTCAGTGGCAGAAGTCGGTTCTTTGGCAACATTGTCCGTCAGTTCCTCTGCACGAGTACCACTTGTCTCGGTCTGTGAAAACTCCATGATAAATGTTGTTCCTTTGCCCGGATCGGATTGAATAGAGATGCGACCGCCGTGACGTTCGAGTATTCCATAGACAACCGAAAGTCCGAGCCCAACACCTTGTCCGTTCTTTTTTGTGCTGTAGAAGGGTTCAAACACGTGCGGGAGATCTTCCTGCACGATACCGGCGCCGGAATCTTTCACAAGAATCCGTACATCACTTTTGGCGGCGCCTTGTTGGACTTCGACGACCAACTTTCCGCCTCCCGGCATTGCCTCGACAGCGTTCACAAAAAGTGCAACCAACGCCTGCTCTATCTGGTTCTCGTCACAAAGGAGCAACATCTCCTCAGCCGGAAGCACTGTTTCGAAGACAACGTTGGATATCTGAAAATGATGCTTGACGAGTTGTTCCGATTTCTCGATGATCTGACGAACGNNCTGACGAACGGGGACGAGGGCAAAATCGCCGACCTGTTTTTTCGAGAAGAGGAGGAGGTTCTTCACAATGGTCCCACACCGTTCAGTCTCACGCCGGATGAGTTCAATGTCCTCAATCGTCTGTTGGACTTCCGGTGCTTTCTGTTCAATTCGCTTGAGGCGGCGCCCGATCAATTTGGCATAGGTGAGGATTCCCTCAAGTGGATTGTTCAACTCATGAGCGACGGTGGCGGCCAATTTGCCCAACGAGGCCATCTTTTCAATCTGCATGATCTGCTGATGAACCTTCTGGAGCTCCGTTGTCTTGTCCCGGACTCGTTCTTCGAGCGTCATCGCCCAATCCCGGTTCTCCTTCTGAGCTCGCTGAAGCGAATGGGTCATCGCATTGAATGAATGCGCGAGCACACCAATTTCGTCTTTCGTGCGGATGGGGATTTCGTGTTCAAGGTCACCGGAAGAAACAGCGTTCGTACCGAGGATCAGCTGCCTGACCGGGCGAAGCACCGTCAACGACAGAAAGAGAAATGAGGCTCCCCCAACGATGAGGACGAGAACCACCGCGACCACAATCATCTGAAGCTGCGACTCGGCAATCGCCTCGTCGACCTTTTCCAGAGACATCCTGACATCGAGCACGCCGAGGACTGTTCGTTCCGTCGGATGTGAATGGCACCCTGCGCTTGCGCATGAAGGCTCGTTTCGAATGGGATTGATGAGACCCAGGATACGATGACCATCCGCGACCTTGTATATTCGCATGCGGGTACCGGCAGGAACTGATTCAAGTGGTCGGGCTCTGTCATGACAACCGTAGCATGCTTCCGCTTTGAGATCGACGACCGATCCCTGCTCTGTTTTTTCCGTCGAGAAAGTGATCTCACCGCGCTTGTTGTAGATTCGTATGCCGTCGATACCTGGCTGCCTGCCTTGCGTTGTAATAATCTCGTAGACGTCATCCTTGCGGTTTTGGAGCATGCTGTAATGTGTCGAACTCTTGATCACATCACTGATGCGATTCGCGCTCTGAATGACCTGCGACATCATCTGGTCGGTGTAGAAACGAACAGAGAAATAAGAATAGATTCCGAAGAGAATCAGAAGGAGAAAAGATCCGAGGAAAAGCCGGCCTTTGAGCGTTTCAAACCATCGCATAGTTGAATTTCACCACAGCAAAAGCGGCAGAAATCATGCCAAAGAAGACCCCCCAAAAAACGGCGATTGCCTTGAGTGCCATTTTCAGGAATGCAATCTTAAGAACCCCAACACTCTCCATTGCCACACTTAAGAAAGCCCCTGAGCCGACATCCAAGGCAATCGCTCTTGTTGAATCGAATGTTTCTACCCGTAGACGGTCCTGACCAGCTTAAAGTACTTCGAGGGTCCCAGCATCTCTGAGAGATTCATGAGAGCTTGCCCCCCGTCAGCGAGCGTAATGCCGACATCAGTTCCCCCCTTTGTCAGCTCGACAGATAACAGCGCTTGAAACCGGCGTTCGTCTTCGCTATAGGTCCGCACTGCTTCTGCGGGCGGAAGAAGTTCGTCATCATGCACAACAGCACCCTCGACCAGAAGTTCAAAGAGCCATCCTTGACCAAGGGGAGACGAACATATTGCGTGAGGGTTCTCCGCGAGATATGCGTTTGATTCACACACCTTGCCGCTGATCGGTGACACGATCGGAAGCGTCCCGCCGTCCATCACAATCCATGCACACACCTTGTTCCGCACGATTCGTTCGCCCATCGATGGCAAGACCACAGCCTTCGGGGAGACAAGAACAGACGCAAATCCCGGCTCAAGTCCCAGGCGAACTGTATGATCATCATGAGTGCCCACCCACATGTGCTTGCGTCCATACAGAAGATTGCGACGCGGCTGCTCCGTGCTGCGGGCTTCCACGACTTCCCGTTCCCGACCATACAGCGACTGTTCATCGATGAACCTCTGCCTCAGTGCTACATCGAGCGGACACAGCTCACAATCAAGTTTCCGTTCGCAAAGCTGGTACGAGAGTACACCTGCCATCATCCAGACACAGCGAAGCTCACTCTGCGGCACGATCGGATGCACACTTTCGGTTTCAGACTCACTCATTGCAGACCCCTATAAGTTGGGTTGTGATACGCTTCGGAGATCCTCGATCCATTCGTCCTCAGGTTTTCTGGGGCGCTCGTGTTGCTCGTGTTTGAACAACGGAAGGTACTTTGCCGCGAGGCCAAAGACAATGAAGCCGACGGCGACGATGCTCAGGGTGACAGAGATCTCCATCCAACTTGGGAAGTAGCTCTTGCCTGCCCATCCTTCCATGCCGGTGATACTAATATTGAGTCTGTTCAGCACAAACCCGATGATGATCATTGCAGCGGACCAGAACAATCCGGTTTCATTCTCACGGACCTTTTTCTGCGCCAAGAGGAAGAACGGGATGATGACGCCAACCATTTTCTCCAGCCAGAAGAAGTATGTTTCCGTCCGGGCCTGGAACAAGAGTGGCAGTACCTTGCGATCCGCAAGATCGACAACCGTCATCACCATGAACACGCCGAGGACCATCACGGCAATCCGTGCAACCTCGGTGAGGAGATTGAGTTCAAGACCCCGATGGAAAGCCCTGGAACTCATGAACGACTCGAAGATGATCATTGCGCAGCCGACGGCAATTGCCGAGACATAAAAGAATACAGGAAGGTACGGAGAATACCACAGTGCGAAAAGCTTCTCAGGAACGATCAGGTACAGCGAACCGAGAGACGATTGATGAAGCGTTGAAAGAAGGACACCGACGATGATCAACGGAATGGTGATCTTCTTCACGAACCTTTTTGTCTTGTCCATATGGAATTTCTCGAGCACCACAGGCGAGAACTCCAACGCCAGGACGCTCGTATAGAGCATGACACACCATGCCACTTCGAACATCACGGAATGTGGATTCCACATGATGATGGCATGCCAGATCAGCCATGGCCGGCCAAGATCGAACATCAACGCCACCACGACCAGGACATACCCCATGAACGCAGTAAGAATCGTCGGCCGGATGATAGGTTCAAATCGCTTGATATTGAAAATGTAGACGATGGCAGCGAGTGTAAAGCCGCCTGCTGCAAGACCCACACCACACAATACGTCAAAACCAATCCACAATCCCCAGGGGAATTGATCGTTCAGGTGCGTAGCTGCGCCGAGACCGCCGAAAAATCTCACGACGGTCGAGTACGCCCCGGCGAGCAGGATAATCCCTGCGACGACTTTCCAGAATGAGAGTTGAGAGAGAAACCGTTTCATTGTCTTTTCCTCGATAAGAGAAGGTTAAACATGATTGCCATTCGAGCCTTTGTGTCCTTCACGCTGTTCCTGTTCATGTTTTTGGACTTCAGAACGGCGGTTCGTAATCCACCAAATGCCATAGAGAAGCGATCCGCCAACAGTCACAACGCTCGGGACTTTCGAAAGGGCGTTCCACGTCAACTGCGGAAGAGCCGCTTGCTGAAGTTCCGTCTTGAAGCCGAGCTTTTCGAATGGGACACTGGTGATGTACAGTATCGAGGTACCACCTACATCATTTTGGCCGTAGATCCGGTTCACATATTTTGTTGGTTCTGCTTTCATTCGTTCGAGCGCCTCGCGGATAAGATCATCCCGATCGCCGAATTTTGTTGCGCCGGTGGGGCATGCTTCGGCACACGCCGGCTGCAACCCTTGAGTGATTCTCCCATGGCAGAAAATGCATTTCTGAACGCGGGGATATGTGCTGCTCCACTCGTACCGTGGTACCTGGAAAGGACACGCCTGCATGCAGTAGCGACATCCGATGCACTTACTCTCATCGTACAGGACGGGACCTTCAGGTGTTTTCTCGAAAGCACCCACCGGGCAAACGGAGGCACACGTGGGATCAACGCAATGTTGGCACATTCTCCGAACGAATACGCCATCATGTTCTTCCAAGGCTGTGTAGGCTGTGGAAGAGAGCGTCTTTTCTTCCCCGGCGGTCAGCTTGTTGGTCGTCTTGCAGGCGTCCTGGCAGGAATTGCAGCCGATACAGAGCGATAAATCGATGAGCATTGCTTTGCTTTTTGTCATTGCCGTTCCCTTCGCGTCTACCGTACTTGGAGGAATTCTTCTTCAAAATTGTCCCACACATCGGGACCCATATGTTTCAAAGCACCGGCAACCGGCTGACCGCCGTCCTGAAGAAGCGCAGGGACCAGTTCGCCTTCGACTGCGACCCCGGCAAATACGTCGCGCAGGCGACGGAATTCCTGAGGAATCCAGCTTCGGGTCTCTTCGCCGAGCATCAGGCTTCGCAGCTCAGATGGTTTCTCGGGTTGAATCGTGTACGCCCATCCCTCGCTAAAGAGATTCTCTTTCAAGAGACCCGGATTCTTCGCGAGTTGCTCGTTCACGCCGATGATCCGACCGTCCATGGGAGCCCGAAGAGTGAGAGTCCTTCCCCCTTCACTCAATGAAAAGAGCGGCTCGCCTTTCTTTACGGAATCACCGGTCGACTTCAGGTACTCAACCTCAGGCTTGTCCAGCAAACGACCGACGAAATCATCGACGCCCAGCCGGACTTTTCCTGACGGGAAAAGGCTGAGCCATGTATGCGATCGGGCGAAGAATATGCCATCGGGCAGACGGACCGGATAGGC
This sequence comes from Ignavibacteriota bacterium, assembly GCA_003170475.1. Taxonomy (GTDB): domain Bacteria; phylum Bacteroidota; class Ignavibacteria; order UBA10030; family UBA10030; genus UBA9647. The sequence continues at coordinate 93,480 of PMZI01000045.1, read as the reverse complement.
GGGTTGAGCTGTGTGAACTGTGGTAGCGGGAACTGTTTTCGCTGATCTTACTCGGCGCACCACGACTTCGAGAGTCAAGAAGAACAGCATTGTCATCGCAACAAAGAGTACGGTCATGGTATCAACTCCTTTAGTTCGTTACATTGTTATTTCGATAGGTCGCTTCAATGGAGAAAAATTCTTGGACAAATCGCTGCCACTCGACATCATTCATCAAATCACTGACGTTGTCTATCATCTGGCCGCCATCCTGTAATACTGGATGCAGAGGGGAAGAAAACCATCGGACAACCTGGCTGTTCACCACTTCCTGCCACCGATCCGCAATGACGCCTCTGAGAAGATTTCGGAGCTCAAGTCTCAGTTGCGCCGGCGCAATCCGCACGATCCAACCTTTCTCCAGCGGGGACGAGTTCACGATTCCCGGATTCGCAGCCAACTTGTTGTTCACATCGACGATTGTGCCTGAGACGGGCGCGATCTGGGGAAGAATCTTCCCTCGTCTCTCGAGTGTCGCATAGACTTCACCCTGTCTTACTGTTGAGCCGAGCACAGGCAATTGTATCTTGGAGAGTCCTCCAACAACTTTCTGTGTAAAATCGTCAACTCCTACAGTGACATCCCCTTTTGAACTCACGAGGGCCCACGAATGGCCAGGATGGTAGTACCGCTCGATCACGATCGAATCGGGAGTCACTTCTGCAACTGCTGCCTTAGCTCTCTCTGTCTTTTTCCCGAAGTTCTTGACGAACCCCAAAACGATGAAGACTGCGAGAGTGAGTAGGACCAGTATGATTGTCATGGTAAGCCTCCGAACACAATGTGCCGTTTCTTCCTTTTGGTATGAAAGATCCGTGCCAGACACTTCTGGTGATTCTCAGGAATGACTAGTCTAACTTATGAATCAACAAAGAGTTACACGACAATTTTGGAGTGCTGAAGTTTGAAACGAGGATATATGGTGAGAAATCTTACAATTGGGTGTAGAGAAGTGTTACATTTTTCATAAGCCCTTGTACATCAAAGTACAATCAGACTGCAAGTTATTTCAACAGCGTACGTTGTAATTATCAACGATTCAAGCTCAGCAGATTCTCGGAAGTTGCTCACCCGAGAGCATGTCAACAACCCGTGTGCCGCCTATGGACGTCCGCATGACAACAATGCCACTGTGTTCGGTAACGACTTCACCTAGAATTCTCGATTCTATTCCAAGAGGATGATTTCGCATGGCGCCGAGGACATTTTCTGCATCAACGGCTGGAACGAACGCGAGCAGCTTTCCCTCATTTGCTACGTAGAGCGGATCAAGTCCCAGGATTTCGCATGCGCCACGGACGGGTTCCGTCAAAGGAATTGCGTCCGCGTCAATTCGAATCCCCACTCTTGAAGATTCCGCGATCTCATTCAACGAGCTGGCAACCCCGCCCCGCGTTGGATCCCGAAGAACATGGATGTTCCTGCTCGCCTGAAACATCGCTTCGACGAGTCCATTCAGCGGCGCAGTGTCGCTTTTGATCGGTGACTCGAATTCAAGTCCCTCCCGTACAGACATGATGGCGATTCCATGTGTGGCAATCGACCCGTTGATGATGATCTTGTCACCAACTTGGGCATTTCTAGAACCCACGTGAATTTCCTCCGGAATGACACCGATGCCAGAAGTGTTGATGAATATCTTGTCCCCCTTGCCTCGATCGACAACCTTCGTATCTCCCGTTACCAGCATAACTCCGCATTTCGTCGCGGCGCTTTGCATNNACCCGCCATAAATCATCCATCGGAAATCCTTCCTCAATGATGAAGGCTGCCGATAAATAGAGCGGTTTCGCGCCGCACATCGCAAGATCGTTGACCGTTCCATTCACTGCCAGTTCTCCGATATCGCCGCCCGGAAAGAATATCGGGTTCACCACGTAAGAATCGGTCGAGAACGCGAAACGAGTGCCATTTTGTGTGAAGATAGCTCCGTCGTGCAACGGTTCGAGCAGTTCGTTCCGGAATTGCGGAACAATCATCCTCTGAATCAGTTGTTGACTGAGTTTACCTCCCCCCCCATGGGCAAGCAGAACTTGCGGGTAATCGGAGATGGGAATCGGGCAGGCGAGACCTCCGCTGATGTTGAGAGGCTCAGCATCATGTTTCACAGAACTCATAAGACTCCATTCAATGACTGTATCGAGTTGTTAGGCGCGTTCCTTCTCTTCCTTCACCAGGGTGAGAAGCATTGCAGAAAGAATAGACAACATCAGGGAGAGATGCAATGGTGTCATTTTGCAAGAACGAAGCAAGAGCACAGAAGTGGATGGTTTTGACAGATTCAGGTGATTCACTTCCCGACCTATCGAATCAATTCTATTTCTTTGGCAGGGCCTCTTCGCGCTTTCGTACTATTTCTTCACGCAATTTCAATTCCTCGGATTGCTTTGTAAGCTTGTCTTCGAGCTTTTTCATTTCAAGGATTTTGGCGTCGAGCTCCTTTTCATATTCTTCCTTATCCCAATAACCCCGATCTTCGAAATAGCCCTTGAAGAACCAGTTGTGACGGAGCGCCTCCATATTTTCATTGAATCGGCTGGCGCCATCGCGCGCTTCTTCTGCCATCGCTATCCCTTTATGAACGATGACGAGCATGCTGTCATACACATTTCGCTCAACAAGAAGAGCTCCGAGAGTCCCCTGCCCCTGATTCAGTCGGGCCAATACATCCCTTGCATTGACGACCGTCGAATCAACATCGGCAATCAACTTGCTGATATTCTTTGTCACTCCATAAAGATTCTCGCTGACCCCATTGATGAATTTGGGAATATTGGAGAACTCTTCCGCCGTTTTGCGCAGACTGGTGTCAGCCTGGGCGGTTGCGCGCTTCATGGCATTGTAGACATCATCGTCGGTAATCAGTTTGCCCATCGTTCCATGTCCGGCGTTCACAGCAGCAAGAATCTTCGTGAATTCCTCCGTCGCTTTGCGGGTATTGGCAATCATGCCTTGCGCGTCTTCGATGATCGCGGTGAATCGGAAGGGATCCTTGCTCAGGAGGACGTCCCCATCTGCAGCTTCCCCTGCCGCCTCTGTCCCGACACTCAGGGCAACGTACTTGCTTCCCACCAACCCTTCTTGCTCGATCGCTGCGTAGGAGTCCTTCCTGATAAAGCTCTGCACTTTCTTTCTGAGCTTGAGATCGACCCGCACTTTGTTTTTCTCCGGAGTGATGGTAATTTTGTCCACGATTCCGATGTCGACACCCGCAAGCCTGACAGCAGCACCCGCACGAAGGCCCTCGATTGTGGTGAAATACGAGGTTACGCGGAAGCTCTCACGGAAGAGGCCTTCTTCCTTCCCAACAAGAAAAACTCCCACGACCATCGCGGCTCCTCCCAGGATGACAAAAAGACCGACACGGATCAGAGAACTTCTCTTGTTCATGGCATCTCCTATACGGATACAAAAAAACTTCTTACGGTTTCATCCTGTGATTGCTCAAGCGTAGACAGCGTGCCCTGATGCTCGAGAGTCCCCTCAGAGAGTATCGCGACATTATCTGCAATAATCTTCGCGCATTGCATATCATGAGTCACGGCAATTGAAGTAAGCTGATACCGTTCCTGCAAATTCCTCATCAGGTAGCTGATCTCCCGGGACGTTATCGGATCGAGTCCGGTGGTCGGTTCATCATAAAACATGATTCGAGGATTGGTGATCAGGGCCCGGGCGAGACCCACGCGCTTCTTCATTCCCCCCGAGAGCTCCGATGGCATTTTGTCGATCGCATCTTCCAACCCAACCAGCCTCAGTTGCGTCACGATGCGGTCCTCAAGCTCCTCTTGAGTCAGGGTAACCTGACGTTCGAGCGGAAAGGCGAGGTTCTCACGAACGCTCATCGAATCATAGAGAGCAGCCCCTTGAAAGAGATACCCCATGGTCTTGCGCAAGGCATTCATTTCTTTCCGCGGTATGGTGACCACGTCTTTGCCGTCGATCATGGCACTGCCGGCGTCCGGCTTGATCAGGCCGATGAGAATTTTCAGAAGCACACTCTTTCCGGCCCCGCTCTTCCCGAGGATAGCGACTGCCGACCCCTTGTTGACGAGGAGCGAGACATTGCGAAGAACGCTGTGCCCCTCGAAGGCTTTCCATATGTTCTGCACTTCCACTAGGGCCATATCCACACTGTGAGTTTAACCAGGATCATGTCCGTAAAAATAATCAGCATCGATGAAAGAACAACTGCCGTTGTCGAAGCTCTTCCCACTCCCACCGTCCCACCTTCGGCATGAAACCCCTGATGGCAACCCACGATGCCAATGATGAATCCGAAGATGGCCGTCTTTGCGAGGCCGGGGATCACGTCTGCAAAAGTGAGAGATTGCACAACGCTGTCCCAGTACAGCTGCCAAGACATGCTTGATTCAATTGCCACTGCTACATAGGCGCCGAACAGACCGATGGCATTCACGATGGCTGTGAGAAGAGGCTGGAGAAGAACGCATGCGAGCACTCTCGTGACGACGAGAAACTTGTACGGATCGATTCCCGATACCTCGATGGCTTCAATCTGTTCGGTGACTCGCATTGACCCAAGCTCTGCACCGATACCTGAACTGACTCTTCCGGCAACGATGAGAGCGGTGATGACCGGGCCAAGTTCACGAACGAACGAGATCGCAACCATCGCCGGGAGGAAGGAATCAGCGCCAAATCGAAAAAGCGTTGGTCGCGTTTGCATCGCGATAATCAGGCCGACAATAAAGCCCGTGATACCCGCAAGAGGTAACGATTTGGAACCCAACTCATCGAGATGGCGGCGGACTTCGCCGAGTTCGTAGGGCGGGACAAAGACGTTTGGGAAGAAACGAAGAGAGAATACAGTGAGACTTCCTGTTTGCTCCAAAAAGCGAGAGAAAATTCCCCGCCTTCGCGGTTGCTCGTGATCAACGGAAGTGTTCATGGTGTTGAGGTTCGCCTCCTCAGCCTTAATTCACTTTGCTGGTCGGCTCAGGGAATCCCATCTCCGCTACAAACGTGTCCTGGAATTCCTCGTCCAGATTCAATTCAACGTGCCGTGAGATTTCAAGGACCGGTGAGTACAGAGCGGCACCGAGTTGGAACAGCGACAGCTTGGCTCCGAGCAACGCAGAATTTCCCACGGGTCGGATCTTTGCAGGTGAGACGGGAAGCAACCCGATCCGATGAGAATTCGATCGATCAATGTAGTTGCCGAATGCGCCCGCGAGATACACCACTTCGATATCGTTGACTGATGCTCCAAGATTCTTTGTCAGAATATGGAAGCCGGCCGCGATAGCGGCTTTCGCCACCTGGAGCTCACGAATATCAGCTTGAGTGAGTTCCACGGGCGGACTGAGTTCCAGTTTCCCGCTCGGAGTGATGATATTCCCATCTTCCCGAACCAGGCCGGACTGAAGACCTGCCGCAACGGCGTCCACAAGTCCGCTTCCGCAAATTCCCCGGGGCGGGACATCACCGAGAACCCGGCATTTGAAGTTTCCGTTCTCGCGGACAACCTGGGCGATAGCGCCGGTCGTTGCACGCATCCCCATCGAGATGCAGTTTCCTTCAAAGGCAGGTCCTGCCGCGGTAGAGCAGAAGAGCAACTTCTCGCGATTACCAACAACGATTTCTCCATTCGTGCCCAGATCAATCAAAGCCGCGAGTTTCTCGCTCCTGTGAAGATTTGTGGCCAGGATTCCGGCAAGAATATCACTTCCAACAAAGCTTCCCATGCAGGGCAGGAAACGAACGATAGCGGTCGGCGTCTTGATCCACCCGAGTTCTGCTGCCGAAAACTCAGCGAGACCAATATTGGGAGGCCGGAACGGATATTGCCCGAGCGGTGAGACATCTCGTCCTGAAAAAAGATGGTGCATGACAGTATTTCCGACGATCGCGACATCACGAACACGATCACCGTCTGCACCAGCAACGAGCACTACATTTTCGATCATCGTTCCAAGCTGAGAGCGAATGATAATTTCGAGTTCGGGCTGACCATTCTCCTCGACCGCAAAAAAGACCCTGCTCATGACGTCGTTGCCATGTCGTCCCTGCTCGTTGAGGCCTGTTGCCACACCAAGCACATTTCCACTCGTAAGGTCCAAGAGTTGAACAGCGAGTGTCGTAGTCCCAAGGTCAACCGCTATCCCAAGTCCCTCCCGCGCGACAAACTCAAATTTGCTTTCATCGGTCAGAACTCTTGCCTCCCATTGGGCGAGTTCGAGGGTCAGGTCCTCATCGGCCCGGCATCTGCAGGCAAGTCTCCACCCTTCGCCCGCCTCTTTTCTCGAGAGCATGAGTTCCTGCTCAGGAGTCAGCGGAAGGTGACCCGCAAGCACTTTCACTTTGCATCCTTCGCAGACGCCGTTCCCTCCACAAGGAAATTCCACTCCATACGGGAAAAGGACATCCTGAAGAGGAGTCCCCCGTCGTACGGTGAACTCATAGTCAAGAGGGAGAAGTCTTATGCGAACGTGATCGGGCATAGGTTCGATGATTTCTCAGTTCCGAAATGATACTCGTTCCATGATACTCATAAAATAGGAGATTTGGAATTTCTGTTCATCAGCCCTTTCGAATGCCATCCGGAATATGAAGCATGCTATGTGCGAGGAGAACCAGCCTCGATGGAGTTTGTGTATCGAGTGACTCTCCGCATAAGCAGAAACACGGGATAGCCGGCGAGGAGGATGAGACCTCCAACGAGAAGGGATCCCGGTTGAGAGATGATCACATTGACCGTGATAGTCAGGAGAAAGAGGACGAAGATTGCCGGCAACACGGGATAAAAGGGAACACGATAGGGTTGTCCTTCGCTCGATGTGACCCCCCTTTTGCGAAGAATGAAAACCGTCGAGGCAACCAGGGCGTTGTTCAGCGTGTCAAATATCATCACATAACTCAATATTCGCTCAAACGTACCCAACAGGAAGATAGAACCAAGAATCGTGCAGCCGAAAAAGAGGAGTGTGAATTCCTGTGTCTGGGTTTTCTCATTCACCTTCATGAAAATCGACGGCAACGCGCCGTCTTGAGCCATAGCGTAGTACGACCGCGGGATCTGCATGAGCGTAACGTTCACGAATCCCAGCGCAGAAAGGAAAATTGCGATGGAGACGATGAGGTAGGCCGACTTGCCGAAACAGATCCTTGCCACTTCGGCCGCAACAAGCTTGGAGCCTGCGATGCCTTCTATGCCCAGCACGCTGTAGTAAGCCAAGTTGATGATAAGATACAGTCCAATGATGATCAGAATGCCGAAGAATATCGCCCGCGGCATATTCTTCTCCGGGTGTTTAATGTCCCCGCCAAAATTCAGAGTGCACTGGTACCCTCCGTACGTATAAAAGACAGATATCAACCCGACACCGAGGGCAATCCAAATTGAGTCATTGTTGAGACTTTGTGTAGAAGCGATTGGCTTGCTGCCACCGTACGTGAAAGCGACAAATCCGAGCAGCAGAATCATGCTGATCTTGATCACGGTGAGAATGTTTTGTGCCCATGCCCCGGTTTTGATGCCAAGATAGTTTATGACGATGAGAAAGATGACGAGCACGGCTGCGGTGACTTGAGTCATGCCCTGCGTCCTCATGGATTCCGGGAATATGATCGGCAAAATGTACTCCGCTCCGATCATCGCCACGGCAGCCCCCCCTGCCCCATTCACCACCGTAACATTCGTCCAGTTGAGCATGAAAGCCACAGAAGGATGGTAACAGTCCGCAACAACTTTGTAGAACGCACCGGGTTTTGGAAATCGAGATCCGACCTCAGCGAACGTCAATGCACCCAGAAAGCTGATGAATCCCCCAAGAATCCATGCAGCAAAGAAGATGACGGGGGTACCCGTCGAGGACGCCACCATCGCGGGCGTCCGGAATATGCCGATGCCGATGACCAGACTGACGACAATCATCGTCGCATCGAAAGTGGAGAGCTTGGCTTTGATATTCATCGGCACTCTCTAAGAGTTAGATTGATTTCAGTTCACTTGATCTGCGCGCTCCGCTTGGAGCGACTCGGAGTTGGTACTCCCCACTGCCGAATTCAAACTGGACGCGCTTCTCATCGGTCCCTATGTGCCAGCCCTCTGTGCCGTGTTCTGATTGTGCAACTCCGTCCTGCCAGAGGATCATTCCCCCCTCCTCAATGATTGAGCTTTCCCATGGAATGGGCACGAACACCTGTCCAACGCATCCAACGGGAATGGTAAAATTGAGTTGAAGTGAGTCGGCGTTTCGGTGCCAGGACACGCTCGTGCGGCCTTTCACCGTTCGAATTTCTGCCTTCGCAAATTCGAGGTCTTCGATGATGTGCGGCTTGATTAATATCTGGGTCCAACCGGGCGCGAGGCAAGAAAGCCCTGCCAACGAGCGATAGAACCAGGAGTCGACGCTCCCGAGCATGATGTGGTTGTGGGAGTTCATTCCACCCCCCGTGATCTTCTCCCAGCGCTCCCAAAGCGTCGTGGCGCCCTCTTCGACCATATAACCCCATCCAGGATACGTTCTCTGCGATGCGACCCTGTATGCCACATCCGCATAACCTTGTTCCGTCAGCACGTCGAGGAGATACCGCGTTCCCAAGATTCCTGTATCCAGGTGATAGTCCTGCTCATCGATGATGCTGTGAAGAAGTCTGCCAAGCACACGCTGCTCCTTTTCAGCTGGCACCATCTTCAGGTACAGAGGCAGTGCATTCGAGGTCTGACTGGGACTTCGATCAACTGGTGCAAATTTGTTCGACTTGTACTCATCGTCAGCCAGGAAGGCCTCGTTGAACGAACTACGGATATCCGCAGCAAGCGACTTCAACTCCTCATGCTCGCCCTCCTTTTTTAGCACCTGGGAGATCCTGTCAAGCAGGAGAGTATCATGGTAGTAGTACCAGGTCGCTGTAACTTCCACAGGAGTTCGCTTCGGAGCGATGCTCCCGGGAGGACACCAGTCGCCATATTTTCCAAGCTTCCTTATGATATTCCCCTCGGCGTTCGCCTTCAGAAATCCGATGTATTTTTTCATCGAGTCAAAGTGATCTTCAAGGACTCCAACGTCACCATACATCCAATATGCATACCAAGCGATGGTGATATACGCCGAACTCCAGGCCGGATCAGCCGGATACAGACGCCCTGTGTAGGGAGGAACAACATCCGGAAGACTGCCATCTTCTTTTTGAGCGTGACGAATATCATTCAGAAACTTTGTGTAGAAGGCTGCCATGTCGAAATTGAACATCGATTCCTCGGCAGCAAGGTGTGCGTCTGCAAGCCAGCCATGTCTTTCATCCCGCTGTGTGCAGTCAGTCGGTATGCCCATCAGATTTGAGAGCTGTCCCATGAGAATATTCTGATGAACTTTGTTGATCAGCTCATTTGAGCACCCGAAGTTGCCAACGCGCTCCACATCGGAGTGGACCTCGCAGACCTCCACAGAAACTACTTCTGGAAGCGAAGGATCCCCCGATATCTCGCAATAGCGGAAACCGTGATAGGTGAACCTTGGTTCGTAGGCCTCGTCGCCGCTACCGCTCAGGACATAGACGTCGGTCGCCTCTGCATTTTGATTGGGAGAGACATTCAGAGTTCCGTCTTCATTCAGGAGTTCCGCATGACGAAGTCGTACCTCCGTGCCTCGCTTGCCACGAACGACGATGCGAACCCAACCCGAACAATTCTGACCAGAATCATATATTCGCGATTTGTCGCTGGCGTTCGAGAGTCTCTTTGGCTCCCGTGTCCCCACGACGCGAATCGGGGGAAGGAGTTGTGAGGTGAGAGGATACCCGGGAACCTCAACCGCGTGTTCCCATCTCCTGTCATCGAAATCAGGCTGATCCCATCCGGTCATCTCCAGCCGAGCGTCGTAGCGCTCACCGAAGTATAGTCCATTCTCCTGAAGCGGACCATGCGTCACACTCCACTCTTTGTTCGAAACAAACGTGCCCGTTGACCCATCGACATGCTCAACAAAGATCTGCACGATCGCTTTCGGGTGGTCATATCCGTAATTCTTGATATGCCTCCCATTTCCCAGAATGACTCCGACTGCGAACTCGCCCTCGTTCTTCTCTGAAGCAGAGTCTGCGAGCACGGATGTGATGTCGTACGTGGAGTAGAGCGATACCTTTTTGAAGTCCGTTTGCGCTGGATCCAGAACACGATCGCCGACCCGCGTTCCGTTGATTCTCATCTCATAGCATCCCAACCCGCAGACATACGCTCTCGCACGCGCAACCGGTCCCGCGAGCTTGAATGTTTTCCGGAGATACAATGTATGGCTGTTGACATAGTCGCCGAGACATTCGCCCAACAGCACCGTCCCCTTCGATGTAAACTCCTTGCATTCCTTTTTGCTGACCCAACTTGCCTTCCAATCGCCTTGGTGGAGAAATGCGAGTTCGAATGACGCCACATTGCTGGGGTCACTCAACTGGTCTTGATTGTCCCACCATTGAATCCGCCAGTAAGAAGTTTGACCAGACTGAAGGGGCGTTCCAGCGTAACGAACGTGGGAAGTGGCTGCCGAGTCCACTCTTCCCGAGTCCCAACGATCTCCGATATCCTTCGAGGCAAGATCAAGAGTGGATGCGACGATGATGCGGTAGGCTTTTTGGTGCTGACTTCTTTGCGGATGATCCAACATCCACGAAAACCGAGGATGCTCGACGTCCACGCCGAGCGGATCATTCATGTATTCACAACGAAGATCTCGCGGTGGCGGTGGTTTCAATCCACATTCTCCGTGAAGGCAAGGTTCTGGATTTTCTGAAGAAGGCTAGAGCCGGCCATACTCATGGATGGTCTCATACATCGCAATAATATTCTCAGTCGGCGTGATTGGCTGAAGGTTGTGACACGGAGCGCAGATCCATCGTGCTCCAGAGAAGATCTCCAGATTCTCGAGCACCTCTTTGCGCACATCCTCCACCGTCCCGAAGGGGAGCGTTTGTTGGTTGTCCATGGCTCCATGGAAGATGATCTTCTTGCCGAAGTCTCTCACCAAGCCTCTTCGTTCCATCGAAGGACAACGCCATTGGATAGGGTTGAGAAGCTCGATGCCCGTGACTTCAATCAGGTCAGGAATGACAGAATGAACATCACCGTCCGTGTGATAAAAGACATGGATGCCATAGCTTCGGGCAAGGTCGGCCATCTTTTTCTGGTTGGGAAGAATATATCGCCTGATGACATCCAGGCTCATCAGAAGTTCACGTTGTCCACCGAGGTCTTCTGCAAGATAGGCAATGTCGATGACGCCTTTCCCGATCTCGAAAGCCCGTTGGTTGAGTTCATAGTAGTACCGGAAGATGTGGTCAAGTCCTGCCTCGAGGACATCAGGATATTCCAGAAAATCCATCAGCCCCTGCTCCAGGCCACGCATGGCGCAATAGAGCAGGAACGGCTCGTACTCCCCGCATCGAACGAAACGATGCCGTGGAACATCGCGGATCATGTTGCGGAAGGCCTCGTAGTCGTGGTCATCGGCACTGGGCCAATGGTACTGGTGCATCTCCTCAACGGTTGTGAATTTCTCCAGCGGATGCGTGTCAAATTCATCATACGTCCCGGCACCATAATCCATTTTGCGCCGACGCAAACCCCAGATGTCGGATTCCGGATCGCTCGGATGATGCAAGATCGTGCGAGGGACATCCAAGCGAGTCACCCCATCGATGTTGAGCTTGTCGTAAACTTCCTCCAGATTGCTGCAGCGTAGCTCGCGCTGTAAGCGATCTGTGACTTCATCTGTAGCCCAGTAGTCCGTAGGCACTCGATCGGGCTTCTCCCCTGCGAAAATGGCCAACCAACGTTCTCGTGGAGTCATTGTTCTTCCTTATGCTCGCTTACTCAAGGTTTCGCGTTCGTACTGATGAATATCAGCGATCCATTCCTCGCCTGACGGAACACCATTGCTCAAGCAGAAGTAGTCCCATGCCGCTCCGAGCGGGAGGAGTCTCGCCTCCTCCAGCAGGGCCAACCGTGCGAAATAATCTCCGGCGGCTTCCGCTTCACGCAGTTTCACTTGTGGCTCAAGGAGCGCTGCGAGAAGAGCCTTCTGCGTAGAGCGCGCACCAAGAACCCAGGCACCGATTCTGTTCATACTGGCATCAAAATAGTCGGTTGCAATGTGCACCCGATTCAACGCTTTCGACCGGACAACCTCCTCCATAAGGTTTTTCACATCTTCATTCATGATGACGACATGATCGCTGTCCCATCGCACGCCGCGACTCACATGAAGTAAGATCTCATCAAAGAAAAGCAGAAGCGAAGAGACTTTGTCGGCTACCGACTCGGTGGGATGGAAGTGTCCCATGTCCAGGCACACCATCTTCTTGCGCGACAGCGCATACCCCATATAGAATTCATGGGAACCGACGACATAAGCCTCACTGCCGAGACCAAACAACTTGCATTCGACGGCATCCCTTATCTCGCTCACCGGGAACGAGATTTCAAAGATCTTGTCGAGAGATTGTCGGAGAAGCTCGCGTGGAGACCACCGATCGACAGGAATGTCTTTCGACCCGTCGGGGATCCAGATATTGTTAATGCACGCTTCGCCCTGCGCCTTGCCCATCGCTGCTCCGATTTCTCTACACCGCTTACTGTGCTCAACCCAGAATTCTCTTATTGCGCGATCCGGATGACTGAGAGTGAAGCCTGAATCCGCTTTTGGATGCGAAAAATACGTTGGATTGAAATCAAGCTTCAACTTATGCTGTTTGACCCAATCGATCCAACCGCGGAAATGTTCCGGCGTGATCTGATCCCTGTCCACGAGTTTCCCGCCAAATTCTCCGTAGATCGCGTGCAGGTTTAAGCGATGATGACCCGGGATGAGGGCATAGGCATGCTCGAGATCTTTTCGAAGCTCGTCGACTGAACGCGCTTTGCCCGGATAGTTGCCTGTCACCTGGATGCCGCCACCAGAAAGCGTCGCCGCGGGCTTTTCGAATCCTCCGACATCATCCCCCTGCCAACAATGGAGAGACAATGGGATACCAAGAAGTGTTTTGAGCGCAGCCTCGGAGTCTACTCCAAACGCGCTGTAGCGCTCTCGAGCAACTTCATATGCTTTTCTAATAGTCGATTCGTTTGACATGGGTCTTCTATTCCCTTCTGCGTTCAGTGGTTCGTGGAAGTCAGAGTTTCAAATCGTTTGTAGGCAGAGTTCCAAGCTTCTTGATCCTTGGGATCATACCGCACGGGTTGGAACGAATGACCGACAATCGTTCGCATTTCGGCCAACGAACCGACGTGACCAAGTGCATGAGCCTGCATCAAAATATTTCCGATTGCCGTCGCCTCTACGGGTCCGGCGATCACCGGGACACCCATCGCATTCGCGGCATACTGACAAAGCAGCCGGTTCTGAGAACCGCCGCCGATAACATGAACTATTGAAATCCTGCGCCCGGTGAGTTGACGCAGTTGTTCCAGAGTTGTTCTGTACTTCAGCGCGAGACTTTCCAGAATGCACCGAACAAATTCGGCCACCTGGTCCGGAGCCGTCTGGCCCGTTTTCCCGCAGTAGTCTTGAATAGATTTTTGCATGTTGGGAGGATTGAAGAAATCCGAAAAATCAGGATCGATCAACGAACGAAACGGCATTGCGCCACCGGCAAGCCGCATCAAATCGTCATAGGTGTATTGTGTCGTCGATGACCATTCTTTCCTGCATTGTTGAAGCGGCCAAAGTCCCATGATGTTCTTGAGGAAACGAAACGTCCCCTCCACACCCCCTTCGTTTGTGAAGTTCGCTGCGAGGGCATCCTCGGTGATGATAGGGACTCCGATTTCAACTCCCATCAGGGACCAGGTTCCGGAACTGATGTACGCCCAATCCTCCCCTTCGGCTGGGATTGCTGCAATTGCTGAGCCCGTGTCATGAGATGCCACCACAGAGACGCCAATTCCTCCGAGNNTGAACGAGGAATGCCGAGCGCCGAGAGCAACTCAGAATCCCAATCCATCGTACGGGGATTGAAGATCTGAGATGTTGTGGCGATAGTGAATTCACTTTTCGCGATTCCCGTCAGAAGGTAGTTGAAGAGATCGGGCATGAACAACAAATGGGTGGCTCGCTGCAGCAACTCCGGATCGTTCACTCGGGCAGCGAACACCTGGTACAGGGAATTCAGCTGCATGAACTGGATTCCAGTCAACGTGTATACCCGCGATCGGGGAACGAGCTCAAAGAACTTCTCCATCATACCATCTGTGCGATGGTCGCGATACGAGTACGGGGACTCGAGGAGCGTGCCATCACTCTGCAAGAATCCGAAGTCGACTCCCCAGGTGTCCACGGCAACACTTTCAGGCTGCACGCTCGAGCGCGCAGAACAGCGAAGCCCTTCCTTGATGTTCGCAAGGAGGCCATCCACGTCCCAGCGAAGGTGGCCTCCGACATTCTTCATGTCATTGGGAAAACGGAACAGCTCCTCAACAGAGAGTTGTCCGCCATGAAGAGTTCCGAGAATACTTCTTCCCGACTCGGCCCCAAGATCCAGAGCAACGTACGCGTGTTGATTCATATGGAAAAACTTAGTCTTCAATTATGGAAGGAGCCTCTGCGCTTGCACAACGGAACCAATGTTCACTTCCTGGCAGAGACCTGTTCCCTGGCGATACATTGGTTATGCTTGTTGTTGTACCTCTTGATCAGTGTGCAGTATACCACTTGTTCGCGGCGGCACGCACCGGAAACATCCTTGCTGAAATCCGCGTGAGGGCAGCTGAAATCGCAAAACATCGGAAGCATTCGTTCTGAATTCGCTCTTTTCTTTTTGTCGGCCATTGCGTTCCTTGACTTAAGCGAAGAACAACAGTCAATATCCACCCGCGGGCTCTTCTATCCCCAGGCATCCACAGCTTCGCGAAGAAGCTTCAACTTTGAGCGATCGACACGTGGGGCGACCGAACATGCAGTGCTCAAAATAAATCCACCGCCTTCTCTTCCCACTTCAAGTCTGCGCCGGGCATCCGCAAGAATCTGTGCTGGTTCACCGTGCAGGAGCGTATTCACTGAATCAATATTCCCTTTGATAAAACCGCGACCTTTCGTTCGCCGTTTTGCGTCAACGAGTTCAACGTCTCCCAGCGGCGGAGGATCGAGGCATTCAATCCCGCTCACCCCCGCATCAAACATCAATTCAAGCCGATCTGAGACTGCTCCACAGGTGTGAGTGTAGATGTGGACTCCTCTCGCTCTGACCGCCTGAGCGATTTCCGATTCGTACGGAAGAACAAATTCCCGATACGCCTGCGTCGAGAGAAACCCTGCACCGGCAAAAGGCGATGAAACTTTGATAGCGTCCACCCCCTCATCACACATTTCGAGCACCAGCTGTTTCACCAACGATGTGAAGTGTGCGAGCACACTTCTGCACTTGTCGGGCTCCCCTAAAAGACCCATCAACCCTTCCTGATATCCGAAACGATCAAGGAAGTAGTCAAGGGGTGAGGTGATTTCTCCATGGATGGAATAGGAACTTCCGATGCGCGATCGAATTTGTCGGAACACATCAAATCGATGGACTGGGTCAATCTCAAATCTGAGTCCCTGCGACACCGGAATGTACCCAAGCGACTCGGGCAATTGTTCCCCCGCAAATTCGCTCAGGAGCGGATGCCGGGATTCGGAATTCATTGGCTGAGGGAGATCGTCGGGCAGATAACGATAGCGCTGGCCATCCTGCCAGACTATTTCCTCCACTCCCGCGGAGACCGACCGAGAGAGAATCTTGTTTCTCCAGTCAGGGTCGTGACCGTGAAGGCTCACGAGAACGCCGTCGAAATCGTAAATCTCGCGCAGCCTGAGGAGCCCGTCCGCAAAAACCATGGCGTCATGCCAGAACTCCAACGGAGAGACATCGAGTTGCAACAGCATGTGTCCGATGCTGAGCTGGCACATCAGTGGGACACGGACCGGAGACTTCAGGTCCATTGCGTCCCGGATTCTCTGTCGAGGAGTGTCGCGTTGCTTAGGGGTTGTCTGCATGCACCAAAGTCAAAGAACGGCTAGAAGACAAATCCGAATCCGAACGACATGTCGTATCCGTTGAAATTGTTCCGTGCCCCAACCGGCGTTTTGAAATCCGCCATGAGATTGTAGCCGACGTTGGCGTTGAGCTTGAGCCAGCTTCCCAGCAGTGCATCCAAGCCGCAGCCCACACGCCCACCGATCACGGATTCAGAATGTGCAGACTGCGAGAACAAGGTATTCTCTGCCTCAGACCCAATGTATGATCCGACACCGAAGGCAACGAAGGGGCGAACTCGATCTTCGGGTTCCGGTTGAGGAAGGAAATACCTCATCCCGATGAGAATAGAAGTTACGGCATTGGCGGTCTGTCGAGTCGAGTTGAGAATCGGTTCACCTTCGATGGTAAAGCGATACATGTCGGTCGTTGCTTCGGCCGAAAGCAAGGACCCTGCGACCGTGAGTGCAAAGTTCTCGCGCATCCAATAACAATAAGTAAGGCCGCCGACGAATCCGCTCGTCTTGGCAGTCTGGTTGATACCGTTCACCGAGAGATTCTGGCCTGCCTGGATCTGATTCCAGAACCCAACATTGACTTCAAAGGATGAAGATCCTTTCAAAGGACCGGGCTGGCTCAACACAAGGCTCGTCAACGCCGCGGATGCGAGGCCGACGAGTACAACCATTCGCAGTTTGTTCATAACCCACCTCCCAAAGATGGTTTGTTCTTTCACATGTTGCCCCGACATGAATCCTATGGAACTGACACGCGGGAGCGTCCAAAATGATAATACGCCGCACAAGCGCCTTCCGATGAAACCATAGGAGCGCCAAGCGGACGTTCCGGTGTGCATTCCTTCCCAAACGCGCTGCATTCGTGCGGTTTTTTCAATCCCTGTAGAACTTGGCCTGCGATGCAAAGGGGCGACTCGTCTGCATGCAGCTCACCAACATTGAACACTTTTTCTGCGTCGAAGACTGAGAAAGAGCTCTTGAGACCATATCCGCTGGCGGGAATGGTCCCGATACCTCTCCACTTCCTATCGATCGTCTCAAAGACCTCAGAGAGAAGTTTTCGAGCTGGCAGGTTCCCTTCCCGCCTCACAGCGCGCGCATATTGGTTCTCCACTTCATATCGCCCCTCTTCCAGCTGCTTTACCGTCATGTGGATACCCTGCAAGATGTCGACAGGCTCGAATCCTGTCACGACGATCGGGACCTTGTACTTTGCTGCAATCGGTATGTACTCCTCGTATCCCATGATCGTACAAACGTGACCGGCAGCCAAGAAACCCTGGATCAGGGTCGATGGCGACGAGAGCAGAGCTTCCATCGCAGGAGGCACGAGGACTTGCGAACAGAGGATCGAGAAATTCGTCAGCCCCAGTCTCTTCGCCTGGAACACGGACATTGCATTCGCCGGGGCCGTCGTCTCGAATCCAACGGCGAGGAAGACGACCTTCTTGCCGGGGTTCTGCTGTGCTATTTTCACTGCATCGAGCGGCGAGTAGACGATCCGCACGTCTCCACCCTCCGCTTTGACGCTGAGCAGGTCCTTTTTCGACCCGGGGACCCGAAGCATATCTCCAAACGACGCAAAAATCACGTCTGGCCTGGAGGCGATGATGATGGCTTTGTCGATGATTTCAAGTGGCGTCACGCAGACAGGACACCCCGGGCCATGGATCAAAGTTATTTCAGGGGGGAGCAGTTCCTCAATGCCAAATTTCACGATGGTATGGGTCTGCCCGCCGCATATCTCCATGATCCTCCACGGACGGGTGGTCACCTGCCGTATCAGCTTGGCAAAATTGCGGGCCGCTGCCAGATCACGATATTCATCTATGTAGCGCATGACAAACGTGGTTGTCGTAAGGTCGTTTCCGCCACTCTCGTGTGGCAGGTAGTAGACTAAAATATGACATCAGTGAGTCATTGTCAACCGCAGTACCCTTGGGTTCATTTCGCCGTGACGAGTTTTTCTCACAATCGGTTCCGATGTCAATTCCGCGACCCTCAAAATCTGGACGATCATCAGAGACATGGATCAAACTCCTCAAAGAAAAAGTACTTGACTTCTTTTCCGTTCTTTTTTATCATTGACTAAGTAGTCAGTCATAACAACGGTGTGACCATGTCCCCACGATCCAAGCAACTCTCCCGGCAAATGAAGGCTGAAAGCCGAAGCGCGATCATCACCGCGGCCGTGGAACTCTTTGCAAGGAAAGGCTTTTCTGCGACGACAACGGAACAGATCGCAAAGAAGGCTAAGGTCTCGAAAGGGCTCATCTTTGCCCACTTCCCTACGAAACAGGACATTCTCCTCACCATCATTATCGAGGAATTCGATCGGGTGCTGTGGACTTTTCAGGACAAGAAAGATTCACGTTCGCCCCAGGAGAGATTCATCTCCCTCGTCGATGGATGGATGGATCTGCTGAAGAACAATCCGCTTATGGTGCGGCTTACACTGCAACTGAACCTCGATGATGAATATCGCAAGCTCATGAAGAGAAAAGGTAAACAGTACATCGAGATCTACCTTGAGAGAATGCGCGATATTCTCGTCCAACTAGGATCGAAGAATCCGGACCTCGATGCTTACTTGATCTCTTTTATCTTCGATGGCTTCGCATCGAACTATACCGTCGCTCCAGACATCTTCCCCATCGACGCGATCAAGGACCATTTTGTCAATATTATGCTGACGCGCTGGAAACGTCGACGCTAAAATTCTCTGTGAGATGTTCGCGCAGGTTGCTAGACATCAGGGTATGAACAAAGGACTCACATACGGTTCTTTACTGGTACTCCTGAGTTGCGGGTTGACATCTGCAATCGCACAAACATGGTCACTTCATGGTCAGGCTTCCTCGTGGCTCACTTCTCATCCTGAGGATTCTCCGCTCTCCCAAGCGGGTCTTCGCTATATACCCGAACTCTCGATAGGAACGAAACCCGACAGTACTTTTGCTGCCGATCTGGATTTGTCGCTCAACGCGTATGCTGTCGCGGGCTTCGCTCGAAGCCAGAGCCCAACATATGAGGAAAAACTCAAACCGTACCGCGCCTGGATTCGGGTCTCGTCAAACACATTTGAGGTCCGGGCTGGCCTCCAGAAACTGAGTTTCGGGTCGGCAACGCTCTTCAGGCCCCTCATGTGGTTTGACAAAATCGATCCCAGGGACCCTCTACAACTGACGGACGGTGTCTACGGTTTGCTTTTGCGCTACTATTTCCTCGACAACGCCAATGTCTGGCTTTGGGGCCTGTATGGAAACAATGACACAAAGGGCTGGGAAATTGTGCCGACGAACCGTAAGAGTGCAGAGTTCGGCGGAAGAATACAAACTCCCCTCTGGGACGGCGAACTCGGTGCCACCTATCATCATCGGGATGCGGACTTCACCGACCTGCTGGGGATCCCCCCTCTCATGCTGAATACCCATGTTCCTGAGAACCGGTTCGCATTGGATGGAAAGTGGGACATAGGAATCGGCGCCTGGTTTGAAGCTGCGCTTATCCACGATCAAATCGACTTGTCCGGTCTGAAATACCAACGGCAGTGGACATTGGGAGCCGACTACACGTTCGATATTGGAAATGGACTCACCGCTCTCACCGAATACTTCAGCTCTGACAATCCGGAACTGCCCCTGGCCTCTGCTAACGGAATCAGATTCTCTGCCGTCTCTCTGAACTATCCACTCGGTCTCATTGATCGAATATCCGGTATTCTGTACCGCGATTGGTCAAACCATGAATGGTACCGGCTTATTACCTTGCAGAGAACTTACGATAATTGGATGATCTATCTCCTGGGATTCTGGAATCCCGATAACATCCGACTCTATGGAACTCAGGCCTCGATCACCTCCGGGCAAGCAATCAGCAGCCCATTCGCGGGGACTGGAATTCAGCTCATGGTGGTCTTCAATCACTAGACAACGGTCGTTCCCTCTTCGAAGGAAAATGAATGGAACTGAAAACAGAAGCGGCAAATCCGGGCAGCCCTCATTCGAGTGTTATCAAGACTCATCAGCTGGACAAGGATTATCGGCTGGGGCTCACCATCCTCAAAGCCCTGAATCACATCGATCTCTCCGTGACGAAGGGAGAATTCCTCGGGTTGGTCGGCCCGAGTGGTTCGGGCAAGACAACGCTCTTGAACATCGTTGGCTCCCTTGATACACCAACCCGCGGCACCGTCGAGGTGCTCGGGCAAAAGGTGGAATCGCTTTCGCACAAGGAGGCTGCCAAACTTCGCAACAATCACATCGGATTCATTTTCCAAACCTACAACCTGCTTCCAGTCTACACCGTGTTCGAGAATGTGGAGTTTCCCTTGTTGCTCCTGGGAATTGAGACTCCCCGCCGCAGGAGCATGGTTATGGACGCGCTTGAATGGGTTGGTCTGGCAGATCGTGCCGAGTCCAGACCGGCCCAGCTTTCGGGCGGACAAAGTCAGCGCGTGGCAATCGCCAGAGCCATCGTCAAGAAACCGGAATTGGTCCTCGCGGATGAACCAACGGCCAACCTCGACGCGGAGAATTCTCATAACATCATGAAGACGATGCTACAACTCAACGAGGATCTGGCGACAACATTCGTTTTTGCCACGCATGACGAAAAGGTCATTGGGTACGTCAGGCGAAAGGTCACGCTTGTCGATGGAAGAATCGAGAAGGATGAGATACAACCACGACACTGAGGCACGCATGTTTATCTTCAAACTTGCTTTCCGAAACATCCTTGGCGCAGGCCTTCGTACCTGGCTCAATGTTGTTGCCCTTTCCTTTTCGTTTGTTGCCATCATCTTCCTCCAGGGCATCTATACGGGAATGAACGACCAGGTTGAACAAGCGACTGTGGATGCATTCTACGGCGGGGGACAATTCTGGCAAAGATCATACGACCCCTATGATCCTCTAACACTCGATGATGCCCATGCCCTCCTCCCCAAAGAGCTTAACGCGCTCGTTCAGAGTGACCAGGCAACTCCCA
Source organism: Ignavibacteriota bacterium (assembly GCA_003170475.1). Classification (GTDB taxonomy): domain Bacteria; phylum Bacteroidota; class Ignavibacteria; order UBA10030; family UBA10030; genus UBA9647. Next base: position 72,469 of record PMZI01000045.1, on the reverse strand, counting down.
TCCTTATCCGCCAAGCTGCCATCTATCCCGAAGGACGCTTTCGGACGATTCTTCTTAAAGGAATTGATCCACTGCAGAAGGTATTGTCTGTCCCCTCCATTCTCCTGATGGACGGCCAGGGAACCATTCCAGCTCTTATTGGCAGCAGAATGGCAAAAAGCACCGGACTCCACAAAGGGGACGAACTCACGATCCAGTGGCGCGATGTCCATGGCACGTTCGACGCGAGAACTGTAAGAATCATCGCGGTGGTGAAAACTTCCGTACAAGAAATCGATAACGGACAAGTGTGGATTCCATTAGATCAGTTGCAGTCCCTTTCGGCGATGCCGGGCCACGCCACGATCGTCGTCCTGAGGCCAAGCATCTCGCCGCCGGGGATCTCTTCGGGGTGGGAGTTCAAAAGTCTCGAATATCTCCTTCAGGATATTCACACTGCCGTACGGAGCAAGAGAATCAGCGCGAGTATATTTTACATCGTCCTTCTGTTCCTTGCCATGCTGGCCATTTTTGACACACAAGTCCTTTCGATCTTCCGCCGCAGAAAGGAGATGGGAACGCTCATGGCACTCGGAATGACACGCGCGAACATAATCGAGCTCTTCACTCTGGAAGGAGCCTTGCATGGAATCTTCGCTGCCTTCGTCGCAGCCCTCTACGGCATACCACTCCTCGGATATGTGGCGAAGACAGGCTGGGAATTGCCGGGAGCGGCGGATGCCGTTGGATTCGCCATCGGCGAGAAGCTCTTTCCCACCTACTCTGTAGCGCTGGTTGCCGGAACAACGGCTCTGGTTCTCCTGGTTACAACAGTTGTCAGTTTCTTGCCGACAAGAAGGATCGCAAAACTGAAACCGACGGATGCACTCAGGGGGAAAATGTCATGATTGAATTCCTCTTCAAGGGCCTGGTGCGCGATCGCTCCCGCTCACTCTTTCCGGTTTTGATCGTCGCCGCGGGTGTGATGCTGACAGTGTTTCTGCAATCCTGGCTCAACGGCGCACTATCGAGCCTGATTCAGTCGACCGCACACTACCGAACGGGACACGTGTGCGTAATGACACGAGCGTACAACGAGAAAGCGGATCAGCTCCCCAACGACCTGGCTCTCCTCGGCATCGACACGCTCCTGACCACCTTGCGCGGACAATATCCAGATCTGTTTTGGACACCCCGGATCACGTTTGGCGGTCTATTAGATATTCCTGATGAAAAGGGCGAGACAAAGGAACAGGCACCGGTGAGTGGAATGGGAGTCGACCTGCTCGCCTCCGACAGTCCGGAGTGGAAAGTATTGAACATCCGTCCCGCGCTTGTTCAAGGACACCTGCCGAAACAACAAGGCGAAATACTGATTGCCGAGGCACTCGCCGGAAAGCTCCACATACAGCCGGGGCAGAAAGTAACATTAATCAGTTCAACAATGTACGGCAGCATGACATACTACAACTTCACCATTGCAGGGACAGTCCGTTTCGGGGTGGCCCCGATGGACCGAAGCGCCATTATCGCCGACCTCAATGACATTCAGCAAGCCCTCGATATGCAACATGGAGCCGGAGAAATCGTTGGATTTTTCCATGACGATCTTTATCACGAGGATCGGGCTAATGTCATCACCGAAGATTTCAATACCCGAAGCTCGAAATCCTCCGACAAGTTTTCGCCGATCATGGGCACACTTCGAACGGTGAGCGGCCTGGCTGATTATCTCGACTTCGCCAGTTCGTTCTCAGGCATTATTCTCACTGTTTTCGTTGTCGTAATGTCCATCGTGCTCTGGAACGCGGGATTGACGGGAAGCTTGAGGCGATATGGTGAAATCGGGCTTCGGCTTGCGATCGGCGAAGAGACCGGGCACGTCTACCGGTCGATGATGGTCGAATCGCTGTTCATTGGCATCGCAGGCTCCATAGCGGGCACTGCGATCGGCGTGGCGATCGCGTACTATCTTCAGGTTCATGGATTTGATATCGGCTCAATGACGAAAAACAGCACCATGATGATCTCTGACGTGATCCGAGCACAAGTGGAGCCGTCCACTTTTGCAATCGGATTTCTGCCCGGTATACTAGCCACTTTTCTCGGCGCAGCTATCTCAGGGATTGGGATCTACAAACGACAAACCTCGCAGTTGTTCAAGGAGCTTGAAACATGAGACGAATGTTCTGGCTGATCGCTGTTCTGCTCTCTTCTGTGTGTTACGCACAAACACCGCGCCTCCCGCAAAGCGCATCCGGTGAGGAGATTCTGAAGAAAGTGGATCTCAACATGTTTTCCGAGAACAAGATCATCGAGTCGCGGATGGTGATCCATGGCGAGCGAGGAAGCCGCACTGTTGAAACGAAGTCGTGGCAGCGAAGCACTCGAGAGACGTTTTCCGAGTTCCTAGCTCCCGCTCGTGACAAAGGCACGAAGATGCTTAAGCTTCAGGACATGTTGTGGACCTATTCACCCTCAACGGACCGCATCATCCTCATTTCCGGTCACATGCTTCGCCAATCCGTGATGGGTTCCGATCTTTCCTATGAGGACATGATGGAGGATCCGCATCTGCCGAATTTGTACTCTGCCAAGGTGTCTTCTGAAGAAACGGTCGTAGGACGATCTTGCTGGGTTCTCGATCTCACAGCAAAAAAAGAGGACATCGCCTACAATAGTCGTAAAGCGTGGATCGACAAAACACGCTACGTGCTTTTGAAAGAGAACCTCTACGCAAAAAGCGGAAAGCTCCTCAAGACGATGGAAGTACGGGAAGTGACGGAAATTCAGAACCACTGGATTGCAAAATCAATTTTGTACAAAGACGTGCTCAAGGAGGGAGGGGGAACTGAGTTCTTCGTTGATTCAGTCATTCTCGATGCAACGATTCCAGAGTACCTTTTCTCAAAAGCAGCGCTCAAGAAATAAGGCCCAAACAGAGATACATTATTTGACTTCGGCGGGAGGATTCTGCTCATCCCATCCGCTATCGATTTCCGCAATCAGTTTCAGGGTCTCCAGCGCCTCTTCCTCATCCATCTTGCTGATGGCGAACCCAACGTGCACGATCACATAGTCACCAAGGGCCACATCCTGAGTCCACTCCAGACACACACGCTTTTCGACGCCTCCAAAACTCACGACCCCCATCGTGGGTTGCACGCTGGTGTCAATGCTCAAAACTTTTCCGGGAATCGCCAAACACATTGGAACCTCCGTTAAATTTCACTTACATGTTCTTGCTCTAATTTCGAAATAGCAACACCCGATTCGATCACAATGGTGTCACCCACTTTTGCAGACATGAGGAACGTCAGCAGCACTTTGACATATGCTCCGCGGACGCTCACATTGCCCATCGTCATCCCATCGTTGACGAATATTTCCTCAATTTGTCCCTGAATGACGTTCATCTGGCTGCCTCCTCTTTAAAGTGTGTTGACGATAGCTCGTTGGCTCTTGCTCAACAGCTGCGCAACATAGACCTGTCCGAGAGAAATGCCGCCATCATTCGGAGGAACTCGTTGGTGCCAGTACGGCTGAAAGCCTGCCGTTCGCAATTGTAGTACTGTACGCTCGCTGAGAAACCTGTTCTGAAAACATCCACCCGAGAGCACAACTCGTTCGAGCCCTGCTCTCTTCGCAACTTCCACAATCGCCCCAACAAGCGAATTATGAAACTTCTTCGAAATGAGCGAGAGTGGAACACACCTGTGCACGTCCGCCATCATCTCACGTACCATCGGCGCCCAATCAACAACCAAACGCGCACCTTTCTGTTCCACTGGCAGTGATCCTGGTTCCCGAGGTCCTGCACCCGCATCCATCACATCACACCGGTACGTTTGCTCCGACTCCTCCCCTGCGAGAGCAAATTCCAGTTCCAGAGCCGCCTGTCCCTCAAACGCATTTCGCTGCCTCAGACCGATGATCGATGCGGCAGCGTCAAAGAGCCTCCCCACACTCGATGTCATCGGAGCGTTCACACCCTTTTTCAACATCTGGTGAACGACACTCAGTTCCGCGACGGTAAATGCCGACAGAGGCGAGTTGTCTTTGTGCTGAAGGAAATCATCTCCAAGTAATTCATAGAGCAGGCCCGCTGACGACCGCCTCGGTTCTTTGATGGCCTTTTCACTCCCTGGCAAACGGAACTGCCTGAGAGAAGCGAACCTTTCGAATTCTGCATCGTGGGTGATGAGAAATTCCCCGCCCCACACCGTACCATCAGTTCCGTAGCCCGTACCATCCCAGGAGACGCCAAGCACCTCACCTTCAAGCTGATTCTCCGCCATGCACGACATAACATGGGCATGATGATGCTGGACCTCAATGACCTCGGGCCCCATCGCCCGACCTTCTTTTGTTGAAAAGTAGTCCGGGTGCATATCGCATGCCACCAAACCAGGTGTCACCTCGAACATGCTCTGTAGATCGGCGATGACCTTTCGAAATGCCTCCAACGATTGCCGGGTTTCGAGGTCGCCGATGTGCTGACTCACAAATGCATTCGAACCTATGGCAATTGTTACCGTGTTCTTCAGATGGGCTCCGACACCAACGATCGGCGCAATCACCGCCTCCGGCAGTTGAACTGGCAACGGCGCGTAGCCACGAGCCCGCCTCATGACAAGCTCTCGCCCCAAGATGACGCGGACTATCGAATCATCAATGTGGCGGACGATCGGTCTGTTGTGAACAAGGAAGACATCCGCTATGCCGCGAAGCCGCGCCCCTGCCTCACGCTCGTCGATGCAAATCGGTTCATCCGCCAGGTTGCCGCTCGTCGCAATAACCGGATGGCCTAGATCAGCCATCAAAAGATGATGCAGAGGCGTGTACGGCAACATGATGCCGAGGTTTGGATTGGTGGGAGCTACGGAGTCCGCCAGACGCATCGTCGATACGAGTCTGCCATACAGCTCCCGGTTATCCTTTCGCTCCAACAAAACGATCGGAGACTCTGATGAAAGCAGCAAGCGTTTTTCGAAATCAGAGACGACACATTCATCCAGAACTGTCTCCATCGACGGAAACATCAAAGCGAAAGGCTTTTCCTCACGGTGCTTCCTCTCACGCAATCGCAGGACGGCCTCATCGCTTCGGGCATCAACCATGAGATGAAAGCCGCCCAGACCTTTGATGGCAACGATTTTTCCCCCGCGTATCGCCTGTTCAGCGCCAAGGAGGGCTTCGTGGTCACGGCACAACGCCTTCCCGTCGGCGTCCCACAACTCGAGCCTCGGTCCGCAAACCGGGCAGGCGGTCGGTTGGGCATGAAACCGACGATCGTTCGGATCATCGTATTCCCGCTGACAGTCGGGACACATCGTGAACTGCTTCATCGAAGTGTTCGGACGATCATACGGCAAGGATTCGATAATAGAAAACCGCGGCCCGCAATTCGTACAGTTCGTGAACGGATAAAGATATCTGCGATTGCGCGGATCAAAGACCTCGGCGATGCATTCGGGGCACGTCGCTGTGTCAGGCAGGATCAATGCAGTCTTCGAGCCTGCTCCGTCGCTCTCTCTAATCTCAAACGTTCCATATCCGAGAGGATCGAGGAACGAGAACTCGAAGCTCTGAATGAATGCCCTGGGAGGTTTATCGCTCTGGAGCCGAAGCACGAACTGGTCGAGCACCTCCTTCACACCCTCAGCTTCAACGAACACCCCTTGGGCCGTGTTCGACACCCAACCGGTGAGCTTGAGCTCGGAAGCCAAGCGGTACACGAAGGGTCGGAAGCCGACCCCCTGCACTGCTCCGCGAATGCAGGCTTTCAGTCTGAGCTGCCGCTCTTCTTTCTGTTCACTCGGTTTGGGCAAGGAACTTTCCTACCGGTTGGTATTTTGTTCGAGCCAGGAACACCACTCCGAAATCCCCGACTTCGTGGTGCACGATGTTTCAAATACTTTCAGGGACGGATTGATCTTCAGTGCATTATTTCTGAGCGTCTCGAGACTACAGTTCACATACGGCAGAAGATCAATCTTGTTGATGATGAGAACAGAAGCGTTCTGAAACATCGAAGGATATTTCAGAGGTTTGTCATCCCCTTCCGTTGTGCTGGCGACCACGACTTTCATGGCCTCGCCAAGATCGTAGTTCGAAGGACACACCAGGTTGCCGACATTCTCGATGATGAGGAGTTTCACACCGCTAAGATCTAAACTCCCGAGAGCATCCTCCACGAGCTTCGCGTCGAGGTGGCACCCGCCATTGGTAACAATCTGGACGACGGGAGCGTCGTACCGGGCAATGCGTTGAGCATCGAAGTCGGTCTGGACATCACCCTCGATGACAGCGACCTTCACACGCTTGTTGAAGTACTCCAGTGTCCGCTCCAGGATGCTCGTCTTGCCCGAACCCGGCGAACTCACGAGATTGATCACGAAGAGGTGGCGTTCGGAAAACATGGCGCGATTGCGGCGCGCGATCTCATCGTTCTTTTCCAGGACTTTTCGTTCGACTGTAATAACACTCATATTGTTTTTTCTTCCTCGTTTTCTAATTCTATTTCTGTGACCTGGAGTTCCCTCCCGGAAAGAATCACAGTTTCAGCTCCTCCGCACTCAGGACACACCATGAATCCAATGTCGTTCTCAAACGTCTTCTGACAATGATTACATCTTACTGCAAACGGTATGTGTTCGAATTCAAGATGTGCTTTCGCGAGCGGCGTCTCAGCCGATATCGCGGAGAAGCAGAAGTCAAGAGAGTCAGCGACAACTCCTGAAAACGTACCGAGCTTTACGCGAACGATCCGCACATCTGCGAGTTCGTTTTTGGGAACGCTTTGCTGGACGATGTCGCATATGTTCTGAGCAACAGAAAGCTCGTGCATGTGAATCTGGACCAAAGATAGTGGGACTTTTTGCAGGGATGGACTCAACTACAGTGCCATTGCCGATTTGCATCAAGAAGGGGCAAAACAGGCATCTCACTTCTCAGAATCGAGAATCCCCAACACGTTTTGGGTCACAGCTGGAATGGAATCTTTGATTTTCGGGGAGAGGTCGGTCGACAAGCCTTGCAGAGTTGTGATCGAAAGGTGACCAGATAGAGCATCGGATGAGACCCCTGCAACATCACAACTTCCTTGGGCCCAGGACAGATTTCGCTCTTGCTGAGTTCATCATCCTTTGACATACCGCCGGAGATAATATGATATCTGAACAACAAAAGCCAGCTGCTCACCAACAGACCAGGATACTTCGGCTGAATTCACCCCTTCTCTGTCGCGAGAAAGTGCTTCCACGCGCTGGGAAGAACGAATCTCTTTCAGTCTTCCTTCCCTGCCATCCCGATTTGACAAGAATGCACTTTCGCTTCCACAACGAAGAGTGATCTTTCTCAGTGGTGAAATCAAAAAAAAAGACCGCCATGGCCATCCGTTTGGGGATTGCTCATGGCGGTCGCGAAAGTATTCCTTGGATCGGGCTTCTCCGAAAACACGTCACCGCAAAGCCGCGGCCAAAGAGCGAAGATTATCCTCTTTTGTCTATCGGTACAAAATTGCGCTCACCGGAGCCGAGATAGACCTGACGTGGGCGCGCAATTTTTTGATCAGGATCGAGCAGCAATTCCTGCCACTGAGCGAGCCATCCCGACATTCGGGGAATGGCGAAGAGAACCGTAAACGCCTCGCTCGGGAATCCCAATGCCTCGTAAATAATGCCCGAGTAGAAATCGACGTTTGGATAGAGCTTTCGCTTTACAAAATACTCATCCTCAAGTGCGATACGCTCGAGTTCGATGGCAATTTCGAGGAGCGGATTCTTGCCGGTCACCTCGAAGACGCTTTCTGCAGTCGTCTTGATAATTTTCGCGCGAGGATCATAGTTCTTATAGACCCTGTGTCCAAATCCCATCAATCGTCCGCCTTCGCCTGACTTCACCTTCTTGACGAATTCGGCGACTTTGTCTTTCGAACCGATTTCACGAAGCATGCGAAGCACTTGCTCGTTTGCTCCTCCGTGCAATGGGCCATACAATGCTGCTGCTGCTCCCGCGGCAGACACAAACGGGTCGGCCTGTGAGCTCCCAATGCTTCTCATGACGTTGGCACTACAGTTTTGCTCGTGATCCGCATGCAGGATGAACAGGATGTCGAGGGCGTGCTCCAACACAGGATTCACTTTGTATTTTGGCTCCGTCATCTTGAAGAGCATACTGAGGAAATTCCCCGGGTAGCTGAGGTCATTGTCCGGATAGACGTAGGGCTGACCAAGATGATGCCGGAACGCGAAAGCAGCAATGGTGGGCACTTTCCCAATCAATCGGTAAATCTGCATTTGGCGGGACTCTGCAGAGAAGACATTCTTCGAATCCGGATAGAACGTCGACATCGCCGCCAACGTGCTGATCAGCATTCCCATCGGATGAGCGTCGTAGTTGAAGCCGTCCATGAACTTCTTGATGTTCTCATGGATCAACGTGTGGTGCGTAACACTATAGGTCCACTCGTCCAACTGCGTCTTCGTCGGCAATTCGCCATGAAGAAGCAGATACGCCACCTCGAGATAGCTGCATTTCCCGGCAAGCTGTTCTATGGGATAGCCGCGGTAACGCAGAATTCCCTTGTCGCCGTCGATGAACGTGATTCTGCTGACACACGAGGCCGTGTTCATGAAGGCGGGGTCGTACGTCATCATTCCGAAATCGTCATCTTTAACCTTGATCTGTCGCAGATCGGTGGCCTTGATGGTGTCATTGGTGATAGGCACAGCGATTTCTTTGTTGGTCCGACTGTCTTTTATTAGAAGCTGATCAGGCATAGCGTTTTTCCTCCTCGTACGATGGTGTAGTGAAGAACTTGCCGAATGTATTCAGCTGATCAAAAAAAGTTTTGAGTGCTTTCCGTTCTCAGGCTATTGCGCAAACCAGCCACCATTATGAATAGGAATCTCTGAGGGAATGTGTCAAAATCGGGAAAAGGAAACAAATGCCCCTCGGGAAACGGCGGACAACCTTCGATTTTGTTCAATAATCGTGCCATTGGAGCAATCGCCGAAAGACTCAACAGAAATGAGGTGTAGAAAACGTCAACTCGCGAATTGTTCTCAATGATGATAGAATCACTGAGGTCATTCTCAAGAATGGAAATCGGACGGAGAGAGGACAATGGCAGGCAAGGGAGGAGTGGCAGGGAAAGTCCTGGGTTGGCAATGAGGTCCAACCCAGGCGTTCCCCCGATGAGCATACCCGCAAAGGAGCAGCGTTTTCAACTCTTGGCTGCTACTTCTGTTTCTTCAGCAGGTCTTTCACGAAATCTTTGTGGACCGTAATCCCGAGCATCTTGAGTTTCACATAGTCTTCTGAATAGAAGTAATATCCCGGATGTGGATTGTTGCGAGAACCCGAACCTGAGTCCTTTATGAGGTACCAGTCTTTGCCATCTTTTTCGAGGTAACCCACCACATGGATTCCATGGTCGTCCGACGTAGTCCCGTTGCTAAACCGGAACTGGCGGGAATTTTCATCAATGTACTCCGATGGGATGTCGAACGTGGGGACGATCGCTACTCCCGCATGTCCCTCATATCCCGGCTCAGAGACGTCGCCGCCAATGCAAACGGTCCCTCCCGTTCGAATGATTTTTTTGATGGTTCCCATGAAATCATCCAGGGGCACGTTGAAATACTCTTTGCTGTGCCACCAATTGTCCGGCACTTCATACTCCGCCATCTGGTAATACGGTTTTTCCAAAAGCGACATGATCTCAACATAGTCATCTACGTCTAACTTGACCACAGTTTCGAAATACTCCTTCGGTGTGACGTCCTTGCCGTTGACAACAAAAGTCTTCGGTGGTTCGCCCAGGTAGTGGTTCAGAATGGATTTGATGGTGTTGACCGCCGCCTCTTCCGACCATGCATTGTTGACTTTGAGCGATTGAAGATATGCATTCATTTCATCGAACAGTTTGCTGTGATCGTGATACTTTTGGCCCGGTTTCTTTCCTGTATACGCATCCGCCGGCACGATTCCGTAGGTCTTCCAGATCCTCATGACAGCATTGGCTTCCGATCCTTCGCCAAAAGCCGAATTGCCGCGCTCAGCGACAAACCGTTTCGCTTTTTCCACGTATTCCCAGTACACCGTGTACAGTTCCGACAGCTTCATCTCGCGCTTCGTAAGACGATAGATTTCCGATTCGAAGAATGACGTCGTCGAAAAACACCAACACATCCCCGAAATGGCTTGCGACACCGGTTTGTTGTGCCAGTACTTCTTGAAGTCGTCTGTAGACGTCGGATGATACAATCCGGTGAAATCGAGCTGGAGTTGTTTCCTGACGGCTTCTGGTTTCGCAATGAAATTCGATGCTTCCTTGCGAACCGAGTCCATGAATTCATTTCTCGGCGTGACAAACACCGCTTTGTCTCGACGCGAGACCTGGCCCTGCAACCCAATCGGAAGAGCCATGAGCACAGTCAACAAAACAAAAAATAGCTTCTTCATCGTTACCTCCTTGCTTTCGTTAGATGACATGTGGAATAAACATTTTCGTTCGTTGCATGTAGTCTTCATACTCAGTTCCAAAGGCCCGGACCATTTCTCGCTCCTCTGTTTTCGCTGTGGCAATCATCGCTCCAAGATTCACCATGGCGAGCACAACTCCAATTGAAGAGATATCCTTGAATAACACCCCAAGTCCCAGAAGAATTAACGACGCATAGAGCGGGTGCCGGATGTACCGGTACACTCCTCCTGTAACGAGTTTCGTCGTGTTCTCGAATTGGCCCAGAGGTCTGCCGACGTTCCGGAGGAGACGAAATCCTCCTAAGGCGAGCGGAATGGATCCGAACAGAAGGATCCAGGAAACGATCTGGCTCCAGGAAAACGGGTCGATGAACCAGAAGCGCCAATTGATCAGGAGGAGAATGACAATCGACTCGAACGAGAAGAACCGGTAGACTCCGTGGAATCGACGCGCCTTGATTGAAAACTCCCAGTTGAAGACCGCCAGCGCGATCGTTGCGATAGCAAGAATCCAAATCTCCACGACATTCATCATAGAGGTTCCCGTATTACGAACCAGAACGGATCTTGTGAATAGGCTGGCGGACGACCGTTTTCAACCTCTCCGGTTTGCTCTTGCGTGGATCGCCGAGATAGATTTCGTGATGCTTGCCGCGCAGCTCACAACCGCGTTCGCGAGCAACGGCATGAAGTTTCTGGATGGTGGGGCCCTCATCTGCATACGGCCCAACGTACATGATCTGAACGGACAGACCTTCTGAGTAGGGTTCCAGCCGCACGTTCACCAATGCAGGAATGCCTTTCTTTTCCTTCGCCTGCTTCAGCGCTTTCGCGAAGAGTGACTTCGTGATGACCGCAGGTTGGAGTATCATCAACGTCCATCTCCACGCAGCCCTGTTTTCCATGCTGAATCGCGACATATCATCCATCCACCACAGACCGTCAAGGGCCATCACGGGATACTCAATGCTCTTCTCTCTCTTGACCATGAACTTCAGCGTATACGCCATGGTGTAGAGCGCCTGAACCGCTTCCTGAAAAGACGGCGAGTTGTTGGGATCCCCCTCTCCGTCAATCATCAGAAAGTTGAACTTCGGAACCCGAACGAGCTCCACTTCAGCAGGCGACGGTTGATAGAGGTACTTCAGATCCTTTTTCAAGTCGATCTTTTTCAACATGAGGCACACTCCCGGTTACTCTTGCGAGGTATGATGAGGGGAAGATGAGGGATATTTGCCGATCAGTTTCCACAGCCAACGGTGGATACCGTGCAACGATCGAACCGGTTCGGCAAACATCATGATGCATTGCCCATGAATCGTCGTCATTTCGTGATTCTCGCAAAAACGTATGGCGTCATATGATTCTGCTCCCTGCTGCATCCACACTCTTGTGATGCCCGCATCAAATGCCTCCTGCACAACTCGCTCTGTCTGAGCCGAAGGCACACAAATCACCACTGCCCCGACTTTTTCTGGCAACGCCTTCAGGCTCCGATAGCATACGTCGCCTTCGATGTTCTCCGCCTGGGGATGCACTGGAAAGACCTTGTATCCCTTCCCCTTAAGCTCCCGATAAATTGCATTGCCGAATTTCTTCCCTCCCCGTGAGACGCCAACGAGAGCCAGCGTTCGCTGGGAGAGGATTTCCTGAACTGCCGCTTGTGATGTCGTCATGTTGAGCCTTCCTTCGTCTTTGCGAACACCTCATTTCTCTTTGAACTCAAGATCCCTCAGGAGCCTCTCTGCCCTGGGAACCTCCTGGCAAGGAACGAGAACCTTCACCTCGTTGATGATATGACCGTCGTACTCTCCGGACGCGCGAAACGTCGTGTGATCCGGCCCGCCCATTGAAAGCGAACTGGCTTTCCGTGAGAACAGAAACGGATGCAGACCCCCATGCTTAAGACACTCCTGTGCATACTGTGCCGTTACCTCGTCGCTGACACCAAATACTCTTGCCCGACCCTCATAGATCTCGTAATCCTCGTGATCCCCGCAGAGGAAAAGTTTGTTGACCCTTCCGCCGCACTTTCTGCAGAACGGCAGACAGCAGATAATGCAGACTCCTGAAGCCTCAACATCAGCGTGGTTCGAACATCTCAGATTCTTGACGAACGCGTGGCCACAGTTGGGACAAAACTCATCGCCCTCTGCTCCCTCGTTGTTGCAATCACTGCAAGTGAGACCATCGTTTTTGATATCCGACATGCGCTTTCTCCTTTCGAGCTTCGGGAGGAAACAATTTCCAGAACCCGCAGAAAGATATGCTGGGGAGATTTTCGTGATGCTCAATTATCGTCGTGCACAATGATAATTCTCTTTCTCAATGGACGCAATCTCCGGAGCCGGAGACGCACACGTCGCCTCTGCTGGGAAGTGACGCCAATGAAATGTTTGCCATAAATGAGAATCGCTGCTTTCTGTCCCTCGACAAGCGGATCATGGGCAGCGATTCTCATACGGCTACGTGCAGAAATCGACGTTGTTGATTGTGCTAGTTTCGTTTTATTTCGTCCAAAATCTCTCCGTTCGTGTCATGGATGCGAACGATGAGCGGCATCTGCCCTGGCAACGTATGCGTGGCACAGCCGAAGCATGGATCATATGCACGGAACGCCATTTCGATCATGTTCAGGGTTCCCTCTGTTACCTCTACACCCTTCTTGATGAGTCCACGGGCCGCCTTGTTGATCGACATCGAAATGGGAGCGTAGTTGTTCGTCGTGCCGACGATCAGGTTGACCTTTGTCACCATCCCTTTTGCATCTGTCGTATAATGATGAGTCAACGTCCCCCGGGGAGCTTCGACGATGCCAACACCTTCTGTCGGTATTTCCGTCGGGATCGTCCGTATGTTCGTCCCTGTGATCTCAGGGTCTCTCACCAGATCGAGAGCCATTTCGGCTGCACTCAGGAGTTCGATAACACGGGCCCAATGCGTTGCCAGAGTCGCGTGGACAGGTTTTCCCCCGAGGGTTGAGTACATTTTTTCGTACTCGGCCTGGGCAAAAGGAGTGGGCATGCCGTCGGAAGCATTCAGCCGCGAAAGCGGCGTGGCTCGATACACTCCGCTGTCTTTGCCGTCAACGAGTCCTTTCCAGCCAACTTTTTTCAGGAAGGGAAACTTAAGATAGGTCCACGACTCAACGTGTTCCGAGATGTTGTCGAGGTACTCATTTGGCGAATATTTAACAAATTCCTTCCCCTCGGGATCAACGACACGCACCATTCCGTCATAGAAGTTCACCCGATTGTTTGCGTCGACAAGTCCCATGTAGTATGTCTTGTGAGCAAACGCATCGGAAAGGATGAGATCGACGTATTCCTGATTCTTCAGGACAATGTCATTGAACGCCTGGATCGTGAATTTCCCAAACTCCACGAACCACAAACAGTGCTGCTCGATCTCTTTCGCTTCCTCCTGAGTGATCCCCTTGCTGACTCCTCCCGGCAAGGACGTCACCTGATGCGTCTGCTTTCCACCGAGGACTTTCAGAACCGCTTGCGTGCGTTTCCTCATCTCGATAACTTTGCCACCGACCTCAAGTCCGACTTTCTTCACAACGCCGAGGATGTTCCGTTCGCTGGCAGGCGCAGATGGCCCGACGATGAAATCCGGTCCGCCTAAGGCATAGAAATGTGTCGTATGATCGCCGGCAAAGAAGACATTGTAAAGCAGCTGACGGAGTTTCTTGGCTGTCGGGGGTGGATCAACGTGGAACACGGCATCGCACGCTTTGGCAGATGCCATGTGATGAGCCTCAGGGCAAACGCCGCAGATGCGTGTCGTGATTCGAGGCAATTCCTCCACCGGTCTTCCAACGCAGAACTGCTCGAACCCGCGCAATTCTGGAATTTGGAAGTACGTGTTCTCCACCTCACCATCATCATTGAGGAAAATATCGATCTTGCCGTGACCTTCGAGACGCGTAATCGGATCAATCTTGATCTGCTTCATACCTTTTCAACCCTCCGGAGAATCGAGTGAGCAAGAGAAAATCTGTAGAATGTACCCATGGGATCTGCTATCTGGTCGAGGATCCGTTCAATCTCTTCCGGTTCCGTAGAATCGATCACAGAAGCCAAAGCGCTTACCATCTTTGCACCTTGGTCGACAATGTGCGGGGGCGGACCATAGCATCCTCGGCACGGCATGTTGGCTTTTGTGCAGAGAGCACCGCAACCGCTTCTCGTCGCCGGACCCATGCAAACCATCCCCTGATCGAGCAGGCATTCGTTCGGATCAGTCTGAATCTCGAACGGGCGATAGAACTGCTTGATCTTCTTTTCTTTCCGATCCCTCGGACATTCATCGCAACAGGTTTTGTCCGTGGCCCCGAGAATTGATCCTTTGGGCGGAAGCGGTCTTCCGCTGATGACATGTTCAATCACGGCCCAGATCTGCTCGGGCTGCGGCGGGCAGCCGGGCACGTAGTATTCGACGTCAATGACCTGGTCGAGGGACTTGACCGTCTCCCAGAGTTCCGGGATTTCGATCGAGCCTTCTTTCATCTTGGAATGAGTCTGAGGATAGACACCACCATTCTGCGTCACCGTCGAAGGAGTGTCTTTATAGACAACTCTCAAGATATCTTCCTTCGTGGTGAGATTGGCAAGACCCGGAATACCGCCTTCCAACGCGCACGACCCGAACGCAACGACCACTTTTGATTTTGCTCGAAGCATATGGGCGATTTCAGCAGCTTCGGAGTTCCGGATCGACCCGTTGAATAGACAAAGGTCAATGCTCTTGTCCTCCATCGCCCGGACGTCTTGATACTTGAAGTCCATAGCACAGGGCCAGAATACGATATCAAATGCAGCGGCAACGTCGAGGATCTTCTCGTGAATATCCAGCACAGCGATTTCACATCCGCCGCAACTTGCTGCCCAGTACAACGCTAACTTCGGCTTCGCCATGATAATCTCCTTCTATCCTTTTTCAAACCTTGATCAACTTATGGTTGTGCAATCGCCCGTTCAATCTCCCTGTGTACCGTGAGTTTCAGCGGGCCGAGTTGACGGATTTCCTCCGTCATTTCGTTTACGATTTTTGCAAACTTGTCGCCTTCCGACGCTGAAACCCACTCGAGTCTCAATCGACGAGGATCAATCCCGAAATCCTTCACGAGGCGTTTCAGGAACGGCAATCGCCGGATGGTCTTGTAATTCCCCTCCTGATAGTGACAGTCTCCTAGATGACATCCCATCACGATGACGCCGTCTGCCCCGAGCTGAAACGCTTTCAAGATAAACGCCGGGTCCACTCTGCCGCTGCACATTGTACGCAGGATCCGGACATTCGGAGCTGACTTAATTCGGGATACTCCGGCAAGGTCCGCACCGGTGTAAGAGCACCAATTGCACAGGAAGCCTATGATTCTTGGTTCGAATGCCATGTCGAAATGCCTTTCTCGATTCCTCTAAACTCTTTCGTTCTTGTTTGTCTTGTGGAGATTCACCTACAGCATCAGTCCTTCCAACTCGGCGAGAATCTGCTCGTCGGTGAAACCGTTCCCGGTCATCGCGCCCGATGGACACGCCGCGACACACGTCCCACATCCTTTGCAGAGCGCCTCATTCACATGCGAGATCTTCTTTTCTTCTATGAACTCAATGGCCCCATACGGACACATGTTATTGCAGATCTTGCATCCGCTGCAGTACTCGTCCTGGACCATGGCGCGGACAGGCTCGATTTCCACCTCTCCCTTCGAAATCAACGAGAGGATACGAGCCGCCGCAGAACTGGCTTGCGCGACGGTGTCCGGAATATCCTTCGGTCCCTGTGAGCAGCCGGCGATAAACACTCCTTCAGTCGCAGTGGAAGTCGGATCAAGCTTCGGATGTCTTTCAAGGAAGAATCCATCCGGGCTCTTGCTGATGGAGAACAGTCTGCGTATGGCGTCGCTGTCCTTCCGAGGCTCCATCGCGTTACAAAGAACGACCATATCGACCGGGATCTCTCGGAATTTCCCAATCAGTGTATCCTCGCACCGGATCTTCAGGGAGGGATCACCGTTTTCGTTCCACGCACCCTCAACGATTTCAGCGGCCTTGCCACGGATCATCGTGACGCCTTCATCGAGCAGACGATTGTAGAATTCCTCGTACCCCTTCCCAAAGGCGCGCATATCGATATAGAACTGGTAAATGGCAGCGTCGGTCCGATCCCGCACGAGATGGGCGAACTTCAAAGCGTACATACAGCAGACACGTGAACAGTATGCGTGATGGTTCGTATCCCGCGACCCGATGCAGTGAATTATCCCGACTGCGCGAGGCTCTTTCCCGTTCTTCATCACGATGTTGCCGCCGGTCGGCCCCGTGGAATTCAGAATCGACTCAAATTCGAGCGAGCTGTAGACATTGTCCAGACGGCCATACCCGTATTGCGCCATGGGGCTCGCATCGAAGAGATCGAATCCCGTCGTAATCAAAACCTGGCCGACATCAATTTCGACAATCTCATCCTCCATCTTATAATTGATCGCGTTTGGTTCGCAGACCTTCGCACAATTCTCGCACCCGCCCGTCTGGAAGTGGATACACGATTCCGCGTCGATGACCGGCACGCGTGGAACCGCCTGCAACGTCGGTACGTAGATCGGCGTTTTCGGGCCAAGGGTGAACTCTGACTTCTTCCCCCGGTAATCCTCGAGCACCATCTTGATGTGCCCCGTCGGGCACACATGAGCACAGGATCCACACACAATGCACTGATCCGTTTTTTCATCGAACGGCCGAACTACCTTACGCTCGATGCCGGTGTGCGCAAACCCGAGAACATTCGCCTTGACGACATCGTTGCACATATTCACGCACATGCCACAGAGGATGCAAGCGTTCTCCGATTCATCCCGCTCAAGGCTCGTGAAGCGCGATTTCTCGATCCCCAGACGCTCAGCCAGGTCTTTCACCACCTTGACATTCGGCCATCGGGAAATCAACATTTCCATGATGACCTTTCGGAGCCACTTGACGCGTTCCGAATTGGTGTGAATGGTCATGCCATTGCGTATCGGGTAGTTGCATGCGGTGACGATGCGGCTTCGCTTTCCACGAACCACCTCGACACTGCAGAGTCGGCAGACGCCGTAGGGCTCGAAATACTCGCTGTGGCACATCGTCGGAATCCACACGCCCGCTTGATCCGCGGCCTTGAGGATTGTGGTGTCTTCAGGAACTTCTACAGTTCTTCCATCAATATTGATCGTTACCATAGTTGTCTCGCTCTTTACTCGACAGAGATTGCATCGAATTTGCAGACGTCGTAGCAGATGCCGCATTTTCCGCATTTCTCGACGTCGATCGTGTGAACTTGTTTCGTCTCACCAAGAATCGCACCATCCGGGCAGTTCTTCGCACAGACATGACAGCCATGACCTTTGTCCACGCACACGTGCGGATCGATCGTATAGGTGATGAGTTTCCTGCAAGCGTGACCCGGACACTTCTTGTCTTTCACGTGGGCTTCATATTCTTCCCGGAAGTACTTGAGTGTTGTCAAGACCGGATTTGGCGCCGACCCGCCGAGGGCACACAATGACGACTCGACGACCACGTTCGACAGCTCTTCGAGAAGCACCAGATCTTCTTCAGTTCCTTCTCCTTCGGTGATCTTTTCGAGGATGTCCAACATGCGTTTGGTGCCTTCGCGACACGGCACGCACTTTCCGCACGACTCAGTCTGCGTGAAGGAGAGAAAATACTTGGCCATGTCGACCATGCAGTTGTTCTCATCGGCGACGACCATGCCGCCTGAACCCATCATGGATCCGACTTTTGTGAGCTCCTCATAGTCGACCGGGAGATCGAGGAGACTTTCGGGGATGAAACCTCCTGAGGGCCCACCCGTCTGAACAGCCTTGAATTTCTTACCGTCCTTGATCCCGCCGCCGATATCGAAAATAATCTTCCGCAGCGTAATACCCATCGGCACTTCGATGAGACCGGTGTTATTCACTTTTCCTGACAAAGAGAACACCTTTGTCCCCTTGCTACCACCCCACGGATCGCCGGAGACATCGCCTGTTCCGATGCTGGAAAACCACTCTGCACCGCGGAGAATGATCTGCGGTACGTTTGCCCACGTTTCAACATTGTTGAGGCACGTCGGCTTATCCCAAAGACCCTTCTCAACAGTATGCACGTACTTTGCCCTGGGTTCTCCGGGCCGACCCTCAATGGAAGCCATCAGCGCCGTAGACTCACCGCACACAAATGCACCTGCTCCCCGGGCAATCTTGATTTCAAAATCGAAGCCTTTGTCAAGGATGTTCGTGCCCAGGAGGCCGTACTCACGCGCATGCTGAATGGCTGTCTGAAGCCTGTCGAGCGCGATGGGGTATTCATTCCGAATGTAGACGTAACCTTCAGACGAGCCGATGGCATATCCGCCGATCAACATCCCTTCGATCACGGCGTGCGGATCTGATTCGACCGTACTCCGATCCATAAAGGCACCGGGATCACCTTCATCTGCGTTACAGATGATGTAGTGTTTGTCAGCCGGGATATTCCTGCAGGTTTCCCATTTGATTCCTGTTGGGAATCCTCCACCCCCTCTACCCCGCAAACCGGAGGTCTTGATCTCCTGAATCACTTGCTCCGGAGTCATCGAAGTCAGAACTTTTGCAATGGCTTCATACCCGCCTCGAGCGATGTAGTCATCGATGTTTTCGGGATTGATCACTCCGCGATTACGAAGCACGATCGGCGTTTGATCTGCGAAGAATGGTATGTCGGACAGCTTCGGGATCGGAGTCTTCTCTTTCGGCGGCGTGAACATCAGCTCTTTCACCGGCCGGCCTTTGATGAAATGCTCCTCAACAATGTACGGGATGTCCGTTTCTTTCAGGAGCTGATAGAAGATCCCATCGGGTTGGACCACCATCAGAGGCCCGACAGCGCAGAATCCGTTGCACCCCGTCGTCACGACGGCGACTTCCTCCTGCAGACCTTTCTTTCGGATTTCGGTCTCCAGTTTCTCCTTAATTTTCATTGATTGGTTGGCGACACACCCCGTGCCTGCACACACCATCAAGTACGATCTATACGCCATGAGAGCGTCTCCTTAGTCACAACAACTTCATGAATGTGTTTTCTCGCTGACGACTTCCAGGGCGAATTCTTTCGTTACTTGCCCTTTCAGAACGTGTGAATCGAAGATCCTCTTCACCTTTTCCGCCGTCAGATAAACATATTTCACGGGCGCTGATTCACCGAGCACCTCGACAGTCATCATCGGCTCGTGGCTGCACAGACCCGCACAACCCGCATTGGTGACAATGACATCATGCAGACCCCGCAATTCGATTTCTTTCATTGCGGCCGTCAGGATACCCCTCGCCCCTGCTGCGATACCGCAGGTTCCCATATGCACAATAATTCTGACGCGGCCCGTTCCCTGGCGGAGAGCCATCTTGTATCGCCCCTGCTCACGAATCTTTTCCAGGTCTTCTATGTTCATCTTGCCCATCGAATACTCCTCCTATTCATATTGCTTGAGGATCTTGGAAACTTTAGATGTCGGTATTCTTCCATGGAGATTCTTTCCGACGGTCACCACCGGAGCCAACCCGCAGCACCCGAGGCATCTCACGCTCTCCACGCTGAACTTCTTATCCGGCGTGGTCTCTCCTTCTTTGATATGAAGCTCCCGTTCAATCTGCTCCATGATCTTGATCGCCCCCTGCACATGACATGCTGTACCCGTGCACACAGCGATCGGATATTTGCCTTTCGGCTTGAGACTGAAGGCCTTGTAGAACGTCGCAAGATTGTACGTTCTGCTGAGAGGCACGTTCAAATACTCCGAGACGTAGTTCAGAACATCCCGAGGAAGGTAGTAGAGCTCATTCTGTATATCGAGCATAACCTGAATGATTGAACTCGGATCTTTCGGATGTCGGTGGAGTATTGTTTCAAGCATTTGGGCGTTCATGAGATCTCCTCTGACTTATTGTGTCAAACTCGACTCTTCCTGTTCCAGAAATGTGCGAACGAGGCTCAACGCCTCAATCGAACCCAACAGTATATCTCCCAATTGATTTTCAGCATGCTGCGAATCGAAAGTGATACTTTTTCCACCGCGAGAATGTCGGTAGAAGACATTCACCTGATTCTCCGTCGCAAGGATTGCTGTGATCGTTTCCGCCATATTTCCGAGAGGCTTCCTTTCCACACTGCTCAGCTGGAAAGTCGCTCGCACAGTCGTCCCTGAGTTCGGAACGGAATGAAGCTCCAATCTCCCCTTCGCCATCTCGGCTGCTTCTTTCAAAAGTGCGAGGCCCATTCCGGCCCGGGCATTCTTCCGTGTTGTGTAAGAAGAATCTGCAGCCCGCTCTACGTTCTCGGCACTCATTCCCTTACCATCATCTCGAATTTCAATCGTCAAGCAATCCTCTCCAACGTTTTCCACGACAAGAATGCTGATGTTCTTGGCTCCCGCGCGGACGGAGTTTTCAGCTATGTCGAGAACATGTAGTGACAGATCTTCCATGAGTGGCCTTCGCCGACATCCGCAAGAGCATCGCTCAGCGTCATCTTCTCAACTCGAAATGTTGCTTCGAATCTTCTTGCTGTGTTTACCGACAACATCCAGAAGGTTCGTGGACATCGATTCGAATGATTTCATCGCAAGGAAGACGCATTCATCGGCTTCGGCATTCCCTTTCACCACGTCTTCCGCAAACGTCAGACAAGAGGGGGCGCCACATGCACCACAGTCGATTTTCGGAAGGATGTCATACGTTTGTTGCCGCCGATGCATTTTCTGAATACCTCTCGACAAGTCTTCATCTAGAGGTTGGCTGGGACTTGGCGCAATTCTTCCGACGAGCGAAAAAAAGTTCTTCTGATACAGATCGCGAATCTTTTGTCGATCCTGACATGGTTGTTGACCATATTTCTCCACCATGCGAAGAACCCTTCCCCTTGCGATGTAGGGGTTTTCAACGGTCAGGGAGCCTCCAACGCACGCTGTCGGGCAAGAATGGCATTCGATATATTGGATGTCCTTGAGTTTCCCATTTTCGATCTCGTCAAAGACCCTCATCACATCCGCGAGTCCAGCGATAGCGATCGACTCTTCAGCTTTCAGACTCGAGACCTGTCCACCGACAATTGGCCACCCGAGTCCCAAACCCCGGATTTCCGACATGCCCGTCGTGTGTTCAGAATGCGCGAGCGCACGCAACATATTCGGATAGATGTCAGCAATCGGCATCACTCCATCGAGGAACGAGTGCTTCTTCCGCGGAGGATTCTTCAATGCAATCATCTTCGAGGGACATGGGGCCAGATAGATAGCCCCTATCTCGTGTTCCTTCAAACCCAGTTCATGCATTTTCGCCCGTTTTGCCTCACGAGCGGCGATCTCCATGGGGGACTCAATCGGTATCAGATTGTCCAGAAGATTGGGATATCGGACTTGAATCAGTCTCACAATCGTAGGACAAAACGGAGAGATCAGCGGCCGGGGTGTTCCATTCGTGTCGAGGTACTCCTGAATCGCAATGCTGACAGATTCGGATGCACACGCCACGTCATACGCGTCATCAAACCCCACTGTCTTGAGCGCTTCGAGGATCGCCGACGGCTCTACATCCTTGCCGAACTGAGAATAGAATACCGGTGACGGCAGCGCGATCGTATATTTGAACCCGGAGAAATCGCTGAACGAACTGGTCTGCGGGATGAAGGCGTGGTTGGGGCACACGCGCACGCATTCGCCGCAATCGATGCAACGATCGCTCAACAGCTTCGCCTTCCCGTTACGCACACGCAATGCCTGCGTCGGACAACTGCGGAGGCATTTCATCCGACCTGTGCATTTCTCTGTATCGATCCGTATTGAGCGAAAGTCCGGCTTCATTTGTCTCGTTGATGTTGATGACCACTGCAACTCTTCTGCTTTCATCCCTGGCGTATCGAACATCGTCCTGACAGTCAAGTCGTGACGAAGTACGACGAACATTTCTATTCCTGCGGTCGCGTGGAGATCTCATTGATAAGTTGATCCCCGATCGTAATGGAGCGGCCCGATGGAATGCGAACTGCGGGACAATTGCTCCAGCACTGACCGCATCCTGTACACTTTTCAGTATCGACGTATCGCGCTTTCTTCCGAACGCGTATCTTGAAATTGCCGATGTAACCGGAGACACTTTCCACCTCCGAATATGTCAGCAACGTAATGTCTTTCCGATGGCCGACCGAAACCATCTTCGGTGTCAGGATACACGCTGCGCAATCCAAGGTCGGAAACGTCTTGTCGAACTGACCCATTCTTCCGCCGATGGTGGGTTCTTTCTCGACAAGGTACACATGATGCCCCGCATTCGCGATCTCGAGTGCCGCCTGGATGCCGGCGATTCCTCCACCGACAATCATCGTCGCCTTGTTTACCGGCTGTTTCGTGATCTGCATCGGCACCTGGAGAGCAACACGGCGAATCGCAGCATTCACCAACGCACATGCCTTCATCGTCGCTGCCTCGCGATCGTCGTGCACCCAAGAACAATGCTCACGGATATTCGCGATCTGGACAAGATAGCGGTTCAACCCGGCTGATTCGGCCGCCATACGAAATGTCAGCTCATGCATCAAGGGCGAGCATGCGGCCACAACCACTCTGTTGACACCCATGTTCTTGATGTCTTGCTTGATCAAATCTTGCCCCGGGTCGGAGCACATGAACTTGTAGTCGCGGGCGATAGCCACATGCGGCTGCTTCGCGGCAAAATCACGGACTTGCGTGACATTCACCGTTGAGGAAATATTCACCCCGCAATGACAAATGTAGACGCCGATCTTGATGTGACCGTTGCCGTTGGTAGGCTTAAGATTCTCAGGCATAGTGAGCCTCCGCTAACGAATTGATCTTCTCCCCCAGGGGTATGAACGAGGAATCCAACCCCAGACCTTTGGCCGGAAGACCGAGGGCAATTCCTAGCAACTGTGTGAAGTACATGACAGGAACATTGAACTTGGTTTTGTAGAAATTGTTGATTTTGCCCTGGTAGGCCTCGAGGTTAAAATGACAAAGCGGGCAGGTGGTGACCATCACATCAGCGCCGTTGTCCATCGCGCACTCGAGAAGTTCCTTGTTGAGCTTCAATGCGGTCTCTTCGAATGTGGTCATCAACATTCCGCCGCAACATCGCACCTTCATGGGAAAATAGACAGGCTCACCACCGCATGCACGAAACAGCCGATCCAACAGCATGGGGTTTTCCCGGTCATCAAAGGTCTTGTCCGGTCGTACAATTTGGCAACCGTAATACGGGGCAATCTTCAGTCCATTCAGGTTTCTCTTGAACTTGGCCCGAACCGTCTCCAGACCGATATCGTTCATCAGGATATCCAGAGGGTGGCGGACCCGAACCTTACCGCTGTAACTCAATCCCCCCTCAGCCAGAGCCTCATTGACATCCCGATGCATTTCGGGAATCTGATTCAGGATCCGGTTAGTCTTGGAAAGTGTGGTGAAACATGAGCTGCATGGGGCAAGAATGTCGAGCCCCATTCTCTCTGCCAACGCCAGATTGCGAGCCGAGACAGCAAGGGAGACGGTTTCTTTCACTGACATGTACATCGTCGCGCCACAGCAATTCCAGTCGTCAATTTCTATCAGCTCCTGGTCCAGCGCCTTGAACACTTCCCTCACGGATTCATCATAGCCTCGCTGCGTTTTTTCGAGGCTGCAACCGGGGTAATACGCGTATTTCACGGTCACTCTCCTTTTCTGGATTCGAGTTTCATCTCACCGAGTCCTCGGTAGCCGACAAACTCGGGCGAGTATTCAAGCTTTTCCGGAACGTGTCGCATCTCGATTTCCTGCGCCTTCTTGATAATGCGGGACAACGACTTGTGTTCCTTGATCTTCTTCGGAAATAATGCAAGTCGTTTCGTTTCAAACATTTTTATTACCAGCGGGACAAACCCAAAGAGCTTGAAGATGCCGGTCTTCATGTAGTATTTCCTGATCAGGGTTCCCTCATGCAATCGACCGTAGCTCATCAGGTTATCGACGAACAATCTCGCAAGCACCTGAACCTGAGGCGCCTTCGACTCATACCCCTTCTCCATGACTGTGCGCTTCAGTGCGTAGATGACATCCGTGATCTTGATACCAGACGGGCATCGCGTTGTACACGCATAGCACGAAGCACAGATCCAGATGGAGCGACTTTTCATCACGGTTTCCAGTTCGCCCGCGCGGAAGAGCGCAATAAGCTGTCGAGGTGAGATATCCATAGCGTAGCTCACGGGGCATGAACCTGTGCACGTCCCGCACTGGATACATCGCTTGATACGCTCGCCAGCCGGAATGGCTTCCACCTGCCTGAGGAAGATTTGTCTCAGGTCGGCTTCAGTTCGGGTCATCAGTCCGGGGAGTTGATGCGTGGCATGTTCCATAAAGGCTCCGTTGTCCGTCAGTCTGTTACAAGATCAGAGATAATTTGCCATTCGTCGTTGCATGGCAGGAGTTCAGCGCGATCCGTTTGCACGTCGTCGCAGATTGCTTCTACAAGCTTCGGAATTGCTTGAGACACTTGAGAGGTGCACTGTTCTCTAAACGTCGTTATGTCGTCCGCTTCTATTCCATAGACGGTGAGTCTCTTCGGGAGAGGTGCTCCCATGAATCGCGCAAGTCCCAGGATTTGACCAAGATCGATTTGATGAGAAGAAGTGAGTTTCACCGGCTCGCGATCAGCGGTCTGGACAAATCGTACCATGGTGCCCGCTGGTTGCACCCCGGTCATGATGGCATCGACAATAATGCACTCGTCAGTTCCGATGAGATGATCGAACAGTTGAAGCCCTCCCACGGAAAGTTCTTCAAATACCACCGAGGGATCGTGAAGACGATTCTTGAGTTCGCGGACGACCTTGATCCCCAATCCGTCGTCGGAGAGCATTTCATTGCCGAGTCCGATGATCGTGAGGCGCTTCTGTTGACGAACGTCATTGGGAATGAGCATCAGAGTTGAATCATTTGGGTTGATGTACCGACTGCAGCAGCCAGGAAAAATCCTGCGCAAGTTCATGCCGCCAGCTTGTAAGCAACTCGCTACCGATCTCAGTATAGAACGATAGGATCTTCTGCACCGTCATGGCGCCTGTCTCCGTGAGGAGAACCTGCTCCTTTCGGCGATCCTCTGAGTCGGGAGTGCGAGAAAGATAGCCGCGCTGCTCCAGGTCTTTAAGAATCTTTGAGGCCCGTGTCGTGCTGACATTAATCAGCTCGCTGAGCCTCTTCACCGAAGAGGGATGCTCAGAGAACAGTACGCTGAGGCAGTGCAACTCATCTATCGTGAGTTGCGCTCTTGACGAGACGTACTTGTCGATGCCTCGGCATCGGCGGGTCAGCCTCAGGAGTCCAGCTCCAAATCTCGGTTCTGTTCCTTCCACGATTTCGACGCCTTTTGTTCAAATCCCTTTCCTATAGGCAAATATTGTGCAAACGAAACTATTGAGGCCTATGCTTCAAAAAAGCCCATTCTTATTGATGATTATGATGAGAAAGCACACAGCTGCTGAATTATTCAACAGTGTCATATCTGGTCACATTTGGCGACCCTCAAC
This sequence comes from Ignavibacteriota bacterium, assembly GCA_003170475.1. GTDB lineage: Bacteria > Bacteroidota > Ignavibacteria > UBA10030 > UBA10030 > UBA9647. Next base: position 46,403 of record PMZI01000045.1, on the reverse strand, counting down.
TCAATCATCCGCAGTTCGAACCACCTGATGAGTAGAGATCTCTTCAAAAAATGTTCCTCGCCGAAGCGTTCCATGCCGTCTTCGTCTCCTTGGCCCACGCGAAAGAGTTCAGCGACGGACCGCGACGTCATTCAACTGATTCTCATGATGAGGAAACTCCAAAACCTCTGATTGCACTCGCGGAACATGATCGTATCGTGAATGAGAATACGATTTCTCGCGCCCAACAATCCATCTGAAATCGTCTTCGAAGGAATTTGAAAACCTCGACGCTTTTGACCATATTGACATGTCGATTGCGTGGCGCATCCGCAAGTTCTCTCTACAAGTGAAGGCGCGTGCCGCGCATCTTGTGATTCCAGCGAGCGTATGATCGTGAAAACGATTCAGTCCCAACTCATCCTTGCCTTCTCTATCGCCATTCTCGTTCCGGCTATCGTCACAATGTACGTTGGGATGAGGATCATCTCTGATCAGACAATCACCCGAGCAGAAACCAAGACCATATCCGATCTGAACTCCGCGCGCGAAATCTATCGCAATAAGATTTCAGAGATTCACAGCATCACACGCCTGACTGCGGTACGCCGACTCGTCCGAGCAGCCCTGGTCAACCACGATCACAATTTTCTCACAAAGGACTTCACAGGCATTCTGCGGCGGGAGAAACTCGACATTCTTTCGATCACAGACAGCCGAGGCAATGTCATCGCACGGGGGCGTAACCCTGCGATGTATGGTGACAACATTCTCGAGGACAGATTCATCGAACGTGTCATCAGGACCCGCCAGCCCGTCAGCGGAACCGATCTGCTCAGCCGCGACCTCCTGATAAAGGCTTCTCCCGATCTCGCAGCCCAGGCATCGATGCAAGTCATTCCCACACCGAAGGCCAAGGAACGAAAGGAACACGAAGAGACGTCCGGCATGATGATGGCTTCCGCTGTTCCCGTCTTTGACGACAACGATCATTTCCTTGGCGTTCTCATCGGCGGCGTGTTGCTCAATCGCAACTTCGAAGTTGTCGACAAGATCAAGGAAATCGTCCATGAAGGACAGATCTATCAAGGGAAAGAAATCGGGACCGCGACAATCTTCCAGGGCGATCTCCGCATTTCGACCAATGTCAAAAACGCGGACGGATCAAGAGCTCTTGGCACACTTGTCTCCAGCGAGGTGTACGATGCCGTGCTCAAGGAGGGCAAACGATGGGTGGGTGAAGCATTCGTGGTCAATGCCACCTACATTACCGCCTACGAACCGATACGGGACCTCAATGGCGGCATTATTGGGATGCTGTACGTGGGAGTCCTCAAGCAACCCTTTGATGATGTCCTTCAGCGAGGCATCATCACATTTCTCGGCATCGCTCTCCTCGGAGTCTTGAGCATCGTTCTCGTGTCCATCTTTCTCGCGAAACGATTCTCGCTTCCGCTGCGAAAGCTTGAAGAGAGTTCACAGCGCATTTCGGACGGCGAATACAGACACGACTTCAAGGTGAAAGGACCGCGAGAAATTGAACATCTTGCGCGATCCTTGGACAAGATGGCGAAGCAGCTTGAACAGGAGAAACGGGAGCTCGAGGAGTGGGGAACCACGTTGGAAAAGAAAGTCAGTGAACGCGCTGACGAGATGAAGAAGATCAATGCGCAGTTGTTCCGGTCTGAGAAGCTGGCATCCCTTGGAAAGCTCGCTGCCGGTGTTGCGCACGAGATCAATAATCCGCTGACGGGCATTCTCACGAATAGCAGCTTACTCCTCGAAGACATGGAGAAAGACGATCCAAAATACGAGGACGTCGAAGTGATGGTGAAAGAGACCATCCGATGCCGGGAGATCGTAAAACGACTGCTTGATTTTGCTCGCCAAACAAGGCCGCAAAAACGCCTCGCCAGCATCAACGCTTTGATTGACAACATCATTCTGCTGGTGCGCAACCAGACATCTTTCCGCAATATCCTGATCGAGAAGGACCTTTCTGCCGACATCCCCGACATTCTCGTTGATCCGGACCAGATTCAGCAAGTGTTTGTGAATATCATCCTGAACGCTGCAGAAGCAATGACGAAAGGCGGATCGCTGAAGATCCGATCGGCTCGATCGGCGGATCGTGAATCGATCGTCATCACATTTGCCGATACAGGTCCTGGAATCTCCGAAGAGGTGCGGGAGCGCATTTTCGATCCATTCTACACCACCAAGGAACACGGCACTGGCCTCGGCCTGTCGATCAGTTACGGAATCGTCGAACAGCACGGCGGAACCATCAGTGTCGACAGCAACCCTGGCAAAGGCTCGACATTCACCATCTCGCTCCCAGTTCTGACAAACGAAGCTTCCTCCTAATCTCATGAATGCTCATATACTCATCGTCGACGACGAACCCGTCATTTGTAAAAGCTGCGAAAAGGTTTTCCGCCGCTCAGGTCACACCGTTGGTTCAGCCACTTCCGGACGCGCAGCCCTTGCCATGCTCAAGGCAGAGACCTATGACGTCGTTTTCACCGATCTTAAGATGATGGACATGGGTGGGCTGGAAGTCCTCCAAAACATCAAAGAACATTACCCGACAACGGTTGTCGTCATCATCACCGGATATGCAACCATCGCCTCAGCAGTCGAAACCATGAGGTCGGGGGCGTTCGACTATCTGCCGAAGCCTTTTACTGCCGGGGAGCTGATTGCTGTTCTGGATAGAGCGCTCGAAAGACGTAAGCTGCTTCTCATGGCAGAGCCCGAGTTTGAATACAACGATTCCGGCGGATTTGAAGGGATGATTGGCACCAGTAACGCGATGCGCGAGGTGTACAGCCTTATTCAAAAGGTTGGACCGACTGACAGCACGGTTCTTATCATCGGAGAGAGCGGGACCGGAAAGGATCTGACTGCCAAGGCAATTCACGAACGCAGCAAAAGGAAGAATAACAAATTCTTCGCGATTGACATCTCCACCCTCTCCAGCACAATCCTCGAAAGTGAACTCTTCGGCCATGTCAAGGGCTCGTTCACCGGTGCGACCTCTGATAGACCAGGGGTGTTCGAGGTGGCGGACCAGGGGACCATCTTTCTCGATGAGATCGGAAACCTTCCTATCGATACGCAGGCGCGTCTGCTCCGCGTACTCCAGCAAAAAGAGTTCATGCCCGTCGGAAGCACGTCAGTCAAGAAGGTTGACCTCAGGTTGATCTTTGCCACGAATCAGAACCTCAAGCAACTCGTCATAGAGGGGAAGTTCAGGGAAGATCTCTACTATCGTCTCAATGTGTTTCCGCTTAGGCTGCCGAGCTTACGGGAACGAAATGAGGATATTCCGGAACTTGTGCATCATTTTCTGCAAAAGTACTGCGATGCCGTTCAACGAACAATGCCCAGGGTGCGCGCCGAGGCAATGGAATTGCTGATGGAGTACCATTGGCCCGGTAACGTGCGGGAACTCGAACATGTCGTGGAGAGATTGACGATCCTCGTTGACGGTGATGAGATCGAACCGATTCATATCTCAGCCGCTCTTTACAGAACCGATTCGGCGATTCGTTCCATGATTCCGAAAACGAGCGAGGAGTTGAAGAATCTCAAGCGGAAAATCCGCGAGTCCTCGGTTCAGGAACTTGAAAAGCTCTTCATTGAAGAGTCCCTTATCCGTAACAATTGGAATGTTTCCAAAGCGGCTCGGGATGTGAGCATGCAGCGCTCGAATTTCCAAGCCTTGATGAGAAAGTACGGTATCAAGAAACAACTGCCGCCCGCATAATTGGATGTGCAGATGTGTAATTGATTTGTGCACTCAAGCGCCCCGCTTTGTTTCGTTTTCTCCCCATTTTCAGTGGTTCCCGCTCTTCCACGTTCCGGCCCACACAGTTTTCCACATTGTGCAAATCATTCTTGATATCTGATAATTCCTTACACAGTCATCACTTGACTTGTTTGAAGCGTTATAGTTGCATGTGGCATGATCATTGCAGGTTTATCTGCAGTTACGGTAAGATCAAGTGCTCCGCACAACAAAGAGGTCCCGACAATGATTACGAAAAAAATTCTGGTAGTTGACGACGAAGAAAATGTGTGCCAAAGCGTGAAAAAGATTCTCAGCCGGAAAGGGTACCAAGTCTCGCAGGCTCTTACGGTCGATGACGCTGTAAAACTCATCAATGACATGACTTTTGATCTTGTCATCACCGACCTGATGATACCTGGGACGAGCGGCATGGATTTGGTCCAGATCATCCGTGAAAAGTATCCCGAACTCGACGTCATCATGATCACAGGCTATGCTTCCATCGAGTCCGCCGTTAAGGCGACAAAACTGGGCGCGAGTGCATACCTTCCCAAACCATTTACCCCAGACGAACTGACAAAGGTCACCGAACATGCCCTCGCCAACCGCATGATTCGTGTGAAAGCAAAACCTGCACAGAGGACACAGTCCGTATCAGATGACATCCCTGATGAAAACATCGATGTTGATATGCCATTCAACGCTCGAGCGGTGGCGAAGCAAACGTCACAACAATTCGTCGAGACTCTCACCCATTCTGATGTTCCGCTTCCAAAGAAGACCGCTGAGAAAGCCTACTGCTACACGGGGGCCCGTGAATGCCGGCGACTGGTGCTGGAAGGTCGGGAATGCCCTGGGGAATGCATCCTCCTGAAGAAGGAGAAAGAGCGTGCAAAGAGCGGCGCCAGGGTGAAGAAGTTCTCCAATGATCTTATCGATGTGGACATGCCGTTCAACATGGCCGAGGTCGAACACGTCACGGGTACAGACTATCTCAACTGCCTGACCCGATCAGATATTCCTCTTGCAGGCTTGTATGGAAGGGATGCGACAGCCAAGTATTCTGTCCTCGTCGTTGATGACGAGCCCATCGTGTGCCATAGCGTCCGGAAGATACTCTCGAAACAAAGTTGCGCAGTCGAAGAAGTGTTCGATGTCGATGCAGCGCTTCAGAAAATGCGATTGCAGAAGTTCGATCTGGTCTTGCTCGATCTTAAGATGCCGAAACGCAGCGGGATGGAAGTGCTCAAATCCATCAAGGCTCAATGGCCTGAGCTGCCGGTCATCATAGTCACCGGTCACGGCACGATTGAGACAGCCATTGAGGCTACAAAGCTCGGCGCTTTCAATTTCATACCGAAGCCCTTTACTCCGAACGAACTTGCGAAGGTTGCGGTCGAAGCCCTGGCCGCGTAAGACTCCAACCATAGTCAGGGGGTAGACGCGTCGGCTCAGTACCGCCCGTCTACCCCCTTTTTCATTTCCGCACAATGCTCCATCAGCTTCTCTGCCGCTACCCTCTTGATCAATACTTGAACAACTACACGCCGTTGTCGGCATTGCCCGAGCTTATCTTGCCGTAGAACGTTTCATCCATGACGATCTGATAGGTCGTCGGCGACAGAGCACGGGCAGTGAATTCCACCGCGTTGTCGTCCTAGATTGTGAGCTTCACATGATTGAACGCTTGACCGTGGCGTGGATGCGTGAGATAGGGAACAACGATTTCGACGCCTGAGTTCTCGGCACAGAACCGAAGTCAAGCACGCTCACCGACGAATCTTAACCTCGAGCCGATTCCTGCACAATTTCGAGGATATTCCGGACGACCATGTCAGGTTGGGTCAGATGGATGAAGTGGCTGCCCGTTTCCGCCTCGACAATCCTGCCCCGAGGGGAGAGGCCGCCATAAGCGCGCATGAGTTCCTGCCACAAGTTTTCCACTTTGTCTGCTTCGTCTCGAGAGAGATCGGCTATGCGAACAATGGTATCGCGCATTGCAATGGAATTGTGGACCAGAACTCGCAGAGGGACAGCTGGAAAACTCCCGGAGTTCTTGAGATCAACCATGTTTCGCGGATCATGGGCCTGGATGTATTCATTCAAAGCGGTTTGCGGAGTCTTCGGTGTCAAGAGATTGTTCCAGAATGCGCGAAAAGCGTCTCGGCGCAACGTGCGAAAAGGTTCAAACCGGGGGGACTTGAGAAGAAATGGCTTCATAAGTCTGAGGAACCCAAACCCGGAAACCCATCCCTGCATCTTCAAGAATCCCGATTTGTCGACAGCACTCCTCTTGTAGACTCGGGGTGGAAGTTCTTGCCTGAAGCGGACATCATCCGGTGACATGGGATCGATCAACACCACGCCGCCAACGACATTGGGATAGAGGCGGCAGAAATGATTCACATACAGACCCCCTTGAGAATGACCGACAAAGATATACGGAGGATCAATCTTGAGCGCTTCCAGTAGCGTCTTCAATTCCACAGCGACCTGACGGCTCGTACGAGGACCCTGGGTCGATTCGCTCCACCCGCAACCAGCCCTGTCATACGTCAGTACGCGAACGGACGAAGATAATTGATCCTGCAGAGCCCACCATTCCGCTGATGACGCGCCCAGACCGGCTTCCATCACGATCGTTGGTGTTCCGTTCCCTTTCACCGTGTAGTACATCCTCTTGTCATTAAGGAAGATCACTTCTCCCGGGGACTTCGGCTTTGCATACCATCGCAAGAGCAAGATAAGATTGAGAGCACGTGCGAGCATGACTGCGGCCAATACGACAGCGACAACTTGTAGGATCAGCATAGACGTTCAGTTCAATCTGAGAATGAGAAATCGAGTCGTGCCACCTGTCTGCAGAGAGCCGCTGAAATACCCCATGGATCGATCCGGGGAACTCTCTTTACCACATCTTCACATGAACCACTTGCGACGTGAATAGACTGCATCTCCAAACCGTTTCATAAACTGCATTTCATCTTCATCGAGAGGGCCACGCTGCACTGCGGCGATATTCTCTCTGAGCTGTTTTTCATTCGCCGGAGCACTGAGACACACATGTACACTCGGATTGGACAATACGAACCGGTATGCCATCCCGGCGTCGGGAATACGCTCATCCTTCGGCCAGCCTTTCGGCCTCCGCATCAATTCAGTCCATCGAGTCGCTGTATAGCTGACGATCCCCGGGTTGTGAGTTTGAAGATAGGGAAAAACATCCTTTTCGGCACCCCGGTGAGCCGCATTGTAGCGGAGCATCAGAACATCCAGAGTCCCTTCAGCCGCCAATTTACCCAAAAAAGGACGGTTATGACAAGAAATGCCGATGGATTTCACCTTTCCTTCTTCTTTGAACCGAACAAGTTCTTCCAGCACTTTCGGGGGGAATTCCTTCTCCTTCATCACACCGAGGAACATGAACGCGTCAATGTACTCTGTCTCAAATTGCCGCAGACGTTTTTCCAGAGTGCGTCGAAGATTGGGATAGCCTACGATCAGATTGTACGCGCCCGTCGCCAGGACAAATCGCTCTCGATTTCCTTTGAAAACATCCCTGAGCACCTTGACAAGCTGCGTATCGATACCGAAACCGAAAAAGAAAGACACTCCTTCATCCACGGCGGCGTGAATCGTTTTGATTCCGGGCCGATAGCTGGCACTGAGCCCCAACACGGAGACCTTCATGCCCGTGGATCCCAAGGACGTTTGCCGAAGCGGTTCACTCATGAGTCTACTCCGATAGGTACAAACGCTCATTCCATAATCAGGAAACAGAATTGTTCAAGGCATCGGATTGAGCTTCCGCGCCCAGATCTCCATACACCATCTGCGCCACAATTCTAACGGCTTTTTCTACCTCCGGTGTGAGAGAAGAACCATGGATGAACTGCTTTCCCTCTATCCCATAGACGAGCACTCTCTTGGGAAGCTGCCGCTGAAGGCGCGCCAATTCGAGAATCGAACCCACCGTCATACCATGGGTCGATCTCATCGATCGTGTTTCAGGAAGAGGGGTCGTGCTTGCGTCGAAACGATGGATAGTGCCGGGAGGGGAACCGGATTGCGTCGTGTCAACAATCATGGCGACGTCGAAACCCGGAAGATGATCGAGAAGCGTTGTTACATCGTTGTTGATTTCGAGGATCGTCACGCCGGCGGGCTGTTCGCTTTTCATCACTCTCGCAACGGCCAAACCAGCATCGTCGTCGCCGCGAAGATCATTTCCGATCCCAACCACCAACGCCTTCACTGAGACTCCTCGGATGCCATGAATGATCCTCTTTTCTGTTTCGACGTCGTCGTTACACAAGCGACCGCCGTACCATGGCTTCCAGAATAAGCTACCACTCGCTTCCCTACAAATTGCGGAACTCCATCGCAACAACGGAGTCTGCAAAACCCGCGATCACAGGTTTCGCAAGCCGGCGGAAGTCTTTGAATTTCATTTTGATCGACTTAGTATGCGTGCAGGCATTGAACATAATCTCATCGTCATCCGCGAGTTCTTCCTCCACCATGACGGGAAGCCCATAGAGATGACCGAACGGCGGCATTGCTCCAATCTGGCAATCAGGAAAGAGCACTTCGAGATCTTCTTCGTGAGCGAGGTGAACGTTTTTCGCTCCGAAGACCCTTCGGATCATTTGCGGATTGATGCGTTGGTCAGAACGAAGGACGGCCATCCAGAAATGATCGTCGATCCGAACAACAATCGCCTTCGCCATTTCCCCTTCCGGGACATGCGTTGCCATCGCTACGTCATGGGCAGAGAACGCCGGGTCGTGTTCGATCACCTGAAAATCGACCTTGTTGCTGTTCAGATACCGCAACAAATCGGTCATCTTGGCCATGGCTGCCTCCCTCTGAATGGAAGTTTGCTGTTCTCAGCAGTGATCGTGCTTCAAAGATCCCCTTCACAAGGCTTCACAAGAAACGACGATTCAGCTACTTGATCTCCAACCGAATGAAATGCGTGGCGCAGGAGATGCATGGATCGTAATTGCGGATCGCCTGCTCGCACTGCCACGTAAGCTTCTCCTGTGTCAGGTGTAGCCGTGGCGGGACGAACTCCCTGAGATCCTGTTCCATCGTCTTCTGATTCTGGGAAGTCGGGGGCACGATCTTCGCGTCCATGATCAGGCCCTTTTCGTTGATTCGATAGCGGTGGTACAGGAAGCCGCGGGGAGCTTCTGTGCATCCGTATCCCACCCCAGCCTTCGGCTGAACATCAACAGAAGGTGCTTCGGGCGCCTCATATTCTTGAATAATCCGCAGGGCTTCTTCACATGCGTAGACGGTTTCCACACTTCGAACCACGATGCTCTTGAACGGATTGGTGATGGGTGGAAGAAGGCCGACAGACTTTGCTGCTTCCTGAGCAATGGGAGTAAGGCGATCGAAGTTCAGATTGAACCGGGCAAGAGGCCCAACATGGTATGCGCCGCGCGACTTCAATACCGAATGGAGCGCATTCGAGTATGACACGTGTTCCTCGGTAAAATTATTCTCGTATTCCGCGATAGGAATATTGAGGCCTTTGTTAGAAACAAGCCTTCCTTCGTTAAAGGGATATTCACTTTCGTGGCGCAGGGAGATGAATTCATAATCGCGTTCGAAATCGGGAAATGGGAACGTGGCCGTCAGTTGGACGGCTTCGAGGGCTGCATCCCGAGCCCACTTCAAGCGATCTACAAGGGAGTTGAGCTCCCGCTTGGTCGGAACCCGATAGAACCCGCCGACCTTCACGTTGATAGGATGAATTTCCCGTCCACCGACCAAAGCGACGAGATCATTACCAGCCTTCTTGAGTTTCAGCGCTTTCTTAACAACATCGCCATGATCCCGTGCCATTTGAATCGCATCTTCGTACCCCAGAAAATCAGGTGCATGCAGCATGAAGACGTGCAGAGCGTGGCTTTCGATCCATTCTCCGCAGTAGGTCAGACGCCGAAGCGCTCTGAGCTGGCCCGTGATTGCCACGCCGCAAGCATTTTCCATCGCGTGAATGGAACTCATCTGATAGGCAACCGGACAGATGCCACAGATCCGCGCGGTGATATCCGGCGCTTCTGTGAAATACCTTCCCCGGAGGAAAGCCTCAAAGAAGCGAGGCGGTTCGAAAATATCGAACTCAACATCCGTGACGAGCTTGTCTTGAATCTTGATGGATATGCCTCCCTCACCTTCAACCCTGGCGAGGTAGTCAACCTTGATCGATCTACTTTTCATGTGCTTCGCTTTCTTTCCGGAAGGATTCCGCATATGCGTTGTAGCTGCGGAAGAGCCTGAGAAGTTCTGGATCCTTCGTGCCAAGACTCTTCCAGTATGATGCCAACGAGTTGGTATTGGGTGTCTCTTTCGGGCCGAAGCAACCGAAGCATCCCCGATTGTACGAGGGACACAGAGCGTTGCATCCCGCCTGCGTCACAGGACCCAGGCACGGAGGACCGTTCGTCACAAGACCGCACACGGTTCCCCGGCGCTTGCATTCAAGGCAAACGCTGTAGGACGGCGTGGCAGGTTTGCGACCATTCAGAAACGCACTCAACACCTCCACGAGCTGCTGCTTGCTGATCGGACACCCCCGAAGTTCGAAGTCGACAAACACGTGATCCGCAATCGCAGTCGACTTATTCAGGGTCTCGATGTACGACGGTGTCGCATAGACGATCGACGTGAATTCCCGGACATCCTTGAAATTCCGAAGCGCCTGGATTCCCCCTGCCGTTGCACAGGCACCAATCGTGATCAGCACTTTCGATGATCGTCGCACCTGATGAATCCGTTCGGCGTCGTGGGGAGTTGTGATCGAACCTTCCACGAGCGAGAGGTCGTACGGCCCCTTCACGACATTTCGTGATGCCTCGACGAAATTCGCAATCTCGATATTCTCAGCGACGGCAAGGAGTTCATCTTCGCAATCAAGGAGACTTAACTGGCATCCGTCGCACGAAGAGAACTTCCAGACTGCCAATTTTGGTTTTCGTTGTTTCTTCATGATTTCTTGGAGGATCTATGTTTGATTCAGAGTATAGGTGTTTGGCAGCGAAACTTCTTCGAATGCAAATCAAGCCCGCTCAGATTTCCCACTTCACCAGTAAGTCCTTGATTTGAGTGTACCGGAACACGGGACCATCTTTGCACACAAACATCGGGCCGAACTGACAATGCCCGCAAAGACCTATTCCACACTTCATGTTTCGTTCCATGGACAAATAGATCGAGTCGGGTTTCACGCTACGTTTGATGAATTCGAGCGCCGTGAACCGCATCATGACTTCAGGCCCCACGATCATGGCAATCGTATTCTGAGGGTCAAACCCAGCCTTCGAGATCAGGGTGGTTACAACGCCAACGTTTCCTCTCCACTCAGAGACCGCGCGATCGACTGTGATGAACACCTCCATGTCGAACCGGGCACGCCACTGTTCCAGTTCGTCTTTGAAGAGGATATCCGCCGGTGTCCGTACTCCATACAGCAAGACTACCTTGCCATAGTCTTTGCGGTTCGAGAGGATCTCGTAGATTGCCCCTCGCAGCGGAGGGAGACCGATACCTCCAGCCACGATCACAACGTCGTGAGATCGTGCTTCTTTCACCGGCCACGTTGTACCATAGGGACCGCGAATCCCAACGATATCGCCTTTCTTGAGCTTCGCCATGGCCTTCGTGACGGTGCCTACCGCACGCGTAGTGTGGATTAGCCCGGGGGTTGATGGCGACCCACTGATGGAGATGGGGACTTCGCCAACGCCGTACACATAGACCATGTTGAATTGACCCGGACCGAAGACAAACCGGGATCGACCCTCTTTGGGCTCGAGTTCAAGTGTGAACGTATCATCCGTTTCCTTGCGAAACCGTTTCACCACGAAAGGCCGCGGCACCATCGGGCCGGCGGAAACGAACGTTGTGTCAGATGGAACTTCAAGAACGGACGCCATAGAGATCAAGTAATTGTAGTCGAGTGGATTCAAGTCGCTGTTCGATGATATGAGCGAAGCGCTTGAGGATTTCATATCCCAGATGATGATCTTCCTCGCATTTGCGGCGCAGGCATTTTCCGTCGAGAGCAATCGCCCGGGTGAGATCAAGCGCCTTGGCGTCGAAGTGCCAATTGTACGGAGGAATCAGCCAGGACCAGCCAAGGATGTCACCTTCTCCCAGCGTCTCGACCGTGATGTGTCCTCGTTCAGGAGAGAATACCTGGAGGGCAACCCGCCCTTCCCTGATGAGATAGAACTGATTTGCCTCTTCCCCTTCGCGGAAGATGAAGGTATCTTGTTCAAACCGAACATTCGACGCGCAGCCGGTGACAAGCTGCAGATAATCAGGTCCGAGATCCTTGAAGAATGGATGCTGGCCGAGAATGCGTTCAAGAGTTTCCATGGGTAGCCTCCTTGGTTGAACTGACGCGACTGGTCATGAGATACGTCTCGCGGATAACTCGAAATTCTTCGGTAATGTCGATACCCACCGGGCACCAGGTGATGCACCGCCCGCACCCCACGCAGCCAATTGTGCCGAACTGGTCGACCCAAGAGGCGAGTTTATGAGTGAGCCAGTGACGATAGCGTCCTCTGGCTGAAGGGCGAACACTTCCACCGTGGATGTAGGAGAAGTCCATGGTGAAGCAGGAATCCCACTTGCGTGTGCGTTGGGCTTCCGTGCCTGTGAGATCGGTTGTGTCTTCGACTGTGGCACAAAAGCAGGTCGGACAGACCATTGTGCAGTTTGCACAGGAGAGGCATCGGGCAGCGACAACATCCCAACGTGGATGCTCGGTGTTTTGATACAGAATCTCACGTGTGTTGTCGGGTTCGAGAGAGCGGCCTGTCAATTGCGCAGCAGCACGAATCAGCCGATCAGCTTTCTCCATTTCAGTATCTCCAGCAGGACGGCGGCTCACACTGCTCATCACTTTTTCGCCTCGCTCGGTGCCAACTTCCACGATAAAGTAGTGCTCGTTGTCAATCACTTCGCTCAGTGCCAGGTCAAAGCCTACACGCGCACGTGGTCCTGTTCGCACCGACGAGCAGAAACAAGTGCCCCCGGCCCTCGTGCAGTTGACGGCAACGATAAATGCCTGATTTCTCACCCGAAGGTACGCCGGATCCTTGTAGGTTCCGTCACCAAAGACCTGGTCTTGAATGTGAATGGCGCTGAGATCGCAGGCACGAACACCGAAAAGCGCGTACTTTTCCTCCTCATTTGGCTTGCTTGCGTCGTCGGAGATTTGGAGATCGCTGCCATTCCCACTCGCCGTGACGAGCCTGAGGATAGGAGGAAAGAGATACTTCTTCCAGGAATGAGGTCCGGCCGAAAAGCCGAAATATGCCTTGTCCGTCCTGTCTTTGAGATGGTACTGGGCGGGCGACTGCTCATCGGTCTTGCCGATAGGCAGTTCTAATGCGGAGGTGATTTCGTCAAGTACGATTGCCTCCCCTCGAGGGGTCGGGCCAATAACATTGTACTTTTCTTTTCGAAGTTCTTGAATGAGTTCGTTGAGAGCATCATGTTCAATTCGATACGTCATCAGTGTCGACATTGGAATCTATTGGTTGTTCGATGTGTAGAGCTATGGTGACATGAACCGTGCGTCCGGAACGCTCCTCCAGTTCAAAGTTTCTTGAATGTTTCCTTCTTTGCCTTACAGACACGACATTCTTCATCCTTCTCCGATCCTATGATGTAGCCACACTTGGGACACATCATGTACGGAAGGTGCGAAATGTTCGTCTCCTGCTCCATCGCTCTTTTTACCAGTCGACCGTGCCGTGCGTCAGCCTCGAGTGTCTGCTTGAACAACGTTGCTGCCACAGAATCCTGCTCGAGCTCTGCTTTCTGGATGAATGCCGGATACATCGATTCGGTTTCCACACCTTCGCTGCTCATTGCCGACTTCAAGTACTGTTTCGTTTTCCCGGCAGGGGGGGCTTCCACCGCGGGCGCCACTGCCTCGATACCTTTTGCTTTCAGGAGACTGGCCATGTTGTCGGCGTGAACCTTTTCCGACTGAGAAAGTGCACGGAACATCACCGCCACCTCGCCCAGGTTTTCCTTCTGAGCCTGCTTCGCAAAGGTCTCATACCACGACGCATGCTTCACTTCCGATAAATATGCCAATTTGAGATTCTCGGTGGTGGCTGTTGCTTTCCCTTCCAACTTCTTCTCGATCTTTGCCTGTTGCTTCGGCTCTTCCTTCTTTGAGCAGCCATTGAAGGAGAGAATCAATGACATCGTCAGGGCAAGAACGACAAATAGACGGGTGGCAGACAAGTGACTTTTCATGGCCTTTCCCTCCTCGTGTTGATGTAGAGATGGACTTCACTTCAGATCGCGTTGATTATACGGCTGCAAGAATCATTCCACTGCAAGTATGGGATTATGAGCAAGAAGTGAGGGCCAAAAAAGAGAAATGTGAGGTTTGCCATTCATTTTTGCGAACCCGACATCGAGATTTTCGCAAAAGATGTAAGAAAATGACAATCCTCACATTCTCAATTATGGAGAAGGAAGAGTTTGGGCCCCATGGAACCGGGCCAAAGATTCCCCCAGATCTCCTACTTCGCCTCGACACCCTGCATCGAGGATTTCAAACGAGCGAGGAGATCTCCTCCCTTTTGACCCGACTTGTTCTGTTGCTGTGATTCAAAGACCGCCATTGCGGTGATATTGACGATATCGGACACATCCGATCCCGGGATGAGGAGGTATACAGGCTTCCGCATACCTACCAGCATCGGCCCAATCGCCACTGCGCCCCCAAGTTTCGCAAGAAGCTTGTAAGCAATGTTCGCCGACGTGAGATCAGGGCAGATCAAGACATTCGCCGCGCCTTTGAGCGAAGTGAACGGATATACTTCCGATATGATTTCTGAAGAAACTGCGGTGTCTGCCTGCATCTCACCATCGACAACCAATCCCGGTGCACGACGTTTCACGATCTCTGTGGCCAGGCGCACCTTTTCGGTCAACGGGTGTTTCGTTCCACCGAAATTGCTGAACGACAACATGGCAACGCGCGGTTCCATGTCCATCTGCTTCACTTTTTCGGCGGCGAGGAGTGCAATCTCCGCCAAGTCTTCGGCTGTGGGCTCGATATTGACCGTCGCATCAGCAATGAAAACCGTCTGGTTCTTGAAGACCATCATGTAAAGTCCGGCGATGATGCGCGCCCCGTCTTTCTTGCCGATGATCTGCAAGGCCGGACGAACAGTCTCCGGATAATGCTGGGTAAGCCCGGAAATCAAACCGTCGGCATCATCCATCTCGACCATCATCATGCCAAACACATTGTGTGATTTCATCTGATGCTCCGCGTCAACACGGGTGAGACCTTTGCGCTGCCGCATTGCATAGAAGGCGGTAATGTATTCATCGAACCGAGGCGACTTCCCCGGATTGATGATCTCAGCTCCGGTCAAGTCCAACCCGAGATCGGCTACTCGCTGGTTGATAAGTGTGCGACTCCCAAGAAGAATCGGCTTTGCAACTCCCTCATCAAGAATCTGTTGTGCGGCGCGAAGGATTTTCTCTTCCTCTCCTTCCGGGAACACGATGCGCTTGGGTTCGGTCTGCGCCTTGTGGACGAAGAACCGCATGATCTCCCTGGACTTGCCGAGACGGGCTTCCAGCGAATCGCGATATTGTTCGAAGTCTTTGATGGGCATCCGTGCGACCCCGGATTCCATGGCAGCCTTGGCCACTGCAGTAGCTTCCCAAATAAGAACGCGCGGATCGAAGGGCTTCGGAATAATGTACTCCCTTCCGAATTCTATCTTCTTCCCGCCATACGCGCGAAGGACAGAATCGGGGACTTCCGTCTTTGCCAATGTTGCCAACGCGCGCGAAGCTGCTATCTTCATCTCGTCATTAATCATCTTTGCGCGGACATCCAGTGCCCCGCGGAAAATGAACGGGAATCCAAGCACGTTGTTGACTTGATTCGGGTAATCAGACCGACCGGTCGCCATAATGACGTCATCACGCGCGCTCTTGGCATCATCGTAGGTGATCTCCGGATCAGGATTCGCCATGGCAAAAACAATCGGATTGTCAGCCATCGACCGGACCATCTCTTTCGTCACGATGCCTTTGGCCGAAACGCCGCAGAAGACATCAGCACCCTTGATGGCATCAGCAAGTGTCCGGGCTGATGTATCGACCGCGAAATAATCCTTGTAGGGGTTCATTCCTTCCTTGCGGCCTTTGTGAACAACTCCTTTCGTGTCAACAAGGATCATATTTTTCCTGAGAATGCCAAGTTTCTCCCAGAGTTTCGCGCACGCAATCCCTGCCGCTCCTGCACCGCTGAAAACGACCTTCACCTTGTCAGGTTTCTTCCCCACGATCTCAAGAGCATTGACCAAAGCTGCGCCGCTGATGATCGCCGTGCCGTGCTGGTCATCATGGAACACCGGGATATTCATGGTCTTCTTGAGCTCTTCTTCAATATAGAAACACTCCGGCGCTTTGATATCTTCGAGGTTGATGCCACCGAACGTGGGCTCAAGCATCTGTACGGCCTTGATGATGTCGTCCGAGTTGTGAGAATTGAGTTCGATGTCGAACACATCGATGTCGGCAAATCTTTTGAACAACACACCCTTTCCCTCCATCACCGGCTTCCCGGCAAGAGCTCCGATGTCTCCGAGACCAAGCACAGCCGTCCCATTGGATATCACCGCAACCAAGTTTCCTTTTGACGTGTAGAGATACGCGTCATCTGGATTGGCTTCTATCTCACGACATGGCTCTGCCACGCCCGGCGTATAGGCCATAGAGAGATCACGTTGCGTTTGACACGGTTTCGTGGAGTTCACTTCGATCTTTCCCCGTCGACCAAGCGCATGATAATCGAGAGCTTCTTGCTTGCGTATCATAGCGATGCTCCTTTCGAACGCCGTTGCGGCTTCGATGTCGATATAGATGATTGACAGTTTGGGCAAAGCTCTGCGAGCGGATCCTTCTTGAGCGCCCGCTGCGGAATGACATCACCGCAACGAATGCACCTCACCACCTGCTGCTTGCCGGCCTGCCGCAGCAGTTGAAGTTCCGTCCCTTCGAGCATCATGTGCTCGCAGCGCTTCATGGGATCGGTGTTGCAAAGCTTCACGGGAAGTTGGCACACGGAGCAAACGAACTTCTCCCCTTCAGCAAATGCCCCTGAAGGAGCAGACACTGCAATTTCGGTCAGCACTGTTCTTAACTTCTTGACAGTCGCCGGTTTCGATTTCCTTTTCGATGTTCGCGCCATGGTCACCCGCACATTTCTTCTGGAGAGGGATTGGAAACGAGGATTTATTTGAATCGATTCAATGCCTTCATGTAGTTCGCACGTTCAAAGGCCGCAGGATCAATAACGGAAGCCTGACTCATGCTCCCTTTCATCTGTTCGATTGAGAGGTATTCGTGTTCCACCATCCACTTGTTAAGATCTTCGAGGACCGCTGTCACATGTTTCGGCCCGTGGTGCAGAAGAGCAGAGCACATCATCGCAACATCGGCGCCAGCCATCACCATTTTGATAACATCCGATGCGGTGTGGATCCCTGATGTTCCGGCCAGGCTCGTCTTCACCATTCCGTGCAGTATGGCAATCCACCGCAACGGTAGCCGCATTGCTTCAGAGGTGCTCAGAACAACATCCGGCTTCACTTCCAGTGCATCGAGATCGAAATCCGGTTGGTAGAACCTGTTGAAAAGAACCAGTCCATTTGCGCCTGCGCGGTCCAGTCGCGATGCCACATGCGCCAGCGAACTGAAATACGGGCTCAGTTTCACGGCAACTGGGATCTTAACGGCACGCTTCACCGCATGAAGCACGTTGATATAGCGGTCCTCCACTTCCTGGCTCGTCAGGGCAGGGTCCGTGGGAATATAGTAGATATTGAGTTCGATAGCATCAGCGCCTGCTTGTTCCATCTTTTGAGCGTAGTCAATCCATCCTCCAACGGAAATCCCGTTCAGGCTGCCGATGACAGGGATTCCGAGTGATTTCTTCGCCTTCCCGAGGAGCTCGATGTATTGTTCGGGACCGAGATTATACTCTTCCGGAGTTGGGAAGTAGTCGACGGCTTCGGCGTGACTGTTAGCACCGGACTTCACATAGTGGTCGAGTTCAGCAGCCTCATGTTCAATCTGCTCTTCGAACAGCGAATACATGACAACGGCGGCACATCCTGCATCTTCCAGCCGCTTCATACTGTCGAGGTTCCGTGAAAGAGGGCTCGCCGAAGCAACAATAGGATTCTTGAGTTTTAATCCGAGATACGTAGTTTTGAGATCCATGATACCGTTTCCTTCATTCAATTTCTGAGTTCAGTGTGCTGTACACCATCGCGTCCAGCCGTTGATTGGTTATGCGGTCGGTGTTTTTTCCTTTTCTCCATCACCGCCTGCGAGTTGTTCCAACATTGCCCACCGAGTTCGAATATCTTCGGCTGCCAACTTGTTGAGATCTCTGGCACGGTCGGGATAGATCTTCTCCAGCATATTGAATCGCGTCTCGAGTGAGGTAAAATCCGTTAACGGTAGTTTCGGAGCCTTGGAATCGAGCTTGAATGGGTTTTTGCCCTCCGCTGCGAGCGTTGGGTTGTACCGGAAGAGCGGGAAGTATCCGGTCTCGACAGCGAGTCTCTGATTCGTCATTCCACGCGCCATGTCAATACCATGAGCAATACAGTGGCTGTAAGCAATGATCAGCGACGGGCCGTTGTAAGCTTCGGCTTCGATGATCGCCCTTACCGTCTGTGCATCGCTGGCTCCCATGGCAATCTTCGCGACGTAGACATTTCCGTACATCACGCCCATCAGCGCCAGATCCTTCTTCTCGGTCGATTTGCCGGCTGCAGCAAACTTCGCAATGGCAGATCGGAATGTTGCCTTCGACATCTGCCCGCCTGTGTTCGAGTAGACTTCTGTGTCAAGCACGAGGATGTTGACATTGCGGCCTGAGGCCAAAACGTGGTCCAGCCCGCCATAGCCGATGTCATAGGCCCATCCGTCGCCGCCCATGATCCAGACGCTTCGTTTCACGAGATTATCAGCAATGTTCAGCAGGTTCATTGCGTCAGCGCTCTTGAGCTGCGTGAGTTTCTCTTTCAGCATCTTGACCCGCTCGCGCTGATCGTGGATACCAGCTTCATCATTCTGGTCCGCCAGAAGCAATGACGTCGCAAGCTCATTGCCGACCTCATTCGCCATCTTCTCAACCATTTCCTTCGCCATTTCGGTCAGCTTGTCGATCGTCAATCGCATCCCGAGTCCAAATTCCGCGTTGTCCTCAAAGAGAGAATTCGACCATGCCGGGCCGCGACCATCCAGATTCTTCGTCCACGGTGTCGTTGGCAAATTGCCGCCGTAGATAGATGAACAGCCTGTTGCGTTCGCGATGACCGTCCGATCTCCAAAGAGTTGGCTGACAAGTTTGACGTACGGTGTCTCACCGCAACCCGAGCAAGCGCCCGAATACTCGAAGAGTGGTTGCAGAAATTGCGAACCTTTCACCGTATCGACTTTTACAGTCCGACGATCGAGTTCCGGCAAGTTCAGGAAGTACTCGTAGTTGGTGCGTTCCTGCTCGCGAATCGCCGGCTGAGGTTTCATATTGATCGCCTTAACCTTGACTTGCGACTTGCTCTTTGCAGGACAAACCTCTACGCAGAGCGAACAGCCGGTGCAATCTTCCGGGGCAACCTGTAGCGAATACTTCTTCCCTTTGTATTCCACCCCCTTGTAATCCATAGACTTGAACGTCGGAGGTGCGTTCTTGAGTTCCGCCGGATCAAAGATCTTGACTCGGATCGAAGCATGTGGACACACCAGAGCACACTTATTGCACTGAATGCAGATGTCCATCTCCCACACGGGAATTTCCAGGGCGATATTTCTCTTCTCCCATTGTGCGGTCGATGTCGGGAATGTTCCATCTATCGGCAACCGGCTGACAGGAAGATCATCGCCCTTCCCGGCGATCATTTTGGCTGTCGTTTTCTGTACAAACTCCGGAGCAAGTGGAGACACGACCGGTGGCAGTTCAATGGTGCTGGAAACTTTTTCAGGGACTTTCACCTGGAACAGGTTTGCCAGCGTCGCATCGACGGCCGCGAAGTTCTTCTGAACAACCGACTCGCCCTTCCTGCCATACGTCTTTTTGATCGAGGCTTTGATGGCCTGAATCGCCTGGTCTTTTGGCAATACACCGGAGATCGCGAAGAAACAGGTCTGCATAATCGTGTTGACGCGTCCACCCATTCCTGTCGACGATGCTACTTTGTATCCGTCGATGACATACAACTTCAGCTGCTTCTCGATAATTCCCTTCTGAATATGACGAGGGAGCTTGTCCCACACTTCGTCAGGACCGTAGATACTGTTCAGCAAGAACGTGCCACCCTTCACGGATGCTTCGAGGACGTCGATCTTCTCAAGGAAGAACCACTGGTGACATGCGATGAAGTTCGCTTGATTGACCAGGTAGCAAGAGTGGATCGGACGAGGACCAAACCTGAGATGGGATACCGTCGTCGATCCTGATTTCTTGGAATCGTAGACGAAGTATCCCTGAGCAAAGTTCTCAGTGTCTTCACCGATGATCTTAATGGAATTCTTGTTCGCACCGACTGTTCCGTCGGCCCCGAGGCCGAAGAACAATGCGCGGACCACATCATCCGGCTCGATGCCGAACGCTGGATCGTACGTCAAACTCGTGTGCGTGACGTCATCATTGATACCGACCGTGAAGTGATTCTTCGGCTGATCTTTTTTCAATTCATCGAAGACCGTCTTCACCATCGACGGGGTGAATTCCTTCGATGACAAACCAAATCGCCCCCCCACAATATGCGGCATGGTCTTCAGCGGCGACGTGCCCGAAACCATACTTTCGCTCAGTGCTGTGATGACATCGCAATACAACGGATCACCGATTGCTCCGGGCTCCTTTGTACGATCGAGGACGGCGACTTGCTTCACGCTCTTCGGGAGAGCTTCGACAAATTGTTCGACGGCAAACGGTCTGAAGAGACGAACTTTCAGCAAACCAACCTTTTCTCCATGGGAGTTCAGGTACTCAACGGTTTCATGTGCAGTCTCGGCTCCTGACCCCATCATGATGATGACGCGTTCGGCGTCGGGAGCTCCAAAATATTCATAGAGCTTGTACTGTCGGCCAACAATAGCAGCGAACTTGTCCATGGCCTTCTGCATAATGGCAGGGAATGCAGTGTAGAATGAATTCGCTGTTTCGCGGGCCTGGAAGAATACGTCGGGGTTCTGTGCGGAGCCGCGCAATACCGGATGGTCCGGTGACAATGCACGTTGTCGATGCTGGTGCACAAGCGTATCGTCGATCATCTGACGAATGTCGTCGTCCGTGAGCTGCTCCATCTTCATGACTTCTGCGGACGATCGGAAACCGTCGAAGAAGTGCACGATGGGAACGCGCGCTTCAAGCGTGGCGGCCTGGGCGATGAGTGCAAAATCGTGGATCTCTTGCACTGAATTTGATGCGAGCATGCCCCAACCCGTCGAGCGAACGGCCATGACATCGCTGTGATCACCGAAGATCGATAGTGCGTGCGTCGCAACAGTCCGGGCCGACACATGAAATACCGTGGCTGTAAGTTCCCCGGCAATCTTGAACATGTTGGGAATCATCAACAACAATCCCTGAGAAGCCGTGAATGTCGTCGACAGCGCTCCGGTTTGCAGCGCTCCATGGACGGCACCTGCGGCACCTCCCTCACTCTGCATCTCGACCACCAGGGGTACTGTCCCCCAGATGTTCTTCTTACCCTGGGCTGACCATTCGTCTGCCCACTCGCCCATCGTTGAAGAAGGGGTGATAGGATAAATGGCAATGACTTCATTGGTCTTATGTGCGGAATATGCCGCAGCCTCGTTGCCATCAATGGTTACCATCTTTCGCTTCGTTTTGGGAAGTGCTTGATCTGACATCGTTCGTCGTGCCTTTCTCGTTGGGATGAATAGCTAGTCGGACGAATCCACGCAAGAACTATTCCAGCCGACGCGTGCTGTGTTGCCTCAAAATTCCCTGAAAAACCGGCGAAAAGCGGGACATTATTCCCACTTTCGGGAACATCAATGCTTCATTTGCCAGAATGAATAAATGATCAATCAGGAGTGGGAATTGAGATTTTCTCTCACGTCAAATAAGTCAGAAACCGGTTGGTCCCTGTTCGTCGCTAGGAGTCAGGACTCGACGGAATGCGAGATTGGAGAGTGTTTCCGTCAAATGAACGAAGGACGGAGCAGATCCCTTCTCAATATCACCGCGCATTGACCCAGAATGTCCGATGGACTTGAATACTCCTTGATCAGCAATGTCATGTTTATCACTCAAGATGCCGTATTCTCTGGAAGATTTGGCCAATTCTTCGTTTCTTCACATTGCAGGCTTTGAGTATGCTTCTTAAAAAGGTGGATGAATGCCAGATACACTATCGATTCTCGACAATAGAACAGGCAAGAAGTACGAAATCCCCATTGAAAATGACACAATCAGGGCGGCGGATCTACGCCAAATCAAGGTCAGCGATGACGACTTTGGTATGCTCAGTTACGATCCGGCACTCATGAATACTGCCTCGGTCAAGAGCCATATCACCTATATCGACGGCGACAAAGGGATTCTGGAGTACCGTGGTTATCCGATTGAACAGTTGGCGGAGAACTCATCATCGTACTCCGAAATCGCCTATCTCTTGATCGTCGGTCAGCTGCCAAATCAACTACAGCTTGAGGCTTGGCGTGCGGACATACAGCGGCACACGTTCATTCATGAGAACATCAAAAAACTCACCGAGGGATTTCGATATGATGCACATCCCATGGGGACGTTCATTAGCACCATCGCTGCCCTGACAACATTCTATCCCGAGGCAAAAGACATTTTCAATGCTGAGACGAGGATGAAGCAAATCCATCGGCTCATCGGCAAAGCGACAACGATTGCCGCGTTCACCTATTGCCACTCCTTGGGCAGGCCCTTTGTGTATCCGGCCGGCGATTTATCATACACCGGAAACTTCCTCAATATGATGTTCAAGGTCGGCGAGTCGAGGTACGATGTTGACCCCGTCTTTGAACGTGCGCTCACTGTGCTTTTCATCCTCCACGCGGATCATGAGCAAAACTGCAGCACGAACGTCATGCGAAGCATAGGGAGCTCTCACGTCGATCCGTATTCCGCGGTCGCAGGTGCAGCGGCTGCTCTTTGGGGTCCGCTCCATGGAGGAGCGAACGAGGCAGTCATCCACATGCTCGAAGAAATCGGTTCGGTGACGAACGTTCCGTCGATCATCAATGACGTAAAGGCTGGCAAACGAAAGTTGATGGGTTTTGGCCATCGCGTGTATAAGAACTATGACCCTCGCGCGAAAGTCATCAAGAAACTTGCCGACCAGGTCTTTGCTGTTACAGGAAGAAACCGAAAGCTTGACATCGCACTCGAACTCGAACGTATTGCGCTCGAAGACGAATACTTTATCAAGCGGAAACTCTATCCAAATGTTGATTTCTACTCGGGCTTGATCTACGAAGCCATGGGGTTTAGGATGAACTTCTTTCCTGTGTTGTTCGCCATTCCCCGCATCGCGGGCTGGCTCGCACACTGGCAGGAGCACATTTTGGATCAGGAGCAGAAAATCACCCGACCCCGGCAGGTCTATCTCGGTCTCAGGGGCCAGACGTGGCAGCCCATCGGCAAGCGATGATTTCAGCTTCCATGCAGGACCAGGCATAGCGATGACGATTGCGGTTCGCCCGATGCATACACCAACGACATCTCCGGGAGCGCCATGGAAATCAGACTGAATAATTGCGCGATCAATTACGCTGAACGGGGTTTGCCGCAGGGCTTGCCTGTGATGTTCGTGCATGGATTCCCATTCGACCACAGGATGTGGGATCCTCAAATGAAGGCGTTGCCGAATCACTTCAGAGCCATCACCTATGACGTGCGTGGTCATGGCGGAAGCGATGTTGGCGACGGCCAGTACACCATCGAGTTCTTCGTCGATGACCTCATCGCGTTACTGGACCATCTGGTGATCGACAAAACGGTTTTGTGCGGATTGTCGATGGGAGGCTACATTGCCTTGCGCGCCTTTGAACGTCACCCGGAGAGGTTCAAGGCGCTCGTCCTCTGCGATACGAAAAGCGAGGCCGATACCAATGAGGGGAAAATCAAGCGGTCAGCCACCCTCAAGTCTGTCAAGTCAGAGGGAGTCGCCGTATTCGCCGACGATTTCGTAAAAGGGATCTTCGCTCCCGAGACCTTCCAGAATCATCCGGAAGTGATCGAGTCCATCAAGCAAACCATCCGAGCTACTTCTCCCATCGGGATCTCCGGCGCAGTACTTGCACTGGCAGCCCGGACGGATACCACCGGCGTTCTCACGACAATCCGGGTACCGACACTGATTCTCGTCGGCGAGCATGACAAACTCACCCCTCCCTCCGCTTCAGAATATATGCAGAAGCAGATCGCCGGATCGGAGTTGCATATCATCAGCAAGGCGGGACATATGACCAATCTGGAGAACGCGCCGGATTTCAACAGACACCTGATCGATTTCCTCAATCGGATGATGTAGTCAGGCCTCTTCCCCACGAGAACCGGATGACCGAGCTCGAAAAGCTTCAACAGCGCATTATTCATTGCCGCCTTTGCCCGCGGCTTGTGAGCTGGCGCGAGCAGGTTGCGACCGAGAAGACGAAACGATTCGAAGAGTGGAGGTATTGGGGTAAGCCCAATCCAAGCTTCGGCGATCCAGGCGCTCAACTCCTCCTTGTAGGACTCGCTCCTGCAGCACATGGCGGCAATCGGACAGGCAGGATGTTTACGGGTGACCGTAGCGGCGACTGGCTCTACCGCGCGCTCCATAAATTCGGATTTGCGAATCAACCAACCTCCGTGTCACGCGACGACGGGTTAAGGCTGAAGAATTGTTACATCACGGCAACCTGTCGATGTGCTCCTCCGCAGAATAAACTTCTGCCAAGTGAGGTCCTCCGTTGCCGACCTTACCTCATCAAAGAGATGGCGATGCTCAAAAATATGAGAGTGATCGTCGGATTGGGAAGAGTTGGATTTGACTCGGCTGTGTCTGCACTTCGCGACCTCGGCGTACGAAAGGAAACAACCAGGCTCCGATTCTCTCATGGCGCAGAATATCCTATCACAGCAACGCTCACCCTTCTGGCTTCGTTTCATCCAAGTCAGCAAAATACGTTTACCGGAAGGCTCACCGAGCCAATGTTCGATGCGATTTTTCGCAGGGCAGGCTCACTCTTAAAAACAACTGGCTCTCCCCGGAACTGATATGACATCGAAACTGGCAAGACTCGTGCGCACACATCGTTGGGTGGTTCTTCTCTCACTCCTCTTTCTGACCCTCGGAGCTCTCAGGCTCAATGACCTGTCGCTTTACACGGACAGCACCAGATATGTTATCTGGGGGACGTCGTTTGCCCATGCCAGAGGTTTCATCGACGAGACACAGCCGGATCCTGAACGCTATGTCGTCAACGCTCCTCTCTTTTCGGTGCTTATTTCGCCGGCGCTCCTCTTGTTCCCTTCGTCATTGCTGGCCGCAAAGGTCTGGACACTTCTCTGGGGGATAGGATTCATCCTGGCCTTCTATGCAATGCTACTTCATTTCTTCGGCAAAGCGGCGGCGATCTTCGGCATTCTGCCGATCGTGTTCAATCCCCTCCTCCTGTTGCTGACCACGGAAGTCCTGTCGGAGGCAGCATTTCTCACATTCGTCTGCGTCGCCTTCCTGGCACTCGAGCGACTCGAGCATGATGGCGAGGCGAACAAACGCGATCTGTTCTTCCTGCTTCTTGTTACGTCCTTCATCGTCCTGCTCCGCGAAGTCGCCATCGCCCTCGTAGGTTCGATTCTTCTGTACCTCCTGGTCCGAAAGCAGTACAAGAGAACCCTCCTGGTTCTGGCCGGGTTCGCAGTGTTCTTTGGAGCATGGCTCTTCAGGAATCTCGTTCTTGTGGGGGCTCCGCCCTCATCTCAGGCCACGAATCTCAACTTCGTGTTCGAACATTTCCTCACGCCGGCTCAGGCTCCCCTTCTTCAGGAGTTCGGGCTCCGGATTGTGAACAACATGAACGGCTATGCCATTCACCTTTCTGGATTGCTTTTCTATCCTCTCCCGGAAGTGTTAATCGTGGAACCGACTGGCATCTTTCTCGCGTATTTCCGAGTGATGATCATCGCCAAATTTGTGATCCCGGTCGTGTTCTTGCCCATGCTGTTCCTCGGCATTTGGCGCGACATCAGCGATCGGTCGACCGGATTTGCACGCATCCTGTTTGTCGTTGGTTACCTTCTGATCATTCTTGTGTATCCCGTGCATGACGTCCGGTTCCTTCTTCCCATCTTTCCCATCATGATCTTCTACGTCATCGCTGGCTTCGTGTGGATTCAGCAACGCTGGCTGCAGGAGAGGGGGCGCACCGTACGCTGGATCGGCATCACGGTCGCAGGTCTTCTCATCGTTCCTAATCTCATCTGCATCTTTGAACTTGAGCGAACCAATATCCGTTACTCGACGGATCCCATCGGATTCTACAACCATTTACAGCAGGTGGGACTGAACAAGAATATGTTTACGAAACCCTGGAAGACGCTCGGGCAATCGATCAGAGATCATACACCTGACGGTTCGATCATCGCGGGTTCAGCTAAAGATATCAGCATCTTCATCGGAAACCGAAAACTTCTCGAGCTGAACAACGGCGTCCCCGTCACAACATTCGACTCTTTCCTGAGAGCCTATGCCGCAGACTACCTGATGGCGACGAACTCGTGGGATGACTTTCAGTCCTATGAGTTTCAGATGGGCGAATCGCGTCGCTTCTGGTTCGAACCGGTCGTCCAGATGGCAGGGATGCAACTCTTCAAGATTCATCCAACGTACCTCACTCCGAAAGAAGTCTGGCTCACCACCAAACGCATGGCAGTCGACACCGTTACGGCCAACGGTCTCCTGAGAAAAGGGCGTGGAGAGATCTTGCGAGGACAATACGAAGATGCGATCTCATCACTCCTTCTGGCGAAGCACCGCGCACCCGGGCAAGCCATGATCCCCTATCAACTGAGCGTAGCATATGCCATGGGCGGCAGGATTACGGAGGCTTCCGAAGAAGTGCAACACTTGTTCGCCTTTGCACAGTCAACAACCTATACGCCGCTCGCGACGAAACATCTTGCCGTTGCCGTGAGCAAGAGTCAGGTTGAGCAAATCGACAATAGCGTTCAGCGCTCCCTCTCGATGACAGATTTCGCATCATTCTATTGGAACCTCGGCTACTACAGTGCAGCATATTCCCTGCTGAAAGCACAACTCGCCGTAGATTCCACCTATTTCACGGCTTTGCTCTGGGGCTGGGATTACGGAATGCAGCGAGGTGACACTGCACAGGTGAAGGCGTATCTGCGCAACCTCGTCCGAATCGACAGAACCAACCCGGTGGTGCAGCAATTCACCTTGATCGACCAGACCGCAGATTCACTTCGGCGCGACCCTGATCCTGTGCATCGCAGCAGGTTTCATCTCGCCATTGCGCAATCGTTTAAGACCGTCGATCTCCCCGATGAGGCAATCGACGAGGCACAACGATCGCTTCGTGAGAATCCTCGCAATGTCGAAGCCTGGATCTTCCAAGGAAGGCTCTTCGAGGAAAAACATCTTCCCTTTGCCGCCCGCTGGGCTTATGGTCAAGCATTGCTCGTCGACGCGGAACATCCGATTGCGAAGGTGAAGGCTCTCACGAGGAACATCCCCTAGACCATGAGAAACGTCCTTGTCACCGGCGGTACGGGATTCATCGGTTCGAATCTGGCCGCAGCTCTCATGAAGCAGGGCTGCAACGTCCGGATTCTTCGGCGAACCGATTCCGATCTTCGCGCCGTCGGGAGCCTCGAGGTAGAGCATGCGATCGGTGATGTGCGAGACGCGGCCTCAGTGATGGCTGCCATGAAGGGGTGCGATACTGTTTTCCACACCGCAGCAATCGTTTCCTACTGGAAGAAAGAACGGCCTCTCATGTTCGACGTGAACATCCGAGGCACTCGAAACGTGGTCGATTCTTGTCTTGAGCTCGGCATCGAGACACTCGTTCATACAAGCTCTATTGCCGCCATAGGATTCGCTGAGAACGGAACGACTGCCGACGAGACAAACTCGTTCAACTGGGAGCGTTTCGATGTCGGTTATCGGATATCAAAATTCGAAGCGGAGAAAGAAGTGCGCCGAGGAGTTGAACGGGGGCTTCATGCGGTCACGGTCAATCCTTCTGTAGTAATCGGAGAGAGAGACATTCATTTCCATGGCGGACAATTGGTGCGGGATGTCTATCACAGAAAGATTTTCTACTACGTCGCGGGAGGAATGAACATCGTCTACGTCGGTGATGTCGTCCGTGGTCAGATTCTGGCAGCGGAACGCGGTCGCTCAGGCGAGCGATACATTCTCAGCGGAGAGAACCTCACTCACAGAGAAATCATCTCCACCATTGCCCGGGTCGTCGGGGGCATCAAGCCCCTGTTTCAAATGCCACAGGCATGTGTGAGGATGGTGGCTGCAATTTCAGAGGGAATCGCTAACAGGCTGGGACGACGCCCCTGGGTCACGCGGGAACTCCTCGCAGGAAGCCATTTCAACTATCACTTCAGCTGTCGAAAAGCGGAAGTTGAGCTCGGATATACACGAACGCCATTTCCTGAAGCCGTCGAAAAAGCATTTGCTTGGTTCTGCAACAACGGACTATTGTAGCCCTCCCGTCGTCTTTTCAATTCGCGCGAAAATAGAAACTCCGTCTCCCCGAGGTTCTGAGGAGACGGAGTCATGAAAAGACTGCGTCGCGATGCTATTGCACAACGCAAGCGAACGATACTACCCGAGTGGCCAGCCCCGGCGACGTAATAGTAAGTTGCACGATAACTGTTTGTCCAACGCTAGCGCCTCCGTTCGTTGACAAGTCGGAAACGTTGAACGTGAAGAAAGTCACTCCAGGTCCGGGGAATCTCGCATACGAAGCAACTGGCATCAAAAACTGTACAACATCTGAAAGATCGCCAGAGACTCCGAATTTGATCCCAACAACATCCGACGTAAATGTGATGCTCGCGGAAATCGTCGTGCCATCGCAAAGCGGATTGCCGTTCGCATCCGTCACCGTGATGCTGATGGGATTTGAGGTTGAACCCCGCGGAATCGTCACGACCGTCGCCGGAATTCCTGTGACAATGATCGGAGCCTTGTTCCACACGACGAGCACGCTGTCTGTAACAAAGACACCGGCGTTCCCTTCCGTCTGCGCATAAATCCATTGATATCCGAGTCTGCCATAACTCGGATCATACCAAGGAACGGATATGGGTTTCGGATTGACCGTAAAGAGCGTGCCCGTTGCAACCCCCGTTGCATCGGTATAAGACGCCTTTCCATTCGTCGCTCCTGTGGTCCCGGTATTCATCACACCGGCTTGCGATTGGAAGTAGACCGCCGTCCCAGCTTGAACGGGGTTACTGAACCTATCGCCAACTACGGCTGTAAATCCCACCTGATTGAATCCATCGATCCCCGGGAAGACGAACCGGCTTGGAATCAATGTAAAGTGATTCTGATCGGGGAAGCCGGCATGGATCGACACCTTGACAGGTTGAGAGAGAATAACCTTGCCGCTCGGAAGCACTATTCTTGCGATGAGCTGTATGACGCCGGCTTGCGTGCCGCTGACAATCGATACGCGAAGCTTCCCGCTGTCGTCGGTACTGTCTGCCCCCGGAATGACACTCGGCGGTGTGCCCCCCCCAAAATAGCTATTGGGGAAGAATGACATGGTAAACCTGGCAAAGGCGCGCCTGGCTTTGTCAATAGGAAGTCCGAGTGAATCGCGTACCTCATACGTGATCACCGTATTCTCGGTGTTGCCCACGCCGGCGACGTAGAGATCCGAGTTCGTGATTCCAAGAAAAGCGATCTGCGATGGCTCTCGGGCGCTTGCCGGCACAACCGTCGTGACACCAGGCGCGAAGAGCACACCCTGAATACTTCTCACAGTCGTGCCATTCACTGCTATCGTGAACAGCAGCGGGCCACTGGGACCTCCATTCGGCACCGCATCTGACACTCTGAAGGTGTAACGCTGTGTATTCTTGTCCTGACTGTCGCTCGTCGTAACGTTTAAGTCACCAGAAAGAGCCACCCCAGCAGCTCCGAGCCCAGACACCGAGACTGTCACATGATTCCCGCCAGCGATTGGATTGCCATTGATATCACCGACGACATACGGAACATCGACCGATCCTCCATCAAAAACCTTGATTGTGTCATTCGGTCCAGGAAGGCTCGTCACTGAAACTGTGCCTGTTCCCGAGAACAAGAAGGGAAGTGATCTCACAATTGGGTTTCCACTTTCACTGACAGTTGTCACTATGACATGGCCAAAGCCTAGGGTTCCGTCTTGAGGAATCGGATTTCCAGCAGCCATACTGACGCCCGCTTTTCCCGTGGCATCGGTGAAGGCAGTTGCACCAATAATTCCACCCGATGTTGTGAAATAGAGAGCAGTTTGTGGTTGAACTGGATTACCAAATTTGTCTCCCACTAGGACAGTTACACTGCCCACAACAGTCCCCGGGGGCACTCCCCAACCCGGCATGTTGGTCGGACTTAGATATGCAGTGAAGTGAGCATCGTCTGGGAGCCCCGATGATATGGTCATCAGTACCGGAGCTGACTTTATCAATCGTCCATTTACAACAGCTTGCGCAACAATTTGAAGAACGCCGGAGCGCGTTCCTGAATTAAATGTCGTGCTCACTTGTCCATACGCATCTGTAGAGTCCGCAATCGGAAAAACGAACTCACTCCCTCCGAGCCCGCCGGAAGGCATGATGGAGAAAGAGACGAAGGGTCTTCTACGAATTTCGACAGGATTGCCCACAGAATCTAGAGCTACGAACGTGATCTTTGAGGACTCACTCCTCCCTGTCCCTCGCACCGAAACATTTTGAATGGGAGTTCCAACCAAAATTAGACTAGAGGCGTAACCTGAGGTAACCGGCGTCAGAATCGGCGGCACTACCGACGTATCAGCGAGAACGAGACCCGGGAATGTAGCCGACGCGTTGCCATTCTGACTTGTGACGCTAATCTTGAACGTCACGTTGCCGGCAGGTCCCTTGAGAATGTTGTCCGAAACCGTAACCTTGAAGGTCGTCGAGTTCGGATCGTCGGTATCTTCCAGGTTCTTTGAAACATCACCGAAGAGTTTCAGCTGTCCGGCACCAGGGCCATCAACAGTCACAGCAATGGAAGTCCCGACAACCAGCGGGAATCCATTCGGATCCTGAACACGATACGTGAACGACGCGGATCCGCTGTCGGGAATAATGATCGTCGATGCGGGAGTGAGGATTCGGGTTGCACCCGAGAACAGCACCGATGCTGACTTCCGAATCACGGTCCCACTGTCTCCGATCGTCGTCGCAGTCACAACGGCAACAGAGTTTGCCGGTCGAGGATTGCCGGAGATAAGGTCAACCGTCGCAATGCCATCTTTGTCAGTGATCGCATTGGGCTGGATGATACCACCCGTTGTTGAGAACGACACTGCTGTCCCTTGCTGCACAGGATTTCCATCTTTGTCACCCGCGATAACCATGATCTGGGCACGAAGGTTGTCATACACACCGCCCGCGATATTCAAAGGCTTCCGGCTCACGGAGAAATGATCCGCAACCGGCAATCCACCGGAGATCGTGATCTTGACCGGGCTGGATTTGATCGTCACCACCGGCACACCCGGCACAGTGGCAGTTGCGAAGACCTGCAATACACCAGCTTTGGTTCCACTATTCACACGTGTCGACACGCGACCAGTCAGCGCATCCGTCGTGGCCGAAGGCGGAAATACATACTCTCCGCCACCGGGGCCTCCGAGAATGGAAAAATTCACAGCAAGTTTGTTGGAGCCGCCGATGGGGATCCCAAGGGAGTCTCTCACTTCAAACGTCAGAAGCGCCGTCTCATTGGAACCTGTGCCGCGGATGGAAATATTCTCTCCACTCGATGCGATGAGAACGATGTTTGCAGCCTTCCCGGAGGAAATCGGACCCGACGGACTCGAACTGTCAGCCTTCAGCCGCAGGGTAACAGTAGTGTCTACTCCAGGATTCAGCGTGACAAAAGCAGTATCGTTCCCGAAGCCCGAACGGCTTCCCACGATGGTCGTCTTTGTCTGGGCCAGAAGCTGGTACACCATGCTGAACTTGCCATCGCTCTTTGACGTGTCGCGGGCCAGCCCGGCGATATCAAAGATGAGCGCGTTGGCAATCGGAGTGAGGTTGTCATTCCGAATTACGATGCCGCTGACCTTTGTCGGAATCGGCGTAATCTGGCTCTGATCCGGCGCCGACGCATTCGTGCAGCCTGATAGCAACATCAGGACGATGATGATCCCCCACAACAAGATTGTACGGACGTTCATGACGAACTCCCCAAGTACTTAAAGTTATTGCCGTTCAGATTCGATGGACACTATTTTTTTAGTCTCTTTTCGCTGTCTTCCCGGTCTGCTTTCAACTTGTTCTGTAAAATATTCCGTTCCTTCATCAGGTCCTTCATGCGGTCTTCGATCGTAGGAACCATCTCAGCTTTCAGAAGGATGATCAGATCTTTGCGGGTCACTTGCAGCTTGTCGTAGCCAAAAATGTACCGGAGTCCAAAGAACCACCAAGGCAGATCCTTTAGGATCGGAATCCCTGTTCGTTCGATGTCTTCCTCATTTGTGTAAAGACCGCCGACGAATGTCTCTTCTCCATCGAGGAGAATGGCCCGACCCTCGCCTTCGGACTTATTGATCAGCGTGCTCACGGATCCCGGCGATACAGTGCTCCGAGTTGCTTTGTAGGGAAGATCAATGATGGTCGTTGTTCCGTATGTGTAGATCTTGGGCGTGACTTCCAGGATCGTTCCCGTGCTGTAGAACCTGTCAATAATGTTGCCAGAGAAATCCTTTTCCTTGATTGAAAAATCGACACCCACCTGCAATCGCCCTTTATTGCCTGACCTGACCGTCGTCTGCGGTCGCGCGATAACTTCCCCAATTTGTTCGTCTTCAAAAATCTTCAGTGCAGCATCAATATTGACTGTCAGATTCTTCGACGATGGCGAAGCTGTCACGCCGAAAATATTGTTCGAAACATTGTCCGCTCCTGTGAACGTCACTCCGAGATTCAGATCTTTTCCGCGGAAGATATTGAAGTTGAAGCCACTCTCTCTCAATTTGACGGTATTGATCTCGAGAAAAACACAAGAGATTGTCACTTCCCTCGCCTTGGCGACGATCATGCCTGAGTCAATCACCGCTGTCATCCCGCCCGGGGTCGGCACCCCATTCTGCGCAATTTGTCCGACAGGAGATACCTGGAAGTAATCGTCCGACTCCGTGTACCATAGATTGTTTGTTCGGAGAATCAACTCCAGCGCATCTTTCCAGTAGAATGACTGGATTTCGACATTGATCGTTGTCGTCAGTGGCTGAGGATCAATGATCGGCTTCCTGGCGTATTTCTTGCTCAATGCGCTGAGAGCCTCGAGAGCCTGTTTGTAGGGGACGTCGCTCTTGAAGGAAACCAGTTCATCCTGGGAGTAAGAGTCTTTCCCCGTGGCGGCGCGTTTCATTCTCGACAACTCCTGATTCTGACTCGTCGCGAACTCGAGATTCGCGAGAAGGAGCAGGGTGATTGCAATAAACATCGTCGATCGTTTTTTCATAACTCCCTCATTGACGTTTCTTTTTGGCAAACACCATTGTCTTTGTCACCTTCTTTACGATGCCCCCCTCATTCAATGTAAACTCAACTTTGTTGTCCGCAGGGCTGATTCGGCTCACGAAACCCCTCCATACCTTGTCGCCGAGATGCAGCACCATCAGATCGCCGCTATACATGACAATAGCTTTCCCCGGGAGAATGGCCCTTATGTCAAACCCCTTGACATCCATCTCGCCGGGAGGAGCTTCCGATGATATCGCTCCAAGGATAATCGGCTCGAAAGGATCGAACGGGGACTGCGTGAACGTCAGCGATTTCGCAGCGATGGAGGTGTTCAGCTCTTTGATATTCGTGAAGTAGGCATGAAGCTCCATGTTGAAAACGAGATACTTTCTCGTCTCTTTCGTATCAGCGTTGACGGCTTCCTTGTTCTCCATATTGATCCAGGCAATCTTGTAGAGCCGACTTCCGTTCTCAAGGAAATAGACGAATTTGTAAAGACTCTCAAAGACCGATTCGCCATCTGTCAGCTGGTAAACGTTGTATCCGATGGATCCGAAATTCCTCGTTCCTTCAAAAGTCAACGTCCCGATCTTGACATACTCGTTCTCCCCCGTGATCCCTGCTTCGTCGATACCTTTGCTTATGTAGGCATAGGTTTGTGACGTAATATCAAAGGCCGGAATTTCCTTGCTGCGAGAATCATACCGGCGTTTCGTATCGGCAAGCTGGTTCGTAAGCGTCTCTACGGCGTTGACTGTCTGTGGAAAATCCACGAGTTCCTTTTCAATCCTCTGGATCTCTCTCACGGCAGCCTTCAACTGCTTCGGTTGCATATACAACCAGTAGAACATGCCGCCACCCGTGATGATTACAAACACAACGACGAGGACGATCGTATTTCGTATCTTAAAGGACATAGTGTCTTACCGTATTTTGTTGGAAGACCCGACATCACCCTTGTCAATCTGCTCCACGATCAAGTCAAAATCATACACGACTTTGTCCCTGATCACCGTGGTTCGCACTTGTTTCAGAGTTGCCTTTTCAAAGAGACTTGCCAGACGGGAGATCCGAGTACGATAGATCGACTTCCCGCTGATTCTCAACGCGCCCGGAGTCTGCTCGTCGCGATTCATCTTATAGAGCCAAATCGCATTGAGATCCTCGACACTATTCGCGAGATAATGAAGGACTCTGCTCCATCGATCACTTCCGGGTGCAGTACTGTCATAGACAGTGGCTGCCTTCGAATACCGCTCGATATCCGACGTGAGGTCAGCTCGACGCGCTCGTAACTTTTCGAGATCGGCGAGCTCATTCTGTTTCCGACCGAGAAGCTCCTTCTGACGCCTGATCTCCGATGTGCGATTCTGGATCGATGTATAAAAGAAGACAATCGAACCGATGATCATCAGTGCAAGCACCCATCCGTGCCAGGCAAGTTTGAACGCTTTCTGCCCCTCCGTAATGAGGATCGGGCAAAGATTGAGATCATAGAGTCCCTGCTTCTTCGTGTCGAGCGCGCGCCAGGCAGTGGCAAGAGGAATAGCGTATTCCGAGATCGCCTCACCCACTAGACCTTCATAGACACTCAGGTCGAGGTCCGGCGTCTGCAAATACTCAACACTTGCGCTCGAGAACTGCGGTGCCAACGACTCACGCAGGTTGACCTTGTGACTTTCACCGCAAAGGATGATCCGGTCGATTCGGGTGAGGGCAATGTTGTCCTGCTCGAGGAGAATACGGCTGTAGATCGTATTCTCGATGTTCGACGAACCATACCCTTCACTGATGATCGGTGCAAAGTGAAGATAGTTCTTCCCCTGCATGAAGATCAGTCGGCTGAAATCATTGCCAACATAGACCAGCACAGAAACTTCCTCGTCCTGGAGCTCGTAGCAACTGCGCACGAGGCCAATCACGGCTGTATCCGCACTGTCAATTATCTGGATCTTCGGGACCCGGTTGCCGATGAAGGGTTTGATCTCCTCCAAAAGACCGAACAGGTGCATCCCATCTTCCCTTACAACACTGAGGATGCCCCCTTGAGCCGTCGGGATGAAATCAAGGGCGTCGAGGGGCGGCGTCGAAGACCGCATGGAAGAGAGTTCCAGGGCAACATGTTTCTTGAGTTTGGTGCCCTTGAGGCCAGAGTCGCTTTCGAACTCTTGGTACGTGACTGCCGGCTCACTGAGTGCGTACGACAGAGTGTACTTCGAAGACGGGAGATCAGTTAAAACGCTCAGGAGCACAGAGGCATTGTTCTGCCCTTCCTGTTGCTCCATTTCCGTGGGCATCGTTGGCTCAGCAAATGACTCAGCTGTAGCCAGATCCTGCATGTCCGATCCACCCTCCTCAGGACCCCCTTGCTTTTCCTCGAACTTTCGAACCAACGCCACAGTCTTGTAGTCCCGCAGCGTAACCCTGCCGGCTTTCATCGACAGCTGGACAAACTTGAGTTCCAGACCATCGACGAACAACGCAACCGCAGTTTTGCCTTGACCAGGCTGATATGGCATTTCGAGCTATGTCCCTTGTTGTGAGTAGTTCGTTATAGTGGCTTACGGTACGGAAACACACCGGACCCGTCACTCCGACGGATTCACCTGAAGAAGTTGCTGGATTCGGCGTTTGTTGTTCGCATAGTTGATCGCACTTTCCAAGGATATTTTTTTCTGCAAGTACAACCGTCTGAGGTCTTGCTCCATCGTAATCATCCCCTGATCCAGGCCCTCAGAAATCATCTGGTAAATTTCACCGGTGTTGTTGTTCTTGATTGCCGCACGAACCGACGGAATCCCCAGCATCACTTCCTTCGCCAGTACTCGTTTTCCATCGAGACTCGGAACAAGTTTCTGCGACATCACACAACGCAAGGTGTCCGCAAGACGGTTTCGCACTCGCTCCTGCTCCACCGGAGGAGTCTCACCGATGATCCTGTCGATACTCTCCACTGCCGATGCCGTGTGCAGTGTCGAAAACACTTTGTGCCCAGAATCGGTGATTTCCAGCGCGGTCATGATTGTTTCCGGATCGCGCAACTCGCCGATCATAATGATGTCCGGATCCTGACGCAATGCCTGGACAGCTCCATCTTTAAACGAAAGAACGTCTCTCCCCACTTCACGGTGACGGATAATGCAGCGATCCGATTTGTGAACATACTCGATTGGTGATGCAATGATCACGATGTGAGCGTCGACAGCGTGATTGTTCGCATCGATGATGGAATCGAGCGTCGTGCTTTTTCCTGAGCCCGTGATTCCGGTAATGAGACACAATCCTTCTTTGGTTCCGGCGAGGCTGAGGTTTCTCGTGACATTCTGGTGAAGCTCAAGCGCTTTGTACGGGCGGACGTTGTTGTTGATCGCCCGCATGTTGAGACCAAGTTGATCGAGATCGAAGTATGCATCTGCGCGGAAGCGGCGAAACTCTCCGTTCTCAAGATAGAGCATGTGGGAAAAATCGAGATTCCTGTTTTCATACAGGAATGTCCGCTGCCTCTCTCCCAAAACGCTTTGAATCAAATAGTTCATCTCGTCGGGATTGAACTGACCGAGCGTTTTGTCAGGCTTTTTTGAGCCATACACTCTGTACCAAATCAGTCCTGAAGTCCCGTATCCACCCATGTCGATATCAGATGCGTTGATTGTCAGCATCCGCATGAGGAAGTAATTGAGCAATGCTCTGAGTTTCTGCTTATCCGCCTCATCCATGCGGCCGAGAACGTCGCCAATCATCATCTGGCGCTCAAGTCCCGTAACCGTCGTCGGCAACTGGGCAGCAAATTCCTTCAGCAGTCTCCTAGCTTCCGAGACAAACGGGGGTTCTGGCGCCAACATTGACGGTGGTGGATCAGAAGACTGTGACCGAAAGGCCGCCGGGTTTTGAACTGGAGTCGTCATTCTATGCGTTTAGCCTTTTCTGGCTTGATTCACCTTTCGAAATCGCAACGGGATGAATGTGTGGAGCTCCCCTCTTCCTGTGATAATAAGAAACTCCAAACGAAAATGCAACTCTCTTAAAGGGAAATTTTTAGAGTTTCCCTCATATCGTTCTCACGTAGGGACTTCACTCCCTTTGGAACGGACCTCTAAAATTGCGCGAATTTTAGACCCTTGACAGCCCACGGACCGTAAAAAGATATCCACATCCTGTTCCGGCTGTCAGTTCTCCCAATTCTGCTTCAGGTAGCCATTGTATGTAAGACCTTGCAGATGAAAGTGTTGTGACGCAGGACAATCGAGGTGCACCTGATCTCATGATCACCAATCTTGGCAATTTCCGCTCACCGCGGTGTCTCCCAAAAATGAAAAGAGGCACTCATGACATGAGTGCCTCTCAGAATTGATCAGGGGAAAAAATTCGGCTATTCGTCTTCGACGGTTGTGGAAATGATTTCTTCCAGTGTCGTCGTTCCTTCCATCATGCGTTCCATCCCAGAACGTCGCAGGGTCCACATCCCGTCCTTGGCGGCCTGTTCGCGAATGCCGTTTTCGTCGACTTTTTCACCCGCATTCAGGATCATATTCTTGATCTGCTTGGTGAAGAAGAGCGCCTCGTGGATCGCAGCTCGTCCTTTGTAGCCACCGTTGCATTTGTCGCAGCCGACAGCCTTGTAGAATGTGTGAGAACTCAGTTCTTCTTCGGAAAATCCGAACTTCATCAGGTCATTGAAGTCACTGCTGTCAACCGGCTCTTTACATTTCTTGCAGAGCGTCCGAATAAGACGCTGCGCCACGATGATGTTGATTGCATAGGCAATCAGGAAGGGCTCAATACCCATTTTGTACAAACGGGCAACTGCGCTTGGTGCATCGTTCGTGTGAAGCGTCGAGAACACCAGGTGTCCTGTGTTGGCGAGCTTGATCGCAGTCTCTGCGGTTATCTTGTCGCGCATTTCACCGACGAGCACGATATCAGGATCATGGCGCAGGATACCTCTGATGGCCTGTTCGAACCCCATCTTCGGACCGATCTTCAGCTGACGCGCTCCCTTGATGATATATTCCACCGGCTCTTCAATCGTCAACACATTTACTGTCGGATCGATAACCTGATAGAGTGCCGCAATCAGCGTCGTGGACTTGCCGGATCCTGTAGGACCGGTGAGGATGATGATACCCTGCGGCTTCTGAATCGCCTTGTAGAAGAACGCACGTGCAGGACCCTGAAGACCGAGCTTTTCGAGATCGGTGATGACTTTTCGGTCATCGAGCACACGGATCACGCAGCTCTCGAACTTGGTGCTAAATTCCGTTGTCACGATCGGCATGATCGACACGCGGAAGCGCAACTGATGACCATCGATCACGCGCTGGATGAACCCATCCTGCGTCATCTCACGCTCAAACCGGTCGACGTTCTTTGTTCTGTCCTTGACGACGGCCATGACAGCTTCGGGCATCGTGTTTTCCTGACAATGCCAGACCTGCAGATTTCCGTCAACGCGGAACAGGAAGTTCGTCTTGTGCCCTTCCGCCGGCACGATGTGAACATCGCTTACGTCCCGCCGTACGGCCTCCACCAGACATCCTTCGAACAAATTGACAAGTGCACTCTTGTTGATCTCAGCTTCAAGCACCTCTTCGTCAACAAGGTCCTCGCCCGTGGTCGAGCCATCATCAACCTTCATCTCTCCATCCTGTTGGAGCAGCTTCAGGAACTCATTTTGAGCGGGGACGACTTTTTCCATCAGTCCCTGGAGGTCCTTCAGCCGGACGTAGCAGATCTCGTACTTTTTCACACTGAAGCTGCGAGCAACAACCGGAAGATTCCGGTCTGTTGGATCGGCCGCTACAATGACAAGCTTGTCGGGCTGTCGCTCGTCGTACTTGAACGGGAGCATCTTGGCCTGAACCATCATATCCCTCTGCTGCTCAGGCAATGCATCCACAAGCTTCTTGACGAACGCGATACGGCCATCGTCCGTCTTTTCGTCGGCCAGGTATATTTCGCGAAAGGCGTAGAGATTGGCTACTTCACGGAAGACGGCGTCATGGTCAGCGCCAAATTCCGAAACGAGGATTTGTCCGAGGTTTTTGCGGTTCTTCTTGTTGTCGTCGGAGTCCTTCAGCTTCAGCGACTTCTCAAGGGTTTCAAAATCAATGATCCCCTTTTTCAAGAGAGTATAACCGATTTTATCAGT
This sequence comes from Ignavibacteriota bacterium, assembly GCA_003170475.1. Lineage (GTDB taxonomy): Bacteria > Bacteroidota > Ignavibacteria > UBA10030 > UBA10030 > UBA9647. The sequence continues at coordinate 6,641 of PMZI01000045.1, read as the reverse complement.
TATATCTATTTCTGGCATAGATGGACTCTCCTTACATACAAATGTTCTTCACGCACACATCTTTAATCCAGAATTCAGCCCCGGGCTAATTCAACCCGAAGTAGTACATCAAGTAGTGAATGATCGTGCCCGGCGCCTTCGGACGAATCGTCGCCGTCTCAGACGACACGAGCGTCAAGGCGGTCAGCACCAACATAATGATCATCGAAACGGCGAGTTGGATTGCTTCGATCGCGTTCGCCAGCTTGTAGGTTGTCTCTTTTTCATAGTACTCTGCCAGCTGGATGGCAGTATTTTTCACGGTGCCGGTTTCCGCTCCTGAGTTGAAACGGGAAATGGCCGTCTGCGTGAAGACACCGGTGGCCTGAAACGCTTCGGTCAACCCTTTTCCTTTTTCAAGCATCATGGGTATGGCGATGGTCTTGATCTGATGCTCCATATACTTGTTGCCACACGCTTCTGCCGCCATGCGGATAACATCGATATTCTCACCCGATCCGCTGTACAGCGCGTAGAACACACGGCAGTAGATCTCAATGGCAGTCTTGTGGAGGAGCGGCCCGACGATAGGCACTTTGATGATGGATTTGTCCATCAGGAACCTGCCGCGTTCTGTTGTCATGAACCGGACAAAGAGTCCTATAGGAACGAACACCGCGATCATCAGCGGAACAAAATTCGCCGTGAGCCAGCGACTAAATCCGAGGGTGGCCTTGGTCATCGGCGGCAGATCGATCTTGAACTTCTCAAACATCTCCGCCGTCGCCGGGAAAATGTAGCCGACGTAGAAAAGAACTGCCATGAACAAGATGAAGAGGGTGACCAACGGCATGATAAGCGCACTTTTCAGATTGCGTTTGAACTGTGCATTGCGCTCAAGGAACTTCGCCGTGCTCTCATATATCTCCGTCATGTTACCACTCTTGGAGGCCAGTCCAAGCATGTTCGCGGTAAACTTGCCGAAGACGGGAGCCTGTTTCAGAAAGACCTTTTCGCTGTCCTTCCCCTGCTTGAGTTCACTGTTGATTTCCTTCACCGCATCCTTGAGAGCGGGATTCGTGATATCGTTCATGAGAAGGAGAAGAATCTCATTGAACGGCAACTTTTGCCTCATCAAGTCAGCGCTCATTCGCACGAAGGTGATGATTTCGACTGCCGGTGCTGCGCGCTGCTTGTTCCCAAACATTTTTTTCCGGACATACAATACCCGGTAGCCCATTTTCTCGAGGGCTTGCTTGACTTCGTCTTTTGTGTAAGCCTTCTGCTCCCCATCGATGGGCTTTTCCGTCCCCTTCTGGACCCGATAGAGAAACGAAACGCGCTCAAAGACACCGGTGAGTTTGAACTTCTTCTCAATGGACATCAAAGAAGCTTTTTGCTTGGCGTCTTTCAGATTGTCCGCGCTGATCATGCCTGAAACCGGCCTCCCAGCAACAGTCAATCCTTCAAGCTTATATTCAGCCATCACATCCCCTTACGAGATAGTCTGGTGGAAATCGAGCGACCTGACACCAATTTGCTAAAGATAATACGATATTTCGCTGTCTCTGTCAAGCAATCCGGCCCAATGGGATAGCAGAAGGCTGCAGCGTCACCCGTCCGCGGATGCGCAAAAAAGAACGACATTCGACTTTTGACCCGGTTGTTTCCAAAACTCCGCCGACCAACGAGAGGCTTCCGGACAGATCGCAGATTCGTTGTCCCGATCAGAGACGTTTGGATGATGAACAGAATTCTCACCGAGGATGAGACGACGGCTCTTCAGCCTGTCGAGGAGTATTGCCGAGGCTTCTCGGCATCATGCGGACCATGACAAAGAAGATAGCAAACAGGACGGCAATCAGAATCGTACCGACCAACATCAGTTTCCCGAACGAGAGCCCAGAATACCGCAGAAAAAACGGGGAGATTCTCATTTGATCGTAGTTCGTCAGCGGGGAGTATTTCCAATTGAGGTACAGCAGATCGTTGTTGAAGACATCGATCCCGAAATAACGCTCGCGAAATTTGAGGATCTGGAGAAATGTGAACACCTCAGCCAGGCAGAAATAGAACTGTTCCACAGCAAACAAGAAACCTGCCGCCGAAATCAGCCCAAATGCACGGTTGAATTTCGTTGCCTCATGGTTCTTCAACCAGAACGCCAACGGAATAAGAAAGAAGGGAATTACCATGACAAGGTAACGGGCACCGATGCAAAACCCGGCATGCCAGTCACTTCTCGAAGCGATGAACAAGACTCTGAATGCCACCGCGGCAAAGACGATCCAGAAAAGTTTTTGATCCTCCTTGAAAAAGCTCCTCCAGAGAAAAGAACTCAAGACCAGAACAGGCATGAAGAAGACGATTCCTTTGCCGGCTCCGAAGAGAAGGCCGAACAATCCCTGCAGAGGAAACACGGTCACACCATAACCAAAGATCTCGCCAGAGATCGCACTGATGGTCCGCCCAGTCTCAAAGAAGCTCCCGAAACGATAGAAGTTAAACCATCCAAGAATGAAGACGAGAATGAACACTCCGAAGGAATATACTGCGGCTCGTTCCACTCTCTGCCAGAACCCCGACCTGTGGCTTTCGGACTTCCAGAAGAAATAGAACGCGAAGAACGGGGCATAGAGCACAGCGGTGATATGAGCCGTGATCGCCAGTCCCATCCAGATACCGCTCCAGAACACCGGGGTATATCCCCGAAGGCCTTCTGTCTCGACACTGACATCATCGGATTTCAACAGGTAGAGAAACGAAAAGAGAACCATCAGGGTCGCAAGAGGTTCGCTGAAGAATGTGCCGGAGTAGGGCCAGACATGAGTCGCAAAAGCGTAGATGACTGAGACCAGAAAACTTGATGGAATCGACTTTGTCAGGATCAGGAGTATCTTCCAAAAAACGAAAACTCCAAACGCGCTTACCAGAACATTGTAGATCGCCGAGAGCATCCGCAGGGCGTGAGGTCTCGGGACTTTCGTCGAAACTCCTTGCACATAGTTGTAGAACCCCCCTTCTGTGAAATGGCTGAGGGTGAGCATCGGCGTGAGCGGCACGTACCACCCGGTCTCATTAATCCAATCAGCGACTTTGATGATCGGCGCGATGACGATGGATTCCAGAGGACCGAAGATAGAATAGAGTGCGTGGTTTCGCCCAAAGGCGACACCAAAGGCATGCCACTCTTCAAGGTCATGCTCGAGTGCGAGCGAACCCCGTGTCGCTATCGACTCTCCCATCCGGAACACTACCTCGCTGTCGGACGACCGGATTCCGCCGTAGGACATCAGAGCGAAGAGCGCGACACAGACAGTGAAGAGCACCCGCCCATGAAGCCGAATTTCCTTGCGAACGTCATCGGTCACAGCCGTATTCTTAGGCATCACGTTTGGTCAAGGTCCTTGTGGTGGCACGAGGGCTGATACAGAGCGGAAAGCAAGTCTGGGATCAGACTTCTTACTTCTTTCGTGGGCCCTGCTGGGCTCCCCGCCGGCCCGCCCGTTACATGCAATCGATGGTCGGGCGGGCGGGGAACCAGCGACCAGCAGATTATGAGTCTGCTGCACTAACTCAACAATCGACAATTGGAAACCTGTGGTGAGCGTAGTCGAACCGTCAGAAATCGACAATGATCTGTGGGCCCTGCTGGGCTCGAACCAGCGACCCGCAGATTATGAGTCTGCTGCTCTAACCAACTGAGCTAAGGGCCCGAAAGCAAAAACATTGAACCACTGGTTTGCTGATATGGTGAAAGTGTTGAAAAACTAGCTCAGGTTCAACAGTTTGGTCAACACGAGAATTCAGCAGCTGTGGCGCTTTGATATGAAGATAAAGGTATATCAGTGGAAAAACAACTGAGGTTTGTCAGGTTCAACACAACTACTTCACTCATCGGTATCAACCGCACTTCATCTCTGAAAAGGATTAACTCCCTTTTCGTCCTTTTGGGCTATTACTCCTCAGTGCAATCATCGGTATACTCTATCAGGTTCTGGACAGGTTTTCCGCCGCATCTCAATAACTACAAGGAAAGCAAATGAATCGCATTTTGAAATCCGTTCTTCTCGTCGGCGTATCTTGCCAATTCGGCTATATATTGCTTATTGCGTTGAACGGTTGTAAGGATTCCACCACAAATCCAACGAACCAGACATCTGTTCTGATGGAATCTAGTTTTGAGTCTCAAGGGCAATCTTCACTCTCAGGTTGGCAGGATGGAATGGATGGATACCCGCCCTATAGCGTCCGCAGAACAAAATACTCTTTTGACAGCGAGGTGCCGACCAACGGGGGGCAATGGTCATTGAAAGTATATTACCCAGACTCACTTGACACTGTGTTGCGTCTTGTCAGTAATGCAGCCCAACCAAGTCAATTCAAGAATTACAGATTGACTTACTGGATTAAAGACAAATTCACTCAAAATCACTATGCCATCTATCTAAGCGCGAATATGGGGTCGTACTCTTATGAGTTGCCTTTCAAGTGGCCGCGCACAGCGAACTGGGAGCAAGACACCATAACATACACTTCAGACAGTCGTGTAGTCGACAATTTTGCTCTAGGCATTGGGATGTTTGCTCCGAACTCTAAGAGCGATACGACTCAATATATCTTGCTAGACAATTTCAAACTTGAACAGTTCTAATATCATCTGTGCGCGGTAAGCGGTCGTTCAGCTTTGACTCTTGGCTCTTTAGTCAGATGTTCTTTTCCTTGTTCTTCTCTGCTGTGAGCTGACTTCTCAGGCTCTGTATCGTGTTCTTATCGACACGATTTCCTCAACATTCCCGCCCTCGTTTGACAAATAGACGAGTGACTCGGTAACTTGATTTCAGAGAATTTGTGCCTACGAGTCTGAAGACCTTGTTGGATGTGATGGAGAATCCTCTGGATTCGTGAAGAAGCGATGTAGGAAGTCTTCTTGTTCTTGGAACTTTGCATCTTATTCGGATCAATCTAACTGCAGTTAGGTGGCGCAAACAGGAAATAGCTCTAACAAATATTGCAAACCATTAAGACACAGACTATGAAACAAATAACCCTACTACTAATACTACTATGTTGTTCTTTTACATATGGTCAAGAGAGGTATGTTTCTATTGACCAACAAAAATGCCGCATCAAAGAATTTGGTACCGGGCAAAAGACAGTCATATTTGAAAGTGGAATGTCAGATAGTTTAGAGATTTGGGGATCAATTCCTGATTCAGTTGCAAAGTTTTCTAGGGTCTTCTTATACGACAGGGCTGATATTGGAAAATCTGACACATCAAGACTTGAAAGAACGATTCCTAACATGGTACTAGAGTTAAGAGGCATTTTAAAGAATCAAAACATAAATCCTCCTTACATTTTAGTAGGACATTCACTCGGAGGTTTGATTACTCGTTACTTTGCAAGCACCTATCCTAATGAGGTCAAAGGACTATTGCTGCTTGATCCTGCTCCTGAATCATGTTGGAATAGCATGTCTGATAGAGAGTTGACAGAATATATTAAGGGCGGCACAGAGTGGTACGAAACAAAATTCCCGAAAAACTACCGCAAAGAATGGTATCAGTTTATCCCAAACCTTGTCTATATGAATAGCCTTAAAATCGACAAAAAGTTACCTGTGATTCTTGTGTCTGCAACAGCATGGAAATGGTACAAATATCATGAAGATATATTATTAGGATTTGAAAACTCTAAACACATAGAACTTGAAGGTGACCACCATATATTCATAAATCATCCTGATCTGACCATCAAGTACATCAATGAATTATTCACTTTTTGATTCCCCGCCGTCAGGACTTTCGTCTTCATGTCATCCAAGGATGGGAAATGACTTCAGTCAAATCCTCAACGATCTAGTGACTTGGGCAAATCCGTGATAGGAATGGGACTTACCCGATGAGGAAAAAAGTCGGGCAGCAGTGATTCGATTGACGTGTGGATTTCAGATAGGATTTACAGAATGACAGAGAACTTGATACTTCTGAGTGTTGAAACCGCTGAAGAGGTGAAGGCGAGAAAAGTCTCTCAGTGACAATGCAGAACGGGTTTCATGTGAACGGCCATTCAACAACCTTTGCACAGAGACAACAGTTTTGTGTGAACCTGCGGCGGAAACAATTGACCCGTTTCGATTATGAGTCTGCTGCTCTAACCAACTGCCTGCCCGCCATGCTTCACCTTTTGGCGGGAGCTAAGGGCCCGAACATGTTTAAGCTAAGGAATTTTCGATCGCTGATTTTCGATTTATGACTGAAGAGACGATAACTTCATAGTTCCATATTGGGCGTTCAGCGTTGGACATTCACATAGCCGGCACAAAAACCACTGGTTCGCTCGCTCAAGGTGTTGAAATCGTTCAACAGTTTTCAACAACCTACTCTACAGCACTTTTTCACTCTCTGTGGTGACTGAAAGATACGGGTATGTGAGTAAAAAAACAACTGGCACATCGACAGTTGCTTGTGCTGCTTCTGTCGAGTTGACAATGGATTGGTGACTTGGTAACTTGACAGCGAACTTCGAGCTTGCGCGACTGCCAAACAACGAAGCTAGAGTTGCGTGGTAGCTAGAAGCCATCTCAAAAATACTCACAATAGAGGGATTGTCATTCCCGCTCGTTTTAAGCGGCCAGCCCGCCACGCGGTCTGGCGGGG
>PMZI01000083.1 GCA_003170475.1 Ignavibacteriota bacterium | reverse complement strand
TTCAATTTCTTACCGAGGCCGTGGTGGTGTGCTTTATCGGCGGACTGGCCGGCGTTTTCGTCGGCATTGGTAGCGGACTTGCAACATCCACGCTCGCCGGTTGGCGCGTGATTTTCACAGCACCCCCGATCCTTTTCGCTTTCGCGTGCGCGTTTCTCACCGGCATCGCCTTCGGCTACCTTCCGGCAAGAAAGGCCGCACAACTCGACCCTATCGATGCTTTGGCAAGGGAATAGAAATGCAATGAATTCTTACGATCACAATACTTGTGTCAGAATTGTTCAGCACCCATGAATAGACCCAAGACACTTTCGACGAGAATCAAGAAAGCCTGGAATATACTTGGTCCGGGACTTATTACGGGCGCGAGTGATGATGATCCTTCGGGAATTGCGACCTACTCACAGGCGGGGGCTGGTTTTGGTTTCGCAACTCTTTGGACTGCGCTCATCACGTTCCCTCTCATGGCGGCCGTGCAGGAGATGTGCGCACGCATCGGCATGGTCACTCAAGAAGGATTGACTGCGACGCTGAAACAAAAATATCCACAAAGCATTCTCTATCTCATGGCAGTGTTCAGTTTTCCCGCGATCATCCTCAACATCGGCGCAGATATCCAGGGAATGGGAGCCGTCGCCAATCTCCTGATACCCGGCATTCCATCTTTTGCCTTCAGCATCACGTTTACGGTTTTGCTCGTTACCTTCATGATACGATTTCCATACAGAAGACTTGCTGCCGCATTGAAGTGGCTTTGCCTTTCGTTGCTCTTGTATGTCGTGGTCCCATTCCTGGTGCATGCCGATTGGATGGAAGTCCTGAAAAGTACTTTTCTTCCAACCCTGCATTTCAACAAGACATTTTTTGAGATACTTGTTGCCATTCTCGGCACCACGATTTCTCCTTACCTGTTTTTCTGGCAGGCCACAATGGAAGCAGAAGACATCTCGAAGAACCATAAGAGAATCATCATCAACAAACGAATTCTCAACAACATGAAGATGGATATTGATTTCGGAATGTTGTTTTCCAATGTCGTTATGTTCTTCATCATCCTTACAACGGGAGCGGTCTTGTATAAGGCCGGTATCAGACAAATTGATACGGTAGGTCAGGCCGCGAAGGCGCTGGAACCACTGACAGGGAAACTTACCTACTTGCTCTTTGCTGTCGGCGTCATCGGCACAGGATTTCTGGCAATACCAGTGTTGGCCGGCTCACTCTCATACATCTTAGCGGAGACGTTCGGCTGGAAGGAAGGCTTAGACAAGAAATTTCACCAGGCCAAAGGGTTTTACATCACTCTCGTCGTGTCCCTCATTGTTGGCTTGTCCCTGGAGTTTCTCGGCATAAGCCCGATCCAGGCGCTCATTTACACTGCTGTTCTCTATGGCTTAACAGCTCCGGTGATGATTGCCATTGTCTTGCACATCGGCAACAACAAAAGAGTCATGGGGGAATTTACCAACAAGAGATGGTCCAATGTCCTCGGATCAGCGACGCTGGTACTGATGAGCATTGCTGCCGTTGCATTGGTTTATTTCCAGTTCCAGTAGAATCACTCGCTTTCACATTTCAATAATACTTAAGGAGAACCATCATGAGCAAAGGCCAGAACAGCAAAAAGGGTACAAAAAAAGAGCCGGCAAAAACAATGAAAGAAAAGAAAGCTGCCAAACGAGAGAAGAAGAATGAGAAGGCGAGCCAAGGAATCCTGACTCAAATCCAAGGTTAAGATTGTTCGCTCGTAGCCACTTTCCCGCCTGAACGACAACGTCGGACAGGCGTGTGTAAACGCATTACAGGAGCCCAGTTCATAGCGAGCACTATGAGGTGGAGCGACACATTGGAACATCAAGAACATTCTGGAGATAAGAGATCATGAATGCAACGAAAGCGCAATCTCATCGTAATGTCCTTCCAAAATCGCCCACGAGTATTCAAGGATTGGACGAAATCACGGGCGGAGGATTGCCCAAAGGCAGACCAACGCTTGTATGCGGCGGTGCAGGTTGCGGAAAGACCCTCTTTGCCATGGAATTTCTCGTCCGCGGTGCAACGCAGCACAATGAACCGGGCGTCTTTATATCGTTCGAGGAGACAGAGAAGGAACTCACAGCGAACGTAGCTTCGCTGGGGTTCGATTTGGACAATCTAGTAAAGCGCAAAAAGATTTGGCTTGAACATGTTCAGATTGTACGGGGTGAAATCGAACAAAGCGGTGATTACGATTTGGAAGGTCTGTTTATTCGGATCCATCACGCAGTGGAGAGCATCGGTGCTAAGCGTGTTGTGCTGGATACCATAGAAACGCTCTTTTCAGGGTTGCCCAATCCTCATACGCTTCGTGCTGAACTGCAACGATTATTACGCTGGCTGAAAAGGAAAGGCGTGACGACCATCATTACTGCGGAGCGCGGCGACGGCACGTTAACACGTCAAGGTTTGGAAGAGTACGTTTCCGATTGCGTTATTCTGCTCGATCATCGCGTGACCGATCAAGCATCCATACGCCGACTGCGTATTGTCAAATATCGGGGTTCAACGCACGGCACGAACGAGTATCCATTCCTTATTGATGAAGATGGTTTCTCTGTTCTGCCTATCACTTCCCTGGGACTGAATTACTTTTCATCTAACGACAGAGTTTCCACCGGTATTCCGCGTCTCGACACAATGCTCTCCGGCAAAGGTTACTTTCGCGGCAGCACAGTGCTTGTTTCAGGCACCGCCGGTACGGGTAAGACGAGCATTGCCGCGCAATTTGCTGAAACGGCATGCAAGCGGGAAGAACGAGTTCTCTATTTTACGTTCGAAGAATCCCCTAGTCAGCTTGTGCGCAATATGCGCTCCATTGGAATAAATTTGGAACCGTGGGTTAAGAAAGGATCGCTTCAGTTTCATGCAACTCGTCCAACACTCTATGGCTTGGAAGCCCACCTGGCGACAAGTATCAAATTGATCAGTACCTTCGATCCTGATGTCGTTATCCTCGACCCTATCAATGGATTCGTGACGGGGGAGAATCAATCTGAAGTCAAAACCATGTTGCTGCGTCTTGTAGATTTTTTGAAGATGAAGCGGGTTACTGCATTCTTCACAAGTCTCACATCTGATAGCGATAACTTGGAGATTCACGATGTTTACATCTCATCCCTCATCGATACATGGTTGCTTCTGCGTGACATTGAAATTGGAGGTGAACGTAACAGAGGATTGTATGTGCTCAAATCCCGCGGTATGGCGCACTCCAATCAGATTCGCGAGTTCAGGCTGACAAACCGCGGTATCGAACTGCTCGATGTCTATGTTGGCGCGGACGGTGTCTTGACGGGTTCGGCGCGATTATCACAAGAGGCGAAAGACGATGCGGAACAATTACTACGTCAGCAAGAAATCGGAAGCAAGCAATTTGGATTAGAGCGTAAGCGTGAAGCAGTGGAAGCCCAGATTGTTGTCCTTCGATCCGAATTTGAAGCTGAAGAATCAGACGCACTCAAAATAATCGGGATCGAAAAAGCGAGGAATGAGCGTTTCACTCAAGACAAGGTAAAAATGGCGAAGAGTCGAAGAGGTGATGTTTACACGAAAATCATCGGCCAAAATAAGAAGAAATCCAACATTCGAAGGAAAGCACTGTGAACATCAAACAAGACAAACCGAGAACCAGCCGGCGGAAAGAACCGCCGGCCAAAGCACGAAACGACAAGTGGGTCTTACGTTTGTATGTGGCCGGGCAGACTCAAAAAGCCATTACGGCTTTCAACAATCTGAAATTCATCTGTGAAGAACAACTCAAGGGCAAATACCGGATAGAGGTGGTTGACCTTGTGAAGAAGCCACAACTCGCTCGCGATGACCAAATCCTTGCCATTCCAACACTGGTACGTAGACTACCCCAGCCGGTAAGGAAAATCATCGGTGATCTTTCTCATACGGAGCGTGTGCTCGTGGGGTTAGATCTGATAGTCCATGGCGCGTGATTACTCAAGCATAAATCCGCCGCCGGATCGTTCATGTTAGACATTTGAAGACAGCACTACGATGGACAATATGACTTTGCAGCAGTCCCACGATGGAAGCCAGGGGGCAGGCATCACTCCGGAGAGTTCTCCGGAGACTATTTCTCGCTCCATATTCATTAAGTTCTTCCTGGAAGTGGCTTCGCTTACGATTTTTACCTGGCACTTTTTCAAGGAAGTGTTGAAACCGCCTTATGAGTTCAATGAACTCATGAAACAATCCTACTTAATCGGCTACAGGTCTCTTCCCTTGGTGGGCATTACAGCCTTTATCATGGGGCTCGTCCTCACGATTCAGTCGAGACCCACGTTGTCGCAGTTTGGAGCCGAATCGTGGTTGCCGGCGATGGTAGCCGTTTCCATCATACGGGAAATAGGACCGGCGATCACTGCGTTGATCTTTGCCGGCAAGGTTGGATCGGGAATCGGCGCAGAGCTCGCATCAATGAATGTCACCGAACAAATTGATGCGATGCAGGTATCCTGGACCAATCCGTTCAAGTATCTCGTCGTTACGCGGGTGGTCGCCGCCACATTGACGCTTCCGCTCCTGGTAGTCTTTGCCGATTCTATCGGTTTGGCCGGATCATTTATCGGTGTTAACCTCAAAGGAAGTGTCAGCACTCACCTCTTCTTTTCGCAGGTATTCCAGAGCCTTCAATTCAGCGACCTGTTTCCGGCTTTCATNNCTCATGGTTTTCATCATAGATATGATAGCAGTACAACTGACAAGCTTACTACAAAACTGAATCGAGTACTGAAGAACAATGACACCACAAGCAGCAGTATCCGCACACGATAGCAAGCATGACGGTCGTGTGGTCGTTGAAATGGAACATCTCAGGAAGTCCTTTGGGAGCAACCAGGTGTTGCGAGACATTCACCTGAGTATTCGTAAAGGAGAAAGCCTCGTTGTCCTTGGCCAATCCGGAACCGGCAAATCCGTACTCATAAAATGTATCGTGGGATTGATTGACCATGATGAGGGTACGCTTGCCATCCTTGGGCACAATATTTCAGAACTCCCGGAACAAGAACTCATCGACCTGCGAAAGAAGATAGGGTTCCTCTTCCAAAGCGCTGCCCTCTATGATTCGATGACCGTCAGAGAAAACCTTGAATTCCCACTGAGACGGCAATTGAGTTCCATGACGCAAGAAACAGTGGACTCGCTGATAAAGGAAGCATTGCAAAATGTGGGGCTCTCCGCAGCAATTGAAAAAACCCCATCAGAACTCTCCGGTGGTATGCGAAAGAGACTAGGCTTGGCCCGAACCTTGATCCTGAAACCTGAAATCATGCTCTATGATGAACCCACCACTGGCTTGGATCCCATAACATCAAAGGAGATTAGCAGGCTCATCCTGGAAGTACAAAACAAATATGACACGACGTCCATCATCATCACACACGATATTGAATGCGCCAAGCTCACGGCAAATCGGATCATTGTGCTCAAAGATGGAGTTTGCGCTGCAGAAGGGACGTATGCCGAGCTCTCGCATTCGTCAGATCCATGGATACGCTCATTTTTTGAATAATATCTCAGACAAATCATAAGAGCAGATCAAATGAAAACTACCACAAGCAACAAGGTCAAGCTGGGAATGTTTGTTTCCCTCGGAATAACCCTTTTCATCATCGGAGTGTACTTTATCGGTGAGAGGCAGCAGCTCTTCCGAAGCACCTTCCGCGTGAGCGGCGTATTTAGAGATGTCTCCGGACTGCAGGCGGGGAACAACGTCCGGCTCGCAGGAATCAATGTGGGGAGTGTGGACAACATCAGGATCATCAGCGATACAACCATCAGAGTGGAAATAGTCATCGATGAAGCCACTCGAAAGTTCATAAAGAAGGATGCGATTGCAGCCATTGGCTCGGAGGGGCTGATGGGGAATAGAATATTGATCATAAACCCCGGGACAGGCGGAAAAAAGATCATAGAAAATAACGACACTGTCCAAACACTCCAGCCAATCAATATGGACGATGTGATGATCTCATTAAAGATGACGATCGACAAGTCATCCAGTATCACAAGCGATTTGGCGAAGATTACAGCCAACATACAATCGGGGAAAGGAACCATAGGAAGGCTGCTCATGGATCCATCCCTGGCCCGAAACTTCGACTCTTCCGTTGTTAATCTCAAACAAGGTTCGGCTGGGTTAAGAACTCTCATGGACAACGCGAAAGTCGGATTCGCGCAGAACTTCGATTCGACGTTTGTCAATTTGAGGGAAGGTTCAGCCGCTTTTAAAACACTTATGGATAAGGCAAAACATAGCTGGCTGCTGTGGGGTTTCTAAGACGCTGGAATTGCATCTCGTTCCCAGACTCTCCACCTGAGCCACTCAGCTCCGCAAGCGTTTAGGAACGCACATCAGCAAGGCTCCGCTTCGAAACAATGCACTGTGAAACAGAGTGTCAGACATTTGTGCATCTCCTTTTGCTTCCGCTTGCCGCGCAGCAACGCGCACAGCGCAAGTATTACCGAATCTCTGCGGCGTAGCCGTTCCCTTTTGGGCCGCATCAATTTCGGAAAACTCCTTTCATGTGAATTCACGGACGTCTCTTCTAAACCCCTCGTCGATGCCGAAACGAAACACCAAACAACAGAGGCATGAATGGAAGTGGTGAAGAAGCCTCTGAACGCATCTCACTCCCCAACCAACAGCCTTGGCGGGAACGGCGCGCACAATTCCGTTCAACTCCTGGAAAAGGCGCGTGCTGATGCCGACGCGGTGCTCAAGGAACTTGGATCGCAACTCGGCGGCCTGAGCGAGGCCGAAGCCGGTTCCCGGTTGAAGAAGGTCGGCACGAATGAGATTGCCCGAGAGAAGCGTCAGTCGGCCNNTCCTATCTCACCGGTGACCTGCGGGCGACAATCGTCATTTTCGTGATGGTAGTTCTGGGAGTGGTGTTGCGTTTTGTCCAGGAGATGCGTGCCGATGACGCGGCAGCGAAGCTCCAGGCGATGGTCAGCAATACCGCGACATTGGTGCGCGACGGCAAGGAAGAAGAAGTGTCGCTCAAGATGTTAGTACCCGGCGATATCATCCGCCTCGCTGCCGGTGATATGGTGCCGGCCGATGTGCGCGTGCTCTCCGCCAAAGATTTGTTTCTGAACCAAGTCGCCCTGACCGGCGAAGCCCTCCCTGTAGAAAAGAAAGCCGCGCCGGCATCGGCGGACGTACAGAATCCGTTGGAACTTCCCAACATCTGCTTCCTGGGCTCCAACGTGGAGAGCGGATCCGCGACCGCCGTCGTCATCTCCACCGGGGGCAGCACCTACTTTGGATCGCTGGCTGCCAGTATCGTCGGGCAGCGCGAGTTGACCAGCTTCGACAAGGGCATCAACAAGTTCACCTGGCTGATGATCTGGTTCATCGCGGTGATGGTTCCGGCGGTGTTCCTCATCAACGGAGTGATCAAACACGACTGGCTGGAAGCGTTCCTGTTTTCCATGGCGGTGGCCGTGGGACTCACCCCCGAAATGCTGCCGATGATCGTGACGGTGAACCTGTCCAAGGGAGCCCTGGCGATGTCGCGCAAGAAAGTGATCGTCAAGCGCCTCAATGCTATCCAGAACTTCGGGGCGATGGACGTTTTGTGCACGGACAAGACCGGCACCCTCACGCAGGGCAAGATCGTCCTCGAAAAATATCTGGATGCGCACGGCGAACCCAGCGAAAAGGTCCTGCAATTCGGCTACTTGAATAGCTACCACCATACAGGGTTGAAGAATCTGCTCGACGAAGCCATCCTCGATCATGAGGAACTGGAAGAGCGCCTGAAAGCGAACAAGAAATACCGAAAGATCGACGAGATTCCTTTCGACTTCGTCCGGCGGCGGATGTCAGTGGTCGTGGAAGATGAAACCGGGTTGAACACACTCATCTGCAAAGGCGCTGTAGAGGAAGTGCTGAACCAGTGCACGAGGGTGGAAGTCAAGGGGGAGATCATTGAAGTTCTCCCCGAACGTGACGCCAAACGCCGACAGTCGGCAGACGAACTGAACGGTCAGGGCTTCCGAGTGATCGCACTGGCGTACAAGCAAATGCCGGGCGCCTCGGATGAACCGGTGTACTCGGTCAAGGATGAGTCTGACTTGATCCTGCTGGGTTTTCTCGCGTTTCTTGATCCGCCCAAGGACACTGCTGCAGAAGCCTTAAAGCGGCTTCAGAGCCTGCATGTGAACGTGAAGGTGTTGACCGGCGACAATGAGATCATCACCGCCTACATCTGCAAGGAAGTGGGCATGCCGGTGGAGCATCTCCTGCTTGGATCCCAGATCGAGGCGATGAGCGATACAGAACTTGGCGTCGCCGCCAACACCACCAGCGTGTTTGCCAGACTGGCCCCCGCTCACAAAGAACGGATCATCCGTGCGCTTCAGAACCAGGGCCATGTGTTGGGGTTCCTGGGTGACGGCATCAACGACGCCCCGGCCTTGAAGGCCGCTGATGTCGGCATCTCCGTAGACAGCGCGGTGGACATCGCCAAAGAGTCATCCGATATTGTCTTGATGGAAAACAGTTTGCTTGTTCTGGAACAAGGCGTGCTGGAAGGCCGACGCGTGTTCGGCAACATTATAAAGTACATCAAAATGGCGGCCAGCTCAAACTTCGGCAATATGTTCAGTGTCGTCGGTGCGAGTGCGTTTCTCCCCTTTCTGCCGATGTTGCCGATCCAGGTACTCACCAACAATCTCCTTTACGACTTCTCGCAGACCACCATCCCCACCGACGAAGTGGATGCGGACTGGTTGACCATACCGCGCCAATGGACGATAGGCAAGATTCTGCGCTTCATTCTGTTCATCGGACCGATCAGCTCGATTTTCGATTACCTGACGTTCTTCATGATGCTGTACATGTTCGGTTGCTGGGATAACCCGGCTCTCTTTCACACGGGGTGGTTCGTGGAATCAATCCTCACACAGACGCTGATCATCCACGTCATTCGCACGAACAAGATCCCGTTCATTCAAAGCCGAGCCAGCTGGCCGCTCATCATCACTTCCATACTCATTGTTGCGGCAGGCGCGTTGCTGACTGTTTCGCCGCTGGCAGACACGCTCGGTTTTGTCCCGCTTCCACCCAGATACTGGCTTTATCTTACTATCATGATGTTGGGCTACGCGGCTCTGACGCAGATCGTGAAAACCTGGTTTGTCCGGAGATTTGGTGAGTGAGGGCATCAAGAGCTTCGGCGCAGTTTATTCGAGCGAAGCTGGAAATTTGAGGACACCCAGTTTCACAAAAAGACTGAAGATAATGAGAATGCTAAACCGGTTTGACAAACAAGCTCGCAGGATTCGGGCAATACTCTTTCACGGACTGAAGAGGTTCTCGCAGATTGACGGGGCACAGTGGGCAGGAGCGTTCGCCTTCAACGCGTTCTTTTCACTGTTTCCTTTGATGGTTCTGCTCGTTACGATCACCTCGACATTTGTCGACCGGGACAGGGCCGGGAAAGAAATCATTGCCTATCTGACAACCTACATCCCGATGAGTAGCGAGATGCAACATCACATTGATCGCGCAATCATCGGTGCGATTGAAACACGTGGACAGGCAGGCGTGGTCGCGTTCCTCATCCTCGCCTGGGTCGCCCATCGATGTTTCACAACACTCATCTGCGCGACCAACCGTGCCTGGGGCACCGAGGAATATCACTGGTGGCGGCTGCCGCTTAAGAGCATGGTCCTGCTGGGCATTACGACTGGCGCTATCCTCCTGGGCATGATGATGCCGATGCTGATGAGAATGACAAATCATTGGCTGATTCCAGCGGATCATCTCGGCTCCTTGATCTATGCCATGGGAACCTTCGTTGTGCCGTTGTTCGTAGTGTTTCTCAGTCTGAGTCTGTTCTACAAGCTGGCTCCGCGCCAACCCAAACGCTTTGCCGAAGTCTGGCCTGCTGCCCTTTGCGCCACAGCTCTCTTGCAGGCCGCCGAAAGTCTCTTCGTAGTCTACGTCAAGAACTTCACCACGTTCAATGAGGTCTATGGGGCATTCGGCGGGATTATGGCATTGTTGCTTTGGATCTACTTTTCCGGGTACATTTTCATTTTTGGCGCCTGCCTGTGTGCCGCCCAGTCCGACATCCATTCAGCACCGACGAGAACAACACCCGTACGCTGAACAGAAGGAATGAAACCATGAATGTCGAAACTCTGAATTCGGAATCCCTCCACAGGCTGGACGCATACTGGCGCGCGGCTAACTACCTGTCGGTCGGGCAGATCTACTTGTACGACAATCCGCTCCTGAGAAGACCGCTGACTCTCGAGCACATCAAACCGCGCCTCCTTGGGCACTGGGGCACCACGCCAGGATTGAATTTCATCTACGCCCATTTGAACCGCGTCATCAAGGAGCACGACCTCAACACAATTTACATTATCGGTCCTGGCCACGGCGGTCCGGGGATTGTGGCCAACGCGTATCTGGAGGGCACCTACACCGAAGTGTACCCGATCATCTCGCAAGACGAAGATGGGATGAAACGGTTGTTCAAACAGTTCTCCTTCCCCGGTGGCATCCCGAGTCACGTTGCGCCGGAGACTCCGGGGTCGATTCACGAAGGGGGCGAGTTGGGGTATTCACTCTCTCATGCCTTCGGAGCTGCGTTCGACAATCCGGACCTGCTCGTCGCGTGCGTCGTGGGTGACGGCGAGGCGGAGACGGGCCCTCTCGCTACGAGCTGGCACTCGAATAAGTTTCTCAACCCGGTCTGCGATGGTGTCGTGCTACCGATTCTCCATCTCAATGGTTACAAGATCGCCGGCCCGACCGTGCTGGCACGCATCCCGCCTGACGAATTGGAATCCCTTTTCCGCGGCTACGGTTACGAACCGTATTTCGTGGAGGGAGACGATCCGATGGCGATGCACCAACTCATGGCAACGACTCTTGACACTGTGGTCAGCGAGATTCAACGCATCCAACGCGGGGCCAGGCAAAATGGGTTTCGTGAACGTCCACGCTGGCCCATGATCATCCTGCGCACACCCAAGGGTTGGACCGGTCCGAAGATCGTGGACGGCAAAAAAACGGAAGACACGTTCCGCTCACATCAGGTCCCCATGGGCGACATGAGCCATCCGGGGCATGTGAAGATTTTGGAAGAGTGGATGAAGAGCTATCGTCCCGAGGAATTGTTCGACGAGACGGGCCGGCTTATTCCTGAACTCGCCGAGCTTACACCGAGAGGTGAACGCCGCATGAGCGCAAATCCCCATGCCAATGGCGGACTACTTCTGCGCGAGCTGCGTATGCCGGATTTTCGCGAGTATGCGGTAGCGGTCCCGAAACCGGGCGCCGTGGATGCGGAAGCCACCCGCGTCCAGGGCCAGTTTATCCGCGATCTGATCAAGCTGAATCCCGACAACTTTCGCGTCTTCAGTCCGGACGAAACAAACTCAAACCGCTGGGACGCAGTATTTGAGGTAACGAACCGCTGCTCGACAGCGGAAATCATCTCTATCGACGACCATGTCGCCGCGGACGGCCGCGTCATGGAAATGCTCAGCGAGCATCAATGTGAGGGCTGGCTCGAAGGCTATCTGCTCACCGGGCGTCACGGGTTCTTCTCCTGCTACGAAGCGTTCATCCACATTGTTGATTCGATGTTCAATCAGCACGCCAAGTGGCTCAAGGTGGCGAACCACATTCCGTGGCGTCGACCGATCGCTTCCTTGAACTACCTTCTTTCGTCTCATGTCTGGCGGCAGGACCACAACGGCTTCAGCCATCAGGATCCCGGCTTCATGGACCATGTCGTGAACAAGAAAGCCGAAATCATCCGCGTCTATCTTCCGCCTGACGCCAACACCCTTTTATCGGTGACCGACCATTGCCTCCGCAGTCGCAACTACGTCAACGTGATAGTTTCCGGCAAGCAACCAGAGGCGCAGTGGCTTGATATGGACGCTGCCATCACTCATTGCACCGCGGGCATTGGCATCTGGCATTGGGCAAGCAACGATCAGGCGGCCGAACCAGACGTCGTCATGGCCTGCTGCGGCGACGTGCCGACCCTGGAAACACTGGCTGCGGTCGAATTGCTGCGACAGTTTTTTCCAGACTTAAAGGTCCGGGTGATCAATGTGGTCGATTTGATGAAACTTCAACCGCAAAGCGAGCACCCACACGGCCTGAGCGAGGAGGATTTCGACGCTCTCTTCACAACCGACAAGCCGATCATCTTCGCTTTTCACGGCTATCCGACACTGATTCATCGGCTCACGTATCGCCGCACGAACCACAATAACCTGCATGTGCGTGGCTACAAGGAGGAGGGCACGACCACGACGCCATTCGACATGGTGGTGCTGAACGACCTCGATCGCTTTCATCTGGTCGGCGACGTGATAGATCGCCTCCCCCAACTGGGGACGCAAGCGGCCTCTGCCCGGCAGGCAATCCGTCAGAAACTCCTCGACCACAAGGAATACATTGCCGCCCATGGCGAGGATATGCCCGAAATCCGCAACTGGAAGTGGGGGTTGGTCGAAGCAGCCAAGCGTGCGTGAAATGTTTCGGTCAGCGGAGGGTCGTAACCACTCAACAATAGTGGAAGACTTTGAAGCGATGTTCAGAGCGATCGGGGAATATGGGGGCGATGGCTACCCTGGTGGACGATGCCACTCATGGCGCACAGTGAACGAGGGACTTTGCCAAAGTCGTTCCGGGGACGTGTTGGAAATATCATCTGTCGAATTGGCGAGCGGGTCTTTGTCGATTGCCTGGTAGCACATACGAACATAGGTAGCACATTGAATAGCATACTTCATGTCAAAGATGTTTCGCCTTTGAAGCCTTCTTGTCGCCATCGCCCACAAAGTGCCGAATAATCCTCTGACAGGATAACGATACCGCTTGTCATGGGCAATCTCTGATGCTTTCGCAAGCACCTTCTGCTCTTCCTCTGATGTTAGCGGCATCCCCAGTACGCATGCGTGTTCAATCGAATCCACGCACCATTTCTCCAGCAGGCTCTCCAGCGGTCCGTCAATGGATTGTCTTTCCCGGAAGCTGAAGTGAAAGTCACTTTCAAGTATGTACGTTCGCTTCCACCACAACCACCCCCTCTGTTCCCCCAACAAGAAAGCATGATTCCATTTTGAGCGCTCGTGATCAGGAGTGATGTTTGCTTGGCCCATTCTGACAAGCTCGTACAGCGGGTCACTGAGTCCGACGAGACAGACTCGAGCCGGGGCATAATGCTCGCGGATGAAATGAAAGGCTTCTTTATTCATGGATCTCTTTCCCGGTTGATCGGACAGCTGTCGATGGGCTCTGGCAGGTTCCCGTCAGAATCGTAATTCAGTTCCTCCTCCTCACTTCATTTCGCCACTCCCTTAAGTCCATCTAGGTATTTGTTCTTCACCGATTCCATTTGGATGTGGATCCTCAATCGTTCGATCCAGCCACTGCCTCCTTCCTTCAGCAAGGCTGCGACCGGGGAGAATTCAAGAATGATGTCACGGACCTCCTCATTCGGAGATATCGATGCTTTGATAAGGGCAATGTCATAGAGAGCGCATGCGCAAAGTAGCTTCTTATATCGATCATCAATCGTGGCAGACCTTTTTGATAGAAAAAGAATCTGCCTCCTCAGTTCAGCGATCATGCGATGAATAATGGCTCGCTCGGTCAACATGCCTGCGACGAAGCTGATGATACTGTTTATTCCCATTGCAGCAAGAAAGATTCCGACGCTTATCGGTTCCATAGGGTACTTTACCTTTGCACAGTGGAATTCATTTTGCCGGCGCGAATTTGTTTAAGGAATGGGGCCCACCCCGTCGCTCGTTCATAGCAGGTCGGGCGGGCAGTGACGTTCCGAACCCACGTACGCAAAATCGCCTGGCATGTGTCGACGAAGGGACGGAAATCACCGCTGCATCGTGAAACAGTTTACCGATGATTACGTTAAGGCGTAATAGTCCGAAAGGACCAAAAAGGGGTTAATCCTTTTTCAAAGATGATGTGAGGATCGTGGCAATATGCACTGGACTGGCTACCAATGAGAATCACGCTCGGGCTACCCGGAGACGACCAAAAGTCCATGTGAGGGCAAAAACGGGGTATGAATGAACATTTCCAAAGCAAACCTGAGAATCCCACTGATCTACCTCGATCGAAGGCTGATCGAAGCCTGTCTCCCAAGCCGAGGGATCGACGCACTGAGACCCGATACGAGAACTACAACATTCGGACAATTGACCAGAGAGCAACTTGCCGGTTTCGTTCACAGTGCTAAAGTCCGGCGAGGCTGCTTCCTGTCGCCACAATTCCAAGGACGATAAGGATCATCCCAGCGACCTTGTTGATGATCGACAATTTCTGGTCCGTGATGTTCCTTCGAACGGCGTTTGCGATGTTTGCGAGCAACGTAAACCAGAGGAGAGAACCGAGGAAGACACCGGCGATAAACAAAACAAGCGAGACGCTCTCGCCCGAAATGCTCTTAAAGCCTATCGCCGTGAGCAACGCAGCGAAACCAAACAAGGGAACCGGATTGCTGAGAGCGAGAAGAAAAGTTGAAACAAAGAGACGAGTATGCTCGAACTTGTTGCTTGTGATCAGTCGTGAAGACGGATGAGAACGAAAGGTGTAAATTCCAATCGCCATCACCGCTATTCCGCCGCACAATCGGATCGAATATTGTTCGAGAGTAACAAAATCCGCGACTAACGTAATGCCGAAAAGCGCGACGGTGATATAGACAATATCTGCCGCTGCGCCGCCGAGGCCGGTCACAATTCCTTGTTTCCTACCAATGGCGAGTGAACGTCGGATGCAGAGAATTCCGATGGGGCCTATCGGCATGGCGCCTGCGAAACCGACGACTATGCCTTCAAGCAAATGGAGAAGAGGCAAGACGGTTCTCGGATTGAAGAGAGCAAGGATCCTACATGACGACGAATGATACCCAGAAATCCGCGGAAATGAAAATCCGGATCACATGCTGACTTGCTCACTTCCTCCGAAAAACCAGCCATCGTGAATGAGCCCCCACCAGATGGCCTCTAGATGAAAAGACCCTCAACCGAAAGATATCGCTCCCCAGTATCGTAGTTAAATGTGAGCACTCTGCTGTTTGGAGCAAGCTCCGGCAGCTTCTTGGCAACAGCTGCCAGGGATCCTCCGGATGAAACTCCCATAAATATCCCCTCTTCACGTGCTGCCCTTGCGGTATACGCGAACGCTTCTTCCTTCGTGATCTGAATGATACCATCGAGAAGCTTGATATCCAGGATTGCAGGCACAAAACCAGCACCGATGCCCTGGATGGGATGCGGGCCGGGTGCTCCCCCGCTTAAAACGGGTGAAAGCACAGGCTCAACGGCATAGACTTTGAGATTGTTGAACTTCTTTTTCAGGATCTGTGTGACCCCTGTGATGTGGCCGCCAGTTCCAACTCCGGTGATCAGGACATCGAAGCCTTCGGGAAAGTCTTCAAGAATTTCCTGTGCCGTGGTCCTCCGATGCACCTCCACGTTCGCCTGGTTTTCAAACTGCTGAGGGATCCACGCTCCTTGAATTGTCGCTGCAAGTTCCACCGCACGGGCAATTGCCCCCTTCATTCCCTTCTCTTTCGGCGTGAGATCGAATTCCGCTCCATACGCAGACATGAGGCGACGCCGTTCAATCGACATCGATTCCGGCATCACAAGGATCAAGCGATAGCCCTTCACTGCGGCGACCATCGCCAAACCAATGCCGGTATTTCCGGACGTTGGCTCGATAATCACGCTCCCCTTCTTCAAGATCCCTTTCCGTTCCGCGTCTTCAACCATCGACAGTGCAATCCGATCTTTGATGCTGCCACCCGGGTTGGCTCGTTCGAGCTTGACCCACACCTCAGCCTCTTTTGGAAACAGACGATTGATCCTAACAACGGGAGTGCGTCCGATTGTTTCGAGAATATTTTGCGCCTTCATAGAAAAGTCCCTTTCTGAAAGTGTGACGGATAGTTACTGCAAACGATACAACGTGGTGAACGCTCAGTGCCGGTGATTCGCGACGCTGAATCAAATCGAGAACCTAGATAATGAAATCTGATGGTTCATTGATGTACTTTTCATTTCGAACATGCACTTCGCTCTTGTGGTAGACAACGGAATATGGCAAGACGCTTTCGGTGAGCCACACATTTCCACCGATGACGCTATCATGCCTTATCACTGTCTGGCCTCCCAAGATCGTGGCGCCGGAATAAATAATCACGTTGTCTTCAATGGTCGGATGACGTTTCATGTTTGCATGGTCTTTCTGGACACTCAGCGCACCCAATGTGACCCCCTGGTAAATTTTTGCATTGTTGCCGATGATCGTCGTCTCTCCTATCACAATGCCGGTTCCATGATCGATAAAGAACGGCGATCCGATGGACGCTCCGGGATGGATATCGATGCCCGTCTGCATGTGTGCATATTCCGACATCATCCTCGGAAGTATCGGCACTCCCAACTTCACTGCCTGGTGAGCAAGGCGATGAACTGCGATTGCATAGAACCCGGGATAAGCGACAATGACCTCTTCCACCGATGTCGCGGCAGGATCGAACTTTTCTATGGTCTCGGCATCCTTCAAAAGTTCCTCGTAGATGGCCGGAAGCTCGAGAAAGAAATGATCGACCACTGTTCCCAGCGGCGTCGCCAGCCGGCTTACCAAAGGCAGAAGGCTCTCATGCAATTGGAGCTTAAGCTGCTCGAGGCGGACCTCGGTCTGGTCAACCGACACTCCCCTCTCCATCCTGATTGGAAACAAGAAGGCGATGATGTCATCGACCAACCTATGCGCTTTTGCCTTTGACGGTAATACTTGGGTCAGATGTTGATGTTCCTGCAGCCGCCTGAGGAATTGTTGGGTGTTGTGCATCTTTCATTCTCCAGTGTGTATTCATGAATGACATTCAATATCAGCCATAGAGATCATGGGATTCTCTCATCGATACTTTGCGGCGTCACTCCCGCCCCATTCTCCAGAGCCGTAAAAAAAGCCCCTCATCGAGTTTTCGATAAGGGGCTTAGGTTCTGCGAACCGAAATTCATTAGTTACGTCATGAACTCATACCTTCTCGAAAACAGAATGGCCTCGCCGTGCTTTGGCAACAACACAAGCATGCGATGGGATTCTGAGATGTCCGAAGGAGGATAGAACTATTCATGGCCATTGACAATGTGATGCGTTGGGATTCCTTTATACAAGAACAGGAGATCATTCACCGAGGTTCCCGACGGATCAAGAGGCCCGGAACAAGGCCCGTTGGGCGGGACCGTCGCTTCTATCTAATGAGTCTCTTGTATTTGATCCGATGCGGTTGATCGGCTGCAATTCCCAACCGTTCTTTTCGGTTCTCTTCGTATTCCGTGTAGTTTCCATCAAACCAGAACACCTTGCTCTCTCCCTCAAACGCCAGGACATGTGTCACAACACGATCGAGGAACCAGCGATCATGGGAGATGATCACAGCACATCCGGCGAAATTCGAAAGTGCTTCTTCCAAAGCCCGAAGCGTATTGACATCGAGATCGTTCGTCGGTTCGTCCAACAGCAACACGTTGGCCCCTTCCTTGAGAACTTTTGCGAGATGCACGCGGTTTCTTTCCCCGCCCGAGAGGACGCCTGTCGGCTTCTGCTGATCGTTTCCGCTGAAATTGAACCGTGCGACGTAGGCGCGCGAATTGATTTCGCGATTGCCGAGCTGAAGAAGCTCCTCTCCCCCGGAGATCTCCTGCCAGATTGTTTTGTTCGGATCGAGCGGTCGGTTCTGATCAACGTACGCCAGCTTCACGGTATCGCCGACGACGATCGTCCCTGAGTCGGCCTTTTCCTGTCCCGTAATCATGCGGAAGAGTGTTGTCTTGCCCGCTCCGTTGGGCCCGATGACGCCGATGATGCCTCCACGGGGAAGCGAGAAGGTCATTTCTTCGCACAACAAATTGTCGCTGTACGCTTTGGAGACATTCTTTGCTTCGATGACAATATCTCCCAGTCTCGGACCGGGCGGTATGAAAATTTCGATCTCCTCTTCCCGCTTGTCTCCCTGGTCCTCAAGCATCTTCTCATAGGCGGCAATGCGTGCTTTGCTCTTCGCGTGACGACCCTTGGGGTTGAGTCGCACCCATTCCAATTCCCGGGCGAGAACCCGGTGCCGTTTGCTTTCCTGCTTTTCTTCGACTTCGAGGCGGGCCGTCTTCTGCTCAAGCCATGACGAATAATTCCCCTGGAAAGGAATTCCTTCCCCGCGATCGAGCTCTAAGATCCATCCCGCGACATTATCCAGAAAGTACCTGTCATGCGTCACTGCGATCACAGTTCCTTTGTACTGACCGAGATGGTGTTCAAGCCATGCGACCGATTCCGCGTCGAGATGGTTCGTCGGCTCATCAAGCAAGAGCACATCCGGTTCCTTCAAGAGCAGACGACAGAGAGCCACGCGCCGTCGTTCTCCGCCGGAGAGGACCTTGACAAGAGTGTCACCGGGCGGACATCGAAGCGCATCCATCGCCATCTCCAGTTTGCTATCGAGATCCCATGCGTTGATATGGTCGATCCGTTCCTGGAGCTTCGCCTGCTTCTCGAGCAGTTTGTCGAAATCCGCATCCGGCTCGCCCAGGGCTGCGTTGACTGCTTCATAGTCCTTCAGAAGAGCCACTGTCTC
Source organism: Ignavibacteriota bacterium (assembly GCA_003170475.1). Lineage (GTDB taxonomy): Bacteria > Bacteroidota > Ignavibacteria > UBA10030 > UBA10030 > UBA9647. The sequence continues at coordinate 100,734 of PMZI01000083.1, read as the reverse complement.
TGCAGCACCCTCCTCAACAATCTCTTTGACAGTCTTGGACGGATCGAGTTCCGGTTCCTGCGGAAGATAGTCGAACGTGATTCCCTTTTGGGAGGTCACTTGACCGAGATAATCCTTGTCCACACCGGCGATAATGCGCAGCAGCGTGCTCTTGCCGGCTCCGTTGAGTCCGAGAACTCCGATCTTTGCCCCATAGTAGAAAGACAGGTAAATGTCTTTGAGCACTTGCTTGTTTGGCTTGTGTACTTTGCCTACGCCGATCATCGAGAAGATTATCTTAGTATCGCTCATGTTCTGGTTTTCGGAATGTCTGAGGGGAAACTGTGAGTGTCTGTGACAATATACGAATTAATGGCACCCTTCTGTGGCTTGACTCTTCTCACTTTGGACTGAGAAACGTGGAATGACTCGCAATCAGATTTCACCGTTCGATTGTTTCGCGTTTGTACTCGAATCAAGTTCGGCTGGTTGAACCATCAAGTCACGGCCACGCCATGCGAACCAGAGCGTGCCAAGCACGCCGAAGCCGAAAGCAACTTTCAGGTTGAGTTCGGGAGAAATGCTCCAGAGAAGCCCTCCGCCGAATGCTGCAAAAGCGACAAGCACATCGCGGACAAGATAGTACAACCCGAACATAGCGGCTTTCCGTCCCTCGGGGGCCAGGTCCATGATCAGCGCTTTTCGTGTCGGCTCACCGAATTCCTTCAACCCGCGCAGCACAAACGCAGCGATGAGAGGTTCGAGTGAACGCGAATACAGCAACACCATCGGGAAGCATGTGAAGAACAGAAACGTAATCAACACAAAAGGCTTCTTGCCGAATCGATCAGCCATGTATGCCACAGGAATGTACACTACCACGGCAGTAAGGTTCTCGAGTGCAGAAAGCCAGCCGAAGGTAAATTCCGAGACGGGGTGCAGCACATAGCGCGTGGCCCAGATGACCACGAAGGCATCCGGAATGCGCTCACAGAAACGAATGAGAATGTCCGACCAGAGTAAATTCCGTAGGTCGCCTGGCATTTCCCGCCACAGCCTACTTGGACTCGCCTCAGCAGCTTTTGCATCCTTCGAGTCGTCTGTGATAAATCGTTGCTGCAGGACGGAAGCCGCCAGGGCAAGCACCAGCGCCAAGATGAACGCCATTCGCACACCTTGCTCGACCCCCCACAGTGCGATGCAGGCTCCGCCCACGACAGGCCCCAGCATTTTGGGTACACGTCTGACCAACGATACCACTGACACCCCCAGCGCTCGCCGATTTTTCGGTACTACTTTGGAGAGCAAATCCATAGTAGCGGGGAGTGAAATTGCCGACCAGGAGATGAAGAAGGCGGCACCGACCAGAACTGCCCACCACGATCGAATGAAGATGACACAGAGGTAACCTACGATTGAGAGGGCGTTGAAAAACAGGAGTGCCCGTTTCGTTCCCAGTCGATCGCTCAGGTAGCCGCCAGGGAAAGAGTAGAGAGCGGAGAGCAAATCGTCCATACCTGCTAACAAGCCGATCGCCAGAACTGCAGTCGAGCCTTCTACGAGTTGTTGTAGGTAAAGCGGCAGGAATCGCTCCGCCATGTGCTCCCCCATGCCCACCAGCACGATCATGCCGGCAAGCCCGATCATGCTGCGTTTCTGGTGGAGGAAGGCGCTGCTCCATATCCGTTTTGATGGTGTCGCGGGAGGTAATGCGCTCATAAGACAACTTTCGCTCGAGTTGATGCGAGACGACGGAGAACGAGCCAGTCACCTGAGTGAAAATATTCTTCGATTTCGTCATCCATATGCTCGTACTCCGCAGGTCTTCAAATCCTCCGGTAAGTTACGAAGCAATCACCAGAAAATCTCAGCCAAGGTTCGAACGCAAGGGGATCCTATCAGGATGTCTGCGGTTGAAGGCGTTGAAGATCCGGGCATCAGGCTCTTCACGGCTCTCGGTTGTCTTTCCTGACCTGACGATCACGGAATGACACTCGGCGAGGCTATCACTTCTACGCGTTGCATCTCACCAGCGGGGTTCCGATTGCTTTCCTAGCGATTACGAGCTATCATTGCGATGAAGGCACACAGATCAGGGGGATGCTTCCGAATGCGTTCTTGCCTTCGATTCAGCGGGGGAAGTGCACAACCTGGTTCGACAATGTATTACCGGAGGTTCTTGCGTGAGACATCTGAAAAGTCCCGATCGCGGCGACAACACACGACCTCTCATGGTCTGGTCGATCACCGATGCTGTCATCGAGAATCGAGTCCTTCGGGAAAAACAGTTTAGGGACATCCTCAAAGCCGGCTTTGGCGGTGTTGCAGCGTGGGTCCGCTGCAGCAGATACTCCTGGGACGATCCCTTGGCCATGGAGGCATGTCGGCACATCGGCGACCTCTGCAAGAGAAACGGAATGTCGTGTTGGCTCGGTCCCGATCCTCGCTTTGTGTCACACAAACTCACCAATGACTCCAGCGGACTGGAACTCCTTCTCTTCGGCGACTCCGCTCGTGCGGACGTTGTACCAAACACCGTCAACATACACGGTGGACGATACACCATCCGGTGCACCCTTTCTCCACGCCACGTCCATATGCTGACAGACGTGGCAGTCGAGTTTTACCCTTTGGCGCTTGCTCGCGTCTACGCTTTCAAGCGAGGCACGACCCGAATGGGGAAGAATGACGTTATTGATCTCACTTCAGACGCCCGTATGTTCTATAATGCACGCGATAGATACGTGGAGGCGTTCGGATCCGTGCCTGCACAAATCGATGACTCCTGGTCTGTCGTGGCCTTCTTTCACGTCCGCACAAACCACGTCGATTTCTCGAACCATCTACACATGCAACGTTACGAGAAAATGCTGGTCCGGCTGAAGAAATCGGGTTGTTCACCGGATGGAATCATGTGGGACGAACCCGGCTATACCTGCGTCTACGGGACCATCCCATATTCGCCTGCGATCCGGGAATCGTATCGGGAAGAAGGAAAGAATCCGCTCGATCGAGACCTCTGGAAAATCATCTTTGAATCTCTTGACTATTCTGAAGTTCCAGTACGTCTCTCGTACTATCGCTCGGTTCAGGATTCCATCGTCGGTGCCGAGTTACGGCTGCAGAAGACCGCTCGCCGGCTTTGGGGTCCAAAGACAGTGGTCGGCATCCACGACACGTGGCATTTTGAATCAGCTGATATGTGCGACATGAATCATGGATCGATGGATCTCTGGAAAACAGCCAGAGCCAAAAGTGCAGGTTTCGTCGACCTTGGAGGTGTGGAAGTTCTGAAAGATGCCACCTCGTCGCACTATTCCAATCTCGCGGCAATGTCCGTCATCGCGGCGTCGCTTGGAAAAATCACAAAGGGCAGGGTTGCGTACAACAATTTATGGACAGTTGGCGATGACAACGGTCAGGGCTGGCAACGCCAATCAATGGAGCACTGCGTCAAGATCATGGCGCTGTTTGGGACGCGCTGGCTCGCGCACGCGTATGGACCCGTCGGAACCATTGGTCAGGAGCGTTCATTCCTTGGATCACCACCGCTCGCAGGGTACCCCGATCATTCCACCTGGCCTTTTTTCCCAACATGGAATGAGCTACTTTCTTCGGAGCTCAAGAAATCCGGTGAAGCTCTCCCTCGTTCCAATCTCCTTCTTCTGTATCCTGTGGAGACAATGTATGCCCTCGCAGATCGACGTGCAGACAAGGTCTCAGCGGACATATTTTCCCTTGTTTTGTCACTCCTGGACATGCACTTCCATGTGGATGTTCTCTCTACTTCGGCAGTGAAACAGGCACACTGGAAGAAGAAATGTTTCTGCGTTGGATCCGAAAAATATGATTTCGTCCTCGCTCCCAATTCCAGAGTTGTTGAACGTAGCTTGCTTCGGTTGCTGACCCAGGTCAAAGAGAAGTCAGCATTCATTTTCGATCATCCGACGCTTTTCGATGACGGCAAAAAGGTGCCCAATCCTGCCCACGCATCATCGATCAAGGAAGTGCTGGATCGGCTTCGATTGTTGCCCGAGCTCCGGCCGGTGCGAGCACCACAAAACTGCTGGGTCACCTTAACTCCCGCAAAACAAGGGACCATAGTTTCTCTCGCCCCATCAAGGGTCGGATATCAATTCGGAGGGGAAGTCAGATTCAGCGATCAATCGATTGTTCTGAAAGAAACACAGCTGTTGCAGCGGGTGCTCTTTCCACTGAAGGGAATGCCGCATCTCCTGTAGCAGGTTGTTCACCATTCCGCCAGTTCCGAAGGCCGATCCTACAATCGGAGTGATCGCTTTGGAGTCAACTGGGCTTGAAGAGAAGGGCGTTGCTAAACTGCTGAGAGGATTTGGAGGAGACGAGAAGTGGGTGAAGAAATGGGTAGGGCTATCGATGCTGCCAACCCGCAATCACACAACCGATGTCCGCAAGACAGTGATCGACTTCCATGCTTCACGCAAACCCGCCGCTGCAGTTACTGTGGCAACAAATCCGCACCCCAAGCCCGGAACGACAAACCAGGCGAGCGCCTGCCCAACCGCGAAGTCTTTTGACACCGCGAGCAGCGTAACAATCGGAATTGCGCAGAAGAGTAATCCCATAATGTTGTACCGTGGGACGCGAAAGAGCCGTGCCAGCGGGAAGAAGTGAATTCCCACAATCATGAGATCCAGTGAAGGAATCAGTTCGAAGTTGTTGGTGGCTCCGAGAATCGTGTTGACGAGTCCGAACCCCAGGATCTCCGCACCGACTATCCAGGCGAACCGACGCCAAATCTGCTTTCCCACCTGAGTTCGCGGTGCAATACTCTTCGGCAAGCTCAACGCAGCGCGAATCACGACAATGCTGACGAGAATGAGACCTCCCAGGAGAACACATGAACCGAGGAGCACGAGTCTCGCCGTTGGTGTATCGATCGCTACAAGCGACCACGCAATGAAGACGAGACTGATCGCGATCATCCACAGGCCGCCCGCGGCAAGGCCTATGCAGCGGCGACGTTCGGGGATCTCTTTCACAGTCTTACGCTCCTGTGAATGTATTGGGAATAGTCGGTAAGCGTAGGGGTGTATTCGGTCTTGAACAACGGCGACGAGATCACGAAATCGGCCGTGGAACGATTGCAGGCAGTGGGAACATTGTAGAGAACGGCAATTCTGAGCAGCGCTTTCACATCAACGTCATGCGGCTGCGGCTCCATGGGATCCCAGAAGAAGATAATGACATCCACTTCACCGTCCGCAATCAGGGAGCCGAGTTGCTGGTCGCCACCGAGCGGTCCGGACTTGAGCTTCCGAATTTCAATACTCCGCTTCAGACTCTTGTCCAATTTGTTCTTCAGGGTCTCTTCCACCAGAGTGCCCGTCGTGCCTGTGCAGATGAGTTTGTGGTCCAGCAAGGCACTCCAGTTCCACTCGACCCATTCCACGAGATCCTTCTTGCGATTGTCATGTGCGACCAGAGCAATGCGCCTAATGATTTTCATGCCTGTCCCCTCATCCAATCTTGATCTTGGCGTACGAACTTTTGAAGAACAGACCTCAATTCAGGTAGTCGAGCTTCCTGACAAACGATGTGTATATTTTCCAGATTCCCTCGGATTTTTTCAGAGAGTGTATGAAAGAGATCCTGTTGTCCTTGAACCCCGGCCCTTTTACTTTTGTGGTGGTCTGAATGCACTCCACGCGGGCTTCGTCCTCAGTCTGCGTAATTACTTTCAGGCTATCGAGCTCATACTTCAGATCATACATTTCAAACAGTTTCTTTGCCATTTGCTTCGTCTGATCGTACGATGGACTCTGCTCGTCGATGGTCGCCATCATCCTATCCAGATCTTTGTCGTTCATGGCTTTGATGTTTTCCCTCACGACCGATTCAGGATCATTGGGAGTCTGAGTTTCCTTGCCGCACCCGGAAACCACGGCGAGTGCAACAAAGGCTACGAACAAGGCAACAATGGTTCTTTTCATCGCTCTGACACTCCTTCTTTCTTCCGGAAGATTTATGCGACGCTCTTGTTCAAAAACTCCACTGCTTCATTGGGATTCGGTGAATAAAAATCGGCCCCAATTTGAGTGCAGAAATCTTTCGTGATGGGGGCGCCACCGATCAATACTTTGGTGTCAGGAGAGGCCTTCCTGATAGCCTCGACGCTGGTTGCCATGTTACGCTTCGTCGTGGTCAGCAATGCGGAGAGACCCACGAAACAACCCGGATGCTGAGCAATTGCATCCAGAAATTTATTCGTTGGCACATCCACGCCGAGATCGATTACTTCAAATCCGCCCCCTTTGATAATCATGGATACGAGGTTTTTGCCGATGTCATGCATATCACCGGTAACGGTTCCAATGACGAATGTTCCCTTACGTTTCACCTCGCCGGACTCCAGGAACGGCTTGATGTGTTTCAAAACAGCGTTCATCGCTACACCGGATACGATCAGATTAGTCACGAACGCTTTGTTCTCACCAAATTCTTTCCCGATTCGCTCCATTCCGAGGATGCAGCCCTCCAACAAGACGCTCGGTTGAACACCGTTCTTGATCGCCTCGGCGGCATACTCGTCAGCGCCGTCCTGATCTTTCATCTCGGGCGGCCACCATGCTGATTTCGAGACTTTGCCCTTGGCAACGTACATGGCGATTTTTTCAACAATTTCCTGCATGATCGTTCTCCCTAATTTTTCGTGCTCAGTCCTGCTTCTCTTACAATCGTCGGTGTGATGCTTTCCCACAGCGCCGGCATCAAATGGATACCACGAATCCCTTTTATGGTTTTGAGCGCTTGAATAATCTCGACTGCCATTTTCACGCCCTCTTCTTCCGGATCGCGAGCTAGTTTCATTCTTTCGATGTATTTCTCATTGATCTTGACACCGGGCACTTCCTCCTTCATCCACAGCAACGCCTTCACCGATTTGGTCGGCAAAACGCCGGCGAGAATCGCCGTTTTGTCATGAAGACCCATTTCGACGACTCTCTCCATCCATCGGGCGAAGAGCTCCAGGTCAAAGACGGGTTGTGTTTGAATGAAATGCGCACCGGCCTCGATCTTCTTGTGCAGCCGAATCAAACGCATTTCAAACGGCACGGCGAATGGATTCGCCGCTGCACCGATGAGAAATGCCGGGGCTTTCTTCATTTCATGCCCCGAAAGAAGAAATCCCCGGTTCATGCTCGAGACAGTGGCAATGAGCTGAACCGAATCAAGATCAAATACCCCTTTGGCTTCGGGATTGTCGCCAAATTTCTGATGGTCTCCTGTCAGGCAAAGCACGTTCCGGATGCCGAGCGCAGCAGCGCCGAGGAGATCACTTTGAATCGCCAGTCTATTGCGGTCACGGCATGTCATCTGCATGATCGGCTCGACACCTTCATCCAGGAGTATTCTGGCTGAAGCAATGCTCGACAGCCGGGCGATCGCCGTCTGGTTGTCGGTGATATTCACCGCGTCAACGAAGCCTTTGAAATACTTCGATTTGGCACGGATGACATCGCCATCGCAGCTTTGCGGCGGACCGATCTCTCCGCACACGACAAACTGATTCGAGTCAATCTTCTCTCTCAGCGTCATCGTGATTCCAGGTCTTTCACTTTTTGCTTGTCATTGCGAACGAACAGAATCGGAGCGTCGATCCGCTTTTTGAATACATTGAGCCACGAAGACGTATGATCCAGATTGTGGTTATGAATCCTATTGATCTTATATAACAGACTCATTCGATTCAACAGTCGTGAGCGATAGTAGATCTTGTACCATACGCACTTACGATCGGGATACACTTCACACGATCCATCATCCCCGGTCCCCCCGCATGGACCATTACGCATCTTCTTGGGACAGTTCTGGCTGCAGACATACGCCGTCGAGGACAAGATACATTCGCCACAATGCTGACAGCGAAACAACGGCACTTTGACGATGTCTTCAAAGAAGAGGAGAAGACGCGAGAATCTTCGTTCCGTTGCAGAAATGGGAGGCCTATCGCATGTAACCAGATCTTTTAACAAATGTGGTTCCTCATCTTGACCCACTCCAGGTGCCATCGGTGGTGAACATAACGTCTCAGGAAAAATACATCATCACTCTCATGATAATGTCTACTCCCTCCAGTTTCAAGGCATCTTTCAGACATTGCATCGCTGGATCTTCATCGGTCAAAAGCGTGTATTTTCGGCTGACGGACCCAATAATGGTATTCAATCCCAGCGGCATTGCCATGGTCAGAAATGCGCTTTCCAACGGACTCTTCACAGGAGATCCGTCTGCCCTTTTGGAGGGCAACATCGCCGTAAAATTGCTCAGACCGACAGACATACTCACGTCCGCGAGATCTTTGTCCTGATGAATCAGAGCCATCGCCTCCATCAGCCGCCTGAAATCTCCCTTTGAGTCACTTCCGATCGGCATGATCCCGGGATCCAATATGATCTGGTCGTTCTCAATATGATCAATGCGTTTTCGGGCGTTGCTCACCATTGCCTTCGCCGAGCCGTGGATTTGCGCGGCGGTTGTATTCATGATCATTTCGCGGGAGGCATCCAATCCTTCGGTCACGAGCAAAATTGGAACAAATGCCCGACGAGCGTACAGGTCAAACATCTCCAGGCGTGCTTCAGATATCGAATTCAGAATCGGCTTCCTGTTTCCAGCTCGTTCGGGATTGTACGCTTCGAGTCCTGCCGATGCAAGTTCCGGATCAGGAGTATCGATCGAAAGCGGGAGCGAAATGCGTTCCTGGATCTTCTTCACAACCTCTGCCATGAAACTCGGCGAGCGTGATCCGACATTGACATCTATGTACGATGCACCTTTTTCAGCCTGCGTTTTCGCCAAAGCCACGATGCCATCAATGTCGTTCTCTTCGAACAATATGCGAGTGGATGGAACAGAGTCGTTGATCGATTCACCGATGACGGTAAGACCGGGGATACTCATTCACCTACCTCCTTGAAGAGTCATGGATGCTGACGCTTTGTGTCTTCGACATTGGATGGCTCCCTCCCCAGCAGCACAGCAAACCAGCGTGTCTGCTCATTGTTCTCAAGTGCGAACTTGAGGGTCATGGTGATCGGCACACACAGAACCATTCCAACCAGACCGAAGATGCTTCCCCAAAGAATCAATGAAAGAAAGACTACCAATGTCGACAAACCGACTCCGCGCCCCACAATCCTCGGCTCCAGAAAAGTGCCGACGATAATATTCACAGCGAGATACCCTGCAGCGACGAGCAATGCACGTCCCAATCCATATTGGATGAGTGCCAGAAGCACCACTGGAATGGCTGCTATCACAACACCCAAGCTCGGGATGTAGTTGAGCAAGAACGAAAGAAATCCCCACAACACAGGAAAATCTACACCAAGAATCGCAACCCAAACGCCGGTCAGGATTCCCGTGCCCACGCTTACGCCTGTCTTCACAATGACATAATGATTGATGTCATTCATGAACTGCGTGAATGGACGAACAGCTAATAGTCTGCTCCCAAATGCAGCCCTGAGTTTTGCCGGGAAGCCGGGCGCTTCGAGAAGTATGAACATCACAATCAGGAGAATGAGGAAGATATTGGACAGCGCCGAACCCAAGCCCGAGAGCAAATTCGCCGTAAGTCGCATGAGAGCAGCCGGGTCGATATACTCACTGAGAATCTTGTCGCTGTTTTCAATTCCATTGGCTGCGAGAAACATCTTGAGCGATTGGATTTGTTCCTGCAGCCGCGCCTGATAGGCCGGGAGGCTGGCCGTAAAACTGCTCAGGGATGCCCCGACGAGCACGCCGACGATCAAGAGAACAGCAACCATTCCGCAGATGACCATCAATGCAGCCAATGCAGCCGGAACACGTTTCCGCTGAAGCCAGAGTACAAGGGGGATGCCGAGGACAGCAAGAAAAGCAGAGAGCAGAAACAGCACGATGACTGACTGGGCAAGAGTGAAGCCCCAGATGATGATGACGAGTGACGCAATCACAAAGAGCAACTGCGTTCCTTGAGAGGAATGACTTTGATCACTCATGCTCGAGCCTTGAGATGTTGAGAATCACCTGATCGACGGTGCGATAGGAGCGAAAGTCTTTGATGCACGGTGCATACGATACGGTCAATTTAGAAAAGTAATGGTGGGATCCCAAATCACTTTCTCGCCGTTTTTCCCTTCATTCCTTTTTACGATAAAGGAGATACTTTCATCCTTTTGAACCGAGGTGACGAAATCAACCGTAACCGGTTTTGCGAATTTCACGACGTTTGAGAGCAACATATCGCCGGCATTCTTCACGATCACTATCTGAAGAGCGGCAGTTTCACTTTTCTCGATTTCAATCATGCCTTCGATTCGAATTTTGCCGGCGTGCGGCACAATGAACGTTCTGACGGCATCCCTTGTCCCACAAATCTGATAATTGTTGCCAACGAGGCAGAGTTCCTTTTTGCCCCAGCAATTGGGAGTGAGCGCTCTTTCGTTTCCTGCTCTCATGTCTTCCTTATAAGTATAGAGAAAATCCAAATTGCCGAACTTCTTGTCATCCCCCTGTTGATACAGCCAATTATTTTTCCCCATGACGCCACTGAAACCAGCTGATGCACTGTAGCTCTCAGCGGTATACTCAAAAGCCATGTGTCGAATCGTTGTTCCGAGTGACTGGGGATTCTTCTCATTCCTGATGACAATTCTGATGGTATGTGTCTTCTCCGGATCCAGTCCGGTTTTGATGAATGCGAACTGAAACGGGAGAGGTTCCTTGTAGTAGCAATCAACGACCCCTTCTGGTTTGCCGTCGATGTAAACATCCGCTTTGCCACCATCGCGATCTGCAACACCCCGCCAATAGATGTCGGCTCCGGTGAAGGAGAATCGTACGCTGTTCCCGGGAATATCGCATTTCCTTGCCTGCTTTGAGTAGAATGTCGGATCATTCTGAATGACCCAGGTGCTGTCAGAATAGATGTTCTCCGGACTTGAACAACTCACTATTTTGGTTCTGCGGCCGACGATAGAGTCACGGGATTCCCGAAGCGGTTCATAAGCATACGAACCGTATCGCGGAAATCCCGCAGTCACTGTACGCCCGTCAGCGAAGGCAACATCGATTGCCCTCGAAGGCAGATTGTAGAGCCAGTAGTTGTAAATACGGAGAGTGTTCCCGCAGATGAAGGGATCTACCGCATTGCCGTCGGTCAATGTGATTCCGAATTTGTCGTTCTCAGGAGCGTCAAACAATTTGACTCTTGGTGACCATTCCTGTTTGACGAGATCATCACAGGTCGAAATGTAGATCGAACCATCTCTGAAACCCAAGTCCGTAAACCTTTTGTCGACCACCCCGAGGCAGACACCTATCCTCAGGTATTTTTTTAGAAACGTACTGTACATGAGGCGGCCATAGATGCCATAGGAATCCATCGATACCTTGGACGCGTGGCCTCCGAGTCCCGGCTCCGTCCACGTGCCATTGCAGAATTTGAACCACATCCCGGGTGCCATCCTGTCCTTGAACGCGCAGCGCGCCACTTCATTGAACCACAGATAATTATTCATCGAGCCATTCTTGGGAGCATACGAGTTGCATGAGAATATGTAGAAGTATCCACCCGCGGAATCGGCGAAGAAATCAAAATCACCCGGCCCTGCCTCGAAAAACGACCCGGAGTATTTCAGCCAGTCGTCCCCTTCAGAGAACTGGTCTGTCAGAATATCCCCTTGCAGTTTCCATGTAAGCCCTTTGTCCGTACTTGTGGCTAGGCGGACCTTTTTCCGGCACCAGCCTCCCGGGGGATTCATGTCGTGTTTGTATTCACAATGAATGGGCGCATACAATTTCCCCGTGATGGTATCATACCACAACCCTCCGCAAAAATGGGTAGAGACATCTTTTTCAACATCGATCGAACCATCAGGTTGGCGCGTGGTATGTTCAAAGTCGGCACCTCTGAAGCGCGCAACCTTCACCTGTGTTCCATACTGATTGCCGCTATTGAATATGACCCACGCTTCGTGATCGATGATCACATGTCCCGTGGGAGAATCAATGCCCCAGCCAACTTTGAGAGTGGCATTGGTATTGTACAAATTGGGGAGAGGCGGAGACACATACGTTGGCAGATTCTCAGTCCGCTCCGACACCTTGAAAGAAAAGGGTAAGCTAGCCTGTTGTGCCAGCACCGTAGATGCCCAACAAAACAACAAAGACCACAATAATCTCATCCTTCTTCTCCTCCAGAAATAGAAACAGACTCACGCTAGAGAAAGAGCACGTTCTCGACTCTGTGCGAGATCTAGTGCGCAAGTGTCCCAACGTAGGCCTTCACAACCAGATAGACGTAATCCTCACAAGCTTCGCCGGTCTTCGGTTCAAAAGCGTCGCCGTTCGTAGTGTTGTCGGAAACCACTCGAATACCGAGGAATGCAACACGGAAGAAACTCGCGATCTGCGCCGCGGACGCAGTTTCCATATCTTCCACCGAGGCTCCATACTTGGTGCGGAAGAGCTCGATGCGATCGATTTCATCATTCCACATGTCCGCCGATCCGATGATCCCCGGCACAACGCGCCCACGGTTATACAACCGGGACACACTTCGGGCTGCTGCCAGGAGCACGCTATCACCGGGAAATCCGAGAACCTTGCGCGCTGTCGAATCGTTGGCCGCACTTCCCTCAAACAGCATGTTGAGTGGCACCCAGTCAAGTGTATTGCTTCCCGATCCAGCAGCTCGATATGAAGTCTTGAAGGCCCCCAAGCTCACCGACGTGGTCCCGAGAACAATGTCGTACAGATGCAGGCCGGGGTCGTACCCACCAGCGGTACCCTGATTGATGATTGCAATGGGGTTGTAGCGCTGAATAACAATTGCGGTCGCCGCGGCGGCGTTTTCGACACCTTTGAGCGTTCTCGACACGATTACAGGATAGCCATCGACCGATCCGCTCCAGAACGTCCAGCCGCCGACCTTTTCAATGCTGACGTTTTCCAGACGGCTCGCCAACTTTTCGGTTTCCGACCGCATGGCCCCCTGCACAACTACCGGGCGCGGATGAGTTGATGATCCTTGCGGAAAGGCCGTTACGAGAAAACTGACCGAGATCAAGAACAGGAATGCGGTGCGACGTATCATCGAAAGTGTCCTCCTCCCTTGAAGTTACGCGGTCACGATTCGAATGTCAATCTCTCTCGTAGAAACACCTGAGCCCAGCCTTACGGCTGGGCTCGCAGTTTCTTGAAGCGGGTATTCCTTGCACTCGGCAGGCTCTCGTTGGAGCCTGAGAATTGAATTGTTCAGCTACCAGGCCCTTGACCTTCATCTTTCCCCACGTGGTCCACCCACGACACTCATGAAGTCTTTGTCCTAAAATACTGAATCGTTCTTATCAACCCTTCCTGACGACTCACCCGAGGCTCCCACTTCAAAACCCTTTTTGCCAGGGAGATATCCGGCTGGCGCACTTTGGGATCGTCCTCCGGCAAGGCTTTGTAGACAATCTTGCTCTTGCTGTTTGTGAGCCCAATGATTTCTTCCGCAAGACGTCCGATTGCGATCTCCTCGGGGCTTCCGATGTTCATCGGGAGACGATAGTCACTTTTCATAAGTCGCAGCAGACCTTCGACAGTATCGGCTACATAACTGACGCTTCTTGTCTGCGTGCCATCACCAAAGACGGTAATATCATGACCATGAAGGGCTTGCTTGATGAATGCAGGAATGGCCCGCCCGTCGTCAACGCGCATTCGTTCACCATACGTGTTGAAGATACGTGCAATGCGAGTGTCCAATCCACGGTATCGATGATACGCCATCGTGACTGCCTCTGCGTATCGCTTGGACTCATCGTATACCCCCCGGGGACCAATTGGATTGACGTTCCCCCAGTAAGTCTCTGACTGCGGGTGAGTCAATGGGTCGCCATACACCTCCGACGAGGAAGCCAACAGAAATCTGGCCTTTTTCCTTGCGGCTAATTCCAGCATTAAATGTGTACCGAAAGAGCCGGCCCTCAGGGTTTCGATCGGAAGACGCAGGAAGTCAGACGGACTGGCCGGTGAAGCACAATGATACACAAAGTCGACGTCTTCTTCTATGAAGACGTCTTCGGTCACATCGCAGCGCACAAACCTGAATGCGGAGCTCCCAGTAAGGTGTGATATGTTATCGATCGACCCGGTGAGCAGATTATCAAGACAAATGACAGACTGCCCTTCCTGTATCAAGCGATCACAAAGATGAGAACCCAGAAATCCCGCTCCCCCCGTTATCACTGCAGTTGACATGTCTTTGATCTACTCCTTCAACGAAGAGCCGGCGAGCCATCATGTGGATCGTGCGCGCCTTGTTTCATCCGATACTCCTTGACGCATGGTTGATAGTAAGAATGTTTTCACATCATCCATGGAGAAATTCACGAAGTGACCTTCGACAGTACTTCCAACTATCCTCTGATCCTCAATTTTGGCTTCGCTCTCATTGTTACCGAAGAATTTGAGGAGATTTCCATTTGTGGTGGTGACTTCCAGTATGACACCGTGCGGATGGTTGTCGAGTTCAGATTACGAAACGAAGCTATGAGTGTAACATCCTGTGGCGGAGAGGGAAAGAGAACAGAGGGCTATCTTGGTGACAATTGCCTTCATTCCAACACGCTCCAATGCACGGGCGTACTGACGAGTCTCCGGAGAAGTGCCCCCGGTTCGTCCGCCTCTCTGAATCATTGGCGCGAGCCACATTCAGATGAATGTGGCTTCCTTGTGCTTTTCTGGCAACAGGGGGATATGATCTGCAGACCCGTCACATCCCATTATCGTTCCAAGCAAGTCGAGCACGGAAAATCATTCGATAGTTCTGACCATTACCCGCGACGGCCGCCACCGCCACCTTTGTAACCGCCACCACCGCCACCGTAACCTCCGCGCGAAGATTTTTCCGGGCGAGGTCGGGCTTCATTCACGTCCATTGACCGACCCATGAATTCTTTCCCATGCAATCCTGCAATCGCGGCTTCTGCTTCCGCCTTCACCGCCATTTCGACAAATCCGAAACCTTTGGACACGTTATTCGAACGGTCCTTGATGATACTCACTGAATCGAGGGCTCCAAAAACTTGAAACGCCGCCCGCAAGTCATCTTCTGTGACTTCCCGAGACAAGTTACCTACGTAAAGCTTCATACGTACCTCGCTAAGTAATGAGAATTATGAACTGGTTGTACCCCCTGATCGCGTCCACGAATCCAAAGATTTCACTCCCGTAGTTCACGGGTCAATGACATTTGTCACGGGCGGGACGGGTGTCCGATTACTATACTACGCTTGCCTTAGACCAAAAGCAAACAGGAGGCAATTTTGGGGAAAAATGGAGTATGATTGAAGAATTTCCGAACAAACCGGAGGCTTCTCACCCACCTGCCCCGGTCGCTCTTTGATCGGGTTTGTCCTGTGAACCGAAAGCAAAACGGAATCTTCACCGACCGGGCCTGCCCGCCCGATTGATATCGCGCCCCACGTCGTTCAGTCGGAGAGGTTTCCTGTAACTTCTTTCACATGGCGCAATGCTTTTGGAGAAGAATCATTTCCATGGTCTGATGCATCATGCCAGAGCTCGTGCTTTCCCTTATTGCTTCACTAGTTCAACCCGGCGATTCTTCGCTCTTCCTTCTTCCGTGTCATTGGAAGCCACCGGAGCAAACGGGCCGTCTCCATAGGCCTTCAGACGAAATGCTGCAACGGCGCCATTGCGGACAAGCGCTTGCACGACGGCATCCGCGCGGTCCTGTGAGAGTTTCATGTTAGCATCCAATCCTCCCACATTATCCGTGTGCCCAACCACATAGACATTCAAACCGGCATCACTCTTTAAGAGCTTAGCGATTTCGGCAATCGCCTGCTCCGACTCGGGCTTGATCCCGGATTTTCCGGTATCGAAGTAGATGCCGTACACCGCCGAGTGGCCCGTATTCTTGAGATCATTTGAAAAAACATCAGCATTGGCTATGATGTCCTGCGTCATGGCCTTCCTCTCCACAATGATCAAGGAGTATTTGCCGGTGAACTCGGTCGTCACCTCAACCCACACTTCCTTACTGTCTTTAGACAGCTTCAGGACTTCTTTGCTTTTTCCTTTGGAAAGAAGCGCCCCCCCAAGTTTCTTGACAGCATTCTCAAAGTTCAGCAGAATCTGCAACTCACTGGGCTTGGACTTGAGGGAATTCTGCGGGTAGTACCTGATCTGCCAGAATTGCCCATTTATCTGTACTGCACCGCCCTGCCCGGCATCGAAGGTATAGCCGTCGAATTCTTTCTGGTCACAGCTGTGAATCCAGTAGTCAGGCATCCGCGTAAAAAGTGGGTGGTCCTTGCAGTTTGCGTTGTCCTTCTGCTGGGCAAGCACGGGCAGATTCAGGGACAGGATACTGAGCAGGATGAACACGAATCTTTTCATTGACGGTCTCCCTTGGCGAACAGATTTTGGAAGGAACGAACAGAAACTAAAACGAGTTCTCCGATTTCTCCTCACAAGTCAAATGGTAACGAGTGATCACGAGAGGGACAAGAAGTTTCTTTTTGTGGTATTTGTCAGCCATCCATGGCGGCAGCGCCGCCACCGGTGCATGATGCAAGTCAATTTCGGGAAGCGGGTGAAGTCTGCGGCGAACGAGAACACGATTGGCATATTATCTGACCAACGGGACCCTCCAGATTGTCCCGAGGATCCCGGGCTTCGCGCGATGTGGATCTGGCGGATCCATTTTCTGAATTGTCCCCACCGGCACGTTCGACTGATAATATACTGTCAGTATGACGCCTTGTTCCAATTCGATTGATGCCGGATATCCCAGATCGCCGTTCGGTGCGTCGTCCCGTAGAATCACTTCATTCTGAAGACTCCAAGTCACCCCATCATCGCTGAGGCAAGCGCGTTCGCCGTAGGGGACGCGACGATAGCCATAGGTGCAGAGAGCTCTTCCGTCAGCAAGAAGTGCCAGGTGTGGCGGAAATCCCCAGAGCGATGTGGCAAATGGGACCACCCATGTCTTCCCGTTGTCGTCAGAGTACGATTCCCACAAGACACATCGCGGATCACGATCATTGTAGGGGTGCGCGGTTGCCCGCATCATCATGATCACTCGTCCGGACCTGAGCTGCACCATGTGCGGCTCACCGAGCCCGAGGCTTTCGGGATGCGGTGATACGATCGTCGCCAATTGACGCCACGGGCCAGAGGCCGAATCGGCCGTGTGGATGGTGATGCTGTCCCGGCTTTCGCGATACGATGCGAGGAGAAGATTTCCGTTCGCAAGCTCGATCCCGCCATGAACTGAGTCATGCCCCCGGGTAGGTATCGACCACGTCCTTCCGCCATCGCTCGATATTGCGGTCGATGCTCCGGAAGTTTTCTTTGCGTCCAGGTATCCCGGCTGCCCGACCATCGCGATCCAGCGGTCAAGGAGGTCGCGCCCATAAGAGTTCGGCGCTAAACTTTCGTACGACTCTCTTGTGTGGAACGTTGACCAGAAGTGGCCCACGATCCGTCCGTCACGAAGAGTCGTGATCCCGGATTCACGGTCATCGATGGGAGAATCGAGGACTACCACTGGTCGGATCCATGTCTTCCCGTTGTCGGTTGATCGGCTGAGAAGGATCGCCCCGTTCGGACCCAGATGCTCCTCCGTCTTCGTGAACAAAACGACGAGATCTCCACCCATTGTCCTGGCAATCGATGGCCAGGCGCAGTATTCTGACGGCGACTCATAAATGCTGATGTGTTTGATGACGTCGGCGCGGGTGCTCGCTCCTGTGCCGTCCTGAGAGTGAACCGGGGACAGGGATAAGAGCATGACGACAAGAGAAAGCTTCATGATACGCTTCACGTTGAGCCCATGGGAAATTGATTATTCAAGAGGGACGGGCGTCTCCATCTCCAGCTTCACGACAGTGTTGACTTTGTTCTGCCTCCGGACAGGCATTCGAATAATCGTACCTGCATCGGTTTGTTCAATCTTCACATTGCCGCCGGTGAGGGCTTCGCCCCTGATGATTCTTGCTTTCAGTGGCGGCAGTTTCAGTTGGTTCTCGTCCCATTTTAGGATATGCAGGTACACCGTCTTTCCTTTCAAAGTCGAGCCACCCCACTCACCGTTGCGGAACGGACCACCCCGAGTTCCGTACACGCTTTCCCCATACTTCGCCAACCATACTCCTATCTGCCGGAGCACTTTCACTTGCCGAGGTTCTATTTCTCCGCTCGGCATCGGACCGACGTTAAGGAGCAGGTTCCCGTCGCCGGCAACACACTGGACGAGAATGCGCAGACATTCCTCGAACGTCTTGATGGTGTCCTGAGGTTTCCACGACCACTGCGTGCCAAGAGTCATACAGGTTTCCCACGGTCGGACATTGTCAAACGCCCCGATCCGTTGCTCCGGAGTTTGATAGTCCGCGTTTGGACCGATATTCTGAGCCTTGTAGTCATCGAGACTTCCCATATCCAATCGATTGTTGATGATCAGCCGCGGCTGGAGCGAGCGTACGAGACCATACGTCGCGGCCTGGTCCCACGGAGCAGGTCCGCCATCTGTGTCAAACCACATCAGATCGATACGCCCGTAGTTGCTCAGCAGTTCACGCAGATGCCCCTGCATCCGATTGACGTAGACACTGTTCCGTTCCGTTCGGCAGTCCGGATCGCGCCAATCCATGGGAGAGTAATACCACCCCACTCTCATGCCCGCCGTGTGGGCGGCAGCGGACAATTCACCGCAGACATCGCGTTTGAAGGGAGTGTTGGCGATGCTGTAGTCATCGACACTTGAGTTCCACAGACAGAAGCCGTCACAGTGTTTGGCAGTGAGAACCATGTATTTCATGCCGGCAGAATGCGCGATGGAAACCCATTCGTCGGCTCTGAACTTCGCCGGATTGAACTGCTTGTAGAGACTGTCGTACACCTCAACGGGAATTTCCCCCTTCCCCTTGATACCTCGCCGTTCTCCGCCTCGAGACCAGCTGATCTCCGTACCTTTGATGCTGACCGGGCCCCAGTGGATGAACATTCCGAAGCGTGACTCGCGCCACCAGCTGAGACGGTCCTCTTTTTTCACTTCCCTGCCATCCTGTTGAGAGAAACTCAAAACTGTGACTATCATTGAGCAGATGGCCAGAAGTATCGTTCTCATCGCGGAGCCTCACATGAAGTGGATAGCATTTCATAAGTGCCATTATTAAAGAGCGAATGTCATTCCCGCTCGTCTTAAGCGGGAATCCAAAACGTGATTTGCATGAGCCATGGGCAAGCGACAAGCTTGTATCTGGACTCCCGATTGGAGCATTCGGGAGTGGCAACCGTTTTTGAGAAAAGTCCTGATGATTTTCAATGAATATCCGGAATATCGTACTCGCCCAAATTGAGCGGATACTTGCCATACTCGCGCACGAGCTTCACGACATAATCGTAGTTCTCGCCCGATACATTGCTTGGCACAGAGTGGTCCGATTGAACGATGTAGCCGCCACCTTTCGCAGCGTTCAACTTGCTGAGCACCATTCTCCTGATCTCTTCCTTTGTGCCATTCGCCCAGGTGATGACATCCAGATTGCCGCAGAAACCGATCTTATGTCCGTATTGCCGGCGCAACGCGACCACGTCCATCCCCGCTTTCGCTTCAAGCGGATTGTAGGCATCCACCCCGATGTCTATGAAATCCTGAAAAATCCTCCTCACATTTCCGCATCCGTGATAGATGACCGGAATTCCGTTCGAGTGACACTCGTCAACAATCGCTTTAACAACAGGTTTGAAGCATCGTCGCCAATCGTCGGGTGAAAAAAACATATCCTGGGTGTAGGCGACATCTCCCCANNGCAAACTCACCGATGCGCTCGACAAACCTGGAAAGCTCGTCAGGATAGAGGCGTATCCAGAGCATGACGTTTTCCGAACCAATAATGCGCCAGAGCATTTCCTGACCTTCGCAGACGCTGCCGTACACAGGGAAGTCGGGATGAAGCGATTCTACAGTTTCCACCCACGGCGGCGAATTCCTCGCGAATCCATCGCCGACCCCTGCAATCTGGTTGTCGCCGGCGTTAAAATAGCGACGGTCATCCCACGGGTCGTCAAATTGGAATGATTCCATCTTCTCAATTGTATCAGTCTCAAATCTTAGGAAGGCAGGCATGGGATCGGCAAACTGTTTCTTGATCACAGCCTCAAATCCGGTGCGGAGGAGCACATGCTCAGAGGATTCCTCAAGCAACTCAAACTGCTTGATGTGAGGATCCATATTGGGGATAGTGACGATCCAATCGAGATCGTAATATTTGTAGATGTCCGTGTCCTTCGCCAGCCCAAGGTCGCGACGCCAACGATCGAGAAAGCTGCCCCAGAAGAAATCGCTGATCGGAACACGGTCCGCCTCTTCGTGGCGGAGAGTCTTGTTCATTCTATTCAGCTTCGCAAGGCAATCCGGAGTTCGTTCCATGGCAAGCCTCAGTGTGTCTCGAGAGAGGAGGACGCGTCAAAGCATCAGCTGCAGTCAAAATAGTGAATTCAAATTGAAATCGATACTCTTGTGCTGCAGTGGCTCGTCGAAAGGCCTGACTCAATTCAAATGCGAATGGGAATCAAGTCGAGCAAAGAAACGAGGGCCCCGACCGCCTTGTCGGGGTGGTCGGCGGGAACCGGATCTCGTCCCACGATGTTGGCTTGGAGTAAGCAATAGGTCCAAATACGAGCACTTCTGCAAGGACCTGGCTGATGGAAAGGCTGATCGTGAACCTGTGTTCTCCTGATTGCCCCGAAAGAACTCTTTCATGATTCTCACTCAATTCCTTGCAAGAATGAGCACGGTGGTTCTCGTTTTCGTGTTGGTGCTCGGGGCGTCTTCCGGCAAGCCGCGTTCGAATCGAGTAGCGCCCAAAAACCTCTCAGAAACCGGACTCTACTCGGACATCGTCACCAAGACCATCTCACCAGCAAACCTGATGTTTTCACCTCAGTATCCGTTATGGTCAGATGGTGCCAGGAAGAAACGATGGATCTACATACCGCCAAAGCAATCCATTGACGCGAAGCGGGTGGACGACTGGGTCTTTCCCGTCGGAACCAAACTATGGAAAGAATTTTCGTTCGGGAAAAAAGTCGAAACGCGATATCTCGAGAAAGTCGGAAAGAGAGTCTGGATCTTCGCAGCCTACGCCTGGAATGAGAATGAGAGTGACGCTGTCCAGGTGCCTGAAGCAGGTTCCCGCAACCACGTCGAAATTTCCCCGGGCATCCGTCACGACATTCCCGGCATCATTGACTGCAAAGCTTGCCACGAAGGGCAAGGACGAGATGTCGTCCTTGGCTTCAATGCTCTGCAACTCTCACCGGAGAGAGATCCGAATGCACCACATGCCGAGCAGGTCACTCCCGAGATGATCAACCTGAAAAATCTTGTTGATCAGAAGCTCCTTGCACATCTTCCGAAGCGCTTTACTGTTGATCCTCCCGTCATTGCAGCCAACTCAGCACGCGAGCGTACCGCTCTTGGCTATCTCAGCGCCAATTGCGGCGGATGTCACAACTCGACCGATCCTCTCTCGACACTTGGCATGTACCTCAAACGATCAGTTGACATCTCTCCTGCAGCTGCAAAGCTGGAATTGGAAACAGTCATCGGCCACAAGAGCAAGTACCAGATCCCGGAGCTTGACGATGACCAGAGTTACCGGATCCTGCCCGGTGATCCATCGAAAAGCGCGATTATCTACCGTATCGCTACGCGGAACCCCTATCGGCAGATGCCGCCAATCGGAACAAAAATTGTCGACACAGAAGCTTTGGATCTGATCACCAAGTGGATACAGGAAGACCTAGTAAACAAAAACGGGGAGCAACAACTCACACACAAATAAGGAGAGAAGTATGCGACGATTGAGAAGTATTGGTTTGGTTTTAGCGGGATGTTGTTTGCTCTTGTCAGCATTGTTCTTGACCGCCTCAGGAAAGGACAAGCCGGATCAGAAACTCATCAGCCGCGGCAAGTATCTCGTCAGCGCCATCGGGTGCAATGATTGTCATACGCCGTTTAAGATGGGACCCAAAGGACCGGAGCCTGACATGACGCGCTTTCTCTCCGGCCACCCGCAGGACATGGTGTTGCCACCGGCTCCGGCTGCTGCTCACGGGTCATGGATAGGTTCCTTTGCCGCGACGATGACTGCATGGGCCGGTCCGTGGGGAGTAAGCTTTACACGAAACCTCACGCCGGATAAGGAGACGGGACTTGGCGACTGGACTGAACAAAACTTCATCACCACCATTCGAACAGGCAAGCGCATGGGAAAGGGACGAGATCTCCTTCCCCCTATGCCCTTCCCGGCATTTCAAAACATGACGGATGGCGATCTCAAAGCAATCTTCGCATACCTGCAGACGATTCCGGTCGTGAAGAACAAGGTCCCGGAACCGATCCCACCCGCGGGCACGCCTGCCGAGGCTAAGTAAACTCAGAGCTGTTTCGAATATTCTGTCCGAGTACCAGAAAAACAAAAACGCCCCGATTGTCGGGGCGTTTTGTTTCTGTAGCCTGTCCTTCATCCTTTCCGCCTCCGTGTCAATTTCGGCGGACAGGCCGGGCCTTCGACAGCTCAACAGGATCCCTCCGGTGCACTATTTCACAACGATCAATTTTCGTGTCTGCACATTGCTTCCGGCCTGGAGCCGATACAGATAGACGCCTGAGGCGAGGGCGCTGGCATCGAATCGGGTCTCATAGTGACCCGCATTCTGCTCTGCGTTCACCAGCTCAGCCACACTCTGCCCCAGGATATTATAGATCATGAGCACCACATGAGTGCGGGAGGGGACGTCGTACTGAATTGTCGTTGACGGGTTAAAAGGATTGGGGTAGTTCTGCTCAAGTTTGAACACAGTGGGAGAAAGCTGTGTCTTTTCAACGTCGCTGACCGTGCCGGGATATTTCAGCCGTAGGTTGTCCACATAGATGGTTCCCGAAGTCGACTGGCCCTGAACAGGATCGCCCGCGAGTTGAATCTCTAATCTCTTGAGAGTCAAAGGATAGCTCATGTCATACGTGCCTGTCACAAGCGATAATCCTGTCATAGGAGTGTTTACAAGATCGAACGCCGTGCTGTTGCTCAGGAACTTCTTTGCAAGGGCACGGAACGATCCTGAATTCGCGTCCGTAAAACTGTAGGAGAGTTTATGTCTGCGGCCGTCGGATTTCACATCGAGATAGATGGAATCGGGAACACCGTACACAAGCATATCTTTGTAAAGGTAGACCATATACGACGGTACTAACGGATCATACGTGAGTTTATAATCTATCCTGAAGGATGCATTGCCCGCAGACTTCTGATCCGTTGCCAGCGTGACGGAAAGTGAATCGAGGTTTGTTCCTTCAACGCGCCATCCGCTGAGACTCTCCAGCGGATCAAGATTGACGAGGCCACTTGCGCTCTCAACTCGTACAACGCTCGTATCGCTATAGCCATTGAACGAAGCAACGATACTCGTGGTGCCATTCTTCTTTCCGGAGAATGTGCCCGTCGAATCAATAGTCCCTACAGAGGGATTCGTGGAGATCAGTTTGAACTTTGTGGCCGCCAGGTCGTGCTTCACCAAATCTGCATCATAGGTATCGATGCTCAGCTTGAGCGGGGTTACGAGGTCTGTCACCGCGAGTTTGGGTCTTAGGATGAAATACTTGAAGTCATAGGTCTTCACGTAACATGAGTCCGTTCTGTTGTTGAGCTTGACAGACACATATCCGCTATCCGGATGATCCGACGGAGTGAAGATACCGGACGCTGCGATCGAGCCAATTTTTGGATTGCACAAATACTGTATCATCGACCGAGGGAGAATAATGCTGTTCCCTGATTTGTCGAGGGCAGATGTCGTGAACATATAGCTGTCGTAGCGGAAGAGCTTCAATGTTTTTATGGAGAGTTGCATGGAGGTGAAGTCCTGCGACGACGCAGAAGAAAGAACCATCAATGAATAAAGAAAATTTGAGCTGAACACCCGAAGACTGTCTTCGTTGCCGCCGTGTCCCATGAGAGGAAAGAACGCCCCCTGGTTGTAGATTCCAAGCTGCGTTGCAGTCCGGGATATCGCTACACCACCATACATCTTGATGGTAAAATCAGTCGAAACACCACTGTCTGGAGGTACAATCGTATCCAACAAACCGTGGAAATTTGCCACAGGTACTTCATTCGCGTCAATCCATGTTGGATCCAGAATGGATCCGCAATAGTTGATGATACCTTTGATGGCGGATGAAAATCCCGGATTCCCACTTGCTCCTTCAATATCTCCCCACTTCGCCTGATTGATGTTGGTTGGAATTTCGTCCTCATTCCAGTAGGCATAATGCACCGCGACCATCGACCCTGCTGATGAACCTTCGAGATAGATTTGTGATGTGTCAATTCCATACAGGGCAGCTTTTGAACGGAAGAAGCGAACAGCCGCTTTGGTGTCCTGTACTCCTCGCAGCAGAGCTTCCAGGATTGTTTTGACGCCTTTCGGAGATTCGATGCCAAGTCGATACTCGATTGTCGCAGAAACATATCCGCGCCTTGCGAAGTCAGCACAAAACGCCCCCATGTCGCTTCTGGAGCCGGAGATAAGACTTCCACCGTGTATGCAGATGACCAGTGGTCTCAGCTTCAATGTATCACCTGCGGGCTGATATAAGTCTAGGAGCAAGGTAGCGGTCGATCCATCAATATTCAGGTTGCTGCCGAACTGGATGCTGCTCGTTACAGTGGCGGAAGGAAATACCATATCCTTGTAACGGGTCTGCGCATACACCACTTGCACGGATATCAGAAGGAGCAGAATCGTGAGTGTTTTGACAGAGAAGCTCTGAAATGATCTCATCGAAGTATCCTCTTTGTCTGAATGCAAAACATTGTTCGAAAGTGCCATGCTGATCATAGGGAAATGATAGATCGGTGAGCCCGTACCGGCGAACGCCGTAATTCTGCCATTTCGCGAGCCCAATGTCAAATCGTAGGGAGAGGATTCAGGAAACAACCAGCTGCTGTTCCTCCCGGCGCAGCGGGATGATCATCGAATCAGCAGCATCTTCCTGGTCTGAGTGAATCCCTCCGTCGTGAGCCGGCAAAAGTAAGCGCCGCTAGCCATGTCTGATGCATCCCAAGTCACGGTGTATCTCCCCGCCGCCCTCTCTCCTTCCACCAACACTGCCACCGCCCGCCCTGCGGCATCATAGACTTTCAGTGTGATATGACCGCTGACTGGCACCCGATATCCGACCATCGTGCTCGGGTTGAATGGGTTGGGATAGTTCTGTTCCAGCACATACTGCTCGGGAAGAGCTGTTTCTTTCACAGCACTGGCGACCGGCGTAAGCTTCAGGAGCTCTATTCCATTTCCCGTCTTGAGGTTTCTTGAATATTCCATCGCCGTTGCATTATTCCAGTGCTCATGCACGCCAAGACTTCCTATGGGTGTTCCGTCATTCTCAGGATCATAGCGGATGCCTGCCGGCCAGTTTGATGAATCTGCAGCCTGATGCAGATGATCATCAACGCCAACCATCTGTGGATACGTCTCCGCATGCTTGTCACTCGTGAATTCAGCCTTGAGAATGTCATAGCACACAGATTCCAATGCTATCGGATCCTGTGACATGAAGATCGACGAAGGCCAATCGTTATTAAACGGCGCCATCTTGAATTTGACAGGCTCCAGATTTGCACCTCGTCCTCCCCATAATCCATCGGCTACAAAGAGCACGGTGTTGCCGCCGAGTTTATTATGCCCTAGGAGGTCCACCAGGACCCGGTACTGACCATACCCAAACCTGCTGTTCTTGTTCCCGCCGGGAGTAAATCCATCCGGATTGACAAGCCCCATGTGCAAGTGCATAGCATTCTGTCGGATGTGCGAGCCAAAATTCAACTTTCCAATCACTGTCATCCCTGCACGTTCATGAACCTTGAGAGCGCCCACATAGATCATGTAATCTGCATCCTCGATTACCTTATAGAGGGTATCCTGATAAACGGGAGATCCTACCGACATATCGCTCCAGCTGCCGGACCGGAGTACTTTGCCTTTGTCGGAAAAGAAGACTGATGGATGCGTCCCTTTTATAGCAAGTGTTCGCCCCTGTCCTCCTTTGTTACAGATGTACTTGACGTTTGGAAACTCCGTATGCCAGAGGTCCCAGTATTCGTTCTGGACATCCCGCTGCGGATCACCGACAGAAATATTCTCCTGCGGAACCCCATAATCATTGATGAGCCCGCGAAGCAACGCGAGGACAGGCTGTGGAGACGTGCGTGATTCGATGTAGGAGGTGAGATCGGTAATCGCGTGGTTGCTGCTGTCAACGACCGTGGAGCCAATTCCGTTCGTTTTGATGAAGATCTTTTCTCCGGTCCGGTATCCTGTCGCCCCTTTCCCTTTCTTCGTATTAAAATACACGAACAACGTGTCCCAGGCAGTGCGGACTGTGGACGTGCCTGTGAGACTGAGAAGAGACGACCGCACCATCCCATCGACCACAGTCATGTTGGTGTTCTTGGGGAGATAATATGCATCACCGAATGTTCTGTTCCCGCAGTTCTCATTCGTCGCATCCGGATTTCTGTCCCAGACCACACGTCCCGGAAAAATTCCCCGAGCGACCCCGATCGGCGCATTGGCTGTATCAAGGTAGCTCGAATTCGCAAAGACGGGCGGTTGATCTGCCTGAAATGAAAGGAATCCGGTGACGAGCGCAATGACAAAGAAGCCAGCTGCTGTCCAGTAGCGGGTCTTCCAGTATTTCTTCATTCGCTCCAACGCAAAGGCCGATGCTGCCAGGCCAAGCAGGTACAGAACAAAGGTTGACGCTATCGGATACGCGACTCTCATGCAAGGATATGACGCTCTGCTTGGCTTGGGAATCACGCGTATGAGGAACCAGATGATCGCGAGGATCCCGGTCACAGGGAATAGGAATCTATTGAACTTTGAAGCGCTAATTTTTTCCAGCAGATTTTTCATTACACAATTCATGCCAATTCATAATGAATGAAGTGATAAAATGATAGGGCATTCTTGTCTGAATATCAATGACGTACACCGCAGATTTGCTTCCCATGCTCATGGTTGCGTCAATTCACCTCGAGCGTCACTATGGATTTTGCAGGAAGCGAAACAGTAAGAACACCGTTTCGCAGTTGCGCTCCCTTGAAGGGTTTTATGTTCACCGCCTCCGGCTTGCCAAAATCATTGTACGCATTCATCGTTGCTGCTGTGATAATCTCACCGGAAACTCTCGCACTGGTTGTTCCCTTCAATTCGCAACGGAGGTTCTCCCCCTTCGTGGGATGAAGATTTGCGAGCGAGATATGGATCCTTCCTTCCCTGTCCTTTGATGCAGATACGCTCAAGGTGGGTATCGAGTCCTTACCGTTGGTGTACGATTCACTCTGCAACTCCATCGGCAGCAGTGCAGCATCCTGGTGCACCGAATACATTTTGAAGACATAGTATGTCGGGGTCAACACGATTTCCGGTCCCTTTGTCAGAATCATTGCCTGCAGCACATTCACCATCTGGGCAATGTTTGCCATCTTGACACGATCGCAATGTTTGTGGAAGAGGTTGAGGTTCACTGCCGCGACCATTGCATCGCGGAGGGTGTTTTGCTGATAGAGGAAACCGGGATTGGTCCCAGGCTCGACGTCAAACCAGTTCCCCCACTCATCGACAATGAGCCCAATTCTCCTCTGCGCATCATACGCGTCCATAATTGCTGCATGTCTTCTGATCAACTCATCCATCTTCAGAGTGCTGGAAAGGGTGGCGAACCAGTCCTTCTCGGCAAAATCCGTTGCCGTCCCCTTTTTGTTCCAATCGGGCACCGTATAGTAATGCAGAGAGTAACCACTCATGTATCCTTGAAGCCATGCATCCGTGTTCTTCCATTTTTTCATGATTGTTTCAGTCCAGGCGTAGTCCTCCTGGAGTCCCCCCGAAGAAATTTTGTAGAGTGGCGTGCCGCTGTAGTTCTTGAGGAAGTACGAGTAGCGTCCAAGTTCATTGGCATAATGGTCTGCCGACATGATACCGCCGCATCCCCATGTCTCATTCCCCACGCACCAGAACTTCACCTTCCAGGGCTTCTCCCTGCCGTTCTTCTTGCGGAGTTCGGTCATAGGATTATCGCCGTCAGAAGTAAGATACTGAACCCAGTCGGACATCTCCTTCACTGTGCCGCTTCCGATGTTTCCGCAGATGACCGGCTCACATCCGAGTTGTTCGCACAGGTCCATGAATTCGTGCGTTCCGAAGCTGTTGTCTTCCGTTACTCCTCCCCAATTCGTATTGACCATCTTGGGACGATTGGCGCGCGGGCCGATGCCGGCTCCCCAATGATATTCGTCTGCAAAACATCCTCCGGGCCATCGAACTGCGGAAACTCTTATTTTCTTCAGGGCGGCAACAACGTCATTACGGATGCCGCGGGTATTAGGAATGGGGCTGTCCTCTCCCACCCAAACGCCTCCGTAGATGCCGTGTCCGAGGTGTTCAGCAAACTGTCCGTAGATAAACCTGCTGATGGTGTCCTTGCCGCCATCGGCATGCACCACCAAAGTATTCATACCTGATTGCGCCAGCAATACAGTTTGCATGCACAGAAACGCAAAGATGATCACAACATGTTTTCCAGCCATTGTTCCTGCTCCCAATACGTATGAGAAATTCGGCCCGCACTTCCTGCGTCGGCGACGATTGCCGCCGATATTGAATGCTCCTCGTTTCGCTAAGAGCAAATTCCGATACCGGCCTCTTGAACGCGAGGGTCTTGTTCTTTCGTTGACCGGCCGTCTCCAGTGGGGCTGATGGTAAGTTAGTCAATTTATTCAGCCATTGGCAAGCCAAGAGAATACTGGACCGGTGGTGCGGGTGGAGGGAATTCCAATGAGCTGAAAAAGGAAACGCCCCTAAAGCGTGGGGAGTTTCCTATTTTTTGTAGGGGCCGGGAATGTGTTCTAAAGAGATTTTGATGTCGTGGTCCACATTCGGGCATGACCAACATTCTGTCAGAATCAGCGAAGGAGAATCATCTTCTTCGTCTCTACGTACTCTCCTGCTCGCAGCCGATAGAAGTAGATGCCGCTGGGGACGTTGGCGCTCCATTGCACGCGAAATGTGCCCATACTCATATCTTCGTTGACAAGCGTCGCAACAAGTTGACCAAGTACGTTGAAGATCTTCAGCGATGCCGATGACGCGCGCGGTAATTCGTATCGAATTGTTGTGCTCGCGTTAAAAGGGTTCGGATAGTTTTGTGCGAGCAAGGGAAGCGTTCCATTCGGCGCAAGCCAGGGATCTGAATGGATTTGTCCGCGAATGATCGTGCCTGAACTTCCGATCGCAATCACGTGTCCATCCGAGGACACGTATACCTTCGACATCGGTAGCCAGATCGGCGTCGCTTCGCTCTGCCAGTGCGTCCCCCCATCGCTAGTGCTGATGATTGCTCCCCCACCGACGGCAACCCCTGCCGCTGGCGTACCGAAGCAGACGCTTGTAAGGGCAATTGAAACCGGATTATTTTGTTCACGCCACGTCACACCCCCATCCTCGGATCGCAGGATTCTGCTTCCGTTTTCTATGATCGTCCCGGTCCTTTCGTTAACAAAGGTCGCCACCGCAGTCCCTGAGAATTTACTGCTGCCCTGCGCATTCCACGAATGTCCCGCATCGGTGGTTCGGAGAAGTAGGGAATAGCGATTGCCCGTCAAACTCTCGGTGTAGCCAAGCAGTGCGTACCCGGTATATGCATCGACTATGCTCAACGAGGACAGCAGCGGGTAGGCACCTAGAATCCCAGAATCGTTCCGTGCAGAACTCCACGAAGCTCCTGCATCGGAACTGCTGTATTGCACGGTGCCAAAGGTACCCAGGGCGTGATAATAGTCGCCGATGATACATCCTTGCAGCGAATCCCAAAATCCGACACCCCGAAAGGTTGTGAGCCAATTACTGTCCTTAAACGTCATCTTCCAGCTGTCTCCCCCATCGGATGTACGCCAGATACTTGCATACACGTCCCCCGAGGAGAGGCTTGGAACGAATCTTGTCGCAATCCCATGCAGCGCATCGAAATGACAGATCGTGTTGAAAATGGCAGGCGTCGCTTTCTGTGTCCACGTTTTTCCGCTGTCGAGTGTATAGAATGCATACTGATTTGATCCGACTACCACACCTCCCGATGCCGACCAGAAGCTCACATCAGTAAGATTAGAATATATTCCTTCTGGTGTATTGAGGCTTACAAGCTCCCACGAGTTCTGCGCCTGGACACAGTGATGGCAACATAAAAGTGTCAAGAGAGCAAAACTGAGATGCACAGAATGCCAATGTGGATTATGGTGCAACATAATCACATTCGATTTCTTTCATGTCATTCACTTCATGCTCTCCCTTGGGGCCATTGCCAACTTACTTCAATACAACCATTTTTTTTCGTCTCCACGTATTCTCCTGCCTGCAGTCGATAAAAGTAGATGCCGCTGGGGACGTTGGCGTTCCATTTCGTCTGGTAAGTTCCCGCCGATTTCTCCTCATTTACCAACTCGGCCCGAGTTCTTCCTAATGCATCAACAATGGTCAGGATCACCCGGCTTGTCCGCGGTATACTGAACGAAATCGTCGTCGATGGATTGAACGGATTAGGATAATTCTCTGCGAGTCCGAATTGTGTCGGTACGTCGGCCGAGGACTTTTTCACGGAGGTCACCAACTCCGACAGCGAACGGCGGCACATAATTCCATTGGCTTCTGTGTACAGGTTTGTTCCATCGGCTGCGAGCACATTCAAAGTCACATTCGGCAATCCGTTATTGATTGGCGCCCAACTCGCCCCGCCATCTGCAGACATCCAGACGCCATATTGAGAGAAGGATGCAAAAAATTTTCCACTCTCGTAGGCTACAAATACATCCACACTTGGTAGAAATGAGGTGTTTGCTATAGCCCATGATATGCCATTATCTGTCGAACGTAACACACCGTGATCGAGCCCCGCTAGAACAGTCCTCCCGGACACGAACAGCGATCTGGTAGCGTGCCCAAAGGTATTCATTTGTGTCCATGTCGTTCCATCGTCGGTGGAAACACGGAGATACGGTCCGACAAAGAGCTTCGCACCACCCATCCCATTGGACGAAACGGCAATCTGCATAGCCATGTATTCTGGCCCTGGGATCGGCATCCAGGTAGCGCCATCGTCACTGGAACGGAACAGACCGTGGATAGTCGCTATGAAAAGACGGCGGTCTAACGCTACAAGATCAAACACCGCTGAAGGCGTCAGAACACCGGTCACACTCCAGCTTATGCCATCGTCTGTGGACCGGAACGTTCTTGTGCCGCGAATCAGGAACACATCTGTCCCCCCAACACCGTTCGAGTCTACGGCAATCGCTGGGGTAGTAAGGTCAAGTCCGAGAGTATCAACTCGAGACCAGCTCACACCTCGGTTAGAGCTCACAAACACCCCCCCCGGCGAATAAGCTCCTGCAATAAGGTTCGAGCCTGAAGCAACGAGGCTGCCAATTAGGAAGCCGGGAGCATTAATTTGAATCCACTGGGCATGCGCTGGGTAGGTCTGAATAAATAGACAAATCGCGGCAATCAGGAATCGGAACAAGGTCTTCATCTGTTACTCCGTTCTTGGAGCAGTGAGGCGCAATGGACACCAACAATTATGCAGCCTTTTGCGCGCCGAGCTTTTGTTGTTGCGGGTGGTGCCATCGTAGAGAAGAACACCAATGTATCCATGAGTCATGAGCGAACATCGCTTCTCTCTTTTCGGACGAGTAACTCCAATAGCGGCTTCGACCCCTCTCAAAATGAAACAAACCCACGCAAAAATGTAAGGGAGTATACCGATGATTGCGTTGAGGCGTAATAGTCCGAAGGACGAAAAGGGAGTTAATCCCTTATCGAACATCGTGAGCAAACCGTGGCAATATGCAACCCTAACGCGTTGATCTTCATATCCCGCATGTGACGAATTCCAATATTTGCTGTGGGTTCTCAATGTAAATCGCAGAAGTACTTTTCGATTCTGAGCATTGTGTGCGTCTTGTATCGAGCCAGCACGACGTATTGCAGCATGAATTCGTAGCAATTGAGCCTTTCTGCAATCGACTTTCGTCTCATACCTTGCATCCCGCTGATAGAACATGTAACATATTATTAATCGATTTGCCTTATCAATGAGGCTTACCGGTAAGGAGCCTCCGGATGCACCGTCGTTGTTTCCTTCTGTTCATATCCGCTATTTTGATTCCGTTCTCCCTTTTTGCTCAGGAAGAAGCGGGGTGGTTGTGTCTTCAACGACTATCGCTTACCGCGAGCGGCGGTTACTCCTATCGTCCATGGAATAAGCTCAACGAATCGTTAAGAATTGCCACCGAAGCCGTCAACTACGACCCTGCATATCCATCACCAATTGGATCGGCTCAGAAGATTCTGGGTGACATTACCGGCGAGCTCGCCCTAAGCTACCGAATTGCCTTTGGATTGAGAATACTCGTGGTTGGTGACATTACGGCGACTTCCAGCAACACCACGGTTCAATCCGCTCCCACGTTCGGGACAGAAACCACACAAGATATTCATTTCAAGATGCTGGGATATGGAGCGGGTGCTGAGTATCGTTTTGAGCTCGGTGAAGCTCTGGATGTAACGCCGTTCATTGTGATCTGCCAAGAGCACGCAACGATAGATTATAGTTACCACATCACTTGGGATCCCTCCTATGGATACTGGTTTGATGCACGACTAAAGGATTCACGTATGGGGATATGCACCGGGATTCGATTCGCTTTTCATATCGTCGAGGGAGTAAGCGTTATCTCGGGCATCGAATATCGTCACGTTGAATTCCCCAACTTGCATGGCGACGGCACATTCGTGCCTTTGAACAACGAATTGCCACACACACAGCCGTTTGAGGCCGTTCTCGCTGAGGGGAATGGATATTTTGGGATTGTTGCGAAAAGTCCCTCATCATATATTCCATCATATCTGTTGCGCACGCTCTGGTGGCGGGCAGGGCCGGCGCAATCGCTGGAGGATTCGATTACGCCAACATCATTGGATCTTTCCGCATTCGGGATTACACTGGGAGTGCGCATTGATTTCTAGATCAACCATCGGAATTGGAGCTGTCCTACTTCTCCTCCTCAGCGCATGCAACGAACGGTTGCCCTTCGAGCCCATCACCACGACCGACTCGGACTGGACTCCTTCAATTGCGCTATGGGCAAATGATTATCAACGGATTGAAATCGGAATTGAAGATCCTCCCCGAAGAGAACTCTTGAGGAATATTACTTCTTACGTTTTTCAGATTCGGGAGGATCGGACGGGAGAGGTCGTTTTTCTTGATACTCTCGGGAACTACCTTCCGCCCAGCTATATAGGGTCGGGAGTAGTATGGCCTCAAGATTCGTGGCCCGTTCTGCAATATAGCACTGCCTATTCTACACAAGTCAGTATCAACTATCATGCAGGCGATACGAAACCCTCGAATTCGATTTCGTTCACGACTCCTCCGGAGCGCGGCAAGGTCATCCGGCGAATTTCAATTCCCCCAAATGATTTCTCTGATATTCTCTCGCTCGCGTGTCACAAAGGCGATGTGATCATCTGCGGAGGCAACGGACGACTCCTCAAGTTTGACACCACAACTGGGCAACGCACTATGTTGAATAACTATTTCTATCCACCATCCAACCTGTCGTCTCAATCAGAATATCAGTGCCTTGCGGTTATCGGAGACACCCTTTACACATTTTATGAGAACGGGAGTTCGGCCCAGTACACAATCGTGGCTGTAGACTTGAATACACTTGCGATGAAGTCATCCCCCAAAGTTTCTCTTACTGACAAGCGGCTGGCCCAAATCATCAGCGCCGGCTCGTCGTTGTATGGTCTTTGGTATAGCGATGGCATTGAGCAGATCGCATACATCGATCCTGCGACGGGAACATTATCCAGCGTTCTGCCAGAGGAACCATGGGCAATTTACACTTCAGCCAACATGGTTTCTGACGGAAAGTATCTTTGGGTTTCCAGAAACAACTCCTTCAACAATTTGGTTGTCCGTTATGACCCTGCGACGCTTCAAGCTCTCGACCAGAAGCACAATCCGGTCTTCTCATCGAACGGGTTGGCTTGGGACGGCGCAAATTTCTGGGTCGTTGATATTGAGACCCGAACGATCGCCAAGTTGCAACTGAGTGGCAACTAACAACTTGGCACCGGATGAACGTAGCCTAAGCCCCATCAGCTTCTGCGCCTCGCAGATGCCAACACCCGTCTGGACCGGCCTTCTGTCAAACTTGTGTTCCGCAACTCATCACGCCGCGCGCGATTACGCGAATCGATTGAAGTCGCGATTGAACCTTTCGAAATTGGTTCGCTTTTCGCGATTATGTACCGATTAGTAGTGTTTTTTTATCCTCCCTCTGACATTCCCCAATCTGCTCGGATCCTATCTCTGATCGCGGATTCGACACCCTTCGAATTCAGTACACATTCGCGGTTTTATACAGGCATGGTGGGGTTTTTTTATCCTCGCTGGTACAATCCTTACTGAGGTCAGATCCACACTTCGTCACATCGACAACATCCCTATAGAGTGTGGCAATCTGGCAAACTTCACGGTACGGATTTGCCAATTTGACAATTAGACAAGAAGTTCGCCATTTGGCAAAGTGACAAAGTAGAAGTTCGACATTGTCATCAACCTATAGGGTCTGTGGCGAACTGACAAACTTCCAGTTCGACAATTAGACAGTTAGACACAATTTTGTCTAACGGACAATCTGACAAAGTAAGTTAGACATTGCCACAGGGTCTATGGGTTTTGTGGCAAAGTTGGAATGGCAAAGACTCTTGAAGGATCCTGATGGCTATTTGAAGGGGAAATATATTTGCGCAGAAATATGAAAGGCCCAGCAAATCGCTGAGCCTTTGGTGTGACGTTTAGTGGTGTAGGATTACTTCAACAGAATCATCTTCTTCGTCTCCACGTATTCTCCGGCCTGCAAACGATAGAAGTAGATGCCGCTTGAGACATTGGCGTTCCATTGGACCTGGTAATAGCCGGCTTCCTTTTGTTCATTCACGAGCGTTGCTACTTCTTGACCAAGGGCGTTGAAAATCCGAAGCGAAACAATTGCGGCCTTCGGCAATGAGTAGCTGATGGTTGTGCTGGGATTGAAAGGATTTGGATAGTTCTGGTTAAGTGCAAAATCCCGGGGGAGATCACCTGCACCACGATTTGCCGAAGTAACCTGCTGTGCAGCCGACTGGGCACATCGAAAGCCGTTGCCGGAGTAGATGACACCCGGGTCGCGGTAGTAGTAGGCGCGATCATGGACCAAACAGTAAGTCTCGGGGGAGAGGAAAGAACCCCCGCGAAGACAACGCCATGATTGTGTTGATGATGGCCCTTTCGGATCAGCCGTTCCTCCGGATGGATACGCGGGGCCCCACCAGTCCCAGCACCATTCATAGACATTGCCGCTCATGTCGTAAATCCCAAGCTCATTTGCCGTCTTCTGCCCCACCGTGTGAGTAGATTGTCCCGAGTTTTCAGAATACCATGCCACATCTCCCACAGTGTTGCTACCGCTGTAAGTAGAGCCGTGGGTTTGGGTCCCTCCCCGAGCAGCAAATTCCCACTCTGCTTCAGTGGGCAAACGATACCCGTTAGCATTCCATTTAACCGCATCGTTGTTGATAACCGTCTCTCCGATGCGACAGACCGTGCTTTGCGTGCTGTTTGTATAATAGACCGGGGTCAAACCATCCTTTTCGGAACGCGCATTGCACCATTTCACAATATCATACCAGTTCACAGTTGTAACCGGGTTATTCGTCCCGACCGGAAGGTATCCATTTCCTCCACTTGGAAGATCGGTGTAGCCATGAATCAAGCCCCAGTTTCTGACAGCTGTCCAGAGTTCGTACGTGACTTCATATTTGTCGATGTTGAAGCTGCTGATTGAGACCGGAGTAGAGCCATCTGTAAATGTGCCGCCTGCAACCGGCACCATCGTTGGTATTTGGGCAACTGAGATCGAAGAACACAGAGCAAGCAAGACAAACGCAACAATCCGATTCATAGAGATCTCTTGTTGGTTGGAAAGGATGGAACGGTGCGAGAGGGTGATGCAAAGTAACGATAGCATCGAACAAAGGCAAACGTGTGAAAAGTGATGGCCAAAACCTTGATCAAGGTTGACAAGAATGAATTGCCTGTAGTCTTGGCTGCAAGAGAAAGAGTGAGAGAACAATTGTAGCGCGAAGGTGTGCCATGATGCCTCCGAACACTCTTTCCGGAATACAGTGATGCGTCAGAATGCGTTGCATGCAATCGGCTTCAACACAAAATCAAGCAAACAACATATTGAGCAAGAAGCCCAGTGATCGAATGGTAGTTCTCAAAGCAACCCTATCTCAATAATATCATCTTTTTTGTCTCTGTAAATTCTCCCGCCTGCAAGCGGTAGAAATAGATGCCGCTCGATACGTTCGCGTTCCATCGTATCGTGAAATATCCGGGATTAAGTTCCTGCGATACCAATGTTGTGATTTCTCTCCCCAAGGCGTCGAACACCTTCAGGCTTACATAGCTGCTCTTCGGCAATTCAAACCGGATGGTCGTGGATGGGTTAAACGGATTGGGATAATTCTGTCTCAAGGCATATTCTGTCGGTACCGAACCGTTAAGCTGCTCAACAGCTGATGCAACGCCCGTCGTAAATGTCCTCACAGCGGAATAACTGCTCGTCCCGGCGACATTTGTACCGCTCACTCGCCAATAGTATATCGTGTTGGCCTGAAGCGGACCCACCTGCCGATAGCAATCAGTCACAGTCGAATCATCGACGATCTTGTTGCTAAAGTTCAGGCTTGTTGAGAGCTGCACTCTGTACCTGTCAGTTCCCAGGATCATATTCCAACTCAACGTTGGCTTTGTTGATAGACCTCTTGCAGAGTCAGCCGGTGAGTTGGGCAATGGCGCTTGTGGTTTTGTCAGCGAAGTTGACAGGTCCCAGGAAGTTGCATAGGGGCCACCGTAAGAACCCACATCGTTCCGAAGCGTGCCCTGCGCTGGGTGCAGAGCATACCCCGGTTTGCCTGGATCTACTGGATCGTTGTACTGTTGAGCAGGATTTCCTTTGTCGATGCATGGTGAAGTTGCTTGCAGATGATAATCGTTCCTCAACGAGTCGACGAACGATGGAGTTCCATAGACTGGGTTGGCCCCTGCTTTTTCGTACTGGACATTCCGGAACCCACTGAAGAAGTTGTAGTCAATGGTGACACTCGAAAATGGAACCTCCGGCTGGACAGAAATGGAGAAGGCGGCGTTGCTGCTCAATATGTTGTTGCGAATAAGAATACTTTCGGGGCTGATGTTCGAGAGAATTATGCCCCCGTCTGCCCACCCATTGCTCGATATGCCATTTCCATAGATTGTGTTATTGACTATTTCAATGTTTCGCAGCACATACTCGCCCGAGGAGCCATCATACCGGGATATCCCCACTCCCGTTGTGTTGTGATAGATCAGATTATTGTAGATTCTGATGCTGTCTAGTGTCATCCCCACTAGACCGCCGATGTCAAGGCCGACGCGGTTTTCGTGGAATTCATTTGCATAGATTGCAATGTTCTTCATGGGATGCTTCTGTGGGTTCACGCCTCCACCGTTCACCCAAAAACCTCTATCGTTGTTATATGCTTTGTTATGATGCACTCGTATTCCTTCAAGCAAACCTCCGTTCTCAGACGAGATACCAAAACCTTGAAGGTTGTCGTGGGAGATGTTGTCAAATACCTCAATGTTGAACTGATGCCCGTCCCAGGTTCCCGTGTAGATGCCAAAGCGATCCCTTTGGTTGTACACTTCATTTCTGGTGACAATACCGTTTGAAACATTCTTCACGCATATCCCTTCCGTGAAGCCGTCGTGGACGCGATTGTTCCTCACTTCAAAAAGGTCTACCACTGAAATACATATGCATTCCTCTTCCAGGCCAAAGCAACCGCGAACAACTTCATTGCCGTCAACTATGATGTAGTCGGAAGCGTGCACTTTGATCCCGGGACTGAACGTGCTGTCAACGTAATTCTTTTCGATGGTGATGTGGCTGCAGACCTCAACAACAATGCCTACATGTGCCGAATTCAAGATCTTGAGTCCGCTGATCTTGATATAGCTCAGGTTCCTAATATATACAAGCCCGTCTAACCAGCCTGGAGGCGGCATCATTCCCACTCCAGTGATGATCACGGAATCACCCGGATAGGATGTGAATGTGATCGGTTTGTCTGCCGTCCCGGAGTTCACAGGGACAAAGCGCTCCCGGTAAACGCCTTGCTTGATGAACACAGTCGCACCAGCCGTAGCCGCCGAACCCGCTTTCGCAAGTGTTTTCCAAGGAAGCGTTTCTGTCCCAGGATTCGAGTCGTTGCCGGTCGGTGAAACATAGTACGCTATTCCAAGTGGTGCTGCGACCGTCGTCGTGAAATTCCTCACCTGCGACCAGGCACTCGTTCCCCCTTGGTTCTTTGCATTGACGCGCCAGAAGTACGTCGTTCCGTTCTGCAATGGTCCGACGGTCTTGAATGTCTCCGTAATCGTCGAATCGTCGACAATGATTGTCGAGAACCACGAAGTGAGCGAGACCTGCAACCGATAAGTGACCGCACTCATGGCCCTATCCCAGCTGAGCGCCGGAGAGACCGACGCGCTCTTCACAGCATCTGCAGGTCCCGCAAGGATCGGTGCCGATGGGGGTGCAATGATGAACAGATCCGAAGAGCCCGCATAGGGACCGCCGTACGCACCTAGATCGTTTCGAAGCGTTCCCTGAGCAGGGTACAGCGCGCAACCCGGTTTGTTTGGATCACTCGGATCGTTGTACACTTGATCGGGGTGCCCTTTGTCGATACACGGCGAAGTCGCTTTCAGATGATAATCGATCCTCAAAGAATCTACGAATAGCGGATCGCCATAGACCGGATTTGTCCCTGCTGTCTCATTTGGGAAATTTCGGAACCCATCGAAGAAATTGTAGTCAATGGTGACATTCACTCGTGGAACCTCCGGCTGAACACAAATCGTATACGCGGCATTGCTGCTCAGGATGTTGTTTCTAACGACGATGATCTGGGGGCTCATGTTCGCGAAATTGATGCCGCCATCGCCCCACCCATTGCTTGATGTTCCATTTCCAAAGATCGTGTTGTTGATTATTTCAATTCTTCCAACTACAAACGGGGCTGGTGGCGCATCGTATCCACCCATTGTTACACCAGTGGTTCCGTTGTGATAGATCAAATTGTTGTGTATCCGGATGCTATCGACGACGGTCCCCGAGTGTCCTCCGATTTCGAATCCGAATTGGTTTTCGTACGAAGCGTTTCCATAAAATTCAATATTCTTCATCAGATGCGTTTGCGCTATACCCCACCCTCCAACGCTGAATCCAACCCTCACATTTCTGTATGACTTGTTGTTGTGCAACCTGATGGCATCAAGCAATCCACCATTTTCGGATGCGACGGCAAAACCGCCGGTGTTATGATGGCACGAATTGTCAAATACGTCGATGTTGAATTCGTGCTTGTCCCACGCCTCTATGTAGATACCAGCGGGTCCTCGGTCTGGTACTCCCTGAAGATATACTTCATTGTTTTTCACAACACCATTTGACGAACCCACTTTGACATCAATTCCCTCTGTACGACCGTCATGGACGCGATTGTTCTTTATCTCAAAACTGTTTGTCGACATAAATGAAATGCATTCTTGATCAAGGCCTGTACATCCGTGAACGACTTCGTTGGCATCAACCACAATGTCATTGCAGCCGTTCACTACTATCCCACATGAGAAAGTGCTGTCAGTGTAGTTTTTCTCAATAGTAATATGACTGCAATTTGTGGCAAGAATTCCACTCGCCTCCGAGTTCACAATCCTGAGTCCCGAAATCTTGAGATAAGACAATCCTTCGACGTGTATGAGCCCACACCACCACCTGCCACTTCCCCGTCCCGAAGGCAGTTGTATCCCCAGACCATTTATGGTCACAGAATCACCCGGGTAGGACGTGAAAGTGATGGGTGCGTCTGGCCGGCCGGAGTTCACAGGCACCAGGCGCTCGCGGTAGATCCCCTGTTTGATGAAAACTGTGGCACCAGCAGTAGCCGCTGAACCTGCTTTCGCAAGGGTCTTCCAAGGAAGCGCTTCTGTCCCAGGATTCGAGTCATTGCCGGTCGGAGAAACATAGAAGTAAGTTGGTCCCGTTTGAGCGTGCAAGCGCCCTGCACAAAAGAATGGCAAGAGACAAAGAATGATCACAGTCAGTCGTCTTGTTTTTTTTCGTCTCATTGTCGAACCTCTCTAGCGCAGCAGCACCATCTTCTTCGTCTCGACATATTGTCCTGCCTGAAGGCGATAGAAGTAGATTCCGCTCGATACATTTGCGTTCCATCGTATCGTGAAATATCCGGGATTAAGTTCCTGCGATACCAATGTTGTGATTTCTCTCCCCAAGGCGTCGAACACCTTCAGGCTTACATAGCTGCTCTTCGGCAATTCAAACCGGATGGTCGTGGATGGGTTAAACGGATTAGGATAATTCTGTTTCAAAGCATATTCTCTCGGTATCGCACCATCCTGTTGCTCGACAGCTGATGCAACGCCCGTCGTAAATGTCCTCACAGCGGAATAACTGCTCGTCCCGGCGACATTTGTTGCGCTCACTCGCCAATAGTATGTCGTGTTGGCCTGAAGCGGACCCACCTGCCGATAGCAATCCGTCACCGTCGAATCATCAACGAGTTTACTGCTAAAACTTGCGCTGGTCGAGAGTTGCACTCTGTATCTGTCCGATCCCAAGACCATGTTCCAACTCAACGTTGGTTTTGTTGATACGCCTCTCGCAGAGTCAGCCGGTGAGCTGGGCAATGGCGCTTGTGGTTTTGTCAGCGAAGTTGAAAGGTCCCAGGAAGTGGCATAGGGGCCGCCGTAAGCACCCATATCATTTCGCAGCGTGCCCTGAGCAGGATATAGAGCATATCCGGGTTTGCTCTGATCTGCTGGATCGTTGTATTGCTGAGCGGGATTTCCTTTGTCAATACATGGTGAGGAAGTCCGTAGGTGATAATCGTTGCGTAGTGAATCGACGAACGCGGGAACTCCATAGACTGCGTTTGTCCCTGTTTTCTCGTCCGCAAAATTCCGGAACCCATCGAAGAAATTGTAGTCGATCGCGAGAGTCCCAGCGAGAACCTCGGGCGAAACATGGATAGTGCAAACGGTGTTATTGCTGAGAATGTTGTCTCGAACCACCATATTCACTGGAGTGATGTTGAAAATGTTTATGCCTCCATTGTCAGCGTCCCACCCATTTCCCACTGTACCGTTTCCATAGATCGTGTTGTTGATTACCGAAACGTTTCGTATCGCGAAATCGCCTGACGGTCCGTCATAGCGTGTGATCCGCACCCCCACACCTTTATTGCGATAGATCAGGTTATTGAAGACTTTGACGGTGTCAATGTTTGTCCCAGTGTAGCCGCCCAATTCAAATCCGAATTCGTTGTTATAGAACTCATTGCCATAGACTAGTATGTTGTTGAAAAGATGGCTCGCAGTAGAGACACCAACGCCTGCCAGCCAAAAACCCCTACCATTGTTGTACACTTTGTTGTGATGTATCTTGATTGCCTCAAGGAGCCCTCCATTCTCGCAGCCTACAGTAATACCAATTCCGTTGTCGTGGCAGATGTTTTCAAATACGTCGATGTTGAACTCATGGCCGCTAAAAGCGTCTATGTAGATTCCAGCAGGGCGCCCTTTCTGGTTGTACACTTCATTGTTGCGCACGGTTCCATTTGAGCAACCCACCTTCACATCGATTCCTTCTTGCAGGCCATCATGAACGCGATTGTTCTTTATCTCAAAGTTGCGCGTTGACGTGAAGGAAATGCATTCTTGATCTAGACCCGTGCATGCATGAACAACTTCATTGGCTTGGACCACAACATTATCGCTGTAGTCTACTTGTATTCCAGGAGAGTAAGTACTGTCCGTGTAGTTTCCCCCAATGGTGACGTTGCTGCTCTGTGCAACGAAGATTCCAGTAGCGTCCGAGTTTCGAACCCTGAGAGCGGATATTTTGATGTATTTCAGACCTTGAACATGTACTAGTCCCGTCCAAGCCCTAACTCCATCTCGTGGACCGGGGAATATCATCCCCGTTCCATCGATGGTCACGGAATCACCCGGATAGGATGTGAATGTGATGGGTCCGTCTGCCGTCCCGGAGTTCACTGGCACAAGGCGCTCGTTGTAGGTGCCTTGCTTAATGAATACAGTCACACCAGCTGTCGCCGCCGAGCC
This sequence comes from Ignavibacteriota bacterium, assembly GCA_003170475.1. GTDB lineage: Bacteria > Bacteroidota > Ignavibacteria > UBA10030 > UBA10030 > UBA9647. Next base: position 58,271 of record PMZI01000083.1, on the reverse strand, counting down.
AGCTTTCGCAAGTGTCTTCCAAGGCAGCGTTTCTGTTCCCGGATTTGAGTCGTTGCCGATCGGTGAAACGTAGTACGCCGGTCCGAGTGGCGTTGCTGCAATCGTCGTGAAACTCCGCACCGACGACCAGTCGCTCGTCCCTCCTTCGTTCTTCCCGTTGACACGCCAGAAGAATGTCGTTCCATTCTGCAGCGGCCCGATGGGTCTGAGTGTTTCGCTCATCGTTGAATCGTCTACGACGATCATTGAGAACCATGAATCAAGCGATACCTGTAATCGATATGTCGATGCTCCCATTGCTCTTTCCCAGCTCAGCGTTGGACTGATCGACACACTCTTTGCACCGTTCGCCGGTACGGCAAGGCTTGGCGCCGATGGCGGCGCAGTGATCACCACATCCGTCGAACTCGCATACGGACCACCGTAAGCACCCATGTCGTTTCGTAGTGTGCCCTGAGCAGGATATAGAGCATATCCAGGTTTGCTCTGATCTGCTGGATCGTTGTATTGCTGAGCGGGATTTCCTTTGTCAATACATGGTGAAGCAGACCGTAGATGATAATCATTCCTCAAAGAATCGACGAACAATGGAATTCCATAGACTGCGTTTGTCCCTGCTGTCTCGTCCAGAAAATTCCGAAACCCATCGAAGAAATTGTAGTCGATCGCGAGACTCCCAGCGAGAACCTCCGGCGAAACATGGATAGTGCAAACGGTATTATTGCTGAGAATGTTGTCTCGAACCACCATATTCACAGGAGTGATGTTGAAAATATTTATGCCCCCATTATCTGCGTCCCACCCATTTCCCACTGTGCCGTTTCCATAGATCGTGTTGTTGATTACCGAAACGTTTCGGATCGCAAAATCGCCTGTCGGTCCGTCATAGCGCGTGATCCGCACCCCCACACCTTTATTGCGATAGATCAGGTTGTTGAAAACGCCAATGCTGTCAATGTCCGTTCCTGTGTAGCCGCCTATTTCAAGCCCCACATCGTTGTTATAGAACTCATTACCATAGATTGATATGTTACTGAACTGATGTTTCACCCCAGCTACTCCCCAGCCTCCTACCCAGAGACCTCTACCATTGTTATACGCTTTGTTGTGATGTATCTTGATCGCTTGCAGGAGCCCGCCATCCTCGCAGCCTATATCAAAACCGAAGCCGTTATCATGAGAGATGTTGTCAAATACGTCGATATTGAACTCATGGCCGCTGAAAGCGTCTATGTAGATCCCAGGAGGGCGCCCTGTCTGGTTATACACTTCATTTGTGCACACGATCCCATTGGAGGATCCTACCTTCACATCAATCCCTTCCTGCAATCCATCATGAACGCGATTGTTCTTTATTTCAAAGGTGTCTGTTGACATAATGGAAACACATTCTTGATCGAGGCCCGTGCATGCGTGTGCAACCTCATTGGCGTCAACCGCTATGTCGTAACTACCATTGACTACTATTCCAGAGGAGTACGTGCTATCTGTGTAATTCTTCTCGATCGTAATGTGACGACTTTGAGTCACAAGGATCCCACTCGTCTCAGAGTTCACAACTCTGAGTCCGGATATCTTGATATACATCAGTCCTTCAACGTGTATGAGCCCGCTCCACCACTTATCACCGGATTGTCCGGAAGGGAATTCTATTCCAACGCCGGTGATAGTCACTGAATCGCCAGGGTAGGATGTGAATGTGATTGGAGCGTCTGCCGTCCCGGAGTTCACAGGGACAAGGCGCTCCCGGTAAACGCCTTGCTTGATGAATACAGTCACACCAGCTGTAGCCGCCGAACCAGCTTTCGCCAGTGTCTTCCAGGGGAGCGATTCCGTCCCCGGATTCGAGTCATTACCGTTTGGTGAAACGTAGTATGACGGACCGAGTGGCGTTGCTGCAATCGTCGTGAAACTCCGCACCGACGACCAATCGCTCGTCCCTCCGATATTCTTCGCACATACGCGCCAATAGTAAATCGTGCCATATTGAAGAGGTCCGATCATTCTAGTTGTATCGACCACAGTCGTGTCACTCAAGACCAGGTTGGAAAACGTCGGCGTCAGAGATACCGCAAGCGAGTATTTTTGAGTCCTGGGCAGTTTCTTCCAGGTCAGCATCGGATTGATCGGAACTTGCTTCATGTTGTCTGTTGGTGACAGAAGAGTCGGAGGGGCGACCAACCAGGCTGGAGCCTCAAACGCACCGATGTCATATGCCGCACCCTGCGGACGCGCTGTGCCATTGTAGTCCGTCTGCACTGTCGTTAGCGACTTCCCGGCATCGATGCATGGAGATGCCGGCTGGAGAGTCAGATCGGCATTCAGAAGTGGATCGGCATGGATCGAATTGGAATCCTGCTTCGTCGCTGCCCGATAGGTATCCCACTGCGAGTAATCGTAGATGATGTTGACGGTCTGCCACGAAGAAGAATTGTCAATCCTCACGAACGATCCGCTCGATTGGTACCAGCAATTGTTGTCGACTATGATGTGCTTGGTGTCCTCCATCCACCAATAGCGTATGCCGTAATCCACAGCGTTGTAGAAGACGTTGTTCCGTATGTAGATATTCCAGGACTTTGCGAGAATGGGCGATATCTGCACATGAACCCCATTCGGATTCGGCCGTTGAGAACGGCCCCACCCTTTTCCAGCGTCCAGGCAGGTATTGTTTTCAAAATAGAGGTCATGAGCTGTAGACAATTCTCTTTGCGCCCAGAGCTCATAAGAGTTCTCGCAGTTACTGATAAGGTTGTTTCTGAAGTAGATATTGTACACTTCGAAACCGGCGCTGTCTACTCCCTGTTCACTCATGCCGGTATCGTAGATCTGATTGAACGTGCAAGTCTCAATGATATTGTCATGGTTTCCAATCCAAAACGTAGCACCATTCCCCCCTCGTATCCTCGGGTGCTCACCGGTGATGTTGCCGCCTCCGATGTATGAGAAGTCACATTTCTTTACCCAGGAATGATGTGTCTTCGCTGCCTGGAATCCGTTGCCTCCCCCGTCTCGAATGTCCAGATTTTCGCAAATGAAGTAGCTTTTGTTGACAACACTAATAATGTCCCAATCCATGCAGAGCTCAATGTGCGAATAGTACGTCCCAGGGTTACTGACAGAATACATCTCGAGCAGATCATTGTCTTCATCGTACCAGAACTTCCCCTGGGAGTTCAGGTCCGACCTGTTCCAGACCAATACACCGCACGATGTTTCATTGTTGAAAACGATGTTCCCGACGTCAACATTGAGTGGGGCGGGATTTTCATCACACTCTTTGAAGCTCAATGCATCGATGAAGAGTGTGTCGCCATTGGGCATCATATTGCCAAAATAGAACGTGACCCTCCCGTCGCTCGCTGTTGTGCTCGCATGAAAATATGCTTCGTATGAAGTCCACTGACTCGTGATCGCTATGGGGGGCGCTACGGCGGACGCGTACGGCGTAAAGGGAGGACCGTACTGGTGCAAGGCTATCTTGTTCTCGGGCATCGCAAAGGGCCGCGTGGCTCTTGCCATGAATGTGAGACGGTACCAAGAGAGCGCCTTTATTGATCCAACTGCTGTGAAAAGCTGTATGTCTGAGTTCCACTGGTTGGATCCGCGATTGATACAAACCAACCTCGCTCCGCCAGGTCCTGTGTAGTACTCACCCGCCGTTGTCGTCCTTGAAAAGACACTTGAAGCACCAGTGGTGGGGTCGTCATATTTTTGCCAGCCTGAGAGGTCGTTTGAAAAATCGGGATTCGGCAAAAGTTCAGACCCAACAAGATTCACCGACTTGTATTTTGTCCTCCAAATGTTTCCCCCCTGATTCGTCCAGTCTGAAGGGGAACTCCTGTCGTATGCGCCCAGCAATTTCGGTTTGTTCCCGCTTCCATAAGCGCTGTAGGTGATATATCCGGATGGCGATCCGCTGGACGGCACCAGGCTTCCCCTGAACGCTTCCCCTCTCTCGAACAAGATGGAGTCCCCCGGCGCAAACGTCGACGCGTTGACCTTGTCAATTGTTTTCCACGCTACTGAAGGTGACAAGCCGCTGTTGGCATCCGACCCGCCGGTGGCATCTACATAGTACTTCTTCGCCTGAGCATCTGAATCAAGAGGCCAAGCAGCCAGAAGCAGCACGACCGCGATTGCAGTGTGGGTCTTCATGGGTTGCTCCCCTTGTCAGATTCTGCATAGCGGCCACACGGGGTCTCTTGTGAGCTATGGCCGAAGACAAGAATGCTTCTCGCATCTGGTTCCATTGAGTAGTGGCTCATCATCTATGATTCCTATCGCAATAAGGCCATTTTCTTCGATGCTTGGAAGTCCCCCGCGCTGATCCGACAAATGTACACCCCCGACGCCACACTTGTCCCCCCTTCATCCCTGCCATCCCATGCAGCCGTGTATCGACCGGCATTCAAAGATTCACCCCTCACCAATGTGCGAATCCTACTCCCCAAGATGTTGTAGATCTCCAGCGTCACGGGAACCGTCTTTGGCAAATCAAACTGTATGTTCGTTGATGGGTTGAACGGGTTCGGGTAAGCCTCATGGAGCACAAACTCCTCCGGAACCGCACCCAACATGCTCTCTACACTTGTCGGTGTGGATGCGTCAACTGTAAATGCTCCACTCAATGTCGACGTCCCTCCTCCAGGACCAGGATTCGTCACACTCACATCCCGTGTACCAATTGCTCCAGTACTGTTGATCGAAATATTGACAACTATCAAAGAACTTATAGGGAAATCTTGCGTATTGACCGTTATGTCCGGCCCAAAACTCGTTGTTGTCACCCCTTGAATGTAGTTGGACCCGGTCAAGACCACATTGATTCTGCTCCCCCTGCCGGCTCGGTTCGTTGAGATACTCGACAATACCGGAGCCGGATTTGTCGCTGTTGCGCTAAACGTCACCGGGCTCCCATTCAATCCAGTCGATGTTGCCGTCACACTATACGTCCCAGCCATGCTTCCTAGTGTTAATACCGTTGAGGCCTGTCCACTGCTGTTGGTAGTGGTCGTAGTAGTGCTCAAGGATTGTCCGCTCGCTCCGGTTGGCGTGGATGAAATGGCAAAACTCACGGTTACGCCTGACATCGGGTTACCGCCCGCATCCGTCGCCGTCACGACGAAAGGAGTTGGAAGAATCATTTTGACTGCTGCTGTCTGACTGTTCCCAGAGGTTAACGCAATCTTTGAGATGAGCATCTCCGACAACGACCGACTCCAGACCCCGCCACCGTAAATCCCAGCATAGAGGTTTGTGCCGGCGACAGCAAGAGCATTGAGATTAGTGTTTGTCAAGCCCGCATTGACAGCAGTCCAGCTTGTCCCATTATTGGTCGAAAGAAAGACTCCGTTACCAAAAGTCCCAGCAAAGAGACTCGTGCCTAAGACAGCGAAAGAATAGACATACGTGTTCGATAGTCCGACGGAAGTCCAACTTGTCCCATTGTCGGTCGAAAGAAAGACCCCGTTACCAAAAGTCCCAGCAAAGAGACTCGTGCCCAGGACAGCAAGAGAATAGACAGAAGCGTTCGTCAAGCCCGTATTGGCCGCAACCCAACTTGTGCCATTGTTCGTGGAAAGAAAAACGCCGTTGCCATTAGTCCCCGCAAAGATGTTTGCCCCGGAGACCGCAAGAGCAATGACACTAGTGTTTGTCAAGCCATTATTGACCACAGTCCAGCTTGTGCCATTGTTTGTGGAAAGAAAAACGCCGTTACCATTAGTCCCGGCAAAGAGATTTGTGCCCGAGGCGGCAAGAGCATAGACACCAACATACTGTGGCCATCCGGCGTTGACCGCAGTCCAACTTGTGCCGTTGTTGGTGGAAAGAAAAACCCCATTGCCATTAGTCCCGGCGAAGATATTCGTGCCGGAGAGAGCGAGAGACAAGACCGTCGTGTTCGTCATCCCCGTACTGGCCAAGATCCAACTCGTGCCGGAGTTGGTCGAAAGAAAGACACCGGCACCAGAAGTCCCTGCAAAGAGATTCGTGCCTGAGAGGGCAAAACCAGAGATGGTAGTGCTCGTCAAGCCGGTATTCGCCACGGTCCAGCTTGTGCCGTTATTGGTAGAAAGGAAGATATTGCCATCGGTTCCTGCAAAAAGATTCGTGCCGAGAGCGGCGAGAACGTTGACTTGAGTGTTTGTCATGCCCGAAGTGGCCAAAGTCCAGCTGGCGCCGTTATTGGTGGAGAGAAACACACCGCCCCCGTAAGTCCCAGCAAATATGTTCATGCTGGAGACGGCAAGAGTTAGAACAGAGGTGTTTGTCAAGCCGGTATTAGCTGTTGTCCAACTTGCCCCATTGTTCGTCGAAAGAAAGACGCCGCCATTAGTCCCGGCAAAGAGATTTGTGCCAGAGACGGCAAGAGCGTTGACATAAGTGTTCGTCGACCCAGTACCCAGCCCAGTCCAACTCGTACCATTGTTGGTCGAAAGAAACACCCCGCCACCATAAGTTCCAGCAAAGAGATTTGTGCCGGCGACGGCAACGGTATGGACGTTCATGTTCGTCAAACCGGTACTAGCTGCCGTCCAGCTTGTGCCGTTGTTTGTGGAAAGAAAGACACCGCCACCGGAAGTCCCCGAAAAGAGATTTGTGCCGGCGACAGCAAGAGCATTGACATAGGTGTTCGTTAAGCCCACATTGACAGCTGTCCAGCTTGTACCGTTGTTGGTGGAAAGAAAGACGCCGCCATTGGTTCCGGCAAAGAGATTCGTGCCTAAGACGGCAAAAGAAGAGACAGAAGTGTTCGTTAGACCCGTATTGGCCGCTGTCCAGCGTGCGCCGTTATTGGTGGAGAGATAAATACCGCCGCCCAAGGTTCCGACAAAAAGGTTAGTGCCGAAGGCGGCGAAAGAATGAATGTAACCACCATATGGTCCGCTGGTCTGTATCCATTGTGATCGAGATGGCAGAGCCAAGACTAAAGAAAGCAGAATGAGCAATGAGCAGATTCGCATCCTCATATGTACCCTCACTTAATCAAAATCATTTTCTTCGTCGCCACGTAGTTCCCCGCCTGCAGGCGGTAGAAATAGATGCCGCTCGAAACGTTCGCGTTCCACCGTATCGTAAAATATCCGGGATTAAGTTGCTGCGATACTAACATTGTGATTTCTCTCCCCAAAGCGTCGTACACCTTCAGGCTTACATAGCTGCTTTTCGGCAATGCGAACTGGATTGTCGTGGCGGGATTGAAGGGGTTGGGATAGTTCTGGCTCAAAGCATATTCTCTTGGGACTGCACCATCCAGTTGCTCAACAGCCGATGCAACGCCCGTCGTGAATGACCTCACTGCAGAGTAGCTGCTCGTCCCGGCGACATTTGCTGCACTCACTCGCCAATAGTATGTCGTGTTGATCTGGAGCGGACCCACCTGCCGATAGCAATCCGTCACCGTTGAATCGTCCATGACCTTCGTGCCAAAGCTGACGTTGGTCGAGAGCTGCACTCTGTATCTGTCCGATCCCAAGACCATGTTCCAACTCAACGTCGGCTTTGTTGAGACACCTCTCGCAGAGTCAGCCGGTGAGTTGGGCAACGGGGTTTGTGGTTTTGCCAAAGAAGTTGCCAGGTCCCAGGAAGTTGCATACGGACCGCCGTAAGCACCCATATCGTTTCGCAGCGTCCCCTGAGCAGGATATAGAGCATATCCAGGTTTGCTCTGATCTGCTGGATCGTTGTACACTTGACTGGGATTTCCTTTGTCAATACAGGGCGACGTAGCACGCAAATGATAATCGTTCTTCAAGGAATCGACAAATGATGGAATCCCATAGACGGCATTTGTCCCCGCGTTCTCGTCCAGAAAATTCCGGAACCCATCGAAGAAATTGAAGTCGATCGTGAGACTCCCAGACAGAACCTCCGGCGAAACATGGATAGTGCAAACGGTGTTATTGCTGAGAATGTTGTCTCCAACCACCATATTCACAGGAGTGATGTTGAAAATATTGATGCCCCCATTATCTGCGTCCCACCCATTTCCCACTGTGCCGTTTCCATAGATCGTGTTGTTGATCACCGAAACGTTTCGGATCGAAAAATCGCCTGTCGGTCCGTCATAGCGAGTGATCCGCACTCCCACACCTTTGTTACGATAGATCAGATTGCTGAAAACGCCAATGCTGTCAATGTCCGTTCCCGTGTAGCCGCCTATTTCGAGGCCGAATTCATTGTCATGAAACTCATTTCCGTAAATCCATATGTTATTGAAGAGGTGTTTTGCTGAGGACACGCCGACACCCGCCAGCCAGAAACCTCTGCCGTTGTTATACACTCTATTGTGGTGTATTCTGACTGCCTCAAGAAATCCCCCGTTCTCACAGCCAACAGTCATACCAATACCGTTGTCGTGGCAAATGTTTTCGTACACGTCGATGTTGAACTGGTGACCGCTGAATGCGTCTATGTAGATTCCAGCAGGACGTCCTGTCTGGCTGTACACTTCATTGTAGCAGATGGTTCCATTCGAGCAACCTACTTTCACATCGATTCCCTCCTGCAGGCCGTCATGAACGCGATTGTTTTTTATCTCAAAGTGGTTCGTGGATGAAAACGAAATGCACTCTTGATCGTGGCCCGTACATGCCCGTACGACTTCGTTGGCTTCAACCAAGACGTTATCACTGTAGTCTGCCTGTATTCCGGGCGAATACGTATTCTCTGTATAGTTTTGCCTGATAGTGACAGAGCTGCTTTGTGCAACGAATATTCCAGTAGCGTCCGAGTTTAGAACTCTCAGACCGGATATTTTGATGTATTGCAAACCCTGAACGTGTACTAACCCCGTCCAAGCCCTGACACCATCCCGTGGGCCGGGGAATATCATTCCAGTGCCATCGACCGTAACAGAATCACCGGGGTAGGATGTAAATGTTATTGGTCCGTTTACAGTCCCGGAGTTCACAGGCACAAGGCGCTCGTGGTAGGTGCCTTGCTTGATGAACACAGTCACTCCGGCGGTGGCCGTCGAAGCAGCTTTCGCAAGTGTCTTCCACGGGAGCGCTTCCGTTCCAGGATTCGAGTCGTTTCCATTTGGTGAAACATAGTATGCTGGCCCCAGTGGTGTTGCAGCGATCGTGGTAAAGCTCCTCACTTGCGACCAATCGCTCGTCCCTCCGGCATTCTGCGCACACACTCGCCAATAGTAAATCGTGCCATATTGAAGGGGTCCGATCGCTCTTGTCGTATCGATCATGGTCGTGTCAATCAACACCAAACTCGCAAACGTCGGCGCAAGAGATATCGCGAGCGTGTATTTCTGAGCTCTGGGCAATTTCTTCCAACTCAATATCGGTTTGATCGGTACCTGCTTCATGTTGTCTGTCGGTGCCAGAAGTGTCGGAGGAGCAATCAACCACGCTGGAGCCTCAAATGCACCGATGTCATATGCCGCTCCCTGCGGCCGTGCGGTGCCATTGAAGTCCATCTGCACGGTCGTCAGCGACTTTCCTGCATCGATGCATGGAGAAGCTGCCTGAAGTGTGAGATCGGCATTCAGAAGTGGATCAGCATGGATCGAATTGGAATCCTGCTTCGACGCAGCTCGGTACGCGTCCCACTGTGTGGCATAGTCGTAGGTTATGTTGACTGGCCCTATTCCCTCCTGTAGATCAATTCTCGCCAACAGACCATTGGATTGGTACCAGCAATTGCGCTCAACCACGATCTTGCTTATGTCCTCTTTTCTCCACCATCGAACGCATTGATCTGCAGCATCGAAGAAGATGTTGTTACGTACGTAGACGTTCGTTGTTTGTGCGATGAAAGGAAAGAACATCAGATGAGTACCATTGGGGTCCGGTCTTTGAGCGTGCCCCCAACCTCGGCCTGCATTCAAACAAGTATTGTTCTCAAAATAGATGTCATGTGCCCGGGACAGACTTCCCCCTTCCCAAAATTCGAACGAATATTCGCTGTTCCTAATAACATTGTTTCTGAAATAGATATTATAGACATCAAATCCCGCAGAGTCATTTCCCTGCGCGGTCACTGCAGCGTCGTAGATCTGATTGAACGTACATCGCTCCACAATGTTGTCATGGTTTCCATTCCAGAATTGCACACCGTTTCCTCCGCGTCCAGGTGGATGTACACCAGTAATATTTCCACCGCCGATGTACGAGACATCGCAATTCTTTATCCAGAGATGATGTGTATTGCCCCCTTCGACTCCAAATGACCCATAGCGCAAATCTAGATTATCGCAGACCCCATAGCTCTTGCTTGTCATGTCAATGATGCGTTCGTCAAGACCCAGCTCCAAGTGCGAATAGTAACTTCCGGGATTGACAACTGAGTACATCTCAAGAAGATCGTTCACCTCATCGTACCAGAACTCCCCTTGGGCATTCAGATCGGACCTATTCCACACCAATACTCCCCAGGATGTTTCGTTATTGAAAATGAGGTTTCCAACATCAACGCTGAGAGGCTCGGGATTCGCATCACACTCTTTGAAACTCACTGCATCAATGAACAGTGTGTCGCCATTGGGCATCACACTGCCGAGATAAATAATGATCCTGCTGTTGCTCGCCGTGGTGTCCACATGGAAATAGATCTCGTTGGAAGTCCATTGAGTGGTGATTGCTACGGGGGGTGAAACAGACGACGAGTAGTTCGCCCAGGGAGAAGCATACTGATGGAGCGTTATCTTGTTTTGAGGCACCGCAAAAGGTCGCGTTGCTTTTGCCATGAACGAGAGGCGGTACCAGGCTAGCGCTCTTATTGATCCGACTACCGTAGAGAGCTGTATGTCTGTGTTCCACGGATTGGAGCCATCTCCGTGATTGGTGCAAACCAGCCTGGCACCCGCGGGTGCAGTGAAGTACTCACCCGCCACCGTCGTCCTTGAGAGGGCGGTTGAAGCGCCCGTGGAGGGATCGTCGTATTTTTCCCATGCAGAGAGGTCACTGGAGAAATCAGGATTTGGCAGAAGTTCAGTACCAACAAGATTCACGGAATGGTACTTCGTCCTCCAGATGTTCCCACCTTGATTCGTCCAGTCTGAAGGGGAACTCCTGTCGTATGCGCCCAGCAACTTCGGCTTGTTTCCGCTTCCATAAGCACTGTAGGTGATGTATCCAGATGGCGATCCGCTGGATGGCACCAGGCTTCCCCTGAACGATTCTCCTCTTTTAAAGAGAATGGAATCACCCGGAGCAAACGTTGACGCGTTGACCTTGTCAATCGTCTTCCATGCCGCTGAAGGTGACAGGCCGCTGTTAGCATCCGATCCGCCCGTGGCATCCACATAGTATTTCTTGGCTTGGGGGTATGATGGAGAGGTCAGAGCAATCAGAAGCAGGGCGACTGTGAGGGCAGTGTGGGTCTTCATTGATTGCTCCCCTTGGCAGATTCTGCAACGCGGCCACACCAGGTTTCTTGTGAGCTATGGCCGAAGACAAGAATATCTTTCGCATCTCGTTCCATCGAGCAGCGGCTCATCATCAATGATTCCTATCGCAACAAGGCCAGCTTCTTCGATGCGTGGAAGTCCCCTGCACTGATCCGACAAAAGTACGCCCCCGACGCCACGCTTGTCCCCCCTTCATCCCTGCCATCCCACACCGCCGTGTATCGACCGGCATTCAAAGATTCACCCCTCACCAATGTGCGAATCCTACTCCCCAAGATGTTGTAGATCTCCAGCGTCACGGGAACCGTCTTTGGCAGATCAAACTGTATGTTTGTTGACGGGTTGAAAGGGTTCGGGTAGTTCTGGGCCAACCCGAACTCTGTCGGGATCACATTCTCATCCATCGAAACGAGAGTAATCACAAAATTCCACGTCACTGAATCAGGCAGCACGCCGTTTGGTTTCGACCAGATGACTCGGACCCACTCGGGTGTATTATGTGGATCCGAAAAGCCCTGTGTGTACAATGTGTCTGCACCTGTCTTCATCACTCCGCCGTTTACTTTCCAGGTGTACGTGAGCGGATCACCATTCAGATCCGTCACGCTCACAGCAAACGTCTGTGACTTGTTCCGGGAGAGAGTTGTCATTGCTCCAGCTGCAGGCGACTGGAAGTTCAGCACCGGCTTCGCGTTCACCTTCGTGACTGTGATCGTCGAACGTGCCGTGTCGGTGAATGAGCCGAAATTCTTGCTTACAACCGCAACGATCGGGAAGGCTCCTTGTTGAGTGTAGGACGGCCTCCAGCTGAAAACCCCCGCCTGTGTCACCGACGCACCTGAGGGAGGATTGACGAGGGTATACTTCAATGAATCGCTATAGAGATCCGTTGCAGTGTACGTGAAGTTGAGTATTTGATTCTGAGCGATTGTCGTATCATGCATCTTGGAAACGAAGGAAGGTCTCAAATTGCCTTTGAATGCCTGAATACCGAACCACATAGACTGCAAGCGATTCTGATCGATCGTGATCGCGAAGGTATTCGACGATGTCGGCTGATATGTCGTATATCCTTTTGTTTCCCGACCGTACGTGTCGAGCGGATAAACCCGGATAGAGTCGGCCTGCATCGCTAATTGGAGAGAGAGGTTTAGCGGCTCTACCTGGGTGGGACTAGTCCCCCAATGGTTGTTGATGCTGCTTGTCCCATCCCACACCATTCCCGTGTTCTGCACCCTTGTAGAGATCGTCAGAAGCGACAAGGGCGCAAATTGAAGTGAATCGTTTGTCAATGAAACCCAAGTGAATGTTGCAAATCCGCTCGCTGCTTTGATCGTCAAAGGGCCAGCCGACTGATTGATGAAACTGTTCAGGAATCCTGTCACACCGGCAAACCGGCCACTGGCAACCGTGAGCAGTCCATCTGTATTCCATGTGATCTCTTTCGTGTCCGTGATATACGGGTTTGTTGGAACAGAGGGAAGCGACGAAGCATTTAACGGTGTAGTGCTTGAGAACGAACCTGTCCGAATGCCGTACTTCAAACCCAGCAGCGGATCAAACTGACTGGGGGGATCAGCCCAGGGAATCATGGGATTGTATTGCCGAGGCAGCAAGAGGTAGTCGTCTGGAGCATAGCTAATTATTAGAGGCTGTCGAGCATGGGAGATCATGCCTGAGCGATAGGCAAGAGCGCAAGAAGGAACCAATGCCATCATTGCCGAGTTGCGATGGAACTCATAGAAGTCTTCTACCCAATCAGTATCCCAGTCATCAATAGGTTCGCCGGAGTAATTGAAATACATGAACGCGTCGACGCTGTGAAACGAACCATAGCCGGTGGTGAACAGCATCAGTTCTGACTGGTATCGGTTTGGGAAAGCGTGATTGTATTCACTCATCGTGAAAGGTTTCCCGCTCGCCGGAACAGCGGCAACCATCTGGGAAATCGATCCTCCATCTTTCGAATTGACCATAGCAGTATTGGAGATGGTCCAACCTGGATCGGTCGACCGACCCGTGCCTGAGTTCGGGATGTCCCAGTAGCCGTGATTGTCGATGAAGTCCAGCTTCGATTGCACAGCCATATCTGCAGGACCAATGAGCCAATTGGTGCCGACAATCGGGACCCTCACGTTAAGTGTATCCTTGAGATAGCTGTGCATCTGGACAAAATAATCATCTTCCAGTTTGATGTAGAAAGAGGAGACATCCCGTATACGCTGATCTGAGAATTGATGGCAATCGCTATAATCAATACGTCGGACGAACGAGGTGGCCAGTGACTCGTCAGGAAGGAGTCCACTCCGTACAGGGATCATCGAAATGTCATCGAACCAGTAGACACCAACCTGCCCTCCGACAGCAAAGGACAAACGCAGGGTGTCCGAAGTTACGGGTGCCCTTAAATAGAATGAATAGGTGGTCCATTGAGGCTGCAGCTGAATTGTGAGGTTCTCGTAGATCGTCCAAGGAGGGATCTCATCTGAAATGAAGGCTCGTATGGCCCTCGCGCTGTCGGATCGGGCGGCGAATGAAACAAGGTACACCGTGTCCTTGATCATCTTTAGTCCGATCTGCTTCCACTGCAGATGCCAGTCGGTGTCGGTAGTATTGGTAACAACAACCTTGGCCGAGTATTTGCCCGAGTAATGCGTCGTTGAGTCTCTTACCATATAGGCGTCGGCAGGAAAATGTGTCTCCATGATCCAAGGCATCAAAGACGGACTGTTCTCAAACGTTCCGTTGACAACCTGGTTTCCGGCAAGTAAGTAGTACGAACCTGCATTCCAGGCGGATGAGAGCGCTGATGTGGTGGCATAGCGGCTTCTAAGATACGACAACCAGAGCGTGTCGAGCATCTTGTTATGTCGCGCGGTCAGGATGCCGCCTTCTGCAATGAGCTTGAGTTTCCCGTTCTTCCAATAGTGATAGAGGCAATTCTCGTTCGTAATTTCCACCATCGCCATGACCGGATCGTTCACCAACGATTTCCCGGTATACAGGCTCACATGCGTAAGGAGCTCTTTCGCATACTCCTTGTGCAAAGCAAGTACTGCCGGATCGAAATAGTTAATGGCCTTGCCATAGTCCTGCAGAGAATCTGCATCAGGCAAGCCGTCGAGAGACGTGAATCTACGATTGACATGCAAGTTGATATCCGCATAGATACCGTTGCTTTTCAACTCGGCGAGGAGATTGTCCAGCCTATCTAATGTGGTCGGGTTTAACTCGCGGGTCGAGGCCGGCGGCGGAAAGAGCAAGCTCGTACCCAAAGAAGTGCCCCATGGGTTGTCCATACCATGGAGGCGCACCAGATTGAATCCCATCTTGCGAAGTCTTCCTGCGATGAACCAAGCCTCCGACTTCACGGGAAAAGCGGCATACGGGAGTACATTTGTGCCAAAGAACCGAATCGACTTGCCGCGGACAGAGAAATGTCCATCACCACCGATCGAGACAAAGTCTTGGTCCGTCAATGGCGTGCGAGGAAACTGAGGGATAAACCGTGTGCTCCCTGTGTCCCTCGGTGGCAAGTAGAAGTTGAATCCGCCGGGGAAGTTTTGCGAGAAGGCAAGCGAAGAAGTCAGAACAATGATGAGGATGAAGCAAAGCCGGTGAGGCAGCGTGTGACCTTTCACAGAACCTCCCTTGCTCAATGGTTCCCAGATCAACGACGAGACAAGAAGAACCCTTTCATTGCTTCAACGAATCCAACGGTTCTCAATCCTTCATTCCACAGGTCAGAATTAGTATTCAAAGACGGGCACGGTGCTTGGGTCTAAACCTACGCTTGCCTTAGAACAAAAGCAAGCATGGCTAACCTCGAGGAAAAAAGCGGGGATTCCTGGCTGGGGGTTATTGCAAAGAAGCTTGTAGCCTATCGAATCCTCGGCTTGGGTGCCTAATAAGATCGAAGAAAGTGAGTTTCCTGTTTTCGCGAATCCATCACACCCGGTCCGCAGGTCATTTCACTCCACCTCCCATGCTTCCTTTCTCTTCTCGCGCACTTTCACGATGGGGGTTTTCGGAACAAAGGAGATATCGATAGGAACGATTTCTCCTTTTGTGTTTATCTTCAGGAGCAGCGACTGATATGGCTTGAATTCGAGTCGCGTCGTTGCTCTCTTGCCATGTTCGAGTGTGAACGTTGCCTCTGTCCGAACAGTGTCGACCGTAAACGACTGGCCATATGTGATCGGATACTTCAGTTTCCTCGACTTCGGATTGGCGATGAAGACGTAGTACTCTCCTCCGTCCTTCCTGCACCAGTAGTCTGCGTCAATCTTCACGGTGACGAACGGCTTCTGCGGATGCACCTCAGCGAATGTTGCGGAAACGTTTTTCATGTTCTTCAAGCTTGAGAACATGTTCCCATACTCCGGCGTTTTGGTTTTTCCCGGCTCGGAAGGATCTTGTTTCAGGCAGATCGGCAGGCCTTTGTGTGCGAATTCAAGGATCCGCTTCAGCGACGAGCGGTCGAGATATTTCACATCCACGTACAGGGAGGAGAATTTCGCGTCGCCGACAAGGATCAAGCCATTCCTGTACTCCGCCTTTTGCAGGAGATCACCGTTGATCCACAGCGGGTGATATCCTTTGAGTTCCTGCGGTGTGTAGATATACCGCATCTCATATTCGCCCCAGGACCAGATGAGCTGCTTTTCCTTCGGGAGTTCGCCCGCAGTCCAGGCGTCTTCGGTCGGCAGATAGACGGCAACGTCAGAGTACGTCTTCCCGCGCTTCATGGCGGAAGAAACCTTTTCCATATAGGCGTTGAATTGGGGGAGTTCCGGCGCAAGGGACCCGCTTGGACCCACGTGAACCGTGTACGATATCACCGTGTCCGTGCCTGCAGGGTTCAGCGGCTTGCCGTGCCAGATGACGTGGTTCACGCCGTTTGCGAAGAGTGCGTCGGCTACTAGTTTCAAATCCGCAGTTTGCTCTTCGCGGTGGTGAATGCGCGGCCACCCGTAGAGACATGTAAACGTCTCGCTCGTGACGATCTTCCTGCCTGAGAGAGCGGCGGCCGATGCGACAATCTTCGAGTACTCCGGCTCATAGAGCATTGCCTCCGTTTCGGGGATGTCCACACTTGCGTATGCGCTCATAATGTCACACGGCGCGCCTGCGCATTGCACCCGGGCAAGCGCACCTCCCTCATGAGCGATTGCTGTGAACTGACGGTAGAAGCCGATGGTCTTTTCCGAAACGAGCTTCATGTAATCGTACCGCTCATCGCCATAGCGCTTTGAGTAAATCGAATCCATTAACGGCTGGATGCTGTAGCCGAATCTCTTTTGGAAATCGTCATCGAACCCCGGAGTCCAGAGCTGCCGCGATTCGACCTCCCATGAGTCGCAGAAATACGCGGTGCCGATTGAGCTGCGAACATGCGGAAGCGCCCGGAGCATACGGTCTGCGTAGTGCGCAAAAGCTTTCGGCATGAGATGGTCAATGATGTACCCGGTCTTTGGATACTCCCACGAGGCGGTCATATCCTGACGCCATGCTGTGTCAGTGCTGTTGCGCGTCGCCTCCTCACGCGGCACCTGTGTATCACCGAACGGCCAGAGCGATCCGAAGGTGTAGTCGCAGCCAAGGCCGATGCTGTCCGCGTACCGTTTCGCGAATCCTACGATCGCCGTCCATTGCGGGCTGAGCCATTCCTGCCTCGGCGTATAATGGACGGTGTCATTCTGCCGGCGGTTCAACGGATACATCCATGCGACCTCCACGCCGCCGAAGCCGTTTTCCTTGAGCCAATTGAGATCCGACCGAACGTCTTTCTCCGTGATAACGGATGCAAACCACCACCAGCGCGTGAATGGTTTTGATGTGGAGAGAAATGGATTTGGCCGCGATCGAACGCGCTGTTGCGCCGATGCCTCGCCGGGTGCAAAGAGAATCGTGAGGATCGCGAAAACGAGAAAGGGAATTGAGCGTTTCATGATGGCGTGGGAGTGTTTATCGAATGGAGAATTCAAGCGAACGTAAGGAAAAATTCCCGTGAATCCCACTAACAGACGACCGTCCGACTGGAACACATGAGAAGAGCTCATCGGCAACCGAAGAGGTTCGATCGCTGGTCTGCAATACGATGTCAGCGAGGGTTCAGACTTGGCTTCCTGTCAGGAGGTGGTACTTGCATACTATTTGTGACCAGGATTCCATGGCGTCATAGTAGTTGGCCAACGAAGGAATCGCGCACCAGTTGCCGGTCATGTTCTCTTTCTCCCGGATGCGGCAATAATTTCCCTCAAGGAGCACTTCGTGCAGAATACCCAGGTGCACTTTGCCCACATCTGTAGTGTCATCATTGATGATCCCCACATACTTTGTTTGTGAGGGTCCCGTAATGTCCATTTCTTCTTCCAGTTCCCTCGCGAGAGCAGCACGTATCACGTCTGAAGTATCGTCGAGCGATTCCGAAATGTGGCCGCCCAGGCCGATCGAATAAAGATCGTGCAATCTCGCCTCTGCCTGACGTTTTGATCTCTTGACAAGATACACCTGGTCATCAAATCGGATGATTGCATACGGAATGATCTGCTTCAGGCTGTTGTCTATCTCCGCCGGGGCTCTGTCAACAAGTTGATGATGTTTGCGAATCAACGCCATTAAATCCTCATAGGGAATCGTCGACTCCAGCGAATGGGCGCTCTTGAGTTTTGGCACGATGACTTGCGATGGGATGACAAGTATCCTTTCGTTCGGAATCATGATATGATTCTCTCCGGTTTTGGTGAATGCTCGACTTGCTTGGGCTAACGGTGCTGTTGGGACATTGGAAAAACATGCTCTCTCAAACATGGGTGGCTGCCGGCAAGTGCTTTCCGAGGAGAAAGAGGCCAGGCCCCTCAAAAGGCATTTGCTACAGAAATATAGTCAATCAAACTGAAATTGTCTCTTCGAATGGCGAGGGCCCGACATGTGTTCAAAAAAGAATTATGTTTTCATGAAATAATCATGGGCATAACCAAGACCCTGAGCAAAAATCAGCGCAATACAATCATCTTCTTAGTCTCCACGAATTCTCCTGCTTGCAGCCGATAGAAGTAAATGCCGCTAGGGACGTTTATTGCGTTCCAGGTTATTTGGTGTTGGCCTGATTCCTTTCGTTCATTGACGAGCAGGGCGACCTCTTGACCGAGCGCGTTAGTGATCCTTAGGGATACGTTTGTGGTTTTTGGCAGTGAGTAGCTGATCGTCGTGCTCGGATTGAAGGGGTTGGGATAGTTCTGGAAAAGACCGAAGTGATATGGCAGATCAGATGAATGGTCTTGCGTCAATGTGACTATTTCTGATAGGAGGCACCGATATACACCGCCGCCAAATGTTCCGGCAAAGAGACTCATGCCGCTGAGAGCAAAAGACCGGACACGGGTGTTCATGAGACCTGAGTTGACTGCACTCCAATGTGCTCCATTGTCGTGTGAAAGAACGACCCCTTCTCCATCGGAACCAGCGAACAGATTCGTGCCACTGACAGCAAAGCATCGTACACTTGCGTAGTTTGGCAGACCTGAATTCAGCAATTTCCAATTTGTCCCGTAGTCAGTAGACAGGAATATGCCCCCTTCATCAGTGCCTGCGAAAACATTCGTTCCATTCACTGCAAGACACCAGACATTCTTGTCCGTCAGGCCGGAGTTTCCCTCGGTCCAGCTTGCGCCGTTGTTGGTGGATCGAAAGATACCGCCGTCATACGTCCCCGCAAAGAGATACGTTCCACTGGCGGCCAGGCATCGGACAACGGTGTTCGTCAGCCCGGCGTTCACCGAGGTCCAGCTTCTTCCGTTGTTCGTGGAAAGAAAGACTCCCTGCTCAGTGCCCGCGAAGAGATACGACCCACTGGTCACCAAGGACAATACATACGTGTTCAACAGGCCGGAGTTTGACCCGGTCCAGCTTGCCCCGCTGTTCGTAGAAAGGAAGAAGCCGGCAGAGGTACCTGCAAAAACATCCATCCCACTGCCTGCAAGAGACCAAACTTCGGCACTCGGACCAGAATTGACGGAAGACCAACTGGCTCCGTCATCGGCGGAAAGTACGACCCCTCCTATATCAGAACCCGCGATAAGATTCGTTCCTGTGGCGAGAAGGGACTCCACAAATGTGATGGGCGGCAAACCTGAGTTCATCGGACGCCAGCTTGCGCCGTTGTTCGTTGAAAGAAAGACACCACCATCTGTACCTGCGAAGAGATTTGTCCCATTGACAGCAAGAGAGCGGATCGTCATTTCCGTGATCCCAACGCTCGCCGCGCTCCAACTCACCCCGTTGTTGCTGGAAAGGAAGACTCCGGCATCCCGAGTCCCTGCAAACACACTGGTTCCAATGACAGCAAACGACAAAACAAACGGGCTCGTGAGACCAGAGTCGACCTCAGTCCAGACTTTCCCGTGGTCGGTGGAAAGAAAGATACCGTCAAGAGTGCCCGCAAAGAGATTGGGTCCACTGCAAACAAGAGACCAGATATTCTTGTTTGACAGTCCTGAGTCCGCTTCGGTCCAACTCGTTCCGTTGTTCGTGGAAAGATAGACACCGCCGCCAAGCGTACCCGCAAAGAGATTCGAGTCATTGACAGCGAGACATTGCACGAATGTGTTCGTCAGTCCAGCCTTCACCGAAGTCCAGCTTGCGCCGTTGTTCGTCGAAAGAAATACGCCCTCTCCATCTGTACCGGCAAAGACATTCGCTCCAACAACAGCAAGAGACCGAACATCCTTGATCGAAAGCCCGGAGTTCGCCTCAGTCCAGCTTGCTCCATTGTTGGTGGAGTGAAAGACGCCGGATCCCCAAGCCCCTGCAAAGAGATCCTTGCCGCTGGCAGCGAGACATCGCACTGTCATATTTTCGAGCCCGGCGTTCATCGAAGTCCAGCTGGCGCCGTTGTTCGTAGAAAGATAGACTCCACCGCGTTCGGTACCAGCAAAGAGGTTCGCTCCACTCAGGGCAAAAGCATTCACCGTACCACCCCCTGGCCCGCCGGTTTGCACCCACTGTGCTCCCAAGGGGTTTATGCTTGTTGATTCCAGAAAAACAAATAAGAGACAGTGAAGAATGATTTTCATCGATGCTCTCTCGGTACGAACGGTTCATCTGCGCGGCAGACATCGCTTAGGCCCCAGCATTCAAAACGGCTTTTCGCCAAGCTACGGTTGATGGAACAGCGAAAAAGTTTTCTATTTTGATTCAGGGCGCATCCGTGCACCGTGTTTACCTCTGAAACTACACTTGCCTTGCACCAAATGCAACGCGAGGTCTGTTTTTAGGTAAGAGATGCGGTATGATTTAGAAATTCCTAAATAAAACAAAGAATCCCCGCCCGCCATAGTGGATGCAACCGGGTCGGGCGGGTCCGCCCGACCTTCTTGGACCAAGATGGGCGGACGGGCCCACCGACCTGCCCCGATGTTTTTGATCGGGGTCTTCACCGATGAGTCCGCCCGGCCATCGTGTACCAAACAGGCGGACGGGCCTGCCCGACTGACATCGGTCAGGCAGGGATTCTTCTTTACAGCTTGCTCGTTTTTTGAGTCTCCCGCACTTCGGATTCCGCTCATAGGCGGGATTCACAAAGCGGAACCGCTGCTTTTGAGCGGGATAGCCTGTGCTGAGCGAGTCCCCTCCTTTAGGGCGAGTCGAAGCACGGGGGCCCCGTCAGAAAACGACGGGGTAAACAGGACTGACGAATCATTCCCTGGTCACATAAAAAAGCAACGCCCCCAAAGAGGGGGCGTTGCTTTTTTGTAGCGGGGGCAGGACTTGAACCTGCAACCTTCGGGTTATGAGCCCGACGAGCTTCCAATTGCTCCACCCCGCGATCGTGTGAGTCTTAATATACAACCAATTCCTCCTCAAGTCAAGGCACGTTTATCCCATCGATTTGCATCACGCGTGTCTGAGTGATATGAGGTCTTTTTTCAGTATTATCATGTCGTGAAGGAAGAATTCAAACAGATTGAATCGATTTTCTCTGAGAACGGAACGCTTGCGTCGATTCCGAACTACGAGCACCGACCGCAGCAACTGGAGATGGCGAACGCAGTTCAATCTGCCCTGCAGTCGAACTCTCACCTCATCGTCGAAGCGCCGACAGGCGTTGGAAAGAGCCTCGCGTATCTCGTCCCCGCAATACTTCACGCTGTGGTCAATGGCCGAAAGGCCATCATATCCACTCACACGAAGAATTTGCAGGAACAACTGCTCCTCAAAGACACGGAGCTTGCACGCACGCTGCTTCCGGTCAAATTCACCGCGGCATTGCTGAAGGGACGCAAGAACTACCTCTGCACAACACGACTGTCCAACGCCCTCAGCCATCACAAGCAGCTTTTCGACACAGACGAAAGCAGGGAGCTTGAACTTCTTGCTGAATGGGCCGAGTCCACAAAAGACGGCGATCTCGAGACCCTTCCCTTCCCGCTCAGCGCCAGCGTGCGACAACAGGTTTGCTCAGAACAAGGAGCTTGCAGCCAGCAGATCTGCGGCTCCGAATGCTTTTTCCAGCGTGCAAAGGCCCGGGCACGGACTGCCGACCTCATCGTCATGAACCACGCACTTTTCTTCACTCTTCTCGTGACGCAACCTCAGCGTGAAGGCTTCTTCTTCGACAATGATTTCGTGATCTTCGATGAAGCCCACACGCTGGAAGCCGTAGCCGGAACGGGAATCGGCAAGAATCTTTCGCGCTTTCAGGTCCTCTACGGGATTCACCGCCTTTTCAATCCGAGAACAAAAAAGGGACTACTCTCCAAGGTCCGAAAGAAAAGTGTCCGTCAACCGTGCATCGATGCAGAGGAGGCCGTTAATGAATTCTTCGATATGGTTACGGAGGCTGCACGTAGACTGAGCCCCACCTCCCCCACGATTCGGATCCGGGGACCGCACCTGGTTGCCAACCTCGCAGAAACCACGTTGCAGCTGCTCCTGGATCTTATCAAGGAACTGTCGAACGATTCCGATTCCAAATTGAACAAAGAGGAACTTACGATCGCCCAACGGCTCATCTGGGAATCTCAATTTCTCATCAAGCAGTTCCTTCAACAGGCAGATCCCTCGCTCACGTACTGGGTCGAATTGCCTGAACGTGGAACGAATAATGTCGTCCTGTGCTCGGCACCGACCGACATCTCGACGAGCGTCGGTCCGCTGCTCTTCCGCGAAAACACGTCCGTCATCCTCACAAGCGCCACACTGGCAGTCGGCGGCACGCTCGACTACATTCAGCGCCGGCTCGGCGCTACTCCGGCCGACACACTTATTCTTGACACGCCATTCAACTTCCGGCGCCAAATGCGAATTACGATCGGCGCAGACATGCCAGCCCCTGATGCTCCCGACTTCGAGCGCGAATTGCCCCAATGGATCCTGTCCAGCATTGGCCGGTCGCGTGGCAAAGCACTTGTCCTTTTCACAAGCGCGGCCCTCATGAAACGGATGGCCAACGTCCTGCGTCAGCCTTTGCGCGACGAAGGACTACAGTTGCTCGTACAGGGAATCGGGCCATCACGCTATGAACTGCTGCAGGAGTTCAAGCGCGACATTCATTCAGTGCTGTTTGGGCTAGATAGCTTCTGGATGGGCGTAGATGTACCGGGAGAGGCCCTTGAGCATGTTATCATCACACGATTGCCGTTTGCCGTCCCCGATCACCCGTTGATTGAAGCGAAGACCGAGTTCATTACGCAGCAAGGAGGGAACGCGTTCTTTGATTTCACACTGCCGGAAGCAGTCATCAAGCTTCGTCAAGGCGTCGGGCGTCTGATTCGCTCGACAACCGACAAAGGAATCATCACTGTCCTCGATTCGAGAATTGTTACAAAGCGATACGGCCAGCTCTTCCTCCGCTCCCTTCCTTCCTGCCCAGTCGACGTTGTTTCTTCAACCGGAGATGTTGAGGAGCATGAGCAGTTTGAGTAATGGCTCCCCCCCCTTGTTCATTTCAGATATCTTTGCGTCTAGAAGTTTAGGTCATCCCTCACACAATCACATTCTCTAAGCACGTAGATCAGGCCAATCCAAACGCGGTGTGCATCATTTGTGTTACTTTCTTTCCGAGAAAGAAAGTAACCAAAGGAATCTGTCCGAAATCGTAACCCTCGTGGAGAGCAACCCACCGCACTTGCCATACTTTCCATGCGGAAAGCAGGACTAATCTCAAGCAGAAGTTCAATCGCACGGAAAGTAAACGCACGTTCAGTCCGTCCAACGCACACCGCCGACGATTTCGGTAGCTTCTCTGATTGACGGAGCGAGCATCTAATCCTTACCAATTCATGAAATCGTCGATTGACATCCGATTGAGTTAGGTTCTCGGGCAGCAACAAACCATCGCGTGCGACATTTCGGACTGCGGGGAGGACGGGCTATACCACGTGCGTTTAACTACCGGACGTTGTTAGTCCAGAACCTCAAACGCATATCCGGTAGTTTCGGCTTGTGGGTCGGGCGGCTCTACGTGCGTTAAATGTCGCACTTAAGTTTCTTTGAGCCACTTTCTTTGTTAAAGAAAGTGGCAACCACTAGAGGCGCTGTCCTCAAGAAACGTGTAGCACGATTACCCATTTCTTCCAATGCGGTTCACGGTAGAAATCGGGAATCTACACGAGACCTACCAGTTCTTCTTCAAGAGATAAATAAAGATCGGAGCACCGACGACCGCGGTGACGACGCCGACTGGTATTTCCGACGGAGCGAGGATGAGTCGTGAGAGAAGGTCGCAGGCAATAAGGTACGAGGCGCCTGCAAGAAATGAGGCGGGAAGCAAAAGACGATGGTCCGGTCCGAACATCAACCGGCAGGCATGCGGGACAACCAATCCAACGAAACCAACCACGCCGCTCACCGAAACGGCAAGTCCCGTGATGAACGATGCGAGCAAATACGAAATCCTCTTCACTTTGTCCACCTCGACACCGAGATGCAGAGCCGTCTCATCTCCCGTGGCGATGAGATTGAAGTGGCGGGATTGAAAGATCAATGCAATCGATGCAATCGTGATGAGTGGCGCCACCACGGAAAACGAGCGAATGTCCGCTGAACTCAGGTTACCGATCAGCCACAGATACGTCGTTCGCAGATCCTGGTTCGCCAGCGCCGTAAAGAGAAGAATCATCGCGCTGAAAAAGGCCCCCGCCATCACTCCTGATAGCAACAGCGCATTGGAATCCAGAGCTCCCCGTCGATGACCCAGGACAAACACGAGCAACATCACCAGACCAGACCCGATGAAAGAAAATAGAGGAGTGATGAGATACGACACTCCGATTCCGGCTGTCATTGCAATGAGCGCACCGACCGTACCGCCGCTTGAAATCCCCAGAATGTAAGGCTCCGCCAGAGGATTACGCAGGAGAGCCTGCAACGCAGCCCCCGCCACTGAAAGACCAGCCCCGACAATCAGGGCAAGCAAGACGCGCGGAAGTCGAATGGAAAGCAGGATGGTTCTGTACGGTTCTGCAGAGGCATCCCCTGACCCGGCAAGGGCGCTCCAGATCTGGCCGAGCGACATCGGCGTCGATCCGATCATCAACGACGCGACGGCAACAACGATCAGCACCACCAAAAGAATGGTCAGTGTCGCAATTGCTTTTTGAAGAGTGAGTGGAGAACGGTTCATGAGATAAAGATTGCGGATCGATTAGTGGCTTTGGGAGACTGACCCAGAAGGATCCTTGTCATTTCGATCCCGATTTATCGGGAGAGAAATCCCTCTTTTGGTTCAGAATTCTCAGTCGCGGAGTTTACCCCGCCGACCCGCCCCGAGTTCTATTGTCGGGGAGGCGGGGACTGAGAAATCTAAATGAAAAGACCGATTTCTCCCTCCGGTCGAAATGACAATAGCACTTATTGATCAGCCTTGCACAGAGGGGGTCAGCAGCGGAGGCTTGTTCGCGACGATCGCCAGCACCTCACTTGCTTTTCAATTCCGCTTTGTGAACGGCCGTCAGTGCGCGCCACATTTCTTCCAGCAAATCCTGCAGACCGGCGCGGGACACAGACGAGATGCGAACCACGGGAATGCGCCGCCCGAAGGAGACGCGCTTCAAACGCTTGAGCGTTGCCTCGTCAAACAAATCAATTTTCGTCAGGGCAACGATCTTGGGTTTCTTCGCCAGCTCAGCATTGTAGCTTGCAAGCTCGTTCAGCAGAATCTCATAGTCTCTCTTGGGGTCTTCGCTGACCGATTCGATGAGAAATACCAGGACCCTCGTTCGTTCGATGTGCCTGAGAAACTGGATACCGAGTCCTTTTCCTTCATGAGCTCCCATGATGAGTCCTGGCATGTCGGCCAACGTAAAGCTCTTTCCCTCTGCATACCGAACAATTCCGAGGTTTGGCGTCAGTGTCGTAAACGGGTAGTCCGCAATTTTCGGCTTGGCAGCTGACACCGTCGAGATGAGTGTCGATTTTCCGGCATTGGGGAATCCCACAAGACCCACATCAGCGAGCAATTTCAGTTCCAGGAGGAGTTCACATTCTTCGCCGGGCGTTCCGGGCTCGGCAATTCTTGGCGCCTGGTTCGTCGATGTTGCGAACTCTGCATTCCCCTTCCCCCCTTTTCCTCCGCGGGCAACAACGACCTCGGCTCCGTCCTCCACGAGATCTGCAAGGACACGATCCGTCGGACCGTCTTTCACAATGGTGCCGCACGGAACTTTCAGAACAATGTCCACACCCGTTTTGCCGGTCTGATCTTTTCCCCGACCATGTTCCCCGCTCTCCGCCTTGTAGTGGCGCTTGTAACGGAAGTCGAGGAGCGTTCCCAACTGCCTGTCTGCCCGGATGATCACATTCCCGCCATTGCCGCCGGTACCGCCGTCCGGTCCGCCCTTCGGGACATATTTCTCCCGGCGAAAGCTGATGGCTCCATTGCCGCCGTTACCTGCGTTGGCAAAGATGGTCGATTGATCGATGAATTGCATATGTGTTGGTCAGTAAAAGTGTGATAAGACAGCTTGAAGAACGTTATGCGCTTTCTTGGCTGCCTTCGACTGTCGGCAGAAAACGTCGTTGGACCTTGTCCGTAAACAGAATCGCTTCTTCTGAAAACGGATCGACATCATTCGTAATGTACATTTCCTGAAGGTACTTTGATGCGTCCCGCCAATCCACCATCATGTTCAAATGATCCAATGCCTCCCGGAAGAGAAGCTCGTCTTTGTTGAACAATTTTTTGATGAAGGTCTTTTCCTCGGACGGGGAGAAGAGAGACTGGAGGTTGACGAGCATGCCCGCAGAGTCATCCAGAATGATCGGATCTCCGACCGTTTCCTGGATCCGGGCGACTTCCGACGCAACAATTGGCCGATCCTCCTCAAAATCGGAGAAGATTCTGACAGGCGGTTTCGGTTTTTGCGGTTGAGCTTCAATCTCCGGTGTGACTTCTGCCAGGGGAGCAACCGGTGGCGTCTCCTCGGGATGGTCATCCGGGAAAACCACTTCGGCTGAAAAGTCTCCAGTCCGGACCATTTCAATGATATTTGCCAACTGCCGCAGGCTCACTTCTGTCACAGCGTTCCCGTCTCGCTCCGCCTCAAGACGCTCTTTGATATCGTTGAGCTTCTTGTCTTCGAAAAAAACGATTGCGGCATTCACTGGAATCGTTGCGTCCGCAATCGGTCGCTCAACATGCTCCATAGCGGAATCGATAAACCGCACGATCGGGCGCGTCATGAGCGCGAGTTCCACGCTGGAATGACGGGCAACAATCTCCTGATCCAGCTTCTCGAGGAGATCGCTGAATTCTTCGTACGTCAGTTCAGCCAACCCGCGTTCATCGATGTATCGTTTGATGATTTCCGCATAGTATGCATAATCAACGCAGTACTCGAGCTTCCGCCGGATGTCAGAGGTCGGCCGACGGCGCTGATTCTCGAAGATGAAATTCAGGAGCGTCCACTGCGGTCGGCAGAGGAAGTTGAACTGAAAATGCACAGCATGATCCAGCATCAGAGTGAAATCGTGTTGACCAAATACATAATTGTAAACAAGCAGGATATCGGTCTGTTCCAGCAGACGCATGATCTCCGGCAAGCCATAGGGGAGCCTTTTTGAGCGCACCTCCGTCTGGCGTTCCTGATGCAGCAACTGCCACACGCGTGCTCTGAAATAGGCCTTCAGCGCCGGGTGCAGATCCGCGTGCAGGATATCTCTCAATCGAATGCTCTCCGCCTCTCCAATCGTGCGAGCGCGGACGCCATTCATGATCAGTTCAATCTCAGATTCAAAAATATATCCCATTAGAGGCCCGGGANNCCAATTAACCAATTAACGAATTAACTACTTATTAGCCTTTAACAGAGCATTCACTCTATCAATCTCTCTTTGCGCTCCGGTTTTGAACGTTGCATCAATTCCCGGCCTGGCGATGATCTGCTTGTACATCGTGATCGCCTGGTCAAACTTGGACATTTTTTCGTACGATTGCCCTGCCATATAGTACGACGTCGCCGTCCAATCTGCTTTCGTTTTCTTCGTCACCAGATAGGGGACCTTCAGAAATTCAAGGATCGCCTGCTGGTAGTCCCCTTTATAGAAGTACGCCTCTCCGATGTAGTAACGCACCTCAGCTTCAAGATCAGAGTCTGCATTCGCAAGAAGGCTCTGCAGATGGAGGACCGATTGGTCATAATATCCCAAGCGCTGATAAAGGACCCCGATGTCAATCCGCTTATTCATCAATTCGGGATCATCCGGATACCGGTCGATGTACTTGCGTGTCAATTCCAGTGCCGCATCAAACAAGGAGAGCTGTTTGTACGCGAGAATAAGATTGTTCATGGCAAACGGAATCAGATCCGTCGCGCGGCTTTCGCTGTCAAGCACGGCCTTGTACTGGCGTGCAGCGGGATCCCACTGCTCCTGGCTGTAGTACAGATTGCCGAGTGCAAGCCGAACGCGCGGAATGATCGCGTCCCCCGGAAAACGCTGGAGGATTGATTCGTAGAGTTTCGTCGCTTCCGGTTGTTTGTTGGTCAACTCGGAGACCCTTGCGTTGCCGTACATGGCGCCTGCAACAAACGGGGTGGTGGGATATTTCTGTATCACGTTGTCGAAAAACTTCTTCGCGGCCGGGTAGTCGTCTTTTCTGAGGAAATACATGCCGCGCTCGTGCTCAAACTCCGCGAAAAATCTTTCCTGCTTCTGATATGATTTGAGGAACGTGGAAACCCTGGTCTCAGCTTCTTTCGCATTATTCAACCGGAAATAGCCAACGATGATACGGGAAAGGACGTATGGTTTGAGTGAATCACTGACGCCCTTCTCAACAATCTCGCTGTACCGGCTCATTGCATTCGCATATTCTTCGTTCTTGTAGTACAGCTCCGCAGCTTCGAACGTTGCTTCGTTCATTCCGCTCGCACCGGCTAGGGAGAACTGGCTTGCCTTCTGTAAATACTGAGCTGCAAGAGCAACGTCGTTGTCCTCTTTCGCAAGCGTTGCCAACGCAGAGTAGACCTGACCGGCACGTCCGGAAGTATCATCGTGCAAGAGGTACTGAGCATAGGAGCGCTTCGCCTCCAGCCGCTTTCCGAGCTTCGCGTAGCTTGCCGCCAGGTTGGAGTAAACCTCAATTGCTATCGGTGCCGGAGGCTCGATGGAGGCTCCAGGGTGATTCACCAACAGCTGATAGTGCTCAGCCGCCCTGGCGAAATCGCTTCCCTTGAAATATGCTTCGGCCCGCGCCTTCACCAACTGATCTGTGAAAGACGTGTAGTAGAACGATTGTTCAATCTGATTGTAAAGATCGAGAGCAGGCTGCATATTGCCCCGGCTCGACGCCTCTTGGGCTAACGCCCACGCCGCTCGAGCGCTAAATTCCTGCGCGGGATACTTCCTCAAATAATCCTTGAATGCGACGGCCGCCGAATCACGTTCTCCCATGATGGAGAGCGCTTCGCCGAGCCGGAAAGTAATGTTTCCGTCGATGTCTTTCAGCGGATGCTCCCGCATGGCCGAACGATACGTCTGCACCGCATCCTCGGGGCTCTTCTTCTCACGAAATGCTTCAGCGATGACATAATAGACCAGGTCTTTTCGTTTCAGCACCGGATGCGCCTGGAGAAACTCGCCGCTCACTTTGCGGATGTCCGGTGCACCGGCAGCGAGCGCCAACCTGACATTCAGCTGAGAAGTGACTGCATCATCTGCGAGATCACCCGACGGAAACCGTTTGAGTACAGAGTCGTAGGATGCAACGGCCAGCATCAACAAGTCAATCTTCGGCGAGGAATCCATCGAACCCGCATACTCGAACGCCTTTGCTTCATCATAGAGCGCCCGCTCCTGCTTTTCTGAAGGAAGTCCAAGGTGAAGCGCTGACGCATACTGGGTTGCAGCCTTGCCGTAGTCCTTGAGATCCTGGAAATAGATCTCTGCCAACCGGAATGCAAGCTCCCCTTTCGATTGCTGAGCGATGACATCGCCAACCAGAAGAGCGAGCTTCTCCAGACCGGACTCCTTGTTCTTCACCTCGAACGTCCGCAAGCGAAGCGCAGCGTCGCGAGCCGGGCCCGCAAAATCGCTCGCAGGATATCGCCTCTGCAAATCTTCATAGGCGTCCAACGCACGCTCGAGAGCACCGGAGAGCCTGAACGACTCCGCCCTGCCAAAGAGAGCATCATCGATGAGCGGGCTGGCCGGCCAGCCATTCACGATGGTTTCATAGCGCACGATTGCCTGTTGGTAATCGTGCAGGTGATCCTGAAAGAGTTTCGCTTCCTCAAGAAGGACAGCCGTGACCCTTCTGTCAGTCGGATATGCATCCCGAAAGAGTGCATACAGCTTCAAAGCCTCGATATGATTCTCTGCCTTCGCCGTAACACGCGCTGCAGCAAGGAGCAACTCTCCTCGATACATTCCTGCAAGGCTGTCATACAGAGCCTGCTTCAAGAACATTTGAGCTTTCGGAATATCGCCTGTTTGCTCCGCTGCCAATCCTGCTTTGAACAGCACCGACACATGCAGAGGTCCGGGAGCCGCTGCGCCCTTAACGTAGCTTTGAAGTGCCTTCACTTGATCGGAACGAAGCGCATACATATCACCGATCTCGATCAGCGCCTGCTGGCGGATTTCGGTCGGCGCCTTTGCCGAATCGGCTTCGATCAGTTTCCAGGATGCGAGCGCCTGGTTCGCATTTCCCATTTCGCGCTGAAGCGAGCCGAGCAGAAGCAATGCACTGTAGTAACTCGAGGTGGAACGATAATTCCTGGCAATCTCATCGAGGGCACGTTGAGCTTCGTCCGATTTGTTCAATCCGGACAAGGCACGAGAAAGAAGAATCAGCGACCGACCGGTGAGGTTTGCGTCTTTTGATACATCGGCGACGCGCTTTGATTCAATCCGTGCAAGCTCGAACTGATTGTCAGACAAGTACATCTGAGCGAGTTTCAGTCGTGCCGGAAGCGTGACATCCGAGGAAGAATAGTCCTGTATCAGCGTGCGGAGAACCTTTCGCGAACTCTCGGGATCACCGGCAAGGTCAAAGTATTCGCTTGATTTGACAAGTGCGGAAGGAGCAATCTTACTTTTTGGATGAAACGTCTTCACGCGCTCGAAGGCAAGCGCAGCTTCCCTCAGGTTCTTGAGGGAGACGTAGGAATCGGCAACATTCCACCATGCTTCGGGAGCTTTTGGATGCTCAGGAAAAGCGAGAGCGAAATTCTGAAAGGTAAGTCTTGCATCGTCGAATTTGGCCAGTTTCGTCTGACACAAACCAAGGAAAAACCTCGCTTCAATTCCCTGCTGCGTATTGGGATAGGTCGCAACGAACTGCCGGAATTGCTCAAACGCAAGGTCATAGAGCTTGTCATCATAGAGATTGACGGCCAGCTTGAAATCCGCATTCTCCTTGGTATCCTGGGAGACTGAGACGGAGAACCATGAGATGAAAAGGACCAGCAGGAGGAAGGTTTGATGCTTCATACGTTGAAAAGGTAGCACATATTGAGGCGATTATCAAGGAGCGGCGAAGACGTGGCGGGACGGTTCAATACCCAATGTTACCTTTTTCATTTACCCTTTCTTTCGTATCTTTTGGTGTTTGATTGATAGGATGGAGCCTCCATACCTATTCCCTTGTTAACTCACTCGCGACCCATGCAAACGCAGAAAAAGAAAATCGCCATAATCTTTGGAACGCGGCCGGACACGATAAAGCTCGCCCCGATCATCCTTGATCTCCAAAAGCACTCACGCTATCAGGCGATCAACATTGCGACTGCTCAGCACAGGCAAATGCTGGACCAGGTGCTCGACGTATTCAGAATCAAGCCCGATTACGATCTTAACATCATGGAGCCGAAGCAGTCGCTGGCGACATTGACGAAGAATACCATCGCTGCCCTTGATGAGGTTCTCATCGAGACAAAGCCCGACATGGTTCTGGTTCAGGGAGACACGACGACAACATTTGTGGGAAGTCTGGCGGCATTCTATCGCCAGATACCCGTTGGGCACGTCGAAGCCGGACTCCGCACAGCGGACAAGGCAAATCCCTTTCCGGAGGAAATCAATCGCCGGCTCACCAGTTGCATCGCTGATCTTCACTTCGCGCCGACCTCCACGGCAAAGCAGGCGTTGCTGAGAGAACATGTTCTCCTCGAGCAGATTGTGGTGACAGGAAATACCGTTATTGATGCTCTCGCGTATTCCATCAAGAAGACATTCCGCTTTTCTGAACAACGGCTGAATGACTACGTCAGCGAAAAGAGACGCATTGTTCTGCTTACGATGCACAGGCGGGAAAACTGGGGGAAACCGATGACCGGCGCTTGCGAAGCCGTCCTCGCACTCGCAAAACGATATCCCGATGATCGTTTCGTCTTCCCCGTTCACCTCAATCCGATTGTGCGCGACGTGGTGTACCCGATTCTCGGAGATCTGGAGAACGTGATATTGATCGAGCCGCTTCCTTACAGCGAATTTGTGAACCTGATGGCGAGATCGTTTCTCATCCTCACCGATTCGGGGGGCGTTCAGGAAGAAGGTCCGTCACTTGGGAAACCGGTACTCGTCCTCAGGACCGTGACTGAACGACCGGAAGCTGTGAAATATGGGACGGTGAAGCTGGTCGGCCTTGATCCCATGAAGATCACCTCCACCGCTCGACTGCTCCTTGACAACCCGAAAGCGTATCATCGAATGGCGTCAGCCACAAACCCGTACGGAGACGGTCATGCCTCGGAACGTACGATCCAGGCATTGAACCGGTACTTCGGTTTCACAAAGAAACAACCCTCAGAATTCCGGCCCCGCTAGTACATGAATCCATTGATTCGTTTCATTGCCCGCACAATGAGTGTTCTTCTGGGTTGCTTCATTCTCTCTTCTTCTGCAAGAGCGGAGGCTTCGACTCAGAAGAATGTTCTCATCCTCGTCGAAGGGAACACGGACCTCAAGAATTACGCAATGGGTGATGGCCGACAGCTGGCAACTCTCCTCGGCCACTTCAATGCACGGTTTACTCTCAAAGGGGTCAATGAATATGTTCCCGGCGAGATGAAGCGATACGACCGAATATTCTACATCGGATTCCAGGCTCACAACTCGGTCCCGGCCGCCTTTGCCGAGGATGTGCTCTCTCTCGAAACCCGGATTTTCTGGCTCAACACGGGCTTCGAGGATTTTTCGAAACGATATCCCGTCAGCAAGCGATTTGGATTTATCGTGAGTCAGGTTGATTCCCTCTCTACCTTCGATCAAGTCCAGTTCGGCAACAAGTCCTTTACGAAGGGCGAGCCAAACATCAACGCTGTTACCATCACCAACCGAAGACTGGCCGACGTTCAGGCAACTGCATTCTCCACGAAGCGGAAGAAAGAGGTTCCCTATATCATCACATCGGGGAACCTCACATACATTGCCGATTCGCCGTTTTCGGGAGCAACAGAATCTGATCGGTATATCCTCTTCGCCGACCTGCTCCATGAGTACCTCGGTGAGAATCACGAGCAATCCCACTCAGCGATCATCCGGATTGAGGATGTCAGTCCTCTCGACAACCCCGATCATCTGAGAGAAATCGCCGACATTCTCTCCGCCAAAGGAATTCCTTTTGTCGTCGGCGTTATCCCCTTTTTCGTCGACCCGGGGCAGGGAGTGCATGTAAGCCTCTCCGACAAACCCGACCTTGTCGATGCGCTCAAGTACATGGTCCACAATGGGGCAACCATTGAGATGCATGGGGAAACCCATCAGTACAAAGGCGTCACAGCAGTGGACTACGAGTTCTGGGATGCGAGCACGAATAAGCCCATCAAGAGGGAATCCGCGGAGGTGTTTGCTCAGAAGATCGAAACGGGCATCCAGGAGTTCATGAAAAACGGACTCTATCCGCTCGTTTGGGAAACCCCTCACTATACGGCTTCCTTCACACTCTATCAGACAGTGGCAAAGTTCTTCAGCACGGCAATGGAGCAGCGGCTTTCGCTCGAAGATGCCGAGTACAGCCAGACGTTTCCCTACATCATTCACAACGACCTGTTCGGACAAGTGATTTATCCGGAAAACCTCGGCTACGTGCCTCTCAATCCCGACAAGAAGACGAGCGAAGGATACATACAGACGATCATCAAGAACGCGAAGGTCAATCTGGCGGTCCGGGATGGTTTTGCTTCGTGCTTCTTCCATTCATTTCTCGACCTCGATCTTTTGAAAGAGCTTGTTGACGGCATCGAAAAGCTCGGGTATACGTACATCGATCTTTCCGAACAGACAAATTGGGTGAAGACAAAGGATAGAGTGATCCTCTCGGGATCGCAGTCGTACGATCTCACCCTCCAGGACCAGTACCTTGCTGAGGCATATTTCGATACCAATGGGGAGGTCATCCGGCGCATTGTTTCGGAGACCAGAATTCACGGGCCCGTCTCCATGCACATTGAACTGAAGCCCGGCGATTTGTACAAGGCCGAACCGATAGAATTCCGGTCTCATGAGCTGGGATTGGTGGAGAACGTCGTTACGAATGCAAACAGGATGATCAACAAGGTCTTCTCGTCGGAGCCCGACTGGCATGATGCGCGGGTGGCGATCCTCTGGAATCACCACGCCCGGGGTGCTGCATTCAATGACCAGGCATCGTTTGCGTCTGTCTTCCGAAGTGTTCACATCAACGTCGATACGATTTTTGTCGGCCAGGAACTTCGGCTCGAAAATCACAACCTGTTGATCGCACCGTATTCGTTTGTCGATTCATTGAAGCCGGCGGATTTTGATGCCATCGTCAAATTTGTCCACGCGGGCGGCAACCTCATCACGGACCAGAAGAATGATCTGGCCGAGGAACTTGGGATTCATTTCAGCACTGCGCAACTTCGGATTCGAAGCATCAGAGATCGTTCATATCCGGACGAACCCATCGCGTGGCAGAATTTTGAGCCGATGTTCAAACTCAACGTCGAGCATGTGGATGAAGTTTTTTGCCAGGATGCTGCGTCGGATGCACCGGTCGTGATCGGGATGGGAGTTGGGAAAGGCAAGATTTTGTTCTTCGGATCACGATTCGATCCGGCTACTCAGGAGGGGTATAGCCGTTACCCCTATCTCCTCGATTACGTGAAGAGGTATTTCCGCCTCGGCCCTCTCGTCCGGAGAGAGAACCTGGAAGCTTTCTTTGATCCCGGGCTGCGCGCCAATTACAGCGTTGAGGATCTTATCAAACTGTGGGTGCGTGCAGGAATCCGGAGGATTCATGTCGCCGGATGGCATGAATATCCAAAGTACACCTATGATTATGCTCGACTCATCAGGCTGGCGCATGCAAACGGAATCCTCGTGTATGCATGGCTGGAGCCGCCGCAGGTGAGTCAGAAATTCTGGCAAAACCATCCGGAATGGAGGGAGCGAAACTACAAAGGTGAAAACGTCCGTCCATCCTGGCGCTATCCGGTCGCGTTAACGGATCCGGCGTGCATCGACACGATGACGGCATTTTATAAAAAGCTCCTTTCCGGCTTCGACTGGGACGGTGTGAATATCGCCGAACTGTATTTCGATGCCGGCAAAGGACTCGATGAGCCTCTCAAATATGCACCGATGCATCCATCGGCTGTCCGCGACATCAGGAAGAAATTCGGCATCGATCTTCTCACGATTTTCGACGAGAACTCGCCGTGGTACTGGAAATCGAACCCCACAGTCCAGTCGACATTGACAGAGTATCGAATCTCGAAGCTGGATGAGATTTATGAACGTCTGCTCCGCGAGTTTTCAGACTACGCCCGCTTGAGGCCGGGCTTCCAGATCATCGTCACGGCAATGGATAGCTATGGCTCGCCCGAGTTGCGCGAGCACATTGGCGTCGACATGGCGCATATCCTGGCGCTGCAGAAGCGATTCGGTTTTTCACTGCAGGTTGAGGATGCCGAACACCTTTGGTCGACGGACCCCCGTCGATATGTGGAAATTGGGAAAAAGTATGGGCAGCTCATCGGCGACCCGTCGAAACTGCTGCTTGACCTCAACATCATTGATCTGAGTCTGAGCACTCGGAAACCGGGGGCCGTCACTCCTTTCCCCACCTTCAAGCAGACCGGAACGGAGAGTTTTCAACTCATCCACGCCGCCTCTATTGGAGCTCCGCGGTTCACCTTCTATGCCGAACAGACCGTGAATCCTCAGGATCTCTCCTTCTTTGCCAGCGCTGCGGCGCATGGTATTCACTACAAGAGAAGCGGAGACTACTATTCCATTGATGCCGCGCACTCGTTCTCCCTTCGATTCCCCAAGGAGATCGCTCACATTCTGCTCGACGGAATGCTCATTCCGGCTTCACGCGACAACCTGTTTTTCATTCCCGCGGGAATGCATACGGTCGATGTCAATCCGGGCACGACGGGCGCGTTCTCGACCTCACAGCTTCAACCACGGATCCTCTCTTCCACCGGGGATGTCTCCGAACTGTCTTATGGCATGAGGGATGCGAAATTTATCTACAATTCCGAAGAGCGCATGCTCGTGTCTTTCAGCAATGAGCCGACGCAGGTGCAGCTTGACGGGCAGCAATACACGTTCACGGCATTGAAGGGAAATGATTGCTTCACGATCAAGCTTCCTCAGGGGAAGCATGAAGTCAGCCTCATCACCGGAGATTCATTTTCGTACGGGATCAACGTAACCAGTCTGTGGTCGGCAACGGCGATTGCGATTTTTGGATTCCTCGCCGTAGTGTTGCTCCTTGGGATGTATGTCCTTCTGAAAATTCTCCATCGGCGCTACACTCCTTCTTAAGAATTGGGTCACCAATGTCTGTCCTTGAAGTTGATCTGAGTTTTCTCTTTGTCGTCGCCGTCATTCTGATCTGGTTTATGATCGCGTACCAGTTCGCCTTGACGCTGTTCGGCTATATTAACTATCTGAAATCGTTCCACGAAAAAATATCCGTCGACGCATCCCGGTTTGATTTTCCTTCCTGCACCATCATGATTCCCGCCCACAACGAAGCGAAGGTGATCGGGAAAACCGTCGAGGCGATGCTCAAGCTTGAGTACCCGAAGGACAAACTCACGATCATGGTGATCAACGACGGATCGGAAGATGAGACGGCGGATATTGTACAGCAGTTGGCGTCAGCCCATCCTCAGGTCGTCCTGTTTACGATACCTCCGGGAGAAGGCGGGAAAGGCAAGTCCAGGGCGTTGAATATCGGCCTGAAACACGTGCGCTCGGAGATCATCGCCATTTATGATGCCGACAACACACCCGATCCGAAGGCTCTTTACTATCTCGTCGCACAACTTGTCGGCCACAAGGAGCTTGGTGCTGTCATCGGCAAGTTCCGGACAGTCAACAAGAAAGCAACCTTGCTCACCCGGTTCATCAACATTGAAACGCTGAGCTTTCAGTCAATTCTTCAGGCGGGCCGCTGGCAGATGCACAATATCTCCACGCTCCCGGGCACGAATTTCGTGATCTGGACAGAACTGGTTCGATCCCTTGATGGTTGGGACGAAGAGGCACTGACGGAAGACTCCGAGCTCAGCATCCGGATCTATGAAAAGGGATACAAGATCAAGTTCATTCCGTACGCTGTCACCTATGAGCAGGAACCGCAGGAATGGAAAGTCTGGCTCAAGCAACGCATGCGGTGGGTGCGGGGGAACAATTACGTCATCTCGAAATTCTTCAAAGAGATTCCAAAATTCCGGAGCAAGAGACTCGCGTTCGACATCCTCTACACGTTGTCGCTCTACTATGTATTCTTCGCCGCGATCCTGATATCCGACGGCCTTTTTATTGCCAGCGCCCTTGGCCTTGTCAGTATCGCATTGCCTGGACCGTACACCATCGTCTGGATTTTCGCATTCTTCCTCTATGTCCTCGAACTCTTCCTCGCCATTTCGTACGACTCGGAGGACAGTCTGACATCCATCGGACTCATCATCATTATGTATTTCACCTATTGTCAGTTCTGGATTTATGTCGTGATCAGAGCAGTGTATGCGGAGTATGTCAGGAAGGACAAACGTGTGTGGGACAAGACCGTGCGGTTTGATGTGAAGCCAAACTCGTAGAGATGTTCCATTGAACATCCCCACCGATGCATGCCAAATAAAAAAGGCGACCTCACCGGGTCGCCTTTTCCTTGCCTCCAAAACATCGAAACCGCCTACGTCAATTCCGCTCTGATAAACTCGCGGTTCAACCGTGCGATGTGCGTTACGGAAATTTTCTTCGGGCATTCTGCTTCACATGCGTAGTTGTTTGAGCAGTTACCGAATCCTTCTTTGTCCATTTGCTCAACCATCCTCAGTACACGTTCTTTGCGCTCAATCTTTCCCTGCGGAAGGAGTGCAAACTGCGACACCTTTGCTGCTACGAAAAGCATGGCGGAAGAATTCGGACAGGCAGCAACGCACGCACCGCATCCGATGCAAGCGGCGGCATCCATAGACTCCTCGGCATCGTGCTTCGGGACGGGAATCGAGTTGGCTTCGGGAACTCCGCCGGTTTTCGAGGAGATGTAACCTCCGGCAGCCATGATTCTGTCGAGAGCTGTGCGATCGACAATCAGATCTTTGAGAATCGGGAAGGCCTTCGTCCGCCACGGCTCAGCGACAATAGTATCGCTGTCGCGGAATACCCGCATCCTGAGCTCGCACGTTGCGATTCCTCTGCCCGGACCGTGTGAACGGCCATCGATGACCATGCCGCAGCTTCCACAGATGCCTTCACGACAGTCGTGGTCGAATGCTATTGGCTCTTCCCCTTTTTTCACAAGAGTGTCGTTGAGAATGTCGAGCATCTCGAGGAAGGAGGCGTCCGGCGAGACTGCTTTCACCTCATAGTCGACGAACTGACCCTTGTCATTCCGATTCTTCTGGCGCCAGATCTTCAGTTTGAAATCCATTACTTGTAGCTCCTTTGCGAAGGTTTCACGTACTCGAACTTCAACGGCTCTTTATTCAGAACGGGCTTCGTACCGACACCCGCGAATTCCCAAGCGGCTACGTAGGAGAATTTCTTGTCGTTGCGCAGGGCTTCGCCCTCTTCTGTTTGATGCTCTTCACGGAAGTGGCCACCGCAGGATTCCTCACGATGCAGCGCATCGAGGGCCAGCAGTTCTCCAAGTTCGAGGAAATCAGCAACCCTGCCTGCGCGCTCCAATTCCGCATTTAAATCGTTTGCGGCACCTACGACTTTGACATTCTTCCAGAATTCCTCACGAATTTGGGGGATTTCCTTGAGCGCCTGCTGGAGCCTGGTTTTATTTCTCCCCATGCCCACAAATTCCCACATCACCTTTCCCAATTCGCGGTGAAATTCCTCAACCGTCTTCTTCCCGTTGATCGACATGAGACGCTTGATCATGTCTTCGATTCCGGATTGGGCTTCCTTGAAGGCCCCATCGCTTGTCTTTACAGAATCGAACTTTGTCGACGCAAGATAATTCCCCAGTGTATAGGGAAGAATAAAGTACCCATCTGCCAGACCCTGCATCAACGCGCTTGCCCCCAGCCTGTTGGCGCCGTGGTCGGAGAAGTTGGCTTCGCCGCCAACGAACAATCCAGGAATGGTGCTCATCAGGTTGTAGTCCACCCAGAGGCCGCCCATCGTGTAGTGAGCAGCGGGATAGATGCGCATCGGCGTCGTATAGGGATCTTCGGCGGTGATCTCGTGATACATATCGCAGAGGTTTCCATACCGCTCTTCGATAACATGTTTCCCGAGGCGGCTGATGGCGTCAGCAAAATCGAGATAGACAGCGAGGCCGGTTGATCCAACGCCAAATCCTTTATCGCACATCTCCTTAGCCCGCCGTGATGCGACGTCGCGCGGCACCAGATTCCCGAACGACGGATACATTCTCTCCAAATAGTAATCGCGTTCTTCTTCCGGGATGTCCTGCGGCTTACGGGTCTCCCCTTTCTTCTTTGGCACCCATATTCTTCCGTCGTTCCGGAGACTTTCGCTCATCAGCGTGAGTTTTGACTGGTACGGTCCCCCCTGCGGGATGCACGTCGGGTGGATCTGCGTGAAGCACGGGTTAGCGAACGCTGCACCTTTCTTGTAAGCGCGCCAGAGAGCAGTCGCGTTGCTCGCTTTCGCCATGGTTGAGAGGTAAAACGTGTTCGCATAACCGCCTGTCGCCAGCACGACAGCATTCGCTGCATAGGTTTCGATCTTACCCGTCACCAGATCGCGGCAGATGATTCCGCGTGCCTGTCCGTTCACGATGACGAGGTCAAGCATTTCACGGCGAGGGAAGAACTTCACCGTTCCGGCATTGATCTGACGACTCAAGGCAGAGTAAGCACCCATCAACAATTGCTGGCCCGTCTGTCCACGTGCATAGAATGTCCGGGAAACTTGCGCGCCGCCAAAAGACCTGTTGTCCAGATATCCGGCGTAATCGCGCGCGAACGGGACGCCCTGCGCGACGCACTGATCGATGATGTTGCCGCTTACCTGAGCGAGGCGATACACGTTCGCCTCACGAGCACGATAGTCGCCGCCCTTGACGGTATCATAGAACAACCGCCAGATGCTGTCGCCGTCGTTCGAATAGTTCTTGGGTGCATTGATGCCCCCTTGCGCTGCGATGCTGTGCGCACGGCGGGGCGATTCATGATACGAGAACGCGAGAACATTGTAGCCCAGTTCACCCAGACTCGCAGCTGCGGAAGCTCCCGCCAACCCCGTTCCAACCATGATGACGGTGTATTTCCGTCTGTTGGAAGGGTTGACAAGCTTCATATTGAAGCGGTGTGTATCCCACTTCTTTTCTATCGGACCGGAAGGAATTTTCGAGTCAAGCGTCATTGTTTACAAGCTCCCATAGCAATGGTCAACATTGAAGCGACACGGGAAGTACATCACGATCATTGGAACCAAAGAAAATATGCCGGCATCGATGCGAACACGAGCGGAATGATCAGCCAGAAAATCACCGCTACGCTGTCAATCAGCCACTTGTATCGATTCGTAGACAAGCCCAGAGTCTGGAACCCTGACTGAAATCCATGTTTGAGATGAAAGCCAAGGAACGCCACGGCGACGATATAGAAAACCGCCATGGAAGACTGGGAAAACGCATCCGCAACCATGTCATACGGCAGCTTCGGGTCTGCGCCAAAGCGGGTCGGAATCCAGAATGTGAGGAGATGAGAGACCAGGAAGAACGCAACAAGACTGGCACTTGTCGTCAACATCGGCGTGCGCGAGGAGAGCTTCGTGTTGTCCTTGAGCCGATACATCTGATAACCGACGGGCCGCGTCATCCGGTTTTGTATCCACACCACCACGCCGCTGATCATATGGGCGAGGAGTCCGACGAAGAGCACGACCTCAACAAGCCGTATAATGATATTCGACGACATAAAATGCGACGCCGTGTTATATGCCTCTGCGCCTTTGAACAAGAACAGGTTGACGGAGGCGTGCACAATGAGAAACGTGCAGAGGAAGAGCCCACTCAGGCTCATGATGATCTTCTTCCCCACAGAGGAACGGTAGAGGGCGGTGAATTTATTCATAGATCCTGGCTCATGTGATCATTCGAGAGAAATCAGTTCGCTGGTTGATCCTGCGAGCGTAGTCCGTACAGAGGATGCAAACAATTCGGGTAGTGGTACAACATGGAATCTGCGGGACCTGAAAAACGTCGCTCGATGCGTTGAGAGTGTAGAAAAGAATTCCTGAAAAAGCAATTCGGATCCCTACTGGTTTACGACACTCTGGCTGATGAATTTCCGTATGGAAATGGCGCTGCCGACGAATCCGAGCACACATCCGAAGGCAACAACGATACCGTAGTAGTAAGGTTTCACCTGGACAAAATCCGCCAGCTCGGCTGAAATCCATCGGGCAACATACCCAAAAACGAGAAAGAGAATTCCCGCGGCTAATCCACCACCGATAAATCCCTGCACCAGGCCTTCGAGAATAAATGGTCCCCTTACAAAAGATTTCGTCGCTCCGATAAGCTTCATGGTTTGTACGATTTTGCGTTTGGCATAGATGGCCAACCGGATGGTATTCGCGACAAGAAATATCGACGAAATCGTGATGATCAAGCCGATTCCCAACACCAGCCAGAGAAATGTCGTGGCCCCGCGGTCGAGCATCTCAAGCATGGTCTTGCGATAGATAACATCGTCCACGCCTTTGATTTTCTTCACAACATCATATACCATCTCGGCGGATTTCGCGTTCTTATATCCTTCCTTCAGGAAAATCTTGACGGACGCCGGAAGCGGATTGAAGTCGAGAACCCTATTGATGTCCTCGCCGAATTCCTCCTTGAAGATCGCCGCCGCCTGTTCTTTCGAAACATAGCGAACATCGCGGACCCCCTCCAGTTTGGCAATGCTGTCCCTCACAATAGAGGTTTCCACGGGTGCTAACGCATCCGAGAGAAATGCTTCCATCTCAACCTTGTCGCGCAACGACTCCACCACGCTGTTGGCGTTGAGCGCAAGGACCGTGAACGTCCCCAACAGCAGCAACGAAACGCAAATCGTCGTGATCGCCGCGACCATCGAGAGTTTTGCGCGGCGGAATCCTGAAAACCCTTCACGAAAGACGTACACCAGCTGCATGGTTAGCTCTTGATAGTGGTTCCAAAAGGATAGGCGCCGAGCACCCGGACGAAGCTTGTCAATTCACCGAGATGACTAAGGGCCTGCTGAACTGTTCGTTCCATCGGCGAGCCCTCAATATCCAGGTAGAACAGATATTCCCATGGTTTGCCGACGTGCGGACGCGATTCGATTTTCAACATATTGATCTCCCGAAGGGCGAAGACCGCCAGAGCCTTGAACAACGCCCCGGGTTCGTCATTCACCGCGAACACCAGGGAAGTTTTACGAGCACGCTTAACAAGTCCGGGTTTCCGGGAGAGAACGATGAATCGCGTGTAATTGCGGTGATTGCTCTCGACATTCCGTTTGAGCACCGACAATCCGTACGTGCGGGCGGCACGGACACTGGCGACAGCCGCTGCATCATGCCGATCCTGGTCACGGATCATCTTCGCCGCACCGGCCGTGTCGTAGTACGCGACGATGCTTACCCCTTTGAGCGAGCGAAGATACTCTTCACACTGTCCAAGGGCCTGAGAATGCGAATAGACGGACCGAATCTTTCCCAGGGGGACCTTGGGAAGCGCCATGAGATGAAGCTGGATGCGAAGTTTCAGTTCACCGACAATGGAGAGCTTGTGGCGAAGCAGGAGATCATAGTTCTGATGAACGCTTCCATAGACGGAGTTTTCGATGGGAACGATGCCGTACTGCTCCGGATGCCTCGAAGCGAACTCGAACACATCTTTGAAGCTCTCCTTGGGTAGAAGTCGGGCTTTTGGACCGAAAAAAGCCCGCGCCGCTTCTTCACTGAATGCTCCGGGTTCACCCTGATAAGCGACCGTCACCATACAGAAACTCCATCAGAAATTTGATTCGTCTCGCCACTGCACAATACGCCACGATTGCTGAGCGTCCGACCGTGCCAAAGCGAGTGTTGCATACCCGTCCACACGAATGATGTCACTGGGATTGAACGTCACGGTGAGGTTGAAATTCCGGCTCACACTCGCCTGAGTGCTCAGGGAATCGGTCGAAAGTGAAATGATGTTATTCCAGACAAGATCCAATCGCTGGACATTCTGGAACAATCCCCGCGTTGTCTGCATATCTTCGTCACGTCCCCACGTGACTTCGACTCCCCGATCGTAGTCCCGATAAATGAAAGCGTAGTCGGAGTTGAGCAATTGACCATAGATTGTTGTATCGCGAAACGTGTAGGCGTATTTGATATTCTGAAAGACACCGTCAATCGTCGTCGCGTCCGCAACAATCGAACTGCCTTGATCGAGACTCTCATCCAGCCCGGGAGCAAATGGATTGCATGATCCGAGGAGCAACAACAAGGGCAGTATAATGAGGATCCGATTCATTCGTCTCAGGACTTCGTCCACTTCTTCCTTCGGTGTTCATTATTCGATGTTCTCTTTTCCCTGGGAATATCAAACACTGAACATCGAATGCAGAACATCGAAGTTGGTTCTACTGTCCAAACGCCCCCTTCAAGTCGCTCCAACTGAACGTGCTTGTGCTCGTTGTGAGATCGATCCACCGCCATATCACCCAGCTTCTTGACCTGTCGGCGATCAGCAGGAACTGAGCCTTCCCTGTTGCCTCCGTCGGCAGCGTCGC
Organism: Ignavibacteriota bacterium; assembly: GCA_003170475.1. Lineage (GTDB taxonomy): Bacteria > Bacteroidota > Ignavibacteria > UBA10030 > UBA10030 > UBA9647. Next base: position 14,234 of record PMZI01000083.1, on the reverse strand, counting down.
GACAGTGTGAGGAACAGTCAAGCGATACGTCGCTTCGTACTGGGCTGAGTCCGACTGCAGACTTTGCACCGTCAACGATTCAAACGTCAAAGTTGCTGTTGAGCCACTCGGTATCTTTGAACGCAGGTTTTCAAAGTACTGTTGTTCCGACTGTCTAGTCCACGTGAGAAACACCCCGCCATACTTGACTTTAGCCGCTTGCGTTGGCTCGAAGCTGAAGCCTCGTCCTGCTGAAGTGGAATCGGCAAACGATTTGACGTAATTGACCGAATTCAGATCCCGAAACGCGTTCGTCATATTGGAAAACACGAGAGACGGATCCGTCGCCGGAACAAAGGTGGAACTCGACTGCGAAGGCTGCTCGGGTGTTCGGGTTTCGAAGATATTGCAGGCGACCAAGGTGAGCGCAAGCAGAACACCGAATGCCGCCAATCGTTGACTTGCCCGAAATCTCATGGTCTGATCTTCAGGAAATACCGCTTTAAACAGCGATCCGCCCTTCCAGCGCTCGACTCAGCGTTGCTTCGTCGGCGAATTCGAGGTCCGTCCCGACAGGCAAGCCTCGGGCGATGCGCGTGACTTTCATGCAAAGGGGCTTGAGAAGTTTTGACAGATACAGGGTTGTGGCTTCGCCTTCAACATCGGAATTAAGCGCGAGGATAATTTCCTCGACCGTTGAATCGGACAACCGCTGAAGGAGTTCCTTTATCCTCAAATCCTCCGGTCCGACGCCGTCGAGCGGAGAGAGGGCGCCGCCGAGCACATGATAGACGCCTGCGAATTCGTTGGTCCGTTCCAGAGCAAGCACGTCCGTCGGTTCTTCGACAACACAAACGACGGTCTTGTCACGCTTCGTGTTGGAGCAAATGGGACAGGGGTCGGCTTCCGTGATGTTCGAACACACCGTGCAATACCTCACCCTGTCTTTTACATTGACAAGGGCGCGTGCAAGGCTTACCACTTCTTCCCGTTGCATCTTGACGACATAGAGCGCGAGGCGATGCGCCGTCTTGCGGCCGATGCCGGGGAGTTGGGAAAACTGTTCAGACAGTTGCTCGATCGATTCTGCAGTGAAGATCACTGGTCATGGTCCTGACTAAAAGCCGGGGATGTTGAGACCCGGAATGTTGGGGATTGCGCCGGCGGTTACTTTCTGCATTTCCGCCTGGGCCATGGCTCCCGCACTTTCCAACGCCTTGTTGACGGCAGCCACGACAAGATCTTCGAGCATTTCCTTCTCTTCAGGATTGACGACTTCTTTCTCTATGTCGATTTTGACAATCTGTTGCTTGCCGTTCGCAATCACCTTCACCATCCCTCCACCTGCTTCGGCAGTGACAGTTTTTTGCTCCAACTCGGCCTGGACCTGTGCCATTTTCTCCTGCATCTTTTGAAGCTGCTTCATCATGCCTTGCATGTTTGGCATACCACCCTTCATCATCGGACACTCCTCGTGTGCAATAATTTGTTGATAATTTTGAAGCAATATAGTCCGAAATGGTAGGAATGTCAACGAGGCGACGCTACACGCGACATTCTTGACTTTCCACAGAAAGTACGATATATTTCGCCCGACCCGGAAAAGCCGTTCCGGGTTCTTCTTTCACGCACCAATCTGATTTTTAGTCTTCGGGTTTCAAAATTCGGAGAATATATTCCGCGATAGCTCAATGGTAGAGCATGCGGCTGTTATCCCGACGAAGTCGGGATGTAGGTTCGAGTCTCGTTGATTGTGAGTCATTCTGTTTACATACTCCGGTCGGTGTCATCGGAAAGATTCTACATCGGATGTTCTGAAGATCCAGTCCGACGGCTATCATATCACAATAGTATTGAACGAGGATTCACTTCTCGTTATCGGCCGTGGGATTTGGTGTTCAGAAAGGACTTTTCGACAAAATCTGAAGCGCTTGCGACAGAGCGTAAATTGAAATCGTGGAAAAGTCGAGAAATGATTCAAAAGGTCATCGAAGGAAAGATACAGATTTAGATGGCAAATATTCCGCGATAGCTCAATGGTAGAGCATGCGGCTGTTAACCGCAGGGTTGTAGGTTCGAGTCCTACTCGCGGAGCGAACAAACCGGATGTGCGAACTTGATTCGCCATCCGGTTTTTTTGTTTCCTTGTATTCAGTATGCTAATCTTGGGCAGGAATGGACATTCGACGTCGATCTACGTCGTGCATTGGCGACTGTCCGAAGAGCCTCCTGTACTCGCGGCTGAATTGTGACGGACTTTCATAACCCACCTGATATGCGACGCTCGCAGCATCTATGGTCTCGATGCTCAGCATCCGACGGGCTTCCTGAAGCCTGATGTGCTTTTGATACTGCAGCGGACTCATGCTCGTGACTTGCCGAAAATGCGAGTGAAACGCTGATGGGCTCATATTTGCCATTCTTGCCAGCTCAGCAATCCTAAGTGGAGTTGCATAATCCTTTCGAAGCTGTTCCACCACCTTGCTAATCCTCTGCATCTTACTTCCAACGACGCCAAGTTGCCGTACCTTTGCACCAAACCGAGAGCTCATCAGGCGGTAATGAATCTCCCGCATGATGGAAGGAGTAAGCACTTTCAGATCATTCCTGTTCTTCAAAGTCTTCAACAATCGGGCGAACGCATCTGCAAGTTCAACAGTCACCTTCTCTACGTAAAATCCAGCTTCAGAGCCGTGACCCTGAAGCTCAGCCGACGCTGTCTCCTGCAGTATTTCATAGACCACCGAGGGCTGCAACTCGAGCTTCAGGCAAACGAAGGGTTGCCTTGATGATGCTGTCACTACTTGTGCTATTGCCGGAACATCAACGCAACTCACCAGGTAGCTCGTCGGATTGTAGCGGTATAGCTTGTTCCCGACCCATACTTCCTTCTCACCTTGAAGTACAAAACACACTTCAGGTTTGTACATGCCGGGGGTGGCTACGTTTTTCCTGTCTCTCATTACCACAGTAAGTTCCGGCAGGGGCGTTGGATGTATTCCTTCGCCATTGCAGTACCCGAGTGCAGTAGAGAGAAGGCTTTTGGTATACGCAGCTCGCGTTATCTTCATGACACTTCGCTCCTGTGTTTCTTCAAAGATAGCAGATGTTGGCATAAAACTCCAACGACTTGGAGGATTAGGCAAGCATTCTGTAAGAATGAGATAGGTGCTTTGGATGGGGTTTTCTATATTTGTTGTAGAAAATCATGAGCTCAAAAAAACCAAGATATGAAGAGAATTTAACATGAGACCCTACATTATTTGTCATATGCTATCCTCGATTGATGGCAGGATCGATGGCGATACACTCACTGAAGTGATTCCTGCCGGCGAGTACGAAACAACGGGCGCAAAGCTCAAAGGAGATGCCTGGATGTGCGGGCGTACCACGATGCAGTTGCACTTCGCGGAGAAGCGCCTCTTTATTTCAAGAACACACAAGCAAGCGGGCCCGCAGCCTGTTCATGTTGCTCAACGTGCATCCAGTTATGCCATTTCCATCGACACGCTGGGCAGGTTGCGTTGGTCTGAGAGCGATATCGACGGCGATCATCTGATCTGTATTGTCAGCGAACGCGCCACAACGGACTATCTCACGCTGCTTCGCGAAAAAGGCATATCCTACATCGTCGCCGGCAAGAAGAGTGTGGACCTTGCTAAGGCGGTACGTCTATTGCACAAACATTTCGATATCAAGCGCCTCCTCCTCGAAGGCGGCGGTAATATCAACGGAGCATTTCTTGAATCAGGCCTTGTTGATGAGCTGAGTTTGCTTCTGGTACCTGGAATCGATGGACGTCACGACATTCCGACAGTATTTGACGGAATGAAGCCGAAGCTCAAAAGGGCTGCGCGATTGAAGCTCATGTCCGTCCTGAAAAGGAAAAACGGCGCTTTGTGGCTACGATATAGAGTACGATGAACAAGAAACGATTGGAGGAAGAACAATGAAGAAACGAACACTTGGAAAAAGCGGTCTGGAAGTTTCGGCGTTAGGTCTTGGGTGTATGGGAATGAGTTTCGCCTATGGGCCGGCGCCGGATAAGAAAGAAATGATCTCGCTTATTCGTTCAGCGTTTGAGCAGGGCGTGACATTCTTCGATACGGCTGAAGCATACGGGCCTTATGTAAACGAGGAACTCGTGGGAGAAGCGGTTGCTTCCTTCCGAGACAAAATAGTGATAGCGACCAAATTCGGTTTCACGTTCGGTCCCAATCGTGGGCAGTCAGGAATGGACAGCCGGCCGGACCATATCAAACAGGTTGCCGAAGAGTCGCTCAAACGTCTGAACACCGACACCATCGATCTGTTTTATCAGCACAGGGTCGATCCAGATGTTCCGATAGAAGAGGTTGCCGGCGCGGTGAAAGAACTGATCAAAGCGGGGAAGGTAAAATACTTCGGCATGTCAGAGGCAGGAGTAAAAACGATTCGTCGGGCACACGCAGTTCAGCCAGTAACGGCAGTGCAGAGTGAGTATTCGCTCTGGTGGAGACGTCCTGAGGAGGATCTCATTCCGACGCTTGAAGAACTTGGAATCGGTTTCGTTCCGTTCAGTCCCCTGGGAAAGGGATTCCTCACAGGAAAGATCGACGAAACAACAACATTTGATAAAACAGATTTCCGCAATGTTGTCCCACGCTTCACAACGGAGAATAGAAAAGCGAATAAGTCGTTAGTTGACCTCCTCGGTTTAATTGCAGCTCAGAAGAAAGCGACGGCTGCACAGATCGCACTTGCATGGCTGCTCGTTCAAAAACCGTGGATCGTCCCAATTCCGGGAACCACAAAACAGAATCGCCTTCTTGAAAACATCGGATCCGCAGAAGTGATATTAACCCCAAAGGAATTGAGCGACATTCAGTCCGCGCTTGAAAAAATAGAAGTCGTCGGCGACCGCTATCCGGAGGAATTGGAAAAAAGAACAGGATTATAAAAAGAGAGATCCGCCATGAGTGCTATCGAAAACTTCAATTCCATTTTCCCGAAGGGTGATAAGGCATCCCCTGATTACTTCACCGGGACTGCGTGGGTGAACATCTTGGTTCCGAAGGACGAAACGGGAAACTATGCCATAGGGAATGTTGTATTTGAGCCGGGTTGCAGAAACAACTGGCACAAACATCCGGCAGGACAAATCCTGCTCGTAACTGGCGGCAACGGCTACTACCAGGAAAAAGGAAAACCCGCACGATTACTCTCCACGGGCGATGTAGTCGTGATCCCCTCCCACATCGAACATTGGCATGGTGCCGCGTGCGACAGCAGTCTCACCCATATCGTGATTACTAACAACACAAAGCAAGGTGCCGTTGAGTGGCTGGCGCCGGTATCTGACGAGGAATACTCCAGCTGTCAACCAGCAGGTCTGAAACCTAAGAGACTAAACCTAACCGAAGCCGCGATCAGAAACCACGAGGAATTGTTCCCCAATCACAAATCATCGCTCCAGAAAACTGACCCGGAGTTGATTGAGTTTTTTGACAACTTTGCCTTCGATGAAGTAATTGGTCACGGTGACTTGGATACAAGAACTAGGGTTATGATGATCATAGCATCGACCATCGCAGGTCAGGCGCTTAGCGAATACAAGGTAATGCTTGGCGGCGCTCTGAATGTTGGAGTTACGCCTGTCGAGATCAAAGAAATTCTCTATCAGTCCGTACCGTATGTGGGCATCGCCAAGGTTCTGGATTTCATTCATGCTACGAATGAAATACTGCAAAGCAGAGGAATAGAATTGCCGCTGCAGGGTCAATCGACTACCACACCTGAGAATCGCCGTGAAAAAGGATTAGAGGTGCAGAGGCAGATCTTTGGGGAAACGATTGACAAGATGAACAACGAGTCTCCGAAGAATCAGATTCACATACAGAACTATTTGTCTGCGAATTGTTTTGGTGATTACTACACGAGAAATGGACTGGACATCAAGACACGAGAGCTTCTGACGCTCTCAATGCTTATCGCTCTGGGGGGAACTGAACCTCAGATGAAAGGGCATATTCAAGGCAATGTGAATGTTGGTAACAACAAGGCAACATTGCTCAGCGTGATCACGCAACTGCTCCCGTATATCGGATATCCACGGATTTTGAATGCACTACGATGTCTGAATGAAGTAGTGCCAGAGTAAGAAACGATCAGGAAGGAAATCATGCAAAAGGCTCTATTAAACAATGGTCTGGAGATGCCCCTATTGGGATTCGGCGTCTTTCAGGTAACCGATCCCGATGAATGTGAACGAAGTGTCTACGAAGCGATACGTGCCGGGTATCGCCTGATTGATACCGCTGCTTCGTATGGAAACGAAACGGAAGTCGGAAAAGCCATCAAGAGGAGTGGTGTGCCGAGGGAAGAGTTATTCATCACCACGAAACTCTGGCTTCAGAACGCCGGGTACGAAAACACGTTGAGGGCGTATGAGAGATCATTGAAACGATTGCAGCTTGACTATCTGGACCTGTATCTGATTCATCAACCCTACGGTGATATCTATGGTTCGTGGCGGGCGATGGAAGAGTTGTATCATGGAGGGAGCATCCGAGCCATCGGCGTCAGCAACTTCCAGCCGGACCGGGTCATGGACCTGATTCTTCATAACAAGGTACTACCTGCAGTGAATCAGTTGGAAACCCATCCTTTCTGTCAGCAGATTGAGACTCAACAATTCCTGACGGACAACAAAGTTCAGCTTGAATCGTGGGGACCCTTCGCTGAAGGGAAGAACAACATTTTCCAAAATGAAGTCCTCCTCTCCATCGCCGGCGCACACAAGAAGTCCGTCGCTCAGGTGATTCTGCGGTGGCTGACACAACGCGGTATTGTGGTGATTCCAAAATCAGTTCGCAAGGAACGAATCATCGAGAACTTTAGCATCTTCGACTTTGAGCTGCGCCCCGATGACATGGAAACAATCGTATCCCTCGACACAAAGAAGAGTTTGTTCTTCGACCATCGTGATCCAGCAATGGTGAAGTGGTTGGGCACAAGAAAACTTGATATCTAATCTCATATCTATGCAGGACTATTGGGATGAAAAATGTAACCATCCTCGGCGCCAGTGGTAATATTGCATCGCACGTCATTGATCTATTGGTAAAAAGAGATGAGGTGCACCTGACCTTGTTTTTGCGTAGTACCCGGCGATTAAGGAACAAGAATGCTGCCAAATGCCGTATCATTGAGGGCGATGTTCTGGATTATCCGCGCCTGAAGGAAGCCGTAAAAGGACAGAATATTGTGTATGCAAATCTCTCAGGCGATTTGGAGGCGATGGCAAAGAACATCGTGAAAGCGATGGACGAAGAAGGGATAGAGAAACTCATTTTCATAAGTTCCATAGGTATCTATGCAGTTCCATTGAAACCTGTTTTGAAGCCTTATCGAAAAGCTGCTGACGTGATAGAAGCCTCAGACCTCGAATACACCATTCTGAGACCAACCTGGTTTACCGATTCAGATGAAGTGGATTATGAAACAACCGGAAAAGGCGAACCGGAAAAAGGATCTGTCATTTCTCAAAAAAGTCTGGCAACGTTCATCACGAAAATTATCGAGTCTCCCGAGAATTACGTTCGTGAAAACATGGGAGTGAACAAGCCAAATTCTTGATGACCTTACGAATCCGCGAATGATGCCTCCAAATAGAGCAACGCCCAAGAGATTATCTTGGGCGTTTGTGTTTTGATCACCTGCACACCGAAGCTTTCCTGCCGCTTCGCCGGAATTCTCTCCACTATCTCCCCGTCACCTGCAAATACACGATTTGTTTGCTTCGATAGCTCGCTCTGGCATCTGTAAGCTGATCATTCATTTGCTGCTGAAGCGCCTGCGCTTCCAGCAAATCAGAAAGATTGCTCATGCCATTGCTGTAACAGTCTCGATTCACCTTCAGGTTTTCATCCGCCTGCAATTTTGCTTCTTCGCCGAGACGCACTTGCTTGTAGGCATCCGTCAAATCCTGCCATGTTTTCTGCATTTGCAGCAGCAGCAACTCCGAGTTGTCCTTCATCGTGTTCTGCGCCATCTGTTCTTTGATGCTGCGCTCCTGAAGCGTGTGCGATGCTTCCCACCAGCCGGAAATCGGGATCGAGACCGTACCGAACACCATACCGATCGTTCGATCCTGGGTTTCATCCAGCTTCATATACAATCCGGTCACTCCGATGCCGGCTTGCGGAAGGTATTCTCCAAGCTTCATATTGCTTTGCAGTTCTTCCGCACGAACTGACGCCTGGAGCAGTCGAAATTCTGAGCGGTTCTTCAGTGCTCCGATATGATCGACAAAAAATGCCTCGGGCGATCCATCCACGCCAAGAGAATCGACCAGCGCCAAGGTCGAATCATACGGAATGCCGATGTGCTGACAGAACGCCATCGTTGCCAGCTTCCGTCCGTTTTCCACCTTGGATTTGTTGAGAAGCACTTCGCTCCGCTTCACTTTCACTTTGAGCAGATCATTTCTCGAGACAAGTCCGGACTTGAACGCATCTTCCACCTGCCTCAGCAGACTATTCAACAAATCCTCGTAGCTTTGAAGAGTCTTTGTCTTTTCATTCAGCGAAACAACCATCCAGTACTGTTCCTCCGTTTTCAGGAGGACTTCATTCTGTGCAAGTCGGTTCTTCTCTTCACTGACGTCCTCGCCCAGCGATGCCAGTCGATTCCCGTTCCAAATCCTCCCTCCGGCAAAAATCGGTTGCACCGCTGTCAGCACACCGAAGGTGCCCGATTTCATCAATCCCATTGTCGCTGCAGGCATATACGCGAATTGCGTTGCTGTCCGAAGATTCGCCAGGTTTCCATCATAGACAGGCAGGTTGCCTCCTTGCGTAGCAATCTCCATCAGATTTTTCTGTGCTTCGAACATTGCACCTGTGGCGCTGATGGATGGGAAATATCTTGTGAAGGCCGCCTTGCTGGTCTGCCGTGATGCCTCCATCTCCAGCACACCGTTCTTGACTTTGGCATTGTTCTCCAGGGCAAGCCTCTTGCTTTCGTCCAATGTCAGAGCACGCTGCGCAAAAGCAGGACACACACATATCCAGATCAGGCACACTATACTAAGCTTTTCCATGGTTTCTCTATCTGTTCAACGTTCTCGAAATCTCTTTGGTGGACTAGGAAGTAGAGCACGGGCATTACCAGCAGCGAGAGCACGAGTGCGAAGAGCAGTCCGAAACAGATGACGGCACCAAGCGGACCCCACAACGCTGAGCGGCTCAAGATCATCGGAATGACCCCAACCGCCGCTGCAGCCGACGTCAAGAATATTGGCCGCATTCTCCTTTTTCCTGCAGATATTGCCGCTTCTTCGAGCGAATGTCCGAGCTCATGACGAAGGTGTTCGGCGTACGAAATGAATATGACTCCGTTCCGAACGACAATCCCCATCAAACCGATCAATCCGATAAAGGCTGTCGTTCCAAATGGATATCCTGTCACAAATACTCCGAACGCGGCGCCAAAAACACTTAAGGGAAGCGTCGCCATGATCAGGAGTGATGACTTAACATTCTTGAACTGAAACATCAAAATGAGAAAAATCGCAACGACGCTGAGAGCCAATGAATATTGAAACGGTGTAATATTCTCTTCGCTCATTTGAACATCGCCACCGTACTGGATAGAAACACCGGGAGGCACGTCCAGCTTGTCAACAAGAGGCCTGATCTTGTTAAATACCGTTGCAGGATAATTTCCTCTCCTTGTTTCCGCCAGGACAGTGATCGTTCGAATTCCGTTACGCCGCACAATCTGTCCTTCCGTCCAACCCGGCTGCATCGTTGCCAGCTGACGAACCGGAACAGAGGAAGAAATGAATGGAGACGAGACGTGCTGATTCATGATATCGCTGGGACTGGATTTTGTCTTCTTATCGATCTTCAATTTCACATCAACTGGATAATCTCCCTCCCAAACGGTTGAGACCGGCAATCCTCTTGTACCAGTCATCAACGAAAATGCGAGAAACGAATTCGAAAACCCCAGACGCGCCGCCTCGTCTTTCTTGACAATGAGATCGGCAGATTGCAGTGCCTGTTCATAATCGGTGCGTATGAACCCAACATCGTTAAACCGCCGCTCAATATCAGCGACACGATCCGCCACCAGTTTGATTGTTCGGATGCTATCGCCCGAAATACGGATTTCGAGCGGGGAGGTATAGTTTGTGAAGGCCAACTGTTTCCATTTGATATTGGCAAGAGGATATTTGCCGTCCATTGTCTTGCTGTACTCGTCAAGAATCTCCTCTGTGGCTTTATTCGATTCCGTCAGTATAACCAACTGTCCATAGCTTTTCGCCGGAAAATTCGGCGCATAGAGCGTATGGAACCGTGGCGAGCTTGTTCCGGAAAACGACGTCACCACACGTACACGCGGATCCTTCTGAAGTCTCTGTGCGAGATCTGTCACGATGGAATCCGTTTGCTGGAGGGAACTCCCGACCGGAAGATACACTTCAACCGCGAACTGGTTTCTTTCAATTGGCGGGAATGACTGCTGCGGAGTCATCGCAATCAGTGCAAGTCCGATGATGAACGAAAGGCCTCCTGCAAGAGCAACCAGTGTTTTCCGTTTGAATGCTTTTTCGAGAAGCGCATCATAAAAGCCCTGCAGTCTGTCGAGGAATGTCCCTTTCCCTTTCTTTGACGAACTGTCTTTGATTCCGGTCTTGATGAATGTGTAACTTAACAATGGTATGATGGAAACTGAAACCAGCAATGATACAAGAAGGGCAATAGCAATGGTTGTCGGAAGCGATCGGATAAATTCGCCACCAGTCCCGCTCATGAACCAGGGCATGGGGAGAAAACACGCTATGATAACAAGGGTAGCGGAAAGCACAGAACTGAAGAGCTGCGTCACGCTTTTTGTCCCCGCATCAAACGGGGAAATACCCTGATCCAGTTTTTCAACATAATTGTCGACGATCACGATGGCGTTGTCCACAGTGATTCCAAGGACAATGATCAGACCTGCAAGTGACACGGTTTGCAGATCCATTCCGGCTGCCCACATGATGCCGAGCGTCGACAAAATGGAAGCTGGAATTGCTAAGGCCGCGATGCGGGCAATCCGCATGGGAAGTAGCAGGACGGTCACCAAAATGACCGCTATCAGTGCGATGGCGAATTCTTTGAGAAAGTCCCCAATTGCCTTTGCCACGACATTGGGGATATCGGATACAGTGATGATCTTTACGTCAGGCGGAAGCGCAGCGGAGAATTTGTCGATGGCCTTCTGAACCGCGGCGCCAAAATGGACGACATTTTCTCCCGATTTCATTTCGAGCGAAACGAGCAAGCACTTTTTTCCATTCACCCGAACATACGATTCCACATCGCCGTATTCACGCACCACTGTTGCGATGTCTTTGACACGCACGACATTGCCGCGCGGGTCGGAAAAGACAATCTGGCTGGCCACATCTTGTTCGGTCTTCACACTTGCAGGAATATGAATGGGATGCACTGATGCACCGTCATCGATCTCCCCTGTATAGTTGATTGTGCTCTGCGGCTTAAGAGCAGCGAGGACTTGCATCGGTTTTACCCCATAATTCGCAAGTTTGGCATCATCCATATAGATGCTGATCTGCTCTTTCTCCAGACCGAAGTGCTTTACTTGCGAGACTGACGGCACTTTTCGGACATCATCTTCGAACGACCGGATGAAGGCTTCAAGCTCTCGGTAGGTCTTTGTTTCGGACTGAACGGCAAGCAGCAGCGCAGACGTGTTGCCGAAATCGTTGTTCGCTGTCAACGACATCACACCCGACGGCAGTTCTCCTTTCAGTTCATTCAAACCATGACGGAGTTTCACCCAAAATCCATCAACATCTTTCTCTTTGTCTGAAACCTCGACATAGATGATCATGAAATTTTCTTTGGAGACAGAATACGTCTTGGCGCGATCAACCGACTTGTACTGGAAGAGGTAGTTTTCGACTTTCGTCGTCAGTTGTTCTTCCACTTGCTGAGAAGAAGCACCAGGAAACACGCCAATGACAATTCCTACAGGTACTGTAAATGTCGGATATTCGTCGCGTGGCATCTGGAAGAGAGCCACAACCCCCACAAGTACAGCAATCACCGTAAAGATATAGATCACCTGCTTGTATCGCAGAAGCATTTCGAGCAATGGTGGTTTCTCTTTCGTACCCATGGAATCTCCTTTTATCACGGGCGGATTGTTGATCTTCAGAATTCAAGAGCAAAGACGAACCGCTGAGTCCGCAACGAGCGCCAAGGCTGTGAGTCTATCGATGGAAGGAAGCTCAGTTCAGTCTTTGCGGTTCATTGCGTCGTTTGCGGTTCGCTTTTCAACAGGCCGCTAGTTCACAATTTGTACAGAGGCGTTATCGACCAGCTTATGCTGGCCAGCTACAACGACCGCGTCGTTCACCTGCAGCCCATCCAGCACTTCAATACCGCTGTTGAGTAACTGACCGGTGACAACATGTTTGCGCATTGCTTTGTTCTGTGCCGAAACGACATACACGAAATTCTTTCCCGACTCATCGACCAGAACGGAAGTGCTCGACACAACCACACCATGCACGGCACCCGGGCTCTCGATCGACGCAGAACAGATCATTCCCGGCTTCATACGCAGATCTTTATTTGGCACACCGATCTTTATCTTGTAGGAATGAGCCATCGGATCTGCCACGACACCGATTTCTTCCACGGCTCCGCCATATGTCGCCGCTCCCAAAGCGCCGACTTTGATAGTTGCCTTTTGTCCTTTGTGCATCAGGGCGATTTCGTTCTCTGAAACCGATACGCGGGCGAACACTTTATTGATCTTCACAATTGTAATTGCTGCGAAGCCCGGCATCGCAGTCGATCCCGGTTCGATCGATCGTTTGCCGACATAGCCATCCGTTGTTGCATAGAGATTGCAGTCATCGAGACTCTTTTTCGCAATGGCTGCTGCCGCTTTCGCTTTCTGCAGACCGGTTTCCACTTCCACATATTTTACTTCCGGCAACGTACCATTCTTATGCATGGGTGTCAGTCGGTTGTAGGCATCTTCCGCCTGCTGCTGTGTGGCTTGCATGATGGCATAGTTATTCTGATACGTTGCATTGTTGAGCGTCGCAAGAAGTTGTCCCTTCGTCACCATCACACCTTCGGAAACAAGTACTTGCGACACATTCCCTGCCGAAGAAAAACTCAGCGGAATCGTCTCGGACTCTTCTATGGTGCCGCTGTAAGCGAGTTCCTCATTAACCTCAGCGGGCTTCACTTTTTCCACCTGCACTTTAATAGCAAGATCACTCTGATTGCCAGAGTTGCCGGAACAACCCCATATCAAGAGCACACATGCCGCAAGTGAAAGAACAAGCAGATTCTTCCTATTCCTCATGACTTGATCCTTTAGAATATTGGACTAATTGCGTATTATGGTCGAACAACGGACAAAAAAAAGCTAAAGCCCCTCGGTGATCATCTTCGCGGCAATGTCGATTTGCGCAAGATCATCGTTTTCAACCAAGAGATAGATTTCCAGAGCATGGGTAATGCCGATGATAGCCTTGACAGCGGCACTGAGCCCGCCCTCATCAAAAAAGGTAAGCTCGCCTGACCGCAGGCCGCTCCGCAAGATCGCCCGAATGAACTCTTCTTCTCTGGGATCGAACTGATCTCGGATTCTCTCAATGAAGCTGTGGTTTCGTCTTATTTCCTCACGCACAATAGAATATACACTGGTGTAGCTCTTGAGTTCAATCAAGAGTGTAGCGATGTACTTTTTGATCTTTTCTTTCGCTGATTCTAGTTCCTGCGTGGCAGACATCGCCTTTGTGATGACCTTGGCCAAGAAGAGCATGACGACGGCATCGAAGATTTCCTCTTTGCTTTTGAAATAGTAGTAGAGGGTGCTCTTCCCTTTGCCAGCTTCATGGGCGATATCCTCCATCGTCGTCTTGTTCAGTCCCCATTTTTGGAAAACGCGCTCTGCGGCCTGGAGGATTGCATCTCTCACCGCATCATCTTTGGTAACCTGTGGCATGTTCGACCCAAATCGTTTTATGGTCTAAAACTGTAGAATGTTCTTCACAATGTCAAGCCGCGTTTGATGCAGGTTATTCAAAAGCCTGTGCGCTTGGTCAGAACTTTGATCGGAATCATATGATTGCGCTCAACGTCCGGCCCCTCTCCCCATCCTTCCATATTGCAGTCAAACTCGCGAAGAGACTTGCCTCGCCGGAGGAGGCGCATGTCACGTCCTAAAAGGACCTT
>PMZI01000017.1 GCA_003170475.1 Ignavibacteriota bacterium | reverse complement strand
TAACTAATTTGAAACGGCACTAGAGATCGAAGAAAGACGCCCAGCGAAGGGATTTGCTTTCTCAAATAGAGACAACAATACCCCCGATTTAAGACGGGGGTATCGATCATTGCGCCAGATCAGAACGATTATTTCTTCGGACCGACATGAAGAGAAGAGATGTCCATAAGATATGGCCTGAGACCTCGTTCGCCTGCCTTCGCATCGCGGTTTGAATCGAATGTCAGATATTTGCCATCGGGAGAGATAGCCGGAAATCCATCAAAGGCATCGCTATACGTCAGTCGTGTCTGCTCTCCGGTCTTCAGACTCATCAGAAAGATCTCATAGTTGTGAGGAGGCAGCACTTTGATAAAGACAAAGTGCTCTCCGTCGGGAGCGGGAAACGGGGCCCAGTTGGTACCAGCATCGTTGGTGATCTTCTTTTGATTTGTGCCATCCGTCTTGATCGTGTAGATGTTCATCGGCATGCCGCGCTGCCCCTGATTCTTCCTCTCCCACGCTCGATAGATGATCGTTTCATTGTCGAGGAAGAACGATCCCCCTTCCTGAAGTTCATCCGTGAACGTTATCTGAGATTGCTCGCTGCCATCCGGGCGCATCTTCCAGAGATCGAGTTTGCCATCAATCTGACGTGTGAACAACAGCCATTTCCCGTCAGGAGACGCGGAGATCTCCGCGTCATAGTATTTGTTGTTCGTCAGCCTCTTGACATCGCTGCCGTCAAGATTGCAGGAGTAGATCTCGGCTCCCTGGGGATAGTTGTTGGGATCAGAGAAGTTCCCCGATGGCATCCGGAGATTGTCCTTCGTCGACGTGAACAGCAGTTTCTTGCCGCTGGGGAAGTAGTATGAACATGCATCTGCACCCTGGTTGTTGATCCGGAGAATGTTTGTTCCGTCGATCTGAAAGGTGTAGGTGTGATGAACAGTGTCATCACCCAGTTTTGCGTTTCCAATGACACTCTTGCCATCCGGAGAGAAGTAAAACTCCGCCCCTTCTGTGATGTTGGGGATCTTCCATGTTCTGAGTTCTTTGGCAGCTTCTGCCTGTCCAAAACCCTCTTGTGGAACGAACAGTGCAGAGAATGCTAAAACGAAAGACAGAACCGCGACACGTGAGCATTTTGTAGCAGACGCATTCTTCTTCAATGGTGCCTCCCTGACTGTGATATCGAGCGCTGATTGCTTCTCTGTGGCCTCTCCGCAATCTTCCAGAATCCCAGAGAACTCAAACAAAGGCTTCCCACGAAACGGGTACTCTCAGAGCACTCGCATCATGGTGCAATCAGGAATCCGGAAGAGTCAGACAACGACGGTGCTGCGAAGGTGAAAACGACTCTGCAATACTACGGCAGATCGACGTCAGAGGCAAGCAGATACTGAAAATACAGCGCGAGACAGTGAACACTGACAAACAACTTCCAGGGAGGTCCCATCTTTACCCGCGGGGCACAACGCAAATTTCACCATGAAATGAAAAACCCCCAACGCCTGTCGAGCAGAACGTGCGGGGGTTGATCTCGCAGATCGTCTGGGAACTAGATCTTGCCCACCAGATCGAGCCCCTTCTTCAGCGTTTTCTGTCCGGGCTTCCAGTTCATCGGACAGACTTCTCCGTTGTGTTCGGCGACGAATTTGGCCGCCTGCAGTTTGCGGATGAGTTCGTCAATACTGCGTCCGATACTGTTGTCATGGATTTCATACGCTTTGAGGATTCCTTGGGGATCAATGAGAAACGTCCCACGAAGAGAGAGCCCTTCGTCTTCGATTAACGTGCCGTAGGCTGTGCAGACGCGGTGCGCCGGATCGGCCAGCATCGGATAGGTGATCTTCTTGATCGTCGGTGAATTGTCGTGCCACGCTTTGTGAACCCATCCAGTATCAGCACTCACGGAAATCACTTCTGCCCCTTCCTTCTTCAGCTCTGCATAATGATCTGCGAGTTCTCCCAGTTCCGTTGGACAGACGAACGTGAAGTCGGCGGGATAGAAGAACAGCACGACCCATTTTCCGCGATAGTCTTTCAGCGAAATCTTCTTGATCTCATCATTGATGTATGCTTCTTCCGTAAATTCCGGTGCCGGCGCATTGATCTTTACCATGTCTTGAACTCCATGCTGTTGATGATGGTTGGTTGTCTGAAAGCTGACATTGCGTAGCTATGATGAACTCTCTTTGCAATCGACATTCATGTTCGACGACAGACTTCTCCGATTGGACTCATTTGACATTGCATGTAAACAGTGAGATATTATCGTATTGGATTTCCAGCCGGTGTATAGTCTAAACATTTTCAGGACATCCGTAGTTCCTCAACACTGAAGGAAGCCTACATGAAGATTCCAGCTTTTGCGAAAGCAGTATTCGCATGTCTCTGCTTATCGTTGTCGTTCGCCGCGGCCCAGATCGATCAGGCAACCAAGGATGATGGCAAGTGGCTTTTTCTCGACACAGCCGATGTCCCAACGATCCATCAGCATCTGAATCATGCGATGATGTTCGAAAAATACGTTCGGGGCTACAACCTTGCCGTGCTGAAGGCAATTGATATCGTCCAGTCACACGCAATGGACGGAGGAGGATACTTCACCGGCATGTCCGCGAAGCCGACGGAATCGCCCATCGGATACCAGCTCAATCTCTTTCAGAAGCCATTGCTCGACCCACCCCGCACGACGAGCTACTGCAGCGGCTCATCTTACGGAGTGTTCATCGAGGCTCTGAACTTGATCTTTCCCGATGGCGCAAGCCGGCTTTCTCCTGAGCGGCTCGAATCGCTCCACATGCAAGAGCCTGACGGCGGTCGACGGGAAGATAGGATCAAGTTCTGGGGAAAATGGAATGATGACGGCTGGGGAACGCAATATGCGATGGTGCAATATTCAGGCATGGGAGAAGAGATTCCCCCTCAACGAGCACGTCCCGGAGACTTCATGAACATCTCCTGGGTTCACGGACTTGGACACTCTGTAGTGTTCCTGGGCTGGTTTATGAAAGAAGGGAAAATGGGGATGATTTTCTGGTCGAGTCAAAAAAGCACCAATGGTTACAGCGACGTGGTCTTGTGGCCACTCACAAGCGTGAAGGACGTCAAGACGGTCCGCATGACTCATCCGGAAAAGATCTTTTCGTTTGATGTCGGACAGACAGTGAACCGCGATCTTCCCGGTGACCTCATCGTCCCGCCAAGTCGTTAAATGATCAATTGTGCTGGCAAAGGAACCGCCGCCCGGCCTCTTGGTCGGGCGGTGTCGTTTCCATGGAGTATCCACTTGGAAGAAGTGACGCAACTGAGAAATCTGAACGAAAAGAAGGATTTCTCTCCCGATGTCCTTCGATAGACTCAGGACAAGCATCGGGATCGAATATGACATGCATGCTCTTCGGACAGCCGCACGAGAGATAGAAATTCGACCAATTCTATACTATCTTATAGGATGCAAGCGAAGCTCGACATTCATCCCATCGGTGTGGTGCGAACACCCTTCAAGTCAAAATACGCTGCACCGCGTCAGCCGGCCTCGGCATCCGAGAAAAGCGTCGGAGTTATCACGCTCAATGAACATAGCAATTTTGAGCAAGCACTTGAAGACCTCGCGGAGTTTGACTACATCTGGGTGATCTTCTGGTTCCACAAGAACAAGAACTGGAAACCGAAGGTGCTCCCACCGCATGGCGGAAGAACGAAACGCGGACTCTTCTCAACGCGCTCGCCCCATCGTCCGAACCCCATCGGCTTGTCGCTCTGCAAACTCATCGATATCAAGGGCAGAACGATTCGCATCGAGAATCCAGACATGCTGGATGGAACACCAATACTTGACATCAAGCCGTATATCCCTCACGCTGAATCCCGCCCGGGCGCGCGTGCCGGCTGGATTGACGGGTCGAATGAACAGAGCCCTCCTCTTTATAGAGTGCTTTTTGCGGCGGATGTGAAAAAGGTGCTCCAGGCGATGGATCCGGAAGAACGCCTTGAAGTAGAGAGCTATCTCTCCGGATTGCTTTCGCGCGATCCGCACCCCCATGTGTACCGGCGAATTAAGAAATTTGACAAGACTTCGTCCATCGTCGCGGTGAAACGCTGGAGATTCCTGTTTACTATTGAGGGAACGACTGTGCGGGTCGATGATGCGTTCAAGAGCAAAGAGAAGGGATTGGGAACTTGACGAGTGCGCGAACGCCATTGGAATTGCTCTCTCCTGCCCGAGATCTGGAATGCGGGCTGGCCGCGATCAACCACGGGGCAGACGCAGTATATATTGGTGCTCCCAAATTTGGTGCACGGGCAGCCGCCGGAAATCCTCTCAAGGACATTGCCGAACTGATCTCCCACGCTCATCGGTACTGGGCACGCGTTTACATTACGCTGAATACCATTCTCTACGACAGCGAGCTCAAAGAAGCATCTTCTCTGATTCATCAGCTCTACGATGCTGGAGCAGACGCCCTGATTATTCAGGACATGGGACTCCTGGAACTGGACCTCCCTCCCATTCTCCTTTTTGCGAGCACACAAACGCACAACTACGATATCGAGAAGATTCAATTCCTCGAACGCGTCGGCATCCAGCGCGTGATTCTTGCCCGTGAGTTGTCGCTGAAACAGGTGAGCGAAATCCGAAAGGCAACGTCACTCGAGTTGGAGTTTTTCGTCCATGGCGCGCTCTGTGTAAGTTTCAGCGGACAATGCTACTTCAGCCAGGCCGCGATGGGCCGGAGTGCGAACAGAGGCGAATGCGCACAGATGTGCCGTTTGCCGTACACGCTCACCGACAGCCGCGGCAACGTGTTGGCGAGCAACCAGCACGTGCTCTCTCTCAAGGACCTCAACCTGTCCGACTATCTCGCCGGTTTGATTGACGCCGGCGTGACATCATTCAAAATAGAAGGACGTCTGAAAGAACCGTCGTACGTAAAAAACATCACCGCATTTTACCGGGCCAAACTCGATGCCGTCATAGAGACACGCGAGGGACTCCGGCCTTCATCTTCAGGCAAGACCACGTTTTTCTTTATTCCGGACCCTGAAAGAACTTTCAACCGTGGTGCAACAGACTACTTCATCCGGGGCCGGAAGCATAGGCTTGTCTCGCTGCAGACACCGAAGTCCGTCGGCAAGCTCCTGGGCACGGTGCAATCCGTCGGCAACGGATTCTTTGTTCTCCCGACGTCCAGCGAGCTCCATAACGGCGATGGCATTTGCTTTTTCGGCGAAAACGATGAATTGATGGGGAGCAATATCAATCGGGTCGAAGAATCCCGTATCTTCCCGAATTCCATGGAAGGAATCGAGCCCGGCGCGATCGTGTATCGCAACTACGACCATGAGTTTGGACAACTCCTTGCATCAGACAGTGCTCAGCGCACGGTCGATATCGACCTCACGTTTGACGAGACTCCGGACGGATTTCAACTGCTCGCAGTCGATGAGGATAGAAACGAGGCAACCCATCGTCTCGTGCACCCGAAGGAAATTGCCCGAAACCCGACCGCTGCTCTAGAGACCATCAGAACGCAACTCTCCAAGCTGGGAGAAACGATCTTCAACGCAAAAAGCCTCACAATCGTACCGAAGCAAGTGCCGTTTCTTCCCGTGGGAGTGCTCAATCAGCTTAGACGGGATTGCATAGCCGCTTTGATAGTAGAACGCACAAGGAATATTCCGCAACAGGTGAAGACAATCGTCCCGAATAACTTCCCCTTCCCGCACAAGCGCCTCGACTATTCAGCGAACATTGTGAATGAAAAAGCTGTCGCGTTCTACACTCGCCACGGAGTGGAGGAGATCGAAAAGGGGCTTGAGCTCCAGAACGACTCTTCGGGGAAAATCCTGATGACGACGCGGCATTGCCTGAAGTTCCAGTTCGACCTTTGTCGTGGCGACAAGGGAGGCGCAGAGGAACTGTTCTTGTCGGACGGCAGGACCAGCTACAAGCTCGACTTCGACTGCGAACAGTGTGTGATGAAGATTGTGGCGCCGTGATCGAGCCCTGAGCGTCCCACATTCAATTTGGAAGTATTTCCGTAATTCGGTACCATTGAAAGAGTTGATATCGAAGTTCGATGCGAAGCCACTGATTGGTGGTGAGCCCAATAAGTTATGTCTGTCATTTCGAAGGATCCCCCGACCTGCCCCGAGTTCCGTTGTCGGGGAGGGGGAGACTGAGAAATCTCGGTGAGCACGGATCGGATTTCTCACTTCGTTCGAAATGACAGCATGAAGCATCGGGATCGACATGACATAGACTCCGAATGGACAACCTCGATCGCCGAGCAGAAAAGCCACGCGAATTATTTCAGCACAATTGTTACATCCCTCAATGACTCTATGAAGAAAAAGCGAATCCGTTCGATACCAGCGACGAAACTCAACCGACAGCGGAGCATTTCGTTGCGCTCACACTCAACTGGCGGACCGAAGATACAAAAACGTGAGGGGCTGTCAACAAATATTCCGATTCCATTTGAACTTGGGCTTGTGCAATCGTTGCGGGTGAACCGAAGCGCTGTCGAGGCAAGGGCGATAGAGCTCGGGACCCGGCGTACGTTCAAGGTCGAAGCTCAGGTCGCCGCGTACTTTTCTGCAATCCGATGCATCGATCTCACAACACTCGCGGGAGACGACACTGCTGGCAGAGTGGCCCGTCTATGTGCCAAAGCACTTGCGCCGGTCGAACAAGAGATCGTGCAGGCGCTTGGAATCACATCTCCTCTGACAGTTGCAGCGGTGTGCGTCTATCCGGCTCAGGTCAAGTCGGCTGCCGAGTTCCTCAATGGCCGCATCCCTGTCGCGTCGGTCGCAACCGGCTTTCCGGCAGGTCAGACGTTTCAGCAATTGAAGCTGAAAGAGATAGACCTCGCCATCAAAGCCGGGGCAACGGAAATCGATGTTGTGATCAGCCGCGAAAAGGTGCTCACCGGAAAATGGAAATCATTATACGATGAGGTTGTGGCGTATCGCGAGGCATGCGGATCGCGGGCAAAGCTCAAGACGATCCTTGGAGTCGGGAATCTGGAGACACTCACCAATGTCGCTGCCGCGTCAGCTGTGGCAATCATGGCCGGGTCGGACATCATCAAGACTTCTACCGGATTTGAGCCGACGAACGCGACGCTTCCCACCGGTCTGGTCATGGTCCGCCAGATCCGCAGATTCATGGATCTTGGGGTGCTTGGTAAACGGCGCGTGGGGTTCAAACCTGCCGGTGGTATCCGCACCGCAAAGGACTCCATGCTCTGGCTGACATTGATGCTGGAGGAATTGGGACCGGACTGGACGAAACCCAATCTCTTCCGCCTCGGAGCGAGCAGCTTGTTGAATGATATCGAGCGTCAACTCCGACATCTTGCGTTTGGGAGATACGCGAACGCACAGTACCATCCAATGGCGTGACCGTTTGGATTTCTGATTTTCGATTTGCGATTTACGATTAGGGATTGGCGCTTCGGAGTTCGTTCGCACATCTTTTATCAGCATTCTAACCTGAGAAAGCACAATGGATAAAGAGAAGCTATTAACGCTCATAGATACCCTCGACTACGGCCCCGCTCCGGAGCAGGAAAACAAGACCCGGGAGTGGCTCAAGTCGCACGGCTCGAAATTCTCCCACTTTATCGACGGCGCCTGGCAGCCTCCGAAGAATGGGGGATATTTCAAGACCATCAATCCTGCGAAGAGCGATGAAGTGCTTGCCGAGATCGCTCTCGGAACCAAAGACGATGTTGAGGCGGCGATTGACGCGGCAAAAAGGGCATTCCCCGCATGGAGCGCTTCCTCAGGTCATGAGCGAGCTCGCTACCTCTATGCCATCGCACGGGCAATAGCAAAACACGCCCGTATTTTTGCCGTCCTTGAATCTCTCGACAATGGCAAACCAATTCGGGAAACGAGGGACATCGATATACCGGTCGTCATCAGACATTTCTACTACCACGCCGGTTGGGCACAGACAATGGAGCGCGAATTCCCGGGGTATCGGCCGGGGGGCGTCATCGCACAGATCATTCCGTGGAATTTCCCCTTCCTCATGCTCGCATGGAAGATCGCTCCCGCAATCGCTGCAGGAAACACCGTAGTCATCAAGCCGTCCAAATCCACGCCACTGACCTCTCTCCTGCTCGCTGATATTCTCTTGAACGAAGTCAACCTCCCGCCCGGAGTCGTGAATGTTCTCACCGGCGACTCCAAGACAGGCACCATGCTTTACGAGCATCCGGTCCCGTGGAAAGTCACCTTCACGGGCTCGACGGAGGTCGGACGGATCATTCGGAAAGGGACGGCCGGTTCGCGCAAACATCTGACCATGGAGCTCGGCGGCAAGTCACCATTCATTGTCTTCGACAACGCGGACCTCGATTCAGCGATTGAAGGAGTCGTCAACGGAATCTGGTTCAATGAGGGGCAGGTCTGCTGCGCCGGATCGCGGCTTCTGGTCCAGGAGAGCATCCATGATGATTTCATCAAGCGCCTGAAACGACGCATGAGCAAACTGCGCGTCGGCAACCCGCTCGACAAGACGATGGACATGGGTGCGATCAACAACGCAGAACAGTTGAAGAAAATCACAGAGCTGATTGATGTCGGCAGGAAGGAAGGCGCCGTGATGTGGCAGCCGGAGAACGTCGTGTGCCCAAAAGGCGGGTTCTTCCTTCCACCAACGCTCTTTACCAATGTCGAACCGTCACATACCATCGCGCAGGAAGAGATCTTTGGTCCTGTCCTGGTGACACTCACCTTCCGCACACCTGCCGAGGCAATTCAACTGGCCAACAATACTCGATACGGATTGGCTGCATCGATCTGGTCACAGGACATCGACACAGCGATGGATGTTGCTCGAAAGGTCAAGGCGGGAACGATTTGGATCAACTCAACGAATCTCTTTGATGCAGCTGCCGGGTTCGGAGGGTACCGGGAGAGCGGCTACGGCCGTGAGGGTGGACGCGAAGGGATGTACGATGTGCTCGTCGAAGATAACCATGGGACCGCTCCCTCGTCCCAATCGTCCAGTCACCAATCCTTCGACTCGCACACAACGCTTGACCAGGACAAGTTAACCAATCAGCGATCACCAATTAACCAAATCGACAGAACATTTCGGTTCCTTATAGGCGGGAAGCTCGCTCGGCCGGACCAGGCGGGGAGTTTTTCCATCACCTCACCTTCCGGCGAATTACTGGCCGTCGTCGGAGAAGCGAACAGGAAAGATGTTCGCAACGCAGTTGAGGCGGCGCGGGGGGCATTTCCGTCGTGGTTCGAATCGGCGGCTCATTTGCGGGCGCAGATATTGTATTTCTGGGCTGAGAATCTCTCGAACGAGAAAGAACGATTTGCAGCCGGAATTGCCGCACAGACAGGGTGCACAGTGGATACGGCACTCATGGAGGTCAAGGACAGCGTAAGTCGACTCTTTGATTTTGCAGCGTACGCCGACAAATTTGGAGGGTTGGTTCAGCCGGTTCTTGGTAGACGATTGGTCGTTGGTCTTCGCGAACCCGTCGGCGTGATCGGCGTGCGGCCTCCTGATGAGTCGCCGCTTCTTGGACTGATCTCATTGCTCGCTCCTGCCGTCGCAATGGCGAATACCGTCGTTGCCGTCGCCGGCAAGTACGCATTGACAGCGATGGACTTGGTTCAAGTCATCCAGCATTCCGACGTGCCTGCCGGCGTGATCAACATTCTCACAGCGCAGAACCCCGATGCCGTAGCGAAGGTCCTTGCTGGTCACGAAGACGTCGATGCGATCTGGTCCTTTGGCAATGCAGACAGCAGCAAATCCGCCGAAGAGGCTTCGATCAGCAACATGAAACAGACGTGGGTCTCCGATGGCGAAGAAATCGATTGGAGAAACATCAAGTGCGAGAAGCTCCTTCTGAAATCAACACAGGTCAAGAACATTTGGGTGCCATACGGAGTGTAGAGACCCGATAGAAGTGTGTTGATTGCACAGCGCAAATTCCATTCATGAGGATACAATGACGATGGCCCGACAGTCCGGGCCATTTTCATTACTGTGAGGAAGGTGTAGAAATCAGAAAGGGTGCTCGAACGACAAGTATGCGAAGATGTTGAGATCTCTTGTCGTCGAAGTGAAAGAGAGAGGAAACGCGATGCCGGGCACGATCTGAAGTTTCCCGATATTGATCGCGTAGCGGACTCCGGGACTGACGATCGTACCGGATGAAAATGCCACAGAGCCGGATTCAGTTATTGAAGCGCCGTAGCTGTAGAGAACCTCAAGCATGAGGTTGACGTTCTCCGATGCAAGGTAGATTCCGCTCGTTCCAACCGAAACCGTCGAGAGAGTCCGTCGAACCGAAAGGCCACTGATGGTGGCGCCTGCGACGTTTGGCAGCACGGTCGCTCCCACATTCACATGCGAGATGAACTCATTCGTCCAGCGTTTGCTCGCGGCAATGTTTGTTTGAACACCGACGACGCCGTTTCCGAGCCCTTGTTCCGATTTTCCCGTTGGGAGAATGATAGAGAGTCGCGGTGCAATCCAGCACCAGTCCTTTTCGTCCCAAAACTGGTACCGATAGTTGATCAAGGCATCCCCGAGGCCACTCGAGCTTCCGTTGAGAGTCTGATAGGCAATGGTATAGCTGAGTTGATGAGTCTGACCTCCCATCGGCCATTCCTGCGTAAACGTGTATGACATATCCTTCGTCGTGCTGAGGTAATATCCATTGAAAATATGCTGGACCACACGATCTTCCTGATTGTATGCTTCCTCAATCAAGAACGAGTTGTCTTCAATCGCTTCAGAAAACTCTTGAGCATATACATGGGGGACAAACACGACCAAACAAAGAAGGAAAGAGTGCCAGCGGTTCAAGAGAGCGGTCCTTTCATGTGACCCCACGGTACGCAAAATCGTTGTCAATGCCAATAATCTCAGGGACAAAGCTTCGTCCCATAGCAATTGATTTTCCTCTCCTGATTCACTATATAGTGACAAATAATTCATCCCACCTTCACCGCGACACATTATCGGACCGCCATGAAAACTCTCATTCTTCACAGTGTTGTTCTTGCATGCTGCATACTCATGCTTTCCTGTCAGACCAGACGAGATTCACAGAAGCCGGACGAACTCGTCGCTCACATTGACTCCACCGTCTCCCCTGCAAAGGATTTCTTCCAGTATGCCAACGGCAAATGGTTCAAAGAAAACCCGATCCCGCCAAGCGAACAAAGCAATGGCCTCTGGCAGCTCATCCAGGACACGATCAACGCCCAGGTTCGCAATATCTGTGAATCATCCGCGGCATTAACGAATCCAGAGAAGGGGAGCAACAAACAGAAAATCGGCGATTTCTTCTTCAGCGGCATGGACAGCGTTGCACTAAACGTCCATGGCATCGCAGACCTGAAGAGTGACCTCGAGATGATCGATGCAATCAAGGACGTGAAAGGCGTTGTCAAGTCAGCCTCGTACATTCATGCCGTGTCCGGTTCGCCGCTCTTCGGCTTCGGTGTAGGCCAGGACGACAGGATCAGCAGCAAGAACGCTATCTTTATAGGACAAGGCGGCCTGAGCCTGCCCGACAGAAGATATTATTTCGATACGGACGCCGGCGCGGTCAAGATCCGTCAGAAGTTTCTCGAACACGTCACCAACATGTTTATCATCATAGGATATGACAAAGCACAAGCGACGCGTGCCGCGACAAGTCTGGTCAAACTGGAAACCGCACTCGCGAAGGCGGCCCGGAAACGGGAAGACACCCGCGATCCGATCAAGAACTATAACAAAATCACTTTTAAGCAGCTCGCCAGTTCAACGCCGGAACTCGATTGGTCTTTGTTCATGGATGGAGTCGGACTCAAGGATGTCGATACGGTGATCGTCGGTCAACCGGAATTTCTGACGTCGCTGAACGGTCAGCTCAAGACGACTCCTCTTGCCGACTGGAAAAACTACCTGAAGTTTCATCTTATCCGCGGTTTGGCGCGATACCTCGACGACAGGACCTATCTGGAGTCGTTCAGCTTCTATTCGACAACGCTGCGTGGTGTAAAAGAACCGAAGCCACGATGGAAACGCGTGGTGGAACAAACCAATGGCTCACTCGGTGAGTTGCTCGGTCAGGTGTACGTCACCGAATATCTGCCGAAAGGGACAAAGGAAAAGCTCAAGGAAATCGGCACCGCAATCCGCGATGTCTATGCCGGACGCATCATGGCGTTGGACTGGATGAGCGAAGCAACAAAAGCAAAAGCGCTTGAGAAGCTCAGCTCGATGATCATGAAAGTCGGTTATCCAGACAAGTGGAAGGACCTCAGCAGCCTGCAGACAGACCGGAGTTCCTACGTGCACAACGGGATGAGCGCCAATCGATGGTGGTTCAACTACATGATATCGAAATTCGGGAAACCGGTCGACCGGACCGAATGGGGAATGGAGCCTCAAACCTACAACGCCTACTATAACCCCTCGAACAACGAAATTTGCGTGCCCGGATGCAACATCATCGTCCCGGGGTATGAACGCGTCATGGCTGACGATGCTCTGCTGTATTCGATCATCGGCGGGTCGACCTTCGGACATGAGATGACGCACGGTTTCGACGACCAGGGCAGCAAATACGACGAGAACGGAAATCTGAACAACTGGTGGACAACCAGCGATAGCGCGAAGTTCACTGCCAAGACAAAGATGGTGGTCAAGCAGTTCAATGACTACATCGCAGTCGACAGCCTCCACATCAACGGTGAACTGACACAAGGAGAGAACATTGCCGACATTGGTGGCATCATGATGGGATATGAAGCGTTCCAGAAAACAAAGCAGTACAAAGACAAAGAGATCATCGGCGGGTTGAACCCCGATCAGCGGTTCTTCCTCGGCTACGCGCTGGCGTGGATGATCAACGACCGGCCGGAGGGAATCGCCACACAGGTCCGGAGCAACGAACATTCCCCGGCGAAATTCCGGGTCATCGGTCCGCTGACGGACATGCCGGAATTCTTACAAACCTTCGGGATCAAAGAGGGGGATGCCATGTGGCGAGCAGAGAGTGTCCGGGTGAAGATCTGGTAATTACTCCTTTCGGTTGATGTTCCTTGCTGTCATGAAAGGCACCAGATGAAAACAGACAAACGTCTACAAATGCTCTGCACTCTTGCAGCTGCTGCAGTCGTGCTCGTGACGCACGTTCCTCACAGCATCGGACAGACGCAGCGTGGAACCCATGTCGCCGTTCTCAAGACTCCCATTGCTTATCCAGACGGACGTCCCAACGCTCGCTACCGTCTCAATGCGAAAGACTACGGTATCGTTTTTCGACACGGCACAGGTCCAGGGGGATGCGATTCGCTCGGTGCACGAGACGTCTGGGTCTGGCAGCATCAAGGCACCTACCACATGCACTACGACGGGGCGGGCGCAAAGGGATGGCTTGCCTGCCTGGCGACAAGCAAAAACGCGACTGCTTGGAGGGCACACGGACCGGCATTGGATCTTGGTGAAACCGGACAGAAAGATGCAGCATCGGCCTCCTACGGAGTGACGTTCTTCGATAACAAGAAGTGGCACATGTTCTATCTTGGCACGCCACACACGTCGCCTCCGCCGGATCTGGTACCATCCTTCCCTTATCTCACGATGAAAGCCGAAGGATCATCTCCGACAGGCCCGTGGAAGAAACGATACGATATCGAGCCCTTCAGCCCCCAATCTGAAACGTACTATTCCGCCACTGCCAGTCCGGGTTATGTCATTGCTCAAAACAATGGCTATCTCATGTTCTTCAGCGCCTCGACAGACAAGCCCATACTCCGCACCCTCGGCATCGCACGAACGCATAACCTGGACGGACCGTGGAGAATCGACCCGCAACCTATCGTTCCTCCTGCGGAACAGATTGAGAACACATCTCTCTATTATGAAGCGCGAAGCAAGACATGGTTTCTGTTCACGAACCACGTCGGGTTGAAGAATGGTCTCGAATACACTGATGCCATTTGGGTTTATTGGACGAAAGACGTCGAGCGATGGAACCCTGATCAAAAAGCTATCGTACTCGACGGATCGAACTGCTCCTGGTCGAAAGAGATCATCGGTCTTCCTTCTGTCGTAAAAGTTGGATCGCGCCTCGCCTTGTTTTATGACGGCTATGCTGGTCAAGGGATCCCCGAAGGAGCTGCGAGTCACATGCGAAGAGATGTCGGTCTCGCATGGCTTGAACTCCCGCTCGATGTCGGCGAACGTTGAACTCTATCTGTACGGCTTCACTCAAGAGCCTCAGAAGAAAGAAGAACCCCATGAAGAGATCTCTCCTGTTTGCCTTGTTGATCATTCCGCTCATTTCCATCTCGCAGACTCAACCCGACGCGTTGCGACAAGGTTTTGCACATCCTCCGGATGAAGCGCGGCCATGGGTGTACTGGGTGTGGATGGACGGCAATCTCAGTCGCGAAGGAATTACTGCTGACCTGGAAGCGATGAAGAGCGCAGGCATCGGCGGCTTGATTATCATGGAGGTGAACGTCGGTATCCCGCAAGGGCCGGTGAAGTTCATGAGTCCCGAATGGCGGCAAATGTTCAAGCACGCAGTCACAGAGGCAGAACGCCTCGGACTGCAGATTACGCTTATCTCGGGACCCGGTTGGACGGGATCGGGCGGACCATGGGTCAAACCCGAGCTCTCCATGCAGCACATCGTGGCAAGCGACACTACGATCTCCGGTCCGATGCACTTCGAAGGATCACTTCGGCAACCACTCCGTTGGCCCGCGTTCTTTGGCGACGGACTTCTCCCTCCCGATTTGGAAAAAATAAAGAACGATTTCTATAAGGATGTGATGGTGCTCGCATTTCCGACGCCACAAGGAAATCAGCGCACCGAAGACATTGGCGAGAAAGCGCTCTATGTCCGTGCCCCCTATTCCTCGTTTCCAAAGGTCAAGTCCTTTCTCCCCACAACTGCAGAGTATCCAACTCTCCCGGATGGTGCAACCATCAAGACCGGGGGAGTCATTGATGTTTCGAATCGGCTCCTTCCCGGCGGCAGGTTTTCGTGGGATGTGCCAGCAGGCAGCTGGACCATCATGCGCTTCGGCACCACAAGCACCGGCGCAACAACGCGTCCGGCCCCCGTCCCCGGCCTCGGACTTGAGTGTGACAAGCTGGATACCACAGCTCTCAACGCTCACTACGATGCGTACATCGGTTCGCTGCTGCGGGATGTGGGCCAACACGTGAGCCCCTCCGGAGCAGGCTGGACATCTTTGCACATCGACAGTTGGGAAATGGGAGCGCAGAACTGGACTCCCTTGTTCCGCGAAGAATTCCGTCGCCGCCGAGGATACGATCTCTTCCCCTACTTACCCGCCATGAGCGGCCGGATTGTCGAAAGTCCGGAAGTCACCGAGCGCTTTCTCTGGGACCTCCGGCAAACAGCACAGGAGTTGGTTCTTCAGAATCATGCTTTGCATCTGAAGGAGCTTGGGCACCGCGACGGTTTCGGTCTCTCCATCGAGCCGTACGACATGATGCCATGCGCCGACATGACGCTCGGGGCAGCTGCTGATGTTCCCATGTGCGAGTTCTGGCTCTACGGCTTCAACACAAGTTTCTCCGTCCTGGAAGCCACATCGATTGCTCACACCAACGGAAAGAACATTGTGGCTGCAGAGTCGTTCACGTCGCTCCCCGAAGAGCATTGGTTGGCTTATCCGGGATCAATGAAGGCTCTTGGTGATTGGGCATTTTCTGCAGGAGTGAACCGGTTCGTTTTCCACAGGTATCAGCATCAACCTTGGCTTGATCGCTCTCCCGGCATGACGATGGGACCATATGGCGTTCATTGGGAGCGCACCCAAACCTGGTGGGACATGTCCCCGGCGTACCACACCTACCTTTCTCGCTGCCAATTCATGTTGCGTCAAGGACTCAGCGTAGCCGATGTTTGCTACCTCGTCGCAGAAGGAGCACCGCATGTCTTCCGTCCGCCGAGCTCAGCGGTTCGGGGAGATCCGCCGGTTCGCCTCGGCTACAGTTTCGATGGATGTGCACCTGAGGTTGTCCTTCAGCAGATGTCCGTGAATGACGGGAAACTCACGCTTCCCGATGGAATGAGTTATCGTGTTCTGGTGTTGCCCGAACAGGAGACGATGACTCCTGCACTACTTCGGAAAATCAAGCAACTCATTGTGGCGGGGGCAACAGTGATCGGTCCCCCGCCGCGCAAGTCGCCAAGCCTTACCGGCTATCCCGCTTGCGACGCTGAGATCGCGAAGCTTTCAAAAGAGATTTGGGGAAACTGCGATGGCCATCAGATCACCCAACATCGACTGGGGAAAGGACGCATCGTGTGGGAAAGCACCCCGGAAGGCAAACCGATCCTTCTGAAGACGGCAAACGGCGCAGTTGAACCTCAGCAGTACGGTGATTTCCGGATCGTCAGCCGTGTGCTCGCCGAAATGCATATTCCTTACGATTTCGAATCCGGCGTCCCATTACGTTATGCTCATCGCCGGGACGGTCAGAGTGAAATCTATTTTGTCGCCAATCCTGAAGATCGCGTGGTGAGCGCAGAATGTTCTTTCCGCGTGAAGGACCAGAAGCCTGAGCTTTGGGATGCTCTCACTGGTCAAACTCGCACCCTGCCGCAGTACACTTTCAAAGATGGCTCAACAACCGTCAGCCTTCGCTTTGAGCCCTCTCAGTCGTTTTTTGTTGTCTTTCGAACTTCCAGTGCAAAGCAAAAACCTTCGGGAAGGAATTTCGCGGACACACAGCCTTTGTCCCAACTCTCCGGTTCATGGGAAGTGAGATTTGATCCCCGATGGGGAGGTCCAGAGAAGACGACAATCGAGCGATTGGAAGATTGGACGTTGAGCAAGGAAACAGGGATCAAATATTACTCGGGCACCGCCACGTATCAGAAGACATTTGATCTTCCGAAGCCTTCCGGAGACACAAAGTCCGGGCAACATGCACGCCAGCGAATCTGGCTTGATCTGGGAGTTGTGAAGAACCTTGCCCGCGTACGACTCAACGGTCACGAACTTGGAACGCTCTGGTGTGCGCCATGGCGGCTCGACATTACCGACTTCGTCAAATCAAATGGAAACAATCTGGAGATTGCCGTTGTGAATCTCTGGCCCAACCGACTCATCGGCGACGAACAGCTTCCTTCCGATGTTGAATACGGAAAGGATGGTAGGATTGCACGTATTCCTGAGTGGGTGGTGAAGAATGAATCGCGTCCCTCGGCAGGGCGCCTTGCCTTTGCCACTTGGCAACATTTTACCAAGGATTCGCCGCTGCTTCCATCGGGACTCCTGGGACCCGTGCAGATCTTGCGCTCAGTGGAATGAAGAGAACCAGTTTGATTGGAACGAAAATCCCCGTCTCGCGGCGGGGATTTTTTGTGGCGGTGTCACAGAGCACTTCCTGAAAGTTGCCCCTTCCTCAATTGCCCAAGAGCGTCACAAAATAGTTCGCGATGCCCTTGCAGTGTATTCGCGTGCAGCTCACTTACTGGATGCGGAACACCGGGTACTGTTTCTCTTTCAAGAGATATCCAAATTGCTCGTACTTCGTCAGTCCCCACATTGATTCCGGTTCGAGAATGCATGCAATCAGAATCGACTGCAGATGTTTTGTCGATACGATGAAATCTCCCGGCTTCAGTGTCTTCGCTATTGATCGGCTGCTGACCGACACGAACGGTTGAACATCTTCCTCGACTTCGGCGTGGAAGGTACTGTCGATCGTATAGGCTGTCACCTTCACCTGAGCTTCCTGTTTTACTTCCTGTACGATGATATGATGGCGTCGGAGGAGTTGAACGATCGCCGAGTCTTTCCGTTCGATGATGTACTGGTCGGGAAGCGAAATGCTCTTCTGCATTCTCACTTCTCCGTGGTATGGTTTCACCCGCCATGTTGTGTCACGCTGTGTGGCCACCATCCTGACAGGTATCCGGAGATCACGCATTCCGGCAAAATGGTCCATTTTCATTGCGATCGGCTTTCCCGAGAGCGTTAGGAGGCGGGCTCGTTCCTGTGAGACGATGTTGATGATCTTGTCCGCATGCGTTGAGCAGAATTCGAGGAGAGCCCGGATCGATGCAAACTGTGACTTCACACGCCTCTCCAATCGATCCTCCCTCGTCCTCCACTTTATCCCTTCTTGAATAAAAGAGACGGTTCCCAGGATGCCAAAGCTCTGCCTCCCGTCATTGATTTCAGTGGTGCTGTGTCTGACCCGATCGCTCGGAGAGCCGACGATGTATTCCTGAAAGTAGTACCCTTGCCCGTGCATATATCCGGCAACATATGGGAAAATTTCATCGTGCTGAAGCGAGTAAACCTCGTGCGAAGTGTTGGCGTTGGTCAGCATCCCGAGCTGCGTGTCCGCAATCCTCACGAAGCCCGAATCGCTCCATGAACGGCTCAACGTCCCGTACTCATGGACATCGAGCGTCACTTGCGGAAGCCATTGATAGAAGAGATCATGCAGCGCCCGCGGTTCCGGAGAAGTGAGCAGGACATGATTGCGATTGAGGTCAACGCTGTCTGATGTGCGGCGTTGATAGAGCTCGCTCCCGTCAGGATTCATTTGCGGGACAATGAGAAGGTCGATTTTCTCCAGCAGCGAGTTCAGATCCCCCGAGGCGAACCTGGCGAGCAGCATCGTCAATGCTTCCTTCCCGGTGTGCTCGTCGCCATGCTGCTGCCCAAAGAGGAGCACTCTGAGTTTGCGCGGGTCTTCTCCGAATTTCGACGAAGATACTTTCGCCACCACAAGCGTTCTTCCGCTCTTGCTCTTTGCGAGCGTCTCGACATGCACGATCGCCGTCGATCCGATTTCTTTGAGGAACACCTGGAGAGTATCATAGGAAGTCACTCTCTGGAATCCCGATCGCTCTACCGGCGCAACGTACTGAGCCTGGGATTGAGCAACACCGACACAGCTGCCTGCGAAGAAGAACAGAAATGCATAGAGCGTTCGTCTGGTGACCGGATTACCGATCATTCGAGACGCGAAGCGATGCTTTTCAGACATTGGATCCTCCATTGGCAAGATTTGATGTGCTTTTCCATGTCGTCCCGACATGTCTTTGGTCGAGACCTCGCTTTTGAGATCCCGAGCAGAATCGTTTCGGGATGACTCTGTCTATTTCATACGCTCCCCTATCGATGCTTCCAAACATAGAGCGTGTCGGTTCGTTGCTTCTCGATGGCCCCAAACCGCGGCGAATGCCATTTGAACGGGACGAACCAGTCCGCACCTTTCTTTCGGAGTTCACCATAGTCGCGCTCGTCCGCCGCGATGGTATCCACCCTTCGTTGGCTTCGTTGAAAGAGAGATGATCTTCCCGTGGGCACGCCATCGACAAGAGCGGAAGCCCAAACATTAGCAAGTTCGGCGGGGAGTTCTCTCAAGAACTCGCGACTCGACGCAACGTGGCCATCAACTCCAAAATCAATCCACCGTCCCACCGACCGGCCATGATCGTAATCGTGTCCGTACTCCATTTGTCCGTTGTGGTACCACCGCGTCCATATGCCGTGCCGCCTGCCATTCTTGTAGTCACCTTGCTCATGCACATCACCGTTGTCGCGCCAGAACGCTGCGTATCGCCCATTGAGTTCGCCGACCTCATTGAACGTTTTAAATTCAAGCGTGTCACCGCTTGGCATCCAGACAATTGTTCGCCCGATCAGTTTCCCATGGTCGCCGTACGACCGTTCCGATTTGTTTGTTCCGCTCAGGTACCATTCCTGCCACAGCCCGAGACTATCGCCGTTGTTATATTCACCGACTGTTTGTCGGGCACCGTCGGGATAGAATGCTTCGTACGTTCCATCACGCACGACTCTGGTCGGTCCGGCTGTCTTTTCCTGCCACCGTTCCCGCACCTGGTTGTTGGGATAGAAGTTCACGTGCTCATGCCTTCCACTGCAACCGCAGAGGGCGAACCCGGCGACAAGAGTTGCTCCTGTCAAGATGACGGAAGTAATCAGGATTACATGGATTTTTCCCACATTCATAGCTGACGGCTAACCATCCGTGAACATCAACATACTCAATCGTGGAAATTACTGCAAATCAAAGGCGAATTTGTTTTGTTTCGGAAGATGCGGAATTATTCCCCTGGAATAATCAGAAATGTGATAGACAGACACGGTCATTCTCAGCTTCTCCCTCCTCATTTTCACGAATCAAACTTGAGCGCATTTCACTACCACAAAACTTAGTAGCGGAATCTCACAAACGCTTGACTTCATTCCAACAGATATCTACCTTTTCCCGCATGCAGGCACCGTGAAGTTAGTTCGTGTGACCTCCGCACCAGGCATACGACAACTG
>PMZI01000019.1 GCA_003170475.1 Ignavibacteriota bacterium | reverse complement strand
GACTCGGTCTGGCGGGAACGGCTGGCTTCAAGCGGACCTTTGAAGGGCATTTAGCAATTGCTCATGAAGTGGTGGACGACGAATGATTCGTCGTCCACCGGTGAGAGTGAAGAAATGCATATTGCGAGGCTACTACAGCGAGGCAATCGCCGAAGACACGTGGCTGAGCCTACTCCGGCTTCGCACGCATGGTATCCCAAAGCATATAAATCACCAAGAGCGCAAACATGACATAGCCAAGCGGTTCAGCACCCGATTGTTGCCAGGCAGTGGGGGGTTGCAGGAAGCCAAATATCTTGTCGTCAATGAACTTCATGAAAGCTCCAAAGACGCCGAAGATTGAACCACCTGCAAGGAATCCGGATGCAATCAACGTTCCGCGGGAGAAGCGGGCATTATTCACCTTCTCGTCCTTCGAGCGTGTGGTGACGAACCATGCAACGAGTCCGCCGATCAACAGTGGAGTGTTCAACTCGAGCGGAAGATATAAGCCGAGTGCAAAGGCAAGTGGCGGTATCTTCAAAACGACGCAAAGGAGCGCAATCACCGCTCCCGCAAAGTAGAGAATCCAAGGGACAGAGACATTTGACATCAACGGCTGAATGACGGCCGCCATGGCATTCGCCTGAGGTGCCGCCAGGGCGTTCGGACCTTTGAAGCCGTCAGTTTGATTCAAGACCATAATGACAAGGCCGACCGTCGCCGCTGAGAGTAACGAGCCAAGGAACTTCCAGCTTTCCTGTTTCTTTGGCGTCGATCCAAGCCAGTATCCGATCTTGAGGTCCGTGATAAATGAGCCTGCGACGGAAAGGGCCGTGCACACGACACCGCCGATAATCAACGCGCTCACCATCCCATCATTGCCTGTCAGGCCGATTTGTGTCATGACGAGGGAGGCAAGGATCAGCGTCATCAGCGTCATGCCGGAAACGGGATTCGTGCCGACGATAGCGATGGCGTTCGCTGCGACCGTTGTGAAGAGGAAAGAAACAATGACGACGACGAGCAGCGCCACAATCGTTTGCGCCAATGTTGGGACGACGCCGAGATAGAAGAAGGCGAAAATAGCAATGATGACGAGAAGGATGAGAAGAACAATGTGAAGCATCCGGAGATCCGTCTGCCATCGTACTTCCGTCGCCGCCTCGCCACGCTTGGCCTGGAAGATCTCGCGATAGGCGAGTCCAAATGCTCCTCCAATAATCCTCGACGATCGGATAATGCCGATGATGCCGCCCATCGCAATGGCGCCGATACCGATATGGCGCACATAGGTGCGGAATATTTCCTCTGCACTCATGTTCGAGATCAACTTTGTTGCCGTTGCTCCCAGCGGGACACCCAGATGATCTCCGACGTAGTAGAAGATCGGAACGAAAACGAACCACGACAGGAATGATCCGGCGCAGATGATGGCAGAGTATTTCAGGCCTATGATATAACCCAGTCCGACGATGATCGAGAGAATGTCCAGCCGGAAGACAACTCTCACCTTGTCCGCAATGCCTGCCCCGAAGCCCACAACGCGGGACGTAACGACTTCAGACCACCAGCCCAATGAAGAAACCACAAAATCGTAGAAGCCACCGATCAATCCGCTCACAACGAGAACGATCGCCTGCTTCCCTCCCCGTTCGCCGGCCATGAGTATTTCCGTGGTCGCCGTTGCCTCGGGGAAGGGTAGTTTGCCGTGCATATCCTTGACAAAGTACTTTCTCAGTGGGATCAAGAACAGAATTCCGAGGAAGGCACCAAAGGTCGCCGCCAGAAACAAACGAAAGAAACTTGTCGGGAGATCGAGAATGTAGAGAGCGGGGATCGTGAAAATTGCTCCAGCGACCACGGCGCCCGATGTCGAGCCAATTGACTGGATGATGACGTTCTGACCGAGCGCACCCTTCTGACGCGAAAGGGTAGATACGCCGACAGCCAGAATAGCGATTGGAATGGCTGCCTCCATGACCTGGCCGATCTTCAGTCCCGAGTAGGCCGCAGCTGCGGAGAAGAGAATAGCCATCGCCAATCCCATGAGTACGGAATATGGCGTCACTTCGGGGACGTCAGCCACAGGATCCATCACAGGCCGGTAAACTTCACCTTCCTTGAGTTCCTTGTATGCGTTCTCCGGAAGAACGCGCGGTGCCGATTCTTGTTCCATAAAGCGACTCCCTTGTCGTTACTGAACGATGATCACTGAGAATGCAGTTTCAATTCTTCATCCGTGGTGCAAGAACGCACCCCCCCCGCCACATAGACAGCGGACAGGTAAATCCCCTCTCACCTACTCACATTCCACAGCTGCAGAAGAGACTGTTCACGCTCAGGACACGATGCAACCTTAAAACATTCAGCTCCAACGTCCCCTCTCTAGCGCTGATCGAGGGACGAGAGAGGGGAGCAGACCCGCCCGAACGACTGTGTCGTTCAGTCGGGCGGGGGGGTGTGTCAACGTTTGATCCGTCTGCTGCTACTTACTCTTCTCCACCCAAACCTGAGCGAGGTGCACAACTGTCTCGACAGCCTTTTCCATTCCCCAGAGCGAGGCCCATTCCGTTTTCCCATGGTAGTTGTGGCCGCCGGTGAAGATGTTCGGTGTCGGAAGGCCGTTCGCCGTCAGCTTCGATCCGTCCGTGCCGCCGCGGATCGGTACCCACTCTGGTTCCATCCCTGCAAGTTTTGCCGCATCCCAGAGGCAATCGAGCACTCTTTGGTCCTTTTCCAAACCTTCGCGCATGTTGCGGTATGATTCGATGATCTGGAGTTCGATCCTTGCTTTCGGATGCAGCGGCTGAACCTCGGTGATGATCTTTTGGAGTCGTTTCTTCAGATCGTCAAGTCCTTCGGTGCGGAAATCACGGAGAAGAATCTTCAAAACTGCTTTCGCTTCTTCACCCTGTACGGTGTGCGGATGGATGTAGGGTTCGTACCCCTCGGTCGTTTCGGGTGCCATGTCGCGGGGCATGCGCGCGATGATATCGGCGATCGTGCGAATGGAATTGACCATAATCCCTTTTGCGGTCCCGGGATGAATGTTCCTTCCGTGGACGGTGATAACAGCCGAATTGGCGCTGAAGGTCTCCTTATTAAGCTCGCCCGCAGTATCGCCGTCGACGGTGTACGCAAACTGGGCGCCGAATTTCTTGATGTCAAAATACTGCGTGCCCATGCCCACTTCCTCGTCGGGTGTGAAGCCAATTCTAATGTCTCCGTGAACAAGATTGGGCCTCTCCAATAACTGCTGAAGTGCGGTCATGATGATCGCGATGCCGGCCTTGTCGTCTGCGCCGAGGAGCGTCGTGCCGTCGCTCGTGACGATCGTGCGACCGATGTCCTTCTTGAGTTCGGGGTTCTCGGATTCCCGAATGACAACCGATGTGTCACCCGGAAGGACGATGTCGCCCCCCTTGTAGTGAGAAATAACCTGAGGTTTCACATTTGTGCCGGAGGTAGAGGGGGATGTGTCAACATGGGCAATCAAACCGACGGTGGGCACTTTTCTGAATGCAGGGCTCGATGACGGGACGTTGCTTGCTAGCGTCGCCATAACGTAACCGTACTGATCGATGGAAACATCTTTCAGCCCCAGCTCCTGCAGTTCTTTCACGAGCATCTTGAGCAGGTCAAGCTGTTTTGCGGTGCTTGGATATGACGTTGCGTCATCTTGTGATTGTGTATCGATTTTCACATAGCGAAGGAGTCGATCGAGAACGGTCTCTTTCATAACGATATCCTTGTCTGAAATGGTGGAGGTTTGATGCTGTCCACGAAACGGTGTCGGCAAGAATCAGTATTCTTTTGTCATCGGATGCAAAATACATTCGGTGGGAATCTGTTGAACGCTGGTGCGCCTAAATTAAGGGGAAAAAGGAGAGAATTCAAAGTGGAAAGTGATTGCAAATGGCGCGTCAGTGAGGTTCTGCGCGAAGAAAACTCATTACTATATCAGCAAAAACGGTTGGCGATTCCGCATGAATCCAATGCCCCGAATTGACCCCGACAACGTGAGCGTTTGGGAAAAGCTCCTCGATCATCGGAACGTCAGAATCGAGAACGTAGTCAGCTTGTTCACCCTTTACAAAGAGCGTGGGTCCGGGGAATGGCACCGGGGATGTAATCTCCCGCGCGATCTCCATATAATTTCTCTGAAGAACCTCAAGGTTTGCTTTCCAACTGAATGTCCCGACCGAATCTCTGATCAGGTTCTTCATGAGGAATTGACGCACAGCAAAATCAGGAATTCTCTTTGACAATTCGCCGTCGACCTGCTGTCGGCTCGTGGCTTCGTTGAGATCGACAGAAACGAGAGCATCCAGAATTTCATCATGCAATCGAGGGTATTCGCGTGGGGCAATATCTACAACGATCAACTTGTCAACACGATTCGGATAACTGAGGGCGAACTGCATGGCCGTTTTTCCCCCCATCGAATGTCCAAGAACATGAGCGGACGGGATGTGCAGTTGGTCCAGAAGGTGACTGAGGTCTTCTGCCATCGCATCGTACGTCATGACTTCGGAATGCGGGGATCTGCCGTGATTGCGCTGGTCAACAGCCAGGACTCTGAACGAGCCGGCGAATATCTTGCTGAGCGTATGCCAATTGTCCAACGAACCTAAGAGGCCGTGGAGAATGACGAGCGGTGGACCGTTTCCGTACTCTTGGAAGTGGAGGATCATTGTTTTGAAAGGATGCCCCAACATTCGTGTCGGGTTTGGAGGATGGTGGATTTAATTCGCAGCTGCACGGAGAGTGAACTTGGGGATGGTGACGCGGAAAAGCTCTCCTTGTTCACGCTGCATGAGATAGGTGCCTTCCATGCTTCCTTCCAGAGTTTCGAGAATGCAATAGCTGTTGTATTCATGATGTCCGCCCGGCGGTATGATCGGTTGCTTTCCAACAACTCCTTCTCCCTCGACTTCCTCAACACGACCCGTGGCGTGCCGAATGAACCACTGTCGTCGAAGCAACTGAACAGGCTGGAAAGTCTGATTTTCGATTCGGATGAAATATGCGAAGACGAACTTGCGCTGCAAAACATCGGACTGCCCGTCCAGATAGATGGGCTGAACGGTGATTCGAATTCCTTCCGTCGTTGCTGTGTAGGTGGTCATGTCATAAGGTACGGGCAAAGAGCATAAACCTCAAGGGCATCAGAACTGAACCGATTCGCCATTCTTCAGGATGTGAACCTTGTCCTGGAGCGCAAGACGCTCCGATTCCGCAAGCAGAAGCCGGGGTGGCTCATCCATCGGTTCGTCGCTGATCCAGAAGGTACCCCAGTGATATGGTACAAGGTGCCGGGCGTTGAGATCAAGGAATGCCTTGACGGCCGTCGCAGGGTGGAGGTGAAGATTCCCAAACCACTTTTCAGGCTTGTATGCGCCGATCGGCAGGAGGGCCACGTCGATTGAAAATCGAGAACCCAACTCACCGAAGAACTCATCATACCCCGTGTCCCCGGCAAAATAGACAGTGTGATTTTTGGACTCAACCACAAAACCACAGCATGCGGATCCTGTGCGGTCCCAGGCGGTGCGCTTGCTGTGATGTTTGGCAGGAGTACAGGTGATCCTCAGTTCGGATTTCTCGCTTGACTCTCCCGTGTTGAGCTCGACAATCTCCTCGAATCCGGACTTTCGCGCATAGCGAGCCAGTCCTCGGGGAATCACGATCGTCGATGCCCCTTTGCGCCTCAACATACGAAGAGTCTTCAGATTCAAATGGTCGTAATCGCTATGCGAAATCAGAACATCATCTATCGGGGGCAGGTTCTCGAATGGAATGCCGGGCTTCTGACGACGAGGGAACATGAAAGAGACTGTTCGCGAATAGATCGGATCGGTCAGAATATTGACCCCGTCCATTTGAACGAGAAGGGTCGCGTGATTGATGAGAGTGATGTTCAGTGCCATGCGTGTAGTGATTGTACGGATTCGTCCGCTGCAAGACAAGGCGATCTGGCATTTGAAGGTCTCAGGGATTTCATCGATATTGTCGGGGGGGAGCTCAAGCCACCCTCAGTTTGTCATTCCCGAATGTTTCTATCGGGAATCTAGGACCGAGCCTTACACTTGCACCTCGCCGATGGTGTTCACGTTCTGCCTGCCCGCCAAACTAGTTCAACTGAGGCAGGCGGGGATCCCCGCCAACGACATGCGGGGATGACAGAAGAAGTCACTTCGGATAAGACGCTCGCAGTGACCGGGTGATATTGAGTCGCGACTCCGATGCAAACCTAAAGCAATCAGATGATCGGCTCTCGAAACCTTAGTCATATTTTGGATCATGGAGCAAATTATTGAATCACTTTGACGTGATAGTCATTGGTGCAGGAGCGGCAGGACTCATGTGTGCCATCGAGGCCGGCAAACGGGAACGATCCGTCCTTGTGCTCGAGCGCAATCAAACCATCGGCGAGAAGATACGCATCTCCGGCGGCGGCCGATGCAACTTCACGAACGCCGAAGCAAGTCATTCCAACTACCTGTCGAACAATCCTCATTTCTGCAAATCGGCCCTGGCACGATATACGGCCGATGATTTCATCGACCTCGTCGTCAAGCATGGGATTGCATTTCACGAAAAGAAACTNNTTTCATCTCAAGACATCCCACGGTGAATACACTTGTGCCTCCCTCGTGATCGCGACTGGTGGATTGTCCATTCCCCAGCTTGGAGCGACGAACTTCGCATTCGGGCTGGCACGACAGTTTGGTCTCGGGGTCACCAAATTGAAACCCGGTCTGGTGCCGCTGATGTTCAAGCCGGCGGACATTCGTTTTTTTGGATCGCTTGCGGGAGTTTCTGTTGATGCGATCGTCACCTGCGGCGAGGCGTCTTTTCGGGAAAACATCCTCTTCACACATCGCGGCATGAGTGGTCCCGGAATTCTGCAGACCTCGTCTTACTGGGAAAAAGGCTCCAACATCATTGTGAATCTCTTTCCGGAACTGGATGCAGAGCAGATTCTTCTTGAGGACGAGCAGAGCAAGAGGGAACTCTCGACGGTTCTGGATCAATACCTTCCAAGACGGTTTGTTCTTGCCTGGTGTGCACGATTGGGCGGCTCGAAGCCGTTTCATCAATATGGGAAGAAAGAGTTGGAGCGAATTGCGTATGGCTTGCAGCACTGGGTAGTTAGTCCGAGCGGCACGGAGGGGTTTGGAAAGGCAGAAGTGACGGTAGGAGGTGTCGACACCGAAGAACTCTCCTCCAAGACAATGCAATCGCACAAAATCAGAGGTCTGTTTTTTGTCGGCGAATGTGTGGATGTGACAGGCTGGCTTGGCGGGTACAACTTCCAATGGGCTTGGTCATCGGGCTGGGTGGCGGGGCAGTATGCTTAGGGAAATGACCGTCACCTCATCTGGT
Source organism: Ignavibacteriota bacterium (assembly GCA_003170475.1). Lineage (GTDB taxonomy): Bacteria > Bacteroidota > Ignavibacteria > UBA10030 > UBA10030 > UBA9647. The sequence continues at coordinate 10,550 of PMZI01000019.1, read as the reverse complement.
TTGCTTCGGTAGGTGACGGTCACTTCGTACATGAGTAAGAACCCGAACTTCTCCCTGAAGACTCGATCCTCAGTACTTCGGTGATATCCCAAGATTGTAGAACACAAACGAGTAAAGGTCTGCTGTCTCCTCGATTGCCTTTGTCACACTGCTTGCCCCGTGCCCCGATCGTGTCTGAATGCGAATCAGGACCGGATTATCGCCCTGATGTTTCTCCTGCAGCGTTGCAGCATACTTGAACGAATGCGCCGGCACCACGCGGTCGTCGTGATCGGCGGTCGTGATCAGCGTGGCAGGATATTTTAAACCTTCGCGGATATTGTGCAGGGGAGAGTATTGGTAGAGGGCCTTGAATTCTGCTTCGTTGTCGCTTGACCCGTAATCGGGTATCCAGTTCCATCCAATCGTGAATTTGTGAAATCGCAGCATGTCCATGACGCCGACCGCCGGGAGTGCAACCCGGAAGAGGTCGGGTCGCTGATTGATGACCGCTCCGACGAGCAGTCCGCCGTTTGATCCTCCCTGGATGGTGAGCATCGTAGAAGACGTATATTTGTTTGCGATGAGATACTCGGCGGCAGCGATGAAATCATCGAAGACATTCTGCTTCTTGAGTTTTGTACCCGCTTGATGCCATTTCTCTCCGTACTCTCCACCCCCCCGAAGATTTGCAGAGGCGTACACAAATCCCTGTTCCAGAAGTGCTAACCGCAGAGGACTGAATCCCGGCGTCGTGGAGATGTTAAATCCGCCATAGCCGTAGAGGAGTGCAGGATTCATGCCGTTGAGTTTGATTCCCTTCTTAGAGACGATAAACATCGGAACGTTCGTGCCGTCTTTGCTCTTATAGAACACCTGTCTTGTTTCGAAATCACCCGGTCGGAAATTCGGTATCTCCGGTGCGCGGAACAGAGTGCTCTTCTTCGTCGCAATGTCATATCGATAGATTGAGGTCGGGACGGTGAACGAGGTAAACGAATAGAAGACGAACTTCTCGTCTCTCTGCCCTCCGAATCCTCCCGCGATGCCGAGCGTGGGCAGTTTGATTTCGTTCTCCAGTTTTCCTTCAAGAGTGTAGACATAAACACGCGTCGACACGTCCTTGAGGTACGTCACGATGAGCTTTCCGCCGACCGTGCCGGCTTGTTGCAGCGGCTCGGGTTTTTCTGGCAGGATGGTCTTCCAGTTTCTTCCGTCGGGGCTGTGCGGATCGAGCAGAACCACTTTTCCGTTCGATGCATTCCGGTTGGTGCGAATGAGGAACTTGTCGCCGACGTTTTCAATAACGTCATACTCATCATCGCTGATCGTCGGAACAATCGGGTGAAACGTTTTTTCTCCCGTGCTCAGGTCGCGATAGTACAACGAATTCCCTTGTTTGCCTGAACCTCGTTCGGAGATTGAGAGAATGGCGAACCGGGCGTCCTCGGTTGTCCCAACGTTGTTGAACCGTTCGGGATGAGCACTGTCCGCATAAACTAACTCATCTGACGATTGCGGTGTGCCGAGCTTGTGGTAGTAGACCCGGTGGTTTACGTTCTTCGACGATAGCTCTTTTCCCTTCTCGGGAGCATCGGGGCGGCTGTAGAAGAAAGCGTCCCCCACCCAGGAAGCGCCGGAGACTTTTATCCACTGGAGTGTATCGGGAAGATAGGACTTCGTGTCGATTTGCATGACATAGAAGTCCTGCCAATCGGAGCCGCTGCGTGAGATGCCGACCACCGCGTACTTGCCGTCTTTTCTAAGGGCGAACGCCCCGAGCCGCGAAGTGCCATCGGTGGAAAGCTTGTTCGGATCGATCAGCACCTCCGGAATGCCGTCCAATCCTTTTTGGACATACAATACGCTCTGATTTTGAAGGCCGTCATTCTTGTAAAAGAAGAAGTTTTCTCCTCTCCGAAAAGGCGGTGTGTACTTGGGGTAGTTGTAGAGTTTCTCGAGCCGCTGCTTCACCTGCTGCCGATATGGTATCTTCTCGAGGTATCCGAACGTCACCCTGTTCTCTGCTTCGACCCATTGAGCGGTTTCCGCAGAATTGTCGTCCTCCAGCCATCGGTACGGATCGGCAACCTGAACGCCAAAGTAAGTGTCGACGTGATCGATCTTTTTGGTTTGCGGATACTGCAGCGGTTGTGCGACAGCAAATTCCGCAATCAACGAACCGAAAACCGTCATGGCGACAAACAGAACGCCGAGTGGTCGGATGGTCTTCATGAGAATTGCTCCTGGAGAGTGGGTGAGAATTGAATGTCCGCGAATTCGACAAGGCATAGAAGAAGCGAAAACTACTGCTCTTAATATATCTAAAAAACCATGTGACAGCAACAAAGACAGAATCCACAAGTCGTCCCGATATGTTCCTGATCGGGACCTCAATCCATGCGACAACGTCGGTTGCGGGGTTGGGGAGGGACAACCAAGTCCCATTGAGGAAGACGGCGAGCGCTATTCGTACCGCAGCGATTCCACCGGATCGACGCTGGCAGCTTTCCGGGCGGGAAAGAAGCCGGCGATGAGTCCTATCGCTGCAAGCACTCCAGTGGTCATCAACATCGTGGTAAGTGAGAGGACTGGCTTGCCGAGGAACTGCATTGCGCTGATCCCGTCACTTGCCGGGATCAGCCTGACAGCAGAAACGACGCCATAGGAAAAGAGCATTCCAATCCCGCCTCCGATAAACGCCAGGAGCAATGCCTCGAAGATAATTTGCGCAAGGATATAGGAGCGCCTGGCTCCCACGGCCATCTTGATACCGATTTCATGGGTCCGTTCTTTCACGACGACATACATCACGTTTGCAACGCCGACGCCGGCAATGAGGAGTGTCAGGAAACCGACAGAGAAGAGGAAAATGGAAACGCCGAGGCCGATCTTCCGGCTGATTTTTTCAGCCTCGATGAAATCCCACATGCCGAGCGCTCGTTCGTCCGTGGGGTCAAACCTGTACTTGCTTCCGAGGACTCTGAAGATTTCGCTCTTCACGCGCTCCTGCTGACCGGGGTCCGAAGGGCGAACGAGCAGCGAATTCACCCACGAGTTCCCGTAGGAAGTCCGGAAGGTCGTATAGGGCATAATGGCCCGTCGGACGTCGGGGCCGTTATTCATCGCTGTCTGAAGCTTCTTCTGCATAATGCCAACGACGACAAACGGAACCTCGTCGACGGTGAGTGTCTTGCCGACCGGTTGTTCTGCTTTGAAAATGTCCTTCGCGATGTCGGGACCCAGAAAGAGCACCCGCCGTTGATTCATGACGTCGAGCTGGTTCAGAAATCTTCCCTCGGCACTGGGGAACATTCTGCGCATTTCCTCGAAGAACGGGTTGACCCCTTCGCATTCCGTTGTGACGGAGGTTTTTCCGTATGTCAACGTGACGTTTCTTCGATACTGCGGAGAGATGAGATCGATCGACGGTATGGCCTTCGCCAGAAGCATCGCATCATCTTCCACCATACGGACCCTGCGGCCTTTTGGCAGGCCCTCAAAGACCAGTCCCGTCTCACCGCCATAGACAATGAGAATCCTATCGCCCGCATTCAGCATGCCCTTCATCATCTGGTCGCCAAGGCCTTCGCCAAACGAGAGAAGAAGCACCACCGCCACTGTTCCCCAGGTGATCGCCACGATCGTGAGAATTGCACGAGTGCGATGAGCTTTCAGGTCCTGGAAGAATTCTTTGAGCAGCTCAATGTACATCTTCTATTTCCGATTTCTGATTTGCGATATATGATGAATGATCCTGGATTGCCGAATTCAAATCGGACATTGACCATCGACAATCGGAAATGACTTCACGATCTTAAACACTCCACCACATCAAGATTCGCGGCCCGTCGTGCGGGCATAAGACCGGCGATCAAGCCAATGAAACTGAGTATCACAATCGTCGCCAATGCGACTTCCGTTGAGAGATCAGGGGTACCGACATAGTCCTTGATCGGCACGTACTGCAGTGCAGTGATGATTCCATAGGCTATCAGAAACCCGATGGACGAACCGAGGCCCACCAGAAAGCAAGTTTCCATGAAGAATTGGAACATGATGTTTGAGCGCTTTGCACCCACGGCGCGCTTGACGCCAATCTCCTTGATCCGTTCCTGAACGACGATGAACATGATGTTCGCAACTCCGAGGCCGGCGACACCAAGGGTGAAGCTGCCGATCAACCCCATGAAGACGTTGAATCCGAGGAAGAAGTAAAAAATGAATCTGTCGAATTCCGTTGTGTCCCAGATCCACACCGCATCCTTGTCCGTTGGATCGAACTTGTAGCGCTTCGCCAGCACCTCACGCACCTGCTGGGCAACTTCTTCTCCCTTCGTTGGATCCTCAACCTGATAAATGATGTTGTTGAGATTGATGGTTCCGAACACCGAGGAGTGCGTCGACGCAGGAATGAAGATCCGGTCCTGGTCGCGTGAGTTATAGGAAGAACTCTGAGTCTTCTTCTGCATCACGCCGATGATCATAAACGGCGTGTCGCCGACATAGACCAGCTTTCCGAGCGCATCGCTCTCTCCAAAAAGAAACTCTTTGACCTTGTCCCCGATAACGCAGACCCGCCTCCGATTCTGCATGTCGAGATCATCGATGAATCTGCCTCCTTGTTCCGGAATGATATTCCGCATGTCGGCATAGTTCGGGTAGATGCCGGAAATGAGAGGTGTCAGGATATTCTGTCCCACATGTGTGACAGTCCGGCGGCCAAATTCCGGACTGACGGCTTTGATGCCGCTGACCTGGCTCGCGACAAGCTTTGCATCGTCTTCGATGAAACTCATCGGACGACCGAGGCCAAAACCTTCCCAGGCCTTGGTGGTTTTGCCCGGCCATACGATGGCAATACTCTCACCAATGCCGTGCATGTTGATCGACATTTGCTTCTTGAAGCCGACACCGAATGCAATCAGCACGATGATCGTCACCGTGCCCCAGACGATGCCGAACATCGTCAGGAACGCACGCAGCTTCTGCGCCCGAAGGTCGAGAACAAATTCTGATATGATGGTTCGGAGATGGTGCATTTTCTGAATCTCGAATTGCGAATTGCCAAACTCGAATTAGGTTGTCAGCGATTGCGCTTGGCTGTTCTCCCCGATGCTGTGAAGATGGCGGTGAGCTCTTTTGCTTCCTCAAGTAATTTCGCAACAGACTGTCGATCGCCGATCTTTAAATTGATGAGCAATTCCAACCAGTATTGGGTTTCGTCTGCTTCTTCTTCGACTATAGTGATTTTTGAGATGAAGTCTGCCTTTGATCGCCCTTTGCAGGCCGCGCGATAATTCGCTCCAACTGAAGTAGCAGCCCTCGATAGCTGTTTTGAAATGATATCGACGGATTTGCTTTGCGGAAGGGACTCGACGAAAGTGAGTACAGCCAGAGCGAATTCTTTCGTCCGATTTTTTAATTCTTCAGAATTCATGTCCCGAAGGGATCAATTCGCAATTGGAATTTCGAAATTCGCACTTAATCGATCTTCTTCACAGGTTTCTCAAACACTTCCTCGCCTTCCTTCAAGCCGGAGACGACCTCGATATTGATTGCATCGCTTAGTCCGGTCTTGATCAGTTTTTCCTGGTCCTTGTTCTGACCAGAGGGGATCTTCACCAATGCAGAATCGTTTCGGAACGTGATCACGCGCTCCGGAATCGTCAAGACATTGTTCTTTTTTTGAATGATGATATTTGCGTTCGCCGAATAGCCTGCGCGGAGAACGGAGTTCTTGGCGCCGGGGATGAGGATCTCGATCGGGAACATGGTGGCATTGTCTTTTTTCTGGGCCTTGAGCCAGATCTTCCGCAGGAAACCCTTAACCGTGTCGGTGGGAAGGGCGCCAACCTTGATCTCAACTTCCATGCCCTCTTTCATTTTGCCGACATCGATTTCATCGACGAGTCCTTTGAAGAGCAAACGGTCCATGTTTGCCATCTTCATCAACACGGTCCCCTCCATGTACGAAGTTTGTGGGGTAACGGGGTCGCCCACCTCAATCGTCCGATTCAGTACGAATCCATCGATAGGAGCTTTAACGATTGATTCGATTTCCGTGTCACCTATCTTGACTTTGCCGCTCTCCATCAATGCGACATGTTCGTTGGCGATCTTCAGGCGCAGTTCAGCGCCGTCAAATAATCGTTGGAAGTCCTCGTACTCCTTGTCCGAGATGAGCTTGTTCTTGATGAGGATCTCCTGCCGCGTACGGTCCTTTTTCAGATTATCGACATCGACCTGGGCAAGCTGNNCCCGAGACTTTCGACTTCACCGAGATTTCAATCTCAGGCTCAATGGTGCCGACAGCCAGCGCCTTGTCGACAATAGTGCCCAACTTCACCTTCACTTTCGGGAGTTGATCGTCTTTCGAAGACTTTGAGCCTCCGAAGAAGAAAACTGCGGCTCCGACAAGGACGATGACGGCAAAGGATGAAATGATGATTTTCTTTTTCATGGAAAGCCTCATGTGAGATCCGGTATGCTGAGAGGAGGTGAGGGTGTGGTCCAGGTTCTCTTCAATACGCCCTGGGGCTCCAAATGTTACGACGAGAGAACGACTACGAAATCCACCCGAAAGAGCCCAGAACGGGTATATTATTAGACTGGGCGAATCAAGGATTGGTTGCAGCGGACTGGTGCGACGACGGATCGCTGATCGACGCAACGAAATGATCGATGCGGGAGAAACACTCCTCTCCGCCTACGAAGAACGTATCATTGCGGTCGGCATTGGGAATTTCGTAGAATTCCTTCGGCTGGTTTGCTGCGGTGAAAAGCTTACTACCCAAACCGATCGGAATGATGGAATCCAGCGCACCTCAGTAAATGGCGAATCATAAATCGAAAATTACTTCGTGTAGTAATCGATCACTCGCTCGATCGCGGCGCTGCAGACAGGGTCAAAACCCACGAGGCTGAGCGAGAACATCCTGCAATCGAGAGCCGGCCGATACACTCCTTTTGAAACATATCCTGCTCCTTCAAACGCTCCGACTTTTCCTACCAACTGCGGGTTCTCCATGATTGTCTGCTCCTGGCGGAGAATAGGCTCCCGCTTCTGGTAGTAGTCCGCCGCCAGTCGATCGAGTTTCCCGCGGATACTCTCAAGACTATCATACTTCGGCTTATCCCATGGAGTCGGAAGGAGGGTGCCTTTGGAGACCAAATCCTTCCATTTCAGGTTCTCCGGATCGTTCAGTGCCGTCAGGTTCGGTTCCCAGGGTTCGATGCCTTTGGAGTAGAAATCGTTATACGAGACCTGCGAAGTGTAGTACTCGTCACCGAGTCCGCCGAAGGAATGACCGAATTCGTGCACGAACATGTAGTCCGTTTGCCATTCCTGTCCTTTCACTTTTTCCCCGGTATACGTGGTTTCGTACAGATTGTAGATGCCGCCTCCGCCGTAACGACTGTCGTTGAGTAGGATAGCAATGGCATCGTAGGGGACTGCCGATGCGATGTCGCGGATGATCCGGTTTTCTTCGGTCAACGCATAGCGAGCGCTTCCGAAGGTGTTATACGTTGTGCCAAGTGCGTTGTCTTTCCACTCATTCTTGTCCGGTATGTCGATTCCAGATTGTCGCGACTCGACATCGATGATCCACACGTTGAAATCCTTCTTGCGCTCTTTGAACGGGCTGGTTCCCAAAAGCACATCGCTGAGGTGTTTGGCATCATTGTGGAACTTTTCCATATCGGATTTTGTGTAGCCGTCCGGGAGAATGAGAAGATCAACTTTGTTTTCGGGACCGCCGTTGTCGACAATCTTGGTAACCTTGAACGAAGGGGCGTGAGCCTCTTTGTGAATCTGAGTCGGTGATTTCGGATCAATGGTTGTCGAGAAAATCTCGTGAAACACCATCTGTTTGTCCCGCCGCGAGATCGTCACCTGAACCGGATTCTTCGGGTAGGGAAATCGGACCGTCTCATGAAACGTTCGGGTGATGCCGGCCATCGCTTCGTCGGTCGTTTGCCATTCATTAAAGAATGCGGAATAGCCCCGGCTGAAGATCAGCTGCGCGCTCGCGACATCGAAGACGCGCATGAGGTATTCGCCCAGACCAAGAGGGTCAAGCAATTGTGTGCGTGTGCCGGGCCATTCGCCTTCCTGGTATACCTGGTTGAGACTGATCGTCTCCTGTCCCTTCGTGCCTGTGTGATACACGTCGACCCGAAGTGTCTTGTCGAGGAACCAGTGGTTGTATTGGGAGAGGGCAGAGGATGATACAGCAAGAGTCAGAATGATCGAAATGAAAACGGTTCGTCTCATTATTGAGTCCTCAGTCATTGGTTGATATCGCGCCACGCCGTGCCACTCCTTTTCAAGAGGGGTACGGGGATGGTGTGCATCCATCCGCTACTTTCTTTTCGTCGAGATGATGATGATCGGCTGAACAGGAACGTCTTGATATTGTCCAACGACGCCAGTCTTGACTTGCGCTATCTTGTCGACGACATCCATGCCCTGGACAACCTTTCCGAACACCGCATACCCTGCGTTGCGTGCACTGATGTCTAACGCTGCGTTGTCGACCAGATTGATAAAGAACTGAGATGTTGCGCTGTTCGGGTCCTGTGTACGAGCCATCGCCAGGGTGCCTCGTTCGTTTTTCAGTCCATTGTCCGATTCGTTCTTGATGGGCGGCAGGATGGGTTGACGTTTCGTCATGTTCTTCATGAATCCACCACACTGGGCCATGAATCCGGGTATGACGCGATGGAAAATGAGGCCGCTGTAGAACCCGCTGTCGGCGTATGCCAGAAAGTTCTTCGCCGAGATAGGGGCTTCTTTTTCAAATACAACCACCGTGATTGTTCCCATCGACGTTGTCACCACGACGGTGTCAGATTTTGCCTGAGGCTGCGGGTTTGCCATAATCGTTGCCACCGAAAGTGTGAGGAGAAGACAAAGAAATGAAATGTATTTCATGGGTTTCTCAATGCTCCCTTTATTTGTTGGTTGTTGGCAGTGCAATATAGGAAGGAAATTTCTTGGATCTATACACTTTCTGTGTGGCAGCCTCAAAGTCGGTGTCCTTTGCGAGGAAAATGTTGTCCACGTATTTCTGCGGATTCCGATCGATGATCGGGAACCAGGTGCTCTGTACCTGCACCATAATCCTGTGCCCCTTGAGAAATGTGTGATCGTTGTTGTGGATGTCGATCGTGTACTCAACAATTTCACTGGGCTTGACGGGCTCGGGATGCTCAAAACTCTTCCTGAACCGTCCGCGCAGGACCTCGTTGGCGATCATCAACTGGTAGCCCCCCATCGAGCGATCATTGGGGTTCTCCTCCGGATACACATCGATGAGTTTGACGATCCAGTCGCTGTCTGTTCCGGATGTCGAAGCTTGGAGGTGGGCTACGAGATCACCGGTTGTCGTGACGTCGGCGCTGAGTGTTTCCGTTTCCCAGCTCAGAACGTCCGGCCGCATGTGAACGAACCGTTGATCCTCCGTAAGCCAGGTGTACCATCGTGATCCGGGGCCGTACGTTTCCTCGATAGGTCTCGAGCGGTACGGAACCGGATGGGAAGGATCTGAGACATAGCTGTCGAAAGCCGACGGGTCCTCCGACTGCGGTGCTTCGAAGGAGAGTCTTCCGTTCGCCCGAAAGTAAAGATTCTTGAGTGCAACATCCTTCTGGGGAGGCCATGCATCATAGGATTTCCATACGTTGGATCCTGTCCGAAATGTCCGTGCCTCGGGGAAATCCCCGTTGCCCTTGTCTTTGAGCCAGAAGGCAAACCATGGAGCCTGGATCAATTCCCTGAATGTTCTTGAGGTAGCAGTGTCAAAACTCACGTTGCCGAGTTTCCTGCCTTCGCTTCTACCCCAACCACCGTGATTCCATGGACCGACCACGAGATAGTTCAGGTGCCTCGTGTCCTTTTTTTCCAACGCTTCGTATGCCTTCATCGGACCATAGAAATCTTCCTGATCCCACCAGCCTGCGACATGCATCGTCGGTACGGTCGGGGCGTCGAGGCGATAGGGGAGCGACTGTTTCTGCCAGAATGCATCGTAGTTCGGATGATTGACGAAATCGTTCCATGTCGGGATCTTGCCGTGGAAGTACTTCTCGTTCACATGAGAAAGAGATCCCAGTCTCAGATACCAGTCATACGTATCGTATATCCCAAACGGATACAGCGTGTCCACTTTCGATGCTTCTTCGCTGAATGCGTACTCAAACCCGTAGCTCAAGCGAAACGCTCCGTTATGGTGAAAATCATCTCCGAGGTACATATCGGAAGGAGTGGCCTGCTCTGAAACAGCCTTGAGCGCCGGATGGGGTTCGAGCGTTGCCATCACCGTAAGCCAGCCATCATAGGATATTCCCAGCACACCGACGCGTGCGTTGTTGTTCGAGATATTTTTCAGCAGCCACTCAATGGTGTCGTACGTGTCCGTGCTTTCATCAATTGACTTGTTGTCTCGGCGGTCGCGGGAAAACCGTTGCATTTCGAACGTCCCATCTGACCGATATCGTCCGCGAATATCCTGACAAACAAAGAGATAGCCCTCGGCCGCGAGGTCTTTCACATACGTCCGCTTGTC
>PMZI01000078.1 GCA_003170475.1 Ignavibacteriota bacterium | reverse complement strand
GTAATAGAACGGCTTGATGCCGAGCCTGTCCCGGGCACAGAAGAGCCGCTGCTGCCGCTCGTCCCAGATGGCAAAGGCCCACATGCCATTGAACCGCTCCAGGCAGCCAGTTCCCCACTCTTCGTACGCGTGCAGGATCACTTCGGAATCGGATTTTGAATGGAACCGGTGACCTTTCAGGACCAGCTCTTCGCGGAGTTCGATGAAGTTGTAGATCTCGCCGTTGAAGACGATCCAGACGCTCTGATCGGCATTGGACATCGGCTGGTGTCCGGTGGGGGAGAGATCAATGATACTCAGGCGCCTCCAGCCCAGTCCCAGGTTGGAGTTTTTGCCAAGAAGCGCACGGTCATTGATATCCGGATGTGTGACCGGGGATATGGTGTCTTTGCCGCGGAATGGCTGAATGCGTGCCGAAGCGGTGTGAGCGAGGATGTAGCCTTCGTCGTCGGGGCCGCGGTGACGCAGAGAGTTCGTCATCTGCACGAGCAGACGGCTCTCAACGGGTTTACCTGCAGGCGAGAATATTCCGGCTATGCCGCACATAAGCAGAGATGTCGTCGACGTTGAACGTTAGCAACAACTGTTTTTTAAGAGACTGAACAGATTTCGGACGCGTGACGCTGAGCTCTGGCTACTCAGCCAAGAGCGCTCGTATCTCAGCGAGAAATGGCCGCTCGCGCGTGTGTGGCATGAAATTCTCGACAATACGTGCACGTGCGCTCTTCCCCAACTCAGGTGATCGCAACGCAGCACGAATCGCATCTGTGGTCGCAGCAACATCGTTAAACGGAACCAGAAACCCGGCATCTCCGACAACTTCAGGAAGAGCGGTGGTGTTCGTCGCTACCGGGATGCATCCGCATGACATCGCTTCGATGTTAGCAATCCCGAAGCCTTCGTGAGCCGAAACCTGACAATACACTTGCGCTCGCTGATAGAGTTGCAGCAGCTCCTCGTCCGATGAGAACTTGTCGTTGAAAATCACATTGGGCGGTGCCGTTCTGCGGGCTTCAATCATTGCCTCGTCGTTGCTCACTTTGCCGTTGACCACAAACTGTGCTTCCGGAATGGATCGGGCGCTCTCGATCATGGTCCGAATTCCCTTCTGTATGAGCGTGCTGCCATTGACCTGGAAACACACCGTGAGGACCATGGGATCTTTCTTGCCCGAAGGCTTGAATCGATCCGTATCGACGCCAAAATAGAGCGTTCTGATACGTTTCGGCCGCGCGTACTTGAGGAGATCAAATTTCGAGAAATCCGAAAATGGCAGCACAAGATCCACAAGCGAAAGGGCATACCGCTGCGCCACCCGCTTCCACCATGTTTTCATTTCTCCCCAATCGATGACCGGCACATACGTGGTGTCATACCCGCCGGTGATCACCACGACCTTGATCCGGAACAACTTTGCCAGCGTTACAACAAACGGCGCGTACAGGGGAGGCGAAAAGAACATGACGATCATCCGCACTTCGTTCCTGGAGAACATGGAGAACAGCCGTACTAACAGCACCAACTTGCGAGGAAACGGAAGTGTGTCGACTCCGAGAATGTCCGTCGGGCCTAACTGCGAAAGTGTCGCAGCATCCTTGATGACGAAGGGCGATTTGGCAGAGGGAGTAACGAAAAGAATCTTCTTCACAGGCACTGAATGCTCTGTCATCTTATTTTTCTGCGACGAGAACGATTGAGACCCTCATCATTTCTTGCGCGCCTCGATAATTGCCACGGCCTCGGTCGGGTAGAGGCTGCCGTAGTCCCCATATCGGAGGTTGTCGATGACATTGACATTCGATTCGAGATGCCAATGGCCGTGGCGGGCATCTTTCACAAAGTACCGGACTCGCTCGATTCCCGGAACGAGCTTCTGGATGGTCTTGCTGTCATACGTCCTGTAGCCTCGTTCGGTGTGAGGCGATCCTGCCGGGAGTGTAATGAACAACTTGCCTTTCTTCTTCAACGATGTCCAGAGATTCTGTACGGCAATCTTGTCACCCTCCGGATTCCCCGGATCGCCGGAATAGCTCAAGCCAACGTGCTCGATCGTGGATATCGACACGACAGAGTCGAATTTCTGTTTGGGTGGATCCCAGGACAGCACATCTGCGCGAATGAACTGGAAATTCGGATGCGTGAAGGGGTACTCCTGAAAATCCAGACCGTGAACCTTGTACCCAAGATTACACAACACCACAGGCAAAATATTTTCAACACATCCGAAGTCGAGAATTGTCTCAACACCCGGCTCAATGGATTGATAGAAGAGCGGATATTCGATCGTCTGCTCTGAAAACCCCGGCTGATATTCGAAGTGCGATCTCCGCTCGATGGATCGAGCAGCCTTCTTCAGGAAGTTGCCGAGCTTTATGACAGGAGAGGCCGGAGGGTCAAAGAATAGATTCTTGTTGACGCCGTAGCGGAGAGATTCATCGAATTTCATGGTGGTGCTTGCTCCTTATTGTGAACAAATCAAATTTTGAACTTCTCCCGGAGACGATTGGTAATGTTCTGAAAATCGTGAGACAACGATCCTGCCACTTTGATGAAATCCGAACCGCTCATTCCAGAGACTTTGACAAAGGCTATGATGGTCAGGACGGTGGAAAGCGCATAGGAAATGAACGATGCCGTCGCTGCGCCCTGGATTCCATACCTCGGAATCAAAAAGATATCAAGAAATACGGTGAATAGAAACGAGATAAAGGAGATCGAAGCAGTGTACCGCACCTTTCCCACTCCCGCGAGGTACGCGGAAAGAACGTTCGTGATTGTGAATACCACAACTCCGGGCACCAGAATAAGAAACGGCGCGATCGAACCGGTGAACTCTTTTCCGAACAACAAAGGAATGAGCGTTGGTCCCACCAGAAGAGCAAGTGCTCCGCCAACCAGCGACAACCCGAAAATACCGATGGCCGCCTTCACGGCAATCTCTTTTGATTTCTCGTGCTGGCCTGCAATGGTTGGCAACAGGACGTTTGCCATCGACCCTGAAACGAGCCACAATGTCTCTCCCAGAGAGGATGCGATGAGGTACAGGCCAACCGCTGCGGTTCCCAGAAAATAGTTGACGATGAATGCATCAAGCCGGTAGTTGAAGAACTGTGTCAGGTTGCCGACATGGAGCGTAATGGAATACGTGAGCATCGTCCGGTAGTCGCTCCACCGTATGTGCGCACGAAGGACGTCGCTGAGCCGGGGGAACGATGTCTTGACGACCATCGCGAACGCGAGCAAATGGCTCAGTGAGAACGCTACGATCGCTGATGTCACGCTCAGAGTTGACGTGACATACATGAGGGCGAGCGCGACTGCCAGCGCGCCCTGGCCGCTCAGTGCGATATAGTTATTCAAGGCAATCTTGTTCTCGCCGACAATAATGCTCTGGCCGAAGAGGTTGAACAGGACTATAGGAATGATGCCAAGCGACGCGATGATCGGAAAAGAAAGCTTCTCTGCAGGGAACAGAATGTAGAAAAGATTGAAATGGTACAGAAGATACAGGATCACGAAGCTGGCGACGCTGATGACGACGGCGAGAATGATCGAAGCCTTGTAGAGGAGCTCCTTGCCGAATTTCTTCTGCGCGGTGAAATAGGTGTTCGTCCCCGGAACGCCGAAGTTCAGAAGCGTTGTGACGGTAGTGATGATCAACGCCAGAAGGGCGTACTCTCCGCGGCCGGCGGGGCCCAGGCCCCGTGCCGAAACGACGCCGATGACAAGGCCGATCGCGAATTTCAAAACGAAATTCGAAACCAACGTATGGAGATAATTTCGTCCGAGTATGCCCATGATTCTTCTATATTCCCTTAGACGATGTTATGGCTGTTTGGGCATCTGGGAAAGTATATAATCGATTTGGCGGACCCGTCGCTCCCAGCTGTTGTCGCGGGCAATATTCTTACGTTTTGCCGCCAGTTCGGGGGAGTCCTTCGAAAGAGCTTCCTGAATCGCTGCGAGCACTTCTTCCTTCGTTGAACAATTGAGGACGACGTCTTGATCGTACTGAAGTGGACCCACGGTCGAGACGACTGGCTTTCCAGCCGCGAGATACTCATAGAACTTTAAGGGAGCAGCATAGTACGTTGACACTTCTCCCTGGACGTACGGGAGGAGACCGACATCGAAGGCATTGATGTAAGGGGGCAACTCCTCCGGCCGCTTCGATCCAAGAAAATATACGTTGGGTCGACGTTTCAACTCTTCAATTTGAGTGTAGAAGTCCGCGCGACTCTCCGTCACGGGACCAACAAGCACAAAGTTCCAGTCGGGTTGCTTGCCCGCGAGAAAGCTGATCATCTCAAGATCCAGCATGTACCGGATAACTCCGGAGTAGCCGATGATGGGCGACTTCGCGGGCAAGTCACTGGGCCGTGCCGCACCAACCTCGCTCGAGTGCTCGAACAGTTTGATGTCCACACCGTGATGGATCGTGTGGACTGACGTGTGGAATTGCGATTTCTCCTGGGAAAGTTTTTCGGAGACCGTAAAGACAATGTCGACCTTTTGGAGGAGATCCTGTTCCAGTGCCGCTACTCGTTGCTGAAGCGCCCTGGAATCAACCAGAAGACTGAACGCGTCATTGCAGAAGTAAAGTGACAGAGACTCTCCCAATTTTCCGATCAGTGGCTTGGCGTTGTACGCAAACATCCAGAGTATGGGGTTGTGAAATCCCAGCCGTTTCATCGCACTCCGGAGAAACGTCCTCTCGATGTTCCAATTTGTTCTGCTGATGAGAGGGCTGAATTCGCCCCCCGGAATGAACGGAAATGTCGCAAGCAAAGAGAGATTCTCTGCATGCCGTCGGGGACCTTGAAGAAATCGAAACACGCGGGAGAGACTGGGCTTCTTGAGGAATTTGGAAAGTGTGTATTGCGACTCGACGAAGAGAACCCGATTACCCTGTCGGGCCAGTTCTTCAGACAGAAACTGCCGGATTCGTTTCGGTCCTTCCCAATCAGAGATCGAGATGATGACGATGTCTTTGTTCTTCAGGAAATTGCCCGACGAGGGCTTCTTTGGTTCGGCAGGTGTGTTGGTGGCCATCGATCAGTGGTGTCTGGCGGCAGTGTTCGATTGGCAAGCTTTGAGAAGAGTCGCGCAGACGAACTCGATCTGCTCCTCAGTGAGCTCCGGGTACATCGGCAGGCTCAGCAATTCTCCAGCGTACCGCTCTGCAACCGGATAGGAACCCGTCGGAAGACCAAGATAACGATACGCCGGTTGTTGATGAAGAGGAATAGGGTAGTGGATGCCGGTAGCGATCCCCGCTTCCTTCAACGTCTGCCGGACCTGCTCGCGTTGCTGCACCCGAACGACATATAGGTGAAACACATGAGTGGCGTCAGGATTTTTCGAAGGGGTCACGATCTCCTTTGCCGAGGAGAGGAGCTGCGTGTATCGAGACGCGATCTGTTGCCGCTTCTCTGTCCACTCCTTGAGATGCCGGAGTTTGACGAGAAGAACAGCGGCCTGGATCGTGTCCAACCTGCTGTTGTACCCCTCCATCTCGTGCTCGTACTTCTTCAGGCGTCCATGGTTCGCAAGCATGCGGACCTTGTTCGCGAGTTCTTCATCGTTCGTTGCAATCGCCCCGGCATCTCCGTATGCTCCGAGGTTTTTGCCCGGGTAGAAGCTGAAACACGCCAGCCGTCCGAGATTGCCGACCGTTTTGATTTTGTATCTCGCGCCATGTGCCTGGGCCGCGTCTTCAATAACGACGAGTCCGTGCCGCTCAGCAATTTCATTGATGACATCCATCGCGGCGGGCTGGCCATAGAGATGAACGGGAATGATGGCCTTGGTGCGAGGTGTGATCTTCTCTTCGATTTTCTGCACATCAATCGTGTAGGTGTGCGGGTCATTATCGACGAACACCGGACGGGCGCCCGTTGCGGAGATCGCCTCGGATGTCGCAATGAACGTGTTGACCGCCGTGATAACCTCGTCACCGTTGCCGATGCCGCATGCAAGAAGGGTGAGCTGCAGAGCATCGGTTCCGTTTGCGAGTCCGACTGCCGTACGCGTACCGCAGTACGAGGCGAATGCTGTTTCGAACTCGCGTACAGCACTTCCGCCGATGAAATCGGTTTCCTCCAGCACGCGCTGGATCGCTCTGTCGATCTCGGACTTGATGCCTGCATACTGGGCTTTGAGGTCAACCAGCGGAATCTTCATCGACGGTCTCCGTACGGAAGATTGGCAACGTCGTTGATGACTTTTGCCGGATTGCCGGCAACGACTTTATTGGCAGGAACATCTTTCGTGACGACCGCCCCGGCGCCCACAAGAGCATTTTCTCCAATGGTGATTCCCGGAAGAAGGGTGGCATTTGCCCCCACTTTCGCATTCTTCTTCACGATCGCACCCTTGAGTTCATGCTTGACGTTGGGGGAAAGGGGATATGCTGCGTTCGTAATAACCGCATTCGGTCCGATCCATGCGCCATCTTCGAGAATGGTCATCTCCGGGATGAACGCCTGAGAGTGAATCCTCACATTGTTTCCCATCTTCACATGATGTTCGACCACGGATGCCGTTCCGATGCTCACCTGGTTGCCGATCTCATTTTCTTCCCTCACGAGAACGTGATGTCCCGTCTGGAAATCGTTGCCAATGCGATTGCCAGCATAAATGACCGTGTGTGAACGAATGACGGCATTGTCACCGATGACGGTCAGGATCTCGCCGGGTTTCTTGCCGCGCGGCGGCACGCCGATAATGACGTACTCTTCGATGACAGCGTTTTTCCCGATGGAAACGTTTGGATAGATTTTGTGCTCCATAGCTTACGTCCTTGAGCCGAGGTTCGCCTGTGAGTAGATTCGTTCAATGACTTCGACTGTCTTCAGCCCTTCGAGGCCGCTCGTCGCGATCTCATCGTTGTGCGTAAGAACATTCAGGACGTTTTGATACACTTTGTCGTGATTCGACATCGACCCCTGATAGAACCCATAGTCGTTGGCGGGAGCCGAGACAGCAACGTTTGTTATCTCATAACCTTCGATGCACTGATATTCCAGCGCATTCAAATACTGTCCCCCGATCTTCACGGTTCCCTTTTCACCGAACAGACTAATGGACCCTTCCATGTTCTTTTTGTAGCTGTTGACGGTGTAGTTGATCGTCCCCAGCGCTCCGTTGGTAAACTCAAGCGCAACAACCCCGGTGTCCTCAAAATCAATCGTCGATTGATGAAGGAAGTTCCTTGTCAGCACTTCTACATTGCCGATGTCCCCAACCATCCATATCAACAGGTCGATGAAATGGCTGAATTGGGTATAGAGTGTTCCGCCGTCGAGATCCAGAGTCCCTTTCCAGTCGGAATCTTTGTAATACGCATCCGTTCTATTCCAGAAGCAGTTGAGCTGAACGTTGACAATCCTGCCTAACCGACCTTCGTCAACGGCCTTCTTTAGTGCAGCAATGGGTGGATTGAATCGATTCTGCTTGACCACAAAGAGCTTCTTCGCATTCTGCTCTGACTCTTCGATCATCCTCCGACAATCGGCGGCACGGAGGGCCATCGGCTTTTCACACAACACGTGCTTCCCGGCGCGCAATCCCTTGAGGGTATGTTCAGCGTGCAGACCATTGGGACTGCAAACGGCGATGACGTCGATGGCTGGTTCCTGCTTCAGCATTTCTTCAATGCTGCTGTACGCTTTGCAGTTGTGTTTTGCTGCCAGTTCATCAGCTCGCTGTCGCTTGATATCGCAGACCGCTGCAAGTCGAGCCATCTTGCTGATGTGCTCGGCGTGTCGCTGGGCAATCCTCCCGCATCCGACAATGGCAAATTGAATTTCGCTCACTCAAGTCCTCGATTACTATTCTTAAATCAGAATTCAGGAGTCAGAAATCAGAATCCTTCAATCATAAATCAGAAATCACCCCTTCTCTCCCTTGATCACCATCCAGAATCCCCACCGATGGCTGAGCAGCTTCTGGTTCAACCAATTGACTGCGGCGGGATATTTCCGACGAATCGGATCGCACCCGGTAAACTGCAGGTTCTTGAACTCCACAAACATGGTTCGCAGTTGAGATCTTGAATACGCCTTCCCAAGGGGATTCTCAGCCCCGTCATAAACCCGCACCCAGTCTTCTACCAGTGATCGCGCTCCCGACTTCAGCTTGTGAGCCATACGATAGAGAGGGGCACCGAGGTAGACATGAACGGAGCCCGTATGATAGAGCATGATGATGATGCGTCCGCCCGGTTTGAGGACGCGGTGCACTTCATCGATGGCTTTCTGTGTGTTCGGCGTATGATGAAGCACGCCAAACGAATAGACGACGTCGAAGGAGTTGTCCTCAAACGGAAGATGCTCAGCGTCGGCAACCTGTGCGTTGCCGGGTACTCCCTCGAGAACAAATCGTTTACGCACAAGTTCAACGCTTGCCGGTGTGAGGTCGACACCCGTGACCACGGCACCGGCTCTGGCAAACTGGAGGAGATCCGTCCCGAGACCGCAACCGATTTCGAGGAGTCGTTTGCCGCGGAAGTTGTCGAACTCCATAAGATTCCGCATAAACGGCTGGGTGTCGTACCGAAACCGTTCGACCTCGTCAAAAAACTGCTTCGATCCCCATTCCAGGTGAGTAAACTGCGTCCCGCAAGGGTGAGCATCCCAGTAGGCGCGGACCTGTTGCTTCAACTGCTCGCTTGATTCTTGAATCATTGCACCTGCTCCGCATATCCTATCTGAAATCTCTGAGGATTCATCGCGATTGCTGAAAACCACATCTTGAGTTTTCCCTCATCTCGAAGAACAGCCGGGAAACCCACGGAAGCTGTCGGCCAAGGGGCAGTGCTTGCCGATGTCAGTATCGGCGACTCACCCGATCCAGTCCATGTTATTCCATCGGTGGACTCTGCATAGCCGATCGAGAACGACTGGACGTTCATCGCCGTGAAGAACATCTTGAAACGATTCTCGTCGTAGATGACCTCTGATGGCAGAATCCCAGATTGTTGCCACGGAAGATCTCTACGGACAGAAAGAACTGCGCCTCGGTTTTGCCACGTTCTCCCATCCGGAGATGTCAACAGAACCACATCACTGGAGTAGATTGAGGACGAGGCGCTGATTCCCACGAACAAGTAGTAGACATTGTCTTTCTTGACGACCGAAGGATGCCATGTCGCCCCGATAGTGGAACTGAGAGGAACAACGGGCTGAGGATCAACAATCCAGTTCACACCGTCTTGTGAAGTCGCGTACCCGATGCCATTCTGATACTGGAGTGGATTCATTGAGCCGACGAACCACATTCTGTAGATTCCCCCGTCGAAGAGGACGCAGGGGCTGATCGCTCCTTTGTCTCTCCAGCTTCCCGAGATCCCCGGGCTGAGAACCGGTCCGGTTTTTGTCCAGTGGATCCCGTCGGGAGAGGATGCGTGAGCTATCCAAAATGTATCGACTTTGCTGATACTCAGGTTGTATCCGCTTGAGTACCACGTGTGAAAGACGCCGTTGATTTTCAAAAGAGTGGGATCGTCAAGATAATAGTGATTCTGATCCCAAGAGCCTGGAGTCTGACTGAGAACAGGGTTTTCGGCGCTCATTTTCCAGCGAAACCGTGGGCTCCCCCAAATGACCGATATCTGAACCTCACCGCCGACGAGTGGTGTCATGAAGACATAGAGTTGGGCGAGCTGTCCTTCAATGACCGTGACGCTCCCCCCGCCGGAATAGCGCGCAATTCCCTGTGCATCTTGGGCTTCCACCGTCACATTCCAGATTCCAGTCGGGATATTTATCATGCGAATGTTGATGGTGTCGCTCGTTCCGCTTACAGAGACCGATTGGGAAATTGTCTGGAATCCTTGCTGCTCCAATCTCACTGCGAGAGACTTAATTCCTGCTGGAACGCTCGCTTTGGAGAGAGAGAACGAGATGGATCCTGTCTTCGAGCCTGGTGTGGAAAATTGAGACGGTGTCCCCAGATCGCAGCTGAGCGAAAGGAGTGTGACCAGCAACAGAAACATGATCGTGCGCATAGTGCACCTCAACTTTCTTAAATCCAACCAACTGAAGCCGTGAGACCAGAAAAAACCTGATTGCGGCGCTCATCGCCCGGGCCAACCACCATCGATCTCATTTCGTTTCTTCGGCGTAGCCGATCTGGTAGCGCCGGGGGTCCGCCGTGAGCGCGGAAAACCACATCTTGAGTTTCCCTTCGTCTCTCATCACTGCCGGGAAACCCACTGTCCGGGTTGCCCACGGTGCAGTGTCTGCGAAACTCAACAACGGGAGATTGTCCGTTTCAGACCAGCTCATGCCTTCACGAGATTCCGCATATCCGATCGAGAAGTTCTCGCCTTCGAATCCGGTGAAGAACATTTTGAACCGATTCGCATCGTAGATGACCTCACACGGCGCAATTCCAGAGCTTTGCCACGACCTCTCTGTCTTTGCAGAGCAAACGTTACCGCGGCTCTGCCAGTTTCTGCCATCCGTCGAAGTGAAGAGACAAATATTCATCGGTGAGGAGACCGGCGAATTGGCGATGCCTGTGAAAAGATAGTACAAGGACTCCCTCTTCAGCACTGCGGGGTGCCATGTGGAGCCGCCAGCCATGCTCGTCGGAACAACGGGTTCCGGTTCGATGCGCCAGGTCATTCCGTCTCTGGAACTCGCATACCCAATTCCATTGTGATAATTCGAAGGATTGTTCGTGCCGACGAACCACATCTTGAAAAGTCCTTGATCGTCAATCACCGCAGGACAAATCGCCCCCTTTCCCATCCACGCTCCCCCCGACCCGGGGCCGATGACAGACCCGTGCTTCGTCCATGTAATGCCGTCTTTGGAAGTTGCATAAGCAATGCAGAAGGTCTCGCCCCCTCGTAGATTTTCAGCGCTGGAGTACCACATATGGTACATACCATCGCGCTTCACGACGGTCGGATCATCGAAGTAGTAGTGTTCTGAATCCCACCCTTCTTCCGATTGTTGAAGAACGGGATTACCAGGATGCATCTTCCATTTAATACGCTCACGCCCCCATGAAAAGCTGAAGGTTGCGGGAACGAGAGAGATCTCTCCGATCGATTTGATATTGGGTTCCACGGAAATGCTTGAAGTGCCGGAACAGATGCTGACTCTCGATCGATTCTCCGCTCGCACAGTGACAGTCCAGTCGCCGGCGGGAACCCCATCGATCCGGAGAATCGGTTGTTCGAGTACCGCCTTTGCAGAGACTGATTTCTTGATGGGCTGATACTCCGGTCGAGTCAATATGACTGTTATTGTCTGGACCTCGCCCGCCATCGCGCTTTTCCCGAAATTCAGGACCACGGTCCCCCGGTTTGACTGCAGAAGGCTGTTCTGCCCCAGAACTGTCGACCGGTGGTTCAGTCCGGTCACGAACAACAGGAGAAACAACGCTACGATGCATCTCTTCATAGTTGCCTCTCTCAAGAATATGGCCATAACGACCGATCTGCCTCGTACGAACTGCTGCTTGACTGTCCGGTGGTTCCTCTCCATCACTACAACTTACACATCTTTTCCTTCAATCCAGTAATCATACCACAGGGCGAGATTGAGGAGATTCCAAATGTTTTGACCGGCATCAATCTTATGTTCGTTGTGGCTCCTGAGCATGGTCTTAATGAAATCCTGGTTCAGCATGCCTTGTCGAACGAGTGTTGAGCCAAGAATTCTGCTCTCTGCGAATCCCGACCATTCATTCCGCAGCCATTCACTGACGGGGGCTGCGAAACCCTGTTTGCGACGATAGATAATAGTCTCCGGAACGATTCCCTCCACAGCTTTCTTGAGGATGTATTTCGTTTCGCCGTTTTTGATCTTAAACTTCTGCGGGATCGTCATGGAGTATTCGACCATGCGGTGATCGAGAAAGGGAACGCGCGCCTCGATCGACGTAGCCATCGAGACCTTGTCGACACGCATCAGCAGCAACTCAGGTAACCGGCTCTTGAACTCAAGGTAGATCATTCGCTTCAGATAGTCGGCGGAAGGATCTCTCCGAAGGATTTCATCGTGCCATTGCTTCGCGAGTTTGTGAGGAAGCGAGTCATCAACGCGATACTTTCCGTCAATCAGCCGCCGCTTGTGAGTTTCCGTGAAATTGACGGCACCCCCCCAGAACAATTCTTCGCCTTCGAGGCCTTTCCTGATGTAGTCAAGCGCAAGGTAGCCCTGCGTGCGATTCAGATAAGCCTCCGCAGTTTTGTAGATGGCCGACTTTGCCACACGCGGCAGACCCAGATACGCTTTCCAAAACGTCTTGTAGAACCGGAGCTCTCGCAACATTGAGTTGTATCCGGCGAACTGCTCATCGCTTCCTTCGCCCACCTGAACAACGATGGTCCCGTTCTCGCGCGCAAGCTTTGATACAAAATACAGCGGCATGCAGACAGGATCGGCGAGCGGTTCATCCTGATGATAGATGAGGCCTGGAAGGAAGTCGAACGCCATCGACTGATCAATCATCACTTCGTGGTGATTTGTCTTGAACTGTTGCGCGATTTGCCGGGCGTATCCGAGCTCGTTGTATTTTTCAAGATCTTTGAACCCGACCGAAAAAGTGTCAACCGGCCTGTCCATCAGTTCAGCCATCAGCGCGACGTTGGTGCTTGAATCAATGCCCCCGCTGAGGAACACACCAAACGGAACATCGCTCATCATTCGGTCTTTGATCGATTGCTTCAGAAGCGAGCGAATCGTGCTGATGCACGATTCCTCAGTCATATCCGCCCCCTCCTGAAGGAGGGGTGAATGGCCAACAGGCGATCCGTCGACGTCGATGGTGGGCTGATCGCCGACGGGAACGGGATCCCAGTACTGCTCCTTCCGGAGAGTCCCGTCCTGCCCGACGACCATAAAATGGCCGGCCTCAAGTTTGTGTATGTTCTTAAAGAGTGTCAGCGGTGCAGGACTGATGAGAAAGGTGAGATATGCATCGAGCGCCTGAGGATCGGGTTCTCGCGACACGGATCCGTGCTGGAGAATTGCTTTGATCTCTGAGCCGAAAATAAATTGGCCATCAGCAACCGTATAGTAGAGCGGTTTGATACCGATGCGGTCGCGAACGAGCACGAGCGACTTCTTCTTTTCATCCCACAGCGCCATCGAAAACATTCCGAGCAGCTTGTGGACGAAGTTCAGTCCGTACTCCTGATACGCATAGAGAATCGTTTCTGTATCCGAGCGAGAGCGATACTTGTACCCTTTCGCCTCGAGTTCTTTTCGTAAAACCTGGTGATTATAAATCTCTCCGTTGAACACGATACTGACGGATCGATCGGGGGTGAACATCGGTTGGTGGCCGGCGGGGGAAAGGTCGACAATCGAGAGGCGGCGGAATCCAAAGCCGACGCGGTGGTCGGGCGAGACAAACGTACCTGAATCGTCCGGACCGCGATGCTTGATCGTATCGCTCATCCTGACGAGCAGGGCCTCGTCAAAGGTCTGACGGGAGTTTCCGTAATTGAAGACGCCGCAAATGCCGCACATCGTTATGCCTCAGAATTGACTGGAGGAATCCTAGTTCCCCGTCTGTTCGACCGGCAGCTTTGTGGCTTTCCGCTTTCGCCAGTAGCCGAATCCGAAGAATCCAAGTCCACCGAGGGTAATGATATTGGCTGCGAAGCTGAGGTTCTTCCCGATGAAGAATCCTCTCGGTTCGAATTTCATTTCAATCTTGTGGACACCGGCGGGAACCATGACTGCGCGGAACAGGTAGTTCGCGCGGTAAATCGGCGTTTCCTTCCCATCGATGAAAGCTTTCCAGCCGACCGGGTAGTAGGTCTCACTGAAGAAGAGAAGATTGTTCCCGGCAGTGGTCGTCGTCAAGTCCAACTCATGAATGCTGTAGCGGGTGAACTCTGCCTTCGCACCCGGCATCGGAGCGTCCACATGGAGTTTCGGGTCTTCCTGGAAATACATCACGTCATTTGGATCAAAAGACAATGATGCTATCTTCTTGAGTATCGTTATTCCATCGGCGACTTCATAGCGTTTTACAAAAAAGGCGCGGGGGAGGGAAACGGGGTTTGAATAGATTTTCATATCCCGCCCATTATAAACGAGTGGAAGTCCAAGGGAGGAATCTGGTGACGCTGAAAGGATGTATTTCACATTCATCAGCCCCCAAACGAGCGGGTTCCTGAGGCCGACTTGTTCTGCCACATCCTGGTATGTCCGCATTTTTGCACCCTGATACCCATATGCATTTTGAAGGCGCCAGTAGGCGAACATGTTATTATACTTCGGCTGTCCGTTCTCGAGTTCAAGGATGCGGTAGAGAGTCGTATCACGTTGCAGATACTTTGCAAACTCCGGCGTCGCGAACATTTGCTGATTGACCGAACGCTCATGGAATTCCGCTGGTTTGAAGTCCACCCGCCAGAGATCGGTGGCAACGACCATGGTCAGGATTATCGCGAACGTCGACAGCTTCATCTTGCCCTGTATAAAGTAATATAACGTTCCGAATGACACGGCGAGCAGAACAATAGCCAGATAGATATCGCTTGTCGCTCTATCGATAAGTTGCGCAGTCACCTCTTTGATGTACTGCGCCGGCGCCTGCTGAAAGAACGGGTCGTAAATTTTGTCGCGCGGAAATCCATATTGGGTAAAACTCGCAAACGCATTCTGCAGGGCCTGGCGAGTGACAAAGCTCTCGAATGTCAATGCAAGAACAACAAAGAAACCGATCACAGCAGTAAACCAAAGAACGACTGATTTCTTCCGCTTGTCAATCTGAACGCCATGGAGCTCAGCCCGTTCTCGGATCAACGTAGCAATTCCGTACGCCGCGAGAACCGGAACGAAAATCTGGATGAGGACCAGGATCATCGATGGGATGCGAAACTTGTTGAACATCGGGAAGAATTTGAACATCAGGTCGTAGACCATGGGGAGTTCTTTCCCGAACGCAATGAGGAGAGAGAACACGATCATCAATCCCAGGTACTGCACAAACGGATCTTTCCGGTTTCTTGCGAATCCGTAGATCGCAAGCATCAAAACGATCAATCCCATGTATTGCGGAGCATGTGTAAATGGCTGAGGTCCCGAATAAAAGTTCGCCATCTGCTCCTGATTGTTCGTGAACACACCTTTGTATTTCTCATTGCCAAATCCGTACCATGACGGAACAAGCCAGGTCATCATCTCGCCTGGGGCAAATGACCAGCTCGTGGCGTAATCGTAATCAAGCCCGCCCTGAATTGTCTTCGAGTCTATCGCCTGGTTGGTATTTGCGATTGCATTCGAGCCCCGCATAGAGTACGAACTGTATTCCCAGACAGAAAGATACTTGTCGGCGTCCATCGAGAACGCCAGGACGCTGGCAAGCGCGAACACAACGCCGGCGCGAAGCACACCTTTCCAAGCGGGTTCTGCTCCTGCATCGGGGATCCGTTCTTTCTTGACGAGTAACGATCGAATGAGCATGAACACGAGGTACGTTCCCACCGCCAGATACACATAGAAAATCATCTGTATGTGGCTCGGCATGTAGGAGAAATGGATCAGCAAAACAAGAAGGAATGCCTGGAACCAGCTGAAACGTTCTCGGAGCCGTTCAATAGAGTAGAAGATGAGGGGAAAGAACGCCATAACGGCAATCTTGGTGTTGTGTCCCGACATTATCCAAATAATGATGTACATCGAAAACGTCGCCGCAAAGGCAGCGATAAACGCTGCGAATTTGCTCTTTACCTTGTGGAACGTGAAAAGATAAACTCCGCATGCGAACACAAAGTAATAGAACAAAACCCATCCCTCCGGCGGATTGAGCATGACGTAGCTGAATCCGGTCGATGCATAGGAGAGAGCCTGTGCGGTGAGGTCGAACACGCGATTGCCTCCGACGGTCAGGCTTCCGTAGGACGGCATGCCGCAAAAGATATATGGATTCCAAAGAGGGAAGACTCCCTCTGCCTTGGCATCATCAAGAAACGTATCGAAGCTTCTGGTTGCAATTTGGTCGACGTCGCTGAACGTTTTTCCGCTGAAGATGAGCTGGTTGAAGAACAACACGAGGCTCAGGAAAAGGAGCGCAATGGCAACAGCGTGCTGATAGCGTTCGGGAATCAGTGGCGGTTCACCAGCAGTCTGTCGGCTGCCGGCTCGTTCTTTATGTGTTTTGCTCATGGGAGTGTTGGAGGTGGGTTAATGCCGGGGACGGAGGGCATCGAGAAGCGCCGCTAGCTGGCGCGTGACTTCTCTCCGATCGTATCGCTTCACTGCTTCCCGGTCCTGTTCCGAATTTTGCCTATGATAGAGATAATTCTCATAACATTCAATAAATGCCGCCTGTATTGACGGAATGTCCTGATTCGCCGCCACGGAACCCGAGCGTGTTTCGCGCATCAACTCGGCAATGGCACCTTCGGGCGCCAGAGCAATGATCGGGCGCTGTGCTCCGATGTACTCGAACACTTTTCCCGGCACAATTTCATCGCTCCCCGGTCCTGCCTCGTCAACAATCAGCAGTAATGCATCCGATTGGAGCAAAGCTTCCACGCTCTTGCTGTGCGGGAGATATTGGATGAGTTCGATGGAATCATGCAGGGAAGAATTCTGCAACATGTCGCGCACTTCTCCGCCGAACCGTCCGATGAACTTCAAGAGAATTTTCCTGGGATCCACTCTCCCGTCGCTGACTAATCCTTCCACCGCCTGCAGGAATGTCCTTGGATTTCGTTTGCCGTACATCGAGCCTGTATACGTAACGGTAAACCGGGAATTCTGTCGAGGCTCGATAGCCGGATAGTCCTCGCGGTCAAAGCCATTGGGGAAATGCAACAGCTTCTGCCGGTTTATGGTGGGGACTTTCGAAGTGATGTCCTTCAGGATCCCGCGCCATGCTCCTTCAATCGCATCCGCGTCGTGAAACACTGAGCGTTCGAGATGCTCATCAATAAGGCGCGGGAGCATCCAGCGGTTGGGAGTCGAGAGAAAACCCGTCCAGGGGTCGCGGAACCCTGCTACCCACGGAACACCGGTCGACCGATGCAGCTTGCGCGCGATGACAGCCGTTGTGTACGGGGGCGATGATGAGTAGATGGCATCAATCTTTTCGTCCCGGATGATTTTGATGCCCTGTGGAACAGCGTACGGATACCACCCGATGCGTGCATCCGGGATAAAGAATGTCGAGCGAACGAATTCCGCCGCAGATTCCGTCAGCGACTTCTTCTTGCCCCCCTGGGGAATATTCTCGACATCGACGGGAGCGTTGGCAGGTTTGCCGGTCAGCGTTCGGTACAATCTGTAGGGTTCGAAGATCTTGGTGCGATGAACGATGGTATGTTGAGGAATTTCAGCGAGAAGCGATTCATCGCGCGCCGGGTAGTCACCGTCTTGAACGGTCAGCACGACCGGCTGCCATCCGAACTCAGGCAGGTACTTGACGAACTTCAGCACCCGCTGAACCCCGGGACCGCCCGATGGGGGAAAATAGTAGGAAACGATGAGAACCTTCTTCACGCTTGTATCGACTCGAGTTGGTGAAAGCTCCGGGAGCTACGGTTTCGTCGCAACAACGATGAGTCCTGTCCCGGTTTTGTTGATCCTGGCGAAGTCAAGATACATAAGAAGGAGGGTAAATGGAAGGGTGATGAGGTAGTAGAAAGGAAGGATGATGAAGAATGCCTTGTTCCAGTTCAACATGAGCATTGGGTACTTGATGCCAAGTCGCCATGCGATCGATCCCCACGGGCCGTAGGCGAATTTCACCGAGTCAATGCGAAAACCTACGGAGGTCAACTTCGTTTTGATTTCATCAACTCCGTAGCCGTTGCGTGCATGTTCACCGATGAAACTCTCATCATCCGGTCCGTGCGCGTCGGAGCCGCCGAGATCCGAGGGCGTATTTACGAGCAAGGTGCCGCCGGAGCGTAGACTCCGATAGAGGTTTCTAAACACCCCCCTGTCGTCCGGGATATGTTCCATAACGTCGACGGAAATCGCCAGATCGAAACGATTGTCATGCTGAACCTGAGTGAGATCTTCGATGGCGAAAGATGCGTTTGTCAAGCCGGCGCGTTGGAAGAAACGTGTGCAATCATCGATTTGCTCTTCCTTGACGTCGACAGCATAGATGGTTGAGGACGGAAAATGCGTTGCACAGAAGTAGGAGTATTGGCCGAACCCGCAGCCGGCATCATAGATTTGCACAGGCCGCTTCTCTTTGCCGAGGATTCGCCTGAGTTCACGCTTGACATGCCATTCCCGGAGGAACATCAACCCGAGAAGCTTATAGAAGAGCTTTCGGAGGAGAACATTCTCTCGAACAACATTGCCAATGACTTTTTTGATTGGATCGTACTTCATAGATAATGGTCTGGCTTGTTCTGTTGAGGGGGTTAAAACCCCTGGATGTTGTTTCTTTCGTTTGCCCCGCCCTTAAGGGCGGGGCAAACGCTGCAAATACAATAAAGGGTTTTAACCCATTATCCCATGCGCGCCCGCAATTTCGGCAAATTCCTCAGCAAAGGATTTCTTCCTGTGATGCTCTTCCTGGCCTTCAATATATTTTCGGACTGAACTCAGCGCGGACCATGATAGAGACTCTGCAAAATAATCATTTTGCCATTCGAATTTTAGACGGCCGAAGGTCTCCTTGTTCACCCAATGCGAAGACTCTCCCTTCAGGAGTTGTGCGACATTCGCAATAGTCTGATCTGAGCCCAGGAAAATCAAAGCGTGAAGGTGGTCGGCCGAGCCATTGATGCAGTCAAGCCGGATATTCTTACTGACAGCATTTTCAGCGATGTGACTGCAAATGCTCCGGCGCAGCTCAGCATCCATGAATGGGAATCGATTCTTCGTCGACCAAACGAGGTGAATCCAAATCCGAACGTACGGCATGATGGCCTCCACCGAGGGGTTGAAACCCTCTCTAGTGGTTTGTGACTTTTGCCCCGACCTTAAGGTCGGGGCAAAAGCATGATCTGTGGAGGCAAATCAAACAAAACCAAATATCTTTTCAATAGAAAAGACTTTGCATCTTAGCCGGCGCGCTTATCGATTGAACAACTGGAGGCTCTAGCCCTCAGAGAAAATCACTGTTGAAGGGGTTGAAATCCGAGCGTCTTGTTTTTGATCCTGCCCCGCCCTTAAGGGCGGGGCAAACGCTGCAAATACAATAAAGGGTTTTAACCCATCACAATGCGTTGTTAGGCTGTAAGTTTCTCAATCGCCTGAACCAGGTTATCCCAGCTGTATTTTTTCTTCTCTTCCTGCACGTTGCGTACGAATTCGCCCTCACGCCCCTCTTTATAGAAGCGCACCACAGCATCAGCTACTGCTTCCGGGGCCTCGGGTTTCACGATGTACCCCGTCCGTCCATTCAGGACAACTTCAGAGAGACCACCGACATCAGTGGCAATGACAGGTTTGTCGAACTGATAGGCTATCTGAACAATCCCGCTTTGTGTCGCCGAAACGTACGGCAGGACGACAACATCGGCGGCGGAGAAATATTTGCCAACCTCGTCGTTGGGGACATAGTCACTGTGGACCATGACGTTCTCCTGAAGGCCATGTTCCGCGATTTGTTTCCGGTATTTCTGTTCATCGTCATAGAATTCGCCGACGACCATCAGCTTCAATCTTACCGATTGAAGAATAGCCGGCATCGCATCGAGGAGGATATGAAGCCCTTTGTACCGTCGCACATATCCGAAGAACAGTATCACCCGTTCGTCCGTGACGCCGAGGGCAGACTTCGCTTCTTCTTTAGGCAAACTTGAACCGAATATCTCATACACGGGATGGGGAACGAGAGCGTAGCGGCTCCCGGGCCAGAATGTATTCAGATCTCTCTCGACGGCTGCAGACTGAGCTATGAATGCGTCGACAGGGCGGAATGCATACCGCGTGAACGCTGTGTCGCCGAAACGCTTTTCGTGGGGAATGACGTTGTCGCAAATGAACAGGATCTTCGCCCCGGTCCATCGTCGCACGAGGCGCGAGATTGTTCCAAAGCACGGACCGAAAAAAGGAAGCCAATATTTGAAAATGAGGAGATCGGGCTTCTTGCGTGCTATCGCCCTGGCAGCAGTGTACCATGTGAGAGGATTGATTGAATCAATCAACGGTTCTGTTGGAAGTGCGTTTTCGATGCCGCCCTGTTCATCCTGTGTCTTGCCTGGAAACAGTATCTTCGGGTACTGACGCGAGAACGTGACAATCTCAACATGATGGTTCTTCGAGAGATGTTTGTACAGTAGCGCATTGTAGTGAGCAATGCCGCCTCTCAACGGATAGGCAGTCCCGACGATGACGATGTTCATTGTGCCGCCCCGAGATCAACTTTATAGAGCACGGCAGGAGGATTTGTCATATACGTCAGCGGTTTCAGTTCTTTCGGAGCCGACCGGGGGTCAAGAAGCTTCTGGAACTGAGGACGCATTCCTGCTTCCATCAGACCGAAGTAGAGGTAGGACGCATTCGATTTTCGCAGGTGGGCAACGAGCTCATCGTAGGAATTGACGTACGGAAACATCTCCAGTTTCATGTCGAGATAGTAAGCAATGTGGGGCTTGCGTGCAAGGACGATCTTCCCATCTTCTGTGTCACCGAAATGCTGATGGAACCATCCGGCGATGCTCACGACCTCCTGCGGCCCGGAATCGATGTTGGCTCTGTTGAATTCCAACGAGCTGTAACCAGTCCACAGCAGAAGGACGACTGCTATCACGCCGCCAACGTGCATCACCTTCCAAAACCTGTGTTGCGCAAACGAGGGAAGTGTCAGTGTCTTCAGTGCGAGTGCAACATAGATGGGCAACAGGAGCATGGAGAATCGTTCGCCATAGAACACGAGAAGCAGAACAGCGAAGAAAGCTCCGCCGACGATGAAATAGCTGAGTGCTTTCGCTGTCGGTTTGAACCGGAAGCAAGCGGCAATTCCGACGAGTGTGAAAATGCCGACTTGCCAGCCGAGGAGAAGACCCATATCGCTGAGCGCGTGGTCGATCAGATTTCTGATCAACGTTGTGACGAACAAGCCGGGATCAGAGAAAATGACTCCCGAGAGCGAGGAGAATTTCTGTGCTTCTCCGTACCAGTACTGATCCCAACCGACTTTCCCCTTCGCATACATCTCGTACGCGATATTCAGATAGTTACGATTGTAGAAGAAGCTCCCCTTCTGAATGAGGCAGAAGATACCCCAAGGAGCGATCGCCACCAGAAAGATGCCAAGAAACACACCGCTCGTCTTAAATCGGTCACGCCAGCTTTGCTGGAAAGGGTTCGCGAACACGACGGCGAGCGGAATGCCCGCAGCTGCCGAAAGCCCATTGTAGCGAGTCAAGTATCCGAGAGCTGCAAAAACTGCCGAGAAGGCGATCGAGCGCCAGTTCAGCTGTTCATCGCGTAAGAGGGAGTATGTCGCCGCCGTGATGAATGCCATGAACAACATATCCGTGCCCGCGGTGTATGTATATCGCACAAAAGTTGTGTTCGCAGCAACCAGAAGAGTGCCGATCAATGCAACATCGGATTTGGTGAGCTTCTTCAGAATCTCAAAGATGAGATACAGCGAGGAAGATGCGGCGAGCACCGAGAGTATAACGCCGGCATGAAAAAGATCCTTTGTGACGAGGGCGATGAGTGCGAGGACCATCGGGTACACCGGCCCGTGAAAGTCCTCGATGGGAATAACGCCCTCTAAGATGTGCCGCGCTTGAGGAACGTAGCTCCAGTAAAAATCTGTCTCCACGTTGTAATCACCGATGACGTGGTACTTGAGGCTGACGGCGAGCATCAGGAGAAAATAGAACCCCGCCAAAGCCAGTCCCGCGTACCGGCTGTTAACGTATTCCGGGAAAAAAGGGAAGAGCGTTGTTTGAAGAGCAGTCTGTTGTTTAGTTTGTTTGGCCATGGTCGCTCATTTAATTCCAATGCCGAGAAGCCTGTCGCCGAAGATCCCCAGCGATTTTGTCAAACCATAGTTTGGATAGTGTAGAATCTTTTTCATCGTTTTTTCAAACAGGCTTCCCCTGAGGGTAATCGCCGACGGTGGCTTGATCCTCTGAACGATGACGCAGTGCTTGAATCCGGCACGTTCGATCACTGCGCGCAGTGTCCTTGGTGTGAACTCGTTGACGTGATACGGAGGCATGCCCATCTTCTTTTTCGTTCTCAACGTCCTCATTCCCGCAACCGCCAATCGTCCGGTGATACTATTGAACATTGACGGTACCTCTGCGGCGAACACCCCGGACGGTTTGAGCATCGAATGCGCTTTGCGAACCATTTCCAGGGGCTGGATCAGATGTTCGAGCACATCACCCAAGAACATAACATCGTATCGTTCGGTTTGCGTCGCAAGATCCTCGAAGGAGCAGCGCTGTACGTTTAAGCCAAATTTGGTCTGGCATGTTCGAACACCAAGTTCAGCGTACTCGATACCGCTGACGGCAAATCCATTTGATCGCGCGTAATTAAGAAAATATCCCATCCCGCAGCCGATCTCGAAAAACTCGCCCGAAGGTTTGTATCGTCGAATCCATCCCAGAATCTCGGGGAATTTCACAGACCCTCTGATTGCCGCGGACTCGTAGTCTGTTGGCGAATGAGCCCCGAAATCTGCTCCGTCATGGAGAAAGTACTCGTCACTATAGAGGAGTTTCAATTCTTCCGACGTTAGCCGGGGATCAAGATAAATAAAAGAACAGTGAGCACACTGCTTCGCCTGGAAGCGCTTCCGGTCAAAATCGTAGAAGATCGGGAAATCGCGGCAATCGGTCTGATTGCAAAGAGGGCAAGTCGTCAACGATCCACTCCAGTCGTCAGTCTGAGCTGTTTACGATCGGAGGAGCTGTTCGCACGCTTCAACCACGCGTTTGACCGGGAGATGTTGCATGCAACGGTAATCGGCATTCGTGCACGTCGGTTGAAAATAACAGCGGCATGGCTTCTCAGGTTCAAGGATCGTTCCGAGGTTATACAGCTCAAACTCGTTCTTGTTGAAGATGTTATTGAAGAGAACGATTTTCTTTCCGAGGCCGATGGTGATATGCATCGCCATCGTTACACCGGTGACGACGAGGTCGCACTGGTCAACGAGGTCGATAAACTGCGGAAGCGGGAAATGGCCGAAGTATTTGGCTTTCGAGGCACGCGCAAGCCGTTTGTTCTTTGCATCTTCCTGCTCGCCTCCCAGGAGAACAACGTCGTATCCCTTTTTCTTCATTGCGCGCGCGAGCGCAATCCAGTTCTTCTCTTCCCAAAGCCGGGATGTCCATCGGTCTCCGCAACCGGTGTTGAGACCAACCACCTTCCTTCGTTTGTTGATCTTCCAGGCTGTTGTTTCCTTCGGGCGATCAAGGATGTACTTCTCGCCTGAGAATGTGAACCCGCAGATGTCGAAAATCTCCTGGGGGTAACTCTTTGTGTTTGCCCGGCTCAGGTCGTCGAAGAGTCCGGTGGCATATTTTGCCTCAGCGGCACCATCAGCGGCGGAGACGATGCCATTCTTCAGCCGAAATCCTTTTTTGGTTGATGCCGTGATCTGCTCCGCGAGAGCGCATGCTTCCCGGTCTTTGTCCAGATTAAAGAGGATATCGAAATGAAGAGAACGGAGAGCAACGACATTCTTCAATGAAAATGCGAGTGGCTCATCAACCGAAGAGGGGAGAATCTCCGGCGTGAGCGTTAGCCACCAGATTTTTGCCGAAGGATAGGTTGCTTTGAGCTTGTGGAGGAGTGGAGTTGTTCGGAGAACATCGCCGATGGCTCCGAGCTTGATAATCAGGATCTGCGAAGTGACAGGATCGTAGTGCGTACACGTTTTGCCGGTCTGGTCAACGCAATGAACGCCGAAACGCTTGTGCGGTTTGCAGGGAACGTCGCCCCGGAAAAATCGGCAGTCAGTCTTCAGTGGAATCACGTCGGTGCCCGGCTCCTTTACCTGAGGATCTCTCGAATGGAGTAGGTCGTTTCGTCCCGCTGCTGGCGGTTGATCATTTCTCCGAGCAGTCCGAACGACACGAACTGCACGCCGATGATGATAAACAGGATGCCGAGAAGGAACAACGGGCGGTTGCTGAGGGAAGTCAATCCCAGAAGCCACTCGACTGAGAGGTAACCGTCGATCGCGATGCCGATGAGGAATGAAATAATCCCCCACACACCGAACAGGTGCAATGGTCTCCGGATATAGCGGGTAGTGAACAGTACCGTCAGGAGATCAAGAAATCCGCGCGAGAACCGGCCGATGCCGAACTTGGTGTGTCCGTACTGACGGAGTCTGTGATTCACAACTTTCTCGCCAACGCGGAAGCCTGCCCAGTGAGCCAGCGCCGGGATGTAACGGTGCAACTCGCCATAGACATTGACTCCCTTCACGACCTCGCGTCGATATGCCTTCAAGCCGCAATTCATGTCGTGAATCGGAATGCCCGTCATCATCGCCGTGACGGAATTGGCCAGCTTCGACGGAATCGTCTTCGACAGAGGATCGTGCCGCCTCTTTTTCCATCCGGACACGAGATCGTAACCTTGGTTCAGCATTTCGATCATCCCCGGAATTTCGGCAGGGTCGTCTTGCAGGTCAGCGTCCATCGTCACAACGAAATCACCCTGAGCTTCATGGAAACCAACCGAGAGAGCTGCAGATTTGCCGAAGTTCCGCCGGAATTGAACAACCTTCACACGGGGATCCTTGGCGTGCAATTCCCGTAGGACAGAGAAGGACGTATCCGTGCTGCCGTCATCGACGAAGATCACCTCGAACGGCTTCGCGAGCGGTTTCATGGCTGCGAGGATCTGTGTGTAGAGCTCGCCGAGAGACTCGTCCTCATTTAAGAGAGGAACCACAATCGATACATACGGAGTCGATTGAGCGGTCNNAAAAACGTGAAGCAAAGTAAAGGAAATTAGTCCGAAATGCAACGCCTTCGCTGATTCGTTGAATATAGCCCGCTCGTTCTGTATATTGACCCGGTCTCTGCGAGTATGCTGCCACCCAAAAAATCCCTTGGACAAAACTTCCTGCGCGACGAAAATGTCGCGCGCAACATCGTCGACAGCCTCGGTCTGCGCGCCGATGATGTGGTGGTCGAAATCGGCCCGGGACAGGGTGCGCTCACGAAACATCTTGCGCCGAAATGTTCCAGGCTTGTGGCAATCGAAGTTGACGAGCGCGCGATCCGACTCCTGCGCGAAACGTTTTCGGAGAGCATCGAGCTTGTTCATGCGGACGTTCTGAAGGTGTCGCTCAGCACGATGTTTCGCGACGAGAAACGACGCCTGCGCGTGGTGGGAAACATCCCTTACAACATCACCAGCGAGATCTTGTTCTGGCTCTTTGATCACCATGATGTTGTCGAAGACGCCACGCTGATGGTTCAACTTGAGGTGGCGCGACGGTTCGTGGCGCAAACAGAAACCAAGGAGTACGGAATTCTCTCTGTCCTGCTGGCGTACTACACGCAGCCGGAGTTTCTCTTCAAAGTCTCGAGAAACTCGTTTTTCCCCAGACCGGAAGTCGATTCTGCCATTGTCCGGCTGCGATTCAAGGAGAAACTCCAGAAGTGTGACCGCAATCTGCTGACACTGGTCGTCCGCTCCACGTTTGGCAAAAGACGGAAGACACTGCGAAATGGGCTCCGATACATGGGCTTCGATGCTACGCATCTGGAATCCGTCCCGTTCGACCTGTCCATGCGGCCTGAAGAACTCGCGCTCGATGATTTCTTGAATCTCACAGAACTTCTTGCTCCCTATCGGGCCGAAATTGGAAATGGGGCCTTCGATGCCGGCAAGGCCAGAATGAGGAAGAAACACTGATGGTCGGGATTCCCATGGTGCAACACCTTCTCAGTTCATCAATACTGTGTGACGAATGAAAGTCCGTACTCTCATCTCCCATCTCTCGCCTGCAGACTTTGTCTCCATCGTGTTCCTTTTCTTTCTCACTGGACTGAACTTGGTATTTCACGCCCGTGTCGAAGAGTGGTTCGTTCTTGTCATCATCAACCTCGTGATCATCCTCGCGGTGGTCTTCCTCGCTCACTGGGCCGCGGAGAAGAAGAACCGCCTGCTGATAGGATTACACCGTTGGTATTGCTATGTGATCATTCTTCTCATCTTCAAAGAGATCTATCGGATGGTCCATCCCATTCATCCGACAGACTACGACCAGCTTCTGATCGCCATTGACCATTGGATGTTCGGAGTGAACCCGACCCAATGGATCGGCCAGTTCGCGCATCCCTTGCTGACAGAGATTCTGCAGATCGCATATTTCTCCTACTACATCCTCTTTATGATCCTCGGTGTGGAGCTCTATCGTCGATACGCAACACAAGACTTCGACAAGGCCGCGTTCATGATCGTCTATGGATTCTATCTGTCGTACCTCGGATATTTTGCTCTGCCGGGTGTCGGTCCACGGTTCACGCTTCACGACTTCTCTTCTCTCGAGACGGACCTTCCCGGGTTGTGGCTCACTCCTCTCCTGCGCAGCATCATCAATGCGGGAGAATCGATCCCGCAATCACACGCCGATGCGATTAACCTGGTTCAGCGCGATGTCTTTCCGAGCGGACACACACAGTTGACAATCATCGTGATGGCCCTCGGATTCAGGTACGGAATCAAAGCCCGCTGGCTGTTGCTGACTCTCGGATCCTTGCTCATCGTCTCGACCATCTATCTTCGTTATCATTATGTTGTTGATTTGTTAGCAGGTGCAGTGCTTGCGTGGTTCACGCTCTGGACAGGAGACAAGCTTGAAGTGTGGTGGCGAGGAATGACGCGCCGGTTTGGGGAGCAACATTGACTTGAAACTCAGGCCAAAATCACCTATGTTTTTGTTGTGGTGTTGTTCATGTTCTTTGCGGAGAATCTCTTTACGAATTTATGACTCAAGAACAGATACTCAAGGAGCTTGAATCGCTTGCGACGAACAGCGGGATCACCCTTCGTTATGAAAAAGGTGATTTCGAAGGCGGCTTTTGCGTCCTGAAAGCTGAGAGACTGATCGTCGTTAACAAAAAGCTGGCACCGTCCAAGAAAGCTTCCGTTCTTGCCCAGGGACTCGCCGAGATCGGGATCGAAGACCGGTATCTCAAGCCGGTGATCCGCGACTTCATCGAGGAGGAGCTGGCCCGGGTAGTGCGATCGTAAGCAGCAGCAAGCCGGTGCATCCCCTTCGATATTGTTACCGAAAACAAAGGCACGGCGTTTGGCCGGATTCCCCATATCGATTGCTCGTGTCTTCTTGAAACTCCCTTCAACCACTGTCGTAGACTGATAGCAAACATCCTGTGGGTACTACACTCCTCCTGAAAGGTGTCGTTATCGGATTCGCACTGGCGTTGCCCATCGGTCCGATTGGTATCCTCTGCATTCGGAAGACCTTTGCAGAGGGACATCTCTCAGGCATGATCGTAGGATTTGGAGCAGCCACTGCTGATGCTCTTTATGGATTCATTGCCGCTTTTGGTCTTACCGTCATCTCCGACGCTCTTGTAACGCGACAGATGTGGATCCGGTTGGTGGGTGGCGCATTCCTCTGTTATCTTGGTGTAAAAACGTTTCTGGCAAAGCCTCCGGTTGGCTCTCAACCGGCGAATGGCAAAGGGTTCGTCGCATCGTACGTTTCCACGTTTTTCCTCACGCTTACGAACCCCCTGACGATCATTGCCTTCCTTGGTGTGTTCGCGGGATTCGGACTCAGGAACAGCGAACTCAGTGTTGGCTCGGCGGCTACTCTCATTGCCGGGGTTTTTTTTGGTTCTTCGCTATGGTTCTTTCTGCTGGGGTGGGGTGTCACGTTGTTCCGTAAGAAGATCGATGCCACCGGCCTTGGGTTGATCAACAAGATCTCCGGAGTGCTCATCGTGATCTTCGGTATCGTCGCCATACTGAGCTTTCTCTAGAAACCGGAATTGCCTTGCGTGAGGCCGAGAGGTTCCTGTCGGTCTCATGCTTTTCGTATAGAGAGTACCCATGGACAAAATCAAAAATCATCTTCCCTTTCTCCTCCTCCTCATCGTCGCTGCGGCCGTGATCGTCGAGGTGTTTCCGTTGATCCATCCGTACGGTGGGATACGGCTTCCACTCGACGCTCAGGCAATCGAACAGAAAAGTCGGGATTTGCTATCAAGCATGAATATCAGTGTTGATGGCTTGACACCCAAGGCGCAGTTTCGGTACGATGAGTCGCTCTTCCGCCAGATGGAACAGAACTACGGTATCGAGAAGTCCAACGAGTTGACTCGCGACAAGATTCCAGTGTATCATTGGGACATTCGATGGGGGAAGCCTACTGGATTGATGCTTTCAGCCGGAAGCCAGGGAGATGAATCGAAGGTGGACCAGGCGGTTGCCAAGATGATCCGGGGCGAAGTGTTCATACGGCTTGGAACATCCGGCCAACTCATGGAGCTCGATCAGAAGATCGCCGATACACTGGCTCTCCCGAATCTTTCCCAGCTAGAAGCGCGGGCTCTTGCGGTTGCATTTCTCCATCGATATGCGGATGGTGCAGCAAGTCTGCCCGACACGGCGCAGCCTTCATCGGAAAAGCGGATCGAACAAAAGAAGAGGGTGGATTACGAATTCGTCTGGAATACGAAGATGCCGGTCCTGGAGAATCCGATGCACATGACCGTCTCAGTGGCCGGCAATCAGGTGACAATCTTCAAGATGGAAACGGACGTTCCGGAGGAATTCAAGAAGTCACAAGTTGACCTGGTCTGGCGGATCGGGTTGCCGATCTTCTACAGTCTCATGATTATCATCATGATTATCGTCGCGTTCAGGCGATTTCGTGCATTCGAACTTGGATTCAGGCTCGCAATCTTCGTTGGAGTGATCATTGCAGTCGTGCAGGCCATCCAGATGTATCTCATGATGCGATCGGAATTTGGATGGGACGATCTGCTGGGACTGATTCTTGCTCCGCTGTTTGTCGGTGGAGCTCTGATCCCCGTTTGGGCGGTGAGCGAATCGATGGTCCGTGAGGTGTGGAAAGAAAAGCTTATCAGCTTCGACCTTCTCTCCAAAGGTTATGGATTCCATTCAAGGGTCGGAGATAGTCTGGTCCGTGGAGTGGCGTTGGGAGCCGGAAGCCTCGCTGTGTATCTGCTCTGTCCGTTCGTCGCAATGAAGATGATGCATGTGTCCGCTTCATCTTTTGACAACTCAAACATTGAGATCTTTGGGGCCGCGTGGTCATGGTTGTATGTCCTGGGCCATGGGATGAGTTCGGTGGCTTTCAAGGTCTCGATCCTTATCATGTTCGCGGTCTCCTATCTCCGAGGGCGCATCTCTTCACCCGTACTTCTGATTGTGGCAGGATCACTCGTGATGGCTTTCGCGTCGACGGTCAGTCTTGCGCCGCTCTGGATCGGATATGTGGACCTTTTCCTCTTCGGCGCCGTCACGGTGTGGGCGTTCTATCAATACGATGCACTCACCGCTTTCATGTCACTCTTCACATTCAGGGTGGTTGAAGAAGCAGCCGGCCTTCTTGTCGTAGGCAATTCGGTATACACAGTTTCCGGATGGGTCGTGATTGGGGTTCTCGGTGCGCTTGTTGTTGCGGGGCTGGTGAGCCAGATGAGGAAGCGCGAAATCACCGATTTTGATGAGATCATGCCGGCTTTTGCAAAGCACATTTCGGAACGCCAGCGGCTGCAGCAAGAGCTCGAGATTGCCCGTAGCGTTCAGATGAGTTTTCTTCCGAAAACAAATCCAAAAGTTGTGGAATTGGACATTGCCTCGCGTTGCGCTCCGGCCCTCGAAGTGGGAGGGGACTATTACGACTTCATCGAGGCCGGAAACAAGAGGCTCGGTGTTGTGGTAGGGGATGTTTCCGGGAAGGGAACGCAAGCGGCATTTTTCATGACACTGACAAAAGGTTTTGTCCGTGCCCTTGCCGAGGTTTCGCCTTCCCCCTCTGCCGTCTTGACGCGGGTCAACAAACTCTTCTATGAAAACGTCGAGCGCGGGGTATTTATCAGCATGGTCTACGGAA
This sequence comes from Ignavibacteriota bacterium, assembly GCA_003170475.1. Taxonomy (GTDB): domain Bacteria; phylum Bacteroidota; class Ignavibacteria; order UBA10030; family UBA10030; genus UBA9647. The sequence continues at coordinate 52,220 of PMZI01000078.1, read as the reverse complement.
TTTTTGATACTGCCAACCGGGTTCTTACCATTGCCCGCGCAGGCCACAACCCGGTGATCATGCGGAAAACGAAGGCAGATCAGGTCCAGGTGGTTAATCCCATGGGATTGGCACTCGGACTCGACCCTGGAGACACATTTGCCAAGTCGATACAGGAGGTTGCGATCCCTTTCCAATCCGGGGACCTTTTCGTATTCTATACCGATGGCTTCCCCGAGGCGATGAATAAGACCTTGGAAGAGTTCGGGGAAGAGCGTCTCTGCCAGACGGTCCAAAAACATGCTCACAGCACGGCTGCGGAAATCATGGACGGCATCTTCGCCGAGATGAAACAGTTTGTCGGAAAGGCGAAGCAACACGATGACATGACGATCGTGGTCGTCAAGGTCGTCTAGCTTCTTTGGGTCCAAGCTACAGCACAATGGAGCATCAATGAAAATCCTCGTCATCAACGGTCCGAATCTGAATCTTCTCGGGAAGCGCGAACCGGAGATCTATGGCACCACGACTCTCTCCGATATCGAAAGTCGACTCAAGAAGCGATTTCCGAACGTGCAGTTCGAATTCTATCAATCGAATCACGAAGGAGCGCTGATCGACCAGATCCAGAAAGCGATCGATGGAACATTTGATGGAGTGGTGATCAACCCCGGTGCATATTCCCACTACTCCTATGCGATCCGAGACGCGATCGCCGCTTTGAAGACGCCGGTTGTTGAAGTGCACATCTCCAACATCCATGCTCGTGAAGAATTCCGCCGGCATTCCGTCATCACCCCTGTGTGCAAAGGGGTCGTCGCGGGATTCGGCGATATGGGCTATGAGTTGGCAGTGAAGTTTCTTGTGGAACCACGCACCTGAACCACGACCGATCTCCACTATGATCAAAGCAGTTGTATTCGATCTCGACAATACACTGGTCGACTTCATGGCGATGAAAAACCAGGCCGTCGACGCGGCGATTCATGCCATGCGCGATGCCGGCTTGATGCTGAGCCACGAAGAAATTCGAAAGAGGATCGATGCAATTTATGCGGAACGCGGCATTGAATTTCAGTCTGTCTTCGATCAGCTCTTGTTTGATGAGTTCAGCAAGGTGGACCACAAGATTCTGGCCTCGGGGATTATCGCGTACCGTCGAGCGCGGGAGGCAGCCCTTGTTCCTTATCCGCACGTCTACCTCACGCTGATGGAATTGATGAAGATGAATCTGAAGCTGGCGGTGGTCTCGGATGCTCCCGGCCGTGAGGCCTGGTTGCGGCTCTGCTACCTGAACCTGCACCATATCTTCGATGTCGTGGTGACGTTCGATGACACTCGCATGCGCAAACCGAACCGCGAGCCTTTCGAGGAGGCCCTCAAACGTCTTGGCGTCCGGCCTGAGGAGGCACTGATGATCGGTGACTGGGCTGAGCGGGATGTCGTCGGGGCGGCCCAGGTGGGGATGCAGACGATTTTTGCGCGGTACGGCGACACGTTTGGCACCGTGATATCGCACGCCGACTATGAAGTCGATGACATCAGTCAGGTTATTGATATCGTGAAACAACTGAATGTGAGGTCGTAATTCCATGGGAGCAATTGTCGGCATTGGTGTGGATGTGGTTGATGTGAAGCGCATGAAGGTCGTGCTCGACGCTCGTGGGACATCGCTTATCAGGAAGCTTTTCACGGAATCGGAAGTTGCCTACTGTGCGTCAAAGAAGAATTCGCATGAACATTTTGCAGCGAGGTTTGCAGCGAAAGAAGCCGTAAGCAAAGCGATGCAAACAGGGTGGAGCGGCAAGTTCCGGTGGCGCGACGTCGAAGTGATCAACATTCCCTCCGGCGCCCCAAAGGTCATTCTTCACGACTCTGTTGCGGAACAGTTGACGAAATGCCGTGTGCATATCTCGCTCTCGCACACGGAAAACACTGTTGTTGCATTTGCAGTCATTGAGAAAAACGAGTGAAGGAAAGGACATCCTGGTGCGGCGGGGAAGTTGATTGCAACTCAGCCTGATTTTGTCTAATTTTGTGAAAAGGTTTTCGTTACCGCCCACGGAATGGTGATCGTCCTATGAAACACATCGGCATCAAGAAACTCTACTATTCCATCAGTGAGGTCAGCACCATCACGGCCCTCGAGCAATATGTCTTGCGCTATTGGGAGTCCGAATTTCCTCAGCTGAAACCGGCGAAGAACCGTGCGGGAAACAGGATCTACACCAACAAAGACATCAAGCTCATCATCTACATCAAGAAGCTGTTGAGGGACGAGCGGTATACCATCGAAGGTGCGAAACGGGTCCTTGAAGAGTACGTTCCAGAAGCCGAAACAGTTGAGCAGCTGGAACTCCTCAGCGTACCGCAAAAGAAGAAGGTGACGGACGAAGAAATTCGAACCGATATGCTCGAGGTGCGACAGTTTCTTGAGGAACTGTCAGAGAAGCTGAAGTAGAGAAGATTGTTGTTCCAGAAAATCAAGCCCCGCTGACATATGGCGGGGCTTCTTTATTGTACGGCCTCTTTGTCGATCGACTGTTCGCGCGCAAGAGGATCCCAACGTTGGAATCAATTTGGTTTTGGATGATGGAGGAAAAACTCCCACATCGTCTCTGTGGCATTGAGGGAATTCACCGTCGGGCCAAAGAGAATCGCCGGATGGTATCTGTCTTGACGCGAAAGATACGCGTGACCATGGCCTTTGACAACGATCGATCGGACCTCCGCGCCGCTCGCCGCCGGTCCCCACGTACGAATCGTCAACGTTTTGTCATCCCGAGTGATTCTCGCTTCAGCTGAAATGCCGAGGCTCAGAGCCCAGAGACGCGGGCTGTCGAGAGCCGGAGGAACACTCATCGTTCGTCCCAGCACTCCGGCTTCTCCTCCCGCCATCGGCGTGAACGGATCGTGGTCTCCGACGATTTGAATGAGGGAGATCGGCGAGTCGAGAGGTTTTTGTTCGGCGTACGAGTGTCCGGCCATGACGCCGACCGCTGCAATCATCGAACTGCTCTTGGATGCGAACAGGTATGCCATCTGCGCCCCGTTGGAATGTCCCGCAACGTAGATTCTTCGAGGATCAATCTTGAGCTGGCGGCACACGCGGTCCAGGAGTTGAGTGAGGAAGCCGACGTCGTCGATGTTCTTGGCGATGGCAGATGAGGCTCCGGAGGAGAGGCTCAGCTTGGCGCCGGAGTTCCATGTCTGAGGGTTTCGTGAGAAACTCTCAGGTTTGGATTCATCTCGCGGAGTTCCGTTTGGAAATACCGTGACGATTCCTTCCTTTTCTCCCATCTCCGCCCACCCCGTGCTTTCAAGAACATTCTTGCTCGATCCTCCCGCGCCGTGGAGCATCATCACCAGCGGCCATCCTTCCGGAGGAATCGCCGTCGCTTTCGGCACCATGATAGTGGTAGTCCTGGTCCGTCCCAGATAGTCGAACGAAACGTCGTTTCGTCCGGGTTTGAGATCACCGTCCAAAGCGCCCGCCATCAACATCGAGAGCGGGCCCAGGAAAAGAAGCAGACTGAGGTGTCGTATGCGAGTTGTGTTCATCGGGGCCTCCAATTGTTCTGAATCAAAAATATCTCAACTCATGGCCGGATGCAAGGGATGAAGCAGGAGTCGTCATTTGGACACGCCGGGGAGGCTGTTCGTTGAATGAAATACTTCCCTTTTTGTGGATTTCTTTATACCTTTTCCGCCATCTGAAGCGATGCGATTCCCACCAACCTGCACCAAGCATCGCTTCCCCAACGTCATTCCGCACACTCTCAGTGAGAGGAACAACATGGATTTCGTATCCGTTGGACGCGGGCTTCTCGGTCTCATCATTGTCACCGGCATCGCCTATGCATTTTCGCCGAACAAACGGGCCATCAGTTGGAGGCTTGTCGCTGTAGGGCTCGGAATGCAGTTTGTCTTTGCTCTCTTCGTGCTGAAGACGGATATCGGGAGAGAGATTTTTGATGCGATCAGCAGAGCATTTGTCCGCCTTTTCGCGTTCGCGTTGAATGGTGCCCAGTTCGTGTTCGGCTCACTCGCAGTCACACCGGGAGAGAAGGGGAGTCTGGGCTTTTTCTTCGCCTTTCAAGTGCTCCCAACAATTATCTTCTTTGCCTCATTGATGGCAATCCTGTATCATCTCGGCATCATGCAGCGGGTCGTGCAGGGCATGGCATGGGTCATATCGAAATTCATGAAAGCCAGCGGGGCAGAATCTCTTTGTGTTGCCGCAGCCACATTCATAGGACAAACCGAAGCGCCGCTCGTGATCAGGCCTTATCTCGCGAAGATGACGCAGTCTGAACTCTACACGGTTATGACAAGCGGTATGGCGCACATCTCCGGCGGTGTGATGATCGCCTATTACACGCTGCTGGGAGTTGCCTACGCTAAATCATACGGCCTTGGCCTCGATGCTTCTCAAATCTACTTCGCTGGCCACCTGCTCGCGGCCGTGATCATGGCGGCTCCGGCGACCATTGTCGTGGCGAAGATGCTCTTTCCGGAAACGGAAGAGCCGCTGACGAGGGGAACGGTCAAACTGAAGATTGAGAAGGTCTCTTCCAACGTCATCGAAGCAGCAGCGTCCGGGGCTTCGGATGGTGTGAAACTGGCACTGAACGTCGGTGGAATGCTCATCGCGTTCATCGCTTTCATTGCGCTGTTCAATTTTCTCCTCGGACTCATCGGTGATTCGACGGGGATCGGCGCATACTGCCAGACACATTTCGGAAAACCGCTTTCACTAGAGCTGCTCTTCGGACTCGTCTTTCAGTTCATTGCATTTGCGATTGGTGTACCGTGGGCGGATGCGTTGAATGTCGGAAGTCTGATGGGACTGAAATTGGTGCTGAACGAATTTGTCGCCTATTCTCAAATGGCGGATGTCGTGAGCGCTCACCAACTCTCAGACAAAGCGATCGTGATTGCCACGTATGCCCTCTGCGGTTTCGCAAACTTCTCTTCCATTGCAATCCAGATCGGCGGCATCGGTCCGCTGGCGGAGAACCGGAGGAGCGACATCGCAAAACTTGGACTCCGTGCACTCCTTGGCGGAACAATTGCCACATGGATGACGGCATCCATTGCGGGCATGTTTGTAAGCTGAAAACGAATCCTAAATTCTAAATCCGAAAAACGAAAACAGAAACTGCCATTCCGGATTTCGCGTTTGTTTCGGATTTCGAAAGCAGGATTTTGGATTTCTGAGTGGATCTATTCTAAAGGGCTATCTCATGAACCAATCATCAAATCGCTATCGATGGTTTGCGCTGGGGGACCTCAACGGTTTCTTCGGCCTGATGTTCGATAATCTGACCGTGCTCTCGTTCCTTGCCGGGATTTTGGTCTTTGTCTTCAAATTTCCGGCGGACATCGTCTATACGAGGATGTTTCCGGGAACGGCATTCGGGGTTCTGTTCGGCGATATTGTCTATACCTGGATGGCATTCCGGCTGGCGAAGAAAACGGGAAAAACCGAGATTACCGCGATGCCTCTCGGTCTCGATACACCTTCAACGATCGGTATCGCATTGGTGGTGTTAGGCCCGGCGTTTGTCGGATTGAAAGCGGAAGGGTTGTCTGAACACGACGCCGCGATGATGACCTGGTATATCGGCATGGCGACCATGGTCATGATTGGTATCTTGAAAGTGATCCTTTCGTTCGTCGGTCAGTGGGTCCAAAAAGTTGTTCCGCAAGCAGGATTGTTGGGGTCATTGGCTGGTATCGGTCTGGCACTCATTGGGTTGACCCCGCTGGTGGACGTTTTCGGAATGCCGATCGTCGGAATGATTTCTTTGGGATTGATCCTCTATACACTTGTCGCACGCATTCGTCTTCCAAAGAATTTTCCCAGCGTCTTTGCGGCAATTTTCATCGGAACGGCACTCTACTACATGTTGGGATCGACAGGTTGGATGGGGGGGACGTTTGCCGGTGCCCCATCGATGGACCTGCATTTCGGTTTGCCGACCCCCACGCTTGGATTTTTGGAGGGGTTCACGCGCGCCCTCAAATATTTGCCGATCGCAATTCCCTTTGGCCTATTAACGGTCGTCGGCGGAATCAACGTCACCGAAAGCGCCCGTGTTGCGGGTGATGACTATAATACGCGGAGCATCTTGCTGACAGAAGCGATCGCTACTTTGATTGCCGGGCTCTGCGGCGGCGTTGCACAGTCGACGCCGTACATCGGTCAACCAGCCTACAAACGGATGGGGTCTCGGGCAGGCTACACACTTTTGACGGGACTGTTTATTGGTCTCGGGGGAATTCTGGGATACGTCTCGTTCTTTGTTGAACTCATCCCGCGTGCGGTTCTTGCTCCGATTCTCATTTTCGTGGCTTTGGATATCGTCGTCCAATCGTTCCTCGCGTGTCCTCCCCGGCATGCTCCGGCCGTCGCGTTCGCGTTCTTCCCGACCATTGCACGATTGCTTTCCATCAAGCTCGGCAATCCCGATTTTGTGCCTACAGAGAATTTCAACCGACTCATGACCGCTCCGGGGAAAGCGCTCCCCGAGCTTCTCGTCACCGTCGCTCTCGGCAACGGGTTCATCCTGACAGCAATGTTATGGGGCGGCATGCTTGCGGAACTGATCGATCGGCGCCTGAAAATCGCAGCCGTGTATCTGTTCATTTTGGCAGGACTGACGTTCTTCGGCATCATCCATTCGGCCTCACCTGACGGTGTGATGTACTTCCCCTGGATGCTGGATGCTTTCATGCAGAAGATTCCATTTCAATTCACGGTTGCGTACATTGCGTTTGGAGTGATGCTGGTCCTGTTCTCCTTCACCAAAGAATCACGTGAGCCAATGCCGGAGCACGAATAATCTGACCGTCAGCAAAGAACGAACAAAATCCGGCACGAACTCACTGATGGACTCCGGCGGTGAGTGAAGCCCGTCACACAACGGTTGAAGCCATTAAGGCAAATTGATATCAGGAGGTTTGTTCTCACTGTTCACCCTCTCACCACTGCGTGCAAACCAGAGATGAATGAGCCAACGATAGCGGAGATTCTTGTAGTTCTCAAAACAGAAGAGATCAAGGAAACAATCATGGAGGCGCTCCCGGCATCGCTCATGGTTATCGTTCTCTCTGCGATTTTTTCCTTCCTCGTCTATCCGGTCTCAATGATCCTGGCCTCTTTCAATCGAGGCTTTGGCTTTCCGATCATTCCGGAGTGGGTGTACACCGCCTTGTTCCTGGGTATCGTCTTGTGGATGATTCGCGGGCAGAGCGCTCACTTACCGATCCTCGGTCCTGTCGCTTGGTGCGTTCTCATTGTGTTGGTCGCCTCCATCGTCTTCGCATGCATCTATCTCCCCGACTGGTCTGTACTTCCTTCGATTTTGCTCTTTCTCACTCCGATCTACGTTTTCGCGAAACTTCTCGAAAAGGGTCGCGCAAAACTTGAGTCAGGAGATGTGTAATCCCCTTCAAGACCCATCGTGGTTCCTCCAGAAGCAGTTGATGAATGCAGTCTCGAATATCCATCCGGCGACTCCTGTGCTCACATTGCGAATCGAATGAGAAAAACTTACTTTGCGTGCATCCTTCCACCGAAGAAATGCCGGGATTTTTCTTCCATGAGGCATCGACATGGATCCCCGGATCTGCGACAACACAGGAGTTCTGCACAGTGACCTCACGCGAACGAGTGATCAGCGCCTATGAGCGCCGCGGCTACGACCGCATCCCCATCAAACACGAAGCTACCCCCGAAATCAATCGGATGATCATGCAGCACTTTGGTCTGAGCAACATGGAGCAGGTGCTCCGCGTTGTTGGCGATGATTTCCGGTACGTTGAGCCGGTCTATTGCGGGCCGGAGCTGCGAACGTTTCCCGATGGGAGTATCGAGGGATATTTCGGTGAACGATACAAGTACGCGCAATTCGAAGGAGGGCGATACCTCGAAGCCTGCTATCTCCCGTATGCGGGAATCGAGACGCTGGACAAGCTCGATCGTTCGCATTTCCCCCGTGCCGATTGGTTCGACTACTCGACGATTCGACAGCAGTGCGAAGCGCTCCAAGGCCGCTTTGCTATTTGCTTCGGCACCGCCGGAGACATGGATTTCATCAACAGCATCGGCCGGGCCCGCGGGATGGAAGAAGTCTTGATGGATCTGCTGGAAGACAACGAAGTCTTCATGGCATTGATGGACGCGCGGTTTGATTTCTACTTTGAGCAGCATAAGAAAGTTCTCGAAGCCGCGAAGGGCCTCATCGATTTCACACACGTCGGTGATGATCTTGGCAATCAACGGGGCCAAATGATCAGCCATGAAACATTCGAGCGCCACTTTGCTCCGCGATATAAGAAGTACTTTGATATGGTTCACAGCTTCGGTGCTCGTACCATGATGCACATGTGCGGGTGCGTCGAAGCGTTTCTCCCCCGACTGATTGAACTGGGGCTCGATGTCCAGGATGTTGTCCAACCCACAACGCCGGAGATGGACATCGGCTATCTGCAATCGCACTATGGAGAGAAACTGACTTTCTGTGGCTCCGTCTGCGTTCAAACGACGATGGCGTGGGGGAGTGTTGCGGATGTTGAGCGCGAAGTCCACCGTCGGCAGGAACTGTTCCCCAAGGGAGGCCTCTTCCTTGGTCCAACGCACGCGATCCAGGTTGGCTCCCCCATGGAAAACATACTCGCCCTCTATCGTACCGCTGGTTCGCTGGAAGAAAAAATCGACGATTCAATCCTCCGGGCCGCTGCCGGAAGCGACCCCGAAAAGATGAACATGTCGAAACTCTTTTGAGTGCCGATGACCTCACGTGAACGCGTTCTCACCGCCATGCGGCGTACCGCAGTCCCTGATCGCGTCCCCTACGAGATCAGCTGGGGGGCATTCACACCCGGCCTCATGCGAGTGTACAGGCAGAAAACCGGTTCTCCTCTTGATCCTGCTGATTTCTTCGACTTTGATACTCGATTCATCGCCGTAGGTCCGACGATCAAGAAGACGGACTTTTCGAAGTGGTATTCCGTGGCGCCCCCGAATAATGTTCTTTGGGATGAATGGGGTTATGGGATGGTTCGCGGATCGATGGAACATTTCATGGAATACCGGTTCCATCCGCTCAGTGACTGCACAACTCCTGAGCAGGTTCTTGCCTTCGATTGGCCGGATGTGGACGCTGACTATCGGTTTGATGGGATCGCAGAAGCGGTCCGGGCCATTCAAGACCGCGGTTATGCAGTCGCCGGCGAATTATACCAGACGATATTCGAAACAGCTTGGCTCCTGCGCGGCATGGAAAACCTGCTGACGGATTTCTACTTCAATGAGGACATTGCCCAGGCCATCTGCGAAAAGATGACGGAGTTGCGAGTGCGGCAGGCAATCAAGTTTGCAGAGACGGGGATAGATATCCTCCGTCTCGGTGACGACGTCGCGACTCAAAAAGGTCCCATGATGAGCCTGGACCTCTACCGGAAATTCCTGAAGGAAAGAACCCGTCGCATCATCACTGCGGCCAAGCAGGTGAAGAAGAATATGCTGATCTTCATGCACTCGGACGGCGATGTCGGCGAGTTCATCCCCGAGTATATCGATATCGGCGTGGATATCCTGAATCCGGTCCAACCTGAGTGCAACGATCTCGAGGCGATCGGTCGTCGGTACGGAGACCGTATCTCGTTCTGGGGAGGGATCGGAACGCAGACAACGATGCCCTTTGGAACTCCACAGACGGTGCAAGAGGCGGTGAGGAAAGTCCAGATGCAGCTTGGCTCTCGCGGCGGACTTCTGATTGCTCCATCGCACATTCTGGAACCAGAGGTGCCGTGGGAAAATGTTGTGGCTTTCGTTGAGGGTGCCCGAGAAGCGTGGTACGGAGTGGGGGAGCGCTCCTGAACGTCAACAGCACCTGGGAATTATTTTCGAAATTTTGACGTTCAGAAGCATAGGGAAAAATGATGGAGGATAGTACGATGAAGCACTTCTGTAACCTCTTGGTTGCTTGCCTCTTTGCTCTTGCGGTGTTTCTCGCTCCGTCACCGACCACTGCCTTTCAGCAGGAGTCAGTTCGACAATCGATGCTGGTTACAACGGCGTGGCTTCAGGAACACCTGAACGACCCGACACTCGTGATCGTGCACGTCGGCAACAACCGGAGGGAATACAGGGATGGACATATTCAGGGAGCGAGGTTTCTCTGGACTCAAGCGCTTGCATATTCAGATCCCGATCTGACGCTTGAACTCCCGTCGAAAACACAAGCGGATTCAGTATTGAGGAAACTCGGTATTTCAGGGAAGAATCGCATCATCCTCTGCTTCGATGGTAGCAATGTCACCCCAACGACGCGGATTTTTTTCACCCTGGATTATTTTGGTCTTGGCGACCGGGTTTCGATGCTGGACGGAGGACTCGACGCATGGAAATCAGAAGGTCGTCTGGTCGTCACGGAGGTGCCGGCTGCCGTTGCGGGATCTTTTGTGCCTGCTCCAAAACCAAATCTTGTGGCGACGGCTGATTGGCTCATGGACAACCTCGACAATACGAAAATTTCGATCGTTGATGCGCGTGCCGCTCAATACTACCTCGGAAGCGGCGGTGGAATGCCGAGACCGGGTCATATCCCCAACGCAGTGAGTATTCCCTTCTCGAGTCTTCTTGATTCTACGAACAGACTCAAAGATCCGGTCTCCCTCAAACACATTTTTCAGCAAGCGGGAGTGAAAGATGGTTCGCGAGTGATCTCCTACTGCCATATCGGCCAGCAGGCTTCTCTTGTGTACTTTGCGGCGCGGTACCTTGGGTACGAAGCGCGGCTCTATGATGGTTCGTTTGAAGAATGGAGCGGTCGCAAAGATCTTCCGCTGGTGAACCCTGCCGCTGCGGGTTCTCCGAAGAAGTAAACTCTCATCACAGTGTAAGCAAATAAGGGCGGACAGCGCAAAAGCTGCCCGCCCTTTTCATTTTACGAATACCGTTCTACGTTTCCTCCCTACTATTTTCTACTTCACTTCAGTCACTTCGGCTTTTCTTTGACCAGCGACAAAATTTGTCAGAAATGCTGAGAGTAATCCGTCGATGTTACCATCTCCCTGGACAAGAAAGTCGGGTGTCACTTTCACGTTGCCGCTTGCGATCTGCTTAGCGATTTCAATATAGGGTATCGATGCAATCATGAATACGAGTGCGGGACTCATAAAGCCTCCTGGTGTACTGTGAATGTGATCGAATGCGAAGTGGAAAGAGAATCTCCGATCAACGTATGCCGCGGTCTACACGCCGATACGAAAAGCCCGGTTGACCGGTTCGCAGATGAGAGCATGGAATCTGATAGGAACTTCTTTGTCCGCCTTTCGGCGAATCGGTGAAGTTTTGAGAGGAAACATTTTTCGTGTCACACCTACCTCCCTGATTGTGGCAGGTGCTCCAATGGTAAAGATTGAATTCGTGAGCTTCAAATTGTGTCACGACCGGGGGAGGGGCTTGTTACATTAGTTCGGCTAAGAATTGGATATCCCATGAGTTAGCCATTTCGACATTCTGAGAAATGACTGTCCTTCAACGAATGCCTCTCATTCATACGAAAACCCCGACGGAAAAGAAATTCATATCAACTTGTGTGAAAACAAAAAAGCCGTCCGGGCGAGTTGTGCCGGACGGCTTTGGATAAAAAACGGAAAACCTCAGAGGGTTGGATTCTTTGCTTCGTTAACGCCAAGTTTCTTCATTGCCTCGAGGTGAGCAACGGCAGCTTTCGTTGTGCCATCGAAAATCACCGCCGCTTGTGCTTTAATAACTTGCATGTCCGGTTTGGATTTGTCGAACTCAGCCTTCATTGCAGCGAATGCTTCGGCTGCTTTTGTTTGGCCGCGCAGGATGATCGTGTGTTCGTCAGCGATGAGTTGTGACTCAGCTTCCGTGTATGATTTGTGCAATCGGGCGTGATAAATACGGGCGTGGTCAAGATCTTTGCCGATTTGTTCGACAAGATCCTTCGCCATTTCCTGATTGAGATCACCCTTCGAGGCTTGATCAAAAAGAATTTTCGCATTGTCCGCGGTGTGCTGGATGCAAAGGTACATTGCGTAATGATAGCTATCGGTTTTCCCGCCCACGGTGCCTGCGGTGAGCGAGGCAGTAACTGCAAACGTGAGGACTACGAGGGAAACAACTGTTAGGATTCGCTTCACGTGGATCTCCTTCTAATTATGAGAAAATTGTCGCCGCGATCGTCCGAGGTTGAGGCGGCGGTCAGCCTCTTATGAACGGATGAGAGTACATTTAGTTACGCGTCCGTCTAATCTACTGTGTCAAAAACACCAATCGTTTTGACTTTCCTGACATTATTCTTCATATTTGCAAAACAAAAACTTTGAGACCATGAAAGAAATATTTCGCGTATTCCTGTTTTTGACAGTTCTCTGCTCCTCCCTAATTTTCACATCCTGCGCGTCAAAGAATAATGATCCTGCGCCACGACCCAGCGGTGGCGGTGGTATGACCGTACGCGGAGTGATCGTCTCTTCACAGCCGTTAGACAATGTTGTTAACTCCTCAGGGACGGTGCTTGCGTCAGAGTCGGTCGATCTCATGTCCGAAGCCTCTGGCACTGTCCAGGCAATTCTGTTCAAAGAAGGTGCGCATGTCAGGAAGAACGACTTGCTGGTGAAACTCAACGATGACGACCTCCAGGCGCAGCTGAAGAAAACAAAATTGCAGATCGAACTTGCGGCGGAGCTGGCGGACAGGCAAAAGCAGCTCTTTGAAAACAACAATACGAGCAAAGAACAGTACGATATAGCAATCAACACAGTGTCGACCCTCCGTGCGGACAGTGCGAATCTTGTCGCCTCCATCCGACACCGGGAAATCCGCGCTCCGTTTGACGGGATCATCGGTCTCCGCTACGTGAGCGAGGGGAGCTACGTCATTCCACCGACGACACGCGTTGCGAGTATTCAGAAGATCAATCCGCTCAAAGTGGACTTCGCCATACCGGAAAAATACGCCGGAAAAGTCCGTGTGAATGATGTTGTGAAATTCCGGAGCGACGAAACGAATGTGGAATTCGGCGGAAGAGTCTATGCCATTGAGCCGGAGATTGATCCCACAACGCGAACGCTTCAGCTTCGGGCAATGTGTGATAACAAAGGCGAGTCGATCTTCCCGGGGGGCTATGTTCACGTGGAATTGCGGCTGAAGGAACCCGGCGGTGCACTCATGGTTCCCACCCAGGCTATTGTTCCCGTTCTCAAAGGGCAGACAATTCTGGTGCGAAAGAACGGCGTGGTGATGTCTGTGCTTGTGAAAACAGGAATCCGTACACCCTCCCTCATACAAGTCACCACCGGGCTTTCTGCAGGGGATACCGTCATCACGACGGGAATTCTGCAGCTTCGTCCGGGAATGCCGGTCAACGTGACCGTCAAGTGATGCTTCGTTCATCGGCACAATCTGAGAATATCTTCCTATGAGTCTAGCGTCGATCAGTATCAAGCGCCCCGTGCTTGCCATCGTCATGTCATTGACGATCCTGCTTTTTGGTATCATCAGCTTTACCTTTCTGGGTGTTCGTGAGTATCCAGCGATTGATCCTCCCATTATTAGCGTGCGAACAAGTTATTCGGGAGCAAATGCAAGCGTCATCGAATCCCAGATCACGGAACCGCTGGAGAAGGCGATCAACGGAATTGCGGGCGTGCGCAATCTGTCATCCAGCAGCAGCCAGGGAAGCAGCAATATCACCGTCGAGTTCAATCTCGATTCCGACCTCGAGGCCGCCGCCAACGATGTGCGTGATAAAGTCTCCGGTGCCGCCCGATCTCTTCCCCAGGATATTGACAGCCCGCCGGTGGTGACGAAGGCCGATGCCAACTCTGATGACATTATTTCCCTCACGCTCCAAAGTGATACAAAGAACCAGCTCGAGGTGAGCGACTACGCAGAGAATGTCATCGCGCAGAACCTGCAGACGATTCCGGGTGTCAGCTCGACCTCCATTCGCGGCCAGAAGAGGTATTCCATGCGGCTGTGGATGGATCCGAAAAAGCTCGTCGCCTACGGCCTCACACCACTCGATGTTCAGAACGCGCTCAATCGCGAGAACGTCGACTTGCCCTCGGGAAAGCTGACAGGAAATCAGACAGAGCTGATCGTCAACACGAAGGGACGCTTGCGCACGGAGCAGGACTTCAACAACCTCATCCTGAAAGATGAGGGAAACCGGAACGTTCGCATGAGTGATGTCGGCTTTGCTGTGCTCGGCCCCGAAAATGAAGAATTCATTCTCCGACAATCGGGCGTCCCGATGGTCGGCGTCGGTATTATTCCTCAGCCGGGGAGCAACTACGTCGAGATCGCCGATGAATTTTACCGGCGCTACGAGCAAATCAAGAAGGAACTGCCGGCCGACTACAAGATGGACATTTCCATTGATAACACCCGTTTCATCAAGCGGTCCATCAAAGAGGTGCAGGAGACAATTCTGATCGCCGTGAGTCTCGTCATTCTTATCATCTACATTTTCTTCCGTGACTGGATTATTGCCTTCCGCCCGCTGATCGATATCCCGGTCTCATTGGTTGGCGCGTTCTTCATCATGTACATCATGGGGTTCTCCATCAACATCCTGACGCTTCTGGCGATTGTCCTTGCGACGGGACTCGTTGTCGACGACGGCATTGTTGTAACCGAGAACATCTTCAAGAAAGTCGAGCTTGGAATGTCTCCCACCGAGGCCGCGTTTGCCGGCTCGAAAGAGATCCTATTCGCTGTCATTTCAACATCCATTACGCTGGCTGCGGTGTTTCTCCCGATCGTGTTCCTCCAGGGATTCGTGGGTCGGTTGTTCCGTGAATTCGGCCTTATCATCGCCGGGGCAGTGCTCATTTCCGCTTTCGTTTCTCTTTCACTGACGCCCATGCTGAATGCGAAGATGATCCGGAAGAAGCGGGCACACACGCGATTCTACATGGTGACCGAAAGATATTTTGAGGCAATGAATCGGTTCTACGAGAACCTGCTGACTTGGTTCATGAAACGCCGGTGGATTGCGACGGCTGTCATCTTCGCTTCGCTTGCCATCATCGGTCTCATCGGTTCCCGGCTTCAATCTGAACTGGCGCCGCTCGATGATCGAAGCTATCTCCGTATCTCCACCACCGCGCCTGAGGGCGTCGCCTACGACGCCAACGATGCTTTCGTCGATCGAATTGTCAGAATGATTGGAGACTCCATTCCTGAAAAACGCGTGTGTTTGAGTTTCATTGGTGGCTTCAGTTCGGTGAATTCGGGTTATATCCGAGTGATGCTTTCAGAGCCGGAGGAGCGAAAACGATCGCAGCAAGAGATTGCCGATTTTCTTACAGAAAAAACTCGCCGCATCACGGAGGCGCGTGTGTTTGTGGCTCAAGAGCAAACGATTTCCGCCAGCGGAGGCGGTGCGCGGAGTGCATTGCCAGTGTCGTACGTTATCCAGAACCAGGATTTTGAAAAAATCCGTGCGGTTCTTCCGCAATTCATGGACGAGGTGAATAAGAGCAGCATCCTTCAGAATGCGGATGTGAATTTGAAGTTCAATAAGCCTGAGATCGACATTACGATTGATCGTGATCGCGCCCGAAGCCTCGGGGTTTCCGTTGTGGACATCGCGCAGACGCTGCAGTTGGCATTCAGCGGGCAGAGGTTTTCGTACTTTGAGATGAATGGTTTTCAGTATTCGGTGATTGGGCAGGTGGATTGGGATAACCGGAACGAACCGCTTGATCTCCGGTCGCTCTATGTCCGGAACAATCAAGGCAAGCTGATTCAGATGGACAATCTTGTCAATCTGCAGGAAGAAAGCGCTCCGCCGCAGCTCTATCACTTCAACCGGTTCAAAGCGGCAACAATATCAGCCGGACTGGCACCGGGGAAGACCATCGGTGATGGACTCGCAGAAATGAACCGCATCTCAAAGAAGTTTCTGGATGATTCGTTCCGGACCGCATTGTCGGGGCCGTCGCGGGACTATGCGGAAAGCTCCTCCAACATCGTTTTCGCTTTCATGCTGGCGCTGGCATTGATCTATCTTGTCCTCGCTGCACAATTCGAGAGTTTCGTAGATCCGTTCACGATCATGTTGACGGTTCCGTTGGCTCTTGCCGGCGCTCTCCTGTCGTTGTGGATCACCGGGAAGACCCTGAACATCTTCAGCGAGATCGGTATCATCATGCTGATCGGCCTGGTGACAAAGAACGGCATCCTGATCGTTGAGTTCGCCAACCAGAACAAGGAAAAAGGGAAGAAACTTCTCGAGGCAGCACAGATTGCCGCTGTCTCTCGATTCCGTCCTATTCTTATGACCTCACTCGCCACTATGCTCGGTGCTCTGCCGATCGCGCTTGCGCTCGGTGGAAGTGCGAAGAGCCGCGTCTCGATGGGTATCGTTGTCATCGGCGGCCTTTTCTTCTCGCTGGTTCTGACGCTCTTCGTCATTCCCGCGATGTACACATTCTTCTCAAAGGAACAAAAAGAAGTCGCTGACGAGGGTGAGAGAAGCGCCATCTGACACGCCTCCTTTTTGGTGAAATGCATACCGGAAGGGTCTTTGACGACGCTTCCGGATTGATTTTCCCTGCCCGTTTCGGTAAGTTACCCTTCATCAGGAAAGTCCTGCGCAGGTACCCCATCGCTGGCTACTCATGAGATAACCCCCATGATCGGCACGACCGTTTCCCACTATACCATTATTGGAAAGATTGGTGGCGGTGGAATGGGTGTGGTCTATCGGGCCGAAGATACCAAACTCAAGCGCACCGTCGCCCTGAAGTTCCTTCCATCAGAATTCACCCTAGACCCTGAAGCGAAACAGCGCTTCGTCAACGAAGCCCAAACTGCCTCCGCGCTCCAACACAACAACATTTGCACAATACACGATGTCGATACCACCCCTGAGGGGGAGATATTTATTGTGATGGATCTCTATGAAGGGGAGACGCTCAAGGCAAAAATTTTTCATCGCCGGTTGTCACTCGGCGATTGTATCGAAACGGCGATACAGATAGCGCAGGGTCTCTCGAGAGCCCATGAAAAGGGAATCATTCACAGGGATATCAAGCCTGCCAACGTTCTCATGACAACGGATGGCGTCGCGAAAATTGTGGATTTTGGTCTCGCGAAACTCAAAGGGCAGTCGCAGTTAACGAAAACAGGATCAACTCCAGGGACGGCCGCTTATATGTCTCCGGAACAAGTGATGGGAGATGAGGTCGATCAGAGGACGGACATCTGGTCTCTCGGCGTTGTGCTGT
Organism: Ignavibacteriota bacterium; assembly: GCA_003170475.1. Lineage (GTDB taxonomy): Bacteria > Bacteroidota > Ignavibacteria > UBA10030 > UBA10030 > UBA9647. The sequence continues at coordinate 34,958 of PMZI01000078.1, read as the reverse complement.
ATGAAATGGTGACCGGCCAGCCGCCGTTCAAGAGCGAATTCCAGGAAGGTGTCGTCTACGGAATTGTTCATCAGAATCATCTCCCGATGAAGACCCTCCGGGAAGATGTCTCCGATGAGCTCGAAATGATCGTGAAGAAAGCACTTGAGAAGGATCCCGGGGCCCGTTATCAGAGCATCAACGAGATGCTTGACGATTTGAACCGATTGAGGAAAGACGCAGGCTCGAGCGGGATTCTTCGGTCACGACGCTCCATCGTTGCGAAGAAGAGAACGAGACTCGCGATTTCGATCCTTGCTGCGCTGGTTGTTCTCGTTGGCGCGTATTTCCTCGCCCGGCCTCTGCTCGAAGATCAACTGCCCGCGATGGGTCCCCTGCCGCTCGCTGTCGTGGCATTCGTGAATCAAACGGGGGACAAATCCCATGACAACCTCAAAGAACTGATCCCGGATTTACTCATCACCAAACTGGAACAATCGAAGTATCTCCGGGTGACGACGCTGGAGCGCATGCGCGATCTGCTGAAGCAGATGGGGAGAACCGATGTTGAAGTGATCGACAAGGACCTCGGCTTCGAATTGTGCCGAAAAGATGGCGTCGGCCTGATTGTGCTGGGTTCCTTTGGCAAAGTGGGCGATATGTTCTTCACCGACGCGAAGGTGTACGACGTCGAGACCAAGCAACTCGTGACAAGCGCAAGCGACAAGGGCAAAGGCGTGGAAAGCATTCTGGCATCACAGATTGACAACATCGGGACAGAGATCACACGACGGCTCTTGTCGGATCAACGGGCAAAGCCGTCGCAGATTCGTGTCGCTGAAATCACAACGACTTCCGTGGACGCCTACAACTACTTTCTCCTCGGCAAGACAGATTACGAGAAGTTCTATTGGAATGAAGCGCGGCGAGTCCTGGAAAAAGCGGTCAGTTTGGATTCGACATTTGCCGCAGCATATCTCTATCTGGGTCGCAACTATGATGCGCTGAACGATTCCAAGCAACGCGATGCCGCCTATGAAAAGGCCAAACAATTTTCTCCCAAAGCCCCTGAGAAAGAGAGACTTTACATCGAATCGGCAGTCGCTTTTGGTCTCGAAAAAGACTCCGAAAAGGGGCTCCGTCTGTTGAATCAGATGATCGAGAAGTACCCCCGTGAGAAATATGCGTACTGGTCCCTTGGGAATTACTTTTACGGCCGCAAGTCGTACAAGGAAGCCATCAGTGAATTCCGCAAGGCGCTCGATCTTGATCCCGATTATGGTCTTGCCTTGAACGGCCTCGCGTATACCTATGCCGCGGTGGGCGACTCATCGAAATCGATTGAATGTTTCAAGAGGTATGCTGCGATCATTCCGAGTGCGGGGAGTCAACCTGCTTCCGCAGGCGGGACAACGCAGAAGGAAGACGTTAAGGTTGACAAAGATGAGCCCCCCGCGTACTATACGCCGTACGAGCAGGCGCCGGAGCCGATCCGTCGCGTCGCTCCAAAATATCCTGATGTAGCGAACAAAGCAGAGCTCGAAGGAACGGTGTGGGTGAGAATTTGGGTCGACAAGCAGGGCAAGGCGAGAAAAGCTGTGGTGATGAAGAGCGATGCAGACGTGTTTAATCAACCCGCAATTGACGCAGCGATGCAGTGGGTTTTTTCTCCCGCAATGATGAAGAAGGGGCCTGTGTCTGTATGGGTAGAGGTTCCGTTCAATTTTCGACTGCAAGGTTCTGTGCGATGAGTTGATCCGGCGACCGTTGCCTGGCAGAGCAGAACCCCCCTTTGTCCCCCTTCATCGAAGGGGGGACAGATCAAAGGGGTTCGCGAAACGAATATAGCAATCGGATGTCAGCGTATGGACCCTGACACCCCAAGAAAGGAAAGTCTCTGATCGAACGAGAAACATATCGCCGACTTGCTCAAACGCTGGATGCACTTCCGAATCGGTTCCCCTCCACAGTCACCGGTGCAGAGCTTCGGCTCCTTGCCAAACTGTTCACGCCGGAAGAGGCTGCGCTCGCGTGTCTCTTGAAGCTTGAGCACGCGTCTGCCTCTGAAATTGCCAGCCGCGCGGAATCGGATCCAAGGGAAACGCGTGGAATTCTCAAGCGAATGGTGGCGAAAGGCCTCATCGACATCAAAAAAGGTGAAGGGGAATTCGCCTATGCTCTGAGGCCCTTCGTTGTTGGCTTCTACGAAGGCCAGCTGTCGCGGATGGATGCAGAGATGGCTGAGCTGTTTGAGCAATACTATCATGAGACGCGCGGAGGGATTCTACGAGATACTCCTTCTCTTCATCGGATCATTCCGGTTGGGAGAGCGATTCCGCTTCAAGTGGACATTCATCCGTTCGAACGAGCGACCGAGATACTGGAAGGGGCGCTCTCGTGGGGGGTACGCGACTGCATTTGTCGCAAACAGCAACAGCTCCTCGGTAAGGGTTGCAGCCATCCGTTGGAGTCCTGCCTCGTGTTCGCTCCCGTCAAGAACGCTTTCGACCGAAGCACTGTCGACAGGGCTATCACAAAAGAAGAAGCGCTGAGCATACTCCGCATGACCGAAGATGCCGGGTTGGTGCATTCTTCGGGGAATTATCGAGACGGCATCGAGTACATCTGCAATTGCTGCACATGCTGTTGCGGGATCATGCGCGGCATAGCAGAGTATGGGATCATGAGTGCTGTCGCGCGTGCTGATTTTCAGATTGCCCTCAAAGCAGATTCGTGCACCGCCTGTGGCGATTGCGTCGAGCGTTGCCAGTTTCACGCGCTGTCACTTTCGGGCACAGTCGTCAACATCGACCTCGCACGTTGCATGGGGTGTGGCCTCTGTGTGGTTGCTTGTCCCACCGAAGGTCTGCGTCTTGATCGTCGCAAGTCGGGTGAGGTGCTCCAGCCACCGGCCGACATAGCGGACTGGAGAGCTCAACGTTCTTCAAGCAAGAGCCAGGCGGGCTAGGATTCGCTGGCGTCAGCTGATTCATTCTGAAAGCCTCTAGAGGGTTGGTCGAAAAAGATCGCCACAAGGTACGAAAGAACTCATGTCACCCCGACGCGTTTCTGGTCGGGGTCTAAAAACGAGGTCCCGAACAAAGGATTTTCGGGACGACATGGAGGTGGGTACGTCACCCTGACACGCTTCTGGTCAGGGTCTCAAAACGAGGTCCTGAACAAAGGCGTTTCAGGACGACATGTTGGTCGGGGTCTAGAAACGAGGTCCTGAACAGGAGTCCCGCTCTGTGATCATGCGCGTAAGCGGGATTCAAAAACGAACATTTCGGGACGACATGGTCTTCGTGGTGCGCCTGGTTTTTCAACAGCAACTTCAACTCCAATCAATCGAAGAATAATAGCACCGTGCCAAAACCCAAAGAAGAGAAGCCTCTCGTCATCAGATGTCCAAATTGCAAGCAAGTTCGCGAGCCTGACTACAACGAAACCACTCGCCGCCATGTTTGTTCCATTTGCTCCGAACCGGTTGATGCTCAGGTTCTCATAGAGAAGAGGAAGCGCGGCCTGAAGTAACTCTTGATCCAGGAATGAATGGTTTGCGGGCTCTTCCGACTTCGTGTCGGCCACAACTATTTGACTTTTTCTCACCATATCACAGGATGATCTCCATGAAACGTCGACTAGCTTTTTTGCTCTCCATCGTGACTTGCGTGTTTGCCGGACAACTGACCGCCCAGGAAGCCGATCCTTCAATGCTGACAGTCGATCGGCTCTACAAGACCCGGGAGTTTCAGTCGGGATTCTTCGGCCCGGCCCGGTGGATTTCGGATGGAGCAGCCTATACTACCGTTGAGCGCTCACAAGCGATCGTCAACGGTCGTGAGATCATACGCTACGACACTAAAACGGGTCAACGCGAAGTCCTGGTGCCGGCACAGAAACTCATCCCTTCGGGTGGCGACAAACCGCTGGCGATCGAAGACTATCACTGGTCGCCGGATGGGAAGAAGCTGATGATTTTCACCAACTCGAAAAGAGTCTGGCGGCAGAACACGCGGGGCGATTTCTGGGTTATCGATATTCGGACCTGGCAGATGAAGAAGCTGGGAGGCGAAGGTGCGGAATCGCTGCTGATGTTCGCGAAATTCTCCCCGCAAGGAGATCGGGTCGGATACGTGAAAGAGAATAATCTCTACGTCGAGGACCTTGCTTCCGGGGCCATCGTGCAATTGACGCACGACGGATCGAAAACTACCATCAACGGGACGTTCGATTGGGTTTATGAAGAAGAATGGGCGGACCGGGACGGCTTCCGATGGAGCCCGGATGGAAACCTGCTCGCATACTGGCAACTCGACGCTACGGGAGTCCGTGATTTCTTTCTTATCAACGACACCGATTCGCTCTATCCAACCATCACACCCGTTCAATATCCCAAAGTCGGCACAACGCTTTCGATGTGCCGCGTTGGAGTAGTGAGTGCCAAAGGGAGTGCGACGCGGTGGTTTGATGTCCAGGGCGATCCCAGGAACAACTACATACCGCGGATGGATTGGGCCGCGAATTCCAAAGAAATAGCACTCCAGCAGTTTAACCGTCTGCAGAATATCGACCGCTTGATGCTGGGCGATGTGCAGACGGGGGCGCTGCGGACGATCGTCACCGAAACGGACAGTGCGTGGGTCGAAGTTGTGGATGATCTCGTGTGGTTCGACGACGGAAAGAATTTTACCTGGGTGAGCGAGCGCGACGGCTGGAAGCACGTCTACATGATCTCCCGCGATGGGAAGACGGCTCGTCTTGTGACACCGGGCGAGTATGATGTGGTGAGTATTGAGCGCATCGACGAGAAAAACGGATTGATGTATTTCATCGCCTCGCCGTCGAATGCGACGCAACGGTATCTCTACAGAACGAGCCTGACGAAACCGGGCAAGCCCATCATGCTTACGCCTGCCGGCACTCCGGGGACGCACTCCTATCAATTGTCACCGAATTCGGCGTATGCCATCCACACGGTTTCTTCGTTCGCGAATCCTCCCACCATAGATATCGTCCAGCTTCCGGCGCACACTTCGGTCCGTGTTCTCCAGGACAACAAACAACTTCGGGAGAAAGTGAACGCCCTCAAGCGCGGCGAGGCATCGTTCTTCAAGGTGAAAACAGCGGAGAATGTGGAACTCGACGGCTGGCGGATGCTCCCGCCCAATTTTGATCCTTCGAAGCACTATCCTGTCCTCATTCACGTCTACGGCGAACCGGCAGGACAGACTGTCGTCGATCGGTGGGGAGGAACTGGATACCTCTGGCACCTCATGCTCACACAGCAGGGATACATCGTGATGAGCCTTGACAATCGTGGTACTCCGGCACCGAGAGGGAGGGCGTGGCGCAAGAGCATTTATCGCCAGATTGGAATTCTCGCTTCGAAAGATCAGGCCGGGGCGCTCCAGCAATTAGAGCGGCAGTGGTCATTCATCGATACGAGCCGGGTTGGCGTGTGGGGTTGGAGCGGCGGCGGCTCGATGACCCTCAATCTTCTCTTGAGATACCCTGATCTCTATCAGACGGGTATGTCCGTCGCACCGGTACCGGACCAGCAACTCTATGATGCAACGTATCAGGAACGGTACATGGGCTTGCCGGATGACAACGCAGCAGGATACCGTGATGGCTCGCCTGTGAATTACGCGTACAAGCTGAAGGGAAACCTTCTCCTCGTTCACGGAAGCGGTGATGACAACGTGCACTTCCAGGGTTCGGAAAGAATGATCAATGCGTTGGTGAAGGCGAACAAGATGTTTTCATTCATGGAATATCCTAACCGGAGCCACGGCATCTACGAAGGGGAAAACACCACGCGCCATGTTTATACATTGCTGACATGGTATCTGAACAAGAATCTAGCGGCGGGGGCGCGGTAGGGAGGCACAGGCAGTGTAGCGGAAAGCGAAGCACGCGGCTCTATCACCCCTACAAGCTCTTGGTTGGGGTCTAGAAATGAGGACCTGAACAAAGGCGTTTCAGGACGACATGTTGGTCGGGGTGTGGACTCGAAGTTCCGGCGGGAGATTTTATCAGGTTATAGCCTTAAATCGCGTGCAGCGTTTTAAGGTTAAAGCCATAAATATCACATCATACGAAAGGCAACAATGGAAGAAGAACAAAAAGAAGCAGGGCCGACCATCGGAGAATATCAAGGCAAACCCATACTCCGAATCCCGACTGTCGACAAGCCGAATCCCGACACCTCGTGGCATTGGCTCTCGTTTGGGAAGAACAAAGCCAAGGCGATCGTGAAGTATTTTGATGCGATCAAGAAGTTTGCGGAGGAGTGAACTTCTCGGCATCCTCAAAAAAAGCAATCACGTCACCCCGACGTGCTGTTAGTCGGGGTCTCAAAACGAGGTCCCGAACAAAGGATTTTCGGGACGACATGTTGGTCGGGGTCCCAAAACGAGGTCCTGAACAACGCCCGCCTCGCTCAGGATTATTTCGGGACGATATGGATGCGGGAATGTCACCCCGACGTGCTGTTGGTCGGGGTCTGAAAACGAGGTCCCGAACATCCTTCGACACTTCGCTCCGCTCAATGCAGGCTCCGCTTACCCCATTGAAGGCGGGGCTCAGGGTGCCACTGTTTCTTTTTGCATCGCTCCAAAAGGAGGTCCGTCAATCTGAGCGGAGTCGAAGACTATCCCACGCCCGGATCACCCTTCGATTCCTCGTTTCACATAAGAAACCACATTTTGCATTTGATTTTTGCGGTTCCTGCGGCACTTTCCGTTTCGTCCCGCCTTGAATCTCACGGAAAAATCAACTAATAAAGAGCCGATGAGTTCACGCGGAGCATGGTCGGAAAGGATGCTCTTTTTCCGGCAGACTTCGCAGATGCAGAAACATCTGCATCGTTCGTGATCGACTCTCCCCGCACCGTGTCGCAATGAACACTGCTGACGTCGTCTTCAACATACAACGGTTCTCCCTGCACGATGGTCCGGGCATCCGCACAACTGTGTTCCTCAAAGGATGCTCCATGCGCTGCTTCTGGTGCCACAATCCGGAAGGGCAGCACCCGGAACCGGAGCTTCGCTACTTTCCCGAACGCTGTATCGCCTGCGGCCAATGTGTTCTTTCGTGTCCCAACCATGCCCATGAAATGCACGACGGTACACACGCCTTCCTGCGCGAAAATTGTGAGTTAAGCGGACTCTGTGTGGAAACGTGCTTCTCCCGCGCCCTGCAAATGGAAGGACGCGCGATGACGGTGGCCCAGGTCATGGATGAAGTCTTATCCGATAAAGCGTTTTACGAATCTTCCGGTGGCGGCGTCACCCTCTCGGGCGGCGAGCCCGCATTGAGCAAGGATTTTGCACGGGAGATTCTCGAAGCGTGTAAAGTTCACCGCTTGCACACCGCCATCGAGACGTGCGGCGAAGTTCCCTGGGCGTCTCTCGAGGCATTGCTCCCATTCACCGACCTGATTATGATGGACATCAAACATCTCGATGAGAGCAAACATCAGCGTGCAACGGGTCAGCCGAATGATCGCATTCTCTCGAATGCACGCCGACTGGCATCGAGCGGAAAAACAATCATTGTTCGTACACCGATCGTTCCGTCGGTGAATGACACAGAAGAAGAAATTATCCAGATTGCCACGTTTGTTCGTGAACTGATCACTTTGCGCACAAGCGCACATCAGAACGGTAACGGAGAGATCCGATACGAGTTGCTGGCGTTTCACAAACTCGCCGCGGGAAAATATCCCAGCCTGGGGCTTGAGTACAAAGCACATGACATCGAGCCGCCGACAAAGGAGAAGATGACGTCGCTCCTCAACGCGGCACGTCGCTGCGGTATTGAAGCGTCGCTGCGATAGAGGGGGATCAATAATGTTTCTTTTTGAGTGGGGAAGGTATGATGGGCTCTGAATCGAAAGAACTGACATTCACTGAACGCATCGACATGCTCCGGGCAACGAAGATGCGCCACACGGAAGAAAAGTGGCGGGAACTCGGCTGCTTCGACATGGATGACCTGCCGATCATGCTTCCTCCTCCCGAGTCTCGCAAAGTAGTGCGCGTGGTGAGCGGATCGGGATTGCTGATTGTCGATGCAATGTTCAAAGAATTCACGCCGAAGACAAACCATCCGAGCGGCGGGATCTTCGGCGCCCGGGATTGCGGCGAAAATTTCCGAACACTCATCGATCTGCACCCACCGTATATCGATCCGATGAGTTCGCTCGCTGGAGGCTACATGGCGCACTTCTCTGCCTATCGCCAACCGGCCTGGAACCCCGATTTCGATTTCTCTCCTCTCCACGAAGATCACGAAAAGTACAAACTTCATCACGGCATTGGCGCGGTGCAGCATTTCTGCCAGGATGAAGCGATAGGCCTCACGCTTGGGTGGGGGGGGATTCTGGCCAATATCCACCACTATCGAACGGTCAACCTCGACGAGGAAGCACAGGAGCTGTACGACGGTCTGGAACATATGGTGCTTGGGATACAAAACTGGATCGCTCGACATGCGGCAGCTGCGGCCGAAATGGCGAAGCACGAAGAGCATCCACAATTGCGCCAAAACCTGACGGAGTTGGCCTCCATGAACGATCATCTCGTCAACCATCCCCCTCGCACGTTTCGCGAAGCATGTCAGTGGATGCTGTACTATCAACTCGCAGGGAAGATGTACAACATGGGAGGCTCGCTCGGACGCGTCGACCAGTTTCTCTTTCCATTCTATCAGGAAGACAAGAAGCGCGGCATCCTGACGGACGAAGAAGCCATCTTCCACCTCGCCTGCCATTTCATTATGGACACCAGCTATACGCAACTCGGTGGACCTGATGCATCGGGCAAAGACACGACAAACGCCCTATCGTTTCTTGTGCTGGAAGCCGCCCACCGGCTCAAGGTGCCCGTAAATGTCGGGGTCAGCGTCGGCAAAGACGTCGATCCAAAATTGCTCCGGCGGGGAGTGGAGATACTCTTCGAGGACAGGACTGGCATACCGAAATTCCTCGGTGTCGATCGCACAAGCGAAGGTTTCGCACGCAATGGACTTCCGATCGAGCTCGGGCGCCAACGAGCGTACTCAGGCTGCCACTGGTGCGCTATTCCCGGAAGGGAATACACCGTGAACGACTGCGTGAAGGTGAACATGGCGGCCGTGTTCGAAGTGGCGATGAAAGACATGATGTCCGATCGATCCATCAAACCCTCCGTCGATGCCCTCTGGCGTTGTTTTGAGAAACATCTTAGAAGAAGCGTTGAGACGATTGCGAAGAGCCTTGATTTCCACATGGACCACATGTACCGGGTATTCCCCGAACTGCACCTCGACCTTCTCTGCTACGGACCGATTGAAAAAGGGCGCGATGCCTCGCACGGTGGTGTTGAGTTCTACAACCTCTGCGTTGACGCCGCTGGATTGGCGACTGTCGCAGATTCATTTGCCGCGGTCGAGCAGCGGGTTGAGCGTGAGAAGAGAATGACCTGGGATGAGCTGATGCATTTCCTCGATACGAACTGGGAGGGAGAAGCCGGCGAGCGAACGCGTCGTATGATGAAAGCTGTCCCGCGGTACGGCAGCGGTGGCTCAAGAGCCGACACGTTCGGAGTAAATGTTGCACAAACGTTCACCAAAATCGTCAAGGAAAAACCGACCCCGCATGGATTCAATATGATCCCCGGAATCTTTTCCTGGGCAGCAAACATCGCGATGGGGAAAGATGTGGATTCGACGCCCAACGGTCGATTGTCGAAAAGTCCAATCTCACACGGCCCAAATCCGGATCCAGGATTCCGAAAGGACGCTGCCCCAACAGCGCTTGCAATTGCTGTGGCTTCCGTTCAGCCCGGATATGGTAACACAGCGCCGATGCAGATCGAGCTCGATCCGGGCCTCTCAAAATCGGATGAGGACATTGAAAAAGTAGTGGCTCTGATCCGGACGCATTTTGAGATGGGCGGAACGCAGATCAACATGAACATTCTGAACAAGAAGGCCATACTCGAAGCACAGAAGGATCCGACCCTGCACCCCGACTTGGTCGTCCGGGTGACCGGCTTCAGTGCGTACTTTGCGAGTCTGTCACCGGAAATGAGGCAAATTGTGGTGGATAGGATTATTGCTGAAGAATGAACGCTGGTGAGTGGTTAATTGGTGAGTGGTTAATTGGTGTGAAGGCCAATGATGCATTTAACCGATTAACCATTTAACCAATTAACAAGTCCAGCATTCAGGTACCCAACTAGCATCATTCGATCTTATGAACACTTCCCCTCGCCAACGCTTTTTGTCGTACGTCAGAAATCCAACAACGTCACGTCCCGTTGTCTCCCCGTTCCTCCCGCATCCGGACGTCATACGCGAAACTCTTGCGTTCCTTCATCTGCCCGTCACCAATGATCCCGTCGGGAATGAAATTTGCTTGTCGCAGGAGCTTGGGTACGAACCCATGTTCATGACTGAATGCTCAGGATTGATTTTCAATTGGTCCACGGACGAATCCCGCTCGACGCCTGATACTGCCTTTCGTACGATCGTGACGCCAAAAGGGGAGTGGACCTGGCAATCTCCGCGCAAGGAAATTCCCTGGAGTGATGAGGCGGCCTGCCCGGTGGAAAGTGTTCATGATCACGAAATGTTGATTTCCGTTTGTGAACAGGTCGCTCAACGGGAACAGGTGATCCGGAATTATTTTCGCACGTGGCGTCAGAAAGTGGGGGAGGACGGAGTCATCGTCATCGGCCATCCACATCCATCCTGGCTCGGCTCCCAGATCAATCCGACCAACATCTTCTATCAATGGAATGACTGGCAGGATGTCTTCGTGCGGAGCATGGAAGCGATCTATGAAGCATCATTGTTCGTCATGTCCATTGCCATGAAGGAAGGCATTGATTTCATGAGTGATTCCAGCTATGGACTGGAAATGACCTCGCCCGAACTGTTCGCCACGATGGACCTCCCGTATATCCGCCGGTTCGCCGAGTGGACGCACCAACACGGCGGACTGTTCTGGTACCACAACTGCGGGTTTACTAGCCAGTTCATAAAAGAAGGCGTGTTTAATACTCTTGGTGCAGACGTGATCGAAACGATTGCTCCTCCGCCAGAAGGAGATAATGACCTTGCCGAATCGAGGTCGCACATCGATCGGAGCATCTGCACGAAGGGCAATCTAAATCTTCGCCTGTTGCGGGACGGAACGCCGACAGAGATTGAGAGGCAAGTCGGGAAGATCGTCTCCGATGTCCGAGGCTATCCCCACATTTTCTCAACTGCCGATGGAGTATTGCAGGGAACCAGACCGGAAAATTTCGTCACGTTTGTGAAGGCAATGAGAAAAGCGCTGGGAACGTAGAATATTTGCTCCGGGTGCCTGAGCCAAGAAGACATGTCACCCCGACATGCCTGTCCCGATACATTTCTGACGGGGCTTGTGGTCCGGGTCTGAAAACGAGGTCCTGAACAGAAACATTTCGGGACGACATGTTGGTCGGGGTCTGAACACGAGGTCCCGAACATCCTTCCCCGCCCCCGCCAGACCATGATAGCGCGATAACGGCGGGCGGGGACTCGGCGGGCTGAACAACGCCCGCCTCGCTCAGGAACATTTCGGGACGACATGTATTTGATTTCTGTCACCGTTCAACTGGTCGTCAACCAAAGGTAAACCATGAAACGAACCACATTCATCGCTCTCGTTCTTTCCATCTCACTCCTTTCCTGCGGCAAGAAGAGTGACGGCATTGTGCTGCACGACTGGAACTTCGGCGGAAGACCGAAGCTGATTGAATTCCTCAGGCAACGCGTCTACTCTTTTGAGAAAACCCATCCGGGAATCAAAGTCGAACAAAGCGACAAAAGCTGGAATATGATTCGTGAGATCCTGTATGCCGATTTCAGTGCAGGCGCCGGCCCCGACGTGATGAACACACACTCGAATTTTGCGGCCGAGTTTGGTGAGGCGGGATTCTATTACCCGGTCAACAAGTTTCCTGATTTCGAACAAGTCAAGCAATGGTACGTTCCGCATCTTCTCGAGTCCACCCGGTACAAAGACAATTACTACGGTCTCCCCTCAAGCGCGATCGCCTTCGTCCTGTGCTGCAACAAGGAGCTGTTTGACAAGGAAGGAATTGCACCGCCCAAAACGTGGTCACAGTTCAGAGAGGCCGCGAAACGTCTTACGAAAGATACCGACGGGGATGGGGTCATCGATCAGTTCGGCCTCGTGCTCATGGGCGGAGACAAGGGCGGGTTTGCCTATCGCATGATTCCGTTCTTCTTCAAAGCCGGCGTCAATGTCATGTCGGAGGACCTTAAGAAGATCGAGTTCAACTCCCCGATGGGTGTCGCTGCGTTGAAACTGATTGCCGACATGTACCAAGTGGATCATTCGATTACCCCCGGGTTTCTCGCGTATACCCATTCCGAGGTCAATGATTTGTTCAGCGGGAACAAGGCGGCCATGAGCATCGAAGGGCCCTGGTTCAGGGGGATGGTCGGCGACAAGAATCCGGGCAAGGACATGTATGTTGTCCCTGTGCCCGTCCCCGATGACATGATTGCACAGTATGACACTGCTCCGACGCTGCAGGACATGGTCATGTATTCGATCAACGCCCGATCAAAACATCTGAATGAAGCCTGGGAGCTTCTCAAACACCTCAGGAATGAGGAAGCGGACATGTTCTGGATTACACAGGATCTCGGAGCTACAGCGACAACCAAGAGCGCGCTGAATAGCCGCGAAGCCAAGAGCATAAAAGACATCCCACTGTACATCAACGAGCTCAATCATGCCCGGCCCTGGCCTCCGCATCCCCAGATGATTGCGATCGCGAGTAACATCTATACGCCGTACTGCCAGAAGGCGATCGTAGGAGAATTGTCGCCGAAGGCCGCGCTCGATCAGGCTGCGAGGGAAGCTCAAGATCTCGTCGACGGGAAGAAATGAAGAAGGCCACTCCATACCTGCTGCTGGTTCCGGCACTTCTGTTCACTGTGTTCGTGCTCGTCTATCCACTCGTGCAGAATCTGATCAACAGTTTCAGCGACGTCAGTATGATCACGGGGAGAAGCGGATGGACGGGGTTCAGCAACTACAAGCATGTCTTTCATGACACGCTCTTCTGGCGTTCCTTCGGGAACACCTCCGTGTATGCGGTAGTGGGAACAGTGGTGGCGTTGATCCTGGGGCTCGGCTTCGCTCTCTTGCTGAACCTCAAATTGGGGAAGATCACTACAGTCATGGGTTGCCTGTACACAGTCCCCTGGATCATTTCCCCTGTTGTGGCCGGCTTTGCGTGGAAATGGCTCCTGAACGATCACTTTGGCGTTGTGAATTACTGGCTGGCGTCCGCCGGAATCGTTAAAGCGGGAACCACGTGGCTCGGCAATCCCGGGACTGCCCTCATCTGCGTTATGCTGGCCCGCATCTGGCAATTCTATCCGTTTGCGATGGTGATGTTTCTCGCCGGACTGCAATCAATTCCCCAGGAGCAATATGAAGCTGCAGCGGTGGATGGTGCGACGATGGTCAGGAGATTTTTTCATATCACACTGCCCAATTTGAAAACAGTGACGTCGGTCATGCTCGTTCTGGGGGTCATCTGGAGCTTCAACGACTTCAACATGGTGTTCGTGATGACGCGCGGAGGTCCGATGAACTCCTCCATGGTCCTTCCCGTCCTGGTCAGAGAGTTTTCCTTCGTGCAGTTCGATCTCGGGAAAGGGTCGGCTCTTTCCGTTGTCATCTTCGCGCTGCTCACGACACTCTCCTATCTCTATTTGAAAGTGCTCGCGAGAGGGGAGTCGACATGAAGAAGACGCTTCTCTCCATCGTGATGATCGTCCTGGCTCTCCTGGTCCTGCTTCCCGTTCTCTGGACGCTCTCCACCTCGATGAAACCGCTTTCGGAAGTGAATCAATATCCGCCGCAATGGACCAGCTCCGCGATGAGCTTGAAACCATACGTCGACATGTTCTTCTATCTTCCTTTTTTGACATACACGTTGAACAGTTTGATTGTCGCCTGCTCTTCGACGGTGCTCACGCTTCTCTTCGGGAGCCTGGCCGCATTCGCGTTTTCACGATTTACCTTTCCGGGAAAGCAGGTGTTCCTTCTGATCTTTCTTCTTTCCCAGATGCTTCCGGGCGCGTCAGTTATTATTCCGTTGTTTCAATTGCTGCAGAAGGCAGAGTTGTATGACACGTACTGGGGTTTGATCCTGGTCCATACGGCGGTGCTTCTCCCGTTTGTCATCTGGCTCTTGTATGGTTTCTTTCAGACGATTCCTCGCGAGATCGAGGATGCGGCTCTGATTGACGGTTGCTCGAGAATGATGGCGTTGCGTAAGATCATTCTTCCGTTGGCTCTCCCCGGAATTGGCGCAACGGCGCTCTTCTCGTTCCTTGGTTCCTGGAATGAATTCTTTTTCGCCCTCATTCTTACGTCTTCGGATTCGACGAGAACAATTCCCGTCGGCATTGGTTTGTTTGTGGGTGAGTACCTCGACGTCTGGAATCAAATGGCAGCGGCAGCGATCCTCTTCAGCATCCCGCCACTGATTCTTTTTACGCTGACGCGCAAGACGTTCATCAAGGGTTTGGTAGCGGGGGCGAGTAAATAGAGTGACTCTTGTCGTTGAACAATGGTGAACTGAAATGCATCACATCAAACTGAAAAACCTCCTGACCAAGATCCAAAGCAGTCGGATCGGCATCCTCGGCGATTTCTGTCTTGACGTCTATCTCTTGCTCGATCCGGGTGCTTCGGAAACGTCGCTCGAGACAGGACTCTCCACGCGTCCTGTCCGCACGCAGCGTTACTCACTTGGCGCTGCCGGAAATGTGGCCAATAACCTGCATGCAATGGGGGTAGGATCGCTCTGCGCGTTTGGTGTCATCGGTGAGGACCCCTTCGGACGGGAAATGAGTCAGCTCCTCTCCTCCAACGGCGTTGACGTAACGGGACTCTTGGTACAGCGCGAGCAATGGGAATCGCATGTTTATATGAAACCGCATGAACGCCAGCAGGAACAACACCGCTTCGACTTTGGCAATTTCAACGAGCTTCACGCGTCCACCGCCTCGATGCTGCTGGAGCAGCTCACGGCTGCACTCCCTTCTCTGGATCTCATCATTATTAACCAGCAAGTCCTTCACGGCATCCACACGAAAGAATTCAGGGCGTCGCTCAGCGCTCTCGTGCTTGGCCATCCCGAAAAGTGCTTCATCGCCGATTCGAGGCACTTTGCAGACGAGTATGCCGGGTGCATCAGGAAGATCAACATGTTGGAGGCCGCCAAACTTATGGGGGGAGATTCCGCGGCGATGGATTCATCCGAGATCGAAGGACTCGCCACGTCTCTTTTCCGGCGATGGGCGAAGCCCGTCTTCCTGACGCGTGGAGAAAACGGATGCCTCGTGTGCGATGCGGCGGGGTGCAAGGAAGTGCCGGGCCTTCTGATTCTCTCGCCGGTAGATCCGGTCGGAGCCGGGGATAGCATGCTCGCAGGAATTGCCGCTGCGCTCGCTGTTGGTGCGGATCCGCTGCAGGCAGCGGAAGTGGGAAGTCTTGTCGCCGGTGTGACCGTTCAAAAGCTCATGCAGACGGGAACCGCCACGGCCGAGGAAATCCTGAAGATCGGCGCCGATCCCGACCGCCGCTACAGGCCGGATCTGGCTCATCAATATCGAAAAGCCATTTATCAGCCTCAGAGCGAAATCGAGATCGTCAGTTCTCTTCCTCATCACCGGTCGTTTACCCACGTGATTTTTGATCACGATGGGACGCTTTCCACCCTCCGCCAGGGATGGGAATCGATTATGGAACCAATGATGGTGCGGGCCATTCTTGGTACCGCTGAACGGGAATCAGACGAAGCGCTCCATGC
The DNA here is from genome assembly GCA_003170475.1 of Ignavibacteriota bacterium. Taxonomy (GTDB): domain Bacteria; phylum Bacteroidota; class Ignavibacteria; order UBA10030; family UBA10030; genus UBA9647. The sequence goes on along the minus strand of PMZI01000078.1, from coordinate 19,098 downwards.
TCACGTCGTCGCATCTGTGCGGGACTACATTGACAAGACAACGGGAATGCAGACGCTTGCCCAGATGAAAGGGCTTGTGAATCTGGTCAGGAGATTTAAATGCGTACCCGAGACCGAAGTCCTGGATGAATTCGGTTACAAAAAGGTATACAATGACGAATTGTCTGCCATGGTGAACGGTCGGACGCGGAAACTCGAGCGAGGTGAATTAAACGTCCGTGATTGCACGATCAAGAACGCCGTCGAGCTCCTGAACGATCTCTATCGCAAAGGAGTGGTCTTGTACTTGGCGAGCGGTACCGACCGCGAGGATCTTGAGCGCGAAGCAGGACTTTTGGGATATCGGCAACTCTTCGGCGAGAGGATCTATGGAGCAGTCGGAGACGTCTCGTATGAAGCGAAACGGATGCTCCTTGAAAGGATTCTGACTGAGATCGGTGACGAGACACGGGACAAGATCCTTGTCTTCGGCGACGGGCCTGTCGAGATCCGGGAAACGCACAAAAAGGGAGGATACGCGGTTGGTGTCGCCAGCGATGAGGTGCGCAGATACGGTTTAAATCTTGCGAAGCGTACGCGGCTGATTGAAGCGGGAGCCGACCTGATTGTCCCGGATTACTCTCAGATGTTTCAACTTCTGGCGCTGTTGTTTTCGTAAAGGATTGGTGCTGAGAGGGGTTCGCGTTCTTGGCGGAACTTCATTCATCTCACTGGGGAGAAAGAAGGATTTAGCATGGATCAGGAGGCACTTTCCAGGTTCTTTCTGGGAGAAATACTCATTTTGTTTCTGCTCGTGAGGGTGTTCTTCACGATTGCCTCGCGAGTGAAAGGCGCCAGAAAACCAGAAGATGTGAAAACAACTGTTCCCGAGGGGAAAGCGAATTTTATCCTTCGCCGATTCGTGTTGGTTCCGGCTCTTTCGGCATCCTTCTTTTTCCTTTACGCGCATCCGTCGTGGATGAGTCTGTTCTCAATTCCCTTGCATCGTTTGGGAATTTACTTGGGGGCGATTCTTGGTCTCTGCGGACTGGTGCTTCTCACCTGGGTTCACCTGAGCCTTGGGAAACAATGGTCGGCGAAATTGCAGCTGAGGAATGATCATGACCTTATTCAATCGGGTCCGTATTCAAGAATCCGGCATCCCATGTATACTGCCTTGTTTGCTGTCTATCTAAGCCTCGGCATCGTCTCAACCAATTATGTCATACTCATTCTTATCGTGGCAGCAGTCGTAAGTATAGCCGCAAGAATTCCGCAAGAAGAGGAAATGTTGATCGCGAGATTTGGTGAAGAGTACAAAAAGTATCAGCAGAGCACAGGGCGTTTGTTTCCGAAGCTCTGAGTTGTCAGTCGGACGCACTCCACGTTTCAATTCCTGCCATCGAACATGCACCCAAGTCGTACCTGATCTCATCAAAGGCATCGTCACAGTCAAAGAAGGGTGAGCCTTGAAATCATCGCTCCCTTCCTTGTCTTCGGTACTGATGCTCATCGGAATTGACTTTGTGCAGAAGAAATGGTGTTGCCGCTCATTGGATATGCCTCGTGGATGTGAGGATGATGAGTGAGGAAGTTGTTTCTGCTTATTATCGGCAGAATCACGAAACACCTCGAGGCTTCGGATATTACTTTTTGTTAATGGCGTTCTCGATGCTTGTTCTAGCGCGAGTTTCATTCGCACGTGACGTGCCGTCTGATGCATGCGTGCAAAGGATGCAAATTTGAGTCGTTTGTGAGGCCGAGTCAGCAAAAGTGGGGGGAGTGCGGAACTCTTACAGGCATCAGTTCGTTATTCTCCCGTAGGCATACAACATTGTGGCATTGAATGTTCTCACATCGAAATCGCAAGAAATATGCAGTAGCTGCCCTGGTTTGTCAGATCGCGAGTCTCGTCTTCTGGCAACCGACGCACTTCCACTTCGACTACGTTCTATCGTCATCCCCCACCACACTCACTCAACATGCGGATGCTGAGAACTGCAAGCATCTGCCGATCTCGGATCACGCCCAATGTGCCGTCTGCATTTCTTCTCAGCAGAAGATCTCAGTTGAGCCGGTGATCTTCGGCCTGAATCAGATTCAGGTTATTGGCATGTGTGCAGCAGAACAAACCGAATCCCCATTCTTTCCTCTCCACTCTGACTCCTTCTATCGCCGCGGTCCTCCAGCTTTTCTCGGTTAAATCCATTGTCATGAAATGAATGTGTTTGATGAAGGGTCGTTCCTTCGTCTTCGCAATCTTCTTTCATAAACCGAGGAGGAGAAATAATGCGCGCGATCATGCTCGTTTTCTATTTCTTGTTGATGCAAGTGAGTCTAGTTTCGTTGTCACTCGCCACGGAGTCACTCGATTTTGTTCGCAATCCTTATTCCGAATGTCCCATCATCTGCGGAGAGTTCTCTGCAGCGGAGTATTTCATGTTGGCCGACCTCGTTTCTGAAGCCCCCGGTCCAAAGGTCCAGTTGAGGGTCACTGTCACAGATGCAAGTGACAAGACACCCATCGAGCTTGCACACATTGTCTTGAGAAAAGAGGCGAAGTTTGTCGCAGATGAGGCGACCAATCCAGCGGGGCAAGTTCGGTTCCGCGATGTGGAGGTGGGAACATATACTTTGATGGCCTGGTTTATCGGCTATGCTACAAGATTTGACACTGTGACTGTCGACGAAGGACATACCCAGTTTGACATCGCCTTGCGTCCTCAGGAAATCAAGGAAGAGGGGGTTGAAGTTTTTGCACAAAGAGGATTTGGCACGTCACACATCGATGTCAAAAGTGCTAACCAGGTATTTGAGGCGGAGACTTATCACGCGCCGCCAACTGCCCGCGTCACGAACCTGATCCAGGAAACCGTGATGGGCGCAGCGCGCGCGCCCACAGGAGAGATTCACATTCGCGGTATGCACGGTGAGTTCACGTACTATGTCGATGGGATCCCGGTTCCCCTCGGCGTCTTTGGTGGACTCAATGAAGTTGTGGATCCGAAAGTCATTGATCGAGCGACGTTCATTACGGGAGGATTTCCCGCTGAATACGGTGGACAAATGTCCGCTGTCGTTTCGCTCAACAATCGCGTGCCAACCGGCGCTTTTCATCTCGATGCTTCGACGTACGTTGGGAGTTATCTGGTCTTCAACGGAACGAGCCCTTTCAGTCCAGGTCACACGACAGCTGTCGGTGACACGCTCGGTGATCGTGTCGGGCCTTTTCGTGCCCTGAACTCGAACGGACAGGATTTGGCGATAAGTGACCATATTGGAAAGCTTGGATACTTCCTTTCGGGATCCCGTCAGGAAACGGACCGACGAATCGATTCTCCGGTCTCGGATATCTTCCACGATCATGGCTTCGACTATTTCGTCTATGGCAAGTTTGATTTCATACTGAGTGACGATGCTTATTTGACGGCAAATATCAATTTTGCGAAGACGTCCACGCAGGTACCATATGATTCCCTGGAAGGAATCGCGTCTGATCTTCAAACCACGACGAATGCATTCCAGACGATTTCGTACTCCCGAATCCTCAACTCAAACTCCGAGCACGAATCGAACTTCTACCTCGGCGGATATGCACGGGAAGGAGGATTGGTCCATAGTCCCGGCGCAATTGATTCCCCCAATTTTCAGTTTGCCGGAGATCCCACAAACTCATACTTGCTGGCAGAAGACAGGAGCTTCACGACTCTGGGCATTCGAACGACATTTGACGAAAGGCTCTCCCACCAGTTCATGTACAAGGTGGGGTTCAATTTCGCCAGTACGACCGGAACCGAGAGCTTTACTTCACGCGACTCTATCCAAAATCCCGGGCCTTCCATTCTCACAAACTTTGCCGGATCAGATTTTGGCGTGTTTGCTCAAACCGAGTGGCATCCACTCGAGTGGACCGCGTTTGAATTAGGCGTTCGGTATGACCAGCATATCGCTCCTGACGTTCCATTGCAAAGCCAAGTGAGCCCACGGATCAAGTGGAGTTTTTTCATCGATGACAACAATTCGGCCTATCTCTACTTCGGCCGCCTTTTCATGCCCACAAATGTTGAGGGGCTGAGGTCGATAGCGATCAATGTCAGCAATTCATTGACGCCGACGCTCCCTGAACGTGACAGCTTCTGCGAGGCCGTTTTCACGCACGTGTTCCCGATGGGATTTCGCAGCAAGTTTGCTGCCTATTTCAAACGAAGCACCCCCGGTTTGGATGATCAAACGGTGGGATCCTCCGCAATCAAGACACCAGTAAACATTTCTCTGATGCGGATTACGGGTCTGGAGGTGGGGCTCTCGTACAGCGATGTCAACATCCCATTGTCGGGCTATGTGAACACGGCGCTCACACATGCCTACGGCTCCGGACCAGTCACGGGTGGGTTTCTCGATGTGGTCGATGATGGACCTGCGACGGATCTGGATCACGATCAGCGGCTCTCGATCGTCGCCGGAATAAACTATCAACCGCAAGATTGGTTCGCAAATCTGTCTGGAATCTATGGTTCGGGACTCACGAATGGAAATCCAGAAGGGATACCGTTCAAGACAGGCCTGTTTGATTTCAATGCGGCCATGCACACATCGCCCTCTTGGATCCTCTCCTTCGCATTTGGTTATACATTACATTTGACGGGAGGTGCTACGCTTCAGCCGTCACTCTATGTCACAAACCTGCTCAACAATGAACACTTGATCAAAGGCGCGTATTTTAGCGCCGCGAGCTGGGAGGAACCACGCAATGTGGTGTTCAAGGTATCCATTCATATCTGAGTGGGCATGGCTCTGCTATCGCGGCGAATGATTCTTGTTCTTCAGGTGCACGATTATCGTCCTCCCGAATCGTGCAGTGCAGTTACGAAATCGCACCCGCAGGGAAGAAGATCAATGGGGGGTTCGACGAAGAAAATATCGACGGCATTCATGATCATGTTGCTTTCTTTGCCTCTGTGTTTCGCACAGGAGAAGGTGCAGCGCCGGCCGTCCTCTCAGTCCATCAGACTGATGCTGGAGCCGAGCTACAAGCCAACCACTCGTCCGAAGCCGGTAAAGAGTGGTACACCATTCATCGCCTTGTCCCATATGCGACGGAATGAGCTTTCGATGCAATCGCGAGCAACTATCGCTCAAGCCTTCCAGGTAGCCGAGACTCAAGCGAGCAAACTCAGTCCGTCAGGCAGATTCCGAATCCACTACGACACCGCGGGGTACAACACACCGGCCCTTCTCGACCCGACACAGCAATCTCGGTTGCCCAATACCTACGAAGCATATGTGGATTCTGTGGCCGCAATCTTCGACTATTGCTGGAGGTTTCAGATAGATGCGCTTGGATACAGACCTCCTGCATCTGATGGCGGTTGGGGTGGGGGACCTGAATACGACGTGTTCATCCAGGAGTTGGATCCTTCGTTGTTCGGTTTCACCTCGTACGATGACAGCACGCGTATCAATCCGTCTTCCAATCCTGCACAGTATTGGGCCTACACGGTCGTCGATAACGATTACCTGGGATATCGGACGGCGGGAATGGATGGGCTGCGTGCGACCGCGGCACACGAGTTCCAGCATGCCATCCATCTGGGAGGTTACGGGATGTGGAGTGATCTCGATGCCTATTTTTTTGAGTTGAGCGCCGGCTGGATGGAAGGAGTTATGTTTCCTGCCGTCCACGACTACTACTACGATGTATCTGAATACTTCACTTCATTTCGCGATGTGGAAGGCACCTTGCCATTCTATTATTTCGATCCACTCTTTGTCGGTTCAGAAAGGGGAATCTGGGGACAGTTCATGAGTCAGAGGTTTGGCCGGAATGTGATGAGAGACATTTGGGAGCGCGAAAGAAATATTCCGATTGTCACAAGCATAAACACGGTCCTCTCGACGCTCGGAACGGATTTTGAAACTGAGTTTGCTCTCTTCAGCTATTGGAACTACTTTACCGGTGATCGCGCAGACACCATCCGCTACTATCGGGAAGGAAGCCATTATCCACGGTTCGTTCCCAATGTGAGCACGACCTTATATTCTGGCGGTACGGCTTCCATATCCGGGCAGGCATATGTATTCTCATCGAATTTCTACGAGATCCCCCTCCAGACTGACACGCTTATTGCCATCATTACGTACGGCGATCTCGCCGCCGCGCAGCAGTATGATTTCACCATGCGTGCGTTACAGCTTCAGATGGGTGCATCAATCGCAAACATACCACTCCAGGTTTTGCCGAACGGATTGAGAATTGGGTTCGGAGTCTCAGATGAGAGCAAATGGACAGAGCGCTATCTGCTGGCTTCTTCCAGATCGGATGTCCAGAAAGCAATCAGCGAAGCAGCACCAAATCCTTTGCGTCTTTCCGAAGCTCACCGCCTCGCGTTGCCTGTAAATGAACTACCGAATTCGTCGGCGCAAATCTGCTTCTTGAATAGCGCCTTGGCCGTGGAATACTCTGCCTCCTATTCAGTCGTCGAATCGAACGGGGGAAGGTTTATCTTTGTGCCGTCATCAGATCTGCGCTCCCACATTTCTTCCGGTGTTCATTTTGTTGTAGGCTCTGCCGGTAACTCGGTGTACCGTTGGAAGGTTGCCGTCATCAAGTAAAACGGCCTCTTTCGTTGTCACCGCCGTTGCAGAATAATGCATCTTTGGCCAAAGACTTTCGGGAACGCGACAATAGTTGATGGTGTTATGCTAATACGTGCGTGCAGTGCGATGGTACGACTGCACGAGGTCGTACATCTTCTTGTCATCATCTCTCATTCTGGCAGCTCGCGCTGCCACCACATCTCAAGAAAGGGTTCACTGACTATCCGATCTCGTTGATACAATGTTCTGGCTTTGCCGATGATGATGGTTGTGGAGGAAGAATGCGGCGCCGGAGAACATTGATCGGAGGGATTGAGGATGACACTATTCATAGCAGACACCAATGACAGAGTCCGTCAGAGCTTGGCTTCGATTGCCGCGAGTGTGGTGGGAGTTTCAATAGCAGGAGAAGCGGGTGACGTTGAACACGCGATTGGAGGAATCAAGCGGGCCAAGCCGGATTCTGTCATTATTGCTCTGCCGATGTCGGGCGGCAGCGGACTCGATGTCCTTTCTGCTGCCAAATCAGCGAACCCCGATTCTGTTGCAATCATGCTCACCCAGGGACCTTGCAGCGAATGCGAGCTCAAGTGCTTCGCCATGGGAGCGGACTACTTTTTCGAGAAATCCGGAGAACTGAAAAAGATTGTCACGACTCTCGTGCTCCTGGCGCACCAATCCAAATCAGAGAGGATTGGGGCGAGGCGGGAAGCAGCGAGAGATCCCGTTCACTTCCTTTCAAACCCATTGCAACAAACGCAATCGCTTCCATCCGGGATGCCCGCGACGTGTCCGCGAATAACCGCGTCACTGGCTCTTAGGAGCAATACGTGCTTCCTCGCGCGCGGTAGATAATCAAAGCATATATGTTTCATCAAGAGCCACCATATTGACGACAGAGAAAGCGATCCGATGAGACGAATCTCACTGAAATTCATAGCAGCAGGGTTTTTGTTCTGCGCGCCTCACACTTTGCTGATTGCACAGGAGCGTTACACGCTCAGCGGGATAGTGAAAAACGCCGAGACGGGAGAAGCCTTGATAGGAGCAAATATTGTCGTGAAGGACTTGAAGGGAGTGGGCACGTCCTCCAACGCGTACGGCTTCTATTCGATCACCCTTGCTCAGGGAGAATACACTGTTCTCATCCAGTTTCTCGGCTTCAGAGTGAAGCAGGACACCATCCTACTCCAACACGATCGAACGCTGAATTTCGAGCTCACTCCCGAGCCCATCAGACTCAATGAAGTTGTCGTGACCGGGGAACGGTCTGACAAGAATGTGACCTCGACGGAGATGAGCTCCAACAGACTTGAAGTTCGTGAAGTTCAATCGATCCCCGTCTTGCTTGGAGAAAGGGATATCATGAAGACCATCCAGCTCTTTCCCGGAGTGAAATCGGCAGGGGAGGGGAGCACGGGTTTCTACGCACGGGGTGGAGGCGTCGATCAAAATCTCATCGTGCTCGACGAAGCCCCGGTATACAACTCGTCCCATCTCCTTGGGTTTCTTTCCGTCTTCAATTCTGATGCGATCAAGGATGTCAAGGTGATGACGGGCGGCATCCCGGCTGAGTACGGTGGCCGGCTTTCTTCTGTGTTGGATATTCGAACGAACGACGGGAACATGAAGAACTATGGCGGCACAGGCGGCATCGGCCTTCTTGCGTCCCGACTCAGTTTCGAAGGACCTCTCGTCAAAGATCAGGGATCCTTCATCATCTCTGCCAGGAGAACGTATGCGGATCTTTTTCTGAAATTCTCGAAGGACACGACGATCAACAGGGCGAGTCTCTATTTTTATGATCTGAACGCGAAGACAAACTATACGCTCGGAGAGAAGGACAGGATATTTGTTTCCGGATATTTCGGGAGGGATAATTTCAATTATCCGAACACCTTCGGTTTCAGCTGGGGAAATGCGACGGCCACGGCCCGTTGGAATCATATTTTCGGCGATCATCTCTTCTCCAACACCTCTTTCATTTTCAGCAACTATGAATACAGCAACACGGTGGGGGCGGGGACGAGTGAATTTCAGATCACTTCGGGTATACAGGACGTGAACTTCAAGACCGATTTTCAATATTTCGCAAGCTCGCAAAGCACCGTGAAGTTCGGTTTCAACTCCATTTACCACACATTCATGCCCGGAAACGTTACAGCCGGTTCGACAAGTTTTACTAATAGTCTGGCTCTCGAACGACGGTTCGCGCTGGAAAATGCGGCGTATGCTTCCCATGAGCTTGAGCCTCTCTCCGGCCTGAAGGTCAACTACGGTCTTCGCTTTTCCATTTTCACGCTTCTCGGGCCGGGGCATACGTATAACTATGACGCGAGCGGAACCGCGCTTGACACGATGTCCTACGCCGCCGGCGCAAAAATTCAAACTTATTCGAACCTCGAGCCGCGAATATCCGCCAACATGAACCTCGACGAGACAAGCTCGATCAAGGCGTCCTACATGCGCACGGCCCAATATCTGCATTTGCTCTCAAACTCTACCACTACAAATCCAAGCGACTTGTGGGTGCCGAGCAGCAACAACGTCAAACCACAGACAGCCGATCAGTACGCCGTCGGGTATTTTCGGAACTTCAACAATAATGAGTTGGAGGCATCTCTGGAGATTTACTATAAGGCCATGCACAATCTCATCGACTATAAGAACGGGGCCGACCTGCAGATCAACCCGGCCGTCGAATCGCTGCTGCTCTATGGCAAGGGTTGGAGTTATGGGGCAGAATTCCTCATCCGGAAGCACTACGGTCCCATCAGTGGCTGGCTGGGGTACACGCTTTCGAGAACGGAAGAACAATTCGCGCCGATCAACAACGGCGCTCCTTTTCCCGCCAGGCAGGACCGGACTCACGACATCTCTGTGGTTGCCATCTATGATTACAGCACCATCTGGACATTTTCTGCCACGTGGGTCTACAACACTGGAAACGCTGTGACGTTTCCGTCAGGCAACTATTTGATCGATGGTCGGTTGGTTCCTTATTACACGGAGCGAAATGGATACCGGATGCCGGCGTATCATCGGCTCGATGTGTCCGCCACATGGACGCTTGGTCCGAGATCGAACCTCAATTTCTCCATCTACAATGTTTATGACAGGATGAATCCGTATGCGATCAGTTTCCGACAAGATCCCAATGATCCGAGCAAAACGCAGGCCGTTCAAACGACCTTCTTTCCCTTCATTCCATCTGTCACTTACAATTTCAAGTTCTAACGTTCAGGATTGGGTATGACTATGAAAACACTGTTCCTCAAAAGCGCTCTCTATGCAAGCATCCTGGTTGCAGGCTTTGTGCTGTTGGCATGCGAGAAGGTGGTTTCGATCGATCTCAATAATGCTTCTCCGCATCTGGTGATTGATGGTACGGTGACCGACCAACAAGGGCCGTATTCGGTGACGCTGAGTCTGAGCGGAGATTACTTCGAGCCATCACTCTATTTTCCTCCGGTCTCGAATGCGTTGGTCGTTGTGACAGACAATCAAGGACAGCGTGATACATTGAAGGAAACTACAAGCGGGACCTATCTCTCAACAAAACTACAAGGAATCGCGGGGAGAACGTATACGCTTTCGGTCATTTCAGACGGAAAGGAATACGATGGGTCTTCTTCGATGCCCCAGAAGGTGCTGATTGATTCGTTATACGCGATTCAGCGGACAGGGTTCGGTGGCGAGAGTGGATATGATATCTACGTAATGTTCAGGGATCCGACCGAACTCGGCAACTACTATCGCATCAATGCACGGTCGAGCACGCTCATCCCAGCCGACTCCATTGATGGCCGACGGTACCGACTCTTCACGGATAAGCTGACCAACGGCAACGAGATGGCGGAGAGAATCAGAGCCGGGAGAAATGTCAATCCAGGAGATACCATCACCGTGGAACTACTCTCGATCGATAAATCTGCGTATGAGTACTACAGTACTCTGCGGGATATCTTGTCGTCGGATCGGAGTGCGACGTCGTTATCGCCGGCGAATCCGATCACAAATTTGAGCAACGGTCCGCTCGGCTATTTTGCAGCGTTCACGATCGACACGAAGAGCATTGTACTGAAATAGATGGAAGGGATGGATCAGCGCCGCTGACGATGAGGACGGAATGTTGGATGAAAAATGATTCATCGACGCGTGTAGCACGTTTCGACGTTGACATTGACGCAATGCCGCAATATACTGGTGGTGGTCTTCCGGGGAGGATTCGATCATCGTTGAAAGGAGAGTGGTACCATGAATCTTGGCGCGCCTGAAATCATTCTGATCATGATCGTCATGTTCTTCTTCTTCGGGGCGAACAAGATCCCGGAGCTCATGAAAGGACTTGGAACCGGTTTGCGCGAGTTCAAGAAAGCCGCGCGAGACATCCAGGACGATATCGAAAAAGATGTCAAGCAAATTGATACAAAGAAGACCGACGAAGAACCGAAGAAGTAAACCTCTGTCAAGAACCTTCTGAGCTGACTTTTTGAGCGTTGTTCAGGATGAGCGATAGCCGGATCGGACTTCCTCAAGCTCGTTCCATCGCGCATACAGACGATCCACCGATGCTCTCGCTGCGGCAAGAGCTTCGGTCAATCCGGCAGTTTCTTCTCCGCGCTTTTGGTAGAAGTCAGGTGATGAGAAAATCGCTTCGATCCGTTCGACTTCCGCCTCCGTGCTCACGATTTCCGCTTCAATGGTTTCGAGCTCTTTGGCTTCTTTCCACGTAAGCTTGGTGGTCTGAATCTTGACGCGCTCCTTCTGTTTCTTCGATGCCACGATTTGAACCGCGGCCTCAGTTTCCCGCACGTCCCGCTTTTCGAGATAGTAGTCGTAGTCCCCTTCGCTGAAATGCACCTTTCCGTCGCCTTCAAACGCCATGATCCCGTTGCAGACGCGGTTCAGGAAATATCGATCGTGACTGACCGCAATGACACAACCGTCGAACGCCGCCAGCGCTTCTTCGAGGACGCGGAGGGTCGCCAGATCCAGGTCGTTGGTAGGTTCATCCAGGATGAGGAAGTTGCCGCCGTTCATAAGGATTTTGGCAAGCAGGAGCCTGCTTCGCTCTCCGCCGGAGAGCTGGCCCACCTTTGTATTGATCCTGTCGTCGGTAAAAAGGAACCGCCGCAGATACTTCCACACGGTCAGGCGTTCTTCGCCGAAAAAGATCCACTCCCGACCGTCACCAATTTCCTGCAAGACAGTCTTCTCGTCGGTCAGTGCCACTCGCGATTGATCGACGTAATTGAAAACCGTTCTGTCACCGACGTCCGTATGCCCTTCATCGGGTTGAACTTCTCCGAGGATGATTCTCAACAGGGTCGTCTTCCCGAGACCGTTCCGCCCGATGATTCCCAACTTCCTCTTCTTCTCAAAATTGAACGACAATTCGGAAAACAATTGCCTGCCGCTCAGCGCGATCCCCAGGTTCTTCAGATTTAATACCCTTGATCCGAACGGCGGGGCGGGGGGGATGATGAGATCCACTTCGGCTTCGAGTTCGTACCCTTCTTCTGCTGCCGCTTCAACGTAGCTCTTGAGCCTGCTTTTCGCTTTTGTCCGTCTGGCTCGAGGGCCCCGGCGAACCCATTCAAGCTCGCGCCGAAGAAAGCTGTTCCTCTTTCTCTCTTCGGTCTCGAGCTGCGCTTCGCGGTCTGCTTTGTCGATGAGGAAGTCAGTGTAATTGCCATCGTGCGGATGACAGACACCGTTGGAGAGCTCGACAGTCCTGTTGGCGATCGAATCAAGAAAATACCGGTCGTGTGTTACAAACAGACACGCTCCGGAGAAGGCTCCGAGAAACTCCTCCATCCATTCAATAGAACGGGTATCGAGATGGTTGGTCGGTTCGTCGAGGATGAGGAGATCGGGTCTCGCGATGATTGCCTTGCACAATGCCACGCGTCGCTTTTCCCCGCCGGAAAGCGTCTGGATATCACGATGCTTCTCGGAAACATTCAAGGAGTGCATCGCAGTCTCAATTCTATTCTCGAGGTTCCAACCGTCCCGTTGATGAATGTGCTCTTCGAGAAGATGACGCCTCTCCGATGTGTACGGCAGTGATTCATATTCTCTCAAATTATCGATAACGTCGTGAGCTCCTTCCACGATGTTGTCGTAAACGGATTTCGTCTGATCGAGCTGAAAATCCTGGGAGAGATACCCCACGACGATGTCTCGTCGTCGCTCGATCGATCCCGAGTCGGGCAGCATGACGCCGGCAATGATCTTGAGCAGTGTAGTTTTTCCGGAACCGTTGTTTCCGATCAGTCCGATCCTGTCGCTTTGGTGAATGCTCAGAGTTGCGCTCTTCAGAACGACCTGCTCTCCGAAGCGAACGCAGATGTCCCGTGCGGCAATGAGAAGTGGACTGACAGCTTTGGTCATAGTGGGTTTCAGAGTGAGGGGTCTTGAGCCCTTCTTACCCGCGATTTCGTCGATGCGGGCGCATTGGTCACTGTCTGAAGATACGAAGAAAATCCCTTGTCTCTGCTATCAAGTCGCCACGAAGTTTGTCAAGTTGTCTTTGTTTTCTTGCGCTGGAGGAGAGTGGAGGATCACCGGCAATGCCGATCCGTCTGCTGATGCCAAAATCCATGGCGGTCTGGTAAAAGCCCGGCTGTACGCAAAGAAGCCGTCACAAATACTCATGACGGCTTCTTTCGAAATTTGATACCCGGAGACGCGCCACACCACAAAGATCTGGCGGTGATAATTAACTGCTCAGGTACTCGATTTTTATCTTGTTGATTCTCGAAAATGTCTTGTCTTTGAGTTCTTTTGACTCCCGTTGGAGATCGATCGTAACTTCGTGAGATTCTTCCGCGCTCTCGACCTTCAACCGAATCACACCTTCTCCGGAAAGAGACACTCCAGTCCTCAACACCGGGGAATGTGACGATGCGCTCTCCAGATTTGTGATGGTTCGTAGCGTGATCGCCGGGAGGACGGTTGCTTGCACGGTGCAAACTGCTGACGCAGCTTGCTGTGCTCGCAGGCACGGAGCTGTGAGCAGAAGAGCGATCGCGGTCAGAATGGCTATGGTGAGGCGTTTTCTCATACGTTATCAGTATGAGAAGGCTCAAGGACCGTGCCGCATGGGCAGGGCCAGACTGAGTCAGAGTTGAGAAGAAAAAGGGAAAATTTCGGCTGAATTGTTGGGGGAGCTCAAGTGCCGCGCGGGAGGGGGAGCCCACGGTGTGAAGATTCTACAATCTACACCTGAAGTCAGTGTTTTTTTCCGTCCTCTTCCCGGAGAATGAAGTCGAGGTTTCCGACATAATCACCATCCTTCGTATTCCTGATGACAAATGCGATGATGCCCGGGACAGACCGCAGCCCAAGAATCTGAAGTTGAGTCGAATCGACGGCGGCAGTGTACCAACCCGGAGGGATTCCCATGGAATACAGACTACCGTCCTGGAACAACGGAATGGATTTTCTGAACTTCCCATTGATGCGGGCCAACTGGAGTTTCAATCCCGGCACCGGTTTCATGCCCGAGGATGTCTGCTTCAGCACGGTACCTTCGATTGTTCCAACAACGTCAAACGGAATGTCAATGGGCTTCAACACATTCGGTTCGGTCACGAATGAAAATGCTCGTTGCCGCGGAACCCAGAGGGCATTCTCTATGCTCACGTCATTGACGTCGACCTCGTATCGATTGTAGGGAAGGAGATCCCATGCGTAGCGTGCCGTTGGCGTGATCTGCTGAGCCGCAAACGCTCGATTCAGATCGAGGTTCACTCCCGTCAGCAGCTTCTCTCCGGGATCAAAAACACCGTTGCCATTGTAGTCGAGAAATGTCCGGAATCGTGCGCCGGATTTCCCAACCCATTCCCGGTCGAAAAACCGATGATAGGTCAAGGCATTGTTCACGAACACCGAGCCTCGGATGTTTTGTGAGTACGCTTGCGAGCCGTCGAAAAGGGCTGACGTTGTACTGCGGCTTCCGCTGAATTCGTACACAAACTGCAGCGAAGCCGATGAGGACGCAAGCGTGAAGTCGCGACGTACCGTCAGCTGTAGATGTCCATGGCGAAACATCGACACCGAGAAATCCACAAGAACATTGTCCCACGTGTTCCGTTGAAGATCGTAGCCTGTGCTCAGGCCGGCGAGCGCCGCATCGAGAACGCCGAGCCCGAAGCGGCCAAAGGGAATCAGTTGGAGAATCGAAGCTTGGGCCAAAGGCCTCACAGTTTCCGGTTCAGATCCAATCTGACTTCTCGTCCCTTGAAACTCCAGCGTGGATATTGTTGCGCCCGTTGATACAGTCGCACTCATGTCTGCACGGTCGAAGACCCCGGTAGAAAAATCCGTTCGTCCTCCGGTGATGCGAACAGAGTATGAAGCAGAAGCAGTCTGAAATGGAATCGAGAGCGCGCCCTGCAAGTCTCTGAGCCTGTCAGAAAGATTGTAAAAAGAGTTACGGGTGTAGACGGCGAGCGAGGAAGTGAACGACGTCTGTGACGGGTAGATAGCATTCACCTCTGCCCGGTACTGGAGAGAAGGGGTCGCCTGAAGGCCGAGGGTGTACGTCTCTCCGATACGGAGGGAGATTCCGGTGGAAGCGACCAAGATGTTTGAGAGAGAATCCCTCACTTGTTCCAGGCCGGCGTTCCAGGTGAGAAGTTTCGTGAGACCGGCTGCGAGAGAACCTTGTAGGATTCTATCCCCCTGCTGTGTCGTCCGGCCCGCGTTCAATGTGTAGATCACTTCTCCGGGTGGCAAAATCGTGAAGGGGATTTGCAGCCGATGGCGCTGTGTGCGTGCTTCGCCTGATGGGCCGTAGAGACGAATCGTGTATTCGGTCGTGCCGTACGTCAGCGGAATGTTGAATCGATAGTGCCCACGCGCATCCGCCTTCGTGACACCTGCCAGTTGATCGTTGAGATACAATTCCGCAGTCCAGCCGGGAATGGTGGTCTCTTCGATGAGGTATGTCTGATAGAATTCCCGCGGCTGCAGAGGCTCATTGGACACCTGGATTCCACGGAATGGATATTGCTGCACGCCGGTCGCGACGAGGTCCCCCACCGACAGTTGTGTCAGAGACGTACGACCCTGAAACGCGTGACGCCAACGGAGATCGAGTGTCGACCCCGTCTGGAGACCCGGCTCGTAGTTGCCGAGGGCACCGATCTGAAAGTCTCCGTAGAGCAACTCCGCTCCCGCCCGAAGATCATAGGCCAGCGACTGTTTGCCGGAGGAAGAAGCTGCAGTCAACGAATAGTCCAGAAGCGTTCCGTTATAGAGGTGTTGAGAACGCGGATACATAAGCGGATATTGTTGGCGCCCGGGTTCCATCGTCGCGAGGAATCGCGCATCGCGTTCCCGGTTGCGTGCCGCTACAACTGGAAGAGAGACACTCGTTTCCAGCGACAACAGTAATCTTGACATGTCGATGGAAAAGCGGAGATGGAACAACTTATCGTACACTGCGGGGATAAGGTAGAGGGAGGGTCCCACGAGAAGGAAATCGTCCTTCGTCAGCCGCAGAGACTGACCTTTGATCTCCGCTTTAAGGGATTTCGTGTCGATGGAGTACGGTGTGTCTTCCGAGAGAAAGAATCCCGTAAGAGTTGTGCCGCGACTCCCAACGATCGTATTGATTCCGAGTGTCTGGAGCAGGTCTGCAGCAGGGAGGAGGAATCGGCCTTTCTCGAGTCGGCCGATGACAATCTCGCTGACCCCCCCCTGGGGAAATTCAAACGAAAGAATAGCCTCTTCGCCCTGACTCTCGTCTGCGTTCTGTGCGGAAGCGGAAATCACTCCGAAGCTTGCTGCGAGAACCAGAACCAGCACGAGTCGATTCAGCATTTCTTTCGATATTTTCAGCTAGGGAATGAGGATGGTGAAGCGAGTAGTGATGGGTTGGAGTTGAATGATGTTTTCAGGAGCGATGTCGTTTCGTCTGCTCAGCAGCGTGACTTCGGCGGTATACGTTCCCCTATGCAAGGCTGAACGTTTGAATTCAGAACGCTTCATCATGTCAACGTAGATTGCAAGGGTCTCTGTCGTTTCATCCACCTGGCGGCCTCCGGAATCGAAAATCTTCGTAACGGCTGTTCCGAAAAACGGCGCATTCCCCTTCAAACGTGCGTGCCATAGAACGGCGACGATCTGGGAATCCGGCCGAACTCCTTTCCCTTCCAATTCAACGGAAGGACGCGGTGATCCCGCAGTGAAAACGACAGTCGTCACCTGCTCGAACACAAAGCTGATTTTTGTCGTGACCCCCCGTTGGACGGTGTCGACGAATTGTTGCTGCGGCGAGGCAGTCGTTATGCAACGAGTCCAGAACAGACGATCCGACAACCCACTTGGCATTGTTGCTGCAATGCGCACGGTTTGCTGTTGGCGGGGAGCAAGAGTGAATTTCTTCGGGAAAATCCTCAACCACTCGGCGCAGGAACTTCTCCGTGCCTCAAGAGAATCATCATAGCGCATCGACATTCTCCCCAGCGAGTCTGATGTGGGATACCCGAACCGAAAAACGACAGAGACTTCCTGTCCGACATCAGTGCCATTCTCGACGGTCAGTGTTCCGAACTTGTTCGAAGAACTGAGGAATATAACCGGAGGAGCTACAGAAATCTGCGCCTCAACAATCGAAAGGCTGCAGATTGCCATGACGAGTACTCGCAGTGAGCGCATCGTGATTATCTCAAGGAAATGATGGTGAGTGTAATGTTCGTTGCATATCGCCCTGCTTGCTGGAAGCGATGAGGGTATGCCATGATCCCGACCCAGACATAGACGGGCCTATTCTGCTGAAGCTGGAGAGTCAGCGGTTGGCGTGGATCGAACATCGTCGACCCGGAGACCGCGTCCTGCACAGACCATGCGGCTCCCTCTGCTGTAAACTCGACCCGAAGCTGATCATTTCCCTGCAAGGATGAACATTGCGAAGGAAGAAAGAACCGAATGATTGCCGTTGTGTCTCTGTTACTCTCCACCCGGAATTTTGCCGCGCCTGCATCAGACGGACGAATCAGAAGATTGCGGCCGGCTGTGACAGTGCCCATGGAGAGCTCATTGAGTGTTACGACCCGGACCGGGGTTTGCGCGAGAGAATGCATGAGGGGCAGCAACAGCAGCAGAAGAATACATTGTTCTCGGTTTGTGAGGAAAGATCGTATGGAGAGGCGTGTAGCCATGGACATAGGATAGTGCAGACTCAATGTAAAGAATTACGCTGAAAGTGCAAAGCCCGGACTTCTAATGAAATCCGGGCTTCTTGAAAAAAACATCTGAGTGTAGTTACGGCTGCGTGAACGAGACAGTTATAGTGCCGCTGTAAGATCCAGCCGCTTGTGATCCAGATGCGGTCACTGAGCCGCCAATCCAGAGGAACAGTTGGCCGCCGGCGGAGGTAGTTGTGGATCCGCCCGTGAGCGCACCGAAAGCAGTCGACGTTGCCTGAACGTTCGCTACGTTAAAACGAGGAATCTGTCCTGTGAAAGGAAGATTGTTCGCGCCGAACGTCAGGTTCACCGGATCTGTGACCGTGACTGTTGTTCCGGCGCTCGCGGCACCTTGAATCGTAAACGTCGCCGCTCCCGCTGTTAACGAAGTAATCGTGACCGTTGCACCCTGCGCGACATTTCCAAGGGCCAAAGCACCGGTATTCGTGATCGTCAGCGCGGCATTAACGTTTGCTGTCACGTTGGCTGTTGTGGATGTTTGGGCAAAGGCTGCCAATGAGATTGCACAGAGGGCAAGCCCCAGCACAAAAATTCTCTTCATCATAACTTACTCCTTAGTGGTAAATGTAAATGAAAAAACTTTCTCCTATGTCATGTATATCAACACTTTGGATGCTGAGAAGTTCCACAAAAGGTCGATGAGGCCGGCACTTTGTTTAGTTGAGTAGATGCTGCGCAGATTCCCACGACCAGAAAAGTGATGAATCAAAAACGAGAATGGCGAAACACATTCACAAAACCCAAGGAAATCAATCACTTGTCAATGGATTATGAACCAAAACGTGAAGACGATAAGAATCAGAATGCGTATTGATGCCCTCGATGAAAGTTATCGACTGTGATGCACATCACGGCCTAGGTGGATCACCTTCGAAACTGCGAACCCCGTTTGTATCTGTGGCCAGTTCTCAAAGCGGTGCTCCCCTGTTGGCGATGTGGCGACACGTGAATTCGATTTTCTAGAACTGTTTGGACTGCGATGGAGCAAAACGTTCGACGGAATTGATGGGAGGTCTCCATCTTTTTTCTCTGCTCACATCAAGCAACAACAAAAGCCTTCTTTTTCACGATTCACGCGATCAGCTCTGATGCATCAAATTCCTCATCGTCCGGAAATGTCCTGTCTCCACAAGCGTTTCGGCGATTGCGAGGGCAATACAATTTTTGTATATTGAAAGCCACCTAGAGGAAGTATCGGGAAATTGAAACACCTCGGAACGTAGCGCAGCCCGGTAGCGCACTTGCTTGGGGTGCAAGGGGTCGCGGGTTCAAATCCCGCCGTTCCGACAAGACTGAAAGA
>PMZI01000050.1 GCA_003170475.1 Ignavibacteriota bacterium | reverse complement strand
TAACTAATTTGAAACGGCACTAGTTCTCTCGTCTTTCAATGAGCAAAACATTGCACGTGGTTCTGCGAAGTGCTTATGCATATGCAGCAACGCTGTGAGCTATTTCCGCAGCGCCGCCAATTTGACGAACAAATCTGATTCTTCAGCGCTGAGATGCTCCGGCAGCACGATGGCGACTCTCACGATCAGGTTTCCGAACTTATTCTTCTTCCCATACATGGGCATTCCTAGTCCCCGAAGTCTGAGTTCTGTTCCGTTTGGCGTCTCCTTGGGAATGTTGACGGTAACCGCGCCTTTCAGCGTCTTGATCTGGGCTTTTCCACCGAGGATCGCCGTATACAGGTCAACGGCGATGTCCTGGTGAATGTCATTCCCCTTGCGATGATATTCCGGATGCGGCGCTATCTTAACGGTGAGGTAGAGGTCGCCGTTCGGACCACCGCTCATTCCGCTCGCCCCTTTACCCGGAATTCGGAGCATTTGCTGGTCTGCAGCACCCGGCTTGATAGTCACTTTGATCGTTTGACCATGAAGCTGGATGAGCCGCGCCGTGCCGTGATACGCTTCTTCAAGCGTCAGAATGGCCTCAGTCTCAAGATCTTCACCTTTGCTGACGACATTCCGTCTGCCCGGCCGCTGTCCGCCGCGTTGTCCAAACAGCATCTCGAAAAGGTCATTAGCGTTATCGTCGGTGAACGTGGTGTCGGATTCATTGGTGCTCGTCCGGCGCGATTGTCCGCCGCCGCTATTCGCATACTTCGACCAATCGAATCCTCCCGGCTGAGCTCCGCCTTCTTCGTAATGCTTCCAATCCGCACCAAACTGATCGTACTTCTTTCGTTTTATCGGATCACTCAGGACTTCATTGGCTTCGTTGACGGCTTTGAACTTTTCCTCAGCCGCTTTGTCACCGTTGGTTTTGTCGGGATGATACTTGTTGGCAAGAATTCGATACGCCTTCTTGATCTCAGCCGGCGTAGCGGACTTGGCAATGCCCAAATCCTTGTAGTAATCTTTGTAGATCATGGTCTTACCGCTTTCGAATCACGTCCAGACGACTGTAGAAAGGAAGCATGCCATTGCGTAACTCGCATTCTTTTCTCGACGGGCTCCTCTGTGAAGCCTGTCCGCTGCAATTCTGGCACTTCTCCTGATGAACGTGCAGAGATCATTTGCCGATGTGAATGTTCAGCAACGGCTCCAGCAACCCAAATCCGTTCAACAGCCACAGCACGACCGCAATCACCACGACGGCGTTCAGGATTTTCTTTATCGTGGCCTGCATGGGTATGTAGGTGTTCACGAGCCACAAGAGCACGCCGACCACGATGAGAACGATTACGACATGAACTAAAGGCATTTGAACCTCCCTTTCGGTTTTATATGGATAATTATTGTGCCGCCAACGCCGTGGCACACAACTTTCTTGCACCCGTGGAACGCCGAGGGAGAACCGCGGCTCGCCAGGCGATGCGCACGTTATTCGGCAACCCGCACTTGCGCAGGGCGCAGCAATTCATCGTTCCAGAGATAACCGCGTCGAAGCTCATCGACCACAATGCCCGATTCACTTGCTGCACGTTTTGTCATCGCGACAGCCTCGTGCAGATCGTGGTTGAATGGCTTGCCGACACTTTCGAAAGGGAAAACGCCTTGCGCTTCCAACAGAGAGAGGAATTTCTGGTGGATGATTTGCACTCCCTTGACAAAAGGTTTCTCCGCGTCGCCGGTCCACTTCATCGCCTTCTCCAGGTCGTCTACGATGTCCAGGAGCGGCAGTATAATACCGCGTTTGCCTTCTTCGGCAAGCTTGCTGCCGTCACGTTCTATGCGGCGACGATAGTTTTTGAAATCGGCCAATGTGCGAAGGGTTCGATCGCGCTCAATACGCAGGCCCTCCTGCAATCGTTCGATTTCTCCCTCCCAGTCAGCTGGAGGAAGCAGGTTCGGGTCATGCTCTTTCATAGGTATCGCCACAGCGCACCTCCTTCGTGGTTATTCGCCGACTTCGACAATCTCAGGCATGTCAGACCATTTCAAGGGCTTGTTGAGCGTACATGGGATAGTCGGTATATCCCTTGTCGCCGGGAGTATAGAATGTCGTCATATCGAGTTCTTGTGAAAGCGGCCAGCCGTGAACGAATCGTTCAACGAGATCGGGATTATTGATAAATGGCCTGCCGAATGCGATGAGATCTGCGAGTCCGCCACGCAATTCGGTTTCAGCGCGTTCCTTGGTATAGCCGCCGCTGAGAATAATCGTGCCTTTGAATCGTTCGCGGATCGCTTCCTTGATTTCGACGGGCACGATCGGTGCACCCATGCTGCTGTGGTCCACGATGTGGACATAGGATATCCCAATGCGGTTGACCTGTTCAGCAAGATGTTTGTAGGTGCTGTCGATTTCAGGATAGTGAGGCATGTCGCTTGCCACGCCGTACGGCGATAAGCGTACACCGACCCGTTCCTTTCCAATTGCTTCAGCCGCGCCTCTCATGAGTTCTAACAGGAAACGACAGCGGTTTTCAACGCTTCCCCCGTACTGGTCATTTCTTTGATTGCTTGCGGGAGACAAGAATTGCTCCAGGAGGTATCCATTCGCACCGTGCAGTTCCACTCCATCAAATTCTGCTTCTCTTGCATGAACAGCGGCGGCAACGTATTCCTGCTGTGCTCGTCGGATTTCGCCTATCATCATGGCTGTCGGGACTGGATAGTCCTGCAATCCCTGAGCGTCTGTCCACACTTGTCCGGTCGGTTTGAGAGCAGAGGGGGCAAGAATCACTGCATCTCCCGGCATGTTTGCACGATGGCCGATGCGCCCGGTGTGCATGAGCTGAACGAATATCTTCCCTCCTCTGGAATGCACGGCCTTCGTTGTTTTCTTCCAACCTTCCACTTGTGCTTCGCTGAAAATGCCTGGAATACGGCTGTACCCAAGACCGTTCGGCGAGGGGGATGTCCCCTCGGTAACAATGAGTCCTGCAGCAGCACGCTGCTCATAGTACTCAGCCATGAGGTCGTTGGGAATGTTGCCGATGGCTCGAGAGCGGGTCATGGGGGCCATGACGATCCGATTTTTCAGCTCGATGGTGCCCATGGTGTAAGGATTCAAGAGTTCAATATTTTTCATTCAGTTTCTCCCTGGTGAACAGCGTCTCATTCTTCAGTCCGCCAAACGCCAACCGTGTCACAGTATCCCGGAGATCGCTCGAAATTGGCTCCGGGGATATTCAATCTTGAAATGTGCCGTCGTAATCCCCTACAGACTGTGGATCACTCTTCTATTGATTGAAGAAACTATTTTGCGAGTCCGATTTGCTTCATGTACGTTTGATTGTCCCAGAACAGATGTTCTTCGATCATGATCCCGTTTTCCCAAATGCCTATGGTTGCCATGGGCATCTTGAATGCCTTGCCTGTGGGTTGAATGAACTTTCCATTCCCAATCGGCATAGGTTTCGTGAACGTGCCCTCGAACACGCCGGTGACAGCGGTATATTTGCCCGCGCCAAATCGTATCGGATGCTCTTTGATTCTCGTATCGGGTGCATAAACAAACATGGCTTTCAAGTCCGCAATGTGCACATCAATGCCTTCTGTCATGTGCCCATCGGGCCAATAGACCTTGATGTCTTTTGAATGGCTTTCGTGCAGACGGGTCCATTCCTGGTTGCTGAACACGATGAAGTCGAGTGTATCAAATATCGCCAGGTGCGTTTCAATTTTGGCTCGCTCGTGTGTCATCTTCTTCAAATCAGCCTTCATGGACTGCACCTCGGGAGTGTCGCCCGCAGAGCAGCCTGAAAGCAAAGGAAGCAGCAAACCAAGAGAGAGAACCACGAATGTTCGAAAAGATCTAAGCTGTGAATCGATCATAATGGAGCTCCTTTGAAGATTGTTGATGACCGCTGATGTGCAGTTTCCCGAACAGATCGATAAACTCCTCGGTGCATTCCTTACAAAACTTCATATCTGCTGAGTGTTCTCAAGCTTTCCAGAAAAATACTTTCTAATTTCTGCTGCAAGCTGTGGATCAGTCATCTTGTCAACCGTTCCGATTCCAGCAATGCGCCCGCCAAGCGCTTCGTTTTCCAGGAGCGTCTTGAGTTCGCCCTTCGCCTCGCCGGGGCCGAGGATCAAAATAGAATCGGCATCATGAAGGGACACGATAACTTTCGCGTAGTACTCATGGAGATGATTAGTGTATCTATGCTCTTCTTGATCCTCCGGCTTTCCCCGTGGATGACGAACATGTTTCTCCATGTCGGAAAGGATCGTCTGTATCTCCTCAGCATGATCTGTCATCCGCACGATGACCGCTTTCCTATGGTCTATCCACACACCCATATTTCTCTTCATCGACACTCTTCCTTCTATCATAGAGTCTTCCCGCTGTTCGGTGCCATGGCCGCGAACATCGGCTCTTCAGGGTCCGCAAGGATGTTTCCTTGACGAATTCAGCGAGAATGCGACTCGAGTATTTTCCTGGCCTTCTCCTCATGAGTTTCGGCAACCAGCAACTGAACGCCTTCCGTATTCTGCAGCGATGGAAGCATTCCACCCCCGTCGTCTTTGATGATGATTGAAGTGATGCCTGACGCTTTGAGATGTCCTTTTGCGATTTCAGCGTCTATTTCAGTTTCATATTCGCCAACGACTACTTGTTTTTCTTCCACGTAATCACCTCATGAGTCTTTGTGTTTCTTCGTTTGCTGAATAGCGTTATCCGTTGAATGATCACTCGATCGGATCATACCCTTCGTATTCTGGTCAGACTTGTGGGATTTCTTCATATCAGGCTTCATCGTCGCAACCAACTTCAGAAGGGCAATTTTTCTCTCTTCTGAAAGAGAGCCGTCCCTGCGAATCTTTTCTTCAATGGTAGTGTCTGACTTCTCTGTCATAGTGTCTGCTCTTCCTGGGGTTGTATACTTTGAAGCGAATTGTGCATTCTTACCATCTCGTAGCAGCGCCAATATCAGCGTAGAGTCATTCGCTGTGCTTTCCAAGCCACTCCAGCATCTCGCGTATGCTGCTGGTTGCCAGGGCAATACTCGTATCTGCAGCGCCATAATAGATATTGATGGCATCGCCATCTTTGCCAATCGTGTATCCGCACGGAAACACGACATATCCCACGTCGCCGCGTTGTTCGTACGGTTCTTCCGGAGCGAAAACCCAATTACCGCCGCGCTTCAGCAGAAGCTCGGGCTTGTTCAAATCAAACAGCGCAAGTCCCAGCCTGTAAATACATCCAGCGCATGATTGTTTTACTCCGTGGTAAATCACCAACCAGCCCTGAGGTGTCTCAATGGGTGGGGGAGAAAGACCGATCTTGTTGGCATCCCACCATGCGCCCTTCCGGGCTTCCATCAGGAGGGTATGTCCGCCCCAGTTTGTCAGATCCGGTGAGTACGAAATCCACATGTGTGCTCTCGGTGCGCTGACAGGACGGTGAATCAAAGCCCAGTTTCCGTTGATTCGTCTCGGAAAGAGCGCAGCGTCTTTGTCCTCAGGTGCCATGATCACACCGAAGCGTTCGAACGTGTGGAAGCTTTCCGTAAGGGCCAGGGCAACGCCGGGTCCGTCGCGCGTATAAGCAGTATACACAACGGCGTATTTTTTTAATTCCGGCACAAACGTGATCCGTGGATCTTCGATTCCCCAGAGTTCTTCCGGAAAACTATCGGGATTTGGAAGCAAGGTAGGTTGTTCGTCAATCTTCCATCCGTCAATTCCGTTTGCCGATCTGGCGGCGCACAAATGGGAAAGTCCCCGACGGTCCTCCACGCGACACAAAAGCAATGTCGTCCCGTCAGGAAGCAGCGTGGCGCCGGCATTGAACACGCTATTGATAGGATAGGGCCAATGCTCGGCGGTGAGAATGGGATTCAGTTTGCTTCTGTGAAAGAGCTCGAGATGCTGATTGTTGGTTTTAATAATACCCCCATAGATAATTCTGTCTGTTCGGCTAAACGCAATTCCAACAAGGACTGAAGAAATGCGAGCGTGGATTCTGCACCCTGATTCTGGTTTGGCCGGTCGGGATGGAGACCGTCGCGGCAGCCACCCGTTGTGGCATCATACAACGGAAGATTCAAATCGTTCCGCCCGAGAAACCACTCGAACGCCCGTCGGGCTTCTTTGTTCCAGTGATTGTCCCCTGTAATTCTGAATGCTTCGAGACACGCCGAGACCATCGCCTGTGCTTCAATCGGCTGTTGATCGAAGCGGGCACGTTCGCCTCCAAACTCATAGAATCCGTTGGAGCCTATTGGGACAAAATGACCTTCAGGCGCGCATTGCAAATCGGCCAGCCAACGCAACGACTCCAATCCAGCATCAGTCATCGCGGTGTTCGGAATTGACTTGCCGCAGATAAGGAGAGCATGAGGGAGGACTGCATTGCAGTACGTCAGCGTCCTCTCAAACCAACGCCAGTCTTCCGAATGATCAGTTTGGTACGACCTTAGTAGTCGGCCCGCCAATTCTTCGCTGACCTGGTTGGCCATTCGGTCTCCGGAGTATTTTTGTGAATACTCGGAAATGCCGATGAGGGCAAATGCCCACGCGCGTGGGCTCGTCGTCACGAGGATGGAGGGAAGGGCTTGCTCAAACAGCCAGCCTGCCATGCTATTAAACGACGGAGACGTCGAGTGGCTCAAGACGGTTCCCAACGCCCAAATCGCGCGGCCATGACTGTCATCAGAACCTGTGTCTTCTGCCCAGTTGCGCTGATAGTCCATGACATTTCGGAACCGTTTGTTCTGGACATTGAATGCAAATCCGAGGAAAGCGAGATAGCGGGAAGCCAAACCCAGGCTCTCGCTGTTTCCCAGTTCGTCGGAGAGAATGCTCACCAGAAGAGCGCGGGCGTTGTCGTCGGTGGTGTACCCGTGGGAATAATTCGGCACGGTGAAGAGAGCATGCTGAAGAATCCCTGTTTCGTCCGTCATGATCCTCAGGTGATCCGATTTCAACGGAGGCAACTCACTCGGATAACGATCGAGCGCTTTTGCGATGAACCCTGGCGGGATGTAGTGGCGACGTTCTGACCGAGCGCGTTCAAAGCTCTCCATGTAGCGCTTCGCCACTTCGGACCAAATCATCGCTCGCCCAAACATATAAGCTCGCTTGCGCATCGCGTGCCGCTCCGCTTCATTGCCTAACAGGTTAATCACTTGCTCAGCCAGGGCAGCGGGGTCACTGAAGGGGACAAGCACACCTCGTTTATCGGCAAGCATCTCTTGAGCGTACCAATATGGTGTCGAAATGACCGCCTTCCCTGCTCCCAATGTGTACGCAAGTGTCCCGGAGGTGATCTGTGCCTCGTTGAGATAGGGAGTGATATAGATATCAGCGGCTCCGATGAACTCAACCAGTTCTTCCAGACTCACAAAGCGATTGTAGAAGATGACATGACTTTCCACCCCCTTCTGTTGAGCTAACCACTGAAGGGAGAGTCGATACGATTCGCCTTCATGTTGAAGAACATGTGGGTGCGTCGCACCGACAACGATGTACACTGTGTCGGGATATCGGGCAACAATGTCGGGGAGGGCGGAGATCACGGTCTCGATTCCTTTGTTCGCCGAAAGCAAACCAAAACTCAACAAGACGGTCTTCCCCTCCACGCCAAAGAGGTCCTTGTTGAAACTCGGATCAACGAACGGCACATCAGGAATGCCGTGCGGAATCACATCAATTTTTTCCGGCCGAACGTGATAGACCGATTGCAGAAATTCGGCTCCGCGCTCGCTCATGACCACCAACCTGTCGGAAAGAGCGGCAACTTCTTCCAGCACCATTCGCTGATCGGGGGATGGGGAGTTGAGTATGGTGTGCAATGTTGTGACAATCGGCATTCGAAGATCGCGCAGGAGCGTCAGGATGTGACTTCCTGATTTTCCTCCGAAAATCCCATACTCGAATTGCAGGCATACCAGATCGACATCGTTGATATTCAGGAAGTCCGCGGCCCGCCTGTACGAATGGATGTCTTTCTCCGCCAGTTCAAAACGAACCCGGCTCGGGTATGCGTACCCTGCCTCGGTATCATTGATCGGCAAAGCGATACACGATGTTTCAACAAACGCCGATGCGACAGCCTCACAGAGGTCTGTTGTAAAGGTGGCTATGCCGCATTGTCTGGGAGAGTAGTTCCCGACGAAGGCAATTCGGTTGACTTTTGGATTCGTTACGCATTGTGTCACGAAGAATCTCCTCTTCTCATGCCGTTTCTTGAGGAAAACACACTCCTCACCATGGCATGAAAACATACCCATGGATTCGTCAAACGGGAATAGCTCGAAAGGATGATAAAGTAGTTAATCCTTTTTGCCGTGCAGCACGCGCTGTCCGGAAGGGAATAGCATGCTGTGAGTCCGACTGTTTCCCGAAAGGATACAGATCCTGCGAAACGCTTCGGGTCGATCTGTCGATTCGGACGGGCAAGGAAACAGATGAATTCCTTTGCTTCATAAATGCCTAGCCTGCAGGAACAAATTAACGAGACCAGGGTTCAGCGAGGAATCAGAGAGAAGAACATGGCGAGAGCGCGTAGCACCAGACCTGTGACAGTCGCCATCGCATTGGTACCGTTGATCAATATGGATATCCAATAGCGATATTCAACACAAGGTTGTTCTTTCTCCACGTTGGATTGCCGAAATCGATCTTGCTGAGGACCCAACGCTCATTGGCAGGCAGATATGGGACGCGCAAGGGAAACGCGAGGTCAAACCGGAGAATGAAGAATGAGAGATCGAGCCGCAAGCCGAACCCTGTTCCAACGGCCATTTCGTCGAGGAATGTTTTGCCGGAGAACGTACCGCCGGGACGGCTCGGGTCTTCCCGCAGAAGCCAGATATTCCCTGCATCTATGAAGAGTGCGCCCCTGAGAATACTGACGATGGGAAACCTGTACTCGGTGTTGGCTTCTAACTTGATATCCCCAGCCTGGTCAATGAAGGTATTCGCAGCAAGGCTATCGGGAGTTCTATACGAACCGGGTCCAAGTCCGCGCGGGCTGAAGGCGCGCACGCTGTTGCTTCCCCCGATGTAGAACTGCTTCACGTACGGCATCGTTGCGGAGTTGGCGTACGGGACCCCAATGCCCGCGATCAACCTGCTGGCGAAAGACGATGTCTGATCAAGGCTATTGTAGTACTTCCGCACGTCGATATCAACTTTGAAGTACTCTGAATATGTCGCCCCGACAATCTTGTAGGGGGTTTCTGGTGATGCTTTGTGACTCGTGAACAGTGATTGCGCAAGCTGCAGCAGGTTCCCCGACAGGTCCACACTTCCTTTGAAGGAGAGGTGGTTCTTATGATCCTTCTCAAGCTGGTCGTTGTACGTGAAAGAATAATTCTGTCCGATGATAAACTGTTCTTCGAAACTTTTTCGCAAAAATGGATTAGTACTCAACAGATCGTCGAATTTCTGGGTTGCATTGGTCAGATGTGCATACGTTATCGAAAGCGGACTGAAATTATGTTCCGTGCTGATGGATTCCTTCCAGTTGTATCCAAAGGAAGCATCCACTGAGAACAGCTGATAGTACTGCACTCGCTGCAGCACATTCAATCCGAGGATGATGCGAGTTTTTGGCACGAAGAGGCTTGATACGTTTTCAAGTCTGAACGGAGCAACGAACTTTGGCAGGTCCAGTTCCGCACGAGTCCCGATTTCAAACGAATTTCCCCCCGACTGTCCCCCGCCAAGAGGCGTCTCGTAGCCAACCTCAAAACTCAATGTGAAGAGCTCCGCCCCGCCGAACAAGTTTCTGTTTCGAAAACTGGAATTAAACACCGGTCCTACGAGGTTATTGGATTTGGAAACTCCCTCCAGCTCAAACCGAACGTTCTTGATCGACATCGACGTGAGATAAATATGAGGCTCCAGACGCGGGTTGCCCGCCGAATCAGCGGCGACAAATCGAATATTGACGAATTTAAAAATACCGAGGTTCATGAGCCTGTTCAACGTGAGATCGTGATTCTTTCGGCTGTATGTGTCACCTTTTTTAAGGAAAATGGAGCGGACGATCACGTCAGGTTCAATCTTCTTGTCCAGGTTGATGTAGTAGCAGCCACCAACACCCACGGTGTCGCCGGCAGAGACTGCAAGACTGTCACGATTCAGTGAATAGCCGGAGTAGATATAGATGTTGCCGATCGCATACACGCGGGTTGCTTCGTCAGGAATGTCTTTTTTGATTTCAAGGGAAAGATCAACCGTTTTGTTTCCGGCGGTACTATCCGCTTGATACGCAATGAAGTCGGGAGAGAAATAGAAATAGCCCTTCTCTTTCAGCGCTCCGTCAATGCGCTCACGCTCCGCTTTGAGTTTCCCGAGATCGTATTGGTCGCCTGCGGTGATCAGGGTTGTCCCCATCGTGGAACGAATTGCCTCCATCAGGGTGGTGCTGTCGCCTTTCACCGTGATGCCATGAATTCTGTAGGGGGTATGGACCTCGATATCGTATTGAATGGCCGCGGTGTGCTCCTCTTCATGAACAGTGAAGCGCACATCCGTCCAGAAGTATCCTTGGTTCTCCAACAGTGTGTGCATTCTGTCTGCAACCCGATCGGGGACAACAGATTCCAGCAGGACCGGCGGTTCACCCAAAGTCTCCTTGAAAAAGCCGATGTTATACAACCATAACTTGAAGCGGAAGAGCCCGAGGAGTTTTCCATTCGCCGACGGCTTGGCAAGCAATCCCAATTGGTTCTCCAGATCGTTTTTATTCGCGAGAGCATCTTTCTCTTCGATGTGCACCACTGCACCGGTATACAGTTTCTCACCTTGAGTGAGATACGCTGTGTTGCTGCAACCTGCGACGAACGACGCGAACACGACGGCGACGCCAACAAGGAGAAGAGACTCAATATGGGAACGTCCTCTTCGCATTTATTTCTTCTCCTCCGGAAGAGCCGGTTGGAGCGTGATGCCGAACAGTTTGTCGAAATCGATCATGAACACAACGCCAACACCTGTCTTCGTGATATCCCCGTCGATGGCTCCCTCGTAAGAGTTCTGTCTGAACACCTGCAGCTGCCAGCGGCCATCTTCGGTGAGTTTGTACAACACCTTGAGATCTCCAGCAAAATTGTTGAGCGAATTCTCCTGACTTCGACGCCCCTCGAGGTCCACATTCCCGCCCACCTGAACGGTCACGCGTTCATCAAAAAGTTGTTTTGAAAGCGCCAGTTTCAGTTGGGTTCGTCCTTCGGCAGTGCCGGTCGAGTAGTCTTGATAGGAGTCCAGGCCCACGTTGAGATTCGCGCCTGCGATGTATTGTTCAGATAATCGGTTCAACTGCGATGAGAGGATTTGGCTACCGCTTGAACGGGCAAAATCGGAAAGTCCCCCGGTTCCCCCTGAGGAGGCAAGCGGGTTTTCCGGGACAAATCTGCTCAGGACCAGAAGAGCAAATACCTGCTTGTTGAGTTCGGATTCCTGGCCATTGAGTTCATTCAATTTCGCGTACACGCTTCCACTTAAGACACCTCGTTGTTCAGGAGGGAGGTCAAGCCGAAAGTGAATATCCGGCTTCAAGAGTTTTCCCTTCATCATGAGGTAAACCTGGATAGGAAGCTCCTGCTTGTATTTATTGCGTTCCTCCTGACTGATTCCGGCAAGTTGATCCTGAATCAACTCCAGTACAGAGGCCTTCACCGTATACATGGCGGTGATATCGACGTCGGCTTCATAGGGCGATCCGAACCAGGTGAGGCTGCTTCCTTCTGTAATGGCGAAATCTCTCTTGATGACGTCCGCAAACGAAAGTTGGTACGATCCCTTGAGGATGTCGTAACGCCCTGTGAGAGTGAGTTTTCCGCTTGGGTCAATCGTGAAGCTCAACGTCGCCTCGCCCTGGATTACCAGCGAATCGCCCGCAACGGGATCGATCAATATTCGGAGTCTGGAATCCTTGTTCACCGTGAGATTTGATGTGAGGTCCAAGGACGAAAGGTCCGTTTCCGTGGTGTCTCTTTCTGTCCGGTGATCCTGTCGGGACATGATGGAGTTGGAAGGGAGTTGAACGTCGACGAACGTTACAATGCCCTTGCGCTCCTCCACGGCAAGCTCTGATTCCGGGAGCACGAGCGTGAGATTCGTCCCTTTGTCCAACTCTGCGCGCATAGTGATGATTGGTCTTCTCTGATCTCCTTTCACAGAAATATCACTGTTGAGTATGGCGGTGCCATAATAGAGAGCATCGCGACTCGCGGGCTTGTTCATAACCAGAAACTTGTCAGTGTGCACCTTCACGTCGAAGCTGTAAAAGCGAAAATTCTCGGTCGACAGGCGACCGCTCAATGAAGCTTTGTTGCCGAGGGTGTCGAGGAGCTCGAAGGCCTTGAACTCGACTCCCGTTCCGTCAAATGCCAGTTTGCCGTTGTTGAGATGCAGGTAGCTCTTCAGGAATGTCGGACTGAATGCGGCATTGGTGAAATTCAATTCCCCTGTGACAAAAGGCTTCTTCCGTGTACCTGTGAGGTGCAAACCCCCTGTCATTGTTCCCGAAAGCCGTTGCACTGTGCCAAACGTGAACGGTTCAATGCTGGAAAGGTTCACGTTCGTGAATTCGCTGGTGAGATCCAGTTCGCTCCCTCCCTCTTTGCTCCGATAAGTTCCCTTCATGTCAATCTGATTCCCATTGCCGGCAATATCCATGCTTACTTCGTAGACGTTTTCCGTCTGGTTGCTTGCGTGCAGCGTGACATCACCAATGAGCCTCTGGTCCAGGCTGAACCCTTTGGCCGCAAGGTCCGAG
Organism: Ignavibacteriota bacterium; assembly: GCA_003170475.1. GTDB lineage: Bacteria > Bacteroidota > Ignavibacteria > UBA10030 > UBA10030 > UBA9647. The sequence continues at coordinate 48,300 of PMZI01000050.1, read as the reverse complement.
GTGAATGCCATCTGATGTTCCATGTTCTGCAGGACAACATTCCCGGTGAGAATGCCACCGAGCAGTCTGCTCCTGCGCTCCACGACCTGAGAAAGTGTGGCGAGATCAAAACTCTTGAATTCAATCTTCAACGGCGAACGTTGGACCTTCTCGTCCATGCTCTGGAGGGAAACGGATTGTCCCGCACTTTGCAGCACGACATGGTGCGCAACAAATTGGTTCTTGCCAAAGAGCAGGTAATTGTCGGGTGGAATGTTCCAGGGGAGATCTTGAAACACGATGCCATGCTCGTTGAATCGGAACGTGTATCCATCCGGAACGCTCGTGACTACTCCGGCGAGAAGCAACTTCGTAAGGCCGTCCTTGCGGGTACTCTTCAAGGCAACCTCAATGCTATCGTGCCCGCCCTTTGCGACGAGTTGGAGATTCGTGACCCGGAACATCGAATCAGCTATCGAACCCATTTTTAGGGTTGCCTGCAACAGATCGGCATTACTGGTCACCCTGAGAGCAAGGCTGTCGATCCGAAGATCGTTATAGTCAAGCCTGGGGATGTCGATATTCAAACTCAGGCTGGGTACATTGCCGCTGTACTTGCCTTCAATGGTTCCTGCGGAGAGGTGGTGGAGTTGCGGAAAGAAAATGTTCGTGAGAGTGCTCGGATCTCGCACAGTGACGTGAAACGTGAACGCCTTCCCTTGAAGATCCTTCTGGCGTTGCTCTCCCTGCATGGTGAAATAGTGCGCAAAATGTTCTTTCAGCACTTTTGGCATATTGCCGGGAGACATGGACCCGTCGAATTGGCCTGCGAAGACCGTGGATTCGAGAGTGACGTGAGTTTTTCCTTCTTTCTGGAGCGATGCGTAGACAACAGAGTCTATAGTATAATGTTTGCCGTCTTTGATGATCACGACATTGCGCACATCGATGGTGCCAAGGAGATCCTGGATGTTCCGACCGGTCAGGTTGGATGTCATGGTGCCTGCGACACGAATGTCGTCCGCTGAGAGGTTGAGACGGCGCAGGTCGGCGCCTTTCACATCCAGCGTGAATTTGTACGTAGGATCCTCCCCGCTCGTACTGGCGCTGCCGGTGAGCGCAAAGACGATGTTGGAATCCTGAACCGATGACTTCACGTCAAATCTATTCGGGCGCGCAGTTCCATCGAGCAAGATGTGCCGATAGGGATACCCGAGCACAACCGCCTTGTCTACAAGCACATTGATCTGACCGTCGACGTTATCTTTGTTTAGTCCTGTGCCGGCTGCGGAAATCTTCATCGAAACCGGACCGAATGTTTCGGGATCGTTCAGAAGCGAACCGATATTGAACTCCTCCACATTCACATCTGTTTTCCATTGAGTGTCTCTTGAGCCGGGCCCTGGCCCGGAGATCATCGCTAAAGTCCCTTGCACGTTTCCAATGCTGGTTTCGATGACCGATGAAACGGAAAAACTCTTCAGCGTTCCTTTGTAGGTTCCGCTCATTGTCATGGTCGCCGGCAACACGATGCTCTTCGGGAGTAATGAATCGGCAAGAAGTGCCTGAATGTCTTTCCGACCGGAAGAGAGGAGACGCAGATTCACATCATAGTATGTCTTTTCAACCTCCGGCAATCCGAGGATCGAACCGGTGAGGTCAACCGTAGTCGAATCTCCCGTGGTCGCCCGGAACTCCTCTATGTGCAAATCACGCACAAACCCTGAGAGTTTGGAGGAGAACACTATCGATGCACCAGGTATGTTCCTCATCGGAAGAGCCGGCAGGAAAGAGAGCAAATCCGAAAGCGCGACGTGGGAATCACTGAATGTTGCCTTCACGCTCACTGTGCCGGGGAAGTTCCTGAGCGCGGAAAGGGAAGAGTAGCTGAGAAGGGTATTCTGGTGAATGCGACTGGTCGCAGTTGCCACCGTAAAATCCGTGAGCTGCGCGTGCAGAGAGTCGAGCTTGAATCCGCCTGAGAGTTCATGCAACTCTATGCCGGAATGCTCCCGAAAAGATGCCTGATGGATATCTGCCGCAATGTGATTTCCACTGTAATGCATATTCCCTGCCCGCATCGTCAGGCCGTCCAGACGGAGATGATTCAGATCCAGGCCTTTCGTTGTGGCGGCACCTTGAACATCGTATTGTACGCTGTTGTTGTTGAGAGTCAGGCGTCCGAGGCTGATCACCCAAGGCAGAGCAGTCGAACCGGGCTTCGGTGTTTGGTTGTTGTTTTCTTTCGGTGGTACGATGGCAACGTTTGTGTTTTCAAGCAGGAAGTTCTTGACGGCTATATGGTGCGATGGCAGGTCGACTGTTTCGGCAAGAAGGGCAGACGTTCCAAGGTCGACGATGTAGCTTTCTCTCGTCAGGACGTCTTCATACTTGAAGCGAATCTTTGACAGCGAGAGGCTTCCGATCCCGAAGTCGAAGTCTGCAGATGTCGATCCATCGGGCGGAGATTCTTTTCCTTGCACGACGCTCGCGCTTGCGTTGGCAAGAGACAATTCGTCGAGGTGAATCTTGTTCTTGTCGAGATCGAACTTGTCGATCGAAGCCTTCAGGCTGCCGAGCTGCAGATGCGCGTGCAATCCGCTTACCTCGTCATCGTAGGTGGCGTGCACGCCGTTGAGGCTCACTCCGCCCAACGTTATATGCCAGCCTGGTCCTGCAGACGTATCAGGATGAGCATCTGGAGTCGTTGATGGGGAACTGAGTGCGTCGATGATGAATTCGAAGTTGTAGCTGCTGTCCGGCAAACTGCGGGTGATATGGGCAGTGAGCGAGTCAATCCGGACGTTTCTCACATTGACGTGGCTCGAGAAAAGGCTAAAGAGGTTCACGTCCGCTGCCAGCGTTTGAATCGATAGTAACGTATCCCGCTGACGGCTTTCAATGAATATGTTCCGGAGAACGACCGAGTGCGTGAGAGCTATTGTGACAGAACCAATCTCGACGCGGGTATTTGTCTTTTGTGATATCGATGAAAACAGCTTCTGTGCAATGATGCGCTGCACTCCCGGGAACTGCAGGGCCACCATCGTGAGGATGATCAGAACCAGTATGCCGCCGAGTACCCATGAGACAGCTTTGATGGCGAGGCGCACATACGATTTGGTCTTAGGCTCCATCAAACATGTGTCATAGTATATGTTCCTACCAAAGTCAGGGTGCGCCCGAGGCATCGCCTAAAGAACAGCAGGCATGACCAACGGGGGGGAAACGACCTTCAGCAAAGTGAGAGTCTGCCCACTCTATAATAGAAGGTTCATGACATGCGAACGATCTGGAGAGCGTCGTGATGTGCATTCTGCCTGCATGAACGAGAACAGCAGTTCCACGTGATCAGATGTTTTGACAATGTTCTCTGGCATTCACAGCTTCTGCCAAATGAGTGACGATGATCAACCCGGCCACGAACTGTGCTCTTGCTCCGGCTTGCCATGCATGGATCGGTCTGTTCTCATTTCAAATGTTTTGACCGTGCGACCGAGACAGCTTTGTCTTTTCCCTTCTCTGCCCAATCCATCGCGCCCTCTTTGACGGTGTCATATTCCTCAGCCAGGGCATCGATGTATTCGCTGAACTTTTCCTTTGCCTCTTCCGCGTAATCTGTGCCCCTCTGGGCTATCCTTTTTCTCGTCGCGGAGCCTTTTGCCGGAGCAAATATCATTCCCACTATGGCACCGGCGGCGGCGCCCGCAACTACTCCGAGTAATACTCTTCCTGCACTCATGGTTTCACTCCTCTTTTGTTAATCAGAATTGTCCGTTAGCAACAGTCTCTCCTGAGGCATTGAAACTTACTGATGGTTTTGTCAACCGGAAATAGCTCAAAAGGATGATAAAGTAATTAATCCTTGTTGAGAGGGGCAATTGTTGTGTTTCAGAACCTGCCGGAGAGAGAAGGATGATAGGTGAAGAGGTGATTTGAGCGCCATTGCATCATGTTTCCTCATAGTACGAACGAGAAGCGACACAAGAACTTCCTTTGGCCGTTTCACAACGATCTGCCGATGAACAGGATGACCTTCCCACAGTCATCCGGCCAGGTGCCCGGCACAACAAAACGCACTTCATCCTTGAAAAAGGATTAGCTATTCTTTCATCCCTTCGGGCGATTACGCCTCGACATAATCATCGCTATACTTTTTCACGTTTGAGAGGGGATTCCCTCTGATGAGCAATCTGTCGTAACCTCTGCTGATGCATGCTTGAGATGAAAGGAACTTGGACAATGAACTGGGATCGGGTTGAAGGACAGTGGAAGCAACGAAGAGGTAAGGCGGTACACCATTGGGGCAAAGTCATGAACGACGAACTTGCCGCCATCGCGGGGAAGCACGAGCAGCTCGTGGGAATTCTCCAGGAGAAATACGGTGTTGCCAAGGAGGATGCCAGGAGACATGTTGCCGAGTTCAAAAAACTTAAGAAGTCCAACGCCAAACTCATGAGATCACAAAAATCCATGAAGGCGAAGAAAAAGAAGTCAAGCGAAGTTTCGGTGAAAGCAAAAACATCATCAAGAAGACAACCACGATCTTGAACAGATGTACGATCCTCGACACAGAAATGTAGTTGTCATCCATCCACCTTACTACAGAGGGACCCATGAATTCTTCAACAACAAACCCAACAACCGCTTTGAGCCGATGGGCGCACTTCTCTCGGATGATTCGGGGACACCTCGGCATTACGATTTCAGCAGGTCTGACCGCGGCTGTACTCTTCGTCGTGTTCATGGTTGGATGCAAAGATCGCGAAGATGGTGTCCTCGGTGTGTGCGACAACACTCCTCCGGTCGTGAGCCTCGTAATTCCTAATTGTGGTGCCACGGGTGTAACCCTCAACTCAAAAATCAATGTGACCTTCAGCGAACCCATGGACTCATCAACTGTGACCACGGCCACATTTACTTTGACGGGATCAGGTGGAGCGCCCGTCTCAGGAACGGTCACCTATGTGCGCGCTACAAACATTGCAACCTTCACGCCCGCAAGCAGTCTCGCAGCAAGCACGACCTACACATACGTCATCAAAGGTGGTACGAACGGCGTGAAAGATCTGATGGGCAACGCTCTTGTAAACAACAATGGGTGCACCTTTACCACGGGTGTAGCGCCAGACATTACTCCGCCAACGGTGATTTCCACCAACCCTGCAAATAATGCAACAGGGGTTTCTCTAAGCAAGGTGTCTCCAACGGGCTTTGCTCAGAGTGTCATACGTGCTGTGCTCAACAAGATAAACGGTACGGCTTCAGGCAAGGTCATCACGGCGACCTTCAGTGAAGCAATGGATCCTCTCACGATCACCTCCTCCACCATGACGGTGACAGGACCCGGAGTCACTCCGGTTACGGGATTAGTTACCTATGCCGGACCAAGCTTCGCTGCGACCTTCATTGCAGTAAATACTCTCGTGCCGAACACAGTCTATACAGGCACCATTACCACGGGGGCGAAAGACCTGGCAGGAAATGCACTGGCAAGCAACTATGTGTGGAGCTTTACCACCGGTGCAGCGCCAGATATTACTCCGCCGACAGTGGCTTCCACAGACCCTGCTAATAATGCGATAGGTGTAGCTCTCAACAAGAACATCGCCGTGACTTTCAGTGAGGCGATGAACCAATCAACGCTGAATGCCACAACGCTTACCCTCAAGCAAGGCTCAACGTCGGTCTTAGGTACGGTAACCAACACCAGCACAACTGCGACCTTCACTCCGGCAAGCAGTCTCGCAGCGAATACCACGTATACTGCGACGATAAGCACTGGAGCTAAGGACACGGCAGGAAATGCGTTGGCAAGTAGCTACGTATGGACATTTACCACAGGTGCAGCTCCAGATATTACTCCGCCAGCAGTCATTTCCACAAACCCTGCAAATAATGCAACGGGTGTTCCACTCAGCAAAGTGACTCCAGGCGGCTCAACTCGTAATGGTTCTGGTGCTAAGCTCACGAAAACGAGCGGGACAGCTGCCGGCAAGATCATCACTGCAACCTTCAGCGAGGCGATGGATCCGCTGACGATTATTTCCTCCACCTTTACGGTGACAGGGCCCGGTGTCACTCCCGTCGCGGGATTAGTGACGTATGCCGGAGCGAGTTTCACTGCGACGTTCGTAGCGACAAACACTCTTGCTCCAAACACAACGTACACGGGGACCATTACCACAGCGGCGAAGGATCTGGCCGGGAATGCACTTGCGAGCAACTATGTGTGGACATTTACCACCGGTGCACCCGCAGACATTACTCCGCCGACGGTGATTTCCACAGACCCAGTTAACAATGCGACAGGCGTAGCTCCCAACAAGAAGATCGTCGCAACCTTCAGTGAGCCGATGAACCAGTCAACGCTGAGCGCCACAACGTTTACGCTTAAGCAGGGCACAACGTCGGTCTTAGGCACGGTGACCAACACCAGCACGACAGCAACCTTTACACCGGCAAGCAGCCTCACAGCGAACACCGCTTATACTGCGACGATGAGTACTGCAGCCATGGACACGACAGGTAATGCGCTAACGACGAACTATGTGTGGAACTTCACCACCGGTACAACGGCCGACGTTACTCCGCCGACGGTGATTTCCACAGACCCAGCCAACAATGCAACAGGCGTAGCTCTCAACAAGAAGATTGCAGCAATCTTCAGTGAGGTGATGGATCCTTCAACAATCACGTCCGGATTCACTTTGCGGCAAGGGGCTACATCGATTCCCGGGGCTGTGACGTACGCGGGGACGACTGCAAACTTTACACCGTCAGGCAATCTTACAGCCAACACAGTCTATACTGCCACGATCAGCACCGGCGTGAAGGATCTCGCGGGTAATGCATTAACAAATAACTACGTCTGGACCTTTACCACAGCAACTGCCGCAGACGTCATACCACCCACCGTGCTTTCGACTGACCCTGCAAACACTGCAACGGGCGTGGCTCTCAACAAGATCGTCACCGCAATCTTCAGTGAGGCGATGGATCAGTCAACCATCTCTACGGCAACCGTTTCGCTGACCGGACTTGGCGGAGCTGCTGTCACAGGAACAGTCAGCTATGCTAACGGCGCGAACACTGTGACCTTTACACCGGCGAGTGCATTCGCAGCGAACACGACCTATACCGGTACAATCAAAGGCGGCATCACCGGGACCAAGGATCTTGCAGGGAATGCGCTGGCGAGCAACTACGTCTGGAACTTCACCACGGGTGCAGGATCAGGGCCCGTAGGTCAAGCATCGGTCAATCTTGGATCATCAGCACGATTCGCAATTCTGTCTAACTCTGCGATCACCAACATTCCTACTTCAGCAATTACAGGAGATGTTGGAATAAGTCCAGGCGCCAGGTCGTCCATCACGGGCCTCACGCTTCCAGAAGTGACCGGAACCATATTCGCAGCTGACGATGCAATTCCTACGCCTGCAATGCTGATTGCGGCGAAGAACGATGCGCAAGCTGCCTATCTCGATGCGGTTGCTGCCGTACGTGGAACCCCAACTCCGATCTCAGGAAATATCAACGGGCTGACACTGGTTCCGGGTCTCTATGAGTCAGGGACCTCTCTTCAAATCTCTCCGGGTGGTTTCTTGTACTTGGATGCACAGGGTAATAGCAATGCTGTCTTTGTCATTCGCAGTGCAACTTCTATCACAACACAGAGCACAAGTGAGGTGGTTTTGACAAATGGTGCTCAGGCGGCGAATGTGTATTGGTCAGCTGGATCTGCTGTCACTCTTGGTACTAATTCCAAGATGAAGGGAACAATTATCGCCAGCACCTCTATCTCGCTCCTGACAGGTGCCAGGTTGGATGGCAGGGCGCTCATACAAGGGCCAGCAGCCGGACAGGTTTCGTTGGATCACAGCATCATTGTTCTTCCATAATCACGAGAGTGAATGGAACAGACACACTTCGAGATCGAAGCAGCATGACGCGGGGGGTCAGCTTGGAAAGTGACTGCAGGGGAGAAGCTACCCCCCGGGTTGTGCGAGTACGAGGAAAAGATCAGGAATAATGTTGAAGGGAGTGCGGGTATGATTCAAAATCGATCGTTCACACAAGGAGAGACGAACATGAACAATTGGCTCAAAATAATCATCATCAGTGGTTTGATACTGGTGTGCGCCAACACAACTGTGTTCGCGCAGGAGATTCAGAGAGCGCAGCCCGTCTGGTGGTATGGCGTAACGGGCGGCTTGAACCTGAACTACTACAATGGAGCGGTTCAGATTCTGAGTTCCACGGTCACAACAGGAGGCCCGTTTCGTAATGGGGACGGAGCAGCGCTCAATGCAGGACTTCTCCTGGAATATCGCCCCGGCCCGGTGTGGGGTGGCATTCTTCAGGTGGGATTCGATGACCGGAGCGGATCATTCGATAAAATGACAAGCCCTTGCAACAGTTGTCCCGACTGGCTCTCCACGGACATCAGGTATCTTACCATCGAGCCGAGCTTGCGTATTGCACCATTTTCATCCGGGTTCTATCTCTATGCCGGACCGGTGTTGAACATCAATCTCGGAAATGAATTTACCTATACACACCAAGGGAACCCAGGGTACCGTGCTGAGGGTAGTTGGAGTTACATGCAATCGGCCACCCTCTCGGCGCAGGTTGGCATGGGCTGGGATATTCCACTCATGTCGGAAAACGCCGCCACTCAGATCAATGTTGCGCCGTTTGTTTCGTTCCTACCAGACGTGGAAGGGCCGCGCTCGACGGAGAGCTGGGGAATAACGACTGTGCGCTTAGGCGCCGCAATCAAGTTTGGAAGTGGGGCGATCGTTTCGCGAGTGATGCCTGCGGAAATTCCCGCCGTTATCGAGCGTGACGTCCAGTTTTCGGTTCGTGCACCAAAGGGCGTACCCGCGAAGCGAAGGGTACGGGAGACGTTCCCGCTACGCAATTATGTGTTCTTCGATGCAGGATCGGCTGAGTTGCCGATTCGATATGTTGCGCTGACGAAAGACCAGGCGGCAAACTTCAAGGAGGAACAGTTGCAGGAAGTTCAGCCGATCAACATGACCGGTCGCTCACTGCGACAGATGACTGTGTACTACAACGTCCTGAATATCGTCGGTGATCGAATGAAAAGAAATCCCGGGACTGCCATTATGCTTAGTGGGGCGTCCGAGAACGGACCGGCCCACGGCAAAGCAAGGGCGGAGACGATCAAGAAATATCTCGTTGACGTCTTTGGAATTGATGGCTCGAGGATATCGACAGAAGGACGAGACAAACCAAAACTTCCGTCAGAAGTGCCGGGTGCCACAAAAGAACTTGCTCTTGTCCGGGCTGGAGATCGCCGGGTTGATATTGAGAGCACTTCGCCTGAGATGATGATAGAGGTGGGGGGTGGTCCACACTACATGCTGAAACCGGTGCAAATCGTTACCGTCGTGGAAGACCCTCTTGACGGTCAGGTTCTTTTCAATGTCGCCGGGGCAAAAGAAGTGCTCGCATCGTGGTCGTTGGAAATCACGGATGAACAAGGAAAGGTTCAGCGGTACGGACCATTCACACGAGACCAGGAAGGCATCTCGGGGAACACCATCCTTGGTGATCGTTCCCAGGGCGACTACAAGGTCGCAATGCTGGGAGATACGAAACTCGGAAAATATGTGAGGAAAGATGGATCGTTCCAGCTGGTCCGCAGAGAAGTAGCTGTGAAAGAGGCTGTGCGGTACAGCATTCTCTTTGAGTTCGACCGATCGAAGACGATAGCGAGCTACGAGAAGTTCCTCACAGAGGTTGTTACACCGCTCATTCCGGAGAACGGCAAAGTCATTATCCACGGTCATACGGACATCATAGGAGAGGAAGCATATAACGACAATCTCTCCCGCGAACGAGTCGAGGATGCACGTGGTATCATCGAACGCGCAATCACCAGCAGCGGAAAACACGGGATCACATTTGAAACGTTCGGGTATGGCGAGAATCTCCAATATGCGCCGTTCGACAATTACTTCCCGGAAGAACGATTTTACAATAGAACAGTAATCATCGATATCGTCCCCGACTGAGTTCGTCGGCAGACGGATTCAGCTCGTAGCGATTTGTTTCATCACAACATGGAATCAACGATCAGCTGGTGAGCAGTACAGTTCACTTACACTATAGGAGAGTATATGAAAACTTGTTCAACACACACAACAGGCACCTTAGACCGATGGACGCTTCTCCTCGGAGCGATTCTGACGGTTGCTTTGATGATTCCAGCCATTGCCTTGTCTCAACCGTCGCCGTACCCGGTGACTCTTGGAACAGCCGGCAGTTTTGTGGTTTTGGCACAATCAGGAATTTCAACCACTGGTGTCACCCATATTACCGGAGATATTGGCGTCAGTCCGGTGGCCGCGACTTACATGACGGGATTTGGATTGATCAAAGATGCCTCGAACACATTTGCTACATCCTCTTTGGTTACTGGAAGAGCATATGCTTCTGACTATACAACTCCAACTCCGGCGAAGATGACTACGGCCATCGGTGACATGGGGACTGCATTTACAGACGCAGCTGGACGATCATCAAATTTTGTTGAATTGTATGCCGGAGATCTTACGGGGAAGACCCTCACCCGCGGTGTTTACAAGTGGGGTACAGGGGTCCTGGTCTCTGCTGGCGGTGTTACCATATCTGGCAGTTCCACTGATGTCTGGATCTTCCAAATAGCGCAAGATCTGGTCGTGGCTAACGGTGCTGCTGTGAATCTTAGCGGTGGTGCCCAGGCTGCTAACATCTTTTGGCAGGTGTCCGGCAAGGTCACTGTTGGAACGACTGCTGCAATGAGTGGAATCGTCCTCTGTCAGACAAATATCGCGATTAGCACAGGGGCATCATTCAATGGGAGAGCATTGGCACAGACTGCAGTCACGTTAGACGCGAACGCTGTTACTGATCCTGGATCCTCATCGACTGCATTTAATATGCCGACAATAACGGCCGTCTCACTTACTACCGTCAATCGTGGCAGTGTCGGTGTTAAAGTCGTTGTGACTGGTTCAAATTTTTCTACTGGAGTGACCATGTTGGATTTTGGTGCTGGTGTTACCGTGAACAGTACGGTCGTAAACAGTCCGACATCGATCACTGCAGATATCACCGTAGCGTCCGCGGCAATCGCTGGCGCGCGCACGGTCACAGTAACCAACTTGACCTCGGGTGGCGGATCAGCCTCATTGCCGTCGGGATTTACCGTCGGCACTGGAATTGCGACGTTTGTCGAGCAGACTTCATCGACTGTGCCAGTTGCGTTTGAATTGGATCAGAATTATCCGAACCCGTTCAATCCATCCACGAGGATCCAATATGGTCTTGCGAAGGCTGGTCAGGTTTCCCTCAAAGTGTACAATATCCTCGGCAATGAAGTCGCCACGCTCGTGAACGGCTATCAGGAAGCCGGCAGCTACACGGTGCCTTTTGGGACCGGCAAAGAACCGATCGATCTTATGAGCGGCGTATACTTCTACCGCCTCGAAGCCGGGTCGTTCGTATCGACGAAGAAGTTGATCCTTGTGAAGTGAGCACCAAGGAGTGACAAGTGGATTCGGCTCCATATACAAGAATCGAGGGAACTGTGAAATGAAAGAATCAATCATCAACAAGAAACTGCTGAGAATGATGTTTGGCTTCATCTTCATCGGAGGTGGAGCGGCAATTCTCGGGATCTATCATGCGGCGAAGAACGCCAGGTATTCACTCCGCTATGCTGTGAAAGAGTACGATGCAGATATCTTTGTGTAGGGGTGCGGTACTTCTGAAGAAAGGGCAGGCACAAGGCTTCGTGCGTGTGAATGCTTGCCCTCGTCGAAGAACCATCGCCCATGTGTAGAACAATGAAGGAGCAATGTGAGACTGTATTCTTATTCGGATAAACTGCAAACGTTCGTAGAAGCGAAGTGGATCATGGCGAAGTTCGCCATCGGAGGGGTTCTCCTGGGGGTCGTCATTCTCTTTGGCGTCATCAAATTGAATGCATCCGTTGATAGTGCGGTCAGGTCTCGCGCGTTGAATACGCTGGCGGTAGAGAATGACCTTTTGAGACGACAATTGAGTCTGATTTCACCCCGGGTAGACGAGCTGGAAGTGCAGGCGAAGCAGTTAGATGAACGGGTCTACAAGCTGCACGCGCTTCTTGGCGGCCGAAAGAGCGTCAGGGATATCGATTCGAGGTTCACGATTGCGATCAAACCGCCCAAGCGCCAGTCAGTGATTCCTGCGGCGTTGGGTTTCCGCCCTTGATTTCAACGGAGGGTTGCGTGCGACCAGTTAAGAACTTATGACCAAAGAGGACGAGAGGAAGGTCCTGTATGTTGTCGCAATCGCTCTCTTGATCCTGTGGCTGGTGGGGATTCTCACATCCACAATTTGAGAGTTCATTCACATGTTCGTGTTGAGTGTCGTTCGCAGAGAAAGAAGTTTAGGATCAAGAAAAACAAATCATTGTTCCGGTGTTGTTGCATGCGATTGTTGGGGCGAGATGGAGGCGCCTGCATTGAGTGGGTTTTGGGGTACACCGTATACGGTGCGATAGTTGTGGCGTAGCGGATCCCCACCCGGCTTTCGTGCGGGGAACAACGGAAGCCGGTTTTCTTCTTATAACGCAATGGTTACAGAAAGCATTCAAAACCATAGAGAGGCTTATCATGAAGCGTTTCATCGTAGTTACATTCTTGGTCGCGGCGTTTGGTGTCTTCAACCACGCCCAGGCACAATTCACAACTTCTGAGTTCGCATGGGGTTTATCACTCGGCGGCGCCCAGGGAAATAATGCCGGAGGAGACACGTGGGTGATGCAGTATCGTGGATACCTGCAGCACGACGTTATTCCTTCCCTGCTCATTGGCCAGGTTGGTCTAGGTTACACTGACCTCTACGCCCCCGGGGTGTACTCGGCGGCAACTGGCATGGCCGATGTTCGACTAATGTTCACCCCTTTTTCATTGCCGAATCTGAATCCGTACCTCTATGCCGGTGTCGGCATATCGAAAAACCTCGACAAGAGCGGCAGTGATTACTATGGTATGATTCCATTTGGCGTAGGTATGCAAACCGGTATCTCCAGGGGAGTCATCCTTTCGATTAATGGCGGATATAATCTGTCCCTGTCCGACAACATGGATGGACAAACACGATCGAGTACTTCCCTGAACCCTCTTACCAACTCGAAAAAGGACGGATTTTATGGCTTTTCTGCCGGACTGGCGTTTACGATCGGTGGAAGCAACTTCAACGCATCAAAAGACAGAGAGTTTTCCGATGCAGAGGCACAGCGAGTCAAGCTGCAAGCCGACGCCGAAGCGCAGCGTGTGAAGCTTCAGGCCGATGCTGAAGCGCAGCGGGTAAAGCTGTATGCCGATGCCGAAGCACAGCGGGTTAAAGATTTGGCTGATGCGGAAGCGCGTCGGTTGGCGGACCAGAAGAGCCGCGATACCGTATTCGTTTTCATCAAAGGCTCGACCGTCATTCTGAGGGGTGTCAATTTCGATTTTGACAAGGCGACACTCATGAAAGATTCCGAGAAAATTCTGTGGAGAGCGTACAACGCGATGGTCGCGAATGGCGCTGTGGAAGTAGTTATTACCGGCCATACGGACAACATCGGGACCAAGGAATATAATCAGGTGCTCTCGCTGGAACGCGCACAAACAGTGAGGAATTGGCTCGTCGCAAAAGGCATTACTTCGAACCGCATGAGAACTGTTGGGCGAGGTGAAAACGAGACCGTAGCCTCGAACGACACAGATGCAGGCCGGGCAGAAAATCGACGCATCGAGTTCTTTGTCGAGAAATAGCCCGTAAATGAAAAGCGAGAAGCAGTGTATCTATCGCCTGGTTCTGCTGTTGCTGATAAGAGTCTGCACAAGTTGAATCGGCAAGTTCCAGGCGCTCTGCTTCCTCAATAATGTGTGACATGGTTACAAGTGTCGCGAAGAGGGAGGAGACGAGATCAACAGAGTCTCGATCTTCCAAGAATGGTTACCGAGGCATTATGGCCGCAAGAATATTGCTCGTTGAGAACGACAGGGAGCGGAGAGATTCCGTTCAAGAGCTTCTGAAGCCAAGCGGCTATCTGGTCGTTGAAGCGGCTGATCATGAGAAGGCTCTCTCCTTGCTTGCGAGCGAGAAGTTCGACTTGGTGCTGCTCGACATTACATTTCCAGACAAGAGTGGTTTCGGGGTCCTGGAGTTTCTCGAGAAGAATCATATAGCCAGCAAGGTGATGGTCGTAACGGGAACGGTAGGTCTTGCCAATGTGGTCACGAGTGCCGCTCCTGGGGCGCAAGAGCAAGTCACAAAACCATTTGCTCCGGCCGATCTTTTGAAGTCCATCGAGCATGTCCTCTCTGACCGATCTCCGGCAAATCTCAAGCTGCACATCATCAAAGCCGGAGAATTCATAAAAAGCACTCCAACCGGGGAGCTTGATATGACGGTCATCAAGCAGACGTTCGCGCAAATCGATGCTGCCGGCAATGAACTTCAAGTTTACACAATACTCATCGACCTTCGAGAGGTGGATTCAAAGATGTCGATTGTTGACATATACGACCTTGCCTCTCACCTTGGAGAATACGGCGATACCTTCCGAAGGAAGACCGCTGTGCTCACCCGGGCTGGTGAAGATCATTCCCGGGCGGCGTTCTTTGAAAATGCTGCACAAAACCGGGGGTTCGAAGTCAAGACTTTCACGGTGTTTGAAGATGCCCTCCTCTGGCTTTCGAGCATAACCCAACTTACAGAGGATCAATCCCATGGACAGTCCCCTTCTCATCGGTAGGATTATTCTCGGTGGATTCTTCATCCACAGCTGGGTGAACCATTTCATTGAATTTGGAGTGATGACTCAATATGCCAAGCAGGCGTACGACACGTTTGGAAATGCCGCAAAAGAAAAAGCGCTCAAAGTCATTCTCACGAATTAGCAAAAGGGTCTCTTTATGAAAAAGTTGAAAGTGTTCGTTCTTGGAGCAGTGCTCTCTTGCTCCCTGATCTTGATGGTCGGTTGCGCAACATCCGAGCTCGTCGACAAATGGAATGATTCTTCATTTCAAGGTCCTCCTCTGACGAAGATGCTTGTTATCTCCGTGAGCAAGAACGAAACGCAGCGCCGCAGTTGGGAAGACGCGTTCAGTGTTGAGCTCGCAAAATATCGCGTTGCTGGGACGCCTTCATATCGCTTGTATCCTGATGCGGTGCCGGATACAAATCAGGTCATGCAGACTATACAATCGGATGGATTCAACGGAGTGCTGATCATTCGCCGACTTCCAGCGGAAATGAATGCTGAATACAAGGCGGGATATGTTACGCGTGAACGGAACATGAGATACTATCCTCACACGGACAGATTGATGACATATTATGCAACGATCCACCACGACGCATACATCGATTCCGAAAAAGTCGATATTCGCTCTATTGACGTTTGGGCGACCAAGAACGAAGGGCAAATGATTTGGAGTGCCACGAGCGAGACGCCTGAGCCGAATTCAGTCCGAACAGTCCGGCCGGAAATCGTCAGCCTCGTCCTGTCTGAACTTGCAAAGCAGAGTATTGTCGCCTCTGGGCGATAGAGAAGAAAGGATCAATATGAAAACAGCTGGGTTGATCATCCTGATCGTGGGTTTGCTTATGACCCTGTATACGGGTTTCACCTATGTCACGAAAGAAAAGGTTTTGGAGGTGGGGGACCTCAAGGTAACAAGGGACGACGAACACACCATACGCTGGCAACCATATGTTGGAATCGCAACGATGGTCATCGGCGGCGTTGTTCTCGTCGCAAGCAGAAAGAAATCACTCGCCGCCTGATGCGAACAGAGAACAGGGAATCGCTCTCTGATGATCTCAACCGGAGAAATCATGAAACATGTTCAAGTCACAAAAACTATAAAAGGAGAAAGCACAATGAATACAATGCGTCGTTGCATCCTCGTGGCGGTTATCGCCGCTCTCTTGCTGGTCGCCATTCCCCTGAGCGCATTTCAGGATGATAGCCGTATCGTCTCATCGGCCAGGAATTCGTATGTGTTTCAGGTGTATCTCAAGGGCGATGATATCAAGATTGAGGCGAAGAACGGGGCTGTCACCTTGACGGGGTTTGTCTCCGAAGATTTTCACAAGTCATTGGCCAATGAAACGGTTGCAGCGTTGCCGGGAGTCATCAGCGTCGACAACAGACTCGAAGTCAAAGGCGCCCCCCCGACGGCAAACTCAGATGCATGGCTCAAAACGAAAGTGAAAGCCACGCTCCTGTTCCATCGAAACGTGAGTGCCGAGAATACCGAGATCGACGTCACGGATGGCATCGTGACCCTGCGGGGCAATGCCACCAGCCAGGCACAAAGAGAACTGACGACCGAATATGCGAAGGACGTCGATGGGGTGAAAAGCGTGGTCAATGATATGAAAGTCTCAGGAAAAGTAAAGCGCACGGTGGCTGTAAAGATCGATGATGCTTCTATCACTGCTCAAGTGAAGATGGCATTGTGGACTCATCGGTCGACGAGCGTCGTCAACACCAAGGTCGAGACGAATCGTGGCGTGGTCACGCTGGGCGGCAAGGCCAAGAATAATGCCGAAAGGGAGTTGGTCACAAAACTCGTTGGAGACATCGATGGTGTGAAGAGTATAAAGAACCTGATGACCATTGAGTAGTCGCAGACGTCGTGGGTGGCCCCTTTTCCGTGTTGGGCCACCCCCGGATCTGGACTTGTATCAGGTAGGTGGTGTCAGATGCTCTCAAGAAAAGAAAGTAAAGAAGCCATGGAACGTGTTCAAGATCCAAAATCAGTAAACGAAAAGAAACGGTTTAGCTCCATTGAAGGAAAGCAAATTGGAGATGCCTTGGGCATCTCCTGGGACAGATTTGACATTGACCAATTCACCATGGGTCTCAATGTCGAGCTTGAACATGGGAGAAAAGCTCCAGCAACAGATGTCACTCATGACAATCCGATAGTGACGGGTAAGATCGCATTGGCACACCTCAATGAATTCCCCGACTACTATACGCGACTCGCCGTGATGGAGAGCGAAGCGGAGCGAGTGAAAAGCGCTCGGCCGTAGGGTCGCCGCTGTGTTAACTACTTCTTCAAACATGAAAGGATATTTGCCATGCTCTATACTATCGCTGTTATTCTCGTCGTGTTGTGGCTTGTGGGTTTGGTCTCTTCTTACACCATGGGTGGATTCATTCACGTTCTTCTGGTTATCGCCATCATCGTCGTCCTAGTCAACGTCATTAACGGACGAAGAGCGCTGTGAAAAGGGCGCGCGAACATGAAATGGAAAAGAAAGTTTCTCTATGAGCAAAACAATCTCGCTCGCTCTTGTTGCCGCCGGCATGCTTCTTCTGATCTTTGGCGTCATTGCGTATGACTCATCCAGCTCAGACGTATCTCGATTTGTCAGTGGCTCAGCCGTCGATAGGTCGGTATGGTTGTTTGTCGGCGGCCTTGTGGGGGCAGCAATCGGGTTGGGGGGGCTGTTGCGCGTGTCGAGGAGAAATCGAGGGTAGCCTCTGCAAGGAGATAGAAAACCAAGGAGTTATTTCTTTGTTCGGTACGGGATAATGAAAGGATGTAACAATGAGATCTCTGAAGATTTGTGCCCTGCTCATAGCATTGAGCGGGGGTGCATGGCTCACGCCGCAAAAAGCATGTGCTCAACAGGTTTCAGCGAGTTTTCAACTCTTCTACGATCAGCTGAGCCCCTACGGGATGTGGGTAGACTATCCGAACTATGGATACGTTTGGATACCGGACCGAGACCCTGGGTTCAGTCCTTATGAAACTGCCGGCCACTGGGTATTTACCGATGACGGCTGGACCTGGGTTTCCGATTATCCCTGGGGATGGGCGGCTTTCCATTATGGTCGATGGGACTACGATAATGTCTACGGTTGGTTTTGGGTTCCCGATAATGTGTGGGGTCCTGCCTGGGTATCATGGAGAAGCTCACCCGGTTACTATGGTTGGGCACCTTTAAGACCTGGCATAAGCGTTAATGTTGCTTTCGGCAGCGGTTACCACGAACGAAACGAACGCTGGATATTTGTAAGAGACAGGGACATTACCAGGCCCGACATCGGTCGTTATTATGTCAATCGAGCCAACAACGTTTCGATCATCAACAGATCGACGGTAATAGTGAATTCACGAAAAGACGACGGGCGCAACGCTACCTATATAACGGGTCCCAACAGAGCTGACGTTCAAAAGGCCACGCGTACACCAGTCAATTCGGTCGCTATTCGGGACAACAATCAGCCGGGTCATCGCCTCAGCAATGGCGAGCTGCAGATCTACAGGCCACAAGTGCAAAAAGGGAATGGTAATGGACGAAATCCTGCGCCATCCAAAGTGATGAAATTGAACGATGTGAAGCCGGTATCCGAAAGAAACGCGGGCAATCGGCAACAGCAACCGCGTGCGGTGAATACGTCCAGCACGGGTCAACAACAACCGCCGCGAGCAGTTACTCCATCTGGCAATAAGGGAAGGCAACAACAACCGCGTACGGTAAATCAACCCACCAGGGTTCAACCGTCACAGCCGCCGGCTGTAAATCCATCCGACAATAAAGGAAGGCAACAGCAGCCGCCTACGGTCAGTCCCCCCAACAGGGGCCAATCATCGCAGCCGCGGGTCGTTGATCGATCCAACAATAGAGGGAAGGTACAGCAACCACAGAATGTGACTCCTTCTCATAAGGGTCAGACCCAGGCAACGAGGGTTGTTCGTCCAGCCGGCAGCGATGTAATAGGAAGCGAATCGCAAGAGATTGCTCCACCCAGAGAGAGTCAAGCGCCTCAGGCGCTGGAGCTCAATCCCTCTCACGGTCGTAGGACGGAAAACCAACCGCTGAGAATTACTCCGCCAAAGAAAGATGGAGAGCAACAACCGTCCCAGTCCAAGGCAAATCAGGACGAAAAGGATAAGAAACACGAATAGTGAAAAGTCGAGTTGCGACAATGTCCACCTAGGTTCGGTCGACGGTCGATATCAGGAAACTTACTAACCAATCAAGAAGGAGAATCATGAAAAACAATACATTCACTTTTGCTGTCCTGGGTATTTTGGCAGGAACGCTCCTCGCCGGCTGCGACAAAACACCAGAACAGAAACCGGACGCGAACAAAGAGACCATAGGACAAGCTGTGCAGGATTCCACGAGCGTTCGCGCTGAACGTGCCAAGGAATGGCAGGCGTTCAAGGCCGAGTCTGAACAACAAATCGCCGACAATGACAAGCGGATTGATGCATACAAGGAAAAGATGGACAAAGCCGGTCCCAAGGCCAAAGCGAAGTACAGCAAGGAAGTGGTTGAGTTGAAGAAGAAGAATCACGAGTTGAAGGAGAAATTGGAAGACTACAAAGATGGCGATCAAACCAAATGGCAAGAATTCAAGACAAACTTCAAAGCTGATATGGATGCAGTGGGAAAGACCATGAAGGATCTCTTCAAAGACAAAGATTAGCAGCAAGAATGATGTCTCTAAGTTTACGGGAGAACGACCCGGGTCGTGGTCGTTCTCTTGTAGACGATTCGGAAAGCAGACGCACAAGTCAGTGACCAGCAGGTCAAGGATCTAGTCTCATTGGGAATACGTCGGCCGGAGAATCCATCGGGCGACGACGGAGGAACAAGATGAAAATTGCATACATAATGGTTCTCTCGATAGTGTTTTCTGGGTTGCTTCAAGCGCAGGACCTTGCGAGGGACGATGGACCATCGAGGTCCAGTTCTGCAATCGGGGAGCATCAACAACCCTACCAGATGATCTCGACGGACCATTTCCGACTGGATACGCTGGCCAAGTTGAAGAATGCTCTTAAGGACACGAACGAGGTCAAGAAAGACAATCCGAGCCCGGATTCGACAAAACAGCACATTGAGGAAACCAATGTAAAGACGAATGTTGTCCCCACGGATACGAGCTACAAGAAAATTCTAGTCCAGGACTCGACTGCGCACATTTACAACATGTACCGCGGTCTGCTCAATGATGACCCAATCTATAACAAGAAAGCCCCGTTGTGGCAGCCGATCATGAAGGTCTTGATACAAAATACGCTCGTAAACTTGGTCGATCACTACGTCATTGGATATGATTGGGCGGTCGTGGGATTCAATTCGTGGAATCGCACTGCCTTGAAATCCGGCTTCCCCTGGAACAATGGATGGAAATGGGACAATGATAGATTTGGCAATAACTTCTTCCTGCACCCTTATACAGGCGGGGGCTACTTTAATTCGGCACGCGCGACCGGATATAACTTCTGGGAGTCGTCGATATTTGTATTCGGCGGGGCATATATGTACAAGCTGTTCGGAGAGAATGGCGGGCCCACGCGTCAACCAGAGAGGAACGATCTAATTGCTACAACTCTCGGTGGCATGTTCGCCGGCGAAGTATTGTATCGAGTCTCTTCAAATCTTCTCGATGAAAGAACCGTCGGATCAGAAAGGCTCGGCAGGGAGTTCCTCGCTCTTCTTGTGAGTCCTGGCAGAGCTTTGACCAGATTTATGAACGGGAAAATGTTCAGGGTTAATACGGAAGAGGTGTATCAAAAGGAACCGCTTGATGTTGTTGTCTCGCTCGGTGGCGTCGTGGTGAATGACGCAAGATCCTTCGGCACCGGACCAACCGGAGTTGTTATGAACGCTGATTTTGACTATGGAAACCCGTTCGAGAAAAGATATCGGAAGCCGTACGACTACTTTCAACTGCGGGCCGACATGAATTTCGGACTGGGTAGAAAATTCGTCGACAATGTCATTGGGTATGGTATTCTCACGGGCACAAATGGCAAAGTGGGGAACGCCGAGACGCTTGTCGGGCTCTTTCAACATTTTGATTATTGGGACAATGAAGGTTTCGAACTGTGCACGATGTCGTTCGGAGGCGGTATCATTTCGATGCTGCCGATCGCCAAGGGGACGAATCTGTACGTCGATGCTCATCTTGCCGCAATACCTTTTGCGGGCAACTCGACACAGAGAGGACCGGATACTTCCCAGGTGAGAGACTATAATTTTGGCGGCGGAGCTCAGGCGAAGTGTGCTATTACGCTGAACGTCGACGGAGTGTTCAGCGCAACCTTGTTGGGATACTATTATTGGATCAATACGTTCGTCGGTCTGTCAGGGAATAACTACATGGGGATCATAAAACCTAGGATTGAATTCCACCTCTTCAGTATTGTCGGGGTTGGATTTGAACATCGAATCTATTATGAAAACAGATATTTACGCGATTTCCCCACGACGAATAGAGTGTACACGCAACAGTCACTGTTTCTGACATTCTATTTTGCTGACTTCGCGCACAATAAGTAAACGGATTGATGCCACGGATCGGCGCTGTTGTTTAGGGGTATCACTTTGACGACTCATATGGGCTTGGATTCAATCATCATCAGTGAATAACGAGAGGAGTTTGCAACATGAAGTCTATCGTCCATTCGGCCCTTTTTCTAATCCTCATCTGTGAATCTTCTCTCTTCGCGCAAGATCTTGCTTCACGCGATACCGTGGATAGGAATAAATACAATTTGTCTCAATTCGGTCATGAGACAGTTGACTTCCTGATAAAACCAACCAAATGGGACGGCACTGATTGGCTCAAACTCGGGGTCATGAGCGGCGCAACATTTTTGGCGATGCAGGCGGATAACCCAATCCGCAATGCAGTTCTGAGAGACAATGGAAGATACTTCTACAGCGTACCGATTGAGGGAGCCAGAATGTATGGAGAACTCTATTCCCCGGTGGTGTTTTTCGTCGGGTTCGCTGCGCATTCTTTGATAGCAAATGATATGTCGACGAGGAAAATCGCTTATGAAATCGGACAAGCCTCACTCTATACAGGCGCCATTGTGCTCACATTGAAATCTATTATTGGCAGAGCGCGGCCACATGACAACGAAGGGAGAGCGACTTATCATTCGTTCACCCTGACTGGTGACGATTATCATTCTCTTCCCGGAGGACACACGGCCACTGCGTTTGTCATTTCCACTGTTCTTTCCAGAAATGTTGAGCCAACATGGTTGAAGATACTAGTGTACTTGCCAGCTGTCATCACTCCAATCTCTCGAGTGTATCAAGATTGGCATTGGACATCTGATAACGTCCTCGGCGGTGCAATCGGCTATTTTGTTGCCACTTGGGTCGTCGATATGCATGAACAGAAGGAATCGCGAATTCACGTGTCGTCGCTGTTCCCGCTCACTATCAGTATAGCTCTCAACTAGGCAAGATGATGACTCCAAGCTCGACATTGCATAAAATCTCAAAACAGATGTTCTTCTGTGGCAGAGGGTGCTGGAACACTACGTGCCGGATGATTCTCCTGTCATTCTCCGTAGTGATCATCTGTGGATCTCCTCTTCTCGCACAGAACAAATACGATTTCGCTCAGTTCCGAGATGAGACCGGGAGTTTCATAAAGCAACCGTCGAAATGGGACAGAAACGATTGGATCAAGCTTGGGATAGTGAGTGTGGGGTCATTTGTCCTTATGGAAGCTGTTGACCAACCAGTGCGAGATTTCTCTCAGCAGGACAAAAGTTATCTCAACAGCATACCGATTGAGGCGGGGAGAATATATGGAGAGATCTATTCCCCAATTGTGCTGTTTGCCGGCTTTGCTGCTCATTCTTTGATCACGCATAATATGACGACGAGGAAAATCGGTTATGAAATCGGACAGGCCGCACTCTATACGGGTGCAATTACCTACGTATTGAAGAGCGCGTTCGGCAGGGCGAGACCATTCATGAACGAAGGTTCAGACAGCTATCACCCATTCACATTTGATGACGATTATCATTCTTTTCCCGG
This sequence comes from Ignavibacteriota bacterium, assembly GCA_003170475.1. Classification (GTDB taxonomy): domain Bacteria; phylum Bacteroidota; class Ignavibacteria; order UBA10030; family UBA10030; genus UBA9647. The sequence goes on along the minus strand of PMZI01000050.1, from coordinate 25,443 downwards.
TGGACATACGGCCACTGCGTTTCTTATCTCCACTGTTCTCTCCAGGAATGCCGGTCCAACATGGTTGAAAATTCTGGCGTACTTGCCTGCCGCAATTACTCCGGTCTCCCGAGTGTATGAAGACAAACACTGGGTTTCGAGTAACTTCGTCGGCGCGACGCTCGGCTACTTTGTCGCCAAATGGGTTGTCGATACGCACGAGAAAGGCGATAAGCTGGATCCAAGCACGTCAAGCACACCTCTCTTGAGTATTAGTTTTGTCATTAACTGAAGCTAAGGAGTATGAATCATGACGGAAACACCAAACGAAAAAAAAGAGTCACAACCAACTCACAACGAAAGGAACATATCCATGGAAATCACAAAGAACACAGGGATGTTGCTGCTGGGCATCTGGCTCGTCGTCTCGGGTCTCGTAGCACTTGTCCCAGCTGTGTATTTCAACGGCCTGGGAGCGATTCTTGGGATACTGGCCATCGCCGCCGGCATTTTCATCTTGATGCGTAAATAGATCATCGTCGCTGCTTCAGCACGGAATGAACAGAAAAAGAGGATATCCTCATGCGGCATAGATTTCTTCCATCACTCCTTCTCACTTTGATATGCGTCCTTTCTCCCTATGGAGTTTCCGGCCTTGTCGCGCAGGATCTCGATTCACCGGAAGTGGTACGGGGGAACAGGTATAACTTTGCCCAGTTTGGACGTGAGACCGTTGAATTCTTCACGCAACCGATCAGATGGGAGGGGAATGATTGGCTGAAACTCGGCGCCGTTGGCGCCGGGACCTTTCTTCTCATGCAAGTCGATCAGCCAATTCGCAATTGGATAACCAAGGATCAGAGATACTACTTGAGCGTTCCGATCGAAGGCGGCAGGATGTGGGCAGAACTCCCTCCGCCGGTACTGATCTTCGCCGGTTTCGCCACTTATTCCCTGATAACAGGGGACAGGGGGGCGAGGAAAACAGCTTACGAAGTCGGCCAGTCGTTGCTCTATGCCGGAGCGGTTGACAAACTCATGAATATCGCCATTGGCAGGGCCAAACCGTACATGAATGAGGGACCCAAGTCGTTTCATTCATTTTCAGCCTCTTCGTTCTCTTTTCAACAAGACTATCAGTCGCTGCCCGGAGGACACAATGTCATCGCATTCGCCTTGTCCACCGCTTTGTCAAGGAACGCCGGGCCGACTTGGCTCAAAATACTGGCCTACGTACCAGCCTCACTCACATTCGTCTCTCGAGTGTACCAAGATCGTCATTGGACATCCGATGATTTTCTCGGTGCAGCACTCGGTTATTGTACTGCCACCTGGGTGGTGGATCAACATGAACAAGTGGAACGCCGGATCCAGGTATCTTCCCTCTTTCCATTGACCATCAGCATTGCACTGGACTAACGCAAAACTCATGCACAGAAAACATAAAGACGTCAACCACAATCATGTTCACTATCGAAGGAGAACCATCATGCGTTATTTACTTGTCTTGATCTTGGGAGTGCTCTTCTTGAGCACTGCTGATGCACAGGTGCGTATCAATCTTGGCTTCAATCTGGATCGTCAACCGGCTTGGGGTCCGACTGGTTATGATCATGTCGAATACTATTACATGCCTGACATGGACGTCTACTACAATGTACCTCAGCAGAGGTATTACTACAATGAACGAGGACGCTGGATCAGCAGGGCATCGCTTCCTTCCCGCTACCGCGGTGCTGATATGTATAATTCGTACAAAGTGGTCGTGAATGAACCTCGGGCGTATGAACACAATAGAGCTCACAGAGAACAATATCTCCAGTTCAAAGGGCGCCACGATCAGGAGGTCATTCGCGACAGCCGTGATACAAAGTACTACGTAAACAGATACCACCCCGAGCATAATAACTGGGTGCGGCAGCAAGAGCAGGAGAAGCGGAACAGCAAAAAAACGAATCGCGATAACCAACCTGAACGAAAGAACTGAAATGGTCGCAATCCCGACAAGTCGGGATCGGGTTCATTATGATCACGTTCAAAACAGAAGGAGAAACAGTATGCGCTATCTACTTATTTTGATTGCGGGAGTGCTGTTGTCAAGCACTTTGAATGCACAGTTGAGTATTAGTCTTGGTTTCAATGTAGATCGTCAACCAGTCTGGGGTCCGACTGGTTATGATCATGTTGAGTATTACTACATGCCTGACATTGATGTTTACTACAATGTTCCTCAGCAGAGGTATTTCTACAGTTCTGGAGGACGTTGGGTGAGCGGATCATCGTTGCCTTCACGGTATCGTGGTTTTGACATGTATAACTCTTACAAGGTAGTGGTGAATGAGCGGACACCGTATCGAAATGCTGAAAAGTACAGGGCTCAGTACGCCTCATTCAAAGGACGTCACGATCAGCAGTCGATCCGCGACAGCCGCGAGGAGAAGTACTTTGTCAACAAGAATCACCCCGAGCACAACAACTGGGTGAAGCAACAGAAGCATGACAATGGCAAACATAATGGTAATGACAACGGCAATGGAAACGGTAATGGCAATGGCAAAGATAAGGGGCGCAACAACAAATCCGATAAGAACTAACTGACACGCACAATGCGATCGGTACGGAAATGCTGGAACATGGATTGAATCCGCAGGTTGACAAGAACAGAAATGCGCTTGAGCAACCTGCGGTTGTGGAAACCAATCCCGGGAAGAGCTTGATGTTCAAACAACTCCGCACGCGACGCTGGCCGGATCTGCTTACTCTTGTGGGCCTTCTGTGCGTTTCTTTCTCGGTCTATTTTTCGTTCGAAGGAGTTCTGGTTGTTGCATACGTTCTTATCCTTACGCAATTCCTCCTGGACTATTTTGACGGGAGGCTGGCGAGAGCAATCGGCGGAGGAGCGTTGGGTGTCTACCTCGATAGTTTTACGGATTTCATGGCAGTGGCTGCGTCGGTGGTATTCGGATGGTTTGTAGGGATAAACAGTATTGCCATGCTCGTCGCAGGGTTTATGAATGTCGGCGCAGCGTCAATCCGACTGGCGTATTTCACAGCATACAAACAAAAGGGCTTCACGGGCATTCCGACCGTCTTAGCTGCCTCAGCCGTATCGACGATTGCATTCCTTGGATATCTCTTCGTTCAGGAACATCTCGTTTGGTTTGTGATCTTCTATTTTGTCTCGGCGGTTGCAATGATTTCTGATTTGAAACTGAAAAAGTTATGATCAAGACAATTCTGAGTTTACCAAGCAGTTCTTTTCGCGGAACGCGCCTCCTCGTCGTTGCGGCGTCGATCGCGATCATCATCTATGGCATCAGTCTGTCCCAGTCGGTCGTTGCATTGTGCCTTGTCTCGATTTTTCTCGCCCTCATTGGAACGCCACCGGTACTCTTTTTGGAACGGAAACACGTTCCTTCTTTTGCAGCAGTGATGATCGTTGTAGGAGTCATGATTACTTTTCTGTTGGTGATTGCGGCAGTCATAGGATCATCTCTCAACACCTTTTCCGAGGTCTTGCCTTTCTATCAGGCCCGCATGCACGAGCAAGTGTTAGCCCTGAAGTCCCTGTTGGCAACGAAGCATGTGCTCGTCACCGAAAAAGTCTTGGCCGAATATCTCAATCCCGGCTCGGTGATCAGCATAGTCGCTGGCTTCTTCGCTGGACTGGGCTCAGTGCTTTCGGATATCATCCTCGTCTTGCTCACAGTGACATTCATTTTGCTCGAGGCCTCGAGCTTCCCCATCAAGCTCCGTTCTGTACTGGGTGATCCTCAGCGCAACTTTCCCCAGGTCACAAAGTTCGTCAATGATATCAGACGGTACATGATCATCAAGACCATCATCAGTCTCATGGCGGGGACAATTATAGGATTATGGTTGTACTTCCTCGGCGTGGATTTTCCCATTCTCTGGGGTTTCGTAGCCTTTCTGCTTCACTACATACCCAATCTGGGTCAGATCCTGGCTGCCATCCCTGCAGTGCTGCTGGCGCTCCTTCAACTTGGCCCGGGAACCGCCGCGCTTGCCGCTGCCGGTTATCTTGTCGTTGGTTTCACGCTCGGAAACATGATTGAACCGCGGCTCATGGGGCGCGAACTCGGACTGTCGACGTTGGTTGTCTTTCTCTCCCTCATGCTTTGGGGTGGCCTGCTTGGTCCGATCGGTGTGGTTCTTTGCGTACCCATCACCATGAGTCTGAAGTTTGCCTTTGAAAGCAATGAAAGCACCCTTTGGATAGCGGTCTTACTCGGGTCGGAAAAGTCCCCTGAGAGTATTCTCGAAGTGTCGGAAGAAGGAATACATCCTGCGAGGCCAAAGAAAAAGTGAAGCGGTTCACGCTCAAGAAACTCTCGAGAGAAACATCATCACGAGCTTTGCCCTAGTCAAGATCTAATGGATCTCAACTAATTTGAGTTCGGCATCATGAAAACTTATCGGCGCAAATTCGTCATCCTTGCTCTCCTGGGCATCTGTGTAGCCCAACTCGCGTATCCCCAGCCTGCAAATGATTCTTCGTTTCATCCCTATCACATCAATTATTGGGTGACAGGGACTATCATCGGCGTTGGATTAACGACAAATTACCTGGGTGTGACAAGGGTGTTGGGCAAAGAAGAGGTATCTCTTTTGGAACTACAGGCGTTGAACAGAGGTATTATCAACGGTATCGATAGCTGGGCGTTGAGGCAAGACGTCTCCAACTTCAATTCCTTCGCCAATTATTCAGATTACACCGTTGCGACGAGTGTCGTTCTTCCGGTTTTGCTTCTGTTTGATAAACGGATCAGGCAGGATTGGTCTGACGTGCTCCTCATGTATATGGAAACCATGTCTATCACACCGAATATTTATGAATGGAGTCCTCTCGGGCCTACGTTCCAAAACAGAATCCGTCCAGCGGCTTACTATGATCAACTTACGAATGCCCAGAGACAAACAGGCAATAACCGGAATTCGTTTTACAGCGGCCATGTCGCCGTTGTCGCGGCTTCCACGTTCTTTTTGGTGAAAGTCTACAGTGATTACCATCCTGAAATAGGGGACAACAAGTATCTTTTGTATGGAGCCGCGACCATTCCTCCTCTTATTTTGGGATATTTTAGAGTGAGAGCGCTCCAGCATTTTCCTTCCGATATCATGGTTGGCATCGGAGTAGGGGCGCTGTGCGGCATACTTATTCCCGAACTGCATCGTTTCCAGGACAAAAACATCTCATTCGGATTGTATTCTTCATCCGAAGCCACAGGGATAACGATGAAATGGCAACCGGAGTTTTTGAAATAGAAATGTGTGAATCGTGTAACTCAATTTGAATCGGAACATTCTAGTATGGAACCGATTTTTTTCCTCAAGGGGCTGATTATTGGATTTGCGATGGCGGTGCCCATCGGCCCGATAGGAATCATGTGCATTCGCAAGACACTGGCTGAGGGACACTCGCGCGGCTTGATCATCGGCTTTGGGGCGGCGACCGCAGATTCGCTGTACGGCGGGTTGGCTGCGTTCGGTCTCACGTTCGTCTCGAATTTGATCGCCGGTCAGCATTTTTGGCTGAGTCTGGCTGGAGGGGGACTGCTCGTGTTCCTTGGAATAAGGACGTTTCGTGCCAAGCGCAAGGATGCCATCGTCCCGTTCGACAAAAAGGGATTTTGGGGATCGTACGTTTCCGCCTTCTTCCTCGCACTTACCAATCCATTGACCATCTTTGCTTTTGTTGCCGTGTTCGCTGCTTTTGGGTTGGGACATGAGCTTTTTTTCATTTCAGCGTGTATACTTGTTATCGGAGTATTTTCAGGTTCGGCTCTTTGGTTTCTGACTCTTGGTTGGGTTGTCACCCTCTTCAGAAAGAAGCTGGACGCAGGCGGGCTCAGATGGGTCAACAGGATTTCAGGCGCATTGATCGTGTTATCTGGGCTTGCTGCCTTCGTGAGTTTGATTTGATTTTTGCAGTCCGGGTTCTTTCTCCAAGTTCTTCGGAAAAGAACATGCATTGCGATCGTAAGAGAGAAAGCAGAGTGACGGAAGATATGAACAATGAGCATCCACCGACGAACCGACGAAAACGATCGCCGCTGAAGATAGCGGCGTATGCGGGCTTTGTCGCCGGAGCACTTTTCCTTGTCTGTGTGCTGTTCCCTGATCCTCTGGTAAACTGGTTCATCAAACCCCAAATTACAAAGGCTCTTGCTGAGGCGTATCCCGCGTACTCGATTCGCCTCTCTGCAATGAACTACAGCGTTTTCCAGAATCGCTTTGGATTTGAGGGCGGTGAGGTGCGTTCAGCCGATAGTACACTCTCAAGCAATGTGGGTTCGTTCTCTGTAAGCGGGATCAGCTGGATGCACCTTCTCTGGGGAGGGAGTCTTGCACCCGGTGACTTTGTCAAGTCGGTCGTGATTGCACATGATGTTGTGCTGACCTTCCCGCCGTCGCACTATGAACTTCGGTTCAAACGACTGAGTGTATCCGCGCGGGATTCCGAGGTGGTCGTTGAAGCCGTGAAGCTTCAACCTCTGGGCGATGATGAACAGTTCTTTGCACGAAGCAAATTCAGAAATAACCGGTTGCGCCTCCTTGTCCCGCAGGCCAGGGTCATGGGATTGGCATGTCTCGAATTGCTGCACGGGAAGAACTACCGTGCCCGCTCCGTTCAAATCGACGGTGCGTCCCTCGACATTCTGCTGAACCAGGACAAGCCCGACAGCAGAGATACTTCCGGTCTCCTTATGCCAAACGAGATTCTTTCTTCCATAAAAGGAAACCTGCAGGTCGATCGCCTGAGCATCATAGACGGACGGCTGCAGTACGCTGAGAGGTTTGCAGTGGGCGCAAAGCCGGCCGTTGTGACGTTTGATAGCATGCAGGTGTTGGCGGAAGGAATTGCTAATCATGGCCCTCGTGGATCCGCAGTTGTTATCCACGCACAAACAAAGTTTGTGAAGGCCGGTATGATGAAGCTGAACATAACGATTCCTGTCGCATCGAAGGAGTGCTCATTCCGATACTCGGGCTCCCTGAGTGGAATGAATCTCAGTGCGCTCAATTCATTTCTTGAAGTATCCGATCATGTCCGTATCAAGTCGGGTGTCCTTGAAAAGGCAACATACGAGATCAGTGTCGTCTCAGGGCTCGCCAGCGGCACCGTACAGGGTGTTTACCGAGACCTGACGCTTGGCGCGATTGACAAGGAGACCGGAAGCGAAAAGGGATTGTCCAACGCCATCACTTCGTTCATTGCCAATGTCCTCACGATCCGCAAAAACAATGTGCCGGGATCAATGAAGATCGGCGCTGTGAATTATCTGCAACTACGGGATGACCCGTTCTTCCAATATGATTGGTTCGCACTTCGAACCGGAGTGAGGGATGTTCTTGGATTGTGAGTGAGAATGCTAGCGACAGGAGCAACGACTGGGTTCCTATTGGCCACAAAGATCAATGCACTTCCTCACGACTCAGATGAGAAAATCGTGAACAATACTTTTGCCGCGCTTGTTGTCACAGGATTCATCGCGGGAACATCCATTTCGGGTTGCGCAGCAACGTCTGAACAAAGCGCTGCCAATACAAGGCAAGAGCTAAGAGACGATCGAGGTGCATATCGAACGGAATGGCAGTCATTCAGGAACGAGTCTGGACGGATCATCGAGGCGAATGAAAAGAGGATTGATGCATTCAAGGAGAAAATGGAGATTGCCGGTGCAGACACCAAGGCAAAATACAATGAAGATCTAGCAGCGTTGGAACAGAAAAACCGCGAACTCAGGAAGAAGTTAGAAGGTTATAAGGACGAGGGAAGAGGCAACTGGGTACAGTTCAAGACAGACTTCAGTCAGGATATGGATGGCATAGGAAAGAGCATGAAGGATCTCTTCAATGATAGCAACTAGTGCCTTACTGAATACAAGGTCTCTTATGAGAAGTGGCACGAGCAGCACGGATGCAGCTCGGGTGTTCTCCTGCTTGTGTGATAAACCACAGAAGCTCGTAACACGACACCACGGAACCATGTTGGCATAGCAAATCGAAATCATCAAGAAACTATAAGGACTGGAAATCTCTATGAGCACGAGCGTGACCAATACAGAAGACAAACAACACCGTTCCATCCTGCAGAGAATTGCCCGTCGGGCGATGATAGAAAGAGGGCTGCTTCCGGATTTTTCCGCTCAGGCCATGAACGAGTTGAACGGAATTCATGAGGCCGCCACCAACGCTGAGACCTCGACGCGTGATTTGAGAAATCTTGTATGGTGCTCCATCGATAATGATGATTCGCGAGATCTGGACCAACTGAGCGTGGCCGAAGCCATGCCCGATGGGGCCGTAAAAGTCCTTGTTGCTGTAGCCGACGTCGAAGCTGTCGTCAAGAATCGATCGGCCCTGGACGATCATGCGAGGCACAACACGACCTCGGTCTATACCGCCGCCCAAATATTTCCGATGCTGCCAGAAAAGCTCTCGACCGATCTCACTTCGCTCAACCTAGAATCAGATCGGCTTGCCCTCGTCGTTGAGATGGTCATGGCCGGCAATGGGTCGCTTCAAAGCTCAGATATTTACAGAGCGACGGTTCGGAATCATGCCAAGCTTGCCTACAACAGCGTTGCCGACTGGTTGGAAGGCACCGGGCCGATGCCTCAGGAAATCGGCATCGTCAAGGGCCTCGAGGAGAATCTCCGACAGCAGGATCGCGTAGCCCAAAAGCTGAAATCCCTGCGGCACCAGCACGGTGCGCTTGATCTCGAAACAATCGAGGCCAACCCTGTCTTCGACGGAGACGAGATCAAAGACCTCAAAGCCGAAAAAAGGAACGAGGCCAAAGATATTATCGAGGACTTCATGATCTCGGCAAATGGCGTGACGGCACGATACCTCGCCGGCAAGAAATTACCGTCGCTTCGGCGAGTTGTGCGGACACCAAAACGCTGGGATCGAATCGTCGCGCTTGCCGCAGAGCAGGGTTTCAAACTTCCTCAAGAACCCGATTCAAAGGCGCTGGATGAATTTCTGATAGCGAGAAAAGCTGCCGATCCTCTCCGCTTTCCCGATCTTTCTCTCAGTGTCATTAAACTGTTAGGTGCCGGCGAATATGTGGTTGAACTTCCGGGCGGGAGTTCTGCCGGACACTTCGGTCTTGCGGTCAAGGACTATGCTCACTCCACAGCACCGAACCGCCGGTATCCCGACTTGATCACGCAGCGGCTACTGAATGCTGCGATGGCTGGCAGTCCGATGCCCTATACGACCGATGAATTGACGGCGCTCGCAAAACACTGCACAGAGAATGAGGATGCGGCGAAAAAGGTCGAACGGCAGGTCACAAAATCCGCCGCTGCCATTCTGCTGCAAACGAGAATTGGAGAACAGTTCGATGCGATCGTCACTGGCGCATCTGTCAAAGGGACATGGGTCCGTCTTCTGCAGCCGCCCGTTGAAGGGAAACTCGTGAGTGGCTTTGAAGGCCTCGATGTCGGTCACCAGCTCCGCGTACAATTGCAGCACACAGATGTTGATCGGGGATACATCGATTTCCGGAAAATAGGTTAAACAAGGAGCTCCAACTCTGTGCATTGACTCGACTGATTCACAAACAAGCGAGACCACCGTGCCGGAGATAATGATCATGACGAATGCCGAAGAGACGAGACATCTAAATGAAAACAGGAGGTAGGAGAATGAAACCGAAAGCAGTGTGTACCCTTGCGTTCGTCGCGATGGTGGCCGCTTTGTTTGTCACCTTCACATCGACCGCCCAATTGTCAACCGCATCGGGGTCAACCCCGGTCAATCCCGGCTCTCTCAATGCTACCACGACGATCCTTAATCCTGGAGTGGTTAGCTGGATTCACTTCGGTGACTTGCTTATCACCACGGAAAATCAGCAGAATTACACCGATTTCAAGAGTATTATCAATTGCGTGAATCGTTATCTCAAGAACGGCGTCAATTTTGCTCTCCTGCCGGGCGACAACGCTTATGACAATACGGAGAGCGAATACAAGCTCATCAAGCAAGCGACGGACGAACTGCAGGTGCCATTGTACGCCATTCTGGGTGGTCGCGATCACAAAGGTGGGACCGTCCTTTACAACAAATATTTGGAGCCTGTGAACTACCAGAGCTTTTCAGCAGATAGGTACCACTTCGTGTTTCTGGATGTGATGAGCGGCATCAGCGACGCTCAAAACTCGTGGCTCATCAACGATTTGGATCTGGCGGCGAAGGCCGGACTCAAGAGTGTGATCTTCATGCACAGCTACACCCAGGTATCGGAATTGCAGGACGTGATCCGGCGGGACAAGGTGATCATGGTGGAAGCTGGATACACGCACTTTAACGATGTGTGTAACGACGGATACACGATCTATGCTACCACGCGCTCAACCGGCCTCGTGAGCGAAGGGCCCGTAGGATTTTCAGTCAGCAACCTCGATAACGGTGTGGTCAGTTGGAAGTTCAAGGAGATAGGGAGTTGGCCGTTTGTGATGATCACTTACCCGGCGGACAAATTGCTAATGATCGGTGGTTCACAAGTCATCAAGGATACAGTAGATATTCGTGCAAAGGTCTGGGATGACAAAGGTATCACTTCGGCGATCATGCAGATCGACGGTGGGCAGGCAGTGCCGATGGATCGCATCGGTCAGACACAAATGTGGAGCGCACACTTTGACGCGACGAAAGTTTCCGACGGTGACCACAGAATCAACGTGAAAGTGATGGGCGTGGGGGGCAACACGGACCAGGACGTGATTACCGTAACGGTGAACCAGACGGGCAGTGTCCCGCAAGCGCCTCGGCCGTTTGGCCCACAGGGTAACTCTGTTGGCGCTTACAGTGAAAAAGGACTGCTTGGCACTCACACGACGACGTCTGGTTTTCCTGAAAAGGCAGTGAAGGATGTGAAGCACTAAGTCAGCAGGAGCAAAGGCGGGGAGAGTTAGGCGATACTCCGAGTGAGAAAGTTATAATGATCGGCAAAGAGACAAAATGTTGAAATCAAGAATCATTGAGTGCATTCTGCTTTGTGTTTTCGGAATACTCAGCACCTGTGCACAATCAAAAACTTCGGTACTCATCCAGTCTACGGACGAGGATGAGAGGATCGATGTCTCCGTTGACAAGTCGATCTACTTTCCTGGTGACACGGTTCTCTTTGTCATTAGCAGGAACGACAATACCGCGCCAGCCGGAATCATTACTCCGATTCTGCTTATCGAAGGAACAACGTTCAAAACCGTTGGACGACTGAGATACGTTACCGTCATTCCGAAGAATGTAACACCGGGATTGTATCCCATCAGGCTTCGCGTCACGGACGCCATGGGACGGCGATTTTGGTATGTGACAGATTGTGTTGTAACGGTGGAAGAGTACCAGGACGTCGAACAGCTCACTCGATATGTCACGATTGTTCCCGAAGCCGGAAGCAGCGACATCCGGACGGCAGTGACACTGGATCGCGAGCAGATTCGAAATCTCGCGGTGCATTTTCAACGCGATAGCATTCGGTCCTACATGGGACCTCAGTTCGTGAGAATAACAACAACGGTACTGTTAAGGGATGGCGTGGCGGCTTCATCGTATGAACGACGTGTGGTAACGTTTCGAAGTCATGGCGATCGGAACAAAGATCGCGCAATGTTCATTCAGTATCGCACCGCCTATGGTCCGTATGCCAACATCCGTCCGGAAGAACTTGAACAAGTGCTGGTGCCGGTAGATTCACTGCCTGATTGGGCTATTCTCGGTATCCATATCGAACCCGATTACACCATCAAGATCGGTGCAGTGGATCGCTCCAACAGCATGACACAATATTATCGGGTGAAAGGTTCAATCATCGAAGTGGGGTTTGCACTCGCCGTCCCTAAGGTGTTGTTCGATACGCGAGCCCAGGACTCGGTTGAATATGGCAACTCCAGCGCGATGGTACGGTTCTATTATGTTGATCCGGGATCAGGAAATCGATTCCCTGTCAGCGGGGGGATAGGAATGTTCGGCGTGAATTCACCGGTGGATGTTGGAACCGGTCGGGGCGGATTTGCCCTGTCGATGTTTCTGGATATGGCGGAGATGATACGAATAGTTAATATCGGTTTCACCAAAAAAATAAACTTTGGTCTGGAAATAGACCCGTTTTTGCCGATTGGAAGAAAAGGGCGCCTCCTCTTTGTTGCACAGGCGGGCTTTACGTTTTGACAGACAGCTGCAATTTGTGAGATAGAGGGAATGAGTTCGTTATGCTTTTGTCAGGAAAACAATTGCGGTGATCACTTTCACTACACCGGGACGGACATTCGAAATGAAAAAATCAAAAAACAAAAGCACCGTTTGCCTCTCCATTGTCGCGCTCCTTTTCGTGTGTGCGTTGAACCTGCATGCGCAACAGGTTGAGATCGGCTTGCGGTACAATCCTGAATTCACGGGTTTGATAAACAGGAACGACAATGCTGCGGGCGATGAACTCAAATTGGCGAGTCATTTCGGATATCTCTCTTTTGGCGCAGGAGTTGTCTACAATATCAGTCATCATTTCGGTCTGGCGGCAGATCTCCTGTTCTCAAGGGAAGGACAGGCATTCAATGGGTATTTCACCGGCCGCCCTTCCGATGCAGCGACGTATAGCTCGGTCGTTAGCACCCAGATATCCCTCAACAATACTCTGATCGTGAGAGATTATGTGGCTCTGGCTGAATTGAACTATATCAAACTGCCGGTTATGGTGTCAATCACTTCTGATAACACCAAGCCGCTCTTTTTTACGCTGTTGGCGGGACCACAGTTCAACGTTCTCGAGGGTGTTGCTCAGGAAGTGAATCATGAGGATCTCGATTATCCGAACAGTACGGTTAATCCGAAAGATCTGTACAAGACCGTCACGATCAACGGAGTCCTGGCAATCGGTGCAGCGTACAACATTTCGTCTCAATTGGTGCTTTCCGCTCGCTTTCGATTCGATTACGGTTTTGATGATGTTGAGAATAAGGACGTGATGGTCAGTTACTACCATGCTGCCCCTATTCATTTCTATTCTACGGAGCGTCAAGCCACGCACAGCGTGACCGGAGCTCTGATGCTCGGGTTGGATCTCAAATTGTGAGGAGTCCCTCAGGGAGTTGCAGGATTTTTCTCGTTCACATGGATTATCCTTTCTCTGATGAAGGGGCCAAGGTAAGGCAGGAGTTTCACTCGCCATCCCCCAAATAGTGTCGCTTGTCACACAAGCGGAATTCTCATTGTGACACGTATTGACGCTCATCGTCTGCTCTTCTACCCCATCTTCTCCAGTCGTTTCGTCTAATTGCCCCGGAGCCTTCGAAACTGGTTCAGTCAGATGTAGTCTGCCGAATCGCTCCCCCTGACCTGGCCCCCCAAAAAAAGGATACGAGCTTTTCCGTCTCAATGATTGCCCACGTCCTTCCTCGCTGCAAGCCATCCTCCGCTTTCTCCAATCCTCAATTGACAAAACAAGATTAATCTCTTAAATTGTGTTCGCTGTTGGGAGTATCTGACCTAGGCGCACCCGAAAAATGAAGAAAATCCGAATACTTATCATTGAAGACAATCGTGTATTGCGCGATGGCCTAACCGTCATGCTCAATGAACAGTCGGATATGCGCGTTGTGGCCACCATAGGAAGCGGTAATAACGTCCTCCTCAAAGCGCGCGAGTCAAAACCTCATGTCATTCTTCTCGACGTGGGCCTGAAAAATCTCAACGAGCTGTCTGTCGTCGAATCGGCAAGGAAGAACCTTCCTGAAGCGAAAGTGATCGGGATGGGATTTGTTCCATCACAATCGGACATCCTTGAGTTCGTGTCGGCAGGCGCATCAGGTTTCATCCTGAAAGACGCAACGGTGAAAGAGTTTCTTCAGACCATACGATCTGTGACGCAAGGGGAAAAAGTCCTTCCACCATCGTTGACGGATTCACTTTTCACTCACGTCGTTAGCCTCGCTCTCAAGAATGGCAAAGGAAAGATCGCTAGTGCAGTGAAAATGACGAAACGCGAGCGCGAAATCATCGTCCTGATTGCCGACGGTCTGAGTAACAAGGAGATTGCTCAGCGGCTCAACATCGCGACCCACACAGTAAAAAGCCACGTTCATAACATCATGGAAAAGTTAGCGCTGCATAGTCGTCTTCAACTTGCAAATTTTGTCCACGAAGACAATTCCTAGTGCGCCTATTCACAAGAGCTCTTGGCGACGCCCTCTCTTCCCCTTGTTCGATGACGTGTTAGTGCCTGCTTCCAACAGCAAACCCCATCTCTAAACGCAATATTGCTTTCTCTCCAAAGATCCCCAAAGGCCCCTTCAGGGACTACTTGTGGGGAAGCGGCACGAATTCCCGCTGAACCTCTCTTCTCACGCGACTCAGTAATTTTCTCATGATCCCTGATCACCCCGTCGTTGCCGTTCATGCTCCTGCGATCTGACCTTGCTTCGAGTAAAGACATTCGACTTCCTGGAGTCCCCCGAGCGTGGAATGGACCTGATCCAACGTTTGCCTCAGTGTCGGTGGTGGTGAGGGATTAATTCCTTTTTCATCCTTTTGAGCTATTCCTGTTTAACAGAATCATCGGCATGTTTCTCGGTCTGTCAGAGGGAGTGATCCCTTTCCGAAATCTGACGGATTTCAGGGATAAGGGAAACAACGTGTAACGCACGTACCGGACCCTGCAATTGAGGAAAGGAGGAAACACGCGTTGTGACGAATCACGATGATTTCGAACAGGCAGCACTCCCACACATGGATGTTCTGCAGAACTACGCAATGCATCTGACGATGAACTCCGAGAATGCGAAAGATCTCCTGCAAGATACCTATCTCAAAGCGTATAGATTCTGGGGTCGCTTTGAAAAAGGTACGAACATCAAGGCGTGGCTCTATCGCATCATGAAGAATTCGCACATCAACCGCTACAGGAAAGTGAAGAACGAACCGGCAAAAGTGTCCTACGAAGAAAATCATTTGCCCTATGACATGACATTGGAAGCATCGTTCGCCGGCAAGCACACGCTGACAAATACGTACAACGACATATTCGAAGATGAGATTGTTCGCTCCATCGAATCGATGAAGAATACGTTCAGGGATGTCATTTTTCTCTGTGATGTTGAGGGACTCAGCTATGAAGAAATCGCAAAGACTGTCGGTTGTCCCATGGGTACCGTACGTTCCCGTTTGCACAGGGGCAGGAAACTCTTGAAGAAAAAACTCTTCGCTTACGCCAGAAATAATGGATACATCCCCAAAAGGTCCCCATCGTAGGGCTTTCGTGTAAATCCACGTCCCATTCAAGAGCCTCAAAACTCCCTCTGTGAGGTATTAATCCCTTTTTCATCCTTTTGAGCTATTCCCAATTTACAGAATCATCAGTAATATTTTGACGGGTTCGGAGAGGAGAATCTCGTGCTTGAAGGGGAATGGCATATCCTCTCTTGAACAAGCGATCGAAGAAGGCATGAACGTGTGCCGATCAAAGAAGCATGCGCAGACGAGCACTTCTGCGGAATTATTTGGATGACAAGGAGGAGACACCGTGAACTGGGATCGTCTGGAGGGGCAATGGAAACAGCAAAGAGGAAAAGCCGTTTATCATTGGGGAAGAGTAATGAACGACGAATTGTCGGCGATCCTGGGCAAGTATGAAGATCTTGTTGGAAAGCTTCAAGAAAAATACGGGATTGCCAAGGAGGAAGCCCGGCATCGTGTGAATGAGTACAAGATCATCGTCAAAAAGCTCAAAGAAGCCAATAGCAAATTGATGGAGTTGCACAAAGAATTGAGCAGAAGAAAACAGTCTGACAAACGTCAACGGAAACAAAAGGGATCGCCCAGAAAAGGAAAATGATCTGCTTGGGGCGGCTGAAGAGGTGTTCCGATGAGTTCGGACCGGGGCAATTCGAGGGAAGGATTTCACATTCATGCAGGGAGTATGATCATGAAGAACGACAATACTCAGGCAAACCACAGGGGCAGTTCACCCCCCTTCCAAGATCCTGAACAGGATTTCGTGAAGTGGTTGTACGGGCTGAAGTCCATCGGCCAACGCGATGAGACAACCTCGATGAATCAACGAATCCAGCAGCCGGGAAACAGGTCCACAAAACCGACGGATCTGAACGAAGGATCCGGTGGGCAGGATGATGGGGGAGAAAGCGGTGGAGGGGTCTGAAGGCGCTGCTTTGCCCTCAGTCTCTCTGACCGGATTGCTGCAGTTTCATCTGTCACTCATTCACATTCATTGAAATCTTCGTATGAACTTATCGCCGATCTTTCGGTTGTGGTCTTTCATTCGCGGGGAAATACACACAGCGACAAAAGCACACGACCAAGACACCTACATCAGAAATCTCTCATTTCATCGCTATGATACGACAGGCCGAATGGTTCACTACGGTCCTGAGGGCGAAGTTGTAGAAGTTGATTCGGCATTTCAAGTGAAGCGGACCCAAAGCAAGAAGCGCGCTGGAGCGGTCCTAGCACCGAAACCACGTTTACGCCTTTCTCCATGAACTCGTTGTGGGTGCGTGACCTTGCCACTACGCACTCAACATCAAGTCTGCTGACTGATTGAAAATCACTAGAGGAATGTTGTCGCACCATAGGACGAACGTCGCTTATTGCTCTCCCCCCAACTCTCAAAAGGATTATCCATGCAAGCGCTCATCGAAGGAAACGAGGCGAAGCAGGTCCACGACAGTCCGTCCGATTCCCGAACTCTGAAAGAATATGGAGTTCAGGAACTGGACGTTACGCTCATTCGGGCAACGAACTATACGGACGATGGGTACCCGATTAAAACAAAAATCGGCGTCATACGCAGCAACACGCTAACGCAAATCGGCACGCTCGTGAACGACTTCGTCAACGCCCCCTTCATGAAGGGAGTGTCGCTGACACTTCGAAAGATTGATGAAGCGATTGAGTGGATACCGTACAAAGAAATCATAGATCAGTCACAGGTCTTCGGTACAAAGTCGATTGTCATGCTTGTCGGCGTGCAATCGAACCAGTACCCCCGTGCTCTGGATATTGCTGCGAAATTCCGGGCGCATGACATTCCGGTGCTCATCGGCGGTTTTCATGTGAGCGGCATGGTCGCCATGATTGGCGTGACAGCCGATCTCAGGAAGGCAATGTCGATGGGAATTACTCTTGTGGCTGGAGAGGTGGAGGAGGGGCGATTGACTGCGATCGTCGAAGATGTACTCCGGGGACGGCAGCTGCCGCTTTACAATCTTCTGAACCCCACTCCGAACCTGCTCAATGTTCCCCTTCCGCACATCACCAAGGATGAATTCGAAAACTTCTCATCGCGATTTACCACCATTGACACGGGCCGAGGTTGCGTGTTTACCTGTGATTTCTGCACGATCATCAACGTGCAGGGAAGGACCATGCGGTGCCGGGAGCCGAAACAGGTGGTCGACTTTGTGAGGCAGAGCTATCGCGATGCAGGCGTGTCCCATTCCTTCTTCACAGACGACAACACCGCGCGAAACCCGCGATGGCGGGAACTGTTTGCCGGGTTGATCCGCCTGCGCGAAGAAGAGGACGTTCCATTCACATTTATGATGCAGAGCGATCTTGCGGCGAGGAAGATGCCCGGAGGAGATTTCTTCGAACTTGCGGCCCGCGCAGGGTGTAATCAGGTGTTTTTCGGCGTGGAGAGTGTGAACCGGGAGAATCTCCATTCTCAGGATAAGTATCAGAACCAGGTTTCCGAATACAAAAACCTCATTGATCACTGCCACTCGCTCGGCATTACCTGCCATGCAGGGTATATTCTTGGATTGCCTTTCGACACGCCGGAGAGTCTCAAGGAAGATATTGCCGAACTCCAGCGGATGATGTTCGATTCGGCTTCCTTCTACATTCTCTCACCCCTCCCGGGGTCAAGAGATCACCAGCGATGGTGGAAGGAGAAACGATGGATGCACGAAGATCTCAATACCTATGATTCGGCCCACGTCGCCGTGAAGCCGGAGCGCATGACGTGTGACGAGCTCATGCAGGCATACAAGGACGCATGGGAGCAGTTTTACTCCACTGAGCACATGATTAATGTCCTTCGGCTGTGGAAGCGGGACCACTTTGCCTATCGTGAGAGGCTCTCCTTTTTTGCGTGGTATCTTTACTCCTCGCGCATCGAAGGACTGAATCCCATGAATTGCGGATTCTGGACCGTCCGCCGGCGCAACGATCGCCGGGCAGGATTTCCGCAAGAAGCGGCCGTTCCGTTCTGGTTGAATCGCACAAAAGTACTAACAGTCCGGGTGTGGGGTTTGGTGAAACTGTTCTTCCAGTTGGAGGAAGTCTGGCTTCGGAGCCGCCAAAAGAGCGGTATCGAAGAAGCGCTGCACGAGATGGTCGCAAAAAAGAAGCAAAACATTGTCGATTGGCGGGATCTCAGCACACGCGAACTCTCGGCATTTTATAGAAAGCTTTCCGTCGATATGCCCGAGATCAAAGTTCCCTCCCGCGTGCAACTCTGGTTCAAGAAGCGAAATCCGTTTGCCGATGCATTTACGAGACTCTCCGTAGAGCGGACCTGGAGGAGGTGGTATCTCCATCTATGGAACCCGCTGAAGTGGGTCGAGCTCTGGTTGTTCGAATGCGTGCATGGCTTCCGTTTCCTCTCCGTTCTCCTAAATGGCGAAATGGAGAAGGACCCAAAGGCACCGTATCACCTGACCCGAAAGCAGACGTTTTGATGTGGAGCCTCCCCGCCAGAGCACGCAGGTCAGGGTTTTATGAGAAGGGCGACGGTCTCACGCCCGGCTGTGATTATGTTCAGATTGTGCTATGAAGTGATGGAGGATTTGCGTATCTTATCTATGACAAACAACAGTACACCGTCTATTCTCTTTCGGGAGAGCTTGTCGGCACTTATTGTGTAAGATGAGCACGTTTCCCGGAACCTCCCGCGTTCACGACTATGTCAGCACGAGTGGTTGTGAAAAGCGGAACCGCTGACGAACCGCACGAACACCTTCCAAGGTCGAACGCCGTTAATCAGATGAAGCTCCCGGGTTTACACCCCAGGAGTAAGGAGTAGTTTTCAGGTCCGTATGTTCGGCGTACACCTTGCCCGACGGTTGAGTCGGGTTGTAAAAATAATAAGAAAGGACGTGTTCCATGGAAAAAGGAACAGTCAAATGGTTCAACGCAGCGAAGGGTTTTGGGTTCATTTCACGTGCTAGTGGCGAAGATGTATTCGTTCACTTTAAGGCGATCACAAGCGCCGGGTACAAGAGCCTGAACGAGGGTGACACGGTTGAATTTGATGTCGAAAAAGGCCCCAAAGGCCTCCAGGCATCGAACGTCTCCGTAGTCTAATCGGATCTTCGAAGCAGTAACAACGAACCCCGTCTCTCTGAAAAGAGGGACGGGGTTTTGTATTTGGAGGAGCGCATCACAGGTAGCGACTCAGCCTCAAACTGCTCTCTCTGATCCGCGGTGACGGTGGAGAAGAGGTCCTCTCGAATGTGACAATCCTTCAGGCCGCTTGACACTCGCAGGGAAACGCAGTACTATAATCGCGTGCTGAAGCCGGGGAAGGCTTCAAGAGGGAACGGATTGTGACGAGCCTCCGGAATCGCAGATGCGATGAAGGAGGTTTTTGCTTTCAGAAGGTACGTGAGAGCAGTGATGTCATGATCCAACTGATGCTCGATTCGATTGTCGAATCCAGAGAGTATTACATGAACCAGTCAACGATCTAAACACTGTACCACTCATCAACCGCTTAATCATCAAGATGACCGGAGGATCATATGGGAACAGCAAAGCGTGTCGTCTATTTCAAGGCGAAGCTCGAAGACAAGCCGGGAGAGTTGTGCAATTTCGCCAAAGATTTGAAGGCGAAGGATCTTGGCCTGCTCAGCCTCAAAGGGATCGGTCAGGGGACGCACGGCGAACTTCTGGTGGTTGCAAAGAGCCCAGACAAACTGCGAACGGCGTGGAAGGCCGCAGGAGTTCTGTTAGAGGAAGGGACGGCGTTTTACCTGAGCGGCGTTGACAAGACCGGAGCGCTCCAGGCTGATCTGGATGCCATTTCTAAAGCCGGCGTCAATATCGTTGCAACGGAGGCTGTGGTAGCCGGAAGGAGCTACGGTGCGATTCTGTGGGTTGATCCCGCGGATGTTGAGAAGACGGCGAAAGCTCTTGGGGCGAAGTAGGGATTCAGAAGCATATCCTAAGAGAAACAAGTCATCTTTGCGAAAGCAGGGGTCCAGAATGTGAATAGACTACACCGTTGGCTGCATCACAGCTGCGAGACATGTGTGGCTGACCCACAAGCTACATTTGTCATTTCGAAGGAGCCCCGCGACTGAGAAATCTGAACAAGAAGAAAGATTTCTCTCCCGATGAATCGGGATCGAAATGACAACGGCGCTTTGTGGACGCCCTCAAAAGAAAGATCGTCCCGATACTAAACGCGCGGACATCCGTCCAACTCACGTGCCGAAAATTCCGGACAGGCTTAAGATGTGTGGGGTGAAAGACGTCCAGAATTTAAGCTCCCGTGACTGAGCCACCTCCGCTCATTGCCGTAATTTCGCCGCTCGCTCGGGTCTGTTAATTTCACTGTGAAGGCCATGAAAAGCAAACGCCCCCAAGCGGGGGCGTTTTTGTCTCTTATCAATGTGCTTCAGATCAGCGAATAATGATCATCTTCTGAATGGAAGTTTCGCCCTTCGCGTACTTCAATGCGCCCGATACCGGATCGACGTAATCTGCCGTCACGGTGAAGTGAACGATGTACACCCCGCTTACAACCACCTGACGGGACGATGTGATGGAGTTCCACGGCTCGTCTCCGCTCCCATTCTCGTGGGCGATCGTGTTGATGAGGTCGCCGTTCTCCGTATAGATTTTGATGAGGCAATGGCCGGGGATATTCAGAAACATGATCTTGTCCGGCTCTCCGGGATATTGCATGCCGGGAGAAGCGATGTTGTACGGGTTCGGCACGATGCGGATATCCGAAAGACTCTGTCCCGCTATCCTGCGGAGGTACGCGGGCTGATTTGTTTTCGTGTAGAACCGGCTGCTGACCAACTGTCCGGTCGGATTCGCACCGTTGGAAGTGTTGTTGCTGCCATCGAAGAAAGCCGATATGTAGTAGTAGTACGAGAACCCGCGTTGCGCTGTCACATCATCGAATGAAGTCGCCGTGGGGCCGAGTGTGGCGATGCGCTGGTACGTCGTATCGGGCTTTCCTGTGGCGCGACAAATGATGTAACCACCAAAAGCGGAGTTGGTCTTGGATGGACTGGGATCCCAGGAAAGGCTGATCCGGTCGCCGCCCGATGCCACAGTGAACAGCGGCGGTGGAAGGGGAGCCTGAGGAATCTGATAACCGAGATCATAGTTTCTCTTCGCACGGCTGAAGGTCTTCATGATCGAATCTCTGCCAGTGTAGATCCAGGTGTCCTTGTAAACGTCCTTGTCGGTCGTCGTTGAACCATCGGGCAACACGAAAGGACCCTTGTCGGATGAATTTCGATATGCCTGCATATATCTCCATCCAAGCGTGTCGCACTTCTCGTGAGTCAGCCCGGAGATGCCTTCCGCAAGTACGAGGACAATACTGTCGCCCGGGGCGATGTCCCATGGTCCAAATGTCATCCAGATATTTGTGCCGCCGACATCACCGTGGACGCTTTCAGGATCCGGATTGGATTTCATGTATACCTCATCCATCCGCTGTGTGGGATGCCCCAGCCCTTTGTAGGGAACACCGCTCAGCATTCTGTACATATCAGCCTGAGCCGGAGCAGATCCCTGCGTCATGTCGCCGAGACCTGAGGGCCAGGTGTCGCCTGCGTGCCAGCCGAGTGTAGGGGGTTGAGTCGGATCATCGGCCTTGTCCTTTGTGCTCTTGTCAACGTGCAGGACAACGTGGCCTGCGAACTGCGGTGCGCGGAACCTGCCGGTTCCAGTGACATAGGGACCACCGATATTGTCGAATGAATTGACACTTGCCTGTCCAGCCCACGAGTACCCGGCACGAAGCCACTGAGGAATGGGACTTGCTTCTGTCAGCTTGTCATTGGCATGCGCAGCATAGTCTTCGCCGCGCTTTGTGACCCAACTGTGTTTTCCCCAATCCTGACCATCACCGATGCTGAATGCGCCTTCGCGGCTCACGGCATATCGGATACCCATTCCGAAACGGAACCCCTTGACAGTCGCATTGAGAACCTTATTCGATGAATAGTCAACGAAGCCGGTGTTCTTGAACGTGTATTCTTTGATGTAGTAGTTGTCGTGGTACTGCTGACTGAACGCGAATATTCTTCGGGTCAACGTCACGCCCATCGTGGTATTGACAACATTGTACACCATCCTGTCACTGATGAGATTCGGATCGATTTCGTCAATATCCCCTCTGTAGGGCGCGTTGATATCCGTTCCATCGACATAGACGGCGGGGAGATCGAACTTCGATATCTGCTTGTGGACGACGGGATAGGTCGAAACCCTGGCCATCGCTTGCGAGAACTGAACGCAGTAATAGTCCCAGTGCTGGTGTTGAGCATCCGTGAAATCCTGGCAGCCAAAATGCTGTCGCTCGATGACGGAGTTGTCGGTATATAGATAGTCGGCGGGCCACTGCAGTCCTTCGTAGTAGATCTCGTTGTAGGCGCGTTCTGAGCCATAAGCGTTGATCTTGGTCTGGAGCGTGCCCACACGCACGTAGCGTTTGTCCGTTTCCGGAACCTGTGCCGTCGCATATGAAAGCATGAGCAGAATGCCTGCGACAACCGCTGATACATAGTTGGGTGTACGATTGACAAACATCGTAATTCTCCTATAGTCGAGTCGTTAAAAACTTCATCAGAAGCTGAACCTGATGCCGAATGAGAAATCGCGCGGGTTGAGGAATGTCACCGACGTGACATTTGGCATATCGATATACGATTTGTTTGCTTTCCGGACGTTGTTGCGCGCGGTGATCGCCGGGTCGTTGTTTGGATTTGGCTCGAGCGGATCAAATGCCACCCCGTTCGGGCGATAGTCTCCGATTCTGTCAGTCCCCTTCTTGTCTCCATCCATCCAGGGGAAACAGAGCGAAGCAAGATAATCCTGATAGTCATACGAATCCGCAAAGCCGGCGTAGTTCAGGATTTTGAAGTTGAAAACGTTCTTGACATCCAGATAAATCTGAACATCGTAGCTGCTGAAGCGGAAGTCCTTGAGGAGCCGGATGTCGACGTTGGAATTGTCCTTCCACTGAACATTGTCCACAACTCCTGGAGTGGAGAATGGATTGTACGTCGCGTAACTTCCCGCCTGCCATGTGGCAAGGAAATTCAGGCTCCAGCCCTCGAGCGGCTTCGAACCGAACAATGAAGGCCCGAATCCCGTGGGAGTGCTGAACGTGACATTCGCCCGTGCAAACGGCTGCGGATGCGGTTTCGATTGATAGGGGTTGATCTGGAGATACGCACGTTGCTGGTTGACGTCCTGATAGTATGACGTCAGATTGAAATAGCCCGACGAACCGACATCATACGTATAGTTGATGAAACCGCTGATCCAGGGCCCGCCGACCTTTGTCAGTGTCACTTCGAAGCCTCTGATATCAGCATAATTATTGCTTGTGGCAGCGTAGTAATGCACTGACGAGTTGATGTTCTGGTAGTAGATCCAGCCCGGTTGATTGGTGACATCTTTATAGTATGCGGCGAGATTGATGAGGAACATGTTGAACGCGTTCTGTTCGAATCCCAGTTCATACGACACCGTTTTTTCGAATGCCATGTTCGGATTGCCGAGGTATGTTACGAGTCCGTTTGACTCCCGTTGCAGCCGGAACCGGTTCGATGATGACGGCTCGGAAACAAAGTGACCGTAGTTGAAATAGAGCTTCGAGTCCTCCGTAATCGGATGTGAGATGCCGACGCGCGGGCTGATGTACATCTGCGATTTCGCTTTTTCCTTGGGTGCGACCTGTTCGATCGTATTGCCGACAACCTGCCCCAACAGCGCATCGTACGGAGTGAAATCGTACATATCGGAATTGGGATTGGAATAGTCGAGACGAACACCAAGGTTTGCGATGAAGCCGTTGAACTCCAGCTTGTCCTGGACATACGCTCCAAGCCGATACGGGAACACATGGTAAATCATGCTGCGTGTCCATGACGGCATCGAAGGACTGTACGTTCCGGAGTTGATATTCAGATCGTCGTACGTGAACTGAAAACCGGCCTTCACCTGGTTGGCGTTGTCGAGCTGACTTGTGAGCGCAAAGCGAAGTGTGTTTGTCGCGTTCACGCTCTGATCGCGCCCAAGGTTCATCCACCCACCCATGCTCATTACACCGTCAATCGATGCAGATGTGTAGCCCCAGTAACCATAGGGGGATTGGTCGGTGTAGTATCCCGGCACAACCTGGATGGTTCTTGACGTATCCCTGAGCGGGTCAGCGAATGTATTGTAGCGGCTTTGATTCCGCTGGAGCGCGAGTTCGTAGAATGTCGTCGGGCTGAGCATTTGTGTCAGCGTGGCGCCGACGGTGTAACGGTAGACGGAGCTGGGGCTGTACCGGTCGGGCATATAGAGCACGTTCATGCCGTCGGTGCTGCTCAGGAGGTCAGCAACTTCCGCCTGGCTGCGCATGAGGTAACCGGTCGGTGCGGTCGTCCACTCGTACGGCGAAACGGAATTATCTTCGCCATAAAGGCCCATGACCACGAGTTTCATCGTCGAAGAAATGTCCGACGTAAATTTGATTTGGGTATGACTGTCAGTGTAAGCATCGCGCGACAGAGGAACAACAAACATGCTGCGTTCGCTCACGTGGGAAATGTAGAAACGGAGATTCCCGAGCATATCGTTCAGCATGGGGACCGGTCCGCCGAACCCGAGATCGATGGTGTAGTCCGGCTTCTGAATGTCTCCCTGCCTGCGCCGCTGAAATTCCCAGAGCCTCTTGGCCCCTTCGGGCGTGAGGTCGTTTGTTGGATCCTTGTCTTGCAGCGTCGCAAGAGCGATCGCATTCCAACCCTGGAAGTACGGATACTGTTTCTGCGTATTCGCATCCCAGGCGCCATTGTGCGTGCCTGTCCAGCAGACGGCTGGGTCTGTGTACGGCTTGTTGAAATAGGAGTTGGGGTCGTATGGAGAGATGCCAAATTGTTTCGGGGCCGCTGGGCGATACTGCACGTTGAATGTCCCGTTGTAGTGCCCGCGGTCTCCTTCTTTCGTTACGACGTTGACGACGCCGGACCGTACGTTGCCGTACTCAGCGTTGAACCCGCCCGTCTGAACCTGCATTTCCTTGGTGGCAGAGAGTCCGACTCCCGTGTAAGGTATATTCGACCTCTCGTCGTTGAGGACGAAACCGTCGACGACGAAGATGGTCTGGTTCGTCCCGCCGCCGCGGATGATGATACCGTCGCTTCCTTGCTCAATGCCGGCCTGCAGCGTCAA
>PMZI01000031.1 GCA_003170475.1 Ignavibacteriota bacterium | reverse complement strand
TAAAGCTATTTCAGGACGAGACAATCAGAAAAAAGCCCAGGTAGTTTTACCGGGGCTTTTTGTCTTCTACAGAGATTGTACTGTAGGGAGGGGTGTCACACTTTGAACGGAGAGCCGATGTAATGCCTCAACCGTTTTGCCAGAAGTGTCCCTTCAACAGGTTTGGTGAGGAACTCGTTTGCGCCGCAGCTCGACGCGTCTGAGGAATCAGAATCGCTGTGAAGAGCTGTGACAATAATGACGGGGAGTTTCTTCGTCTTTTCATTGGCGCGGATGCGCCGGCATGTCTCGAACCCGTTCAAACCCGGCATCATCAGATCGAGCAGGACCATATCCGGCGGTTCTTTGTTGATCTTGTCGAGAGCATCCTGTCCGTTCGATGCAACATCGTAATCATATCCCGCATTCGAAACATGTCGTTGCAGAACTGAAACCATAATTGACTCGTCGTCAACGATCAAGACAACTTTGCGCCGTTCGGTGACCATCGTTTCCCCTTTTCGCTCAAGATGATTGGTATAAAGCTATGAAAGACGAGCTTGAATAACAAGGGCTCGCAGCGAACCTCATCCTGCATATCACCAAATGCTGTGGTGCAGAGGTTGTCAAGCTCTCCAGCATCGCAATGTCCGTCGGGGATCGGACCAATTTTTTGATAATGGACCTATTCTGGGCTATATTAACATCATTCCGACTTGAATACGGTGCTGCACTCAACGAAGCTCATGAACCAGACGAAATCTTCTCTCATCGCAAAACTGAATCCGGCTGTTCCTCGATATTATCTCTTTGGACTTGCCGGGGTTTTTTGGACGTTCGCCGGCTTGGTGCTGTGTGGACGGGCCGTCCTTTGGCTCAATGCCTTTCCCTTCGGTACGGAGCTGGCTCTCGAAATCGCAAGCATCGGAATTGCCATCGTCGGCTATCTCTTTCTTTTCGCCAAAGTCGTGCAGAAAAATATTGATCGTATCAAACAACTTCCGGAGCAAGCATGTGTTTTCGGCTTCACGGCCTGGCAGGGATACTTCATGATTGCGTTGATGATGACCGTTGGCATCACGCTTCGCAATACCTCCATACCGAGATATTTCCTGGCGGTGCCATATACTGCCATGGGAGCCATTCTCCTCATCGGCAGTGCAAGGTTCTTCCGTCAGTTCGCGTCATCGGTTGTCCGCCGCAAGAGCTGACCTGCATTTGCTCCGTGCATCAGGAAGGTCTTCTCCGTATCTTGCCCCATCATCAGATCAACCATCACAGCGCACTTTCATGAAGACATTAAACTATACCATCGCATTTTCTTTTCTCATCTTCCTTCTTTCCGGCTGCGCTGGTCTCAACACGGTCGGCATCAAATCGAAAGTAAATACGGCGGAGAAAATAGCAGCATTCAAAGCTGATATCGCCGCGAAGAAGTTCTCCTTTGAGCTCCCGCCTCGAACCCGCGTCGATACCGTAACAGTCGATACGGAAAAGAAAGTGGTGGAAATCCATTTCAGTGAGCCCTTTTCTTATGTTGCTTACCGAGCGGACAATGTGAAAGAAGTTTACCGCCAGATTCGATCATACTTTGCAGACTCTTTCGAAGGCTACCAATTCTCGGTATTGACGCTCCGGCGTCCCATCGAACAGCTCGTGCCAAACTACTTTCGCAACGATCGGTCTTCCTTTGATGAATCCAGGCTTCCGGTTGTGAGAAAAGAACGACCCCTTCCGGTGGTGCAAAACATCAGCAAATCGAGTGTGCCAGAGAAGGGACTCTTCAATCGCAACATCGGACTCTGGAACAGTCACGGCTGGTACTACAATAGAGAGGTCGATCGATGGGAATGGCAGCGTCCCCGCATATTCACGGGGGTTGAAGACCTCATTCCCACATCGTTTGTCCTTCCTTACCTCGTGCCGATGCTCGAGAATGCAGGCGCGAATGTGTTCCTGCCGCGTGAGCGCGATATTCAGACAAACGAAGTGATTGTTGACAACAATAGTCCATCGACAGGCTATTCGGAGAAGGTTTGGGGAAAAACGCGATGGGCCAGTGGGCTGAGCCAGGGTTTTGCCATCGGGAAACCCCCATACAACTCGGGAGTCAATCCGTTCCGGCTGGGAACCCATCGCATCGTGGAATCGGACACAGTGCAGACAGCTGGCGTGACGTGGACTCCGCAGATTCCTGAAGGCGGCGAATACGCCGTCTACATTTCGTACGCATCGTATGACAAGAGTGTTGATGATGCCCGCTACACCGTGCATCACTCCGGTGGCATCACCGAATTTTTGGTGAATCAGAAGATCGGCGGAGGGACGTGGATCTATCTTGGAACGTTTTCCTTTGCTGCAGGGAAGAGCCCCGAAACGGGAAGCGTTTCGTTGACGAACAAGAGCCGGACAAAAGGAAACATTCTCTCGGCAGATGCTGTGAGATTTGGCGGCGGCATGGGAGTCATCGCTCGCAACGGAAGAACCGGCGGCAGACCAAAATATGTTGAGGGGAGTAGATACTACCTTCAGTTTGCCGGGATGCCCGATACCCTCGTCTATAATTTCACGAAGGACGGCGACGACTATCGGGATGATTATCAGAGTCGGGCTGAATACCTCAACTATCTTACAGGTGCTCCTTACGGACCAAATAGAAATCGCGGCGAGAAAGGCCTCGGCATCCCTATCGATCTCTCGATGGCATTTCATACAGACGCCGGAATAACGAACAACGACAGCACCATCGGCACGCTCTCTATTTACAGCCTCCAGGATGCACGGAAAGGAATCGTTTTCCCGGACAGCGTTTCCCGGATGGCGAACCGCGACCTGGCAGATCTTGTGCAAACACAGATCGTGAACGATGTCCGCACCAAGTATGATCCCATCTGGCAACGTCGACAGTTGAGAATTGGGGACTACAGTGAAGCCGTGAGGCCGAACATGCCCTCGCTCTTGCTCGAGCTACTCTCCCATCAAAACTTCACCGACATGAAATTCGTTCTCGATCCGAGGTTTCGGTTTGATGTTGCGCGTGCGATCTACAAAGGGATGCTTCGTTTTCTCGCCACGGAACATGCGACTCCGTACGTCATTCAACCGCTGCCGGTAACACACTTTGCGGCGGAACTTGATTCACGGAGCAACGCAGTACTGCAATGGAAACCGCGACTGGATCCGCTGGAGCCGTCCGCCAAACCAACACGTTACATCGTCTACAAGCGTGTGAGCGGGGGCGGTTTCGACAATGGCACATCGGTTGATTCGGCCGGCACCGTCGTCACTAGTCTCGTGCCCGGCACTATCTATAGCTTTAAAATCACTGCCGTCAACGACGGCGGTGAGAGTTTCCCATCGGAA
Organism: Ignavibacteriota bacterium; assembly: GCA_003170475.1. GTDB lineage: Bacteria > Bacteroidota > Ignavibacteria > UBA10030 > UBA10030 > UBA9647. The sequence continues at coordinate 22,365 of PMZI01000031.1, read as the reverse complement.
ATCCTGTCCGTTTGCCGGCAGTCTGCCAACAGTAAGCCTGTTCTCATCGTCAATGGATTTCATCGGATTTCCGGACCGGGGGTCGTGGAGTCCAGGACGTTCGAAGGATTTCTCGGTGCTCTCGACCGCGGGGTACCGGATCGCTACGATCTGAGTTTCACGGGAGAACAATATGATTTCAATCGCACTTCACCGTTCCGCTCCAACGACGGGCCCGGACACGGTGCAAGTCTTGCGGACAATGAAGGCAAGGTCATCGCCGGTAATACATTTGATTTTCCCTTCACTCACGGTTGTGCGATCAAAGCCTGTGGTCTTTCATTTTCTTCAGCGAGCAGTGAGGCATTGATGGACTCGATGGTCCGCCTCGAGAACTATCCGTTTGTCGACCTCATCCTGGGAAAAGAAAAAGAAACGCACTGGCCGAAGTTGTTTGGAGATTCGGTCAATCAGGTTCAGTTCAGAACACTACCGGGGAAGTTGCAGCAGATCATCCATGAGTATTGCAATCGTGGAGGTAATCTTTTTCTTTCGGGATCCTACATCGGAGCTGATCTGTTCTCACATCCCAAGGAAGACAGCGCCAGCATCCGCTATGCTTGGAAAGTGCTGCATTTTGACTGGTCGACAGACCATGCATCGCGTTCCGGAAAGGTTTATTCTGCAAACGCTTCACTGCTTCCACGAAACATGGAACTCTCTTTCAATGTCAACCTCCGGCGTGATATCTATGCGGTGGAATCTCCCGATGCAATAATCCCCATCGGCGGTAGCGAGCAACTCATGCGGTATGCAGAAAATCAGTTTGGAGCGGCGGTGGGGTACCGCAAAAGCTATGGATTGGTGATCATGGGATTTCCGTTTGAGACGATTATCGACCCGGCTCTGAGGACAGAGCTTATGCATGGAGTATTGCGGTACCTGAAGATTCTGAACGATTGATTTTCGGAGATTATTCTCTAGATTCATCTGTGATATTTCTTCTCTTCGCATGAGGCTGCATTCTTCCTGCCCAAAGAATCGGAGTCAGGTACTCGATGAACGCATTCCACGACAGAGTGACAACCCGGCGCAAATTCCTAAAAGAGACCCTCTTCGGAGTTGCCTTTTTGTCGGTCTCGAGACTCATGCCATCCGAGGCGCTTCTTGCAGGTGAATTAAGCCAGGTCCCGAAGAATCTTCTGTTCTTTTCCCCAAGAGAGTACCTCATCTTCGAAAGCGTTGCTGAACGGATCATCGGCCTGCCGCGACCCGGTCAGCCTGGTGTGAAAGACGTCGGCGTTGCCTCCAGAGCAGATGAATTTCTCGCCGGCGCAGACCCCGAAGTGCAGGATCAATTGCATCAACTGTTTACGGTGTTCAATGCCCCGTTCTTTACGTTTCTCTTCGACCTTCGCTTCGTTAGTTTCGTGAACATGTCCGGACCGGACAAGGACTCGTACATTCTCGACTGGATGACGAGCAAATTCGGATTCCGGCGGACAGCGTTCCAGGCTCTCAAGCGCGTCTCTCTCAGTATGTTCTACACCGACAGTCGATCTTGGAAAGAGATCGGATACGAAGGGATGTTCATGCCGGAGGATCGCAGATGATTGTGCGGAGCTCGGAGATCAATGGGCCGGTTCGCGAATCGGCCGATGTGTGCATCGTTGGTTCAGGTTGCGGAGGCGGAGCAAGCGCAAAAGTTCTGGCTGAAGCAGGAAAGAAAGTCATTGTGGTGGAAGAAGGGGGATACTATACCTCGAAGGATTTCGATGCAACAGAGCAGACGGCATACCAGCATCTCTATCAACAGCGGGCGGGCCAAGCCACAGATGATCTCGCGGTCACCGTGCTGCAAGGACGCTGTGTTGGTGGAAGCTCGACCGTGAACTGGACGACTTCGCTCAGAACTCCTGACTTTGTGCTCGAAGCATGGAGGCGTGACTATGGAGTTCGGGGGCTCTCGTCGAAGGAGCTTGAACCGTATTTCGAAAGAGTGGAACGGTACCTCAGTATCCACAACGAGCCGGTTGAGAACCACAATCCGAACAACCGCCTCATTCTCGATGGAGCGAAGAAACTCGGTTTTCGCGCATCCGCTGTTGGCCGAAACACGAAGGACTGTGTAAAAGCGGGCGCGTGCGGGCTGGGTTGCCCATATGATGCCAAACAGTCGGTCGACATCACGTATATACCGGACGCAGTGAAAAAAGGTGCGACCGTCTTCGCCAATTTCCGTGCCAACAAGATTGAGGTCACGAGCAAAACCAAACGCGTCAGCGGCATTGTCTTTGATCATCAAACTCAGAAGCCGAAAACGAATTTCATCATAGAGGCACCGGTTGTTATTGTCGCCGCATCAGCAATCAACTCGCCCGTGCTGCTTCTCAAGTCAAACCTCGCAAACAGCAGTGGAGAGCTTGGGAAGAATCTAACGTTTCATCTCACTTCGGCAGTCCTTGGTGTGTTTGATGAGATCATGTACGGAGCAGGCGGGATACCGCAATCAGCGATGTCGGACGAATTCCTGAACAAGAATCACGATGGCGGAGGGTTCTGGCTCGAGGCAGTACCGGTCTACCCGACGCTTGCAGCGCTCGCATTGCCGGGCTTTGGCTCGATACATCGGGAACTGCTGCATCAATATCCACACATCGGTGCCACCATCATTCTCGTGAAGGAAACCGATTCCAACGGACGGGTAACCGTCAACGATCATGGCCGTGCATCGATTTCGTATACGTTGCGGGACAAGGATCTCGGATATCTCAAACAAGGAGTGGCCGTGGGGGCACGGGTGCAGTTCGCAGCAGGCGCAAAACGGGTGATAACATTGCATGCCCGTCTGACGGAATTCAATTCGCCTGATGAGATAGACCACAAATTGGCGGCCTCTAACTGGGGGATGAATGAAATCGGTCTGTACAGTGCTCATCCACTCGGTACATGCCGGATGGGGAGCGACCCGAGAAAATCGATTGTCGATGATCATTGTCAAACACACGATGTGAAGGGGCTCTTTGTGATTGATGGCAGCGTCACCCCTACGTCCCTCGGCGTCAATCCACAGGTTACCATTCTGGCAATCGCCGAAAAGAGCGCGGAGTGGATTGCCGGAAACTTTACGGACATAAAGGCTCGCTGACGGGACGGTGCTCGCGGAAGAAAAGGATTTTGCTTTCAACGCAGACGCAAATCGCGATTTTATCAGAATGCCGTATTGGGAATGTGAACGCCTCGTGAAGCCAGCCCTGGCATCGATTGCATTTCAAAAAAATAAGATGTCCTTTCCCGCGAGAAGGACGGTGAGAAAGGAACTTCACATGCGTAAGCTCCCGGGAACCCTGTTGCTTGTTTTCGCTCTTTCGTTGAACCTGTCCCATGCCCGACAGCATCCGACAGTACTCATCGCCTATTACAGTGTGGATGGGCACACGAAATCAATGGCGGAAGCTGTCGCAAACGGGGCACGAGGTGTCAGCAACGTGAAAGTGAAGGTGATGACAATCGATGAGGTGAAAAAAGAAGATTTGCTTACCGCCGATGCGATTATTGTTGGAACCCCGGTCCACAACGCCAATGCAGCTCCGGAGGTCGTCAAGTTTATGGCCGGTTGGCCGTTTGAAGGAGCTCCGCTGTTCAATAAGATTGGCGCCGTGTTCGTTACGGCGGGCGGGATCTCCGCCGGTGAAGAGTTGACCCAGATGAACATCCTTCATTCGATGCTGCTCTTTGGGATGGTGGTCGTCGGAGGTGGAGACTGGACGTCTGCATTTGGAGCCTCAGCGATAACTTCCGAAAAACCATTTGCTCTATCACAGAAGAATGTCGTTGTGGCTGAACAGTTCCTCAGGAAAGCAGAAGGACTAGGCAAGAGGGTTGCTGAACTTGCTGTGCATTGGGGGGCTAACCCTAAGTAGGGTGTTGGCAAGGCAGTTTTTCCGTGTGGAACTTCGCATCGAGGTTCTCACGATTCTCAAAAAAGACAAAATTTGATTGTCCATCGGGTTGATCTGTGAGCGCGTGGGCTGAGGCACGCGATGAAGTTCCGCTTCGTCAGATGCTTGACTTTCTCGGTTGGTAACGGTACACTGCTTTAGATCTTCAAACTCTTCTTGTTGGATGCGCAGGGTGCTCAAGTTTTTGCCTACGCAGTGCGGCGCCGGATATCGGGATCCTTCAGTCGATTCGCCGGAGCACTCATCATGCTGTTGCATCATCCCGTCATTCCCTACGTCTTTGTTGTCAGCTCGTCACCAGCCCTGACAATGGCCGGTTTGTACTCGATTTCTCCCCTGCTCTCTATAGACATTTCAACTCGGAGGCGCCGCCGTGATTAGACGAATTGCCTTTCTCTGGCGTTGTTGCACTGTATTCGCACTCCTTGCATTGTGTAGTATGCAGCTCTCTGCGCAAAGCTCTGTTACTGTCATTCTGCGTCCGCCGCCGCCAAATCAGCTCAAGGTTGCCGACCTCTGGGAAATCACGCTCATCAATACAGGGAGAGGCACGCTCAATGTCTCTCTCAGGGGAACGGTGACAGAACAGAAGGACGGGCTCATAGCGACGGCAACAAGCTCAACGTTCTCTCTGCCACCCGGTACTAAGGTCTTTACAGCGAAAAACATCAGTCAGCTTTCGCCGGTGAACACGAGTTTCAAGAATTCGAAGTACGAGGATATCTTGAATGCCATCGGCTCGGCCCCCTCGGGAACATACGACATTTGCATCGAGGTCCGAGCTGCCGGCCTTGACGCCGGGATACTTGCGAGCAACTGCGTAAATTCCCACACAGTGGAATCGACATCACAGCCGCTTCTGTTGTCACCGCAGGATGCGGCGGATGTCGAAGTCGGTCGCCCGATATTGAGCTGGGCGATGCCAACACCCGTGCGAGCAGGTGTAAGCGTCTCGTACTCGATTCGAATCGTGCAATTGCTGGGAAAGCAAAGCCCGACCGCTGCGATGCAAGCGAACCCTGCCTGGATGGAACTTTCCAATGTGACAACGACGACGTTTCAATATCCGCCGGGGGCGCGACCGCTGATCGCCGGAAATCTGTACGCCTGGAAAGTGAGCGCCTTTATGCGTGGGGCGCTTCTTGGAGAAAGCGAAGTGTGGCGATTTGGATATTCTCCATCGGCACTGGCCTTCGAAATTCCGGAACGGGCAAGACCAGGCAAAAAGAAAAATCTGACCGTCAACGTTCTGGAAGAATTGCTGCAATCGTGCAGTGATGAAAGCGGCATTACTATCTCCACACAGCAGCTGAAAAAATGAATCAGCTTCGGTGCGACTTGAACGACACACGCGGCGTCTTGCGCACTCAATTCTCTTCACCTTCCCTGTGGTCTCCCAGGAGATGCCTGTGAAACGAACACGACTGAATCTCGCACTGCTTCGGAAAAACCCCGGTTTGTCTGCCGGAAGCAGTCGAAAAATATCCGGTGGGTCAAATATTCTCGAGGCACAACTTTCGCGGCGTCGTTGGTTTGGAGTAGCGTCCGCGGCTGCAGTCATGGCGGCTCCCGCTTTCAAAGCTGTTGGGAAAACGCTGACGGGGCCGGTGGAAGTTTCGTTCAGCAAACGCACCGCCTCCTTCAGACTCCGCAGTGGTGAAGAATGGATCGTCGACACAAGGATGTTCGCCGGGTCGCCATCGTTACGAGTGGATAAGCAGGAGGAGGACATTACCCTGGAACTGAAAGACGCGAAGTTTCCGGGAACAGCGTACGCAGCGGATTTCACGGCGACTATTAAGCCTGCGATGTTTGGACATCGAATCGATGTGAGTTTCTTGTTCGGTGGATTCTCGGGAACCGCGAGCTTCGAGTCATGGCTTCAGGGAATGGAGAGCCTGCGTTCGAATGTTCGGTTGCAGGAACGCCCGTGTCGGTTGAACAGGACTCATGGAATTGAGCTTGCCGGAACCGGTGAGGCAAGCTTCTCGCCCGACTGGACCATGAATATCATCGGAAATCAGATCGCCGAGTGCACACTCGACGATACAAAGCTGATGTGTGATGAAGTTCTTCTTCGAATTCCATCAAAAGGAGAAGAGCAGCTTCTGGTCGACACTCCCGTCAGACGTACACTGATGACGCTCTCCCGTGGAGAACAGCAATGGTCATTTTCACCGCCGGGTCATCGACAAAGCGGTTGGAAATTCCACGCCGGGGAAGACTCTTTTGACGTTGTGAACATCGAAGCCGTTGAGCGTCGCAGTGGAGCAAAACAATATGCTCTCATTGCGGAATCGCAGAACGGTCCCGGCACGCTAACAGTGTACCCCGGCACGTCTCTCGACGGATTCAAGAATGTGCCGGTCGGTCTCCGCCTGCGAAAAGCACAATACGCGGTGGCTTTCGATCGCAAAGGCGATCAGCGCGCGGTGATGGCGCGGTTCAGCGATGAGCCTGTATGGTTCTCCGCTGGAGTGATGGGGTTCCAAGTCAGTGACGCACCCGAGACCTTACCGTTTGAGTTTGTGACCGAAGGACGAAGTTTGAAGCGGGTCCAATGTGCTCCTGCAATCCTTCAAACATACGTTCCCCTTCCCGATGCCATTGTTGAACCGACGCGGGCACGCCCGGGAGCACAACTTGTTTTCGCGTCCGGTCAGGAGAAGCAGGCCAAGCCTGCGGTTCAGAATACCCAGATCCAGAATCAGGCAAAACCTCAGGAAGTCGTAAAGTACAATCTCGCGATACCGACGATTTCGGCGATTCGGCCTGAGGATTTGGTGAAGATAGACTTTGATTTCAAAAACCTCGTTCTGCAAAAAAGCGGTGCGCAGACTGTCCTCACTCGCGACAAAGGCGGTCCAGGATACATCATTGCCACACTGCCACCGCAGAACATCACTGAAAAAGCATTTTACGAAACCGCTGGGGCAGATTTTAAGCAGACTCAAAAAGAAAAAGACTCTGGTCGACCAAATTATCCCGGGGGACCAGAGAATCCTGAAAATCCTCCCATTGCCTCACGCATCTCAGGTCCGAGCCGACTTGTGTTCATTGTTCCCGGATCGGCGAAACCGATTCCATTCACACTCGAGAGTCTTCTTAAAACATGCGGTGAATTGCAGTTGAGCGTATCGACCAATGCTTCACAGCTGACGGCTGAGCAGAAGAAAGTGTTAGCGTGGCTGCAGTCGCAAGGGAAGAAAGCGCAAGCAACGGTGATGGGGGCGATGAGTGCCGCTCAAAACCTGCGTGGAAAGATTCAGGGGGCGAAAGAAGTTAAAGGTGTGCGCGATGCAGTTCAGCAATCGCTTGCTGGATTGAAATCCACCGCATCTGTGGTTGAAGCAATGCCGCTGGGACTTGCTCCATCGAAAGCCCTGCAGAAGAGATTCACGACACTTCAAAACGCTGTCGTCCACGCATCGAATTATGCTCCTCAAGATGTTCAGAAATACGCCGATGCATTGTCAAATTTCTGGGATTCGGCACAACAATCAAACATGTTCGCATCCGCCGATGCAATGTCGGCTATCGGCGCAGGATTGTATGCTCCAAGCCCGACGGCACCCAAACCTCCTCAAGAACTTGAAACGGCAATCGAAGCACCCTACCGGCTTATCATTTCGCCGAATAGCTATGCTGGTTGGGCACACCAGTCAAAACTCTCGGGGACAACCGGAAGAATCGAACTCTGGCACACAAGACTTGGCGTGTTGGCACAAGGCACTGTTCTTGAATCGATTGATGCATTGAGAACCATCAGGGCAATCTGGTCGCCGGATTCGGACGCGTCGCTCAAGCACGCCGAAGGAAATCCGCCGACAGACGACAGCAATCCCTTTCGGTCTAGCCTGGATCGCCGCGATCGCTATGAGTTGGTCCAATTGACATCCAATTTTGCCTCGCCATTCGCGAGAGCAAGAGGGGGCGCCACAAAGCCCGAGCCGTTGCCTGTGGACGTCGAGAGCCTGATGCTTTCATCGCTCGGAGCATGGGTCAACTTCCACGGGGCCTGGGATCCGCTTCCGCCCATGTCGATTGAAACATGGCGTCATCGTGGAACGATGGGGCGCGATCATTATGTGAAAGTGGTGTACGCCGGATACCTGTTCCCGTTCGGTCACCGTGCATCGCTCGTCAAGATCACAGAAAGAAAATTCCAGAAAGGCCCGAACGGACAAACCGCCGCCTATTTGCGACAACGCATGTTTATTATTGTCCGCGAATCTGAAAAAACATATCCGGGCGAAGGCCAGGACAATGTTGAAGGCGGGTACCATAATGCGTGGAGAAATCCGTTCCGCACGATTCACATCACCACAGTCGTGACGCCTAATCTCGATTCGCCCGGCGCCAGGGCAATTCAGGGAAGAGGACAATCTGCTTTTTGGCCGTTTGTATCAGGCAAAGGGTTTCGTTTCCATATGCGCGGAGAAGACTGGGACGGTAATCACACCGAATTTGCCTCGCCGGTTATCTTCCTTGATCAGGGGGCTGCGCTCGATTCTGTGGTTCTTGATAGTGCGCGTAGTAGTTTCCAGGATACAAAAGAAGGTAATGACAATCTCAACCTGGTATCGATCAACGGACAACGCGTTGCGCTTGCTGATAGCCAGAAACCGGGGGACACAACGTTCGAAACGAATGCTGTCTCCTTTGGAGTTGAGCTCAACAAATCACAGGCTGCGTCGCTCCTCAATCAGAAGCATCCGCCGTTCTATCCGATTCTTGTCAGCGCTCAAGTGCGGATCAAGGCGGTCGAGCAGTTGCTCGGGCCGGCCGGACCGAAGGTCATCAAATACGATGAGACCTACGCCAAATCCGGATTTGATCCGAATGTCAACAAGGGCGAAGTGTTCGCAAGGATGTTTGATGAGTCCCAGCACATCTCTGTCGATTTCAATGATGATCCCACCAAGGCAGGCGGTCTCGTAACCCCTAGTATGGTCATCAAAGGTCTGTCGAGGAGCATCGGGGCAGTCGGTGGATCAGTTGATGAGGCGCGAGACGGGAAATTCAATCCCGGCTCATTTTTCTCGGAGTTTCTCGACAAGGTGAAGATTTTCGGAGCGCTTCCGCTCGCGTCGATTCTTCCTGATAATCAGGATCTGGATCGTATTCCTCAGATTCAGAGCGTGAACACCGGCTCCTTCGTCGACACCACCGTCACCTGGAATCCCAGGCTGAAGGGCGACAAAGATAATCTCTTCGTTCCGGCAGACACCGAGAATGGAATGACGGTTCGTGTGTGCCTGCACACTCCTCTGGACGGGTCACCGCCGTCGTCCATAATCGAAGCAGAGATCCGCAACTTCGAAATACAATTACTTCCGACGCATGGTTTCATTGCGGTGCCGTTTGACTCCATCCGATTGCGAATGCAATCGGGCCAGAAGATGGACGTGGAAGTGAAACTGGCGGGCGATGGCCTCCGGTTCCTGAACGAGCTGTCGTTCGTGAATGAAATTCGCAAATTCATTCCATCGAGCGGATTCAGCGATCCGCCGTTCCTGAATGTGAGTGCCAGCGGAGTCGTTGTGGGCTATACGCTGCCGATACCGATGATCGCCGTCGGGGTGTTCAGCCTCCAGAATATCAGTCTCAGTGCATCGTTCGAGGTTCCGTTCGACGGCAGGGCAGTCAATATGGGATTCGCATTCTGCACACGGGAGAATCCCTTCCTCCTCACGGTGGCTATTTTCGGTGGCGGAGGATTCTTCGGGATTACCCTTGACCCGAACGGGTTGCAGAAACTCGAGACTTCTCTTGAATATGGCGGTGCTGTTGCGATCAACCTGGGTGTCGCCCAGGGCGGCGTGTATGTCCTGGCCGGCATCTACTATTATAATGTGGGCAAGGACTCCGGCTATGAAGCGCATTTGCGTTGTGGCGGAGCGCTGACGGTTCTGGGTCTCGTCTGCATCTCGGTAGAATTTTACATGGGTCTCATGTATCAATCCGCCGACGGCACACTCACCGGCGAAGCATTCGTGGAAGTGAAAGTGAAGATCGCGTTTTTCTCGAAATCGGTGACGCTGCATACGTCCCGCACGTTCGCAGGATCGCCCAATGATCCACTCATTTCCGAAGTCTATACAGAACAAGACTGGAACAACTACCTGCTCGCGTTTGCGGCATAGCAAGGCATTCGCTCCTGGAGATCGATATGGCAGAAAACAAGCAAACGACAATTCTTTGGACCGTGCTCCCTCATGGCCTGTCGGCCGAGAACGGGAAGAAATACCTCAACCTCTCGGTCTTCATCTCGATTCGGCTCTACAATAGCAAAGAGGGGGACATTGCTCTCTCTCCGAACTATGATGAGATCATGGATTGGACAGGAAAAGTCAAAACCGGTCTGAAACTCCATGTTGTCTTTGACGGCGGGCCAACCCTCGGCCCCAGCGAAATCGAATGGAACCCGTCGAGACTTGATCCTGCGCTGTGGAAAAAGATCTTCACGGGCAAGACACTGGTAACACCCTATCTTCAGAGTGCCACTCCGCCGGACTATCACATTTTGTCATACCCGGCCAAGGTCATACAGGATTTTGTTACATCCCAGTACACCGAGGTTGCCATTCAGTATCCCGAGCGTTTTCCCGAACCCAAAGAAGTTAACCTGCGGTTTGAAAAACTGAATCTCTTCTCCGCGCCGGCGCCTGGCGGAAAGGTACAGCCAGTAAGGGCAACACTCAGGCAGAATTTTGTCCAGAAGTTGACGGGAATGTCCGCACGGCTCACGACTTCGATAGGAAACGCACTCGATCGTGTGCTGGAAGGCGGGGCAGCTCCTTTCAAATCTGAGTCTGAGTCTGCTTTGCAGACAATTGCTCAGGATCTTCACACATCAAAGTACACAGCAAGTGAGCCGGGGAATATCACCAAGGCCGTCGCTCAATTTATCCTGTTTCACGCTTCACAGAATTCAGCTAAGCCAAACACGACTGGCAAGGCCAAGCTGATGATGCCGACGTTCGAGTTCCATGAAGGGCTCTCGCATCTTGGTGAATATCCCGAACTGATGAAGGTCCTCGGACTCATCCTTGATCTCAAGATTCCGTACAGCACCAATCCGCCCACGGGGACGGCCGTGTATGTGGTTCCAGAATGGTCGGCAACATTCAAAGCCAACACATTGCATCTGCCGGGGAAAACGCGCCTGGACCAAAGCACCTTCTGGCCTGCTCCGGATGCGACGACGTCGGACATTAAAAACGGTTTGCTCGACCTCAGTAATCCCAAGAATTACGAAGTCGTTCAACTTGACCTCGATGGCGCAATTTTCAAACTCATGAACATGGAGCGGACTCTCGCCGAGGAGGCGAAACCGCTCATTCAGGAGAAACCGATTCTGCTCGCGGCAGCAGGCTCGGAAGACTTTCTCAGCATAAAACCAATACTCCAGACCGGCCTGATAACATCAGGCAACGCAGCGCTCCCAACGCTTCGAACGACCGGGTTGTCGGTGGTGAAAACGGACTACCCGGCGGCTCTTGTTTCCATCATCAACCAGACCATCACCGCCGACAAGACTGTTGTGAATGCGCAAGCGAACCCGAATGGCGTTCCGAAAGCAACATCCTCAGCGGCAATGCTCAACTTTGCCTCGCAGATGCAGACGACGTGGCACGCTGACCAGTTGGTCCGTGGATATCGCATCGATATCTGGGATTCGGATACGAGAAAGTGGCATTCTCTCTGCAACCGAATCGGTACATACAAAGTCAGTGATCAGACCCCGCACCTCCCGGCTGATGAAGGCTGCGTCAGTGTGGCGCTCTCGAAACCCGGCGACAATTCGCAGAGTATCAATCGATTGTCCGAGGCACTCTTCAAGTGGGATGGCTGGAGTCTTGTTGCGGCCCGTCCCGGCAAGCTTATCAGGGATGCAGAAGCGCCGATTGATTTCAACAACCTCAATACGATTAACAGCATGGGTGTAGCGGTGAATTTTACCGTCCCGCCGCAATCGTTGCCGCGACTCAGATTCGGAACACGGTACCGAGTGCGGGCACGTCTGGTCGACCTGGCAGGGAATAGCCGAGACCTCAAGGAGTTTTCCGATGACGACTTCCAGTACGCCACTCCCGAGAAGCCATATCTCCGCTATGAACCCGTTGGTTCGCCGAGCGTGGTCTATCGTACCAAAAACAAACCGGGTGAGTCGATCGAAAACGTCATCATCCGCAGCAATTATGATACGGCGTCTGATGACTATGACAAAAAAAATTCCTTGAAGGAATATCCTGCGGAGCGCCACATCGTTGCTCCTCGCGCCAGCGAGACGATGGTGGAAATGCACGGGAAGCTCGATGGCATGCCGCCCAACAAAAGCTACGACCTGATCGCAAACCAGAAGGACAGTGCTTTTGGCATGCCGAACGATCCCAACAAAGCAACGCTGCTTCCGAATTCCCAGAGCGTCGTGATTCCCGGCGACACCGTCGTTGTCCCCTACCTGCCCGATCCTCTGGCACAGGGAGCGTCGCTGCGATTCTATGACAAGGACTGGAAACCGATCTGGTCAGCCGAAATCCATGATTTCTACGATCGTACCGAATGGCCCAATCCTCAATCGTTCCGTCTGAGAGTGGCGGAAGGCGACGGAAAACCGCAGTGGGAAAAAGACGGCCCCGGGATTCTGACCGTCTACGTTCCCAAGGCCGACGTGCTCCACGTACGGTACAGCTGCTCCATCAAAGAAGACAAACTTTCTCAACAGGCGATCTGGAAGATGGTGGAGGATCGCGACCCATCAAATGTGAGTGATCTCAAGAAGTCAGCGTACAAGGGATTCCACTGGATGCTGACACCATTTCGCGAGATGACCATTGTTCATGCAGTACAGCAGCCGCTGCAGGAACCGAAATTCGACAAACTCGTCCCTATCAAAGACATCATCGGCGGGACTTACGCATTGCTGCATGCCCGAATCATGAACGATGCCAAAAGCAGCGCCAAGTTGGACGTGCGGGCTTCGTGGGATGAGCCGATTGACGACCTGCTCGCGAAAAAATGGACGACAGTCCATGGTGAAGCGCATGTCTTTGATCTCCCGATCGCCGAACAAGACAACACACTCACCGTCGGAGAACCAGAGACGCCTGCTCAGCATGAGGGGGGAACAGCAACCGGTCAAGACCCGCAGCTGATGCACTCGGCAGTCCTGGCGAACTCCAACCATGTGGCCAAGCCAAAGAGCATCGTGCTGGGTCCGGGGATGGTCTCCGGCCTGTTTGAGGTCAAGAAACATGAATTCGGCGATACCAAATACAGAAAGGTCAAATATTCTGCGGTCGCCACCACGCGATTCCGTGAGTACTTCCTTGATCTGATCGATCCGGATCATTACGCGGAGCTTACGAAGCCTTTTGATCCGAAGAACAAAATGAAGAAGAAGAACCCCGGCGAAAAGGCTCTCACCCGGGAGACCCCCCCGACGATTCCGCTGACACGTGAGAGCTCCGTGGAGGTAAAAGTCTTGAACTCTGCGCGCCCGGCTCTTCCGAGGATTCTCTACGTCGTTCCGCTTTTTGAGTGGGAACGGAAGGAAGATGATGACAATATTATCCGCCGAAGATGCGGCGGAGGATTCCGGGTCTATATGGACCGGCCGTGGTATTCGTCGGGTGATGAGGAGTTACTCGGCGTCGTGATCGCACGAGATCATTCTATCATTTCAGCTGACGATCATCCGATGAAGATGTATGTGACGCAGTGGGGCTTGGATCCTATCTGGAAGTCGTCGGGGAAAATGAAGTCGGCGCCGACGCTGGCAGATTTTCCTTCAGCGATTCGGCAGCAAACCAACGTCACGATCCCAGAGCGACCCTCAGATAAGGTCGACATCGCCGGCTTTGACGTGATGTATGATGACGAACGCAGACTCTGGTACTCGGATATCTTCGTCAATCCCGGGCAAACCTACTTTCCGTTCATCCGCCTCGGTCTGGTTCGTTATCAGCCCAACTCCATCGCAGACTGTTTTGTGTCGCATGTTGTCCTCACAGACTTCATCCAGGTCATTCCCGATCGCGTAGCCGCGGTGACGTATGAGTCTCCGCAGAAAATCAAAGTGCAGGTTGCAGGTGTCTTCGGTTTGGCGACAGACATCAATATCAGCGATTTGGAAAAAACTCCCGCAGACCTTCTGAGCAGCGCATTTATGACGGCGACGCTCGAACGTCATGCGGGTGATGGCGATCTCGGATGGCTCCCGGCAACGCCGAAACCGGCCCCGGTGCCAGGTGCCATTGTAGTAGACCCGGATATTATGATGCCGGAAAAGGTCTACAGCACGAAGATGTTGTGGTCGAAGGAATTCAACCTGTCGGAACCGCTCAAGAATCCGCGTGGTCAGAACGGATTGCGCATTGTCATCAAAGAATATGAGAAGTACCAGGGTCAAAACAATCAGATCGTTCCGCGACTGATCTATGCGGATGCGATTGAACTCTAGATTTGTGTTATGAGGTTGTTGTGAGAAAAATCTTTCTTGCTGCGGCGCTTGTATGCGTGCTCGTTGGAATGCCCTCGTGGGGACAGAATCTCCAGGATTCTACCGCAAGCAACCCTGAGGGTGCAGGGATTATCTCGTCGTCTCTGATCCAGTTCAATGGAAGCACACGGCTATGGGGCCAATCCTCAAACCGGCAGGGGTTGTATCAATCGCTGCCTCCCTCTTTCCTCCGCTGGGATCTGGGTTCCATTCTGAGCATCTACGGCATTCCGATTTCGATCAATGCTCTCGTGACCTCCGAACAAAAATATTCAGATCAAAGAATCAACTATTTCAACATTGGCTTAAGCCAGGCAGATCTTCAACAGCAAATCAGGCTGCGTCTCGCCCAGAAGGTGAACGAGCTGCAGGAGTTGGCACGGCAGAAAGTCCAACAGGGGATTGAGGCGCTGACGGATTCGCTCCGGGCATACAGTCCTGAGAAACTGAAGGACCTTCTTCAAGTTGACAACATTGACAAACTACGCGAGCTCCAGAATCTCAAGCCGAGTGACCTCGAACGAAAAATGCATGAGCTCGTTGATATGGGGATTACCACTGCGTCCTCAGGTATTGCGTCGCTCTTTCCAACACTTGCGCTCGGGACGACCTGCCCCCAGTACTCTTCCCTGACACTGAGCGGCATTCCCGTGACCGGTGTTGATGTAGAGTTTACCCCCGGCCCGTTCTATTTTGCATTTACCACCGGTGCTGTCCTTGAGGCCTCGCCCGGTCTCGGATCGCTCACCTCTCTGCTGACGAGAAGTGCATTCAGCCGAAGAATCACAGCGGGCCGTTTCGGTCTCGGCTCCAAGGACGACACGCATTTGTACTTCACCGGACTGTTCGGAAGAGACGATGCCGAATCGCTGACGCGGGATTCCATCGACCAGCGAATTACTCCGAAGGCAAACACTGTTTTGGGATCGGAGGGAAAACTCCTTCTGTTCGATGAGCGACTGATTCTTCAGGGAGAAGGGGCGATCTCTCTCATGACCGATGATGTCGAAGGAGCAGAGCTGGGTGACTCAGGAATTCCCTCCTGGGTTCAAAAAATGTTTAAACCGAATATCACGAGCTCCTATGACTACGCGTTCTCTTTTCAGGGAGCGTACGCGTTGTCCGAGAAAGGAACGACACTCTCAGGTCTCGTGTCGAGAGTAGGACCGGGGTTCATGTCTATGGGGGCGCCCTATCTTCGCAAGGACATCCTGCGATACGAGGGGAAACTCGATCAGAAATTGTTTGACCGCCAGGCTTCAGTTTCCGCTTACTACCGTCGCGACAAAGACAACTTGATTCCCTGGAAACAGAGTCAAACCATCGTCAGCGCTCTGGGTCTTCAAATGGCCATGAATTTCAGAAATCTCCCGTATCTGCGATTCAGTTATGCGCCACTTTCTCAGCAAAACCAATCAATCGCTGATAGTCTCAAAATCGAGAACAGCATCAGCATTCTCTCGGCAATGTCAGGCTATACGTTCCGCACCGATGGTGGATTCATCAGTTCGACGAATCTGTCGTTTGTCTCGCAGAGTGGAAAAACGGAGACTGCGGGAGGAGATTACAACAACAGCAATCTGATGATCAATCAATCGATTGGTTTTGATTTCCCACTCTCTTTCTCGGTCATGGGCGGATTGACTTCGACCCGCATCGATACGACGACGACACGAATGGTCAATGTCGATTTTTCCGGTACCTATACGGCGCTTGAGGTGTGGCAGAATACTTTTGGAGTATCGGTCACCCGCGATGCTGTGAAGCGGACGTGCTTCTTCTTCAATTCATCCGTGCCTCTCGGACAAATTGTCACCCTCACGGCCTCGTTCGAGAAGACTGCTTTCGATGATCCCGTCACCCCCGACAACAACTACAACGAAGTCGTTTTTCGTTTCATGCTCTCGCGCAGTTGGTAGCTCCTTTGCATTCACCCGTCGGATTCTGATCGGCGCAATGTTTCTTTCGAGCGACGGCTGCAATCTCAAAATGAGAACACAATACCAGAACTTCAGTGGATGGACTCATTTGAAAAGTCACTTTATGTGAGCCGTTGAGAGTGTGCATGAGAAATCGAGAGTACTTGCACTTCCCAACAAGATAGAGTACAATGACATTCAACTCAGGAAGAGGTGTTTTCTTATTCGGGGAATTTCGGATGGCTGAGCAGCCAAATACTGCATACGGTGTGACAGGAGTGAAGAAATACTTTTCCATCGGTGACACCATTGCCAGGATGGGAGAGCCGGCGGACGGTTGGTATATTCTCCTCACCGGGAAGATCGGCGTGTTCAAGCGGGATTTCACCGTGGCTGAAATTGAAAAACGTGGAACGGTGTTCGGTGAATTGGGATGTATCCTTCACAGGCCGCGAACGGCAACGCTGCAGGCCCTGGAACCAACATCGGTTCTGTTTGTGCAGATGAGTATTGACGAAGTTGTGGAAAAACATCCTGAGTTTGCAAAGAGAATCCTGGTGGATCTGGCCGATCGGCTTACAAGAACCACCGAATCCTGGTGGTCGGTTGCGGCAGATCCTGTGGAAAAGTAATCCTTTCTTCCAACCTCATCCCCACACATCCAAAGCCCCCGGCCCAATACTTGGGCAACCCGCATTCGTATGGACAAATCAGTAAAGCAATTTGATGACGAGATGCACGATTTTCTTCAACATGCCGGCGCAGGGGCGACGTACCCTCCGAATTGTTTTGTCTCGATGAAGGCGGAAGTCGTCCACTATGCATCGCGTACGTCACTGACCGTGAAATTTCCAGTTCTCGAAGACAGCCTCAACCCCATGCGAACAATGCAGGGGGGATTCATCGTTGCTGCGTTTGACAATGTGTTCGGCCCCCTGAGCTACGCCGCTGCCCGATGTCCCTGCGTCACCATGAACTTGACTGCGCAATTCATCCGTCCTATTCTCCCGGGCGACTGGCTGACCATGACTGCGAAGATCGTTTCCCGGGGAAATCAGATTCTCTACATGACCGCGGAAGCGTTTAATGAAAAGAAGAAGCTGATTGCAACCGGCAGCGCAAATGCCATGATGCTGAAACCCGAAGCGAAGGCGTCGTCGTGAAGGTGACACTCCAATGATGTTCGACGACAAACGGGCCGTGTTGGTGGCATCAACAACCGCTGCGTTTCTGACTCCGCTCATGGCGTCTTCTGTCAGCGTTGCGCTCCCCTCAATCGGTCGGGAGTTTGCGATGGATGCCCTCTCGGTCAGCTGGGTTGCAACCTCTGCCGTTCTCGCCGCTGCAATGTTTCTTGTCCCCTTCGGAAGGCTCGCCGACATCTACGGTCGAACAAGGATCTTCAATTACGGCGTCTTTGTTTTTATGATCTTCTCGTTTCTCAGTGGCATTGCCCCGAACGGAGTTACATTGATCATGTCGCGAGCGATGCAAGGAATGGGCGCTGCAATGATCTTTGGCACCAGCGTTGCGATGCTGACTTCGGTGTATCCGCCTGCCGAGCGTGGGCGCGTTCTGGGTATTAATGTCGCAGCGACCTATACCGGACTTTCGCTTGGACCATTCATCGGCGGATTTCTCACACAACATCTCGGCTGGAGGAGCATCTTCTTCTTCAACGCGATCCTTGGGTTCCTCATTATCGCCCTGGTCATGTGGCGACTCAAAAGCGATTCGCCGGAAGCGCACGGGGAGAAATTCGATATTCCCGGTTCGTTGCTGTATATGGCCTCCTTGACAGCCCTGATTATCGGATTCTCGAAGCTACCGGGGAGCCTCGGTATCTGGGGTGTCGGCGCAGGCTTGTGCGGTCTTTTTGGCTTTGTGCTGTGGGAAAAAGGAGTCGTAAAACCACTCCTCGATATCAACTTGTTCGCGCGGAATCCGGTCTTCACATATTCGAACATCGCTGCCCTGATCAACTACTCCGCAACGTCGGCAGTGACGTTCCTGGTTAGTTTCTACCTGCAATATATCAAGGCTCTCAGTCCGCAGAACGCAGGTCTGATTCTCGTCGCACAGCCTATCATGATGGCAATGTTCTCTCCGCTCGCAGGTCGCCTTTCCGATTCTGTTGAACCGCGGGTCGTTGCTTCGATTGGCATGTCGATTATCGCCGTGGGATTGGGATTGCTCGCCATGGTGGGCCAGGAAACGTCCACCGCGCTGGTGACACTCTGTCTCCTTCTGATTGGTTTTGGGTTTGCCTTGTTTTCTTCTCCCAATACAAACGCCATCATGAGTTCCGTGGACAAAAAGCTCTATGGTGTCGCGTCTGCGATGTTTGGTACCATGCGACTCACAGGACAGATGATGAGTATGGGAATCGTGATGCTCATTTTCGCCGTGACGATGGGCAACGTTCAGATTACGCCCGAATATTATCCGACGTTCCTCCAAAGCATGCAAATCTCATTTGTTGTCTTCTCTGCCTTATGTGTCATCGGGGTTTTTGCTTCCCTTGCCAGAGGTACAGTACTGGAAGGCCGTCAATCAATCCCGTGACCAATGAATAACACGAGGATGCTATGAAATACGTTTGCCGCTTCTCTCTTCTTGTCATCATTGTCCTATCGCTCGTTTGTTCTGTTGCCGCCCAAGACGCGAAAGTCTCCAGCAGTTCCAGGATTATGATCTCGGCTCATCCACTGGCTGCGAAAGCAGGTTTGGCTGTTTACAGACGAGGAGGAAATGTCGTCGATGTTGCTGTTGCAGTGGCGTATGCCCTCGGAGTGGTCGAGCCGCATGGCTCTGGTATTGGCGGAGAGGGGATGATGCTCATCTACGACGCGAAGAGAAAGAAAGCCACCGTCGTCGATTTCAAAGGGATCTCGCCGAAGGCTGCTTCCAATCGAACGCTCGACCTTGAGAAGAAATCTGAGTGGGCACGGTCGGCAAAAGGGGCATCCATACCGGGGGCTGTCGCCGGACTTGAACTTGCACGCGCGCAGTTTGGGAAGCTTGATCGCGCAACAGTGCTCCAGCCGGCTATTGATTATGCAATCAAAGGGTTTGAAGTCGACAGCACACTCGCGCTCAATCTCGAATCGTATCGTAGAATTCTGGAAAAGGACCCCTACACGAAAAGCATTTACTATCCGGGCGGTCAGGTTCCAAAAGTCGGTACTCTTGTGAAGAACCCCGAGTACGGCAAGACACTCACTCAGATTCAGGGAGGCGGTGTCGACGCATTTTACGGAGGGGACATTGCCGAACGCATGGTGCGCGATATGCGGAAGCGCGGCGGATTCTTCACGAAAGAAGACTTGTTAGCCTACAAACCTATCATCCGGGAAGCGCTGATCGGCCACTACCGTGGATACGATATCATTACCACTCCGCCCCCGTGCGGTGGAATGCTGCTGCTTGAAGCGCTGAATATTCTCAAGCAGTTCGATCTGAAAGAATGCCGCAAGAACGATGAATACAATCTGCATTTGTTCGCGGAGGTATTCAAGCTGGTGTTCAAGGACGAGCAGACTCATAACGGTGACCCCGAGTTCAGCAAGATTCCCGTGAAAGAGGTCATGTCGGATGAATTCGCATTCCAGCGATTCCTCAAGATCAACCTTGCACATGCGGCCGAGGAGCAGCACATCGAGGCTGGTGCCCTCGACAACAAGAACACGACACAACTGTGTGTCATGGATGTTGAAGGCAACGCGGTATCGCTGACGATCACACTCAGCAGTTTGTTCGGAACCGGTCAAACCGTCGAAGGAGGGGGCTTCATTCTGAATAATGAGATGCAGAATTTCAATCCGGATCCGAACCACCACAATAGTCTACAACCGCACAAGCGCGTGGTCACCAGTCTCGTGCCGACGATTATCGCTAAAGATGGACGACCAATGTTCGTCATAGGTACTCCCGGAGGGGATCTGATCATTTCGACAATCGCGCAGATCATCATCGATCTGGTCGACTTTGAAATGCCGTTACCTGAAGCGATTTATGCTCCAAGGATGTTCAGTATTTTCACGCAACGAGAGCTGGAAATCGAGGGTGGCTATCGCGAGAAGAGTTATCGTTTGCTTGGAACATTGGGTCATGAGGTGAAACGCTACGAAGGGATGCGTGCGTACTTTGGCGCCGTGCAGTCAATCATGTTCGACGCCCGGTCGAATAAACTCATCGGATGCAGTGATCCGCGACGGAGTGGAGCAGCCATCGGAGAGTAGTCAGGAGCGAGGTTGCTCATTCGATCAAACGGAAAACCTGCTCCCCCGGGGAAAAACCAAACAAATCGCAGTCTCCTTCCGTCACCTTTTTCTTGTTTCAGGAAACAAAAAGCTTTTTCTTTCGTCTATCCACGTCATCTTCCTGCGCTGGCAGATTTGCCATTGCCCTGATAGCAGCGTTCATCCAGGAGGGCAGGAATAATCCCCCCGCGTTTCATTGTGAACAAGCATGACCATGAGTATATTCTACGATCAACACTCATCAGGAGGCATCATGAAACAAAGACTTCTTGTCCGATATCTGGTCCTCACATTTTTCATTGTCGCGCTTGCGGTTATTTCCTCAGCACAACAGAAGAAGCGACTCACGTTTGATCAGATCAATCGAGGAGGGGATCCGCAGCTGTTCGTACCATTGCCGAGTATCAATAGTTGGGAAGACGATTCGCACTACCTTGAAATGAGGCGCAAAGAGGGTGATCCAAAGGCAAAATGGTACTCGGTCGACGCGAAATCGGGAAAAGAAAAAGAAGTTCCGGCAAAGACGCCTGATCTCAGTGAGTTCAAGGATCTGGTGGGAGCTGATATCAACGTGAATTTCCCGGCCGCGGCAAACCAGAATCGGACAAAGGTCATCTACGTCAAAGAGAACAATCTCTACCTCCTGAACACTGAGAAGAAAGAGTTCAAGCGATTGACGCAGAGTCCGTCAGGAGAGAAATACCCAAATCCTACGTTCTCTCCCGACGGCAATTATGTGGCCTTCACTCGAAATAACAACCTCTTTGCTATCGAAGTCAATACGGGGAAAGAGACCCAGTTTACGAACGACGGTGCGAAGTTTGTTTACAACGGCGACGCATCATGGGTGTATATGGAAGAGATCCTCGGCCGGGCAACTCGCTATAAGGCGTTCTGGTGGTCACCCGACAGTAAGAAAATAGCATTCATGCGCTTTGACGATTCCAAGGTTCCGGTATTTCCGCTCTACAATTCCGAAGGAACACATGGATTCCTCGAAGAAACGCCGTATCCGAAACCGGGCGATCCGAATCCGGAAGTCCGCGTTGGCGTCGTCTCGGCGTCCGGCGGCAATGTCGTGTGGGCTGACTTCAACGAAAAAGACGATCAGTATTTTGGTACACCGTTTTGGACCCCCGACAGCAAGGAAGTATGGGTTCAATGGATGAACCGTGGCCAGGATGTCCTGACGCTCTATGGTGTTGACCCGCAGACAGGGAAGAAACGCGAGGTCTATACCGAGCATCAGACTTCGTGGGTTGAGTGGTTTACGGGGATCGATTTCCTGAAAAACAACAAGGGATTCATCGTCAAGACTGACAAGGACGGTTGGATGCATCTCTATCTGTATGGAATGGACGGAAAGCTCAAGAACCGGATTACCGAAGGCAAATGGCAGGTCAGTAACGTGCTTCTGGTGGATGAAGACGAAGGCGTCATCTTCTTCACCGCAAAGAAAGAAGCATCGACGCGAACTGACTTGTACAGAGCAAAATTCAATGGAAAGGATCTGACCCGCCTGACGTTCGGAGAATTTACACACAACGTCAACCTTTCGCCAAAAGGCAGCCACTTCATTACTTCATACTCGAACGTCTCAACTCCGACGAAGATGGCGGTTTGTAACGAGAAAGGAAAAATACTCCGGGAGCTGGGCGACATTCGGGGAAAAGAATTTGACAACTACGAGCTGGCGAAGACAGAGCTCGTCACCATCACGACGCCGGACGGGTACA
>PMZI01000013.1 GCA_003170475.1 Ignavibacteriota bacterium | reverse complement strand
AGCAAGACTCTTTTCAGGAGTTCGCGGTTGGGGAAGGTTGACATGCCAAACCTCGTAAAGGTTCGAAACGGTGCGGAGGGAATTTGTAGCGCAGGCGAACTCTACAACTCTGTACTCAGAAGCGCAATACCGGAAATCCGAAAGCGTGTCGCTTTACGGTTGCTAAGTTAGGTGTTTTTCAGACAGTTTTTCATCCAATCCGGATGAAGACCTCTGATTTTTGCTGCGCCCAACCTCGACTTCCCGTTCAGGTGCTTCCTGGTCCCGCGGCAATCGGTGTATGGCTTTTGCCGAAGGAAGGCAACCCAGCAGGTTCGTGTAATGGATCGCTGTCGAGCGATACTGGAACGCCTCGATTGTCTTGTATCGCCGTTCGAGTTGCTTGTTCACATTCTCCACCAGGTTGGTCGTCCGCGGCATCCCCGCAACACGGTGGTGCATCATCAGGTGATCCCAGCGCCGCGTCAAAAACCTCACTGCTTTGTGATGCGGCTTCGGCGCAAAGCTCGGATTCTCCCGCAACGCTTCATACCTCATCCGCGCCTCTGACTCCGTCGGTGCTGCCAGAATCAAACGGCATGTCTCATACAGCGCACCAATCGAGTTCTCCACCCCAACACCCGATTCATCAACTCCCCGCTGCACAATCAACGCTCTGTCGCCAGAGAGATCTGTCTCGTCGCTTTCGCCTCGCGTCTGGATCACTGAAGTCTCTGCACCTCTCCGCACTTTTCTCTGCCAGCGATCGTTCTTCTCCACGTATCCAATCAATATCCCGATCGCCGTCAATGCGTGTTTTATGCAATATTGATGGGGTGTTTTTGGACATACCACCTCTATCGCTCTTGTCAACGCAGGATCTAAATCCGAAACAAGACCTTTGGGCTTCACGCCCAACGCCAGCACTTCCCTTAAAAACTTCGCAGCCTCAGTGCTGCTTAACTCTGGCACTGGCCGACAATGCAGAATGTCTCCCGTCGTGTCGACCGCTAAATACAACCATTGCCCTCTGTCTCTAACCGGACACATTTTCTCATCTACAAGCACCACACCATCCCATCGTGGGCGCAACTCCCGGCTCATCTCCCACGCTGTCTTGCATCGACTCGCTACTTCTTCAACTACTCGCTGCAGGCTTCCAGCGGATGGTTTACGCCCACTCTCTCGCTTGATCCATCGTGCTATGCTCCGATAACTTTCTCCTCCCTCAACGTGTCGTCGCACGATCTCTTCGCACAATTCATGACTCAAACGCTTCCCAGGTCTGTGCCGCGCGATGAAGCTCCTGTGACAATCACAACAAAAAAAGCGCTGAACGTTCTCTGTCAGCGCTTCTCGTACTGTAAGCTTTGTGATCCTTCGATGCCCATTCTTCTTTACTGCCGAGGATCCACACCTTGGACAGAACCGGCTTCGCTTTTTTTTGCACGTTCACCCCTAAGCTTTTGTACAATTTCTTATTTCTTCTTACTCATTCAAAATGAAAACTTTACAGCCAAAACAGCAACCGCCAACCGACACGCTTAGGGAAATCCGGTATTTTGGGGAAAGTGCCGGAAATGGGAAGAGGGTTCCTTCAGAGCGGATCTTTGTTCCAGGTAGTCCTCAATTTCAATCGACGGCATGTGTTTGTTTTCACCTCAGCTTATTGCAGCCGCTTTCATCCGCAGAAGTCAGCCTTCTCACGAGAATCCTGTGACAGAAGACGGAGTTCTTATCAAGCCGAAGGTATTCTAACTTAGTCGATGGGTTCCTGCTTGTATTCCTTTGCCGCCTTGACGAAGTCACGAAAGAGCGGGTGAGGGTTGATTGCACGCGATTTCAGCTCCGGATGAAACTGTCCGGCGACAAACCATGGATGGTCGGCGAGCTCGATGATTTCAACGAGGGAGTTATCGGGCGATACGCCGCTGAAGAGCATTCCCCCTTCCGTCAATCTCTTCCGGAATTTGTTGTTGACCTCGTAGCGGTGACGATGCCGTTCAGAGATGAGATCCTTTCGATACGCCTTGAATGCTTTGCTCCCCTTCGCGAGGATACACGGGTAGGCGCCCAGACGCATTGTCCCACCCATGTTCTTGACCCCTTTCTGGTCCATCATCAGGTCAATCACGTTGTTCTTCGTCTTTTTGAATTCCGTGCTGTGCGCCCCCTTCAAGCCGCAGACGTGGCGGGCAAACTCGATAACAGCGCACTGAAGGCCGAGGCAGATCCCCAAAAACGGGATCTTTTGTTCACGCACATAGCGGATCGCCGCGATCTTCCCTTCCACTCCCCGTTCGCCGAAGCCTCCCGGCACTAGGAGCCCTGCCACATCTTTGAGATGCTTCTCCGCTCCTTCGTGCTCGATGTCTTCCGCCTTGATCCATCGAATGACCACTCTGACATCATTGTCAGCACCGGCATGCATGAATGCCTCCGTGATGCTCTTATAGGCATCCAGGAGATCGGTATACTTGCCGCAGACGGCGATGGTGACTTTGCCGTTGGGATGTTTGATGCGATTGACAAAACGCGTCCAGCGGCGGAGATCGGGTGCGCCGCACTTCAGATTCAGTTTTTCAATGACGATATGCGGAAGACGTTCCTTCTCAAACACAAGGGGGACTTCGTAGATGGACGGCACATCCCGGCCCTCGATGACAGAATCAGTTTCTACATTGCAGAACAGTGCGATTTTTTCGCGCAGTTCACGGCTGAGGTGCTTCTCCGAGCGGCAGATGAGAATGTCCGGCTGAAGCCCGATCTCCAGCAGCGTCTTGACACTGTGTTGCGTAGGCTTGGTCTTCAGTTCTCCGGCCGAGCGGATGTACGGAACCAATGTCACATGGATATTCATCACGTTCCGATGACCACGCGTCAGCGTGAATTGGCGGATCGCCTCAAGAAATGGAAGGCTTTCAATGTCACCGACAGTCCCTCCGATTTCCGAGATGATCACGTCGTATTTGCCGGTTGAACCGAGTGCAGAGATGCGTTTCTTGATTTCATCGGTGATGTGCGGAATGACCTGCACAGTTGCTCCGAGGTAGTCCCCGCGGCGCTCTTTCGAGATCACTTCATAATAGATCTGACCTGTCGTTGCATTGTTTTGCCGCGTCGTGCTCACGTCGAGAAAACGCTCATAATGCCCGAGATCCAGATCCGTCTCCGCTCCGTCATCCGTCACGTAGACCTCGCCGTGTTGAAACGGATTCATCGTGCCAGGATCGACATTAATGTAAGGGTCGAACTTCTGAATCGTGACTCTGAGCCCCCTGGATTTCAACAAGAGGCCGAGGGAGGCGGCGGCTATCCCTTTCCCCAGAGAGGAGACCACACCGCCGGTAACGAAGATGTATTTGACGTTGTTTTTTGCCATGGCTTTCGTTCGGATAAAGACCGTTGTTGTTCTATCTGTTCGATCGCAGCATGCCGATGACACGAACGACATCATCGCGCGTGTCAATGGGAACGCTGTCGTACTGCGTGATGCCAACCTTGATGTTGTGCCCGTTTTCGAGAATTCTCAGTTGCTCCAGTTTCTCCGATCGCTCGAGGTTGGATTCGGGCATCGTGGCATACTTTAAGAGAAACTCTCGACGAAAAACATAAATCCCGATGTGCTTATAGAACGTGCTCTGACTGAGCCATTGAGACCGATCGCTTGCGTCTCGTACGAAAGGAATCTCAGAGCGTGAGAAATAGAGAGCAGAGCGATCGACGCCAAAGACGACCTTCACCACACCCGGATTGCGGAGCTCTTCGAGGGATTCGATTTTCCTGACAAGGGTACCCACTTCAGCTTCCGAATCGTCGAGGACAACGCGAATCGCCTGATCGATCATCTCGGGCGCAATGAGAGGTTCGTCTCCCTGAACATTGACGTAGATATCGCCGGGCACCTCCTGCGCAACTGCCGCGACACGGTCACTCCCACTCTTGATGTCGGGCGATGTCATCACAACGTCACCACCGAACTTCCGGACGACGTCCGAAATACGTTCGTCATCGGTCGCCACCACGATCTGGCTCGGCAGCGATGCGAGTCTCACCTGTTCATACACTCTTTGAATCATCGGCTTTCCCAGAAGATCCACGAGGGGCTTGGCGGGAAGCCGTTGTGATGCATAGCGGGCAGGGATCACTGCAATGACATGTGCCATCGTTATCGATCGCCTATCACTTTGGGGACCTTGAAGAATTGTTCCGTTTTCGCGGGAGCGTTTTTCAACGCGTCCTCCGTTGCAAGCCCGGGTTTCATAACATCTTCACGGAAGACATTCGAAAGCTCGATCACATGAGAAAGCGGTTCGATCGCGCTTGTATCGAGCTTGTTCAGCTGTTCCATATACGCAAGAATCGAATTCAGTTGTGCCGTGAGTTTTCCTTTTTCCTCTTCGGTAAACTCCAATCGGGCCAACTCGGCGATGTGCTCCACGTCTTGGATGGTGACGGACATTCGGTTTCCTATCCCGGCTGAATGTAATTACGAGCAATAGCGACTTGAACTTGTTGCATCAGGCGTTCTTCGCCGTCTCTTCCTTCGATACCTTCGACGGAAATCGGTTTATCGAATACAATTTCGATGTCAGCGGCACGAACACGCAACGATCCCCGTGGAAGAATCCCAAACGTATTGTTAATCGTCACGGGAACAACCGGTTTACCTGCCTTCACTGCGAGCGTGAACGCTCCACGCTTGAGAGGCTGAAGGTTACCATCCCTCGTCCGTGTCCCTTCTCCAAAAAGGATGACGGACGCTCCGTTCCGCATGCGCATTGCTGCTTCATCAAGACTTTTTATCGCATCGCGTGCATTTCCGCGGTCGATGGTGATGTAGTGTCCATACTTCAGTGCCCAGCCCCAGATGGGGATGCGCGTCAGTTCTTTTTTCAAGACGAAGCGAATGTCGTCAGGAATGCCCACAACAACGGCCGGAATGTCAAACGCACTGGCATGATTGGAAACATAAATGTAGTGCTTCAACGGATCCAGCAAATCAGTCCCTCTCGTTCGAACTTTGATGCCGAACATCCACAGGATCAGCGTTGACCAAAGCCGGGCCATTGCGTGAAATGTGCGGCCCGTGCGATCGATCGGCGCCGACACAAGAGCAATGAGCGAGGCCGGTATGGCAGCGAGGCCGAGAACGAAAATCCTGAACAAAGTAAAAATCATTCAACTCCCCCAGCACGTGTTGCCTGCTCCGTCGTCCCGATTGCCCCCAGGCGCTTCTCGATGGAAGGGTGACTGTGAAAAAGAAACTCAACGACAGGATGCGGCGACACATCCGCCAAGTTGATCTTCGCCAACTTGTGCAGCGCATTCGCAAAGGCTTCACCGTTGCCCGTCAGCGAGACCGCGTACCGGTCGGCAGCCCTTTCGTGAGAACGGGAAAGAGCGTTGCTGAGAGGACTTGCCACAAGCGAATACACCCCCAGCCACAACGCGAGAAGGGGCAATGCTGCCAGTTGATCGATGTTCGCAAAACCGAACCACGGGAGACTCCACTCATAAGCCTTCGCGGTCAGAAAGAGTCCAAGGAAACTGCTGAGCGTTCCGACCCCCATCATCATCCAAAGATGATTCAGCTTGTAGTGCCCGAGTTCGTGCGCGAAGATAGTTTCAATCTCGTCATTGCGGAAGTTCACAACGAGCGTGTCGCCGAGAATGATTCTCTTTGATTTGCCGATCCCCGTGAATGCTGCATTCGCTTTCTTCGTGTTCTTGCTCATGTCAAAAACATACACACCTTCCACAGACATCTCAACAGCATGGCACAATCGCAGGATCGTGGACCTCAGTTCTCCCTCGGCGAGCGGTTTGAACGTATAGAAAAGAGGAAAAATAAGGACGGGAGCGAGTCTCGCGAGTACCACGGAAAGGAAGAACAGCACTGACCCGACAGGCAACCACCACATCGAGCCGAACGACTTCAAGCAGAAGAATAACGCCAGCAACAAAGGAACCGTAATCGGGATACTGACGAGAAGTCCTTTGAGTCCTTCCCACATCCACGCCCGGAAGGTCTGATTCGAGAGACCGTATTGATGTTCGAGGTAGTAGCCTGAGTAGAACTGCAGAGGTGCTGTGAGAAGCATTTCGGTCAGACCCAACAGAGCAGCGAAACCCAGGAGAGCCAGATAATCATTGCTGAGATACAATCTGACAAGACTCTCGAAGGCGCTTGTGACACCACTCGCAACAAGAACCAGGCTGAGAGCAAAGAACAGCACCGACCCTGTCAGGCTCACGATGAGTTTTATCTTCGCGTATTGCTTTGCTGTCGTTTCGGACTGCTCCGGAGGTGCAGATGTTGCGGCCTGAGATACTTTCGGATTTGAAGAGTCTACGGCATCAGCGTGTACATCGTGTCGCTCAGTGAGGTATACTGCTTGCTCCATGAAGCGGCTGACTCAAGGGGGTGGGCTACATTGTGGTTTGCTTAAAATACCAAAGGGATGAGTGAAAAGCAAGACGATCATGGGTCTGCGCGTGCACGACCTCACAAACGCGAACGGTGGAGCACGACGTCACCCTCTCACGCGGATCGGTCTTTTTGCCGTGGCGGCGTCAGGACAGGCTGTCAACTTCCATACCCTCACTGATAAAGCAAATACTTCTCCCTCTTCGCCGTGAACGTGGAACATTCCTCTTTCATTGATTTCAATATTTCTTTCACCGGCTTGCGGTCTCTCAACGCCTTGCGCAACTCGCTGGATCCGGCTGCTTTGTCAAACGACTCCGTTCGCTCGGGCTTGGCACGTTCGAAGATATCCTTATGCGGGAAAAGCCGTTGAAGTGCATCGAGAACCGAAACCTGAACACCGGTCATGTCCAGTTTGTCTCGTTCTGTAACATGAATCTGCACGCCGAGAAATCTCGAACCAGCCGTGTCAAAATAGAATGGCCGATAGGACAGCGGTCGGAACTGCACACCTCCGATTCTCTGGAGATTCAGGTATTCTGCCAGCTTCTCGCCGTCAATCCACGATGCACCGACAAGTTCAAATGGCAGCGTATAGCCGACACCCTGATTCGCTGTTCCAAGTTCGCCGAGAAGTCCAGTCATCACATAAAACATGGGTGTCGTGGAATGCGGGATGTGCGGAGACGTCGGCACCCAGACAAGTCCTGTCTCATCCCACCACATCGCACGTTTCCACCCTTCCATGGGGACAACGATGAGATTGCACTTCACTCCGTTTTGAAGCCATCCCTCCATATTGATCATCTCGGCCAGCTCGCCGGCAGTCATTCCGTAGACATAGGGAATCTGATAAGCACCGATGAAGGATTTAAACTTAAGGTTGAGCATGGGGCCTTCGACTCTGGTACCGGTAAGCGGGTTCGGCCGATCAAGAACCACGAACTCCACATTGTTCTCTGCCGCAGCTTCCATCGCCAGGCCGAGGGTCGAGATGTAGGTATAAGAACGAACCCCAATATCCTGAATGTCATAGACCAGAACATCGATACCCCGGAGCATGTCTTTCGTCGGCTTTCTCGTTCTTCCGTAGAGCGAAAACACTGGCAAGCCGGTGCGACTGTCATTGAAGCCGTTGACTTCTTTCCCGCCTTCAACATCGCCCCGTACTCCGTGCTCCGGTCCGAACAGCGCGACGAGCCTGACTCCCGGAGCATGATGCAGAATGTCGACCGTCTGTTCCAGGTCTGACCCGATTCCTGTCGGGTTCGTTATCAGTCCCACCCGCTTCCCCTTCAGGATATCGAAGCCGCGATCTCGCAACACATCAATACCGGGCTTCACGTGTGCCGGGCTCTTTGTCGGCGCTTGACGTGAAAGAGCAGGAAGCAGAAACACAACCGAGGCGACGACAAACACAAAGGTCCGCAAGGCGAAGCGAGAGGTCAGAGATTTCTTCATGGTGTGTCTGCTTTCCGGGATTTTGTCCGAACCTGATTGAGAATGGAGCGCGATGCAACAACGAGATACATGAGGCAAACCAAACCGGCAGCTGCGAGGATCCATGCCAGGATGGTGACGGGACCATCCACTATTAAAGAGAGAGCAAAGAGGAGAAATGCGAGAACGCTAATGGTAGAAATCCTTTTAAGTTCTTCGGTCTTCAGGCGAGTTTCCTGATCTGGCTGAGGCAGTACCATGGTGAATGACATCAGTTTATGGCAGAGGTTTTTTGTCCAGAACCCAGTTTTTGACGAGAGTAAGATCCGCGAACAGTTTCATCAATCGCTCGAGGGCTTCATGGCTCACAGCAAAAAACATTGCCGATTGAAGTTGGCTCAGGTCGTCCTGACAACCCTGACTGATACTCTGGAGAAGCGAAGATGCTTTCTGGATACCTGCTTGCACTTCCAGGGACAGCGTGTCGTACCCATCGCCGTCCGGTCCGATGCGCCGCATGATCCCCGCAGACTTCGTGATGAATTTCGCCAGGAAGATGGCCTCGTCGAAAGCCTCCATTTTCTGGAGCCGGCGGGCCGCCTCGAGCAAACATCCAACGTCAGTGGGGAAAAACAGCTTCTGATTCGATGAACGCTCAAGCTCTTGTATGAACTCGAGCGATGAAGGCTGCAAAGTCATTGTTCAGTTCATCCTTGTACAGAAAAAATATAGGGGGATAAGAAGCGATAAACAAGACAAACCGATCAATTTCCATGTTACGAGGGTAGGATCAGCGAGCAACCGAGGCGCAGAGTTCTCATCGGTGAAATTTCAAGACCCTGCTACTTCTTCTTCCACTGTTCGAGTAAGCGTTCGAACTCAGGAGCCGGGAATTTTGTCGCGGCATAGTCGCCCTTCTTCAGTCTCTGTCGAAGAGTTTCAAAGAGGACGATCGCGCATGCCACGGAGACGTTGAGACTCTGGATCATCCCAAGCATCGGAATCTGGATGATTCCATCGGCCTCCTGGGCAGCCTCGTCGGAGACACCGCGGTGCTCATTTCCAAATACAAACGCGACTTTTCTCGTTAGGTCAAGATCATAGAGCGACTTCGCCCTGTCATCTAAACGCGTCGCATAGATGAGGAAGCCTTCGGAGTGCAACTTTTCGTAGCAGTCGCTGACAGATTTGAACTTTCTCCGTTCCACCCATTTTCCGGCGCTGGCAGAGCTTTTTTTGCCGATTTTGGGGAACGCATCAATATTATAGAGTAGCTGAGCTTCGAGAACCCCTGCCGCGTCGCATGATCTCAGCATAGCACTCACATTGTGAGGGTCATGGATGTTCTCCATGACAACAGTGAGATCCGGTTGTCGGTGCCGCAGAACGGTTTCCAATCTCGCAAGCCTGCGTTCACTGGCCATGATGATGACTCCTTAACAGATTCCTCAGATGGTTCCGGCGCATCTGAAGCAACAATACGGAAGCGATCACAGCAATCCCTCCGCAAATCTGGATGGCGTTGATCGCCTCACCAAGAACGATCCATGCGACCGTGATGGCAACGACGGGTTCAAGTGTAGTGATGATTCCGGCTGTGGTAACCTCGAGGAGCTTCAATCCGCTCGCGAAGAAAATGTATGGGAGCAGTATGGAAGCGACGGCAAATCCGAGAAAAATTCCCCAGTCGCTGAAACCATACTCTTTCGAAAAAACAACCCACGGCGGATTGACAAAGAGCCAGAAGACGGTCGCAAATCCCAGCGCGATCACCAGCATTGTCCAGACAGCATAGTTGCGAAGCAGTCGTTTTGACGCGATCAACATAAAGGCATAGCTCAGCATCGACATCGGAGCGCTGACCGCTGCCCAACCAGCAAGCTTGATATCACGCCACGATCCCCCGCTCACCGCAAGAAAGCAGCCGCACAGGGCCAGCGCAAGGGAAAGCGCCTTGATGCCGGTGAACTCCTCTTCTTTGCTGATCATGACTGCATAGATCATCACAAGAACCGGGGCGGCATTCTGAACGAGAATAGCCGTCGCGACGGTCGACTCCTTGACCGTATAGTAATAAGTAAAGTTTGTTGCGGCGATGCCAACAATCCCTATGAGCGCAAATTTGTAGAGTTCGCGAAATCGAACCCGAAACACGGATCTGTCGGCAACGCCAAAGTAGCCTACGAGGAGGAGGAAGGAGAGCGACGAACGGGTTTGCGTGATGATGAGCGGATCGTAGCGTGTGAGGAACAGGTATTTCGCCAGGGCTGCTGACGCTCCCCAAAGAGATACCGCAAGAATGACAAACACCATTCCGCGCGTGGAGGAATGGTCAGTTGAGGTCATTCGGCGGCTTCGGACGATCGGATTGATCCGCGAGATCCCGGTAGTATGTGCTTTGTTCGTCGTCTCCGATGATGTGATACAGGTGCGAGAGACGAGTGAGAATGACCTTTTTGCTGTTCACGTGTTCCAAGCTGCTCTTTAGAAACTCGAGAAGCACATCCACCGGTGGTATGTTGAGATCGGGGTCATAGCAATCGCAGGCATCCAGGTACGGGTCCGGGACACTGGGGCGGGCTTCCGCGGCTTTACGATAGTACTTGATGGCGAGTTCGAAATTATCGTAGGAAGAATAGGTAACTTCAAAGACGCTGGCGAGCCACATATAGATGTCGTAGGAGATGCCGTTGAATTCCTTGGCCAGCTTCTCGCCGAAGAGGCAGAGTTCGTCAGGTCCGAGAGAATGGTTCCAGAACAGGAGTCGGTAGAGTTCGACATCCTCGATGCGCTGACTGATGGCATCTTCGAACGCGTCGAAAAGCTCATTGAAGTCAGTCGAGTTTGCGAATTTTACGCGTATTTCTTCGGGTGTGTAGCGCGGCATGAACAAGGTCCAATGCGCCGGGGCGCTCGAGAGTCCTGGAAGTCAGGCAAGAACTGCAAACAAAGTAAGAAACGGCCGGGTGAAAGGCAAGAAATGGAAGGCTCACAGCTCACCGCCCGCGCGAGAGAGGGTTGGATATTCGTCGAGGCTTCCCGTCTACTGTGACGGAACACACAAGGAATCGTACCTCGCTTGATATTCTGCTCTATAATTCACTATTATGAAAGAACCTCAGCACCGAACGTGTTCGATTTACATTTATAAGACACCGCAACGCTATCGAGGGATTTCCCTCAGGGAGGATAGCCATGCCACGAACTCTTCAGATAATTCTTCTCATTCTTGTTTCATCAACCTTTATTTTTGCTCAGGGCACGAGCATTGCGACCGCTGTTGCTGTTTCACCTAACGGAAGCGCCGGCGGAAGCATGAGCAATACATCCATCGACCACTTCTGGAAGGTGACAACAACGGCGAACGGTTACCTTCGGGTTCAGATAACGTCCGACTCCGGAATCGATGTCGATGTCACTCTCTTCGATGTCAATGGGACCTCATCGATGATGTTTGACGGCCGGACAAGTAATTACTCAGAAGTTTACGGTTTCCTGAAACCTGGTACATACTATGTTCAGGCCCACCGATGGACAGGAACGACAGGTTCCTATACGATGACGACTTCGTTTGCGACTCCTCCTCGGGCGACAGACGTTGAAACAAACGACGTTTGGTCAACGGCGCTGTCGCTCAGTCCGACCGGCACGGCGACTGGCACCCTGGGATATTACGGAAACGGCACCTACGACCTCGATGACTATTATAAGATCACCACAACCGAGGATGGCTGGTTGCGCGTCCAGGTCCAATCCGATTCTCTTGACTCCCGTGGTGACGACTATCTCGACCTCGATGCCACACTGTTCGATGTCAATGGAACCGCGGCGATGGTGTATGACGGACGGTACGGAACATTCACTCAGGTGAGCGCCTTTGTACGACCCGGCACCTATTATGTCGATGTACATAAGTGGCATGGTCGTGGTGGAAGCTACCAGATCAAGTCAGACTTCTTCACCCCCCCTCTCGCCAATGATGTCGAGGGCAACGATTCTCCATCGACAGCGTCGCAGGCAATAGTAAACGGGACTGTGACGGGCCACCTGGGATACTTCAGCAATGGGGCCACGGACATGGATGACTACTGGAAATTCATCGTGCCGTCGGATGGCAAGGTTGTCGTTCAGGTGACGAGTGATTCACTCGATCGATCGAATGCTGTCTATGATCTGGATCTTTCCATTTTCGATGTCAACGGCACTTCAAACCTCATCTATGATGGGGAGTACGGGAAGTTTTCGCAATGCATGTTGTACTTGCGGCCGGGGACGTTTTACGCGCAGGTTCATCGCTGGCAGGGGAACGGTGGCAGCTATTCGTTGAAAATCATCCACACACCTCCTCCGCGAGCGAACGATCCCGAAGGAAATGACTGGTTTGCGACTGCGACGCCACTTGCATACAATGTCGCGAGTACGGGGCATTCGGGATACTTCGCAAATGGATTCACTGACACCTATGACTATTGGAAGCTCGTCGCGCCGGCCACCGATTCCATCTATGTCCACGTTTGGTCAGATTCAACTCTCGACGTTGATCTGGGAGCGTATGTGCAGGACACGACCTCTTCTATCGTCTTCGATGGACGATACGGAACGTATTCACGAGCAGGGATCAAAGCGACTGCAGGACAGATATGTTACTTCAGAGTCAACAAGTTTACCGGCACCCCGGGGAGTTACTCGATCATAGCTACTCGCTCTTCGCTTGCAGTCGGCGTTGAGAAACAAACTGATCTGGCGCTCATACCTCGGGATCTCATTCTCGAGCAAAACTATCCCAACCCATTCAACCCAAGCACCTCAATACAATATGGTCTGCCCGATCGCGAGCAGGTGAGAATCACCATCTTCTCTCTGCTCGGACAGGAGATCGCCGAACTCATCAATACTGTTCAGGCTCCAGGAAACTACCGCGTGGTGTGGAATGGAAAAGATCAACAGGGGAAGGAAATGCCGAGCGGATTGTATCTGATCCGCCTGCAGACAGGAAATAATCAGCTTGTGAAAAAGGCGATGCTGTTGAAGTAGGTGTCGCGAAGAGGAGTGAATGGGTCCTGCAAGTGGGCCCGAACGAACAGAGAGTCACGGAGAGATCCGTGACTCTTTTATTTGTTCATGATCTGCCCGACGACTTCGAGCAGCTTGACAATCGTAAACGGTTTCTCGAGATACTCGACGGCAATATTCGAATTCCATGCTCCGGATGCTGCCGCAGCGCTTGTCATCATGATCACCGGAATGGATGCGGTTGCGGGATACTGCTGCAACTCCTCGACCATCATGAACCCGTTCATGTTGTCCATATGAACGTCGCTTAGGATGACATCCGGCTTGAATTTCGCCGCCATCTCGACTCCCTCCAACCCGTCACACGCTTCAACCACTCCAAATCCTTTGAGTTTCAACTGGCTCGCGAGCGACTTCCGGAAGGAATCTTCGTCATCCACGATCAAGATCTTTTTCATGAGGCCTCTTTGTTTTGATGCGAAAAAGTACCAAACGGCAACGCCAAATGCAAGGAAGGACCTTGAGCAGGGTCACATCCCGGGGCCGGCCTTGAGTTCGCCCCCGGTGACTGTTTCACTTTGATAAGGTCTATTTCACGAGGACCAACGGCCTGATTGCATCTGAATGTCCCGCATGCAGAGCACAATAGTAGACTCCGCTCGGAACATCGGCATTCCAATGGACCGTGTAGACGCCCGGCGGCATTTCCCTTTGAACCAACGTGGCAACTTCCCTTCCAAGAACATCGAAGATCCGAAGCGTGACAAAGCCGAAATCCGAGATCCGAAATTCGAAATTGGTGCTTCCATTAAACGGATTGGGATAATTCTGACCCAGCGAAAATGAGCTCGGTGCCTGATCGTTGACGCGCTCTACGTGGACAGCGACATTGTCCGCCCCGCCGGCGTCTTTGTACCGGGCGGCAAATTCCTGCAAGTAGAGATTTGCAATCCGATTGCTTTGAAGGATCAACGTGTTTTCGTTGTTCGAGGTTTCTGCGGCGCTGGTCCAGTTGTGCGAGCCCGTGATGACAAATTGCGTCGCCGTGGAGAGATCCGCATCGACCAACCCATATTTGTGGTGCAGCAGTGCACTCGGGTTCGGATCGAGAAGCATGTCAACTCCCCCCGATTTGAGGAAGGCAAACTGTGAGCCGGTGTCAGTGTTGTTATCGAGGACACCGCGGATCTTCACACCTGCATCCTTCTTCGATTTCAGTTCCGATGCGATGTCGGACCGTGTCAGCGTGAGCAGGGCCATGTTGATGGAATTGCGCGCATTGTCGAGCGTGCTGATGATGTGGCTCGTCGTCCGATCAGAAGGACTGAAGTAGAGCTCAACGCGCATGCCATTGATGGAGAATATGTGAGGCGTGTCGTCAAGTTTACGCGCACCGAACCGCGAGTTGGCAGCGTTTGGTACTTCCGTATCACTCCCCCACATTTCGTTGAATTCTATCGTATAGGCGCCGGCGAGAGCCTGATCCTGGATTTCGATCGAGTTCTGCATGTCATCGTTCGTACCGGGATCTGTCGGATTCCAGGATCCCGTCCACACCCACACTTTGTCCGGAGTACCGCCGCGTCCATCGATGATGAAGAACTTGTTGTGCATCAGCCCGGCTCCGGCGTTGACTGCATCGAAGTCATCCGTCACCACGGGAATTCCTGCCGATGTAATTTGGTTGACCGTGGTGCCGGTTCCAGCGGTCATGTTGTCCCGCTCCACGATGAGCCTGACTTTCACGTTTCTATTCTTGGCCTGAAGCAGAGCGTTCGCGATGGCGAGGCCGGGTTGGCCGCTGATACTATAGAGAGCGCAGTCGATGGATTTTTGCGCAGCGGTGATGCGCCTCAACAGCAAATCGGTCAGGTTTGCGTTTCCGAGAGCAGTTTCGCCTCTCGCGAGACTGGAATTGACTGATTTGTTGAAGTACACATTCACTTCTCCTGTGGATCCCTGGGAAGCTGTGCTTACGACTCTGTCACCCGCGAAGCTCGTGTCCACTCCACTTGCGGAGAAAGCCTGGACATGATATGCAGTCGATGGTGTAAGCCCCGCAATCGTCGATGCGTGGAGCGTCTGCGGCACCACAGCGCCGACGAGTCCGAGTTCGTATGATTTTGTCCGCCCGTATCGGACAAAGCTTGATCCGGGTTTCGCCGTCTCCCATCCAATTTCAAATGAACTCGCCGTGATCTTCGCTTCCAGAGGACTGACGATGATGACCGGTCCTTTCGAGATAACGTCCGCATACGATCGAGGCATGAGTTGATAGCCGCCGATGTAAGGAGACGTCGAGATGAATTGTCCTACGACGCCGACGATATCAAACTCGCCCGTCGGCGCGGTCTGGTTTACCAGACTACTGACGTCTGCATCAATGCGCACCTGAACGCTATCCGTTCCGCCATGTAACCAGAAGTTGCTGCCTGATCCGCTCACAGCCCACGTGGCCATCGGCAGACCCTGAGCGTCACGAAGCGCCACCCGGTTCAACTGAACCAGCATTCCCTCATAATCCTCAACACCATTGATCCCGTCTTTAGCGATCTGTGCAACTGTCACAACGACTGGATTGATGTCATTCCCGTGACCGAGTATTTTGTGGAGCGTCACGCTTGCGAGTTCCGTAAGCCCGTTGTATTGAGTCACCGTGCCTGTCATCGTCACCTCATCACCGATGCTGACGGCGCTCTCAAATGAGAGGTCGAATACAGCCAGGCCACCGGATGCATCCTGGACATAGGCCGGACCTCCAAATTGCTGGGCAACCGTGACGATCCCTCGGACGGTCACGGGTTGTTGCAAGTTGAGCGGAACACCCTGCGCATCATTTGTTTTGGTGTCGGCAATCGGACGCGGAGTACCGAAAAGGACAAATGTTGGAAGAGGTTTAACGGGGGCTGTAGAGTCGCTCCCCGCCGCGGTTTCCACACTGAAAGTGATTTTTAGCGTCGTGTCCGGAGCTGACAGTCCTGTGATTCGCACTTGGGCGCTGTCCGTTGCTGAGACCGTCAATCCGAGGATGCTGACGCTGTCGGAAGTCAGGCGAACCGAAGGCTGCGCTCCTCCGGTGGAGCTTGCGGTAATGCTCGCTGCGGACCAGCTGAAAAGCGGATGCTTCTTGAAGCTCATCCCCGTGATCGTTGCCGACGAGGCTCCTCGGAGGATAAGCCTCAGTTCGATTGCCTTGCCTGATTCAACGACCGGCGTCGCGAACGTGACCGTTCCAATCCCTGCCTGTATCGCCGGTGGTGGCTCCTGAGGGCTAGCGCTGTTTTGGGGATTAATTGCAGACTGGCTTACAAAATCGTTTGCGTTGTTGTTGGTATCCCAACCATTGCCGGCCTTTTCTTCAGAGCCGCCTGTTGCAAGAGTCACATCGGTTGAAGTTGCCGATGCCTTTCTTTCCGCGCTTGTTGTGTTGGTCAAAAGAGGCGCAGCCAGACCCTCGGACATATTTGCCGCTCCGTATCCGACAAAGTCAACTACCGACGGGTCGGTCGGTCCGCTGACAGGTGTTGCACCGGATGTCAGCGCAACTTTGCCTTGCGAGCTGGAGAGTGCAAGTGCCCCTATCGCATCCGGAGTTGGAAGGTCTTTGGACCCTCCCGAGCCCTGCGACTCTTGAATCAGGAAGTAGCTCTTTGGTCGTATCACACCCGAAAACAGGTGGAGATTTGTTGTGTTGAACGATCCTGCAGCAGAAGCGTATTGCACGGACCAATTCGTCATTGTGATGGGCGCGTTCGTCGGATTATAGAGCTCGACGAAGTCGCACTTCCAGAATGATCCGCTATTTCCTCCCCCACCGTACACCTCGCTGATAACGACATGATTTGCCGTTTGGCTATAGAGTGCCGATGCCGAAAACACACACAGCAAAATGATGTATCTCAGATTCCGCATGGACTTTCCTTGTGAGTCTGAATTTCAGAAGTTATCGCCACCGATGCAACGGGAATCATCGTTCAATCGGGACAAGTGTCGGAGAGGGGCGTACTAACGGTAACGATAGCCAAACGACGTGACGAAGGCATAATCCAGGTCATACGTGTCTTTGTTGTCGAGCGACGAGCCGAAGATTCCGATGCCTCCGCCGACATTGGAGAAGACCGGTTGATCGATGCGGATGGAGAATTGATCGAGTGAACCGTTGATGCTGGAGTAGTACTTTGAGAGTGCCGCATCGTACTCAAGTACCTCAAAAACCACACTGTGAACTCCGTACTTGTTCTTCTGCGGATCGCCACCGGAGACTTGCGCCATCGCCGAATCAATCGCCGCAAAGTCGAATGTGCAGGAAGTCTCAAATGTCGATGTCGGATAGATAGCCTTAATCCCACCGGCAAACGTCATTGGCACGGAGATTGACCCTACGACTTCGACGGTATCCACGGTCTTTGAATAGAGAATCTGAAGCCGGGGGAAAAAGA
Organism: Ignavibacteriota bacterium; assembly: GCA_003170475.1. Classification (GTDB taxonomy): domain Bacteria; phylum Bacteroidota; class Ignavibacteria; order UBA10030; family UBA10030; genus UBA9647. Next base: position 91,652 of record PMZI01000013.1, on the reverse strand, counting down.
CGTGACCCGATGGATCTGCATCACCCGGCCAACTGAGCGTCCAACTGTGCACTCCTGCAGGGAGGTTTGCACGCGTTGTGACGCCATGGGGAAACTCATACGATGACACAACGGGGCGCGGGACCGGAATGATCGTCTGGGCAGCGAGAACGCGGCCATTGGGCAGCCGGGCACTGATGTACACGAGCTCACTCGGCGATGGAGTTGTGATCCTGCCAGAGTAGTACCGTTGGACGGGTCCGTACCGCAGCGAATCCTTGTCCGCACGGTGGCGCTCTTTCAGAGTGTCCTGCCGTGCATTCACCCGGATCGTCACCAAGGCGCTGTCAATCGCAGGATCATTGGTGTTCGCTGACGGATCAAATCCATCGACGTTATAGGTCTTGGCTAGCAGGGCATTCATCGTCATCGGCGCCTTACCGACATCCCCCTGGACAAATGCCTGAAGCACATATTGCTCCTGGAATTCTGTCTTGGGAGCGAACGTCTGGTCACATCCCGACATCAGGAGAATCGCTCCGCAAAGAACGGAAAGAGCAGTTCGCGTTTTCATAATTCGACTTTCAAGGAAACCGAGGGCAGGATGCGAAGCATGTAGACTTCCTTGCCGGTATCTCGATCAAAATAGAAGATATTCTTTCGGTCGTAGAGATTGAGAACGCTCAGACCCGCGGTGACGTTGGCGCCCTCAAAACGAAACTGCCTGGTTGCGCTTACGTCAAGGCGGTGATACATCGGAAGTCGCGCAGTGTTTCGATTTCCCCAGAGGGTCGCAGGGTTTTGGTTCCCATAGTCGTACGGCGGTGACCACGGGTCAATGGACACTCTATCATAGTACCCCGCGATCGGTGTAAAGGGCATCCCCGTATGCAGTGCCCAGGTTGCACTCGTTTGCCATCCGGAACCCAGATCAAGACCAACGAGCGCGTTGAGAGAGTGGCGCATGTCATACCGCGGATAGTATCGGACGCCGTCCTTGGTCCTCGTGGCCCAGCTCAATGCATAACCAACCTTTGCATACACAGCCCCGGGCTGATACAGCGCGAGAAACTCAAGCCCATACGATTCGCCATCAACATTGATGAAGTCGTGATCCTTTGCAGTATATTTTTTGTCGTTCTCGTCGACGAGGTTCGCGATAGGTTTGTAGTATCCCTCGAGTTCAGTCGTCAACACGCTCGTCCAGTACGCTGTCGTGCCGAGGGAGAAATGCGCTGCGCGGGCGGAATACAGGTAGTCCGGCGTAATGATCCACGGCTCAAAAACAGAGATCAGTTCGCTCTCGTCCGCGAGGGTCGTCATCTCTTGTGAGTACCAGCCGACCGATCCTTTCAGGGAGATCGACGGAGTAATGCGCCAAGTGATGCTCCCGCGAGGTTCATACAGAATAGGACGATAGACAGAAACCGCTGCAAATTTTAGCCGAACGCCTATGGAGAATCCGATGTTCTCCCAGCGGTAGAATCGATAATCCATGTACGCGCTGACATCAGCGCCGTGCTGATCCAGACTGATCTGATTTCCATAGATGTTTTCCAATTGGAGCGAAGTTGCGAGAATTTTGTTTTGCCACCCGAAGACAAACTCATCGCGGCTGTCATACAAATAGGTGAAGTCCCAATCGGCGCTGAAATCCGAGACCCTGTTTTTCCTCGGCTTTGCCTGACTGAGCTTCGGAGAAAGCTCGGCGTCGAAACCGCTGTACGAGACTGAAACAACTGAATAAAGAGGAGTCGACCAGATCTTATGCCAGTTCAAACCGACGATCCTGTTCCGTATATGATAGTCGGCCTGAAGCGGGTCGTCATTGATGACCTGATCACCGCTGAAGAAGCCGTGGAAAGCGAACCGGCTGTTTTCGTCGATGGCGGGATTGGCGTAGCTAAGCTTCCACGAGAGGTCATAGAAGTCGAACGGTGAATCCTGGTTCTTCAGGTACTGCTTCATGACAGCGGCATACCAGCTTTTTCGCCCCGTCACCAGGAACGATCCGCCGGGAATCGGTCCCTCAAGAGCCACTTTGCCCGCGAGGAGGGTGGCGCTGGCCGTTTCCTGAAAACGATTTCGGTTCCCGTCTCGCGTCACAACATTGAGAATAGAAGAAAGCCGTCCGCCGTACGATGGAGGAAATCCCCCCTCATGGAACTCCAGCAGAGAGACCATTTCAGGGTCGACGACACTGAAAATGCCGAGCGTATGAAATGGGCTGTAAACGGTCGCCCCGTTCAACAGAACAAGGTTCTGATCGCTCCCTCCCCCGCGCACATAGTAACGCGCACTGACATCGCTGGTCGTCGCTACACCGGGATTTGTCTGCAAAGCCCGGAAGATGTCAGGTTCAACGCCGGCAGGAACCAACGAGATTTCTTTCGTCGATATTTTCTGAACGCCGAGGTTCGCTTCGTTCACCCGCTTCGGCTTTTCGCCAACGACGAGCATCTCTTCCTTTTGAATGACCGTCGGGAAGAGGTCTACGTTGACCTGGAGAATCTCGCTCGCCCGAATAATCACAACAATGTTTTTCGTCCGGTAGCCAACCTGGGAGACAACCAGAGTATACGTCCCTCCGGGCACTGACGATATGTGATAGAATCCAGCGGAGTTGGTCGACGCCCCAATTGATGTCCCCTGAAGAACCACATTCGCTGAGGGGATAGGCTGGCCGTTCGTCGAATCCGTTACGGTGCCCCGGACTCTCCCGGGTCCCATACTCGCCTGCGGCCACAATGGTGTCAGCGCGGATAGAATGAGAATCATCAAGACGAATACTGTCACAAAGCAGAAATGACGATTCATCCCGTCCCACGCACGAGAGTCCGAAGAATGTTGAAGTCTATAATACAGCGTCATACGTGTAGAATTGAACGGGTGTGAGGAATCAAAGTTCCGTCGAAAAGAGCCTCAGAGAACCCCAGGTGCACTGCAGAAGGAACGTTGGATCGACTCTCAATAAAATAGAGAGAATATGCTCCAGCTGCAATCAGGAAACCACAAATCAGACGGCGGCTGCTCGTTGGATTTCCATCCTTCATTCGGTATATTTTCGCATCTATGACACGCGCAGCAGTTGCCATACTTCAGGAGAACAGAAGAGTTCTCGTCTGTCAGAGGAAGAAGAACTCTCGATACGAACTCAAGTGGGAATTCCCGGGAGGGAAGATCGAATCGGGCGAGTCGGTGGAGGACTGCGTGAAACGAGAGTTGCGCGAAGAACTCGCCGTCGAAGTTGATGCGATTGGGCGCAGGGAGTCTCAGGTAAATCGTTACGACGATGGCGGAGTTTTCGAAGTCACATATTGTTTTGTTCTCAAGTTCACTGGAAGACCCATAAACAATGTGTTTGAGGAGATACGATGGGTGACACTGACCGAACTTCAATCCATGGACATCCTCGAGGGGAATAAAGCATTTGTCTCGCAACTTGATGAAGGATTTTTTCTTTGAGCAAACGAGGTAGATTGGAACTTCTCTCGAAACACAAGAAGCTTCTCACATCCAACGTCCTTCGCTGGTACGGGAAAAACGGCCGCGACCTGCCGTGGAGAAATGAGCATGATCCTTACCGCGTCCTCCTATCCGAAGTTATGTTGCAGCAAACTCAGGTCTCGCGAGTTTTGACGAAATACCCCCAATTTCTCAAGCGATTTCCCTCCTTCAAAAGACTGGCTGAAGCAAAAACCTCGGATGTCATCAAAGCCTGGGAAGGGATGGGTTACAACAATCGCGCGCTGAGGCTTCAGAAGCTTGCCGAGGTGGTCCTGGACAAATATCAGGGCAAACTTCCGCGAGACATTCAGCAATTGGAGACGCTCCCCGGCATCGGACGGTACACGGCACACGCTGTTGCATGCTTTTCGTTTGGGCAGCGCGTGCCCATCGTCGACACCAACATCAGAAGAGTACTGACACGAGTCTGCCCTCCGGGAGGTCGAGGACGTTCGCCGGAGGAAGAAGAAACTTGGACACTTGCCGAATCGTTTCTCCCCCGACGGCATGCGCACGACTGGAACCAGGCGCTCATGGATCTCGGCGCGACCATCTGCACGGCCGCTCTCCCCAAATGCGATCACTGTCCTCTTGTGAGCCTCTGCCCAAGCGCTCATCAGGTGCGTCGGAAAAAGCCAGCTGTCAGGAAATCCGAACCAGGAAACGGGGGCATTCCCAATCGAATCTTCCGTGGTCGCACGATCCAGGCATTGAGAAAATTGAAATCACGGCAGACGATTGCGACCTCGGTCCTTGCGTTCCGGATCAAACCTGATTTTCAATCGACGGATCGTCGTTGGTTTGAGTCTCTGCTTGGGGGACTGGAGAAAGATGGATTGATCCGTAGAGTTGCTCGAAGAAGAGTCTCTCTCCCTGAGTGAGTGTGCCCGTGAAGACCGCCACAGACGATGAACAATTGTCTCAGCTGCGAACGCTCTACTCCTCGAAAAGGAAAGCAATTCGCCGCCGCCTCGCGGAGTTTCGAGCGGTGGACCCGTCAGAGTACTTTTACGAATTGGCGTACTGCCTTCTCACACCACAGACGAGCGCGGAGAGCGCCGGAAAAGTCGTGGAGGAACTTCAACGCTGCTCGTTCCATTCTTATACCGTTGATCCGGAACCCATTCTCCGAAATCGTACAACGTACATCCGGTTTCACAGAACGAAGTCGAAACACCTCCTGAGACTGAAAGAAGAGTTTCCCACAATTCTCAGAGCTCTCGCGAATCATCCGGATCCTCCGGCCAAGCGCGAGTGGCTTGTGAACAATGTCATGGGGCTCGGCTACAAAGAGGCGACACACTTTCTTCGGAACATCGGCCTCAACGGTGGACTCGCAATTCTCGATCGCCACATCCTGAGAAACCTGAAACGGTACGGCGCTATTCGATCTGTGCCGACCTCGATCTCGCGAAAGAAGTATCTGTCTCTCGAACGGAGTTTTGCGCGATTCTCTAAGCGTATCGGCATTACACTGGATGAGCTTGATCTTGTTTTCTGGAGCATGGAAACCGGAGTCATCCGCAAATGATATGGCCAAAGATGCGGATGAAGGCCCTCGTTCTGCCACAAAGATACCAAGCCACTGAGGAAGTGAATTCATTTTTTGCATTTTCGGGTGGTTTGCGTCCCCGTGTCTTCGTGGCGTGACATGGTTGAGGTGGCCTCAACTCAGGTTGTAGCAAAATGATACACTGACTCATAATGGTCCAATGGATGAGATTGAGACAGATGAGTTTTTTTTGTCTTCTCTCCCCAGCGCCGTGAGCGAATTGAATGATCCGTTTCATTCACGAGCCAAACTCGCCCGCGACGCAGCCCCACCTCTCAATGAACCCACTTTTCATTGCGAAATCAGACCTGAGAGAGCGTGAAACGCTCCTGAAACTACTTTCAGAGTATGACAATTGATTTTTTCACTGAGAATGACAATATTACTGCATCGATGCGGATAACCGCATCCCAGGCACCGGCGTGCTACAAATTTACTTGTCGGTGGAAAATTTTGCGGACGACTCGCATTCCTTGCTTGTGATTTGTTGCCACAGCGCCCGAGATTTCATCAGGCGTACGCGGCACGTATCTTGCTAAATATTCGTAGTACGTCGTCCCTCCCCTTCAGAGGGAACTCTTCTACCAGTCAAATGGATTAACCTATGGGACAGACACAGCTACTCCTCGTTATTCTGGGCGTGCTCCTCGTGGGAATTGCAATCTTTGTGGGAATTTCGATGTTCGAGGCGAACGCTGTCGAAAACTCTCGAACTGCGATCATGGCGGATCTCAATGCATTCGCATCTCGAGCCCATGCATACTACTGGAAGCCAACGACGCAAGGAGGCGGCAATAAGAGTTTCACGGGCGTCACCTTGCGGCTGATCTTTCCATTGGCGGAAAACAATAACGCACGATACTACCTCGAAAGTGCATCGCAAGACCAGTGCATTATCGATGGCGTGGGAAAAGTTGTTGCAAGCAACGGAGATTCTGTGCGTGTCAGGATCCGCATCACGGAACCAAGGAACTATATCGAGATCCTCAATTAGCATTCATGGCACAACAGAACTCGTTCGACATCGTCTCTGACGTCAATCTGCAGGAAGTGGATAACGCTCTCAATCAAGCCCGCAAAGAGATCATCCAGCGCTACGATTTCAAAGATTCCAAAACGGTGATCGATTTCAATTCAAAAGAGAAACAGATCACTATTCATTCCATCGACGAATTTCACGTCAAGAGCACTGTCGATATCCTCCAATCGAAACTCGTCAAACGCGGTATTTCGCTCAAGGCGCTGCGCTATGGTGCGCTGGAACCCGCGGCAAATTCAACGGTGCGCCAGCTCATTACTCTTATCATCGGCATCAACAAAGATGACGCACGCCTCGTGGTCAAAATGATCAAGGATTCAAAGATCCGGGTGCAAGCGCAGATCATGGAAGACCAGGTTCGTGTCAGCGGGAAAGATAAAGACGATCTTCAGGCAGTGATGCAGATACTGCGTGAAGCCGATTTGAAATTCCCGGTGCAATTTGCGAACTATCGATAAATGGCCACTCAGCGCGACCGTCGTTTTCTCATAGCAGCCCTTCTTCTTTCTTGCTTCACCGTTGCATCCCCCGTCATTGCGCAGCACATTTCTCTCCGCGTCCAGGTGGGAGACCGCATCACTTCGGTGAATGGCTTTGATCGTTCGGGCGTTGCGTACGTTTCCGTGCGCGACTTTGCAGCTGCGCTTTCCTATCCCTGGGTGAACAACGCCGAACGACGGAAGATCGAACTTCGACTCCCCAATCACCGAGTGAAAGCCACGGCGCGAAATCCCTTCCTCGTTATCACCGATGTCGCAACGAGCACTTCCTCCGTCGTGCAACTTCAGGAGAGCATCCTGTTTCTTGATAGTCTTTACTATGCCCCGGCCTCTGAATTCATCGCCGTGCTTGAGCGGCTCGCTCCAAGCGGTGTTCTCTTAACGGCAGAGTCACGCGTGATCGCGCGGGAGCCGGCGGTGACGGCCTCGCGATTCGACATCACCGGCGTCGGCATCGAAACCCGCTCCAACGGGTATCTTCTCACCATCAAGGCAACGAGAAAGCTCGGGTACTTCGATACGATCTTGCGAAACGGCTGGCTGTACGTCACCGTCGATGCGGCGGAAGCGGACACGGTCGCCCTCAGCAAATTCAAGACCAATGATATCATCAGGAAGATTGTGGTTTTTCAGTATCCTGCATCAGTCCAGCTGACATTTCAGGTATCACCAGATATCGCGCAGGCAGACCCGGTGGTCGATACTCAGACGGATAACCTCCTCCTGGCTCTTCACACAAAGAGCTCGATGGACAAAGCGGAGGCAGAGAGGAGAGCACGAGAGGCCAAACAGGATTCGCTGCGTGACAAGCTCCAGGTGCAACGCGGACGAGCGAAACTCGATGTCATCGTCATCGATGCCGGTCACGGGGGAAAGGACCCCGGAACCATCGGCGTCACCGGCACCCGGGAAAAGGATGTCGCTCTCGGGGTGGCACTGAAGCTTGGGAAGTTGATCGAGGAGAATCTGAAAGACGTCAAGGTGGTCTATACCCGATCGAATGATACCTTCATCGAACTCTATCAGCGTGGAAGGATCGCGAACGACGCAAATGGGAAGTTGTTCATCAGCATCCACTGCAATTCAACGGAACGGAAGCCTTCGCCTGCGAACGGATTCGAGATTTATCTTTTGAGGCCGGGCAAAACTCAGAATGCCATCGACATCGCAGCTAAAGAAAACCAGGCGATCGAGTTCGAGGACAACAAGGACCGATATGAAGAATTGACCGAGGAATTTTTCATCCTCCTGACGATGCGCCAAAGCGCGTATATGAAATACAGCGAGCTGTTTGCCGAGAAAGCCTCAGCGATCATGGCAGACAGGCTGAAGATCCAGAACAGCGGCGTCAAGCAGGCCGGATTCTATGTCCTCGTCGGAGCATCGATGCCCAACGTGCTCGTCGAAACCGGCTATCTTTCAAATCGAAAAGAAGAAAAAGTTCTCCACAGCATCGAAGGACAGAAGAAGATCGCAGAGGCTCTCTTTGAAGGTGTCCGGCAATATAAAGTCGCTTATGAGGAGAGGCTCCAGGAAGGGCAGGTTGACGAATCTCAAAAGAACTGAGAAAACAAAAAGAACAACCTCGCACATCCCACCCGATTATTTTTCGCAGCCCACCTCCTCTTTTTATAGAACTCGCCTCCCGGTCTAGGACCTTGACGTGCCATCACCGAGGGAGGTTCTCGCGAGGTTGTCTAGAAAGTGTCGATGTCATTTCGACCGCAGGGAGAAATCTTTCATTTTGTTCAGATTTCTCAGTCGCTTCTCTCCTTCGAAATGACAGACGCGACCTATTGGACATCCACACAAGGTAAGAAGTCCGTCTTCTTTCCCGGATCGTGCTCTTATTGAAGACGGACTTCTGCGTTGCCTGCCCGAGGCGTCACAGGGTCCGCATCCTCACTCTTCATTTCACCTCCAATCATCTGACACAGTGTCAGGCACAAAGCCTGTCCGCCTATTGTGATTTCATGAGGCAGACGGGGCTCCTATGGATTAATGGTTCTTGACGCCAAAGAAAACCGGTTAAGTTGAAAGACGTTTTCGGTGTCAGGGACTCCATCCTAACATGAAAAAGCCATGAGGTAATCCGCGTGCAAATCGTGCAGGTTTGTGCCGCAATCATTCCATTTTATGATAAATTACTTTACGGCAACAGTGTCTCATTTGACTTGACATACTGCCGAACTTTTTCAATATTCCTCGCAGGTTTTTCTCTCACTCTTGCAGGCGTGGAACTCATGCTGCATCTTCTTCCCCCCTTTCCGGATTCTACCTTTATCGATTCTTAAATTGTATCAGGAGATAATGTTATGAAGTCCGTTAGATACCTCTTTTGCCTTGTACTCCTTTTTTCAGCGACAACAGCCTTCGCACAAACAGGCAAGATAGCTGGAAAAGTAGTCGATGCACGGACGGGCGAAGCTCTCGTTGGCGCAAACGTCACCATTGAAGGCACTCAACAGGGAGCCTCTTCTGACGTCGAGGGTTTCTTCACGATCCTGAGTGTTCCTCCGGGAACATACAGGGTTCGCGCCTCAATCGTCGGCTATACCCCTTCGACACAGTCGAATGTCAAGGTGAACATCAACCAAACGACCACCCTTGACTTCAGACTCGGCGAACAGGCCATCCAGGCACAGGAAGTGGTCATCATCGCCAGCCGACCGATCGTTGAACGAGACGTGGCGGCAAGTCGCGCAAACATCACGGCAAAGGAAGTCGAGAATCTGCCGGTAAGCCAGGTTTCCAGCATCATCGGACTCGAGGCTGGCGTGCAGGGACTCCAGGTCCGTGGCGGCGGTTCTGAACAGACCGCTTTCATGGCTGACGGCCTGACGATGAAGGATGAACGCAATAATCAGCCTTACACCGCAATCAGCCTTCTCGCAGTTCAGGAATTCCAGATTCAGACCGGCGGTTTCAGTGCGGAATATGGCAACATCCGTTCTGGCGTTATCAACGTCGTTACAAAGGAAGGAAATACGAAAAAGTACTCGGTCGGATTCCAGGCGCGCATCTCGCCACCGACAAAGAAGTACTTTGGAATTTCTCCCAACGATGCGAATTCATACTGGGTGCGCCCGTTCCTGGATCCTGCCGTGGCAATGACAGGGACCAACAGCGGAGCCTGGGATCCATGGATGCAGGAACAGTACGCGAACTTCGGCGGCTGGAACGCCGTCTCGGCTTCTTTGCTCAAAGACGCCGATCCGACAAACGACTTGACGCCTGCGGCGGCGCAGGAAGTATGGAAGTGGCAGCACAGGAAGAATTTTGACATTACAAAGCCTGATTACGACATCGACTTCGGCCTTGGCGGGCCTGTTCCCGGAGGCGAAGATCTGGGGAACCTGCGGTTCTACGCGTCATTCCGAAGCCAGAACGCCGAGTTCGCTGTTCCGCTTTCACGCGACGGCTACAGCGACTACAGCACGACGCTGAAAGTCACTTCCGACCTTACAAAGACCATGAAGTTAATGGTTGAAGGAACCGTCGGACGAAATGAATCCGTCGATATCAACCAGACGGGTGTCTATGGGAGCTTTGGTTCCGCGGCAAGTGAAGGCAACGTTATGAACCGCGTGAGCTACATTGACACACGGTTATTCACGACAGATTACTGGGCCCCCAATAGCGTCAACCGCCAGATCATCGGCGTCAAACTTTCCCATGTTCTCAGCCCGACAACGTTTTACGAAGTGCTGGCCCAGAGGTTCTCTTCTCAGTACAGCACTAACCCCGGCAGGACGCGCGACACATCGCGGGTCAACTTGTTCGGGAACAGCTACCTTCTAGACGAAGCACCCTACGGGTTCTTCCCGAATCCCGGCGTTACATCCCTCACGGGCATCGACGGCATGCGCATGGGAGTCGGCATGAGCAATGCACGTGACAGCAGCAAGATTACCACCTATACCGCGAAGTTTGACCTGACCAGCCAGCTGGACCGGTTCAACGAATTCAAAGGTGGTGTTGAGTTCGGCTACACGGACAACGCAGTCAACTATGGTTCCGTTGACCTTGTACTTGCCACAGGCAGATCACTGTCGCAATGGGAAACCTACCCCATCCGAATGGAAGCGTATGTAAAGGACAAACTGGAATTCGAAGGCATGATCGTTGACGCTGGCGTCCGGATTGCCATGTCACACGCCGGCGGAGAATGGTATGTCTACGATCCCTACACGCAGCTCTTCCGCGGCGCGCAGTCGTTCGGAATCGACACATCGCTGCAGACGCAGCCAACCAAGTACATCACCAACGTGATGCCCCGGGTGAACGTGGCTTTCCCCATTACGGAGAACGCAAAACTTTATTTCAATTACGGGCACTTCCGTTCGATTCCAACACCGGAGAATCAGTTCCTGGTCAGGCATGAAACCGCCACATCGAATATCGTCCGCCTGGCGGACCCCAATCTCCCGCTCGAGAAAACCGTAGCGTACGAGTTGGGATTTGAAAACAATATTGCGGACCAGTTCCTCCTGCGCATTGCAGCCTACTACAAAGATATCAGCAATGAGCGAATCCAATTCGAGTACATTGGCTACAATAACACGCCGGATTACACGGTCTCCACAGCCAATCTCTACGAAGATATCCGAGGCTTCGAAATCACGCTCAGGAAGAACCGCGGAAACTGGATTCAGGGCTTCGTGAACTACACGTACATGGTGAGCACCTACGGACACTTCGGATGGGACGTCAACTATCAGAACGCCGTCGACCAGCGAAACTACGAGCGCACCAACCCGGTTCAGACAAAGCCAATTCCCCAGCCGTATGCCCGAGCGAACATCGACGTGTTCACGCCGGAAAACTTCGGTCCGAAGATGGCCGGCATCAATCCTCTCGCAGACTGGCGCCTCAGCATTCTGGCCAACTATAGCGCCGGCTTCTACTTTACGTATGTCGGCGGTGGATCATTCCCCGGAGTTTCGAACAACCTCCAGTGGAAAGACCAGTACGGCCTGGACCTCCGACTGAGCAAGACCTTCAACCTGTTTGACCGGGTCAATCTCATGCTCTTCATGGATGTCAACAACGTTCTGAATCTCAAGCAGTTGACGACCTATGGATTTGTGGACGGAACGGACTACGACCGATACATGAAATCCCTGCACTTGCCGGATTCGTTCAATCAGTACTACGGAGACATCCCAGGAAACGACACTCCGGGTGACTATCGTGCAGCCGGCGTTGCGTATCAGCCCATGGTCTTCATGAAGAACCGTACTGAGGTTGCTACCAAGTATGCCTCGCCGATCTATTACGAATACACGAGTCAGACATACCTTCGATGGGTAAACGGTGCGTGGCAGCAAGCGGACCAGGCTGAAGTGGACAGAGTACTGAAAGACAAAGCCTATATCCACATGCCGACACAGGATTGGTGGAATTTCCTGAACCCGCGTGATTTTTATTTCGGTTTAAGAATGTCATTCGACGTTTTCTAGAGATGAAGGACCTTGCCACCAAGACACGAAGTCACAAAGCTCTGTTAAACGCAATTGTATTAAGATATTTTTCTTCGCGCCTTAGTGCCCTTGTGGCAAATACAGTGGGAATTGAAGAGACACGAAAATTCTTGACGTGCGTATCAGTATAATGAGGATCCTATGAACAAGCGTATGAAAATAACAACGATGTGCTTCTTCCTCACTGCGACAGCCTTCCTCCTGCTGGTCATGAGCGACCAGGCTCAGGCTCAGGGGCAGACCAAGTGGCTTCAGGTCGGTTCTCTTCATAATTGGTATTCAGAAAAAGGGTCAGAAGCGGAAGAGGGGAACGTTCTCGAACAGCAGTATGGTTTGCGTTGGCCGGCATTGGTGAACCGTACCGACGGTCAGGCTGCAAAAGGATTCTGGATCGGCGCCACAAATTTTACAGACAACACGGGCACTACCTGGAATCCCAAGGTCATCGTCGTCGGACCACGGTGGCTTGGCGACAATGAATTCTTTCCGAAGACGTTTGATGTGTACGCCCAGTTCGACCCGCCGCGGGTCTTCGTGGACGGCAGCCCTTCGTTCGCCAACCCGGAAGATATCAAAGCCGTGACTGATACGCTGAAGTCGGACCGGATGATCTACAACAAAACGACGACGGTTCTCGGCTTGACGATTGAGCGCAGAATCTACGCGTTCAGCCAGCAGTATCACGACAATTACCATATCATGGATTACACGTTCACCAACACCGGTAATCCTGATCTCACTCCCCCCCTCCCCGCAAAGACACTGACGGGAGTGATGTTCTACTGGCAGTTCCGTTATGCTCCGGGAGGACCCGGACCGGGATATGAGGTCAACAACTCCGCGCGATGGGGAATCAACTCCATGAACGATGCCCGGGGATTTGCACCCGACAAGAACAACAGTTTGATCCCGTCGTCCGAGAATGATGTCAAGCTCTTGTTCACATGGCTGGGCTTTCACAATGCAGCCGCCAAACCGGCTGCAGGGTCAGGGAGCCAGCAAAGCGTGAACACCTTTGACAATATCGGTGAGCCAATTTTCAACACAGGTATCTCGGGAGTGTCAACCTACATCCAAGCTGCAGACACCAACTGGCGGATCGCCGGTCCACAGATCGCCGGGAACGGCCCGATCTATGCCTCGAAGTCTGCCACAGACTTCTCGAACGACCCCAATCAGCCATCGACCACAAGTTTTCTGGCTTCTGACGCTCCGATGACGTCAAACGCCGACAAGCAGTTCAATCAATCTCAAATGAACGACCAGTATTCGAAGATGACAGAAGGACACGCTCCGCGCCAGGCATGGCTCGTTGTTCCTGACGGGAAATTTGACCAGCAGGCGGTGATGGGCAATATCGGCGACGGCGCTCCGGGCGGATGGTCGCATGGATCGGGCTACGGTCCCTATACGATCGCCCCGAACCAAAGCGTGAGGATCGTTTGGGCGGAAGGCGTGAACGGTCTGACATTTGACGAAGGCGTCAGCGTCGGCTTGCAGTACAAACGTGGAACGATCACCACTCAGGCTAAGAACGATTCCGTGCTTAATGGTCGACTGAGATTGTTTGAAACGATGAGACGGGCGGTCGCCAACTTCAATTCCGGCTTCAACATCCCCAAACCGCCATTTCCACCTGCAACATTCAACGTACGTGGCGGCGGCGACCGAATCGCCTTGACCTGGGATCCGAACAAGAATGAAACCGCAAATGGATTCGCTGGATATAAGGTATATCGTGCGACCGGCCGGGCAGACAGCGCCTATCACCTGGTCTATCAGTGCGGCGGGACGAAACCCAGCGATCCCAATGTGAAGTATGATGCAACCAAGACATACACCTTCAACGACGTCTCTGCCATCCGGGGAGTCTCGTACTACTATTATATCACATCGTTCGGAAACTCGTTTGCCGGCGATGCCGCTACGCGAACACCCGCGGCGCCTCAGGGACTTGAGAGCAATTTGTTCTACACTCGCACGTACGATCCCGCGACGTTGAAGCGTCCCGCCGGACCGCCACCGCAAGAAGCACTCGTAACGGCCGGGGTGTCAGCGATCAAGTCAGCCCCGGATACCAACAACATAGAGTTTGACTACGTCGACAACCTTGGCGGAAAAACCACGGGCTTCGTCATCACCAACGTGACCGTTGTACTGTTGAAGCGAAATGGGGAAAGGACGGTTATCGCTGCTCCCAGCACCGCAGTGCCGTTGGATTTTCACAATGCAGCAGTTGGAAGCAAAAAATTTGTCAAAATGGTTTTCGATACAACGGGAGTGGCATCGGTGGCCATCAAACTGCAGGCGTACGATGTCCAGGCACAGAGCGTGCTCCAAATGTTTCTGAATGGCCAGCGGCAAAATGTGCCGGTAGATATAGTAAACCCGTACTCGAAACCGAGTGACGCGATACGCATCGCACCCAACCCATACGTCATTTCATCCAGCGAGAACTCACTCAGATTCCCTAGTGAACCCGACAAGATTGCGTTCTTCAATATCCCGGGCAACTGCTTGATCAGCATCTACACCGAGCTCGGCGAGCTCATAAAGCAGATAGTTCACAATGATGGTACCGGTGATGCATACTGGAATTCCATCACGTCGGCAAACCAGGTCGTCGTGAGCGGTATCTACATCGTTGTATTTGAAAACAAAGACACTGGTGAGAAGACGATCAAGAAGCTCGTCATCGTCCGATAATAATCACACCACACACTTGATAGGCACACCTCATGCGTAAGAGCAGAATATTCTCTCAGTACCTCATCCTCCTCGCGATGATGGTCACGTTGATTCCATCCATGTCGAGGACCCAGGAACGGACCGATGCCAAGCTGGCGCAGACAGGATTGAAATTCCTGAGCGTCGGTCTGGGCGCGCGACAAGCTGCGCTCGCAGATGCGTTCACGGCCTCCGAAGGCAATTCGACCTCCATGTTCTATAATCCTGCCGGTATGGCACGTCTCGGCGGGCTTGCCGATATTTCCGTCGGGCAGGTGAACTGGATTGCCGACATCAAACAATCGTATGCCTCAGTCGCATTCAGCCCTGCCAGCGGTGACTACGGTGTGATCGGCCTCTCCTTCCAGTATTCAGACTACGGCGAGATCCAGTCGACGATCCTTGCGAACAACACGCAGGGTTACCTCGATGTCGGCTCCATTCACCCAAATGCCTATGCAGTTGGTCTTGGATACGCGCGGGCATTGAGCGACAAGTTCTCCGTGGGAGCGAACGTGAAGTATGTGCGTCAAGACTTAGGAGTGGGCGTGACTCAGGCCAGTCCAATCCTGGACCCAACCGGAAGCGTATCAGGCGTGTCGATTGATGCGTCGAACAAAAACGCTCTCGACGTGATCGCATTCGATTTCGGCTTGCTGTACCGAACCGGTTTCAAGAGCCTGACCATCGGCATGGCCGTCAGGAATTTTGCCCGTGAAGTGACGTACCAGAAGGAGAGCTTCCAGCTTCCGCTTGCCTTCCGCCTCGGAGTTGCGATGAACGTGTTTGATCTGACCGGATTCGATCGCGAGACACAATCTCTGAATATCACCGTCGACGCTGAACACCCGAGGGATTATCCGGAACAGATCAAAGTCGGCGCAGAATATGTTTTCATGCACATGATCTCGGCCCGCGTCGGATATATCGGCCCTGCCGACGAACATAGCATTTCCTATGGCCTTGGATTCAACTTGGCGATGGCGGGCACACAGTTCGGTCTGGACTATGCCTACACGCCGTTCGGGATCTTCAGCAACGCCCAGCGCTTCTCGCTGAGGTTTGGTTTTTAGGTTTAGTTAACTGGTTAATTTGTTAATTGGTTAATTAGTTGACTGGTCACCAATTAACTTGTCACAAATTAACTAATCACAAATTAACGATTCACCAATTAACCAGTCACGAATCGACAATTTCTAGCAGGTATTCCAATGCGTACTTTTCCACGAACAATAGCCTTCCTCAGTTTCGTCGCACTCGTCATCTTCTTCGTAAGCGGATGCGACAATCCGAAATCGGGAAGCCTCTATGATCCGAATGCCGCGAGCAATCCCGCGCCGACGATCACCAGCGTTTCGCCCGCCGGAACCGCGTTTGCCGGGATGGACACGATTGTGATCGCAGGGACGAACTTCTCTTCCGTTCTGGCAGAGAACACCGTCTACTTCAACACGACGCCGGCGACACTTCTCAAAGTGACATCCAGCCAGATCACACTTCTGGCGCCTTTGGTCGCTTTGGACAGTGTTGCCATCAGAGTCGCAGTCTCCGGCGCAGACAAATTCAGCAACACGTCTCTGTACAAGCTGAAGGCCGGAGTGGTCACATTCGGCGGTCTGATCGCCACCGAATTGGCGTCCGCAGTCACCACGGATGCAGCCGGTAACCTTTATTCCGGTTTCTCGTCTAGTGGGACCGAGGCGGGCATCCTGAAATTCGTCCCTGTCGGCACGCGATCAGCTTACGCCCCCGCAACAGCAGGGGTGGCAGCCTGGACAAGCCTGAAGATGGGACCCGGCGGACTCATCTATGGTGCCAGAAACGTCAGAGCCGTCTATTCGTTTGCAAAGGGCGGTGGCAGTTCGGCAGCACTCTTTGTGGCATTGCCGACAGGCACTTTCGCTTCCGATATCGATTTTGACCAAACCGGAAACCTCTGGATCGGCGGAAATAACTCCAATATTTATCGGATCGCATCGGACAAGACGGTCACACCGTTCCCGTTTGTAGGAGCGGTTCATTCGCTGAGGGTCTATAGTGGATACCTGTATTTTGCCGCCAGAACGGATGCCGGCGAGAAGGTCTGGCGCGCTCAGATATCAACAAGCGGCTTGGGAACCCCTGAAATTTACTTCGATTTTGGGGCCGCATACCCGAACAATTTACCGCTCGCAATTACTTTTTCTTCTGACGGAATTTTGTATATTGGGACAGACTCTCCAGATGGGGTTCTTGTTGTCAATCCCAACAAGTCGTTTAGCGCTCCGTTCTCTGCATACAAGAGCATCTACAGTCCCTCTTTCTTAGCATTTGCATGGGGAGCAGCTGACGATCTGTACGCCACTTCAACCAGCGGGATCCTGATGAAGTTTACCATTCGGGGAAAGAAAAGTGCTCCGTATTACGGCAGCACACTGTAGTCAACTGCAGATTTTGATTTTGACATAACGAACCCAATCCAAAGACGTTCTGTCTTCGAAAGGCAGGTGATTTCTTTTTCGATTCAACAGAAACTGTCTGCTTCAGTATAGTTACAGATCCACATTTCACTAACTCATAGGAGGCACAATGATGAAAAAGCTACTCTTCTTAACAATTTGTTTAGTGCTGGTCGTTTCGGTCGGCGCGAACGCACAATGGAAGTTCGCGAAGTATTTCCCCGATACCACCACCATTAAGCTGTGGCCCAGCGGCATCAACAACGGAATCGCCGTTGACCCGGCTGGCAAGATATGGATTCAATCGTACGCATATGCTTCTGGCGTCGATAGTGTTGGAACTGTGAAAGTGGGAGTGATCAATGTGTACAATGCCAACGGGACACTCTATTCAGGCATTGCCTCGCCCATCAAGATTCTCTCGGGCAAGGACGAAAAGGGAGTTGCGGTGATTGATACTCTCGCTGGCAGTGGATACGGTTTGATGGCGGATGCACAGACAGGAAACATTTTGTCAATCAAGCCAAGCGCCAGAATCTGGAAGATCGATTACAAGACGGGAAAAGGGATTGTGAGAAACCTCGCCCCCATCCCAGGTTATACAAGTTCGCTTGGCACTCCGATGTCCGACAAGTATGGTGAAGTGTTCATCGCTCCCGTGGTTCCTGGAAACGCAGTGGGAATCCTGAATTCCGACTTCACCGCCGCTGGAACCGTGTTAAATGTTACGGCTGGCTACGCTCGCTGCATCGCTGTGTCATCCGATGGTAATGATGTTTATGTCCCAGGATTCGATACCAAATTAGTGTATATCTACCACTCTGATAACGGATCTCTTGGACCATATGTGAAGAAGGATTCCGTTTTGAAAGGGTTGGCTATCGAATCAATGACATGGCAGCCCAAGACCGGATACCTCTGGGTAACCTCAGGCAACATCACCTCCGGCATGCCAGATGCTCCGTATGTTGGTTACAGGTGGTATGGATTCAACGTCACCACGAAAAAGGTCGTTGACAGCATTGCGCTGTACGATCCGATGATCCCAATGTATGGCACAGATCCTCGGCCTCGCGGCATCGCCTTCACGGCGAATGGTGACACGGCCTACACGGCATGTTTCAACGGCACGATGCCTTCTTGGGTACAGGTTTATACCAAGAGCACAACGTACGTTGAGCCGGTAAAGGGCGTCGTCCCGACTGACTATACACTTTCCCAGAACTATCCGAACCCCTTCAACCCGTCAACGCAGATCAGCTTCTCGATCATCAGGTCCGGCGCGACGACATTGAAGGTCTACGATCTTATGGGACGTGAGGTTTCGACGCTTGTGAACGAAACGCTTGCTCCGGGTGCCTATAGCGTGAAGTTCGATGCGACGAAGCTTTCTTCCGGCACATATGTCTATGTTCTGACGTCTGGCGGCATGAGACTGACGAACAAGATGATGTTGCTGAAGTAGTGTAAAGAGAATATCGAGTAATGAACACTGAATGATGAATGGAGAAGTGGGAAACCACGCGTCGTAATTCAAGATTCGATATTCGATGTTCGACATTTGAAAAGCATCCCGGCTGCGCAAGTCGGGATGCTTTTTTATGTACTCGAAGAGAATATCGAATAATCAACAGTGAATGATGAATGGAGAAGTGGGAAACCACACTTCGTAATTCAAGATTCGATATTCGATGTTCAGTATTCATTCCCTTCCGGGACATGGTCGTTCTGCAAAGACAATTCGCTTCCTTCCTCAGAATATCCCTCGTAATTTCAGCCTCACGCAGACATTTTCCAAGAGGCGAAAATGGCCCTCGAAATCAAGAAGCCGGTATCTTTTGACCTAGAGGATAGGCTGATAGATTTCGCTGTCAGTGTAGTGCGATATGCCGAGGCGATTCAATCCACGAAATCATGCAGCCATCTTGCATCTCAACTCATCCGTTGCGGAACCTCACCAGCCTTGAACTACGGAGAGGCTCAAAGTGCTGAATCACGATCTGACTTCATCCACAAGTTGAGAATCATTCTCAAGGAACTTCGAGAAACACGTATTGCAATCAAGATAATCGCTCGCACAAGTCCAGGCGGCCATGAGAGCAACTCCAATTTGCTGGTTGCAGAGTGCGACCAGCTAATATCGATTTTTGTGAAGAGCCTTCGAACCGCCGAAGCCAATCGGGCAAGAGAGAAATGAAGCAAAGGTGCATCCACGATTGGCCAGCTTTCATCATTTTTCATTCGTTATTCGATGTTCGATATTCTCGTTTCCGGCAAAGCCCCCAACTTTTGCTGTTGACATCCCTCCCATCCTTCTCTATATTTATCGCCGAAGGAGAAGAGCACGTTGAGTGATGGGCGCTCCATAGCTCGTGCTGATGTCCATCCTGATGCTAGAGGTGGTACCGTGAACACCTTTTGCCGTTCAACCAGGCTGTGCCGGAATCAGGCGAGCGTTGGTTCACCTCGTACTCCCCTTTCTTCTTCGCTTCATCCGTAGTTCGATATTCGTCGTTCGACATTCATCATTCCCGCCCGCCTGACCGCTGGCGGTCGGGCGGGGGGGATATTGTCGACGCTCAAACAATATCCAATTTCGAATTCTGAATGAACAAGATCGAAGTTGACCACGCACCAAATCATCCTAACACCCATGGGGTTGGTATGAAACGCTTAAGCTCAGCCCAAAGACTCTCCTCCGTACTCCCGCTACTCACGCTTATCGTTGTGCTCACAGCAACAACAGCTCTTGGAGCGAACGGCAAGATCAGCGGACGCGTGGTCGATCGCGAAACGCGCGAACCGATACCGGGGGCCAATATCATGATCACGCATCTGATTCTTTCGGACGGGAGAGAAGCCCCCTTCGATCACCCGGTGGGTGCGGGCACCGATCCGGCGGGATACTACTTCATCTTGAACATTCCCCCCGGAACGTACATCGTGAAAGCGAGTGTCATCGGATACGGCCCAGTCGTCCAGAAGGGTGTCAGGGTCGACCTGGATCGGACGATCACCGTCGACTTTGAAATGACAACCTCGGCGGTCGAGATTGAGGGGGTCGTCGTGACGGCACGACGCGAGACCATCAAGCCCGATGTCGCCGGTACTCAGGAAGTCATCATGACCTCCCGATTGGAACAAATGCCTGTCAACAGACTGGATGAATTCGTCAGCCGGGTGAAGGGCGTGCAACTGGTCAGCGGCGCCGACGGCAATGGACTTAGCGTCCGCGGCGGATCGATTCGAGAGACCGATGTCCGGATCGACGGAATATCGCTCCAGGATCCCCGATCGGAAAACTCCTACCTGGCGTTGAACTCAACAACTATCGAAGAGATCCAGATCCTCACCGGAGGTTTTCAGGCAAAGTACGGCGGCATCCGATCAGGATTGCTCAATGTTGTGACAAAAGACGGTCATCGCGACCGTTACACCCTCGCCCTCAAGGCCGATGTTGCCCCGGCGCAGAAAAAGTATTTCGGCACCAATCCCTGGAGTGACGATTCGTGGATCTACAAAGTGTTTGCCGGCCCGTACGCCTTCAGCGGCGTTCCAACCGGCGATACGACGGTACCGGTGGAGCTGCGCGCCTTCCGTGGCTGGGCAAGCCGATTCACACGGCCGGCAGGCCTCGATTCGAATCAGAAACTCGCGCTCTGGAAAGCCCAGCACCCGCAATACAATTTTGCTAACAAACCCGACATGTTCTTCGAAGGCAGCATCACAGGCCCCTTGCCCGGTGCTGAGATCCCCATCTTCGGCGACTACGCCGGACGAACGACATTCCTGCTCGGTTTCAAATACGAAGACTCGCAATTGGCATTCCCCGTCGGTCCCCGAAATGACTATCTCGATTGGAATGCTCAACTCAAACTCACTTCGCAGCTCGGCGACAATACTAAGCTTTCGATCAACGGACTCTACGCGAAGGTGCAGACTGCCAGCGGCGGCCAAACGACGAGCTACGGAGGAGCACTTGTTGACCAATCCTCCAGTTTCGGCTTCCTCAACGGGACAGGCTCTTCTGTGGCAAGACAAGCAAGTCTGCTCTCAGGCGACAATATTTGGCAGATATTCAACAAGAGTCGGCTCCAATACTATGATCAACAATATTTTGTCGGCGGAGCGAAACTGACTCACACGCTTTCCGCAAACGCGTTCTATACTCTCGATCTCCAGGTCGGCTACACTGATGAGCGGTTGCGACCATTCTCCTTTACTCCGACGTCGGCCGATTCCATTACATTCATCGGTACCAACGGCACGCCACAGGTATTCCTCAATGGCCCTGCGCTCGGCTCACCGAATGCCTCAACGAACTTCGGGTACGATGCATTAAACATGTTCGCCCTCTATGGAGGCTTGCAGCGGGTCGATTCATCCAATTCGCTCGTCGGCCAATTCAAAGGGGACCTGACGGTTCAACTCGGGCGGCATCACCAGGTCGAAGCCGGGTTCTCCGCTCGGATCGAGCGAATCTTCGTCTACACCGGGACATGGCTGCAGTCGCAAATTTCGTACACTCCTGACCTGTGGCAGTACTACACGGCCACCCCGTTGGAAATGGGCTTGTACCTGCAGGACAAGCTTGAATTCGAAGGAATGATCCTGAACGCAGGCGTCCGAGTCGATTACCTCAATCCGATGAAAGAGGGCTTCGACGCATCGATCCCCGTCGATGAGGATTATCGAAAGCTGTACAACAGTGTCTATCAAAATCTCGGTGGCACATGGGGTGGCTACGACCGTTGGTTGCTGTTCCGTGATATGCTGGACAACCCACCTGGATTCCCCAGAACACAGAACCGCGTGCAGATCTACGCCTCACCCCGCCTCGGAGTCTCCTTCCCGATCACGGAGAGCAGCAAGCTGTATTTCAACTATGGTCACTTCTACCAGCGGCCGGCGATTTCATTCATGTACGACATGACCGTCGACCAGGCGGGAGTGACCGTACCGACACCAAACCTCACCATGGGCCGCACGGTTTCGTACGAATTCGGATACGAACAGATGTTTTTCAACGATTTCCTGTTTAACGTCACGGCGTATTACAAGGACATCCGCAACGAGCCGCTCAGCCGCCAGTTCATCAACTACTACCATGACGATATGGTCACCGCATACTTCCCGGACGCTTATAGCGATGTCCGCGGTGTCGAGTTGCGCCTCGAGCGGCCGGTCGGAAGCTGGGTGACGTTCAACGGAATGTTGGACTATATGCTGCAGAGCGCCGGACAGTCCGGACTTGCCCGCGTATACGAGAATCGACTGGAAGCGAAGGACGAGCTCCGTTCGGCGAATCTTACAACGACGGATCCGCTTCCGCGAGCGAACATGAATCTCAATATCCACACTCCGTACGATTTCGGCCCGGAAATCGCGGGGATGAGAGTACTCAATGGCATCTATCTAAACTTCTTTTTCGAGTGGCGGTACGGCGGTCGGCTCCTGTGGAATCCGCAGGAACCCGACGTCAAAAACCGAATCTACGTCGATGTTGTGGACTATTGGAATATCGATTTCCGGGGATCGAAAGCATTCAGCATAGGTCCAACGAATTTCGAATTCGTCGTTACCGTCAAGAACGTGACCAACAACAAGTGGCTCGTTCCCGGCAATATGCTGAGAACGCAATATGATGACTACAAAGCATCGCTCCGATTCCCCTTCCAGGGCGGGAGCGATAAATGGGGGCAGTGGAAATCTGATGACGGCCATATCAAGGTCGGCTGGTGGGACGCTCCGATATTCCTGAATCCCATGCAGGTGTTGGTTGGATTGAGGCTGAATCTTTAAAGAGCTACTGAAAGTCCATGTCATCGACTGAAGTCGACGACTACGCAAAAACGAAACCCTTTGGGTTTTTATCTTGTGGACTTACAGGATTTCTCAGTCGCTTCCTGCCCGACTATGCCTGCAAGATCGGGTCGGTCACGCGGGCGCTTCTTCGAAATGACATGGCGTTTTTATTGTCATTTCGAGTCTCCGCTTCAAGGAGACGAGAAATCTTGACTTTGGCTGAACAAGCTCAAAGAACAAGTGATGTGTCAGAACATCCGCCGCAAAGCACGGTCTTTTCCACGCAGAGCGTGGGAACGAGGAGGCAAAAAATGGTAGGTCACCCCTTCGTAGGAAGGGGTCCAGTACAAGACTTCGTGCTTTGTTCCGGATTCCCCGCCTCGCCAGTGAGAACCAACAAGGCGGGCAGGCCGCGTACGCGGGAATGAATAAGGTCTTTCTTGATGAGATTTGCAAAACTAGGATCGTAACTCTCTAGGATGAAAACGGCTCGGATCATACTTCTCTTCCTTCTGACCACTTCGCTCGCTTTTGCGCAGTCGAAGCTGGTTGTTGGTTACTATCCAAGCTGGACGAGCAAAGTGTCATATCCATACACATCCATTCCATTCAGGAACCTGACACACATCGCCCATGCATTCATTTTCCCACAAAGCGATGGGACGCTCGACTTGACCGGATTCACCTTCTATCCCGAGCTGATCCAGGCGGCACATCTTAATGGCGTTGGCGTTGTCATTTCTGTGGGAGGCTACGACGTTGCCCGCACCCCGCGCTTCGCCCAGGTTGCTGCAGATCCGGCAGCTCGTACACGATTCGCCAATGCACTCAGAGATTTCTGTGTCACGTATCAATACGACGGTGTGGATATCGACTGGGAGTATCCCACGGCAGGAGGACGGGCAAACACGACACTGTTCTATCAAGCGCTGCGGACTGCACTTTCAAGCGCCGGCATGCCGCTGACACTCAGCATTGCGGGGGGGTCCACCGACGGGAACGCGTATGACTGGACGATCATGAACGGCCTCCTCGATTGGGTCGGCGTGATGACGTATGATTTCTACGGCAGCTGGTCTCCATGGAAAGCAGGTCCCAATTCTCCTCTCTACGGGAGTTACGACGCCTCCTCCACGGGATCCATCCAAGCGTCCGTCGCAGACTACAGGAGCAAGGGCGTTTCAAGCTCAAAACTCCTGATCGGAACTCCATTTTATGGATGGCAATTCAACGCTACTTCCGTTTACGGTGCGTGCACCACTGCCTCACAGAAGTCATACAGCGCGATCGCCCCGCTCACACAACAGGGCTGGACCCGCTCAGTTGATGCGAAGGCACATGTTCCTTTTCTCGTCAACTCCACTCAAACCTCGGTTGTCAGCTACGACGATTCCATCTCCATTGGCGAGAAGATGAAATATGTGAAGGATCAGGGGATTGGGGGCACGATCATCTGGGCGCTCGGCCAGGACACCGGACAGCAGTCGCTTCTGCGCGCCGTGAGTCTCGGCCTGGGCCTTACGACCGGGATTCCGGAACAACGGACGGAAAGTGTACCGCGCAGTTTTGAACTTCTCCAAAACTATCCGAATCCTTTCAACGGCCAGACCCATATCCGATACGTCGTTACGAATGCCGGCAGATACTCACTCCGCGTCTACGATCTTCTTGGGCGTCAGGTGGAGAAGCTTGTCGACACGGAACATCAGCCCGGAAGCTACCAAGTATCGTACTCTTCCGAGAGTCTGCCAAGCGGAGTCTATGTGTACAGGTTAAGCGGCGAAGGTGTCACAGTGATGCGAACGATGATTGTCTTACGATAGGAGTCACTATGAAAAGCATTCTTCAATCCTTCATGATCGTAGTTCTTCTTCTGTTTGCCGCCACAACTCTCCTCATCGGCCAGCAGCGGAACTACGATCCGTTTCCGATGATGATCGACGTCGGCAACTTCAACATGAGCATGAACAAGCTCAACGGCGAAGGAGGCCTGCAGTCGCAATTCAGCTGGATGCTTGTCGGCGCGAATCCGCAGAAAACCGAGCTCTTCTACTGGCCTCAGGATCGATGGCAATCGAATATGCTCTATCAGATCCTCAATCCTCTGGTCCTCGATGAGAATGGGATCGTCGATGAGTTCGGCGCTCGCCAACCGATGTACACTCGCGGCTCAGCATTGACCAATCCGGGAACGAATGACTGGTCGATGGAAGTGCGTCGTTATCGACCGCCAAACATCATCGTCGATGGAGTGCAACTTAATCCTCCCTATCGATGGAACGTCGATCCGACGTTGAAATCCGATATCAAGATCGAGTTTGAAGATATCTGCAATCAGTTTGGAATCCGTAGCCACGTGGAGGTCTACGCATTCAGCAATCCTAAATTCGCCGACTGCTTCATTTGGAAAGCCACGCACAAATTCACCGGAGAGGTCAAGCGACCACTGGAGGCAACGAGTCCGAGAGACACGCTCCCAGACCAAACGATTAAGTTTTGGTGGCCGATTGCCTTCAGTTTTGGCCCTTCGAAAGCGGGCGAATACAGCACATTTGGCGGTTTTTCGTTCGAAGGTGAGGATGACCTTGACAGTTGGATAGTCCGACCGTCGGAACTTGTGAAGAACCGGACGCGTGATTCTCTCTACATCGCATACTATTGGGATAACGTCTATCAACAGGCACAGGTCTTCGCGAATGGTTCAAAAGACGATTCGGGAGACCCAGATCGCGTAACCGGATCCCTGAACTCACCGCAAATCCCGGGATATGCCCTGCTCTATGCCAGCAAGGCCTATAACGATGTTACCGATGATCGAAAACAGCCATACGCTATGCCGCACGCAAGCATCACGCTCGACCTCTGGGGTCGTAGAGACGTCGGTCTGCTCCAAACCTATCGCGGAGATGACAGCCGCGGCCGCTTCCCTCTCGATGCAATCTCTGCCGGTCTCTCGACCGTGCCGCAAAAGGGACCGATGCGGTTTATCACTGTCGGACCGTATCAACTGACGAAGAACCGGGCAATCGGGCGGTATGATTCAGTGACGTTCGTGTACGCCGTCGGAGCCGGCAGCATCGGCTGGAAGGCGGCGGACTCCATCGGGCGCGCCTGGTTCAACAAACAAATTACCGACCAAGAGAAGGACGCATGGATTCTCAAAGGACGTGATTCTCTCTGGAGAACGCTCGACAGAGCAAACTGGGCGTGGGACAGAATCAGCCACGGCCTTGCGGTGCCCTCTCCTCCCCCGCCACCCGACATCAGCGTCACATCCGGGCCCGACCAGATTGTTGTCCAATGGTCTTATCCGGATCCGGGGTACTTCAAGGATCCCGAGACCGGCACCGACGATTGGTATTCATGGCGTGTCTACCGGAAGAAGGGAGCGTACTATGTCGGCGATCCCCTTGATCAGCGGAGCGGTGCTCAATGGGAACTCGTGTACGAAACCCAGGACCGCACCAAGAATTCCTACACTGACAAATCCATACAGCGTGGTGTCGACTATTACTACGCCGTGACGGCACTTGACAATGGCACACAGAACACGAGCGGTCTCGACATGGGGGTGAAGCTCGAAAGCTCACTCTACGCAACGCGGTCACAGCTTCCTGCGACATCGTTCAAGCCAGGGCTTAGTGAAAGCAGCAAGGTTCGCGTCGTACCAAATCCAGCAACCGTTGCAGCCGGCGGTTTGGGATTCTCCGGGACACCGAACAAGATTCTGTTTGTCAATCTCCCTGTCAGGTGCACACTGAAGATTTTTACGGAAACGGGAGATCTCGTCAAATCGATTTCACACTTTGGGACCGCTGATCATGAATGGGATCAGCGCACAGATGACAACCAGTATGTCACAAGCGGCATCTATATTCTTGCCGTGACAGAGTGTCAAGGCTTGAATGGCGAAAACCTGGACAATCAGTTCGTCAAGTTCGTCCTCGTCCGTTGATGACAGCTACCAAAGATACCTCGTCGGCTTGTAAGACACGTGGTACGGATGATGTTTTGAGTTTCGGATTTTTCCTACGGAGGATGCAATGATTAAGCGAATAGCTCCAGCGATCTCCTTCTTCCTTCTCTTCTTCGCTTTCAGCGCAGAAGGTCAAATCGTCAAGAAGGCGCAGGTCGGTTTCAGATTCCTGGAGAATCCTGTCTCAGCCGAAGTCGTCGGAAGAGGGACGATCGGCGTGACGACAACTCTGAACTCAAGTTCGATTTTCTGGAATCCCAGCCAGCTCGGCTGGATTACGACGACGGCGGATCTCGGCGTCAGTCACACCACGGGAATCGCCGACATCAACTACAATGCGGCGTCTGCGGCGATTCGTCTCGGCAGCTTTGGTGTGCTGGGCCTGAGTATCCTGTCGATGGACTACGGCACGTTCTACGGAACCCGGCTCGCTGCGAACGAGCAGGGATATGTCGAGACGGGGACGTTTTCCCCTTCGGCGTATGCAGCCGGAATCGCCTTCTCGCAAAAGGTGACCGACCGGTTCTCGTACGGCGTGCATCTCAAATACGTCAGCCAGGATCTCGGTGATGCA
The DNA here is from genome assembly GCA_003170475.1 of Ignavibacteriota bacterium. Lineage (GTDB taxonomy): Bacteria > Bacteroidota > Ignavibacteria > UBA10030 > UBA10030 > UBA9647. The sequence continues at coordinate 64,072 of PMZI01000013.1, read as the reverse complement.
TGGGTCGCGCCGACCGGCAGCAGCCTTACAGACGCGAATCTTGCCATCAGCACTCGTCATTACGCCCAGACCGGCCTTGCGATGGATATCGGAGCCTACTACGATTTCTTGTACAATGGCATTCGGTTTGGAGCCACCCTTCAGAATATCTCCCGTGAAATCACCTACGAGAACGAGCCGTTTCCAATGCCGTTTGCCGTGAGTTTTGGGGCAACGGTCGAACCGTTGCGGTTCTTCATGGATAACCCTCAGGATGTCTTCATCTTGAGTTTTGAATCCCGACATCCACGCGATTTCAATGAGAAACTCAAAGTGGGGGCCGAATATCATTTCTTCGACACCTTCATCGCGCGCGCCGGATATGCCACAAACTACGACGAACGAGGGTTGACTGCCGGGATCGGCATACGCTATAACGCGGGCGGGCTCCCGGTTCGTGCAGACTATGCGTACCAGGCGTTTGGCATTTTTGGAGCCGTGCATCACATTTCACTGGGCATCAGTTATTGACATCCGCAGGAACGAACATGAACCTTTCCAGCACTCCATATTCAGATGCGGCACGAGAGGAACTTCTGGCGCTCTGGTCCGCCGCCCTCCCTCTGGATGCCGTTACGCTCGACACACTTGAGACACGTGTACTGCTGGATGAGAACTTCGATCCAGAGACATTTCTTCTTGCCCGTTCGAACGGCGAGTTGGTTGGCTTCGTTCTCGGTATCCACGCGAAACGGATGCCGTTGGGCGATGCCGATCCGGCTGGTGACCGGTGCTGGATCACAGCGCTCGGAATTCGCCCAGGCCATGATGTTCGAGCCATCGGCACATTCCTTCTTACAGAAGCAGAGAAGCGGTTGAAGGCTCTTGGAAAGCACGAGTGCAGGGTTGCAGGTTATCCTCCGGGATATTTCACACCGGGGATCGATCTGCGTACATACGGTCCCTACCTCGAGCTCTTCCAGGCAAACGGATACACCGTTTTTCATGAAGCGCTGAGCATGGATTCATCGATCGCCCTGTTCACAGTTCCTGAAAAGACCGTCCAGATCGAGCAGAAGCTGAAGGGTGACGGGATAGACATCCGATTCTACCATCGAAACGACCTCGTTCGCTTCATGGAGTTTCTCGAGAAATCCATGCCTTCCGATTGGGTGCGCGTCGAGCGGCGCAATCTCAGGAAGATCGTCGAAGGCGGATTTCATCCGGAACAAGTCGTCCTCGTCACAAAGGGAGACGAAATTATCGGGTACTGTCAGTTTGAAGGATCACATTTCGGACCGTTCGGGGTGAGCGATGCGTACCAGGGAAGGGGCATCGGAACTGTGCTCCTCGCGCGGACACTCGAACGAATGCGCCAGGAAGGGCACCACGACGCGTGGGTGATGTGGACCGACGATCTTGCGGCAAAGGTCTACGGCAAGTTCGGGTTCAAAGAGACGCGGCGATTCGCTTTACTGAAGAAAGCGTTCTAGAAGTCGGTGATGGACTAGTATTGCAACGCGAACCCGGAGGGTTTAGATCGTTTATCGTCGTCGACTTCAGTCGATGACGAACCGGAACATACACTATCCCAAGATTCGAATGACACAGGAATCACAGAAAACCATTCTCGCCATCGGCGCACATTGCGGCGATGTGGAGGTCACATGCGGAGCCGTCCTTGCAAAGCATCGCAAACTCGGGGATCGCATCGCCATCCTTCACCTTACCCTCGGAGAGGGCGGCAATCCCAGCATGACCCCTCAGGCGTATGGTGAGCAAAAACGCCGCGAAGCAGTGGCCGCAGCCAGGCTCATCGGAGCCGAGGCGATCTTCGCTCCCTACCGGGATGGAGAGCTTCCAAACACGGAAGAGGTACGACGTTATGTTGCCGATATCATTCGACAGGTGAAACCGACCCACATTATCACTCATTGGCGGAACAGTATTCATAAGGATCACGCAGCGACCCACGCGATCGTCAACGATGCAGTACTGCTCGCCTCCCTTGAGGGCGTGGTAACATCTCATCCCCGGCACAGGGGGATTCGTGCGATCTACTACGCTGAGAACTGGGAAGATCCGGAGAATTTCAAGCCGTACCTGTACGTCGACATCTCTCAGGAACTGGAAGCCTGGAAGGAGGCCGTGACACAATATCAGTTCATCAAGGGGGGAATATCCTCCTTCCCCTATCTTGAATACTATGAGGCACTGGCGCGCGTTCGCGGAGCCGAAGCCGGAAAGCGTTTTGCCGTTGCCTTTGACATCGACCCATTCGAGAAGAAACGCACCGTTGAATCACTTCCCTAGTCCGGGGTGGTATTCAAGACAAGAGAAAGTTCCCATGCCGACTTCCATCCGTAACTACCTCGCAGAGGATGAGCACGCCGTTCTAGCTCTTTGGAACCACTGCCTCCCGCGGGATGAGATCAGCCTGAATACATTTCGCCGGAAGATCATCCTGGATTCGAATTTTGATGCCCGCGGATGTTTCGTCGCCACGTCGAAGAAACAGATTGTCGGATTCCTTCTTGGACTGTGTCGCCGATTTCCGTATTTCGATGTCGGTATGGAGTCAGATCGCGGTTGGGTAACCGTGTTTTTTGTCCATCCCGAGATGCGCCGCCAGGGTATCGCGTCACAGATGATGGAGCAGGCCGAACGGTTCCTTGCCAAGGAGGGGGTGAAAGAGGTTCACGTCTCAGATTATACACCCAACTACTTCCTTCCGGGCATCGATCTCGATGCGTATGCCGATGCCCATGAATTTCTCCGGGATCGCGAATACAAGAAGGTGGAAAGCGTCTACAGCATGGGTCGCTCACTCGTCGACTTTTCCATTCCCGAAGGAATGGCTGAACGATTCCGTCAGCTGGAAGAAGCCGGATTCTCTGCGAAAGTGTTTGAACCGCGTGACACTCTCCTGCTGCTCGAATTCCTGCGAAGAAACTACCCCGGCGATCTTTACCGAGTGGCCCTCGACCGATTGCGCGAGAATCCGGAATGCGATGAGATCCTCGTAGCCATGAAAGATGAAAAGATTGTCGGTTTCAGTCACTTTAAGGAGGAGCACTTCGGACCTTTCGGAATCGACGAAGCGTACGTCGGGCGTGGGCTCGGCCCCATGCTGTATTACAACACCGTAGAGCAAATGCGAAAAAAGGGGCGCCACAACCTTTGGCTTGCCTGGACCAGTGGACGCGCGAAAGATTTCTACCACAAAGTCGGCCTCAAAGTGTTCCGGCGTCATGAAATCATGAAAAAGTCATTCGATTAGATGCACCGCTCTAAACCAAGAGACACTTTCACACCGAAATGTCACCCCGACACGATTCTGGTCGGGGTCTAAAACCTGAGGTCCCGATCAGAAATATATCGGGACGACAATGCTTCTCGCAGCTGCGTTTTGCGCAGGCATGCGGGACGGATCACCGTTCCCACGGAAACCGTGGGAACAAGTAGAGCAATCATTCGACAAGAACGGAAACTTATGGTCAAGAACTTTGTTGCATCGCTTTCCATATCCCTGCTCCTCGTCGTCGGAACCGTCATGGCTCAACCAGCCCGGGTCCAGATCGACGCAAACAAGATCCTGCACCCGATCAACCCATGGCTCTATGGTATCAACACCGCCCGATGGGATGAATCATTGTTTCCGGGCCCCACCGATGAGATGTTAATGACCGCGGATCGGGATGCGATCGAGAAGATCAAGGCCTCCGGCGTCACCCTTCTCAAGTATCCGGGGGGCAACGACGCTGATCAGTACGTCTGGAACTCGGCTGCCAACAACGCCTCGGAAATGAATACTGATGAGTATATCGCTCTGTGCCGTGAAGTCGGAGCAGAGCCCTTCATTACGGTGAACTTCAACGAGTCGCCCGACCTCGCAGCGGAATGGGTGCGCTACTGCAACATCCTCAAGGGATATCATGTGAAATTGTGGGAAGTCGGAGATGAGCAATGGGGTACGTGGGCCCGTGGGCACGCGGCTCCGGAAGAGTACGCCAAGAAATACATCAGCTTCGTCAAGGCGATGCGCGCCGTGGACCCAACCATCAAGGTTGCCACGAACGTTCCGCTGGGGCTTCATCCCGAGAACTGGGCCGAGCGCGTCCTCAAAGCCGCAGGCGAGTATGTTGACATGATGACCTACACGTTCTTTCCCCAACCATCGGGGAAGGAAAACGACGATACGCTGTTGACAAGCGTCGGCAAGTTCAGAAGTCTGGTTTCAAAACTCCGCAGCGACGTTGAACAAGCCGTGGGACCTCAAAAGGCGGCTTCGATCTTCTTCATTAACGTCGGCTACAATTCTGTGAGTCACTCCCCGGGTCCGCAAACACTCGAGATGATCAACGCGATCTGGACGGCCGACATGCTTGGCACTATGGCCGGGCTCGGGACAGACATTTCCTGCTTCTGGGCGCTCCACAATTTCTATCCTCCCCGCGGCGGCGACTACGGGTACATTTCGTCTGAGGGATCGAATACGCCATACTACAGTTACTATGTGTTTCCCATGCTCTCGCAACATTTGAAAGGCGACCTCATTGCAGTGAATTCGAGCGACCCAGCCGTCTCTGCATATGCCAGCCGATTCGGAAAAACCCTTTCGCTCATTCTCATCAACAAGGACAAACGAAGCCAGAAATCAGTGGAAATTGATCTTAAAAACTTCGCTCCTCATGCGCGGGCAAAGGCCTGGGTTCTGGACGAGAAACGAAAATACGAGCAGCTCAGCGACATCTCTCAGGACTCGGAGCGATTCCCGGTCAACGTCCCACCCTATTCGGTCACGGCGATGGATCTCATCGACCGGGACTCTGTAATTCCTCCCATCAATCTTGCTCGACAGGCAGTGCCGACTGCATCTTCATATTCCACGATCGGCCCGCATTTCAAAGCGGCGAGTGCGATCGACGGAAAACTCTACACACGGTGGAATTCGGCGGCTTGGACCAAATCAAACGGTCAGGAGGCGCAGTGGTTTCAGCTCGTCTGGCCCAAAATGCAGCAGATCGGTTCCGTGAGAATCTGTTGGGGGGAAACATTCGGCGCAGACTACAAGCTCCTCTCATCTATCGACGGCAAGATATGGGTGACTCTCCGTGAAGTCACCAACGGCCACGGCGGCGTGGAAGAAATAGCCGTCGCGAATATCCAGGCCCGGTATCTGAAAATCGACGGCAGCCGCGGTGCAAAAGGGATATCAGCATATTCCATTCGGGAAATCGAAGTGTATGAACAATCCACGGCAAAATAACGAAGGCTTCGCACTCGTCTAACAAAACTCTAACTCCAATGACCGACCTCCAACATTCTCCTCTGCAGCGTCTGCAATCGCTGGACGCATTCCGAGGCTTTGCTGTCGCAGGAATGCTGCTGGTGAACAATCCCGGGACGTGGGATCCCGCGATTGTCCCCCGCCTCCTGCTGCACGCAGAATGGAATGGCTGCACATTTGCAGACCTGATCTTCCCCTTCTTTCTCTTTGCCGTCGGCATGGCGATGCCGTTCAGCGATGCGAAGAGAAAAGAACATGGTGTCTCTGTCTGGACAGGGATTCTGATTGCCGCGCGACGAGCTCTTTTGCTGTACCTCCTCGGAGCGTTCCTCAAGTCCTCCTCCATCAATGCGCCGGTCCTGCATTTCGGCATCCTTCAGCGAATCGGAGTTCTCTATTTCATTGTCTACCTCCTCTTGCCCTTGAAGGCGCACTGGCAGGCCACCATCGGCGTCTCACTCCTTTTCATCTGGTGGGCAATCCTCGCGTTCGTCCACGGACCCGGAGTTATTCCCGGATCATTTGACCGCGACGTCAACGCGGCTCAGTACCTTGACAGCTTTATCCTTGTCCCGGCTGACAAGGAAACGATTATCAGCATGATACCGGGCATATCGACAGTGCTTTCAGGTTTGCTCGTCGGGCGGTTCCTCATGGTCCACAGAGAACCCAGGCAGGTCATGCGTATGCTGGCAATGGGTGCAGCCGCTGGAATCATCATTGGCCTCCTTTGGGATCTCGTGGTTCCTTTGAACAAGATCCTCTGGACAGCGTCGTTCATGGTGTACACGGCAGGCTGGTCGTGCCTCGTGTTTCTCCTCTTCTATTGGGTGATCGAGGTGAAGAAACTGCACACGCTCGCATTCCCGTTGATTGTCTACGGCATGAATGCCATTACGCTGTATGTATTCACCGGACTCTTCGTACGCTGGGTGATGCTCTCCTGGAAAGTGCCCTACAACGGCGCCACAACTTCGCTCACAGGATATTTCTACAAATCGTTCGCATCCTTCGCGGGCCCCCCCATCGGATCATTGCTCTACTCGACGATGATCATTCTCATCGGCTGGCTGATGTGCTACTGGATGTATCGGCGGAAACTCTTTCTGAAAGTCTGATACTTGTGACTGAACCATCGGATTCACCAACAACTGCAACAGTGCAACTCGGCTCCGACCGGCTCTTGCGCGATTCGTCATCGCTGATTGCCGGAAAACGGGTGGGGATATTGACCAATCACACCGGGCGTCTTTCAGACGGTCGGTCGATCATCGACGCGATTGCGGATTCGGGCATCTGCACCATTCAGTCCCTCTATGGTCCGGAGCACGGCATTGCCGGCGACACGCCTGATGGCAAAGTCGTCGATCATGCCTTGCATCCGCGCTACGGCGTCCAGGTCTACTCTCTGTATGGAAAGACGCACAAACCCACGCCGGAAATGCTTCAAGGGGTCGACATTTTGGTGTGCGACATTCAGGACGTTGGCGCGCGATTCTACACGTTTATTTCGACGGTTGCTCTGGCGCTGGAAGCGGCGGCGGAACAGTCAATCCCGTTCGTCGTTCTTGACCGGCCAAATCCGATTCGCGGCCTCGCTTTTGACGGCCCCGTCCGTGTCCCTTCGCTGAGGTCATTTGTAGGCTGGATGCCAATCCCCGTGATGCATGGAATGACGATTGGTGAACTGGCCCGACTCTGGAACGAGGAGGGGTGGTCAGCCAACGGAGTCAAGGCTCATCTTGAAATCGTCGCGATGGAGGGATGGGAACGGCAGATGTGGTTTGACGAAACGGGCCTGACATGGACTGCTCCGTCGCCGAATATGCCGACACTCGAGACTGCAATCATCTACCCCGGCCTCTGTTTTGTGGAGGGCACTTCCGTCTCGGAGGGGCGTGGCACACCGCAACCATTCCAGATCATCGGGGCTCCCTGGGCTGATCCTGAAAGAATTCTCAAGCATCTGTCGGGTTTCGATATAAGCGGCGTGGAATGCTCGGAGGTGGATTTTATTCCGAAGGAGATCCCCGGAATCGCCAGCCAGCCGAAATTCGAGAATTGCGCATGCCACGGCATACGAATTTCTGTTGTCGATCGGGATGCGGTGCAGCCGGTTCACCTCGGCATCTCTCTTCTGGCGGCGTTTAAGAGGGCTCATTCCGCCGAAACGATCTTCCGGAATCGAAGGTTTGACATTCTTACAGGAAACACAAACGTGCGCCAAATGCTGGAGCGCGGTGTTCATCCCAATGAAGTGTGTGAAGGATGGGCCCGGGAGCTCACGGCATTCGGACAAATTCGATCGAAGTATTTAATCTACTAACTCCAGCTGCGGGTCGGACATTCATGGCTGACCTACGGACCACATTCATCCCATAGACTGGTGCAATGAACTTTCATCTGATTGACTGGATCATTCTTGTCGCCTATCTCGGCCTTTCCATTTTTGTCGGCATCTGGGCAAAAAAGTACGTCGAGAATATGGAAGGGTATTTCGTCGCCGGAAGAAGAGTCAAGGTCGCCCTGGGCTCTGCAACACTGATCGCTACCGAGATCGGCGTGGTGACATTTATGTATTTCGCCGAACTTGGCTACGTGACCGGGTTCTCCTGCTTTATTCTCGGGATCATCGGATTCATCGGCTATATGGTCATCGGCAAAACCGGCTTCATCGTGTCGGGACTTCGGAAGCTCAGAATCATCACGATTCCGGAGTACTACCAGTTGCGGTACGGCAAGAATGTGCGCCTCTTGGGTGGCATCCTGCTGTTTCTCGGCGGCGTGCTGAACATGGGCGTCTTCCTCAGGATGGATGGTATTTTTCTTACCGAGACGATGGGCTTCGGTCCGAATGTGCTGGCGATCGTCATGAGCGTAATGTTGTTGATCGTCATCAGCTACACGGTACTCGGAGGGATGTTCTCGGTCGTCATTACCGATTTCATCCAGTTTGTCGTTCTTGCCTTCGGCATGTTGATTGCGACTGCCTTCGTCCTCATCCACGTCAACTTTGCGACCGTTGGGGCCGTGGTCCTGAAGCAATTCGGAGAAGCGGGCGTCAATCCTCTCGTCAACCCAAGGTTTGGTTGGACATTCCTGATATGGATGATGATCGGAAGCGTGGCAATTTCGGCGTTGAATCAGCCCGCCGTGTCGAAATCGTTCGCTTCGGAAAGCCCTGCCGTCGGCCGCAAGGTGTTCCTCTACACCGGGATCACGCTCGCAGGGAGATACATGATCCCAATGTTTTGGGGAATCGCCGCCCTTGCGATGTTCGGACCAAACATGAATCCAACGACGGCGATGCCCCGGCTTCTCGGGACGGTCGTCCCATCCGGCTTTCTCGGACTGATGATCGCGGGCATGCTTGCCGCGTCGATGTCTACGTATAGCGCATACATGCTCGCATGGAGCTCCGTCGCTACCCGAGATATCATCGAGCCGTTAAGCAAAAAGGAGTTCTCCGAGAAGACAACAATGCGATTAAGCAAGATTATCTCGACGCTCATCGGGATCTTCATTTTAATTTTCGGCCTGTTCTATGAACTTCCGGCAACGGCATTTCAATACATTGCCATTACCGGAGCAATGTACGCAGCAGGCGCGTTCGGGTGCGTCGCCTTCGGGCTTTACTGGAAGCGCGCGAATATCGTCGGCGCTTATTGTTCGCTTTGTTTCGGAGCCGTGGCACCAATCGGCTTCCTGGTCCTTGAGCAACTGAAAGGAATTCTTCCTTCATCAATGCTCTTTCTCATCGATGTCAACGTTGCCGGGTTTATGAGCTTTGTTCTCGCTGCGCTTGGAATGATTCTTGGTTCGCTTGCCACTCAGCGATCACACCCCCCGATTGTGCTGAAACCAAAAGAAGAAGGAGCATAGAGCGATGGATACCAGCGTACTTATTTGGTTTGTTCTCTTCATCATCGCAACGCTTCTCTTCTTCGGGACGGCCGTTGTGATCACCGTTGTCGGAGTGCAGGATCTCAAGGACCTTCTCTCCGGGTCAACGAAGAAGAAGTGAGATCGACAGATTCTTTCAGTCCGCATTGGACCAATTCCTCCCGTTGAGAAGCAGTGTGCCCGGGGAAAAGCGTTGATTCATTGGGATTCTTGACTTACTTTATTCTGAGGCAATTCATCATCATTCACAAGAACATCGAGAGTATTTTATGATTCGTTTCTGGATCCGACTACCCATCTTGCTGATCGTTCTTGCATCGATCGGGCAATCACAAATCAAAGTCACACGCTCTGACAAGCTGGCCCTCCCCCGAACGCACTCGTGGTCGCATCCACAGTTCTCCCCAACCGGCGCGGCGGTTTATTTTACCGATGTTGACGGCAACGGAATATGGGAGTATTCCCTCAAGAGCCGCACGACAAAGCAGATTACTGCGGACCCAAAATCGGGACTGTCCTTCAGCGTTTCCTCTGACGGGAAGAGCCTCGCCTACCGCCGGACGCAGCAGGACCAATCAAAGCTCGGGCGGAAACAAGACATCGTTCTGACAAATCTCGCAAAGGGCACCAACTCCATTCTCGCGTCAGGATCCGACGTCTCAATCCCCACGTTCTCGAAGAACACCCCGATATATTCAATTCGAACTCAAACGGTTGGCCTCGCCAAGATTGCGGGATCAAACGACGTAACCGTTCTGGGTATTGAGAACATGAAGATTGTGTTGAATATGAACGGGAACAAAGTTCTGATGGATCCCCTCGGCAACGGGAGCTACATTTGGCCCGTGCTCTCCCCTGACAAAAAGCAGCTGGTCGCGTACGAGATGGGAAAAGGCACGTTTGTGTGCGACCTCACAGGGCAAATTCAATCGATGCTCGGCCGCAGAGACGCGCCCTCATGGTCCAGGACGGGAAAGTGGATTATTTACATGCAGGATAAAGATGATGGACACAAGTTGCTCTCGTCTGACCTGTTTGCGGTTTCTACGGACGGAAAGACGACGGTTCAGCTTACATCGACTCCCTCCGTCATGAAGCTGGACCCGCACTGCTCTCCAACGGAAAACAAGATCATTTGCAGCACAAGCGATGGCGGCATCCTGGTACTTGAGTACGAGGAGCGGCCATGAAACGACTCACTGCTCTCCTTATCCTTGTGTTCTTTTCTACAACATGTGCCTTTTCGCAGAGGGCTAATTTGTCAGGCATCAAGATTTGCATTGATCCGGGGCATGGAGGTCACTCCGACGCAACGGACCGGCACGTGATCCCGGATCCGGGTACCAACTATTACGAGTCTGAAAGTAACTTCCAGAAGGCGCTTCACCTCAAAGCTCTTTTGGAGGCAAAGGGTGCAACTGTCATTCTCACTCGCTACACGAACGACTACCCGACTGACGATGAGCCGTCGCTTGCTGCAAGAGTTCAGACAGCCAATTCCAATAACGTCAACTGGTTTCATTCGATTCACAGCAATGCGCTTGCATCAGCGAATAATGGGACAAACTACACGCTCATGCTCATAAGGGAAATGATCGTACCAGGGGGAGATGCCGTTTATGGCCCCGGCACAGGCAAGCCTCAAACAGACTCCGCCTGGAATATTTCGAAGATCATTGGTCCCAATATCATGGCCAAGATGCGCACAACGAACTACATACAGTATCTGGATTGGACCTTCTACGGCGGAAGCAACGGCGGCTACACACTCGGAGTGCTACGCGGCCTGAACATGCCCGGTGAACTTTCGGAGGGCGAGTTTCACGATTACTTCCCCGTCACGAGGCGCCTCATGAACCTCAGCTTCTGCAAAATGGAAGCATACGCTATCCGTGACGCATTCCTGTCCTTCTATGGCGTACCGCCAGACTCCCTCGGGATTGTTGCTGGCATAGTTTCCGAGATAGGCACTGGAAAGATGGTTGATGCGGTTCAAGTCCGACTTCTTCCGGAAAACATTGTCTACACCGGGGATCTCTACCACAACGGCTTTTACATGTTTGATGGCCTAAAGGCGGGAACACACTTAGTGAGATTTGAAACGCCGGGATACAAAAGGGATTCCGTTCAGGTCAATGTTGGAATCGGATCGACAATATTTGCTGACCGTGCGATTGAGTCGACGTTGGCCCCCGTTATCATCGCCAGCACACCGACGAACAACGATACTGCTTACACGGCAGACGGACAGATACAATTCACGTTTTCCCAAGTCATGGACACTGCTTCGGTCCGTAGCAATTTCTCCATCACCCCTCCTGTCAAGGGGAGTCTGATGTGGTCCAATAACAATACTGTCTTTACCTTCAAACCCGATTCGGTTGTCCTGCCATTCTATACATCGTTTACAGTCCGCATCGAAGGATTGGCACGGTCACAGAGCGGATTGCAGTTTGATGGCAACGGTGACGGCACTCCGGGAGATGCGTATCAACTGAAGTTCAAGACGCGGCAAGTGGACTATCCTTTCATGATCGCGGCATCTCCATCGAACTCCTTGTCCATGGTAGCGTCGAACAGCGTCATCAATTTTACTTTCGACAGGCCGCTCGATCCAAGTTCTGTCAATTCCACGATTATCGCCGTACAGGAAGTTGGTACCGGCAATCGGCAACTCACTTTCCAATACGACACAAGAAACAACCGTGGCGGATTGAACATTTTCCCGCAGGGAGGTCTGCTGCCTGGCAAGACGTACAAGGTCCGTCTGAGTGGGCTGAAAAGTGTCGGGGGCAACGCCATACCATCCACTAGTCCGATCTACAGCTTCTCTGTCGGACCTCAATCATATCAATACACGACAATCGAAGACTTCAGCACTTCTGTTGCTTCATGGTTTCAACCCCTCACAAATGGGAGCTTGACAGTCGGTGCCGACAGCGGAGCCTTCACTCGAGATACGATCACAACGTTGAGTCTTCTCCCGAGCAGTTCTCGTTCAGCCCGACTTTCGTACACTTGGAATGTCACGACAGCGACCGATTGGCTGATTCGCGAATACCTCAGCGGCGGAGCAGGCCGATCCATCACATGGAACAAGCGAGGGACCAGATTGCAAGCATATGTCTATGGTGACGGAAGCGGCACGCTCTTTCGGTTTGCTGTCGACGATAGCGTTGATGCTTTTCCCGCGGGAACAACGGCAAATCACGAGGTCAATCAATGGCTTCCAATCGACTGGGTCGGTTGGAGACTTGTGGAATGGGATTTCGACAATGATTCTCTGGGAACATGGCTCGGGAATGGAAAACTTGAGGGATTGTTGCGATTCGACAGCTTTCAGTTGAAATACCCGGCAGGATCAAAGGTCAAATCCGGTGCGATCTATGTCGCTCAATTACAGCTCGCCAAGAATACCGCTACTGCTGTGGAGCCGATCCCGGGAGCGGTGCCGGTCGCCTTTGAGCTTCTGCAGAATTATCCGAATCCGTTCAATCCGACGACGAACATCGAGTTTCGAATCGCCAATTCCGGATTAGTAACTCTGAGAGTGTTCGATGTCCTCGGAAGAGAGATTGGCACGCTCGTGAACGAAGTGCGTCCAGCCGGATTGTACAAGGTTCGCTGGGATGCCTCATCGCTCCCCAGTGGCGTGTATTTCTACCAGATCCACGCTGGCGATTATGTGCAAACAAAGAAGTTGGTGCTGGCAAAGTGACGACGTGTTTCAGTCGTCATCCTGAGTCCCGATTTTGTTCCTTGGGACGCCCGCCTGCTCTCGGTGGATCTTCGAGGCGGGCAGGAAGAATCTACCTGCTTCATGAAACCAAGAACGCGCACAGACACTCTTAAGCCTGTTTGTTCAAATGAAAGGCCCGGCGCAACCTGCACCGGGCCTTTTTCGTCCACATATTTCGCCACAAGTCCACCCATGGTACGTCAGACCTGCAGGACAATCAGGTCCCGAAGGGATGGCTTCGCCAAATGTTTGTCCCACAAAGACACATCTTCTCTACTGCACCACCAGCACCGGAATCGAAATTCCGTGCCTCACTTTGGAAACGGATGTGCCGAAGAAGATGTCTTTGAGCCCCCGGTGTCCGTGTCCCCCCATGATGAGGAGATCGACGCCGCTGTCTTTGGACATTTTCACGATTTGTTCCGGAACGCGTCCGTACCCCAGAAGCACGAAGACCTCGACACCCGTATTGCGGATCTGACTCGCGAACAGTTCAATCTGCTCCTTGTCATGACGCGCTTCATCGTCATACGCCTCGGAGCCGAAGAGCTGCCCTCCCACTCCTTCTACCACATGGAAGAGATACAACGTTGAGCCGTATCCTTTTGCGAGCGTCTGTGCGTGCGAGAGGACCTTGGCGTCGACATTGCTGTAATCGATCGCAACGCCGATCTTGGAGAACCGCTGCGGCACGAGCTCGATGGTTTCGGGAACTGGAGGTACCGGCTTGCGCCAGACCTTCCAGGATTTTGGCAGAGACACATAAATCTGTAGCACTGCGCCCCCTATGGCTAGTGGCACAACAGTTATCCAGAGCCAAATCGCGGCAGAACCTGCCGACGCGATCCAAGTCGAGATCTGGTTCACGATGAGTGTCGAATTCAAGTAGCAGAGTGCGCCTGCGACAATCCAGGCTAGCACCTTCACCCAACCTTTGTTCACAAACACACCCATAATCTGCTTGTCGCTCGTGAACCTGATAAGCGGTATAACAGCGAATGGAAGCTGCAGGCTCAAGATGACCTGACTCAGGATGAGCAAATCGTACGAACCAGAATCACCCTTCCAGGTAATCACGATGATGGCTGGCACGATGGCCAGGAGACGCGTAATCAGTCTGCGCACGAACGGACGAACCCGAAGCTTGAGAAAACCCTCCATCACAATCTGCCCTGCAAGGGTGCCGGTCAACGTCGAGCTCTGGCCTGCTGCGATCAGCGCAACACCGAACAGCGTCCCGGCCAGGGCCGTCCCGAGCAACGGATTAAGCAATTGATGCGCTTGCTGGATTTCCGTCACCACAATGCCACGCGAAAAGAACACTGCTGACGAGACAATCAGGATCGCTGCGTTCACAAAAAAAGCACCGTTGAGCGCAATCGATGTATCGATCAGGTTGTACTTGCAGGCAATCCGCTTGCTTTCTTCCGTGTCGCCAACATTGCGCGTTTGCACGAGAGCAGAGTGGAGATAGAGATTGTGCGGCATCACGGTCGCCCCGATGATGGCGATGGCGACGTACAGGCTTTCGGAATTCAAGCGTGGAACAAATCCTGTCACCACTTCGCCCCAGGCGGGTTGGGCGAGAAAGACCTCGATGATGAAGCTTATTCCTATCGTCGCAATGAAGACCAGGATGAGCGCTTCCATTTTTCGGATGCCATACTGCTGAATGACGAGGAGCAGCAGCGTATCGAATCCCGTGATGATGACTCCGTAAATCAACGGGAGTCCAAACAATAAGTTCAGTCCGATGGCGGTACCAAGGACTTCTGCGAGATCGCATGCGGCAATAGCAACTTCGCACAAAACCCATAGGATGTACGAAATTGGTCTCGGAAAGTTGTCGCGGGATGCTTGCGCCAGGTCGCGGCCTGTGACAATCCCCATGCGGGCGGAGAGGGTTTGAAGAAGGATAGCCATCATGTTCGACATCAGGAGAACCCAAATCAACTGATAGCCGAACCGCGCCCCTCCCTCAAGGTCCGTGGCCCAGTTACCCGGATCCATGTATCCCACGCTGACCAGATAAGCAGGGCCGACAAATGCCAGGAGCCGCTTGACCATCCCTGCGGTCTGGGGCACCTTTACCGATCCATGCACCTCGGCGAGCGAGACACCGGCTCGATTTGGTTGATGCGGCTTTTTCATTGGCTGATTTTCAGAGGAGCGTTGCTTCAAAGCGGTGGCCGTGTGCCTCAATATAGAGCACGGCAAGCGGAGAATCAATACCGATTGCATTTCCGCGCAGTCGTTCCGACGGGCGGGGGTAATTCGGTTATGCACTGGCATTCTGTGTCTTGTTTCTCTGCCAACTTTCTCTATATTTTGTGAAGGATACCTTGGACAAACAGAAAACTCATGGCAAAAATCCTCGTCATCGACGACGATGAACATGTATGTGAAATGATCTCTTCGTCCCTCCAGCTGGAGGGATTTGAGACAGTGAGCGCTCTCGATGGCACTGAAGGAGTTGAGGCGGCCAGGACTCACCTGCCCGATCTCATCATCTGCGACATCGTCATGCCGAATCTGGACGGTTACGGGACCCTGAAGGCCGTGCGGGGTGACCCAGCGACAGCTATGATTCCGTTTATTTTTCTGACAGGTCAAGCCACAAAAAGCGATATGCGACAGGGAATGGTGCTCGGTGCAGATGATTTTCTCACGAAACCCCTTATGATCGGGGAACTCGTAGCCGCAATCCGCACAAGACTTCAGAAGCACGCACTTGTCAAACAAGAAACGGAACGCAAACTAGACGAACTCCGTGTAAACCTGAGCCTGTCACTTCCTCATGAGATCAGGACTCCTCTCAGCGGCATCATTGGCTTCGCGGAAGTTCTCAGAGACGATGTAAAATCGCTGGGTCCCGAGGAGATTTCGGAAATGGCCAAGATCATTCTGAAATCGGCGACGCGACTCGGTCATATGGTCGAAAACTTCCTCACGTTCGCTCAGCTTGAAATGCTCGCAGCGACATCTGCGCCGATGGCCTTCGTGGGCAAAGACACCACCGTTATGTTCGATCTGCACGTCGAGGAAATTGTTGAGAAAAAAGGGAAGGAATATGCGCGAGCAGAGGATGTCGTGCTGTCCTTGGGAGGGGCCGATGCCTCGATCTCGACACAGAGTGGAAAGCGCATTGTGGAAGAGTTGGTTGACAATGCCTTCAAGTTCTCAAGCCGGGGACAGTCGATTGAGGTAACCACAAAAGCAGTTGACGACTTCTGGGTACTGACGGTGAAGGATCACGGAGTCGGGATGGAATCGAAGGAAATTGCTCAAATCGGAGCGTACAAACAATTTCAGCGCAAGGCCCGTGAGCAGCAGGGCTCAGGCCTGGGGCTGGCCATCGCACTGAAAATGAGTCAACTCTACGGCGGCACTCTCGCCGTTCAGAGCGAAATCGGAAAAGGCACCGTTGTTACTGTCCACATTCCGCGACCTGCGGCTCTCTAGGCGTCGCCACCTCTCTTCCTCTCCTCAGTTTGACTTGGCCGGAGTTTCTTTCTTTTCAAAAATACCATCCGACAGTCCGACGTTGATCTTGTATTCAAGGTACTTGACGGTAATAGATCCGCTGCGAGGTACTCGCTGATTCAGCTCACTGAGTTGTGGCGCATTCGGCAGATCAAGATCCAGCGGGCGCTGCGTCGAGTCACGGCCGGAGGACTCGAATGATGCCTTCAACGTCTGCGGGAGGATGAAGCCACCGGGTTGCGTCGAGTAGGTGAATTCAAGCCGCAGGATGCGCCCCTGATAGGGCACAGACTCCATCTTTACGATCGTCCACGAAGTCTGGTCGACCCACAGAAAGAGCTGGTGGGGGCGGATATTCTGTTCTTTCCCTGTCAGTTGAAGCTTCATCAGTTTCTTCCCTTCAGTGCCTTCCTCTCCGATCACCGCGGCGTCGTAGCGGGCCTGCAAGGTTGCGGCATTGAGAAGGACTCCCTCCCGCGGCAACATCGCAAAACCGGGCGAATCGAAATGAACCTTATCCGGCTTCTTGAAGTACAACGTGGCGTTCATCTTCGGGACGCGGAGCCGATCCATGTCAACCTTGGCTTCGATAGTTGCCACGAAATCCTGAACTCCTTCAGATCCTTTGGCCACATTCTGCAAAATGCCAGCACCCGAAGATGTCTGAGTTTTCTTCTGCCCCAACAGCGTCAGCGTCGAAGCACAGAAGAGAAGAACTATCAGCACAATAGTCGACCGATGCATCATGCCCTCGCCACTTTTGTTTCGTTTCGTTTCACGATCACATTGTACAGCCACATGAGAAGCGCTCCTGCAACGCCTATGCCGATCAGCGCGAACCAGACACGTTCGGGTTTGCCCGCAGCTCTCGAGGTCTGATAGAGCCATGCTCCAATCGGATCACCGACGAACCTCGCAATGGCAATGGGAAGAAATGCATATCCTTGATACAATCCCTGCTGTCCCGGAGGCGCTATTTCCGAAATGTATTCGTAGTACCGCGGCGCCTGCGTCATTTCGCCGATGGCAAACGCGACAATCCCCGCTCCGATGGTGAAGACACTCGGGTAAATACCGATGATAATCCAAATGAGACTCGAGGTCGCGAATCCAAGAAGAATGGCATTGGGAGTCTTGATGTTCTTTGTCAGGCGGTTGATGGGAATCTGGAGGAGGATGATCGCTCCCGCGCCGCACCACGATTGAAGAATCTCGTAGGGGTAATTCTTATCGATAAAATCTGTGACGTAGTATGGAATAATGATATACTCTTGCCAGAAAATGATCCAGTAGAGAGAGTAGATGAGGAGAAAGATCATGAATTTGAAATTCCCCAGCACCACAAAGAGATTTTCCATCTTCTTGCCGAGGGATTCTACAACCTCCGTCTTTTCCGGCTTGATTTCCTTGTAGAGCAACAGGTTCACGATGATCATCGCGAAGCAGCTCAGGGATGACACCAGATAGACGAACTCATTGCCGAAGCTGTCCCTGACAAAGTAGGCGATGGTCGGTCCTATCATCGCGCCAACATTGACCAGCCAGTAGTAAATGGCATAGCCGAACGATTTCGTTTCGGGCTTTGAGGCCGCTGCGACTGTTCCCAGGACGGAGGGCTTGATGAACGACCCGCCGAACGCCGTCAGAATCAGAAACGCCATCATTAACCAATATTGGGGCGCTCCGCCGTAGATGCCTGAGAATGCACTCATTCCCATCGACCCGATGAGAAAGTAGCCCAACGCCAGAACGGAAAACGCGATATTGAAGGCCCTTCGGAAGCCCCACTTATCAGCAAGAGTGCCGCCCAGAATCGGCAAAAGGTAGATTAATCCACCAAACATCCCGGAAAGCTGCCCCGCCTCCGCTTCCGTAAATCCGAGCTTGTTGCGCATGTAGATCATGAAGACAATTTGTTGGCCGTAGTAGGCCAGACGCTCAAACAGCTCCATGCCATTCGCAACCCAGAATGTCGGATGAAAATCGCTTCGAACCTTTCGGAGACTTGCCCGGATGTCCACAGATTCTCCCTTATGGATGGTGTCGTGGAGTGACTATGAAAGAATGTCCTTACGGCGGAAGATCAGCCACGCGATGAAGACGAAGCCAATCGAATACGCTCCGAGAATGGCCACAGAGTTGCCGATGGAATCCCAGGGAATCGGATCCTCAAACACCTGCTGCCATACGTTCATGTAATTCGAGAAAAGGTACGGCTTGATGTCTTTGAACAAATCCACGGGGATCACGGTGATGAGGAGGAACACAATGTTGATTCCCATCGTACCGATAATGGGACCAATTGCATTCTCCACGAACGATGAAAACAAGAAAGCCAGGGAAGCAATCGTCAGCATCGCCCAGGCAGCAAGGAAATAGGCAACCAGGAACCTCCATGCTACGTCCGATTCGGACAGGATGAGGATTCCCCTCTGCATGACGACCAAATCGCCTCGGCCGAGGAGCGTGAGGGCCAGTCCTACGCTCAGAACACCGAGGAACCCCACAAAGACAATGGTATAGATGGCTGTCGTAAAAAATTTTGAGAGAAAAATCCGTGTGCGGGAAACCGGGCGAACAAGTATCAGCCGGTACGTTCCGGCGGTCGCTTCTCCGGCAAGCTGGTCGCCTGCGACAAATGTGATCAGCAGGGGAATCTGAACCCAGAGGGCGTTCATCATGCTGTGCGCAACGAACCACCCATTGAAGAGGTTACCGACGAAAAGGAAATCCTGCTGAAGTGTTCGGAGCGAAAACTGAAGAAATCTCCCTCCCTCAAGCTTCATAGCGACCTCGGCCAGCGGTACAATGACCGCGACCAAAGCGAAACCGATATACGTCCGCTTCTTCAGGAACGTCTTGAGGAGTTCGTAGTAAATGAGTCGTAGCATAGTCAAGCTAAAGTGAAATTCGAAATCCTAAAATGGTGACCTATCGGGTTTGTGAGTTTCGATTTTGTCGTTTAGAATTTGTTTCATATTCCGATATTCGTATTTCGGATTTATGACTTGGCCTTATCGCTTGCACCGTCGCTCTCTGTAATCGACAGGAAGTATTCCTCCAACGATCGCCTCGGCACCAACGCCTCGATATCGACCTGTTCACGCACAAGTGCTCGCGCCAACTCGGGGATACCTTCGAATGGCATTGTCACCAGGAATTCCTCCCCCGTCTCCACGACCTTGTCAATCCCCCGGTGAGCGGAAAGCACGGATCTCACTTTCTCTCTCGGCCTCGCGCGGAGAGCAACCGACTTCTCTCCCTTTTCGAGCAAAGAAGCGACTTCACCCTGGGTCACAAGTTCCCCGCGGCTGATGACCGCCATCCGGTTCGCCACCATCTCCACCTCGTTGAGCAGATGAGAGGAGAGCATCACGGTTTTATTTTGATCGGAAGCAAGGTGACGGATGAGCTCGCGGATCTCTTTCATCCCCTGAGGATCGAGTCCGCTCGTCGGTTCATCAAGGATGACAAATTCCGGATCTGCCAAGAGGGACTGAGCAATGCCGAGACGCTGCTTCATGCCGTGCGAGAAGGTTTTGACCTTGTCGCGAGCGCGTGTCGACAATCCCACGAGTGAAAGGACTTCTTCGATGCGTTTTCGTGTTGCGCCGCCGTTCAAAGCTCCGACGATCTCGAGGTTTCGGTGGGCAGAGAGATAGCCGTAGAAATCAGGCTTTTCGACGATGCCCCCAATCGATTCGAGCGCCTTTTCGCGCTCTCTTTCCAATGACTTCCCGAACAGAAAGACCTCTCCTTCCGTTGGACGGACCAGGGAAAGGAGCATCCGGATGGTCGTACTCTTCCCTGCTCCGTTGGGTCCAAGAAAACCAAAAACATCGCCGCGATAGACCTCAAGGTCGAGGTGATGAACCGCCCATCGATGCTTGTATTGTTTTCCCAGATTTTTCGTCTGAAGGATGATTTCGCCGGTCAAGAGATTCCAGTGATAAGTTCGGGATGTGGGAAGATGATACGGTGGAATGACATTTTAGTTTGGGAAATGTAGAGCTTATTTTGGGAATTTCCAAGATGGAACCTTCTGCAAGTCCGACTTCGCTAGAGTCAAACCCCGGACAGAAGTCGGACTTCTTTCTCTCCCCCCGGAAACAGCAACGCCGCGGCTTCCGCCACGGCGTTGTCACACATTTTCGCTTTCACCCACCAGGGGTGGCACCATTCGCGTTACTTACCCTGCTTCAGTTTGTCCAGCGCGCTCTGCACTTTCTTTGCCTGCGGAGCCGGGAGATCCTCCTTTGAGAGCAAGGAGTATTCCGTGATCGCCTCTTTTGTCAATTTCATTTTTTCGAATGCCATCGCCACGGTAAATCGCGCATCATAGTTCGAGCGAACCTCGGGATGCGTCCTCAAGGTTTCTTTAGATTTCAGAATCGACGTCGCAAAGTAGGAATTATCGTACAATACGCGCGCCCCGTGAAGTTGCATCTCGCCGACTCTTCCGTCTGACGATACGGGAAGGTCCGTCTTCGACTTGTTGTCCCCGTGAAGAACGGTGGCCGACGGAATCGCAAGCTCATCCTTTTCCCTCGGAGGAACTGCCAAGATATTCTCCATCGCAAGCTTCAGGAGAAAATCCTCCTGGGTGAGTTGACGAACGTCGGAGATATCAAGAATTGTCAACTCAGGAACCACCAGTTTCCGCTTGTCGATTTCAATGGTGGCGCTGGCACCCGGACCCGTTCGCATACTGTCCTCGGGTTTCAGCAGGTCTCCAATTTTGACTTTTTTCCATTCCTCCATTACTCCGCGACGAACCTCGACGGATCCTTTCACCGCTTTCACGGCAAAATCCGAAGCCAGCAACGGCAGCACGAGAAGACTCAGCATCGCAATCCATAGAATTCGAATACGCATTAGTCTGTCCTTTCAATTCACTCTCTATTGGGGCATCACATCCACGAGACGAACCCACCCCCTCACAATTCCAAGACCAACCTCGACGTCGTCAAAATACTCTTTTGCGCCCAGCTCCCACGCCTTCTGGAATCCATCGGTGATCGCCGTTGTTTCCACCGGTATCCAGATGGTCTCCTCGCCCCGCTCATTCTTCCGGATGATGTAGCGCTTCGGATTGTCACTGATGATGCTTGTCTGGCTCGCCGGAACTTCCGTGTCAAACATCATGAAAATGTGCGCATCATCCAGACGTTGCGGCGGTATCACATCAATGAACGCCGTGTTGATCCCGATACTCGCCAGCAGCGACGAGAAACATACCGTCATGTCATCGCAATCTCCGCCGCGCAACGCCAACGTCTCTGTCGGAAATTGCACCCGGTCTTTGCTTGCCTTCGGGTCGTTCACATACGTCAATCGTGACGCAAACTCATTAAACAGCAACCGGGCCGATCGGAATTTCTCCAACTGTTTCGCGACCGCAGCGATGGTGTCCTTATATTGACTCATCACGTTACGCGTGAACCGCATGACGTCGGCGTCCGCGGATGTCACAAAGTAGCGGAGCGTCAGGGCATCTCCATCCCAGTCGTTGCGCCCCCTGATAATAAGTCGGGTCTGGCTCTTGTCGTCGTAATCTTCGGCCGGCGACGCCTTGACGAAGACATCCGCCGCTCTCAAGACCATCGACGGAACGAACCTGATCGCCTCGTTGAATATCGCATAAAAAGGAACATCCGTTTCGGTGTTCGGTTCGAGGTAGACCGCCCGAGGTGATTCTGTCGGACTATCCATGTATTGCTCGACGAAGAACGAGACTTTTACCGAGATCGGCTTTGCCGACACATTTCTGACTCTCGCCTTGCCGAGCGGCCTTGCCGCATGCACCTGGTACGACGAGGGATATACCTCGCTCAAGATCTGGACATACTCGATCTTGGCCACTGTCTCTCGAGTCCTGCCGAGCGAAAAACTCGCCGAGAGATTCAGCTGACTCGGGGTGAAGGCATTGTACCCGAGATCTTGTACACCCCTATCGAGAAACGCATCGAGAGTGGGCTGTGATCGTGAAGACTCATTCAGAAAATGAATGTAACTGAAATTCAATTTCGCCGGCCCAAACGCAAATCCTACTCCAGCCGAAATCCCTGCAACAAACTGCGTCGAATGGCCACCGAACAGAATCCCCTGGCGGAGTGCCCATCGATCACCGAGATTCCATTCCGTCCCCGCTCCCCCCATCGCCTGTGTGTCGAAATCCATTGCCACCGTCGTCATCGAACTGGCTTGGTACGCTGCTCCCACCCGCAGCGTCTTCACATTTCGCAGTCCGTATTCGAGAACTCCTTCCGGAAGCTCGCTTTCAGTCAAGCGGAAGAGGTTCTTCGCAACGACACCGAAGCTCCACTCGGAAGAGGGCTTCCAGTTGAGCCCGATGTCAATGTTCCAGCCGTTCGCCGTGTAAGTCGATGTTTTGATGCTTCCCGTAGTCCCAAGATCAGCTACGAATTGAGCATCCGTGATCAACTGTTCTCTGAATCTTGCGCTCAGGCCTAGTCCGACCGTCGGCGTGATCTGGTATCCATATCCCAGAGCGTATTGCTCACGATACGTGATGCGCTTGTCGTAATCGATCTTTGGACCGCCGTCGGGAAACTGAAACGAGCTCGGAACGACAAACTCGAGGTCGAGTCCCGGCGAATAGTTTCCGGCGATCACATGGACGTCAAGAAACCGCTTCGCAGTGCCAGCGGTGTACAGAGAAAGACCTTTCAAAGGAACATCCCGTCGAAATGAACCATAGATCGACGATGTGAGATCCCAATCTCGAATCGAAACGAGGCCGGCAGGATTCCAATCGATACTTCCAATGTCATCCGACAGCGCCGTAAATGCCCCGAGCGCAGAACCGCGCACGGAACTCAGATGCTGCCCAAAGACACTAAATGTAGCGATATGGAGAAGTATGACTGCCCGGCGTAAGTTGTAGAGTCTAAGCTTCGTGGGGAACACGCTAGATTCTAGGCGCCGTGAGACATCTCAAAGCTGTGA
Organism: Ignavibacteriota bacterium; assembly: GCA_003170475.1. Taxonomy (GTDB): domain Bacteria; phylum Bacteroidota; class Ignavibacteria; order UBA10030; family UBA10030; genus UBA9647. The sequence goes on along the minus strand of PMZI01000013.1, from coordinate 40,709 downwards.
CAATCTCTCCATGAAAACTACTGTTGTGTTGAGTGTCGTTGAGCCGTGGCGCGGCCACCCGATTCACTTCACCCAGAGTTGGATGTTGTGAATGGATGCTGCTTGAACAAGAACTTTTTCGGTATATCCCGGAATACTCGCCACACTTCGATTCATCGAAATGAACGAGAAGAGATACCGACCATCACTGTTCGCCTGAAGGCTTTTCAAGACCTTCGCCGGCAGCGTAAGAGAATTCGTACCTTCTTTGACATCGATCTGGAGGAGGGGCTTGACGGGGACGTTCGATCGTGCACTGTATGAGCTAATCAACACACGGAAAGTACCACCGACGGTGCCGCTCCAGCGGACCTGAAGGTCGTCGTCTTTGAGGACGACCGAACCGGCTCTCGGCTCAAGGACGGTGATTTCTTCCGGACTCGAGATTGCTAGCTCGAACGGAGTAACAGAACCGCGACCATCGGCGACAAACCGATAGGTCTGGCCTGCTGCGTAGGCAAAATTCCCAATGGGCTGATTATCCTGATCGACCAACGTATAGGCTCGCCCCGCATTGTAATCGGGGGAGAAAGTCGTCCACGTCCTATACGGCCTCAGGGTCTTCGGAAGATCAACCGTGTTGACCTTCGCTGTCCCGACATCAAGTCCCAGGTACCCGATCACTTTGCCCAGTTCACTAATCGGACTGCGCTTGTCGTTGAGGAGAATCCTCGAATAGGAAAACGAACTCCGGGAAGCTCCTACATCGGTCTTTACCCCGTTCACAAGGAAGGTCGCAGGATACAACTGCTCCTCCTGCTGCATTACTCCAGAAGTATCAACGGAGGCATCGACGATCAGGGTGGAATCAATGGCGGGAAGGACTTTCACTTCTAGCGCGGGCGTGCTCTGATCCAACGCCAGTTGGACAGGAGAATTCTCCTGACATCCAACGAGCCAGAACAGACTCACAACCGCAAGAATGAAGCCAGACCTACGCATAAGCCATCACCATCCGTCCGTAATATACTGAATTCCTCCGCATTTCGAAATATCCCTTATCACAAGTGATTATTGCCCAAAATGGCAATAATTTGAAGCCAGAGACAAAACTGGCTCCCGCTGTTCCCCGGAGCAGGAGCCAGGTGGGGATCCTTTCACGCCACATCTACTGCACCGTATACGGGATGCCCCAAAACTTTGTTAAAACCGGCGCCTCCATATCACAGAGTGTTTCTCTGGAGATCGCCTCAACCACTGCATGAAACACTCCCGGACGTGTCAACGGACGGACAGTGTTTTCATACGTGTGAATATAATGATCGCCAATCCGATTCTCGAGCTTCAACGGCAGCAATGACCGCAGTCCCCATTTCCCTCGAAAACCTGACCGCAGAACGACCGTGTTTGGCTCTACTTCGCTCGTCTGCAGCTTCACTTTTACCTCGAGATCAGAATTTCCCGTCACCGTCGCGAGATGGCGGGTTCCATTGGCCCCAAACGGCCATGGGTTGTCTTCCGGGGATTTCAGTGAAACAGTCTCACCATTTTGTGAGCGCAGCATGAATTCGCTGATCGAAACATTTGCTTCCTTCGTCCCACCGTTCACATGCGAAATCCCATTCAGCTTCCAGTTCCTGGAAAGGTCTTTCGTGGAAGCGACACGAAGGAATTGAGCCTTGCGAATGCTGTTCTCGGTAAATGGTTTTGAGATCAGAGAATGACGCATTCTCGTGCTCAACTGGTAAGGCGCAGCGATCTTTAAGATGCCGTCAATCGTTCGGGTAACCGTCGCTATCACACAATCGTCACTGACTTCGTCGAATCCCACTGACTTCGTCACACGATGTATGATTCTCCCCCACCGCAACGGGTACCCACGATCGCTGATCTTCGTTGAACCGCCGGAGTAGTCCGATGAGTATGCATCCCCATCATCGAGCGGCACAATGTCGCTGTTGAGCAGCTCATTGTTCGCTATCACCATCTCCAAGTATTCTCTGTCTTTCGGGTTCAACATTGCCCTGTCAGGCTATTTTTGAACGAAATTCGAAAACTTCACTTGCCCTACTGTATCCAACTCCTATGCCATGAGTGCGAAAAGGAACCTGATACGCGTGGCATCGCAACAAGTTGATTTTCAACGAGTTAGGCACTGTCGGTTGTCCGGAGGTTATCAACTGCTGGGAAAGAAGTGCTGGAATTCCGTGGGTGTACTGCCGGAATGAACCTGTACCGGCGCTGAAGCGTGTAGTTCTTACAAAGCCCAGAGGATTTCGTGGGCACCGCCGCAGACAAGATGTTCCGTGTGACGCCCTTGTTTGGGACACAGAGATCCAGAGTTCAACAGAGATAATCGTTTAACCTGCTCAGAGTCCCTCTGTGCTCCTCTGTGTCCCTCTGCGTAACGCTCTAGTTTGAGGCGGGGAATCTGCTGTCAGGGAACCAGATTGGCCGGTCCGATCCACAACAACGGACCCATCACTTCCACTTGCCGTCTAGGTAGGCCCGGACGACTTCGTCCAGGATAGTATGGTACCGCTGGGGAAGGTTCTTGTACTTCGGGCGGAGAGAAATTTTGGTGGAATCGAAATCCTGACCAGGAGTGAGCTCTTCAACGACGTTCCCGAGATATTCACGGAGCTTTTTCTGAACCTTTTCGGTGGAGTCGGCGTCCTGGTCCTTCACGATCGCTTCAACAGCACTCTTTACGTCCCAAACGCCCTCAAAGAAGTGTTTGAAACAAATGCCCCGGTAATACTCAGCAACGGTCCCTCTGTTCAATCCACCGAGTTCTTCCGCCGTCTCTGAGATGGAACTACGGGAGAACTTTTTGGAGCGCAGAGTCTCAAGAATCTGATCTTCGATGTCAACCTGCCCCTTCGTCGCCGCAGCAACTTCCTCCGGCAAATCCCTGAGCTGAATGAGCGTCCGGCCGTCAGAACGGGCAAAAATACTTGCTCGCGTGACTGCACTTTGAAGCTCGCGAACATTTCCCGGCCACCGATATTGTAGAAACGCGTCCATGACCGTGGAGGAGAGGGACAATGACCCATCTTCCGCCTTCACAAAACTTCGCGCGAGCAGTGGAATATCGCCTTTCCGTTCCCTCAGCGGGGGCAATTCGATCGAGAAGACGTTGAGTCGGTAATAGAGATCTTCACGGAAGCGCTTCTCACTCACCAGATCGCGCAGATTTTTGTTCGTTGCGGCGATGATCCGAGCGTTTGTCTTCATGGTCGTGTTGGCACCGACGCGCTCGAATTCTCCGGACTGCACCACCCGAAGAAGTTTTATCTGAAACATCTCGCTGGTCTCGGCAATTTCGTCGAGGAAGATCGTTCCGCCATTCGCATGTTCAAAACGTCCTATCTTGTCCTTGATTGCCCCCGTGAAGGATCCCTTTTCATGTCCAAAGAGCTCGCTCTCGAGAAGCGTTTCCGTCAGCGCGCCACAATTGACAGCAACAAACACCTTGCCTCGCCGATCGCTCAGGTTATGCACTGCCTGTGCAACAAGCTCCTTCCCCGTTCCGCTCTCTCCGAGGATGAGGACATTCGCATCGCTTGCAGAGATCTTCCTGATAAGATCGACCACGCCCTTCATTTTGCCCGCGGTGTGATACACAATCCCCTCAAAAACACCGACCTCGCTTTTCGGTTCGAGCTCTGCGGCCTCGAATTCCACCATGTCACTCACTTGAGCGGAAAGGGTCTTGATCTCCTCTTTGTAGCGCTTGATCTCATCGACAAGTTCAGACCCTCGCGTCGATCGGGCGGGCACCTTCTGGTCGAGAAGTTCCTTTTCAAGCATCTGCAGCTTCAATTCACTCTCCCGAAGCTTGCCTTCTGCCAGTTGTTTGTCTGACTCGAGCCGCGCGACATGCTTCCCAACAACAAAGTAGTCGTAGAGAACGGGCCCGAGCCATCCGACAAAGAGGAGAACGAGAGGTCCGAGCACGGGAAGAACCACGTGAGCCGTCACAAATATGAGCTGGCTGGCAGACAGATAGAACAGGGCGAGCAAGACACCGAACACTCCCCCGCGAAAATTGCCGAACTGCGCCATCAGAAAGAGAAAGCAGAGGTTCAGGGCGAGAGGGATCAGGATCTCTCCGACGAACGGTGAGACGGTCGAGAGAAACCGGTTGTTCAACCCATTGTCGATGAAGGTGGCCTGGAGGCCGACGGAAGGGAACTGTGCGTCAAAAGGCGTTTCGAAAAACTCGCCCCGCCCTTCTCCAATCACGCTTACGAAGACGATCTTGTCGCGCAAACTTGAGAGATTGGACGGTCCGGAAAGAAACGATCGAAGAACTTCGACGCAACGATATCGACGAAACGACGAGAGTGCCCCCGGAAAATTGAGCATGGTCGTTCCGTCGCCACTGATGGGAATTCGAATTTCCCCTTCTTTCAAATGCAGGATTACAGAATGGCCTGCAAGCTGCACCTGTGAACGATCGACTTGACTGTACAATCGAAGTACTTCGAGCGCAAAGGCCGGGACAGTGCGGCCGCCGGCGTCAATCAACAACGGAAGCTGAGACGCCGCTCCTTTTGTGACATTGGTGTGTCCGATGCCGGCTGCCGAATCGAGCAATTCCCGAAATGGCAGTTGTATCTGCGCACCGTAGAGCAGGGGATCGCTCATTTTTCCGAGAGCCGGGAAATGATCCGGCGTCAGACTCGGAGAGGAGAGCTCCGTGCTTTCGACGCGGCGAAAGTACGTTGAGCACACGAGCTTTCCCGATGCCGCTGCCTTCGTTGCGAGCAGATCGTCGTGCTCAGGATATTCGAGGTTGTGCTCGCCGAAGAAAATGTCGAGCCCGATCGCGCGAACGTTACTTTTCGTCAAGACGTCGAGAAGGAGGGCGTAATAATTGCGCTTGAGAGGCCAGCCGCCGAGAGAGGCGATGTCGTCGTTGTCGAAGTACAGAATCACAATATTGGTGTCGGCCGCGACCTGTCCACGCATGTGATAGCGGACGTCCAGGAGTCCTTGCTCGAGCTTGTGCATCGGTTTTGAACCGAGCTGCATCAAGACGAGCAGCACAATGACCATGCCTATGACTGTGATGTACTTACGCGACATGTATGAGTATGTGAGACATGAAAGACGGACGTGCGCTCCGTCTGTGATGGACAGAATCAAGATCGAGGGAGGCCTCGTAGGACAGGAAGTCATCCTGTCCTACATAGTAGGCCGCGTGTTTTTTACGTTCAAGACTTGAATTTCCCCCTGGGAACTTACCGCCCCACCCTGAGCATCTGGGCTGCCATGTACCGTTCACCAGAAGCAGCGCCTTTCGGAATCGCTTCGTCTATCTTTCGAAGATCATCAGCCGTCAGGATCACATCGACCGCCTGCACATTCTCCCGAAGATACTGAATTCTCTTCGTACCCGGTATGGGGATAACATCTTCCCCCTGAGAAAGGCACCAGGCAAGCGCCAACTGACCGGGCGTGCATTTCTTCTCCGCCGCCAATTGCTCGACCGCCTGCACGATACGGAGGTTTTTCTCCAGATTCTCGGGTTGGAAACGAGGATGCGTCTTGCGCCGGATATCGTTCTCGTCCATATCTGCGGTAGATTTGAACCTTCCCGTCAGGAAGCCTCTTCCGAGCGGACTGTAGGGCACGAAGGTAATACCGAGCTCCCGGCACGTGGGGAGTATCTCGGCTTCAACATCCCGCGTCCACAACGAGTACTCTGTCTGCAATGCGGTAATCGTGTGTTCCTTCACTGCCTTTCGAATGGTCACCGTTCCTGCCTCTGAAAGACCGAGGTATCGCACTTTCCCTTCGCGAACCAGATCGGCCATTGCTCCGACAGTTTCTTCAANNAGCTAGCCTCGCACGCCGATCTCACGTATGCCGGCTTTCCATTGACTCCCAGGAAGCTTCCGTCATTTCCTCGGACATTCCCAAATTTCGTCGCTATAAAGAGGCTGTCTCGTTTTCCTTTGATGGCCCGACCAACGAGTTGTTCATTGTGCCCGACACCGTACATGTCCGCAGTATCGAAAAACGTGACACCCAGGTTGATCGCCNNCCGTAAAATTCCGACATCCCCATGCAACCCAATCCCAGAGCTGAAACGGCAGGGCCCTGTTTGCCGAATTTCCTTTGCTTCATCAATTCAATCGCCTTTCCTGTGTTTGACGTTCGTGTTCCTTGTTCAATACAAGTTACTCACGAACCACAAGATTTTCAAGCGAGAACCGATACCGAGGAAGTCTATCTTCTGCACGACTGTTCTGATGAGAAGACGCACTTCTCTCATTGTCGTCACGGTTTCCCCTCATTCAGTCCCGATCTCAAACTCACCCTCAATTCCCTGATTCTTCGCACCTCCATAAAGAGCAGAACCGCGGCCAGGCACGCCGCGAGGAAATCGGCGACGGGCATCGCGATCCACACACCATCCAACGCGAAGAATTTCGGGAGAATGACCACCAGAGGAATGACGAACAGGATTTGTTTCGTCAATGTCAGAATCATCGCCTGCTTCGGCTTTCCAACCGCCTGGAAGTAGGCCCAGCTCACAACCTGAAATCCGTTGAGAGGAAGCATGAGCACGGCAATTTTCAGAGCGCGCCCGCCAAGAGCGAGGAACTGCTTGTCTTCCACATTGAACAATCCCACAATGTCCGCGCTGAACAGTAGGACTCCCAGGAATCCAACGATGCACACCGTCGTTGCTATGATGATGCCTTTTCGGAGCGTCTCCATAACCCTGTCGAAGTGTTTGGCGCCGTAATTGAATCCAATGATGGGCTGAATCCCCTGATTCAATCCATAGATCGGCATCATCACGACCATCATCAGACTCATTCCGATCCCCATCACCGCAATCGCCAGGTTCCCGCCGTACGTGTAAAGCGTCTTGTTGAACACGAATATGATCAGACTCCCGGCAACCTGCATTATCAGCGGTGAAACCCCAATCATCGCAATCTTCGAAATTACCTCTCTGTCAAACGAAAGTCTCCTCAACCTGAGATAGCTCCAGCGGCCCAGGTAGTAAGCCATGACCCAGATTGCACCGACAAACTGCGAAATGACCGTCGCAATTGCTGACCCGCGAATACCAAGATGCAGCACCATGATGCAGATTGGATTGAGGATGATATTGAGGATGCCGCCGATGAGAATCGTCACCAATGCGATCCTCGGACTTCCCTGCGCGCGGATAACACCGTTGAGCGCAAAAGAGACGAACTGCAGCGGGAGTCCCAGGACGATGATACTCAGAAACTGCGTGGCGAATCTGTGTGCTTCCCCCGTGCCGCCGAGGAGCGTAACCAGAGGATCTATTGTCATGGAAATAATAACCGAGAGGCTCACCGAAATGCACAGCGCCATCAGAAACGCATTCTCGATGATTCTTTCCGCCTCCTCCTTTTTCTTTTCCCCCAACTTGATGGAAACCAATGCTGTCGAACCCATGCCGACGAATTGAGCGAATCCCATGATCACGATGTTGATGGGGAAGGTAATTGCGATCGCCGAGATCGCCGTCGTCCCCACTCCTCTCCCCACAAAGATCCTGTCGACAATATTGTAGGATGCCATCACCAACATACCGATGATCGCCGGCACTGAATAGTCCGCAATGAGCTTTCCGATCTTGTGCTTTTCTAAGGCTTCGATGTTTGCAATCATGTCGGGGACGTGTCCATTCAGAATCGTTTCAGCTTTTCATTGACGATGGTGACGAGCACCCGTTTCTCGCTTGCCGGGAGCCATTCCATCAATCGGGCGGCGAGCATCGGGAGTTCCCAAGCCTCAACGTCTGCCTGTCTCGCGCCGGTCAATTTCAGATACTCACTCAAATAATGTCCGTGGAATTTTCTTCTGATGCTGCCCAGCAGGATCTTGATCAGCGCAGGGGTCCCCGGCCCCGGTTCGGCCCACTTCAGCAGAACGGAGGTCCTTGCTACATCGGCCAGCGGATTGCCTCGTGTGGCTGTCATCCAATCGAGCACAAAAGGCTTTCCGAGGCTCACGAGGATGTTCTCCGGGTGAAAATCTCCGTGGCAAAGTATGTTGCCTCCGGGGAGACTGTTCAAATACTGTATGATCTTTGTCTTTGCCTTCGGTGGAAGTTGATCGTGGAGATTGATATTTCGGATGAGGATGCTCTTTGATTCGGGAACTCTATCAGGAACCGATGTTGAGTGAATCTTCGCGTGGATCGCAGCAAACTCCCGCGCAAATCCTGCAACGATCCAGGGCTTTCGAAGCAAATGCCTGAATCCGGATTCTCCCTTGATGAAGTCGAAGATGATGGCGTCGCGCCCATCAACCGTCAGGCGTTGATGCGCTTTCGGGATGTTGAGCAACCCTCCAATGGAGCGGCAAACAATATATTCGTTATCGATTGCCTGCTTCGGAAAATTGACCCTGAAGAGCTTGATGACAAACCGGTCCTGAAAAAGATAGACCTCCGCGGTTCTGCCTTGACCGAGGAGCTTGAGTTCTCGCAGATCTATGGAGTCCGGGGAAAAACAGAGTGATTCTGTATCGCGCATCAATCATTCTCGTGTCCGTGGAAGTCTAAGGTACTTCGAAAGCTATCCGCATTCAATCATTTTTTTCTTTTCGTCCGCGGATGAGGGAAGATTCCAAACGAGGTTCAGAGGGGTTTGTACCGCGAATTGCATCTGGAGGAGAATGCAATCTTGGGGCACACGCTCGGGTTCACGATCAGTCATCATCGCCCACAAAAGGGAAACCGATTGCGGAAAGAACACCATCCGCAATCGGAAGTCGTTTTGTCCGGCATATCTTAGAAACGGAATTGAAATCCTGCCAAGCTCCAGGTGGGTGCTTCTTCATGGTTCTTCAGGCTCTTGCCATAGGACGCGTACAATGAAACGGCTTTTGACCACTCCCACGTGAAACCGAAATTCACCATTGGACCGCGCAGGTCAAATGGGGCCTCCCGAACTTCCGTGTGCCCCTCTGCAAGAAACGAAATGGGATCCAACAAAAGAGCAGCCGCAGCACCACCTTCCCATCCGTCGGATTCACCGTTGACCCAAACGTGGCCGAGTTCGGCCGTCAGGCCAAAATGCGACCACTCACGATGCCATTCAAGTGGGAGGCTCAATTTCATGCTTTTCTCTTCCACGAAAGAAAAATAGACCTTCGGATAGCAAGAGAAGTTAGACCCCGTCTTGCCTGGATTATCCACGAAACGGTATTTTACACCCAACTCAATCCCATCAAAAGTACGACGAACTCCCGCACCTTGCTCATGACCGAGCACAAAGGGCATTGACGCCGCGAGCTGCCAGCGATCGCCTAGACCATAATTGATATCGAGGAGCGGAATCAGCCATTCGTCGTAGACGGCGGCATGCTCGAAAGAAGTCAGTATGTTGATCTCCCAATTCCCGGGACCTGGAGTGCCCGGATCATCCGTCAGAAGCGGAGGACTCGATTGGGCGAAATTGACCTCATTCAACAGAAACACAAGAGAGCATGCGAACAGAACCCTGTATTGAAACCTGGCTTGAGTCACGCTACTTTCTTTCGTTGGCAGGTCACGCAAGTGACGGCCCGAAATTTAGCCACCACGGGATTGAGGGAAATTGGATTTCCTGTGCATTTCTACTTGCCGAAGCGACATGTCGCCGGGTATTCCGCAGTTGCTTTGAAGATTAGAAGTTGAATCCCCGATCCATCGGCGGCATCCGCAGGTTCTAAGGAATCCAGAGTGACCCTTGGGCCGCTAGAGACTGACACGTAGGTCGCGCGAACGTAGAACCCCTTAGCGCTCCCTTCGTAGTGCTCGTTATCGACATGTCACACCAATAGCCAAGCAGCCGCCTTTGGCATCAGCCAGAGAGGGCCGACGCGCATACTACTGCGTCGAGGCAGAAGACTTTTGGTTCTGCTGCTTACCTATGGTTGCGCTCCCCGATGCCGAGCAACCGTATACGAGGAAAGACATCGCTAATACAACCAGTACAAATATGCTTGTTCGGTTTTTCATGATGGTACTCCAGTTTAGTTGGCTGAATATGTGTGTATTTCCATGATTTTTGATCGCATGTATAGGGTACAGAGTCGTAAGGCTGGGGACAATCGCCCAAAGGAATGAGAGTGTAGTTAATCCCTTTTCCATCCCTTTGGTCTATTACGCTTTACTCGTTTCTTTGGTAACTCTATCGAGGAATAATACCTTTCGTTCCCGCCGTCTCTTCAATCTCACTAAGAGTTGAAAGTTTCGAGGAACGACACGAGTTCATCAGTCTCCATGAAAGGACGACCAACATTGAAAAAATCTAAGCTGAGTTTCTTCTTGCTTTGTGGGGTGATATGTGCGGGTATGGCACTCTCCTCCATAAACTGCGCGGGACCGGGAAGCATGTACGGAAGCGTAGGTGTCAATATAAGCGATCAGCCTATCTGGGGACCGACAGGGTACGATCGCGCTGATTATTACTACATTCCTGACATAGACTCATACTACTCTATCTCCGAACGCCAGTATATCTACAGGGATGGTGCAAATTGGACACATGCAGCCTCGTTGCCGCCCAGTTACAGCAATCATGATCCATACCATTCCTACAAAGTCGTAATCAACGAAGACAAGCCCTATCAAAACAACGTAAGCCATCAAGCCAAGTATGGCACGTTCAAAGGTGTGAAGGATCAACCGGTGATTCGCGATAGCCGAGATCCCAAGTACTTTGTGAACAAAGATCATCCCGAGCATAACAACTGGGTAAAAACACAAAACCACTGACCCGCTCTGCAACATGCTTGTGCGGGTGAATGTATCCGAGTTTTGTCCGGTTCGGCAATAAGTCGACAGCGGCAACATTGAAATGACAGAGGCTTAAAGATGAGTGATTATAGAATGCAGGGATCTTCACTTTACAACGCAAACCATGAGATTGTCGCGAAGGCAAGGGGCGAAAGTCTCTTTGACCATGACAATCAGAGAATCGGTTTTGTCCGGGGGGACACTCTTTTTGATCCGGAAGACAGAAAAATGATGAGTGTTCGCGGCTCCGAAATATTCGACGCATCCGACAAGAGAGTTGCGTCGCTTTCGGTAGTGAAGAAGACAATCCAGGGAGCTGCGGAAGAAATAATCCATACTGCCATGTGGTATTGCTTCATTCGCTGACGCTGGATCTCCAGATCAATCAGACCTCGGTACCGCGGCTTCCATGTACGAGGATTCCTTGGTCTTGGAATCTCGGCCAGCCGTAGGGTCGGATTGTCAGAAGGCAAGAAACGAGGAGAAAGCTATGACAAGGCGTGAAAATGCATTCCGGCAAGAATCCCTTGTCTTGATGAAATGAGCCCGGAATAATCGGATCAGTGAGATACAGACATTTCAAACAAAAAGGCTCGGCAAGAAAATTGCCGGGCCTTTGTCGTGTGGCAGACCTCATGGATATCCGATTTGCATCACCAATGCCTGCAATTCCCTGCCGCTCCACCTGATCGGACATCATAAACTTGTGGTGAGCGCCTGCCTGGTAGATCGACAACAGCGGGCAGGCGTTGAACCATCAGAAATCGGGCATCCGGTGTTTTCCGAAAGCGGTAACGCCAATCGAAAATCATACATCGGAATTCGACAATCAAGATGCGACCCCGGCGCGATTCGAACGCGCGACCTACAGCTTAGAAGGCTGTTGCTCTATCCAACTGAGCTACGGGGTCATCGAAATTTCTTCAAATTCTACGTTTCCGCTCTCCTCCACTTCACCAAGCACCCCCAAACTGATGGTGCATGGTAGGATTTTGGTAGGATTTTATACCAGCTCGTTTCTGCTGGTATAGGCTTGTGTTAGTAAATGGTAAGGACATTTTTCTCGACTCGCAATCCTTTCGTTCTTGGGGCTTATCATTCTGTTTCGAATCGTTCCAGTCATCGGAAAGGGACATCCCCCATGCAACTCTTGAAGATCCTGATCGGAACACTCTGGCCGAGGAAAATCGTACAGTCTGGGAAATTGAAACAGCTCTCCGTAATCGCGATGCGATTTATCGGAGCCCTCATCTTCTTTTGCTGTTTTGCATTTGCGCAACCATCAGTCACTCCGCTGATTTCAAATCAGCCCATCTCATGGCAAGTCTATTTCTCCCCAGGTGGAGAAGCTACCTATGCAATCTGCCGAGCCCTCAGCAGTGCAAAGATAACCGTTCTCGTCCAAGCATACTCGTTCACCTCGGCACCGATTGCTCAGGCTCTCGTGAAAGCTCAGAAGCGAGGGGTCAAAGTCCAGGTCATATTGGACAGAAGCCAGAAGACACAGAAGTACTCTTCCGCCGACTTCCTGATCAACTCCGGTATTCCAACCAGAATCGATGCGGCTCATGCTATAGCGCACAACAAGGTGATGATCATTGACGGCCAGATCGTGATCACGGGATCGTTCAACTTCACAAGAGCAGCGGAAGATAGAAACGCCGAGAATCTGATCATCATTCCTAGCCGCGAGCTCGCAGATCAATATGCCAAGAACTGGCGATTGCATCAGAGTCATTCCGAACCGTACGGCCGCAACCATGAAGTCTTTCCGACCACCGCCGGGCATGCCCGATCCGGCAAATAGCCATGTACACCACAAACCCCGGGCTTTGCCGGGGCTTGAGTGGTAAACGGATGTAATCAGACCTGATCTTATCTTCAGAAGCCACATTCGCCCTCTTCCCCCTACGGCAGCATCATGCGCGGACAAATGAAATCTCCAGGCGCCTTAGTCACGTGCGGCTTTGAGCTTATCCCCGTCAACTCTAGTGCTTTGCCGATTTCGCTGTATCGAGCTTGAAGTCCAGTGAGACTATTGCAGGACCTGAGACCGCTTTGCCACCCGCTGAGGCCGGAGCGAACTTCCACAACCTTACGGCTTCCTTTGCCGCATTGTCAATGTCGTCTCGTACACCCTTCACTATGTCAGCCGACGTCACAGAACCGTTTGCGCTGATTGCGACCTCGAGGCGTACTGTCCCTTCAATTCTGTCTCTGAGTGCAGACTCCGGGTAGGTTGGTTCAACCCGGTGAATTACAGTTGCCGCGTTGGTCATTTCTGAGTATCTGACTACCGTAATGGCCTTGGGCTTATGCATGACTCGCAATTTACATACAGTGAATCCACTCAAAAACCCGATCACTCCAACAAACGCGATAACGATGATTGCAGTCTCTTTTTTCATTTGATCCCTCCTTGTCGATGCATCTCGTTCACATGACCGAGGACGGTAATATTCGGGAGTATGGATACGTATACAATCTGAGCGTCTGCCCTATCCGGGAAGTTGTCGGACCACGGTTGAAGTGTTCCTAGAATGACTCCGAGAAGGCACGAAAGAAGCGCGAAAATGACAGCAGCGTAGCGGGGTATAGATCTCCTCGGAATCATTGAAGCCAGACCGCTGGATACTTTGCTAACATCTTTGTGTGGAGTGCGATCCTTTTCCCTTCCGTGCATGGATTCGGGTTGGTTCTCGATACCAATCGAAGCCACGCGCTCATCCAAATCCATTGAAGGGACAATTGCTCTTTCCTGCAATGTCTTCCGTTCTACTCGAGTTAAAGTCCTCCAAAACCTGCGGCAATTTTCGCAGTCTGCCAGGTGAAGAAACAATGGCCGTATTTCCTCATTCGACAGTTCGCCATCCACGAAAGCGCTCAGGGCCATTTCGTACGCGTTACATTCATTCGTCATAGTTCTCTCCGTAGCGTCTGGTGTAGATTCCCGCAAGTGCTTTTCTCGCCCTGTACAAGTGCACACGAATTGCTGATACTGATATGCCGGTTACCGATGCGATTTCAACGTACGAAAGCTCTTCGTAGACTCGAAGTACAATGAGTTCCCTGTAAGCAGGTCTCAGTTGATCGAGCAGGTTTCCTAAGGCAGCCGATGCCTCGGAACTTATCATCAGATCGAGCGCATCATCATCCGTCAGGGGAATTTCATCCGACAGCTTTTCGAATGGCTTGCGGTCCCGTAGAAAGAGAAGCGCTTGATTTCGAGCGATGCTGAAGATCCAGGATCGGAATGAACTGGTGTGTTTCAATGTTTGTATCGTGCTCCAAACCTTGAGAAATGTCTCGTGGACCAGATCATCTGCACGGCTATTGTCCTTGACCAGCGAATTGCAATAGTTGAATAGACCGTCCCTGTAATGGGCGTATATTTCCCCAAACGCCTCACGATTGCCGAGACGAAGCTCGTTCACCAGCTGCTCCTCGTTCAGAATCTTTAGTGTCATGGCCACATAATGGAGATACATGAAACGTCCTAAAGTTAACATCAAAATTTGAAAAAAGATGAGGTCGCGCCTTCGAGTTCTACTTCTAGTTTGCAACAACTCCCCCCCCCAAGGCGGCATCAAGCGCCGGCACGTGTAGTTTATTAGCTTCTCAAACACGTGCCGCTACAACCAAGCTCAGGAGCGCTTCATGCCGCCTCCCCCAAAGATGTTTCCTAAGCAATCACGCCTCACTCAGTCGTTCACTCCGTTTCGTTCAACTCCTGAGTCTTTTCAAATGAATTGAGTCTCCCGAGTCACTCCACTCCGTTCACTCCTTCGTTTCGGCGTCATTGCGGCTGACAGTGAACAACGGCGGCTGTCACAGTTTTTGCAGCCGCGTCAAGCCAATCGATGCAAAAACCGCTCAGGCAATTCTCCCTCTGTGCCAGCCGCCTTTCCTCAATCATCAATCAGAAATCGACGATCGAAAATCTCCAGGCTACAACAACGCAACACCGCCCCTCCCTCAGAAAGGGGAAAAGAAGCAAAAAAAGCGGACCAAGTTAAAAACGGCAAACGGCGTACGATAGTCTTTGGCCAAAAAGGCAAGGGTATATAAACCCCTCAAACGCGAAGAATTGAAGTCGTAGCGTTTTCGGGGCCCTTGCCTTTTTGGTTTGCCGTTTTAGATACCTCATCCGCTTTTTTTCTTTTCCCTTTCTTTTTTTCGGGGCGGTAGTTTTTTCGGCCAATCTCGGAGGTACAACGATGAAATCCTTCCAACCACTCAAGATCAAATCCACTGGTCGGGTCATCGGGTACTTCTACAGGCTCCGCGAAGATGGAATCCTTCAGTATGTATCGTTCCGTTCCTCCGTGGATGCCATTGAAGCAGAACTGGTCGAACCTGCAACCCTGGCTGAACTGGAAGCTACCAAACAACAGCAGCGCGAAGCTGGCTTACGTGGTTATCCCCCCGAGAATATGGGTTCAGAAAAAGCATAACAAAACATTCACTAACACGGTGCGCTCATCCGCCTCCGACGGAGACGGAAACGCACAAAGGAGACAAAAATCATGAATCCAACAACTCAACAAAAAGATGAATTCTTCCCAGAGGTCACGGAGGCGGGACCGGTCCAGTCTGAGCATCTGACTGTGCTCCATCGAGTCGTTCCAAAGACTGAATTCGCAACCTACGCCGGAGCCTTGACCGCTGCCCTTCTCGAGGAGCAGTCAGCTATCGAAGCCTATGTCCGCATCCGGAATGTCTCCGATATCCTTGACCAGGCACTGGGCCAGATCAAAGAACGTGCGATCATCTCCCTGCAAGGCACCGGCGCAGACGTCTCTGGCGCAAAGGTCCTGCTCAAATCCCTCCCAAAGAAGTACGAATACCAGGACTCTGTCGTCGACGATCTCGAATCCCAGAAGAAAGCCATCGAGGAAAAACTCAAAGCCCGCAAGAGGTTTTTGGAAAACCTCCCGGCAGAGGTCGCTGATACAGGCACCGGCGAGATCATCCACCCTGCCCGATTTGTGTCCGGAGGCTCGACGCTTCAGGTCACGTTCTAATCAACGACTCACTAATTAACCATTTAACCAATTAACTCTTTCGAGGTATACCATGAATACCCTATCTTCATCCACCCCATCATTCCAAAAAGCCCAACGCATAATCAAAAAAGCTCGCATCGGTCTTTGTGGTGCAGCTGGGTCCGGTAAAACCCTCTCAGCACTGAAGATTGCCTGTGGCCTTTGCGCCCGAGGCGCATCCGCCTCTGGCGGAGGCTCGAGGATCGCTTTGGTCGACACCGAGAACAATTCCAGTGTGCTCTACGCTGATCGCATCGACTTCGATGTGCTCAACATCGAACCTCCATTTGAAATCGACAAGTACATCAAAGCCATCCACCAGGCAGAGGCCGCCGGCTACGATGTGCTTATCCTCGACAGCATCTCTCACGCTTGGGCCGGCGAAGGCGGCTTGCTCGATACTCAGGGCAAGCTCGCAGATGGCGGCATGAACAGCTTCACAGCTTGGCGCAAGCTCACGCCTCAGCACAACTCATTCATCGAAGCGATGATCCGCTCAAAGCTTCACCTGATCGCAACGATGCGCTCCAAAATGGACTACGTCGTCGAGACAAACGATAAGGGGAAGTCAGTTCCGAAGAAGGTCGGTCTGGCTCCAGTTCAACGCGAGGGTATGGACTACGAGTTCGACATCGTGCTCGATCTCGACCTGAACCACAACGCCCAATCCACGAAGGACCGCTCAAGTCTTTTCGACGGCAGGTTGGTTTCTAAACCGGACGAAAAGATCGGCAAGCAGATCCTCGAATGGCTCGACCGGGGCCAACAACCGGCACCGGAAGCGAAGGCCCCTGGACCAGTGAAGGCACCGTTGTTCAATGAGTCAGGGTTTCAAGCCGGTGAGAAGGAAACAATAGCGATGCTGGAGGCAATTCAGAAGGCTGCTTCTACTGAGCGACTTAACTCCATCGACCAAAGTCGACTGAAAGGGATCGACACCAAGAAGCTCAATGAGAATCAAGCAAAACGCCTAACCGACGCCATCGACTTGAGGCGAAGCCAATTGCAGCCTGCATCACATACCAAGGCTGCCTGACGCGCACATCATGAGTCGGGGTGGCGAAGGATGGCCACCCCGATTCCCAAAAATTGCACGCCCCCCACTCATCTTCATGCTATTCACGTGCTTATCGCCCAAAGCCTCTTCTCGTGCCATTCTGAAGCCCACGAGCAGAGCATTCACTCTCCGAGCTGCGAACACCCAAATATACCGCGATTTAGGTATTGACAGTCCGTCTCGAAGCTCATACATTTGCGGGGTCTTTGAAGTCCTATCGACCTTGTTTGTGACTTCCAGAAGGTTCGTTAGTAGACCCAGGCTGGAATGGGCTCAACCGATCGCCGTCCCTTAAACGCGCATACCAAGAACTTGGTATTGCATCCATCTTCATTTGGGCATAGTATTGCAAATCCGCTGATTTTCAGCGCAACATACACATTCATAAAAAAACAGGGAGCCCCACATGTCACTGCCCGAAAAGAAAGATCAGACAATCACGCTCGATAAGGCTAGTACGCTGACAGCCAATTACAGAACGTCCAACCCGCCTTCAGCAATTAAAGCTGCCGGTTTTTGGAACGAGAGTGTCCAGCAGATACTCGACCAGCCTGGATGCGTTGCCCTTCGGATGTATTTCGGCAAAAACACCGACGGATCTATTGCGCTGGTGTTGGTTGGGGTGAACCAGAATGGCGATGACCTCTCCGCAGGAGTGATGAGCGATGATCATTTTCCATGCCCCCCGTTCTGTTCAGCGCCAAATCCACTGAACAGTTGAGTGCTTAAATGATCCCGCTCCACTCTCAGGTCGCATTCATTGTGGATCTCGCAGTATGTGTCATTGCGCTGGCTCGATATAGGCACTCGAATACAGAACTCAGGATTCTCTCAGCGTATTTTTTCATATCCGCATTGTCATCTGTTTTCGAGTACTATCTGGCCCAACGTAGCATCAATAATCTGTGGTTCAGCCGCATATTCACGCCAGTTCAATACGCCTTGTTCGCTTGGATGTTTTCAATCTGGCAGATGAACAAAGGCGAAAAGCTCGTGGTACAAGCATCGACAGTTGCCTTCGCCTTGATTTGCTTGGGAGGAGTGCTATTTTTCGAGAATCTCCGGACGTTCAACAACTACGCAAGGACCATCGAGGGACTTCTATTGGTGTGTCTCGCCGGGCGTTCGCTCTATGAGCTCGACAAAGAATCAAACGCATCGCTTGCTCGTCAACCCCGGTTCTGGATCTCTACGGCAACGCTCGTCTACTTCGCAGGACTTCTCGTCCTCTATGCCTTGAGCAACTTTCTTCTCAGCCGATCCGTCGAGACCCTTCGAGCTGCCTGGGTGTCACATTCAATAATCAGTATTGCTGCAAGTGTTCTCTATGGAGTTGCGTTCCTATGTCGATCAACTCGCCAGATATCTGGTGGACGTTCCTGACGGCAACAGCCGGGCTTGTCGTACTCTGCATCGCCTTTGTCTCCGCCGTCGTCTTAAGCCACCGAAGATATGTGAGAATGCTCTCTCAGCAAACGCAAGAACTTCGCGAGCGGGAAGAACGATTCCGCCTTCTCGTAGAGCGGAGCACGGATGCACTCATTCTCTTCAGTTCGGCTGGCCAGGTTTTCTACGCGAGTCCCAACACTGAACAGGTAATCGGTTACTCGGTTCTGAATCCGAGAATCCAAAGCCCATTGGACCTTGTCCACCCTGGCGATCGCCAACAGGTGACAGATCTCGCAAGTGATGTTCTGAAATCCGCCCATAGTACCTTCACAACGCAATGTAGAATTCAGGATCACCATGATTCATGGAAACCTATCGAGCTCATTGCGACCAACCTGCTCGATGAACCTTCTGTCCGGGCCATCGCCGTCAACTGCAGGGATCTTACTGAACGCATGCAGGCCGAAGAAGACCTCAAGCGTCTTGCCAGGAGGGTCATCGAAGTCCAGGAATCTGAGAGCAAGCGCGTGGCCGGAGAACTGCATGACAGCATCGCACAAATGCTCCATTCTGCAAAAATCCTCGTCGACTCTTCTCAGGACAATCTCACTCACAGCCGGCGGTCCGTCAAGCCCGGTTTGAAGGAAGCATCAAGAATTCTCGGCAAAACTATACGTGAAGTCCGGAGAATGCTGGGCAATCTCCGACCAGTGACACTGGACAAGCTTGGGCTGTATCCTGCAGTCCGGGCGGTGTCTGAGGAATTTAGGACTAGGACTGGTATTGACCTTGAGCTCGATCAAAAAGGGCTGCCAGAGCACATACCCGCCGATGTCACTCTTGCACTGTTTCGAATCATTCAGGAGAGCCTGGCCAACGTGGAAAAACATTCAAAGGCCGATCGCGCATCCATTCACTTTGAAGTTGAAGGTCGGATCTTTCGGGTTTCGGTCAAAGACAATGGCAAAGGATTCAACCGTGCGCGTTTCCCTGTCAATACTCGGGAAGCACACCTCGGCCTCATTGGCATGATAGAACGTGCAAGTTACATCGGTGGAGAACTTATCATCCTGTCAAACCGCCATCGGGGAACAGAAATTATCGTCGAGATTCCCATCGAAAGGCTCAGAGAAGTCGAGGCAAAGTAACCTATGCCTGCAAACATAGTCAAAGTCCTGCTTGTGGATGACCATCCCGTTGTGCTTACGGGCATACGGTCCTGTTTGAGAGACAACAAGCGGATTAGTGTGGTCGGACAGGCGATGAACGCAAAAGAGGCTGTCCGACGTGCCAAGCGGCTCCATCCTGATATTATCCTTTTGGACATCGGACTGCCCGATGTGAACGCTACCGACGCTATCAAGATGCTGCAGTCGGCACTTCCAACCGTGAGAATTTTGATTCATACGATGCACGATGATCGGGAATTGATACGGGAGTTCATTCGCCTTGGCGCGAGAGGATATATTCTGAAAGGCTGTTCGCCTGCTCAGATTTCACTGGCCATCGAAGCCGTGAACTCAAATCGGATATACCTCTCCCCCCAGGTTACAAAAATCCTCAATGAAACCCTCGAGCAGAATTTGACGGGATCGAAAAGTTCGCGTCACATTCACGTCGGCGTAAAGACGGACTACAGGCTCACGCAAAAGGAAAAGGAAATACTCGGATATGTTGTTCAAGGACTGAAAATGCAGGACATTGCCGAAAAGGTCTCCCTCCGCTACAACACGCTCACAACCCACTTCAAGCACATCTATTCAAAACTCGGCGTTCACACTCGCGGCGCAGTGGTTGCGAAGACCCTCAACGAGAACATCTTGTAACTGCCGAAAGCGGGAATCTCAGAGAGGTGCGAGCGACAGGATTCAATGAGACGGGGATCCTCTCAGTCCATTTTGACCCTCAAGATGCTCGCATACACAACGGGGACCACCACGAGCGTCAGCAACGTCGAGGATACCAAACCGCCGATGGTTCCGAGAGACAACGAATACCAAATGCTTGTCCGTTCCCCCATGAGCAGAAGCGGAACCAAACCGCCTACCGTCGCCAACGTGGTCATCATGACAGGTCGAATTCGTACTGAGGCAGCATCCACAAGCACATCCGTCGTCTTGTCATCACCCGTGACCTTCTTTGAGATGTAATCCACAAGCACTATAGAATTCGTGACGACAATACCAACCAGGAGGACGATTGCTGCATATCCCCCCCTGCCAAACGGCGTATCGGCGAGGTAGAAGGCGAGAAACAATCCGATGAGCGAAAAAGGGACAGAAAGGATAATCACAAAAGGCTTGAGAAACGATTCATAAAGAGAAGCCGTGATCATGAAGACGATGACCAGTGCAAACACAGCGATCCATAGAAGTGACATCTGACTCGATTCAGACAACCAGAAGAAACTGGAAGAGCGGTCAAACAAATATCCGCTCGGCAGTGGCATAGCCTTAATAGTCGCATCGACATACCTATCACCGAATCGGTACGGCCCCTTGTATTCAAACGAAATCAGGCGCAGATACTGCTGATCCTCCCGCTCGATCTGAGACGGAACCCTTCGCTCCTCAATGCCAATAATGTCGCCGAGTCGGACCTTATCTCCTTGTTGGTTCGCAATTGTCGCCTGGCGCAAGTCGCTCGTCGAAAAATCTTTGTAGCCGGAAAACTTGATGGTGTAAGGAACACGCTCGCCGGCAATATCAAGCTGGCTTTGTTCAATTGCCCCCCTCGTGAAAGACCTTACGGCACGTATGACCTCTATCACCGATAGGCCGTGATGTGCAATTGCCCCCCGATCCACCGTCACGACAAGCTCAAAAGTCTTGTTCCACCGTCCGAAAGATCGATCGATGTCGACCTCTGCAACCCGTGGGTTCCGCTCGATACGCTGACGGAATTCCTCTGCGATATCCTTCACCTTGTTGTAGTTGTATCCAAACACCTTGACATAGAAGCTCGGTGCCGATTCCCCGCCACTATAGAATCCAGGTCCAAATCCTGAGACACTGATCGTCGCTCCTCCTGTCTGCGCGGCATACACAATCAATTGGTTCTTCAATTCGAACGGAAGCGCAGTGTTCGCCGCCGAATCGGCGATATCAACCTTCACCATCGCGTAATCGGGCTGCACTCTCGCAGTGACTTTCGCGATTCCATTCTTTTCCACAAGGACGAGCTTTTCAACTTCACCCACAATCTGGTTGTACCGTTCAATTTCTGTTCCCTGCTGAAATCCGACATATACCATCAGGTATGTCTGATTGTCAAAATCCCACACCTCCCCTTTTGTCACTTTAGCAAAGAAGAGGTGCGATGTCCCACCGAACAAATAGTCCACATATGGCTTAATGAGCTTATACGACTCGCTCCCAAATGTGGCGTTATAGAAAGATGCTGAACGGCTCTCAGAATCAATTTTGTCCGGAAGCAGCCAAACAGGCAAGCCAAACAACCAAAGCGTCACGACGATGACCAGTTTCTTGTGGCGTAAGGCGTGGTGCAAGAGTGACTGATAGAGATTCAACACTCTGGAACCCATACGGTCAAGAAATCGAAAACTCACCGAAACGACGTCCCTGTGCGCTGCAACCGTCGGGATAAGCGTGAACGAAACAAGAAGGGACATCATGAGCGAGACACCAACCGCAATTCCAAAGTCAAGAAAGTACGGTTTGAGATCCTGCGGGAGAAAGCTCAAAGGCAACAGCGCTCCGACGGTCGTCAGAGTCGAAGCGACCACAGGAAGCGCTATTTCGGAAACCGACCGAGCGACACGTGAGAAACGATCACCAGAACCTGCATTGACATGACGATTCACGTTTTCAAGCACGACGATCGAATCATCCACTAACCGGCCGAATCCCAGAACCAATCCTGCAAGCGTCAGCAGATTCAGTCCAACCCCGAACAACCAGAATAGCACAAATGTTCCTGCCACGGAAAAAAGTATCGATGAGAGAATGACGAGAGGTGCTCTCAGGTTTCGCAGGAAGAACAGGAGAATGACAAAAATGCAAAGGAGCGAAATCAGTATCTCCTGGTAGAGCTTTCCCAACTCCTTTCGCATTTGCAGGCTCTTGTCAGATTCCTTGATGAGCGAGTACCCGACCGGGAAATCCTTGCGCAGGGCCTCCAATCGTTCGAATACGGCATCGGCAAGGCTCAGAGTGTTGGTGTTAGGCTCTTTGTCGATGAGAATCGTGACGGTCGGCTTTCCATTGATGCGGTAGAAACTTCGGGCCTCAGAAAGCCCATCTTGGATTTTCCCAAGATCACGGATACGTATGGGCACACCTCCCGACGTGCTCGCTACAACGAATTGCTCAAGTTCTTGCACGGTTACAGCATCGTTGCGAACTGCAATGTAGATTCTCCCCTGGTTCTTCTCGAGGACTCCAACAGGAGCGTGAAACTGAAGTTCTCTCAACTTGCTGCTTAGTTCATCAGGCTGCAATCCACGCGCCAGAACTTTGTCAGGGTCAAGCTCAATCTGCAGCTCACGATTTTGACCGCCTAAGACCTGGACATTCGCAATCCCCCTGACCGAAAGCAGAAACGGAAGGATTTTCTCCTCAGCGTACTTCCTCAACTCATGGGGCGGTCGATTTCCGGACAACGAAAACGATAGAAACCCTTGCAGGTCTCTCAAGTCCTTTGGCACATAGCGCTGGATGGAAGGCGCATTTGCACCCGGTGGCAGCGTTTCCGCGAATGCAGCCAGTTTTTCGCTCAGCTCCAGCCTCGCGAAGTTCATGTCGATCTTTTGCTCGAATTCGATATCAACGGTTGACGCGCCTTCAATTGAGGTGGAGCTGACTTTTCGCACACCGCTGACGGTATTGGCAATCTCTTCTATGGGCGAGGTAATAAACATCTCGACAGTTTCAGGTGAGGTGCTCCCCCAGGTGGTATTGACGGAAAGGCGTGGAAACTCCTTCGTTGGGGCAAGCTCAAGTGGAAGTCGCAAAAACGCAAAGACGCCGCCGACGACCAGAGCACCATAAAACATGCTCACGGCGACGGGACGATGAAGGAATCGTTGGAAAAATGAGGCGTTCATTGTGCACGAGATTCCATTTGTGATGCTTTCGCCTCAGATCAGGGAGGACCAGTGCTTATTCGTTCAGGCAGGCAAGAATGTCACGACTTCGCCCTTCGCTGTCATTCCCGAATTTTTTGATCAAGAATCCAGAACAGAGCAGCAAAACCACCCCAGGCCCTATTCGTCTTCATTCGAGCTCATTCGAGCCGTCCGATCCTGACTTTGCCCTCATCGACAAAGTACAGCCTGCCGGAGTTGTCAGAGGACCTCAATCTCGGGCGGCACTCGATACGTGATAGAAGCTGACAACTCTTCGTTTCATAGACATCCAAAGTTGCGGCATTCAATGCCACCAATGCAATGAGTCGCCCGCCACAAGCAGCGAGACCGAAGATACCTTTTGAAATCCCCACCCCGACACTGCCGTTTCTTTCGCGAACCATCGGTCGGGGAAATTTGTCTGGTCCCTTTATCGTCGAAACGAGCTTCTCTCCTACATACTGCCTGATCTCATACTGCAAGGGATTAGCTACCCATACGGTGTCGCCTTGGACAAACCATTCCATGGGGCTTGTCGCAAACGCAGGTACGTCGGGCACGGGTTCAAACGGATCCCCGAAACTCCTAAGTTCCTTGCCCTTCCCTGAGTAGACATGCAGTATGTGATCCTGTGACAATCCGAGGAAGATGAACTCCCCCTTTCCCCACATTGCCATTTGTTTGTAGAGCGAGCCCACCTTGAAGGAGCTGATGAATTTCCCGGACGGATCGAGCCTCGAAACTCTCGTTTGGAATTCGTCCCACACATACAAAGAGCCGTCTCCGTCCTGTGCGAGAGATGTCGGGCCGGCAAACTCACCGGGCCCCTTTCATTTTTTTTTGAAGCAACAGAGAGAACGTGGCCACCATGACTGTTAAACTTCTCGATCGACTCTTTCTGAAGCACATAGATATCTCCCCTCTTGTCGGCCATCACTTCCTTTGGAAGATACAACGCCGATGGCTGATCATCGCTGGAGTCTGTTCCGATGACGATCTCCCATTTCAGTTGTTTCTGACGCCCGCTTGCGGGCGAGAAGCATGCAATGACAAGCGCAGACGCTACCAGTGCGCAGAAGATCCTTCTCTTGGTCATAGATTCCTCCCTCTGACAGTTTGAAGAGATGCTCTTTTTTTCAACCACGCGAGAACGCAGTTGTACTGGTAGATGCTCTCAGAAGGAAAAAGTTGACTTTTATCCGCCGCGTACACTGCTCCCTGCCCCGATTATCACATCTGACATCGGGGTGATGGCCTGGAGATAACGCAGCTCGAATGTCCCTGAAACGACTCGTCAAGATCCTTGCAGATTCACTGAGTACTTCACCACTCGCGGGAATGGCTCGCTCGTTACAACATACATTCCACATTCCCGATCGACACACCGAGGCGTGCCATGGATCTCACTCGAAGAAACGAGATATCTCCCTTCTTTTGAATAGAAATCGAGACGCTCTACAGACTTGTTGTCTTTGGCAAATGAGACACAGACCACAATTGTTCCATCTCTCAACACTACCATCCCGCGGGTCATCGATCCCGATGGTTCCTTTCCTGACATTGTCAAGGGCCGATAGTCAGGTCCATCGTGCGCGACACTTGAGACGGTCTTTGCACGAAGGTCGCACTTCAGAATTTCGTTTGGATCGGTCACGGGACAACAGTAGACACACGTATCGGGCCCGAGGCATGCAAAAGCAAAATTGAATCCTCCCATGCGTGGGTCCGTGGAAGCTTTCCATGGCTCTCCAAAAGATGAAATCAACTTCCCTTTCGAATCAAACTGGTGCAACATCTTACCATCCTGAATGCCGCAGACGACAATCTCACCCTTGGGACTGACGCATATTCCTCCTGCGAGAAAACCGGGTACGAAAGACCCCTCAAAAGTCCCATCCGGTTGGAACGTGCTTAGCCGCATGGTTGTGTAGTCAAACAGATAGAAGTTGTCTGCTCTGTCGACTGCTCCAAACGAAGGCATCATGTACTCCCCTGGACCTTTCCCCGTCCGCCCGATTGTCACAAGATACTTGCCTGACTTGTCGTATTTTCGCACCTGCTTGGCAAACATCTCAATGACATAGATGTTCCCTTTTCCATCAACTACGACATTCGTGGGCTTCGCGAACAAGTAATTTGGATCCCCGTCCTCCACACCAATCGACAGGATTTCCCTTATCTGCACTCGTACCTCTTTCTTTACCGGCTCGTACCCGTCAACCGGACGCCGAATGGCACGTGCGTCTCTTGAGGAACTATGGGAGAAGAAGGATCCTGCCACGGCCAGCATTGCGGATAATACGATGATGTGACTGTACACGATGGTATTCTCCTAGTTACAGATCGATGTGTTTCTTCCCTATCGCCCAGCGATCGATGTACGTATACACGATGGGGATTGCAACGATCGTGAAGACTGTGGACGCAAAGAGACCGCCAACAAGCGGTATGGTCAAAGCTCTTACAAGCTCCGAACCGGTTCCAAACTCGAACACGAGCGGTATCACGCCGAGCACAGTGGTGGCAGTCGTCATCAAAATGGGCCTGAGGCGCAACTTCATTCCCTGTATGACTGCCTCATTCAATCTGACTCCCTTGCGTCTGAGTTCAGTGATGATGTCGACGGCGATCACTGCGTCATTGTCCACAGCTCCAATCATGATAACGATCCCTATGAGTGACATCACATTATATGCCTGACCGGCCACCACCATCGCAAAGATCGCCCCTATGAATGCCAGTGGACTCGTCAAAATGATCACCAACGGATACAGCGTTGACTCATACTCCGCGGCCAAAATCATGTACACCAGGAATAGTGAAAGGAGGATAATAAGAAAGAGGCTTCGGAATGACTCCCTGATCTCCTCATTTTCTCCCCCTACTGAAATCGTGTACCCCGCAGGAATATTCAGTCTCTTGATCTGTTCCTGGATATCATCCACCACCGTACCGACAGCGCTCCCGGACACATTCGCAGTCATCAGGACAGCACGCTGACGATTCTCACGCCAAACCTCCGCATAACCTTCCGTCCTCTGCCAATGAACAAGCTCTCGAACCGGAACCGAGTTTTCTCCAACCTGAATGGATGCAGAGAGTATGTCGTCGATATTTGACCTCTGATCCGCCGTCGCTTGGACGCGAATGGCAATCTTTCGATCGAAGTCGCTCAGATATGTTGCCTCCTTTCCACGAACAAACTGGGCCAGGTGTTGAGCGACAGTCTGCACCGAAAGTCCATACCGGCTTGCGCGCTCGCGATCCACCACGATCTGAAACTCGGGACTTCCTTTTTGCATCGAGGTGCGCAGGTCGACAAGGCCTTTGACTTTTCGAATTTGATCTGCCAGCTGATCCGCAATTCGAGTCGCAACCTGCGGGTCACGCCCGGATACCCAGATCTTGATGTCGTTTTGTTCAGGACGCAAAATTTGCTCGAATGTCGTTCCCCTCTTCTTTAGAGCAAACTCGACTCCCGCGGCGGCAGAACGCTGCGATTCCAGATAGCTCCGAACGGAATGGATAAGCGATTCCGTGCCCACTCTCGCTCTAATCTCGAGCGTTGCCATCTCCATTGATGCTTCCGTGATGGTCTGCACCGTCTGTTCATCTGGCATTCCGATCGATGAGTAAACACCTTTCACTCCGGGAAGACTTACAATGTCCCCCTCCATTCGACTTATGAATGATGACGTACCCTCTAAAGTCGTCCCCTTGGGCATATCGACTTGCACGGTGAACCTGCTCTGATCGATGTCTGGCGCAGGCTCTGATGGGATGAAAAGAGCTACACAGACCGATGCAGCAAAAACTGCCAATGTTCCACCAACAACAGCAAACCGGTGACCCAAGCCCCACTCCAGAAAAGCTTCGAGCCATTCGTTGCTTACAGTACTAACCTTATCAACCGTCCGAAGGAATGACGGCGCCAACAGCCTGAGAGCCTTTCGCAGCAATGAAGAAAGTGAATCGAAGAGACCCAGCACGGCGGCCACCAGAATTCGGAGTGGATAGCTGATCCAATATTTCAATTTCTGAGAGAATTTGTCCGACGACGTACGTCCATCATCACTGATCTTCTTTGTCGAAGATCTCGATCCATCGCTTCGAATTTCGCGGGAGACGAGCATCGGCACAAGCGTGGCAGCGACGAGAAGCGACACTAGGAGCGATATCGTCATCGTCACGCCCATATCGATAAACAGCTGTGACGCAACCCCTTCGACAAATATGATTGGAAGAAATATTGCGACATTCGTCAACGTAGACGCTGTCACAGCGAGGTTTATCTCCTCTGCCCCCTGAAGCGCCGCATCCCGAATACTCAAGCCGCTCTCACGAAGTCTCGTGACGTTTTCGACGACTACAATCGCGTTGTCTCCCAACATTCCGATCCCCAACGCAAGCCCCGACAGCGATATGATGTTTAGGTTTATCTTCAGGAAGTACATCGCTAAGAATGTGGCTAGAATGGAGATTGGTGTCACAATGCCAATGATTACGGGATACTTCGCGTTCCGGAGGAAGAAAAAGAGTACGAGAAATGCCAGTATTGCGCCAATGACAATCGCCTGCTCCACATCTCCGATCGACTGAGAAATGAACTCCGCTTGGTCGTTGATCACATCAAGCCGGAGGTTCGGATACTCACTCCGAAGTTGGCCCAGTGTGTTATTGACGCGATTTGAGACTTCAACTGTGTTTGATCCCGCCTCCTTCCTGACTTGGAGGGCGATGATCTCTTCACCGTTGTAGCGTGTGATGCCTGTTCGCTCTTTGAATGTATCGAGCACGATGCCAATATCGCCAATCGTAACAGCGCGGCCGCTCGATAACCGAGTGACAACGACCGACTTGATCTGATCTGGGCCGCTGAACTCTCCAAGGGTGCGAAGTGAATACCTGAAAAGGCCTCGTTTGATCGTTCCGCCAGGCAAGTTCAGATTTGCGCTCGCGAGAGCTTGAGACACTTGGTCAAGCGTCACACCAACCGCCGTGGCCTTCCTAGTGTCGATTTCCACTTGAATCTCTCGTTCAACGCCACCCAATACAGAAACCTGAGCCACGCCGGCGACTTGCTCAATACGTCTCTTGATCAGAGCCCGGGCCGTCTCTTTCAACTCCACAAGGCCTGCAGTCGGTGTAAGGGTCGCCTCGCCCCCAGACTCCCTGTAGGAGACCTGCCCGCCTAAGGAAACAGCTGATTGCTGGCGAGGGGATGGGGTGAGGTCAACCTTACGTTCAGTTTGCCCAGACGGAGCCTCCCTCTTTTGCGACAGCGCAATCGTCATAATCGGCTCAACTGCAGGGTCAACCCGCAGTATCGTCGGCCGGCCTGATTCCTTTGGAAGCGTTGCTCTAAGCTGGTCAAGCTTCTCCCTCACTTCAAGCATCGCAAAGTCCATATTTGTTCCCCAGAAGAACTCTGCCGTAATAATCGACAGACCCTCGCGCGAGACCGATGACACTTTCTTTGAGCCGGTGACAGTGCTCAACGCCGCTTCGATCGGCTGCGTGACGGTGTTTTCGATCTCTTCCGGCGAGACGTTGGGATGAGACGTTTGAACGGTAAGCTTGGGAATCTTGATGGTTGGTAGGAAATCAACCGCGAGATTGCTGAACCCAATTGTGCCAAGAAACACCACCCCGATGAAGAACATCAGCGTGGTGACGGGACGACGAATGGAGACGGAGGGAAGAGACATGAGCAGATCCGCACTCTCAGTTTGCGATCCGGATTAGGAAGCTCTAGTGCTCGAGGGACAAGTGCAGAATATACAAAGCTAGCAAAAGATGCAAGGCTAGCTCCTATGTGTACATAGAGGAAAATGCACTGACTTGTTTCACAGTTTTTTCCTTTGGGTACCTATGCAATCGTCTCGATGGAACGACTCGGCCTCTCAGCTGATAGACTCGCGAAACAACAATCGATTCTCCACTTCCAGTTTTGTATTGTCCTAGACACCTGTCCAACTCAGTAAAGAAGGTGGCGAGGCCACCCAAGCTGGCCGTTTGCCTGTGACTGTGCGAGTTAGGTCATTATCCTTCTTAGCCGTCTTTCTCGCATCTTGCGTAGAAGAGCGAGAAAAAAATAGAACCGACCCCGTACCTTCGCAGTCGACGTCGTCGGTTTTCAATCGCGGACAATTAGTGAAATCCGGTCGCGGGTGATTAGATGGGGGTGTTCTCATGTGTTCTAAATCTCGTCATCGTGTTTGTCTGCCAATCCTAATACGTCTCACAGATTGACAGACCCAAATCTTGGTTAGAGGCAGCTAAATAGCGCGTAGAGACGACAATTTTCTCGAACATCGCCCACCTTGGTTTTTGGAATCAACATTAGCTGACAGATTCACCACTCTCACCTTTGCACCTTGTGAAGATCGATAGTATACTTCTCAATCCAATTCAAGTCCCTGAAATCGCTCACCAGAAGAAACATCTCGCGGATTCCATTGAACGACGCTGCAATAGCGATACTTTTTTTTGGAAGAGCTGGAAGAGCCAGCCTATGTATGAGTTTCCCGTCTGGCTGATAAACATCTAAGTAGTTCACGTCTCCCTCTTTACTGAAGATCGGCACGATCAATTCGTTATCCCGAACTATTGGTGCCAATGCATGTCCCGACGGTCCATAAGTTTTTCTTATTCCTTGCCCCTCCTTGATCATTTCGATAGTGAAGTTGGCTTCGGTTGAAAACGGCACCGGAACAGACAGCGTTGTCCCTTCACCATCGTTGATGCGATATCGGGTGAGTTTATATGGATTGCTTTGAACCATAAACACATGGCGGTGGGTGGCATCTAGGACGATTCTCGTCATTGAGCCACCCGCGAACGAATCATTCACCAGATGTCCATGAATTCGCTCAATTTGTGAAATCAATCCTTCGCGAGGCTCTTCGATTGTTCCAAATTGAGTCAGCTCCATGCCGGTACTCAAAGAAATCACTCGCAATGGTTTGAATCCACGATTCAAAAGAAAGCAACTTGCCACGAACGAGGAGTCGTTCACCAGCACTGCGTCGTCGATCATGTTTCTAGTAGTGATTGTTCTTTTGAAGGTTCCATTCTCGTTGAATATCGTGATCCGTTTAAGAACGGGGTCACGGACCAACAGCCCTTTTCCCTCCTCGTACCGAATGCGATTAACTGTATTGAACTCACCTGGGCCATTTCCCTTGCGTCCAAATTGAAACAACTCCTTGCCAGTTGCCGCGGAGAGAACGCGCACACAGTTGTAAACATGATCCAGGAGGTACAGCCTTCCTGGCGGGACATATGCGATATCGACATTTCCGAAGAGGTAACTGTCTGTCTCAGACACCTTGTCGCGTGAACCAAGAGTGGACGTCAACCGGACGCAATCGATATCAATGTGCATTTGTTGATTGCTCAAATCCCTCAAAAGCAAATGATGAAAACCGGTTATTGCAATTCCAATTGGGAGAGCCAGGATTAACACGGGTATTATTACTAGTCTTCTCATTCGTACTCCATATATAAGAGTGTGGAGACCGACCGATTATTTCGAATGACAATTTACAGCATAGCTGATTAAAAGGATAGCAGAACACCTTGATTGCTGTCCTTTTGTTCCCTTCGGCAACGCGCTCAACTCAATCCCGCTCCTCGTGCCCCGATACTGCAAAAGCCAGATTGAGGTTGTACGCTCAAACCGCTGCCCCTCAAGCTAAACTAGGGTTTGATCCAGAAGGGTTTTTTCAGTGGAGTGCAATGATTTCCGTTTACATTTCGCGCCCATATCTCTAGATCGTGTCGCCCCCACCGCAAACCTTTCTTCAGGCTCAGCATCGCGCGTAGATTGTCTCTCTTGGATGCTAAGTAATGGACATCCCTCGGCATCACTGGTTGCGAATCGATCATGAACTGTACCGTCGACTCGTCAACGTCCACTAGCCCCGAAAGTCTTATTGTTATATACCCTTTCGTGTTCATGCAAGTTGTGTCTACATCAAGAATCATGCTTGGCTCCCCATCCTCAAAATACCTTGCCACACCCGTGAAGATTCCCCAAGCCTCAATTCTGTTGAATTCTTCCTTTCCCAAACTTGCAGCCGCTTTCTCATTTGTTACGAATGTGCACTCAACCAAAACAGAAGGAATAGATTGGTCCCTGAGGACTGAGAATCCAACTCCTTCATATATCTCATAGTCGGATAACGTACCATCAAATGACACCAAGCTTCCAGGCAACCGAAGGGAACTCGCAAGATCCCTTTGAATATATCTGGCGATATCGTGGCTTCGCGGATCATAACCTTCTTGGCCTTCCCTAGAATGATACCAAGTTGAGCAATATAGTTGTTCCTTGTCTGATGATGCATTGTGGTGAATTGAGATAAACAATTCAGCTCCTGATCTGGCAGATTCAGCTACGCGCTGACTTAGTGCCACTTGCCAATCACCCTCTCTTGACATGGTCGTTCGCGCTCCTGCTATCTCAAAGTAGCTTCGAAGATACCGGGCCACTTTGAGATTTAATATTGCTTCAAACCTTGCCCCATCTAGTTCTCCTCCATGACCCGGATCAATAAAGATGCTTCGCGAATCCAAGAAATGCGAGTACCTCTCCATAGTGGCCTTAAACATCGCATTGTCTTTGAGCTCTTTAGGCGAGTCTATACTCGGTCCGCCTTTACACCCCCAAAACAGAATTGGGAGTAATAGGATAAGCAGAGTCTTCTTGTTCTTTCGCAATTGAAAAACACGGAGTGGTTCACTTCGTTGCGTCTTTACACCTTGCCTTGTCAAATCTTACGCCCATGACCATTCTTCGCGATCATGGCGCGTTGCGAGGAAAGATCTTTAGCAATTGACCAGATGAAAAAAAACGTCCGGCAAATCTGCCCACAGGATTAGAGTACTTAGTCGACAACCGTTGGGGGCGCCCGTCTATTCCTCTAGCATAATAGGAACCTATCAATTCAACCGATGGTTCTTCGGTGCCATCTGTTTGCAGGCGCTCCCGAATTAGCTTTACATAGAACGCGGAATAGAGTATGTTGTAGTTTTCATTCAATAATCTGGCGACTAACTCTCTACGTGAGCCACTAACACTCAATTCTCTGACGTTGCCTAGTCTCGCTTCTAACCACATAGCAGTCGAGACCTTGATCTGGGCGAATCCAACGGAAGGATCTAATCCCAACCGTGCTCGCACTTCGTCGAACGAATCTAGGAAGTCATAATTGGCTGCTAGCTCGCCGTAAACTACACTCACATATAAGCGCGATTTGATTCCTAGTGACACACAAACGCTGTCGATTGTATCAGCCTTCTCCACGAACAGGCGACAAATTGTTTCATCCGACGGATGTTCTGCTTTGAATACAAGCGCAAAAGCAATTCCCGCCGCCAAAAGAATTCCCATTGTTATTACAATTAGCTGCAACCTACGCGAAGCCCACCAAATGAAACTTCCTTTCTTTTCACGCTCGTAGTTGGTTTCGTGCTCATCTTTGGCAGCGCGTTCCACTAGAACCTCTTCTCTGCGCCAAGGATGCTCATGACAATACGCGCACACAACAAGTCTTTTGAAAAATCATCAGCATCTACAACATAAGAGAACACACACTCTCCGCGATTTGATATTACCATGCAAATCATTAATGAATCTGGACAAGTCTTCAAGAACATACTCGAGACGTCTCGCTCGCAAAGATAACTTTGGCCATGCAATACGTCTTTGGATATCTTTTTAGCATATAGCCGATCAGTCGTCCGAATTATGATCAGCATCTTTTGTGCGCCTACTGTGCTATCTCTCGATACCAGCATGGAGTAGTAGTCAATTGCGCGGATGTTTCTGGCAAGAAGTTCAGCCAAAGGCGCCGAAAAAAC
Source organism: Ignavibacteriota bacterium (assembly GCA_003170475.1). Classification (GTDB taxonomy): domain Bacteria; phylum Bacteroidota; class Ignavibacteria; order UBA10030; family UBA10030; genus UBA9647. The sequence goes on along the minus strand of PMZI01000013.1, from coordinate 7,500 downwards.
CACAAAAGATTTGCTATACGTATTCGGCGAGAATGTCCCAGCTTCTTTTCTCAAGGGGAGGATCCTTTTTCCCATTGTCATTGACTTCACCTTGAGATCTAGATCCATGCGATCGGCTTTTTCGACAACAAACATCATCGCTTCTTTCATTTTTGAGTTTTGCGCCCTCTCGTCCGCATAGTGAAGCGCCCCAAAAACCAATGCTAGCACCATAATCGAATGGGAAACAATCAACGAGATATTTTTCACACGAAGAGAGAATGAATATTGCAGAAAGGTGAATGAGCCAAGACTCCTCGATCAGGGAGCGGGGTGTCACGAAGTAAGCTACAATCTATCTATGGCAGCTTGCAAACAGAGTCTATTATTGTTGCTGCCGGCAAGGTACAACGCGAATGCGGCAACGACCAGATTTCTAAGTATTGCCAGAACGCCTACCTCACTCGTGATCACATTCCCAAAGCAACCACAGGAACCGGTGATTCCCATCAACAAGGCGAGCAGGATTGCACATGCGAAAACAATCAGCGTTCCCGCGATGGCAATGCTAGCAATTCGAAGAAAAATTCCCAACATGCAGCATGCACCCAAAAACAACTCCAAAAAAATGACGAAATAAATAAGGCTCACGTTCAAAGTTGCTGGAATGCCAAGTTGCGAAAGGAAGACCGACCCCGCGGCGGGAGACAACGCTTTTGACAAGCCGGAAAAGAGCATAACGCCCCCCACCAAAAGGCGCACGGTCAAAACTCGCTTCTGGCTCCGTGTGAACGAGCTTGTGTTGGCTTCCAACTTCATCCCCCGTCTGCTAGATTCTTACTTTTCATTGCTTTTCATCGACAAAGCCGAGGAGAACAGACAACATTCCGTACCGCTTTCTGACTTCCGAACCTACGATGCAGAAGTGGCATCACATGGCATAATCTCACAATTTAACTCTTTGTGCTTTTTGGACTGACGGGTCCGCCTCAAAGGTACATAGAGTTCCTCACCGCCGACGATTTAGCCCGCATGATCAGTTCATTACCATAGCCCCCCAACTGCACATTTAGCGATGTCCTCAATATCCGACATCATCAGCATACCGTTGGAACGGCGGGTTCCCTCTTGACTTTCGCAAACGTCTCAGCGCCTTCACATCCCTGCAGACTGGGTCGGTCATTCCCACAAGATGAGATTACTCAACGGGGCAATAGTCATCCGATAGATAGTCGCCACAGAAACACCAGCAATGGCACCCACCAGTAACATAGCAACCATGTCCCGACTCACTGCATCCGAGAACCGAGCAGCCACCGGGGCACCTCGCCGCACAAAATGCACTATCTGCAAACGCGGGCTGGGTCAAAAGAATCACAAGAACACACGTCTGGGCAAGCAACAAAGCACATGCCGTGACAATTCCATGTTTTCTTTTCATACGAATCGTTCCCTTCATTTAAGTGTGTGAGAATACGCAAGCTGGCTACTTCAGATCCAGTTCTGATACCGAGACATCCGTTGTAAGGAAAACGCGTCCCCGGCGCTCGTCTAGACAGATGTGACGTATAACGTTTTCGCCGATGCCGGGCCGCAACACTCGCTTGAGTCGATAGGTTCCGTTACTGTTTTCCAGGACAAATATCCGATGGCCGTCCGAGAAAACTACGCTACCATCTTGGAAGACAGAAATCCCAGCGATGAAGATCTTCATCATTGCTCCAGACGCCTTGAGGCCGTTTGGATGTTCCTTTAGTTGTTCTACTCCCTTACCTTGTAGTTCAATCGTCGACCTCTGAATTCCTTGAGGATCAAATACAAAGAGATAGGGCAACCCGGTGTAACCAATGCAAAGCCAGCCGTCTTCGTTCGCTGAGAACTTCACGCTGTTGTACGCCTGTGATCTCTCAGTTCTCGGCACAAGCAGTGGAATGCTGACAGATACAAGATCGAATGGACTTATCGACGAATACCTCTTTAATAGTAATGTATCAGCGTAACTTCCATGTATGTACACTTGATCTCGGCTTGCGGCAAGACATCCCGAAAGAAAATTGTAGACCGCTGGTATTGAACTCACGTAATCGAATTCTCGGTCGAGAATCTGGATTCGTCCGTTGCCGAGATCATACACAAAGCAAAAGTTCGTATTGCATGCAATGTGAACCGGCCCGATGAATTCACCGGGGCCTTTGCCGTGACGACCAATCTTCCGTAGGATCGTTCCTTCTGAGTCTGCTACAAAGATACAGTCATTCAACCGGTCACAAATCAATAACTGAGTTCCTCTGACACAAGAACTGGAGGCGGACGCCAAGAACATTTCCGTCTTGCTTTTTGTCGGCGAAAGCGAATCTCCGCCTGCCATAACTTTGACTGAACATGGTTCGATTCTCACGCTTTCCATGTCGACGACACTCTTCGATGCTGCGCCAATGAGGCTTGACAAATGATAAGCCTCGAGTTTCGAAGAAGAAGCTTTTCTACACCCACAAGCAAGCAGCATTGCGATAATCAAGATCGCTATTCGATAAGGTGGCATCATCGCCTCTAGCTATGATTTATCCGAAGTAGTCGTTTCAATTCATCCCGAAGGACAAATGAATTCAAGATATAGGGGAATGACTCCAAGACTCTTCCGGTCCGCCCATTCACAATGACCACGCCCTCACTCCTTAACCCCAGCGTCCTCCAAGTGGATTCATCACAATGGGAGAGCACGAAGAGATCGGTATTTCGACCAATACCACTGCGTGCAGATGGCAAGTCGAGGGCTCTCTCACCTATGACGAGAAGTAGTTGTCCCCCCTCAAGCTCTTTGAACGCATCCTTAAACTCATCAACGTGGTTCTCAAAGCCTGCGAAGCTGGAATCGCTCAAAAAAACATTCACCAGGAGGTCGTAAGGATTTGCTTCTGCCATGCTCCAGTAGCGATCGTCTCTTATTGCAGTACGAGGGAAGATCACGCCGGCTTGGACAAAACTATGCCTGTCCGTATGTTGGCCCTGTCTATATCGATCATAGGCCAGGGTAGCGATCGTAATGAATAGCATGACGTTAACTATTGCGAGAAGCTTTACAACGAAACTTGAGCTCAGTTTCCCAGGAGTCCGCCTTGTACCGACGAGTTGCGTCTTCATCAATTGATCCTTGTAAAGTCGTGCATCATTGGCGCTGGTCGTACTGTAAAAACCAGTATTACGATTTTGCTCCTGATCTCATCCGCGTCACCCAGAGTTTGTACCGCCGTCAACTTCTTGCCTCTGATCACCCTTCGCCATACCCCCAGTAGATCTAACCTTAGTCATTAATTGCCCGCATCTCGCATAAATGGTCGCCAAAAACAACTCTATCTTTCAGCCGTTGGACAACACATTTTAGTTTCGAATCGACTTTAATTCAACAGAGAAACATTGCCTTCAGCGGTTGTTCGTTACGGTTGCCTTTCGCGGTTGCCACTTCAGCTGATGTTGCATGGTACCACAATTCCGCCTCCGCAATTCCGCCATATTCACAAGTACACACATTTGAACACTTTTGCCCCAGTGTTTTCACTCGGGAATCCAGCGTCATAGCGGAATGCAAATTATCGCCGTTCTGAGTTCAAGAGCGGCTCTTCTAATTTTTTACTATGAAGTTGGAGAGATGGATTCACGTCCTTTGCAAGAATTCCTTGCGCACAGGTTCAGGCGAATGTTTCAACTATTTTTCTCCCACTTCTCTGCCGTTATGAACTTGTTTGGGTTTTTGTTCACCATCCGCGTTGAACCTCCATCATCGATTCGCATAGAATCTTCTTCAGGACATGGTCTTGACTTCCATAAATCGATTTCCGAATTCACGCTTAGAAAATGCATGATTATACACTTCGTCGTTACTTTGTGCACGGCCCATTTCAAATGAACTAATGCGATTTTTGCTTTGTCGCAAGAACACTAGAACACGTCTTCCGATATTCTTCCATTGTTTGTCCAGCCAATCGCTTGAACACTTTTGCAGCCGTATCTTCGCGTTTGAATCCCACTTCAAAACAGATTTCGAAGCATCGCTTATCTGTCTTCAACAGCAAGTGCTTCATCTTCTCAATCCTCTTCTTCGCAATAAACTCATGAAGGTGAAACCGCATTCGTCGGAAGAATTCTCTTCGCAGCGTTTCTGATGAGATCCCAAAATAATCTGCCACCTCGCCTGTCGTTCCAAATCTGGCTGGATCCCGTTCTATCAAGTCCACTATTTCTGAGATATCCATCGTTTCAATCCTGTAACCATTTTGTCGAATAACTCCACTCTGACAACGGGCTACACCAGATAGCTATCTCAGGATGCTCACCTTCGCATCGTGTGCCAATGTGTAATGCCCACTGATTATCACTGAGTCTCCGGGTAAGACTGCAGACTTCAGCTCGACGTAGCGTTCATTTTCCTCCCCCATTTCCACATACTGCCACTTCGCCAATCCGGATTGAGCAACAAACACTAATGCGCGCTGATCCCGAACAAGCAGAGCCTCCTTTGGCACCAGCAAACAGTCTTTCAGTATCTCAGTCTCTATCTTGACGGTCGCAAACATGCCCGGTCTCAGGCGTGGTGAATCGTGACTGCTGCGGCGGCGAGTGACGCTCAATTGCACAGTCACCTTAACTGTCTTTGATTTTGCATCAACAACCGGATTGATGAGAAATACGGTTCCCACGAATTTATCATTTGGATACGCGTTGACATTTACTTCTGCTTTTCGTCCGATTTGAACTTTGCCAATCTCGCTTTCGAGCACTTCAACATCCACCAATAATCGCGATACATCTACGATCTTAAGTAATACTTGTTGCTGGGCCACGCGTTTTCCGGTCGAGAGATCGCAATCAGCAACATGGCCGGCAAACGGAGCTTTGATCTGAGTCGACTCGAGGTCCAACTTTGATCGTTCGTATGCCTCGATTGCTTGGCTCAGACCGCTTTTTGTCGCAACTACATCACTTCGTTGTGCATTGTAGACTGCGAGCTCTGTTTCATAGTCCCTTTTCAATCGCGCAAAGTTCTCCTCGCTGATCGCGCCTTCTATGAAACGTTGGTCAGCATCTCGCAGTTTTCGTTGAACTTCTTCCTTCTTCTGCTTCATGTCAATCGAGTCTGGGCTTGCAAGAAAGGGCGACGTGCTGAGAGTTCTGTATTCGATTTGTGCGGAGAGTAGTCCAGCAGAAGCCCTTGCATACGCAAGCTTGTACTCCCGATCATCCAGCTTCACGAGCACATCGCCTAGCTTTACATAGTCTCCGTTTTGAGCACCAACGAAGATAATCTCCCCAGCAGTTCGAGACACGATTTCCACCTCCCGATTTGCACGGATGATGCCTGTTGTGCTAAGCCTCTTGACCAAATCACCGCGGCGCGCAACAGCGACTTCAACTGGAAACACTACATCGCTTGGACTTGACCCCGAAACCCTCGTGACATTGGTCGAGTCAGAATGCTCGAGACCCTCTTTCGATTTGGAGGAGGGGACAAGAGCGTACCAAATGAATACCGCCAAGAGAATAACTGCGACAGCGCTCCCCAGGAGGGGTTTCGTTGAGAGTGTGAAATGCATACCATGGCCTTTGGTAAGAAGTGATAACTCGCGTGACTATTCGAATAAAAGATAGATGAGATTCAACGGTGCGTAGCAAGACACGACGTAGGCGGTCTCGATAAACAGGTCTAGTCTAGACAGGCCGACGAACGCCGCTCACCAACAGCTCCAACTCCCTCACGAAGATCCTTGTCCTCACCGCCACGATCACATTGTGTACTCAGCGAGAGTACCGACAGCTTTCTTCGGAGGAATAAACTACAGTAGATTGTGCATCTTTGCAGATGAAAGCGCAATACCTAGAACACGGTATATTTGAAAAATGTCATTTGTGAGAAAAACCCAGAAGACACTTGTATTTATTGATGATTCTGTTCTGCTCAATATTTCGGGAACTTCACAAAATCGGGCGGGCAGCTCTCGTCACCACTTGATCTAAGATTCATCTCTCCCCAAAAGATCAGGTGCCACTTCATCAAGGTAATACACGCGAGCATGCTGGGTTCTTTGTATGAACGTTTCATCATCCCGCAATTGACGCAGGGTCTCGCAGATCCGAGGAAGTGAGAATGAACTTTGGCAAATGCCACATGGACTATCTGCAAGGTTTGAGTTAGGCAAATGCTGTTTCGGGTCTGGAATTTCCAGTAACGCCACTATATTGCGTGGCCCCCAGACTCTTATCGTGTGAAGAATCGGATTGTTCTCAGCGCAGTCAAGTATGGCAGCCAGAGATACGCCCCGCACGATCCCAAGAACTATCGGATGATCCTGTTGGATAACTGCAAAAGAGCCAACACTGCCGACGACTTTTGCTCTACGAAAGATGATCAGTGAACTCGCCACTGTGCAAGCAGATACTGCAAGGTGTACAGAAATCTTGTAGCCTCTCAGATCTGCCAGCTTGGTTGCTCTCCCCATGGGAGTGTAGGAACCATATCCACCGAGTAGCATAACTGCTCCGCGCGACAAGAGTTGTGGAACGAGTGGTTCGAATGTCAGCAAAGAAGATCACGCGTCGACTTTGAGCTCTTGGAAGACTGTTTTCTACTCATGGTTGCGCGGCGGACGTGGAGAATACCTTCGCCTTTCCCTACGGTGAGCACAGCACTCTCAACTTTCCATTAGCCATTGCAACTTCTGTGATGGTCGTAAGCAATAGGTATGCTGCCTGGACGGCTTCCTGTTTCGGATTATGCGACGTTAGTGCTTTTTCAAATTCGCCTTTCGACAGCACCTGCCCAAGAAAAAGCCATACTTCGCGATCTGCATGCGGATGTACAATTGCATTCTTTATGTCTTTCCAAATTTCAGTGCCGGTTTGTTCCTGCGACCCAATTCTAATTCTGTGCTTCACCATGAGATTATTGCTTTTCCAAGGATCCTTATGCCACCTGGCCGCCTTCGACGGCATCGCATCATCGAATCGCGATAGAAAGCGAACGTTTTTTTGTGCTTGAGCACACACATCCTGCAAGTGCGTTGCCGAAAATAGACTTGCAGGATGATTGGCCTTTGCATGGATAAAGACTACTCGTGGAGGTTTGGAATTTGATCCTCGATGAACCATAATAAAATCCGCGCTTTCAGTGGTCATATCATCGCACACCAGAATGTCGGGTTTGCCACCAAAGAGCCCGGCGAGGTCGGTTCCGCGTCCGTACGAATCAATTATTCCGAACAATGTCCGGGGGTCCCAGCCGGAGCTTCGGCGCAATGTCTTCTTCCCTTTTTCTTCCTTTGTTGTTCCAAGAACCCTGCTTTCATGCAATACCGCCAGGAGGTTTGTCTTCTTGTCGTCATATTCGTCTCCGAATTTCAAACCGGGCCGATAGAACTGTTTTAGCGTGTAGAAGAAATCCCTCTCTTCCGGCAAAATTCGAAACGACTGATATCGATTCAAATAATCTACAATGCTCGGGCCAATGTCCCGATCGGAGCAGTAATACAT
>PMZI01000027.1 GCA_003170475.1 Ignavibacteriota bacterium | reverse complement strand
TGGATCTCTTCTGATGTCCAATATCTGCATGCCGGACCGTTGTACAAGGGCTATTATCGGGATGTTGACTTCAAGAATATCAGTGTCAATTTCTTGCCGCTCAAAGATCTCAGGATCGAAGGATACTACAGGGACGAGGATCGCAACCTGAACCGCGATTCCACGCTGCTGCTTGCGCCCCACACACGCTATGTCCTGGTCGGCGCAGGGTATTCCAGTCTCTTGTCGTTGTATTACCGGGTGAATGATCAGGAAGATCTTCTGCCGGTTTCGCGCTTTCGTCGCGGAGACAAGACGTGGCAGCTCCGGCTGAGTCAGAACATGTTTGGGGTAATGCTCGTCGGAAATGCGGACATCGGAACGACTCGGGACGATCTTCTGGGGAACAGCAGTCCGTACCAACGCTATGGCATTTTTGCGAGCGTGCAGCCCTTCGCGGGTCAAACGTACGGCTTTACGGCAGAGTACACAAAGGAAAATGATCTTTCAACACTCCTGCCCCAACAATTGCTGGCGGGGAGCGTCAACGCTTCAGTGATTGTCGGTGAGGCGACGAGGATTTCCGCCGCGATCTTTGGTACCAGGACGCAAGGTGCGTTCGATCAAACATACAGTTTGTTCGATGCGAGCATTGAACACAAGTTCGCGGGCGGACAAAGCATCATGCTGCGAGCTCGGCAGAGTATCTTCGCTCCGTCCGATCAGGGAAAAGAGCTAGCATATCTCGCCGAATTTTCGATGCCTATCGGTGTGCCCGTCGCGCGGAAAATGGAATCAGGCAAACTCACGGGAAAAGTGGTGGACTCGGAAAAGGGGACGGCGATTCAGGGTGTGTTGGTGTACGCCGGCGGAGCAACCGCTCTCACTGATCGCAATGGCGAATATCATTTCGTGTCCCTGAAGCCCGACAAATACTACGTGCAACTTGATATGGCGAGCATCGGATTGAATCGCGTTGCTTTGCAGGAATTGCCGCATGAAATCACAGTCGTCGGGGGCCAGGAAGCGCGGTATGACATTTCCCTCGCGCGAGCCATCGGTGTATCGGGTGTCGTGCTGCTCTTTGGGATGAAGGATCAGGCGTTGGGTGACACTTCGCAACCGGAGTTCATCGAACAGGGCGGACATGCGAATGTCATCCTTGAATTATCGAATTCTCAGGAATCGAATCGGAGAGTCTCCGACAACAGAGGACGATTCAGTTTCGCGGGCATCCGTCCCGGGACATGGACGCTTCAGATTCTTGAAGGCAACCTGCCTCAGAACTATTTCTTTGAGAAGGATTCGTACATCGTCGAGGGCGTCCCCGGAGCTTCGACGGAGTTCACATTCAAAGCTGTTCCCAGGAAGCGTCGCATCCAGATACTCCAGCAAGGGAAGACGCTCGAGGCTCCGCCTCAAAAGGGAAAAACGCCGGAAGCGGTTCCGCCGAAAACAAAGAGCAATGAAGTTGTACCGAAAGCCAAAACGATTGAGCAAACTCCGAAGAAGGACGATCCGTCCTTACATCCTCCGCGCTAGCTGCAAAAATCTGTCGCAATACCTCCGGCGAACTCTCATGTAGTCAGCATTCGATTCAATCCATCATTTCAAGTTTTCACGAAACCCGTGTCATACCGAGTCTCTGCAAAACGGGGGCGAGAAATCCTGAACCCGGCGGACTTGACAGGATTTCTCATCCCGCCCCGCTAATTCTGTCGATGTAGAAACTACAAAGCCTCAATTTCACGATGATCCCTCCCTCGAAAGGTTAACTCCGCAAGTTATTCATGCATAAGAGCTTAAGAACACGCCAAATTCATCACATTTCCGCATGACGTGGCACCAGGTTTGTGAGTAAGTCAGCAAATGAAACCTGACAAAAAACATAAGTTCTTCTTGAATTTGACAAGGCAAATTGACTACATTGCACCCGTGACGACAATCACATCCTTCAAAACTCTTTTCGTGCTTTTCCTCTGTTTGCCGATCATTGCATTGGCTCAAACCAGCAGCAGCGTTTCTCAGAGTGTGACCGTTGAAGTCAGACCCATTTCCCAAATAGCCGTGACAGGAAATCCTGGACCTTTGTTTGTCACTGACATGGGCACCGGATCAGATGCACTGTCTGTGATCGACAACAGCACGAAGTACAGCATGCTGACGAATCTCGACAACATGAAAATCGTTGCTTCGATTAACGGACCGATGCCGCAGGGAACAAAATTGATGGTGAAGTTGGAAGCAAGTGCCGGGTTGAGCAATGGATTTGTTGATGTCTCAAACGCTTCGACCCCTGTCGATGTGGTCACGGGAATTTCTAAGGGAAGCGATCGCAATCAATCGATTACCTACGCTTTCGCTGCAGATCCATCAGTTACGCAATTGAATTCCGACTCAAGGGTGGTCACGCTCACGTTGACAAACTAGAAATCAGTGCGATGAAGCAGATGAGAAACATGCTGTATTTGTTGGTTATTCTCGCGTTTTCTGCAGGTGAGCTGTTCGCTCAGAGCACGAGTTCTGCGTCACAGGTTGTTGCTTTCGGTGTGCGAAGAATTGCGTTGGTGCCGACCCCGAGTGCCTCATTTGTCTCGAATACAACCAGTCGCAGTTCACTCAAGATCACGGCGGGAGCTCAATCTCAAGTTCAGGATGTTGTCGAACCCAATTTGAAAACTGCAGACCAGATTTTTTCAACAACAGTACCATCGACGCACGCCGGTGTTGTGCATCAAGTTTCTGCGCGTACTTCCCGCGAATCGGATTTGAACAACGCGAGATCATCATCCCCGAAGGCAATCCCATCTGACAAGTTGTTTGTTACATACACCGAGTAGTTCTGTTTGGTCCCTCCACCGAAGTCAAGATTCCCCGACATTTTTCTCCACGATTTTCACTTTCCATCGCGATTCTGAAATCTAGTTTGTTCTCAGATTGTCCCATCGCATTGTCTTCCTGTTCTAAAGTCCTTTAGATCGAATTCGATAGTTTTTGCGACAAAAACCGCACTTTTCCCTTCATTCTGTGCCATTCTTGTGGTAACATACGGTTGAGACCGTAGTCACATTTCATGTTCACCGTATTTTTCAAATTACGGTGTAATGTGGATGGTTTTCTTCGCACTTCTCTAGCACATTTCAGCCAAAGAACAACGTGAGATGAGATAAGTCTTTTCGGAGCAGGAGAATATGCTGCGCTGAAAAGGGCTACGTCATGTCGTGCATGAACATGGGTGCGCACTTAGTTGTGGAGATGCAATCTCCTGCTTTTGTTCTTTACTGTTTGACGAGGATATTCACAGACATGAATTTTTGGCTGGCAAAGGATCGCACGACCTCGTGCGGCAATTCCATCAAAAGGAGTATGCAACCCGCGTACTGATGCACAGATTCACTTCCATATTGGTGAAGAAACTCCGTCCGCTTGAGCTCACTCTTGCGCTTGTGATGATGACTGCAACAGCGCTCGGGCAGGGAACTGTCCGGTGGACTGGAGGCACCAGCATAGCGTGGGAGACGTCGACCAACTGGACAATAGTCAGCGGCACGCCGAGCAGACCACCGAGCGCAGCGGATGCTGTCGAAATCGGAACAGCCGCGATCACCAATCAGCCTACGCTCACCACCCCGACTTCCGTCGCTTCGATTACCTATGGCAACGCTAGTTTATCGACCCTCATCATCAACGGGAATCTCAGTGTCACGGGGGCGATCACAAACACCATCGCGGGCACAGCGCGGGTCCATAATATCAATCTCGCCGCTGGTGTCATTCTGTCTGCAGCCACAGCGAATTTGAGCCCTGCGATCACCGGTGCCAACATGACGATCGCGTTTAACGGAGGCACCTTCAATGTGACAGGAAACTTCACTGCCCAACCGTCGGTCATTACGAACACAATCACCCTCACCGTCGGCACGGGTACGTTCACTGTGGGGGGTACGACATTGCAGGGGGCGGGGGGAGCGACTGCGAGGACCTGTGTCATCAGCGCGTCCACCGGAACTCTGACCTTCTCCGGTCCATATGCAAAGGATGGAACCGGGTCCACGCTGACGACATCGGGTGCCGCCAATGTCTCCTTCGGAGGGAATGTCACGAATACGACGGGGGCATTCACGATGAATGTGGCAACGAACACGACATTCACGGGATCCGGTACCATCACTCCGACGACGGCTATGACTTTTGGAAATGTGCAGATCAATTCCGGTGTCACTGTCACTGCCGCAGGAGGTATCAGTGTGCTTGGCAACTGGACGAACAATGGTGGCACGTTTACCCCTGGAACGAACACTGTGACATTTAATGGCACAGGAGCACAAACGATCAACGGGACGGCAAGCGGTGAAACGTTCTACAACATGACGCTGACAAAGACGGCAGGCACATTGCTGAACACGAGTGGCAGCATAACAGCCTTGACGGTGAATAACAACTTCACGGAAACAACGGGTAACTTCACGGCACCGGCGACGATGAATATCTCCGGTCTTGTCACACTGACAGCCGGGACGTTTACTGCCGGGGCCAACACAAATGTCACCGGAACCTGGACGAACAACGGAGGTACGT
>PMZI01000028.1 GCA_003170475.1 Ignavibacteriota bacterium | reverse complement strand
GTGTAGATGTCATCAAGATTTGTCGCGGAGTGATTCCAGGAGTCCTCCACAAAAATAGCAAAGGGTCTGCGATTCAACGGTGACGTCTTGTGCTTTTCTACCTGCTCATCAACCGCGACCAATCATTCTAAAGGGCATCTCTAGTATCCGGCATCTTCTGTCGGAAGAGCTACTTTGCCTCTGAACGAGCGGTACACATAGATGAAGTATCCCGATACGAGTACCATTCCCACGATCCACCACGAAAGGCCAACGCCGAGCCCATACGGCTGTGCTGCGGTGTTGTGTATCGTGAGGCTCGCAGAAGGATCGGTCGATGAGGTCAGAAGATTCGGATAGAGTGCGAACGCTGTGCCTCCGAGCATCGCAAGAATGAAAAGAGTGGATGAAAGAAACATCCGGGTATCTTGTCCTTTTCGGAAATGATACCAGACGCCTGAGAGTCCGAGAAGCGCGGCGAGTGGGAACAAGAGCCCCCAATAGTGCTTGGTGAAGTTGTTGAGCAATTCAGGCCGCAAAGCGAATGTAGTAGTGATTCCAGCGATCGTTGTCGCCATCACTCCCCACCAGGCTTTGCCTGCTGCAAAGCGAGAACGAGTCTGTACGTCGCCCTCAGTCTTCATCGCAACGTAACTCGAGCCGTGCACTGTCAAAGTAAACAGAGCGACGAGGCCAAAGATGACGGTATACCAATCGAGAATTCCGGACTCTGGCACAACAGTAAAGGTCGTCCAGAGCGGTTCAAAGAAATATCCGTCTTTTGACAAAGGGACTCCGCGAATGACGTTCCCGAGCGCTGCGCCCAAGAAGATCACCAGCAAGCCGCTGGAAAGCGAAAACATGACGTCCCAGAAATTCCGCCACAACGGGTTGTCCACCTGATGCCGGAACTCGATGCTCAGGCCGCGTGACATCAGGAGCCACAAGATCATGATCAGTGGGAGATAGAATCCGCTGAAGCTCGATGCATACACAAGCGGGAAAGCGAAATAGAGCGTCCCTCCGGCTGCGAGGATCCACACCTCGTTGCCGTCCCAGACAGGTCCGATGGCGTTGAGAATCAAGCGCCGTTCCACATCGGTCTTTGCCGCGTACAAATGAATAATTCCAGCACCCAGATCAAATCCATCCAAGACAACATACATGGTCAGCATGAACGAGACGAGAACAAACCACAATGTTTCCATAGCACTTTCCTCGAAGAGTATGCTTCGACTGTCGACGATCCTACGCTTTCTGATCTTCAGTGAGCAGAGCCCGCGTTTTCAGGTCCCTGGTTGATTCTCTTTACGACGAGAAAGAGGAACAAGACCCCGATGACAAAATACATTCCAAGAAATCCTAGAAGCGTGAAGAGACCGTTTCCGGCTGACACCGTTGGAGATGCACCGTGAAGAGTTCTCATGAGACCATACACGAGCCACGGTTGTCGGCCCAGTTCCGCTGTCATCCATCCTGCCGTATTGGCGATGTACGGAAATGGAAACGCCAACAGCAGAATCCACAGTGCCCATCGCGCCTGATAGAGCTTCTTTTTCCAGAGAAGGAATGCCGCCAACGCCATGATCGCCATGAAGATCGTGCCAAGTCCGACCATGATATGGTAGCTATAATAGAGAAGAGGGATGTTGGTCGGCCATTGCTCTTTGGGGAATGCCTGGAGGCCTTTCACTTCTGCTGTCCATCGGTAGTGGGTGAGAAAGCTGAGCAGTTGTGGAACATAAAGTGGATTATCCATCCGGAGCTTTTCCATGTCGGGCTGGCCGATGAGCATGAGTTCGGCCCCCTCTTTGCTCTCAAAGAGCCCCTCCATTCCGGCGAAGGTGACAGGCTGATACGTTGCGACATTCTTGACCTGGCCGTCACCGGTGGGAAATGCGACAAGGAGTGACCCGATAAGTCCCGCGCCAACTCCGACCCGGACAAAGACCTTTCCGTACTCCACGTTTCGATTGGACAGGAGATAGAATGCGCCGACAGAAGTCATCACGAACGCCGCGGTCACAACGGCGCCGATCATGTTATGCGTGTATTGCCACCCAATCCATGGATTGAGCAACAGCCCCCAATAGTCACTGACGTGCAATGACCCGTCAGTGGCGGCGGCATATGCCAGCGGATGTTGCATCCACGCGTTGGTGGCAATGATGAAATACCCCGAGAGCCAGGAGCCAAGAAATACCATCACTGCGGCAAGAAAGTGGCCGGACCGTCCCAGTTTCTTCTCTCCGAACAAAAAGAGACCGAGGAAACTCGACTCCAGGAAAAAAGCAAAAACCCCTTCCATGGCGAGCGTTTGCCCGATGACTCCGCCGGCGAATGTTGAGAATCTCGCCCAGTTCGTGCCGAATTGAAATTCCATTGGGATTCCCGTTACGACCCCAACTGCGAAATTGATGGCGAAGATCTTCGCCCAAAACCGTGCACTCTGATTGTAGCGTTCATCCTTTTTCCAGAGGAAGAGACCCTTCAGGACAACGATGAGCAGGCCGAGGCCCATCGTCAATTGAGGGAAGAGGTAATGATACATGATGGTGAAGGCAAACTGTACTCTGTCGATGAGGAGGGCGTCTTCCATGTGTTTATTCCTGACGCGATCGTGGAACAAGATGAAGATACAAAAAGACTACACATGCTTAGCGCACGAAGGAGGAAGTATTCGGGACCAGAACATGCACCAGATAAAGCTGCAGAATAGACGCCCAAGCGCACAATCTGGTCAACCTCCTACTGCCTTCCCCTTCCTCTTGCGGGTCTACGCGTGACGACGCCGGATGTCCAAGTATCGTTGTCTGAATTGACATCTGGAAGGATGTGATCAGGATCGAGTGTGACGTATTCAACCATGCTTGTGGATGGGTATTTGAAGGTCCATTCCCCTCCACGCGCCCAGATCTCCACCGGCAGATTCACTCTTCCCTTGTGGCCATTCGATTCCTTCACTTCCACTGTCACGGGCATCACCATTTTTTCGTTGTTCGCGATGGTGATGAGAACCCCTTTCGAAGGATCGTTATCGACATACTTCACGTCTTTGACCGTCTGGTCCAGTTTCCAGTTCTCCATAAACCACGACTTCCAGAACCAGTTCAGGTCTTCCCCTGATGCTTCATTCATCGTCCGGAAGAAATCTCCCGGCTGTGGATGTTTGAACGCCCACCGTTTGATGTATTCTCGGAAGGCATAGTCGAACCGGTCGGGACCGAGAACGTACTCCCGCAGCATCACCAGGCCGATCGACGGTTTGTAGTAAGCGAGGTTGCTCAGGTCGTTTCTCGGCATGTTGTCTGCGTACGTGAAGATTGGAAATATGTTCGAGCGCATCAGCATCGGAACGAATCGCCGCGCAGAGTCGCGCTCTGATTTGTATTCCCCGTTGTTAAAATTCCTCGTTGAGTAAATGTTGATGAACGTATTGAACCCTTCGTCCATCCATGGATACTCGCGTTCATTCGAGCCGACGACCATGGGGAACCAGTTGTGGCCGATCTCATGCGTCGTGACTCCCCACAGGCCGCCTCCGCGGCTGCGCCAGCTGCAGAACACAATGCCCGGATATTCCATCCCGCCGACAAATCCGGCCACATTGACTGCAACTGGATAGGGGTACTCGAACCATTGCTTTGAATTGTATTCAATTGTGCCTTTGACGTACTCGGTCGACCGTCCCCAAGAAGAATCGCCAGCGCTTTCTACGGGATATGCCGACATCGCAAGGCAGCGCTTTCCGCTGGGGAGCTTAACGCGAGCTGCATCCCAAATGAACGAGCGGGAGGATGCCCATGCAACATCACGCGCATTCGTCATTTTGAAGTGCCACGTCTTTGTCCCCAGATGTTGGGGACGCTTGTCGGGTGGGCTCACGGCATCGGCCCCGCGAATCGTGACGGTTTTGTCGCTCTTTGCTGCTTCATCGAGGAGTTTCCGCTCCTGCGAGGTAAGTACCTCACTTGCGTTTTGAAGTTCGCCCGACGCGACGACGATATGATCCTCCGGAACCTTGATCGAGAAATCGAAATCCCCATACTCAAGATAGAATTCTCCCTGACCTAGGAACGGAAGCGTGTTCCACCCCTGTACATCGTCACACACTGCCATCCGCGGATACCATTGTGCTATTTCGTAGATAGTGCCGTTCTTGGTGTCGGTTCGCCCCATACGGCCCGCCCCAAAGAGGAGTATCTCAAACGAGTAGGAGATCTCCAGTTTGATTTCTCCTCCTTTTGCTCTCATCGCCGAGGGGAGCATAATCTGCATCCGCGTATCCGTAACCATATATTTCGCGTCAGACTCCCTCCCGTCCTGCTCGATCTTCACGGACTTGAGTACAAAGCCCTGTGTGAACTGCCTTGAGGAAGGCCTCATGCCACTCACCGGCTCGGTTGCCGTGCCGCGGGAATCCTCCCGGGAAAGGTTCTGGTCGAGCTGAATCCAAAGATATGGCAACGCGTCTGGGCTGTTGTTCCTGTACGAAATGGTTTCGTTAGCCGTGATGGTGCTATCCGCCTCGTTGAGCTCCGCCGTAATCTTGTAGTCTGCACGGTTTTGCCAGTAGGCCGGACCGGGGCATCCACTTCCGCTCCGATAGATCGTGCCGGATTGGTTCAGAAAGCCCGGATCAAAAGTCTCGTGCGGATTGTACGTCGATGACTCCTGGGCAAACGTCGTCATCGAGAAGACCACGAATGCACAGAATGTCAGGAGTACTGCGGTTCTGTTGTTCATAACGTTGCACCTTTCAGCTGTGGTGAAAAATTCTGAGACGATTCTCAAAACGTTTCTTGCATGCTCAGGACTTGCCTGCACCAATTCCCGGGATCGCAACCCCGAGCACAACGAATCTTTATCGCCGGCGCATCGGCCTTGTCGCTGGTGCTCCTGACGTCCAGACATTGTTCGCCGGATTGACATCCGGGAGACGCTGATCGGGGTCAACAACGACCGAGTCAACGGGACTCGTGGATGGGTAGCGAAAGGTCCACTCCGCCGAACTATGCCATATCTCCACCGGAAGCTGCACATGCCCTGAGTGATGGTTGGATTCGTAGATCGCCACCGTGACCGGCATCGGCAATTCTCCATTGTTCCCCAGCGTAATCAACACCCCTTTTGTGGGATCGCCTTCGAGATATTTCACACTGCGAACCTGTTGGTCCAGAGTCCACGTGTTGACGAACCATCCCTTCCAAAACCAGTTGAGGTTTTCTCCGGCTCCATTGTTCATTGCGCGGAAGAAATCACTTGGGACAGGGTGTTTGAAAGCCCAGTCGCTGATGTACTGACGGAATGCATAATCGAAGCGTTCAGGCCCGAGGATCACGGTTCTGAGAAGTACCAGTCCGAACGCCGGCCTATAATACGAGACCAGATGGCGGTACTGTTCGGAGATCGCATCGGCGGGCGTGATGATGGGTGGAGCCGCACGATCAAGGAGAAGTGGAGCAATCTCACGGGCCGGGTTTCCTCCACCGGGGGCATACTCGGCGTCGCGTTTCGGAGCGTATTCGCCGTGGTTGAACTCATCGGAGGCAGCGATGTCCACAAACGTATTGAATCCTTCATCCAGAAAAGCCCACCGGCGCTCGTTAGACCCGACGATCATCGGAAACCAGCTGTGACCGATCTCGTGAGATGCAATCCACCATAACTCTTTCCCTTTTCCCCGGAACCCGCAGAAGAATATACCCGGATACTCCTGTCCTCCCACCGGTCCCCCCACATTGACTGCCACAGGCCAGGGGTATTCAAACAAATCCTTTGAGAAAATCTCGATGCTGTACTTCGTATATTCTGTCGAGCGCCCATAAGCGGAATCGCCGGCGCTTTCCACTGGATAGACCGACATGGCCAGGCATGGTTTGGCGCTCGGAAGATTGATCCGCGCTGCGTCCCAAACAAAGGCACTCGACGCTGCCCAGGCGATATCACGGCTGCTCTTCATGGCGAAATGCCATGACTTTCTATCACCGGGCTTTCCACTGCCAACCCCTGACTCCACAACTGCCACACTTCTGATCGTAACGGTCTTATCACTCATCTGAGCTTCACGTATTTTTTTACGTTGAGCGGCGCTCAGCACCTCGTCGGAGTTGAGGAGTTCTCCGGAACCTCCAACGATCTGGTTCGCAGGGAGATCAAGCGTGTAGTCGAAGTCGCCATACTCAAGATAAAACTCACCCGACCCAAGGTAGGGAAGGTTATCCCACCCCCGTTGATCATCATACACAGCCATCCGCGGGTACCACTGAGCGATGTCGTAGATCATCCCCCGACTCGTCGCCATCCTCCCCATGCGGCCGCCACCTTGACGAGGGATCACGAAGTTGTATTCAATTTCGATCTGAAGCCGACCACCCCGCGGCGAGACTGGAGACGGAAGAACAATCTGCATGCGGGTATCGGACACTACATACTTCGCCGGCACGCGGGCGTTCCGATCAACAATCGCCACAGACTTGAGATTGAATCCGTCCGTTGTCTCAGGCGCGCCACGGCCACGACTAGCCTGGGTGAGCGCTGCTCGTGAATCCTTCTGCACGATGTTCTGGTCTAGTTGAAGCCAGACAAACGGAAGCACATCCGGACTCATGTTGGTGTAGGTGATCACTTCACGCGCGCTGAGTGTGTTGCTGAGCGTATCGAGGGTTGCCGTGATCATGTAGTCCCCCCTGTTCTGCCAGTATTCGGGCCCCGGCTTGCCGCTTGCGCCTCGAAACGCCGTCCCTGGCTGGTTCAGAAATGTGGGCTCAAAGGCCAAGCGCGGGTTGTACCGCTCCATCTTCTGGGCCATGAGCAAGGAAGTCACGACCGTGGAAAGCAGCACCGCAAGGATGAGGACTATCGCTTTTTGCATGAGAGACGATTGGGGTTGTCTGTGGAGTTCAGCAGTCTGGAACAATACCTGGAAACAGATGAGAGCCGCGCGTCGAATTGATCTGTTGCACTCCCGGGCTGGCCAAGCGTTCTTTAAACACGGATAATGCGCACATAAGTTGCGCGGTGGAAAACGTTGATTCGGTTTCGACGAGACCACATCATCGCAGCCCAAACGGCTACTGGATGGCTATGTTCTGGCATGAGGTTGCACGGCCTACATGAAAGCCCCGGAATCGGAGAACTTTTTGATCTGGTCTCTGTTGGGCGGCAAGGCACCTTCGCATCGCGGTCGGAGAGAGAAAACTTTCCCGGGATTGAGAACGCTGTTTGGATCGACAGCTTTCTTAATCTTCCGCATCATGTCGATAGCCGGCTCACCGAGCGCTCTTTCAAGGAACTTCAACTTGGATAACCCAACGCCGTGTTCGCCCGTTATCGTCCCTCCGAACCGCATGGCCTCCTGGAAAATCTCATCAAATGCCCGTTCCGCCTTCTGAATCTCTTGTTTGTCCCGTTCGTCCGTCAGGCACGTCGGATGGAGGTTGCCATCGCCGGCATGTCCGAAGTTGCCGAACGTGAGACCATAGAAGCGCGCAATGCGGTTGATGCTTTCCAGCATCGGTGCAACTTCACTGCGCGGTACAGTTGCGTCTTCCAGAACAGTTGTAGGGCGTACACGAGCAAGTGCGGAAAACGCCACCTTGCGGGCCGCGCGCAGCTTGACCGCCTCCTGTTCATCACCGGCGACCTTGATCTCGAACGCATCGTGTCGGTTGCAGATGTCAACGATCCTGGCGGCATCTTCCTCGACCTCAGCAGACCTTCCGTCAACTTCTATCAACAACAACGATTCAATCGACGTAGGAAGACCAAGATGTGCGTATTCTTCGACGCATCGAATCGTTGTGTTGTCGAGGAATTCGAGAGCTGCAGGAGTCATTTTCGATGCAATGATATCCGAGACCGTTTCCGCGGAATCACTCAGGCTGGAATAGAATGCCAGCATCGTTCGAGTGGACTGGGGCTTCGGGATCAAGCGCAACAGAACGCGGGTGATGACAGCGAGTGTTCCTTCCGATCCGATCAGGAGATCTCTTAAATTGAATCCCGCGTCATCTTTGACTGACTTTCCTCCTGTGACGACCACTTCCCCGCTGGGGAGGACGACTTCCATACCGAGCACATAATTCTTCGTCACTCCGTACTTGAGGCCTCTTATTCCTCCTGCATTCTCAGCCACGTTTCCTCCTATCGTGCAGATGACTGCACTTCCAGGATCAGGAGGATAGAACAACCCAAGAGCTTCCACCGCCGCATGAAGTTTTCCGGTAATGACACCAGGCTCCACCCACACGGTCAGGTTGCTCTTGTCAATTTCCAAAATACGATCCCAGTGGTTCGTCAACAAGACCACCGAGTTCTCGACAGGAATCGAACCGCCGCTCAAACCGGAGCCGGATCCTCTCGGAACGACGGCGAAACGGTCCTCATTAGCGACTCTGAGGATTTGCGCAATGTGACCGACGCTCCGCGGAATGAGGATGGCATCCGGAAGCTGTTTGAGAATCGGGGTTCCGTCGTAGGAATAGGAAATGCGATCTTCAGCCGAATCGAGAAGATTGGGCTCACCGACGATTGATCGCAATTTAGCGAGGGTAGAGTTCGATATCATTTCACGTTAGGCTGGGTGGTTGTGCTCTCGTGATGAATGATGGGCGTCCACCACGACCCCTTGCTCCGGGCAGGCGGCACATTCAAGCTGAAATGTCGGATGATTGATCCCAAACTTCTCTTCCAGTGCATGTTCCAAAAGTGAAGTAATCTTCGTTGCTTCGCTGATTCGTTGATCCTCCACAACGATGTGGGCACTCAGAGCGCGTAGATGTGAGGACAGACCCCAGATATGCACATGATGCACTTCCCGCACTCCAGGAAATGATTGAATAAACCTCGCGACCTCATCCAGATCGATTCCTCTCGGCGTCCCTTCAGCC
Source organism: Ignavibacteriota bacterium (assembly GCA_003170475.1). GTDB lineage: Bacteria > Bacteroidota > Ignavibacteria > UBA10030 > UBA10030 > UBA9647. The sequence continues at coordinate 37,899 of PMZI01000028.1, read as the reverse complement.
AGAAGGTGCGTTGTTTCCGAAACCACATCCCAAGCACTCTTGATGATGAAGGCTCCAATACCAATCGAGACCAATGGATCAAGCACTTGCCAGCCCTGCCATGCGATCATAGCTGCGACAACTACTACCCCAATCGACTCAACCGCATCAGTCAAGAGATGCAGATAGGCGCTCTTCATATTCAGATCAGCGTGTGCATGTTGCTTCAACAAGATCGTGCCGGCCGCGTTCGCGACAAATGCAAACGAGGCTATGCTGAGCATCCAGGTGCCATTGACTACCTGGGGATCGGCAAATCTCCGCACGCCCTCATAGATAACATAGAGGCCAATGATAACCAAAGCAGACGCGTTGACGAAAGCCACCAAAATCTCTACTCTTCCATAGCCATAAGATTTCTGCGAGTTAGATTTCCATAGCACAATCCTCGAAGCCGCGTAGCTCAAAGCCAGTGCGAGGAGATCACTGAAATTGTGCAAGGCATCTGAGATGAGGGCCATGCTGTTGGTCATCACGCCCCCAACAATCTCCACCAGAAAAATCACGGCGTTCAGACCGATGGCGGCAGCCAGGTGCTTTGATCTCAAGGTGTGCGTGTGACTATCGACAGTCATGAAGCTCTCATTCTCTACTAAGATGAACGTTTTTGGGGAGAAATCTTCTAAACCTTCAGTGCCTCTTCCACAGCTTGCCGTGCATGAATAGTCGTCGTGTCAAATATAGGCACGCTGACATCTTTTTGTTTCACCAGGAGCGGGATTTCAGTGCATCCCAATACGATTCCTTGAGCCCCTCGCTTCACAAGGTTGTTGATAATTCGAATGAATTCGGCCCTCGACGGTTCTTTGATTTGCCCCAGGCACAGTTCATCATAAATGACTCTGTGGACAATTTCTCTTTCATCGTCTGCTGGAATCAAAACGGTCAGGCCGAACTTCTCTGACAATCGTCCTTTGTAAAACTCCTGCTCCATTGTAAATTTTGTGCCCAACAAACCAACGGTGTGGAAGTTCTGTAGTTGGATTTGCATCGCAGTTGCGTCCACTATATGAAGAAGTGGTATCTGGATGCTCGCCTGCACATCTTCAGCCATCTTGTGCATCGTGTTTGTGCAGATCACCACCAACTCTGCTCCGGCTCCTTCGAGGCTTTGTGCAGCGCGTACCATAATCTTTGTCAATTCACCCCACTGACCCTGATGTTGAAGTCGTTCAACCTCTTCGAAGTCCACAGAGTAGAGGATGCTTTTTGCAGAATGAAATCCACCGAGTTGTTGCTTCGTCGTCTCATTGATAATTCTGTAGTATTCAAGTGACGACTCCCAACTCATGCCACCGATCAAACCTATTGTTTTCATCACGGTGTTTGTTCTCTTGCCTATAGATTTGGAAGGATGAATGCAGCACCATGTTTGCTATGTTTATGTCGATCGCTTAGTCTATCAATCATATGCCAATCGTGTCTTCTCATCCGTCAGTGTCGGTTGAATCAATTCTCTCCATTCCGGTGTCTCCCAGGTTCCTAGCTCTGTATGAGTCTTATAGTATTTTTGAGGAATGGGATGCGTACCTACCACTACCTTCAGACCGTACTTCGCGGGAATAAAGTCACGGAAGTGCTCAATGTAGGGACAGGGTGGATACCCTACAACCATACCGGTGGCAAAGTGAATGACCTGAGCTCCATTCTTCTTCATCTCTTCAGGAGCAGATTCTACGTTTCCGCCAGGGCAACCATCGCATGTTGTAAACCCCACAAGCTCGACTTCGTTGTTCTCGTACATGCTGAATGCCCCCTCCCTGCGGGAGAGTGCATGGAAGCACTTTCCACCGGCGCATGTATGATATCGATGGCAAATGATGATTCCGATCCGGGTTTTCTCGCTCATAACATTGTGCTTTCTCTGTTGGTTTTTTCTTCCTTCTGCGCGCAACCGACGGGAATCTAAAGGGCTGCTTGAATGGCCTCGCCACCAGGTCGCGCAGAAACCAAGGTGAGAGAGTACTTCATTGTTTCTAGTTTTTCTCTTTGCGCCTTGGAGCCCCTGTGGCTAATAACGGGTTTTCGTTTACGCTTTTAGGGCAAGAGCACGGCCATTGCAGCCACCGATGTCCAGATCCCTTCTTTGCTCCCCTCCGCCGATTGCGTGATGTTATATGTCTTCAGAATCTTCCCGCTCATCTTGTAGTATTTTTCGCGCTCGTCCCAAGCAAGTTCCGGGTCAAACTCTATGCCCAATGTGGATGCGAGCATCGATGCCGCGAGATCCTCAGCGTAATCGCCCGCGCGTTCATCCGTCTCACCCAGCGAATGATGCTCCGACAGATATCCATATGCCGAATCATCAACAGGTTGGGCAAACCCGATTGAGGCTGCTACAAGACGATTGGGTTCATTCGTGGCGTTGCGGGCCATCACGACAAAAGTTATTGACCCGGGCTCCAGGAGTTTCACCCCCTCAGTCTTTGTGATCCGACGACACTTCGGAGGAAAAATACTGGAGACAGACACCATGTTGCATCGCTCGACCCCAGCGTCCCGAAGGGCCAGCTCAAAGGATTGCAGGTACTCTTTGTGGCGACCGACACCTTTTGTAAAAAAGATTTTCTGCGGCACAAACATCCTTTACCTCCAATGGTCTTCAGTCCCAGCATCGATATAACTGTGAGGCCTTAGTGCAACCGCTCTTCATGATTAACGATCGTGCCACTGATGATTTCGCGAACCGCATCATCGATGTTCTGGGTATGGGTAATGATCGGCTTGAGTTTGGCATCTGTGATATGTTGGTATGCTCCGAATCCCATCCCGCGGGCGACCAGAATCTGGCAGTCCATTACGTTTTCCGTCATCGTGCGATGTTTCCCCTGCGAATGTTCGTCAAATCCGTGCCCAGGACCGTGATGTTCGTGCTGCTGTTCTTGTCCGGCAAACGTATGATGCCCCGCCTTTTCCCGACGTTCACGGTTCGTCACGGCTCCATTCACGACCGTAAGAACTTCATAGTAATGTGCCCGCCCAAAATGCTGACTGATGGTGGTTCCGTCGTCAGTGACGAATGCGACTTTGATATTTGTGGTATCCATATTTTCCAACCCTTCTGATTCATCCTTATTGTTTGTTTTCATGAATTATACAATCACACCTTACTTCTTCAAAACGTGGCTCAATGCCTTGTGGTTGTGAATGATCCGCGGCGAGAATCCACTAAGAGGAAACAACTCTGCGCTGCTCGCCGTATTCTTCCATCAGTTCGCTGGCCCTCGTAAAGACTCAACCACCTTGAAGGTGCCCCGAGCTGTGACACACACCCGGTCATTCTGCATAATTGTCGCATGTGCCCAGCCATGTACCCCGCGTCGCGATGTGATACATGCCGTGACGGTGAGAGGCGTGTCAATCTGAACAATATTGCGCCATCGGATATCCAATCTACTGGTCAGGGGATCGCCGCCGAAAGCGTGGTGCAGGCACTGGATCATCGTCGCGTCCAAGAGTGTCGCGAGGATTCCACCATGCACTACCCCGTTGTAGCTCTGATGAGCCTTGGTAATCTCGGTGTGGCAAGTCGTTTGAATGCCACTTGATTCGAACTGCAGGCGCAAACCCTGCTCATGAATTGGGGCGCACGCAAAACACTCAGTGTGGAATACATCCGCGCTGTGACCACGTTCGGCCGTGCTACTACTTTGCGCGATGTCGTTCATTGTCACCATCCTATGAGATAGACGGTAAGTCCGATGATCAATCCGAACCCCAGGTTGAAGCCTTTTATCTTTACTGAATCTTTGACAGAATAGGCCAACATCGGCAGCATTCCGTGACCATCCTGCACGATGGAGCTCGTCAAGAGAACGGAGAACGGTACGAGCCCGCTCGCATACATGGTCACGATGATGAGGTGGGGACCCGATTCCGGTATCAAACCGATAAGAGCGCCGAGGAACAACATCGTGAGGGAGTGCTCTGACGTAAACTGCTTCAGATCCCAATGCTGTAATCCGAGTTCAACTACCAGCAAAGCGCCAAAGGTCCAGAGTACTGTCCTCAAGAGATGTCGTTTGATAATATGGCGCCAGACGTGCTCTTTGATGTAATGAGAGAACCCCTCTGAGTTACCATGAAGCAATTCCGATGTGCAGTCAGTACAGGTATGGATGTGCCAACGTCGGACAAGATGATCAGTGAGCCATCCGATGAAAATTGCCAAAACCAGAAGAATACCAAAGAGCAGCAGAGCAGTTTTCGGGAACATCGCGAGCATGACAAATGCCTCGTCGCCGGAGACTGCTGCCATTGCGCCGACAAGCGCCCCGAAGCTGATCATGCCATGCACATAGAGTGATACATTCGTAAACGCTCCGACGCAGCCCGGCATCACTCCAACAAGCGAAGCAATGACGTATTGTCGCCACTGTCTACCCCTTTTTAGGAATTCCCCCATTTTTCCCCTCGTCCAAACATTGATGAGGTCTACAGCAATCATCATGACGAGCACAAGCAACGATATCTGCACAGTCTCGAGGATGACCTTCATCACGGTATCACTCATCGGGACCACCCTCTCTGTTTGCACCGAGGACAGTCTTTCTGTTCAGCGGCAGCCGCTGAGAATTTCCAACTCCGGTTACAGCTCTTGCACTGGAATTCGAACATCTTCCCCATCCGGTAATTGCCCCCCTCGATGCGAATTGCCTTACCGTTCACAATTGCATCAACCAGCGTTTGACGCGCTTTCTCAATAATCCTCCCAAATGTTGCACGCGAGATTTTCATCTTCGTCGCTGCCTCTTCATGCGAGAGCGCCTGCAGGTCAGCCAGCCGGAGAGCTTCAAACTCGTCAATCGTGAGGACGACTTCATCGAGCAAGGGCATGGGAATGCCCTGGGGTTTGAAGTATGTAAACCCTGGAGTATGTGTTACACGTCGGAATTTCTGCGGTCGGGGCATCTCACAGTCCTCGGGTCTTCTCGCTTAGGATAATTATGGGCATATGCTCATAACTAATGTAAACGTTTTATCCCCACAAGTCAACTCAACACAACGAGTGGCAGGAGATGGATCTGCGGCGGGTCCGATCCTATCCGACCAGCACAAATCAGAAGGGCTGACGAGGCGTGCCCGCCACAACCAGGATATGAGTTGCAGGAGGGTTGTTCTGCTCTTCGCTGATGATGCTGAGCCCTGCTGCCTTCGCCAATCCAGGCAAGCCATGTGAAGCGAGGAACGATTTGAAGTTTCCGTAATGTTCCGGCCCGGCAACATACTCGATCATTGCATTCACAATTCCCGCAAAAGTCCTCGGCTGTGGGGCCAGGTAATCGACAATAATGATCTCGCGAGCTACTTTCGCGAGGACTTCCAGGATGGCTTGCCGCACAGTCTCATCGATTTCGTGGACAACGTAGGTAAGCACAGCGTAATCATAGCGGGTCGGCGTCTCCCGAAGGAACCGAAAGATATCGGAGTGATGAAACGCGATGTTTCCCGACGGGTGTTTTGCGAGTTTCCTGATCGCAACATCAATGTTTCTCTTTGACAGATCGACACCGTCGATCTTCTGACATTTGTCCGAAAGCTGGAATGCCAGCCGCCCGGTCCCGCAGCCAACGTCTAACACCGTCGACCCATTCCTTGCAATGCTCCTCACCTGCGCAAACATCTTATCCTGATTTGGCGCTATGAAAAGATCATAGAACCGCCCGTCGTACCAATGATCTTTGTTTTCATGCATTGGGAAGTCCCCGTGGCGACTGACCCTCTGAGATCCCGGCGAGCGTCAACATCCTCCTTGCACTTTCTTGGTTTTCTTTGGCTCCTTCGCACCTTTGTTCTTGTTCTCTGCGATCAGCTTAAGTATATCTCCATGCGCCTTTTCTCGGAACGCCTTGACATCTGCATCCCATCTGCTGCCCGTCGGGACAAAAGGTCCAGGCGAGAGGATTGTCTTGTCGAATGCTTCAAATCCACCTTTCAACACAGCCAGGTTCTCGTAGCCGAGTTCTTGCAAAAGCAGATAGGCAATGCGCTCCTGAGACTCGTCATAGCCGACCAGGACCTTCTTCAGGTGCCGTTGCGAGAATATGGGGAGCCACTCCTTGCCGAACAGATCACGCACCGCGATCTTTTCCTCGCCGGGCAAAACAAGGCTCGCCGATGTATCGGTGGAGCGGAGGTCGATGATCCGAATGTTCGGCTCACGATCGACGATGCGGAATGCCAGTTCGTCGGCATCCATCATTATGACAGGATGTGAAGCAACATACTTGGGGTCAGAGACTTTGTCGACGAGGGAAGTCTTTCTGTCCGGCAGAACAATAAAGAGCAGACCGAGGGCGAAAATGCCGACTCCTGCAGCGATATGCCTCCGCGACTTAAACTCCAGGGAAGGAGCTGAAAGCTTGTTCACCCGTTTTTCGATGAGCGTCGTCACAGCAAATGCTCCCACAGCCACGGCAATGAGCAGGAAGGCGAACAACCCTTGAGACATTCCCAACGAATCGAACACTTTGATTGGACCGAGCGATGTCGAATCATAGAAGTTGCCGTAGAGTGGAAAGAGCTCTCCAAAAGCGAACACTCCAAGGAGCCCCCCACCAATGAAAAACATCGCATCGATCTTGCCGATGGCGGCGGCACAGACGCTTGTCCCCGGACAATAGCCGCCAAGAACGAAACCTATCCCCATGATGATTCCACCAACGATTGCCGGAACCAGCCAGGTCGGGTTGACGAAAATTGCTTCGGTATCCAGGAGTCCAAAATATCCCAGTAGCAGAACGCCGCTCATCGCAGTCACCGTCGCCGTAAAGAACACACGGAGAACCGTGAAGTCATAGCCGTAGAATACGCCGGCGAGTCGCCGGGACGATGAAAATCCTGCTTGCTCCAGGACAGCACCGAAGGCAATCCCCAATACAAGAGCTACCACGAGATTTAGTTGATCCGATATCAATTCAGGTACGAATGGTCCCATGAAATCACCTTCTTGCTTTCTCTTATATCCACAACTTGCGGGCAAAGTATGCAACCGCATACCCCGTGCCAAAAATCGCGATCATTGTAATGAACCCCGCAGTGGAGAGCACTGCCATACCGCTGAGCGCTGCGCCGCTGGTGCACCCGCGGGCGAACTGTGCACCAATCCCGAAAAGCGCTCCGCCAATGGCGGCAAACAACCATCGGAGCTTTGGTCGAATTCTCGGCCCCGCTTCGGTCACAAACTTCATCCGATCGGAAGCCAGCCCTGAGACAAACCCACCGATAAGAACCCCGAAGATTTCAAACACCAGCCACGATTTCATAGGGTTGTCTTTACCCGGCCCGACATACGTCCCATAGAAATGCGATCCTTCTGCGTGTTTCGATGCGATACCGTCAACTGTCGCAACAACGATGCTTTTGATGGCACCGCTTGCTCCAAGTCCCCTTCCGGTGATGAAAATAGTCGCTAACAGTACCAGGCCGAGGAGAAAGCCCGCGAGGTAAGGATTCATGTATTTCGTATCCATAATCATCGCTCACTTTGTGAGAACAGGTTCATTTGCTTCAACGCTTGATTTCTTTTCGTCCGACTCCTCGGGCAGTTCCTCGTATCCAGTAATCATTGCCTTCAAGTTTGAGGTCACAGTGTGCCCGGTTGTGATGAGATACAGGTGAGCCACAAAAAACGACACAAGGAGGAACGCCCCTATCGTGTGAACCACAGCAATCACCTCCAGGCCACCGACGTTCAACCCCAGCACCTCGTACCGATGTGGGTAACGATAGAACATATAGAGCAGTCCGGAAATAACCATCACAGGAATGACCAAGGCTTTGAGTCCCGCATACACAAGTTTTTGCAGCGGGTTCAGCTTGCTCAGGACCGTTTTCTTTGTCGGATGCGGAGCATTGCGGAAGATGCCGAAGACATAGTACTCAGCTTGAGCGCGCAGGTTTTTCCACGTTGGAAGATACTGTCTCCATTCCCCTGTCGTGAAATGCCAGAAGATCGCGAAGACGATCAACACCAGAAAACTGATCGCAGCCGTGTTGTGATACCGTACTGCCTGATCGTATCCAAAAAACCGTATCGATCCGTGGATCTCGAATCCGGTGATTCCGAGGAACAGGATTAGCATTGCCTGCATCCAGTGCCAGAATCGTTCGAACGCTCTGTACACATATTCTCTTTTCATGCTACTTCGCATCCTTTCTCTTCCGATACACCACAACCCTTGCCGTTCCGTGGAGGATGACTCCAATCAGCGTGAGGATCAGAACCCCTACACCCAATCGATCGACGATTGTGCTATAATCCCTGCCCGGCATATAGAATCCGCCAACGCGAGCAAGACGTCCGTTCTCGCGCGTGTGGCATTCAGCGCATTGAACTGACTGTTCTTTTGGAGAGACCATGTGGTTGATCGGCCAATACATCTCTGTCTCGACAAAGCCATATTTTCCGCTGTATGGCAGGCGGACTTGTTTCATGCCTTCTTCATCTGCCCGCTCCCAGTTGAATTCTTTCCAAAATCCGCCGTCTCCCGCTTTCACTTCGACAAGTTTTGGCTGGATGAGATATTTGTTCACAACATCGTAGATCTGTTTTGCACGATGGATTTTCACGGGGTAGATCTTGGAGTCCGGATCGTCGTAGCTTCCATACAGGGTGTTGATCTCCAGCACTTTTAAAGGATCGAGTGTATCCCCAAGTAGATAGTGTGACGCAGTTCCGTTGAACCATATATAGTCCGGCCTTAGTTGCTTTCCCCATTTGAACGAACCCTTGATGGACATATAGATATCAGTTCCACTCGAGTCTTTCTCCTCATACGGTTCTCCGTTTTTCAATTTTCCGGCGGTCGACCAGTCCCAGTTCAGTTTTGTCGGATTCACCTTTGCGTAGATCGGAATGTGACACGTTTGACACGCCACCTTGTAGGTGTGTTCGTTGAGCACATCGTCTGCATGAGGCATTGCCGAATGGCAGTGTTCGCATTCAACCCGGTTGCGATTCATCGAAGAGACTGAATACATTTTTCCAAGCATCTGGTGCTTCTGTGCCGTATGGCAATCGACGCATTGCATGTCGGGTCCTGCCGAAGCCATATGGACATCGACATCGCGGGTCGGGTCAAAGAGCGCCTGCTCAAGATCGCCGTGTTTCACATTGTTCCCTCCGCCGCCGAAGAAATGACACGTGCCGCAGTTGGTGCGGTCAGGCTTGCCAACGTGTTGGGCAACGTAGTTGAGGTCGACTGATTTGTCTGGCATTCCGGCTCCGTCAATCGCTTTCACATATGTCGCGCTGTTGTCATGACACGCGAGGCAGTCGACGTTCAGAGAATCACTGAAGTTGAACGACGCGTCGGAATACCCGTAACCGATGTGGCATCGATTGCAGCTTTGCTGATTTCCCGAGATGCCAATACAATAGTTGTTGAGCACATTTCGTTTTCCAATGGCGCGTATGCCCTTGCCGGCGATGTATTCCGTTCGTTCCCAATTCCAATGGGTCGATTGCATCACTTCGCTCGCGCGGCCATTGTGACATGAGATGCATGCCGCAGTCACATCTTGTGGCTTCACAAATCGTTTCTTCAACTGCTGAAACATCGAGTGGTCAACCGATGCCTTGGTCTTCTTGGCGTACTGTTCATTCAGCTTTGCAAGCGGTGTGCTCTCGGTGCTTTTTCCGTGAAGGGCCAGCATGATCATCCCAAGAACCATACCAAAAACGATGAGCCCAAAGAATATCCGTTTCATTCTTTACTTTCCTTTTTGCAGATCGTCTGTTGTCTCAGACAAACGGCTGGTCTGATGATGGACCAGTGACTTGATTTGTTCGCAGTCCCCAGCAAGCAGATACACCTTGCAATGCAGGCAATCGCGACCCGCACACACATTCGTCTTGTGTTTGTATGTCCAGCATCCGGCATCCGATGCGGCAAATGCGGGACACTCAACTCTCTGTTCCATTGGACACTGCACATTCTCCCAACAAGGGACCATGGATTGTATCCGGCGAATCCCCTCGATGGAAATCTTGTGCTTGCTGATAGACGTGCGTATGCACTTCAACCGTTCAATGTCCGACTGAGAATAGAGACGCTGATTCCCAGCACTCTTTTGTGCGATAATGAGACCCCGGCGCTCGTACATACGAAGCGTTTGCACGGATACCACGAGCATTCGAGCAACGCTTCCTATCGTGTGCAGGGGTGTTTTGTCGTTTTTAGGATTTTCCATACCTATATTTTAAAATACAAGTATGGTGCCATGCACAAATCCTCGAATTTTATGGACTTTCGAGGATTTATCAGATTCAACTTCTTGCGATTGGGAAATCGGCAAAGACCAGTTGTCGCAGTTGGCAGAATGCCAGATTTGGGAATGGATGGGAGGAGAGGAGAAGACAATCACGAACCTTCGAGAGGATCGAGGCTGCGTTCCACGCGGTCTCGTATCAACAAGACCTCTCTGCAAAATAGTTGAGACATGGAATTGCGCGTGGGGGAGCCGACTATCCTCGGCTCAGTTTGCTCAGATCTATGACGAATGTCTCGACTTCTTTGTCACTGAAGCCTTTGTTCTTTACTGCTGACTCGACGGTTTCCCAAATCGGTTCACCGCAAGCGATGCATTTGATCCCGTTCTGCATAAGATACCCCACCGCATCAGGGACCTCTGTGACCAGCTCTTCGATTGTCATTTCCTTTGTGATCATAGAGCCTTCTCCAACTGATTTGCACGGTGATTGTGCAAATGACCGATCGCGCTCAGCGCCGCGATGGTTCCATCGGCAACCGCCGTCGTGACCTGACGATACTTCTTCTGTATCGAATCACCGGCCGCATACACACCCTGCACATTTGTTTCGAGCGACGAGTTGACAACCACCTCACCCCCTGAATTCAACTGGACCCTACCGACGAACTTTTCGGTATTGGGAACATACCCAATGAAAATGAATACACCATCAATTGCTCTTTCTGTTATCTCGCCGGACACGAGATTCCGAATCTTCACACTTTGGAGAAAGCCATTCCCCATAAACTCGGTAACGGTCGACTGCATGATGAAACTTATTTTTGCGTTTGCCCTTGCTTCTTCGATGGCATGAGCAAATGCCTGGAATTCGTCGAACTGATGGACGATCGTAACAGATCGCGCATACTTTGTCAGAGACACTGCCTCTTCCAGAGCTGAATTCCCACCGCCAACGACGATGATGTCTTTGTCCTGAAAGAAATCACCGTCGCATGTCGCGCAATAGGAAATACCTTTTCCCTTAAACTCCTGTTCTCCCGGGACACTGAGCATTCGCGATCTTCCTCCCATCGCCAGAATGATCGCAGGAGCACAGAATGTCTCCTTTCCGTTGACTTCAATAGTCTTCACTTCTCCGTCGAGGTCGAAATTCGTGACCGCGACGTTGGAGCGGATCGTGCAGCCGAATGTACTCGCTTGCTTCTTCATCGTCGCAGCGAGTTGATAGCCGCTTATGCTCTCGACACCAGGGTAGTTGGCAATCTCATGAGTGAGAACCAACTGTCCGCCGACAGGACCTTCATTCAAGACGAGTGTCCGCATCTTAGCCCGTCCGAGATAGATCCCCGCGGTCAAGCCTGCCGGGCCGGCACCGACAACGATGACGTCATATGTATTTGGATTGCCATCCCAAGTCACTTTGCCGCCCTTGCCGCATATTCAGCATCAAGAATTTCTGTGACTTGATCTTTCGTTTGAATGCTCGTCGTTGCACGAACTACTTTTCCGTTCTTGAAATAGACGGTAAACGGCAATCCGCGAAAGCTCTTGCACTCCGGGAGAGTGCGGATCAGGTGACCAATCGGTCCGTCAAACTCCATATCCCGAAATGCGACATGGTCATAATCCCCTTGCAACTCATCCATCACTTCATATACCGGGATACACATCGGTCCCATTCGACCGCAGCAAATCATGACATTTTCGTTGCTTCTGAGGGTATCCTGAAAGTCCTGTTCTGTGAGGATGTGCTTAAGACTCGTCTGTAGCATGGAATTCTCCTTTGGTTGGGTTGTAGGTCTCAGTAAGTGAGATGCACCTGAATCCAGAAGGATTCCGGACAGGAGATGCCGTCATGTCTTTCTTCCCGAATCTTTTTCCTGAATGCAGCATCGCATTGAAGCAGCCCTGAATGAAGTTGCATACTCCTGACAATGGACGCGACGACCGTTCCTGAGCCTGCAATGAACCCACGGTGCCTTCGGGTGAACACGAATCGTTGAGAGGAAACTAAATGAAGAAGAGAATGCGGCCAAAAAATCGATCAAGAGTGTATATAGGGATTGCCCTAAGCATGGCCCTGCTGGCGACCACCTACCTTCTCTTGGGGAACAACGAAACCCTGCAGGAACCAGCGCCAACCAGTTACGCGTTAGCGGGGGCTGAAGTTTCCGGTGTGGCTCCAGGATTCACCTTGGTTGACATGAACGGCCGCTCGGTTTCACTTGCCGACTTCAAGGGCAAAGTTGTTATCCTCGATTTCTGGGCAACATGGTGCCCTCCCTGCAAGCGGGAAATTCCCGACTTCATTAAGCTCCAGTCAGAGTACGGTTCGAAGGGTGTTCAGATTGTAGGGATAGCTCTGGATCAGCCAAACAAGGTGCAGGCATTCGTTAAAGACAATGGGATGAATTACCCGGTCTTGCTCGGAACCGATGAAGTCGCTGCACACTACGGCGGTGTCGAAGCCATCCCGACGACCTTCATTATTGATAAGCACGGAAAGATTGTAACGAAGTACGAAGGCTTTAGATCAAAGGAGACGTTCGAGAACCAGATAAAGAAACTTCTCTAGCAGATTGCTGAAAAACAAAAACTCGTCGCGTTGAGCGGAGTCGAAACGCGTTAATTGACGCACATCGCAGGGTTCGACTTCGCTCACCCTGACGGTTTTACTTTTTCGTGTGCCTTTTTCCACACCCTGCTAGAGCGGGTGTCAAGACCTCAACTGCTCTTGTCTCTCTTCCGTTTGTTTCTGATGCTCAGACCTGGAACTGGTAGAGGAGCAGCCTCTTCAAAGTGATCACTGCAGTTGATTTGAATCCCAATTTGTTCGCCATCGAGAGCAGGTCCTCTGATCTGAGTCTGTGCTCCAAAGGCGGCCCGAAGTCCTCCTCTCGGTAAGCCCATTCGAGTACGCTCACTCTGTGCTTCGCACATCTCTTGCATTCCCTGAGCGCCTGTTCCGCGTCATCTGCTTCGTGGAGGACGAAGCCCAAAAAAACAAGATCGAAGGATTTATCGGCGAACGGAATCGATTCGACTGTTGCCTGTTCGAATTCGGCTTCGGGCACAAGTTTCCGCGAGACTTCAATCATCTCCAGCTTCGCGTCGATCCCTGTGACAGCGACTCCTTCTTTCGCGAAGCCTTCAGCGAAGAGACCGCTCCCTGTGCCAACATCCAGCACAGTATGCATATGCGCGCCTTCGAGACAGAGATCAATAACCCGAGGGACTTCCAAACGTTCCGTTCTCTCCGGCGACCGGAGGCGATCAATTTCTGCGTTGTATCTACGTTCGTGCATGCATTTCCTTTCGAGGTATAACGTCGACATTCATCAGACAATTACAAGGGCGTCTAGGAAGATGCCCTGATCTCATTGGTTTCAATATTTCCCCCAGAACTTCTCCACCATTTGCTGAACACGCTGCATGAGTGCGTTTTGCACAATCTCGCTTTGACACTCGTCTGCAAACTGACGGCACGCATCTTCAGCTATGCGGACAGCCACCCTCCGCGACTGAGCGCCACGGATAAGTTGTTGGACTCCGCTGCAACGTCTTGCTACGATTTCAGATTGCTGTGTCTGGCTCAGCTGCGGAAATCGGTTATCATTCAGAAGTTCTTCATTCATCGTCATGAGACTATCCACCATGTTATGATAATTGCCCTGGTGCTGTGGCCTATTTACCAACGATCATTTTCAGACCGATCAAGACGAGAGCCACACCAAAGACTTTCCCCAGCGTCTCACTCGACAGTCCCACGGCGTACCGAGCTCCAACGGCGCTCCCGATGAAAAAGCCGGCAGCAATAAACGCCGCAACTTTGATGTCCACAAATCCCTTTTGGTAGTAGGTCCACGCTGCAAGGATCCCGATTGGCGGAACCAACATGGCGAGCGTGGTTCCCTGTGCCTGGTGTTGCGACATCCCGAAGAGAAACACGAGAGCGGGAACAATGAGAAAGCCACCCCCAAGGCCGATGAGTCCGCTGAGAATTCCTGTCAGCACACCCAGTATGAGATAACCGGCTATGTCACCCATATGCTTTTCCTTCTTTGTTATTCTCCGTCAATCGAAAATCGCCATTGACAAAATGAACTATGAACCGGATCAGGCGGACAGTTGACGCATTCGGTCTTGATGCGATCATCGATGGTTCGCGCAAACTGGCTGAACTCGACCATGCCGACCGATTTGCAGGGGAACGCCGGCAAGTCTTTCTCCATCCGTGTTTTTTGGACACGGCATTCCACCATTCGGAAGATTATCGTTTGTTCATCAACCCACTCGATTGTTTGTTTGTTAATCGCCGCATAGAGCCGCAATGCAAGTGTCCGTTCTAAACCTTTCAACCCGCTACCAGGTGAAATATTGAATTCCTTCATGATGCGCTTCGCCTCGACAACGGCAAATCTGTTCCACGCTTCTTCGTCGAGCTTGATGGCTCCATCTATGCCAAGCTTCTCTTCCGCTGCCAGAAACCAACACCCATCGTGAGCCAACAAGTTCTTCGCGTAAACTTGTATCACCTTCATGAGATCTTCGCGCGACAGATCATCAAAACCAACCATGGGCTCCCTTTGATGGTTTTCGCAATTGTATTGCTGCAAAGTACGCATTCCCCTCATTGAAATAAACAAGCCCCGGCGACGGGGCTGAGATCATTGAAGCTCGTGATGAGTCTGAAGCGCGACCAAACATATTGCGTAGTTATGAAATAGTGCGTTCGCGATCGACCCTGACGATCTCTTCAATCGGCTTCGCTGATACAATGGTAGTCTTCCCTTTTGACCTTCCCCGGTAAGCCAGATGGCGCATGGACAGAATCAGAGGACATTGCCTCCCGAAATCTGTCACACCCAGGAACAGTGCAGCAACTGAACCAGCCAGGAGAAAATACCCCCGGGGAATTCCGAAAAGGAACAGGAGAATGCCGAAGATTCCAAGTCCTTTCAACACTTTTCTTACGATAATTCGGTTGGCCACTGTCCTTCCTTCAACGTGAATAGTCAGGAGTCTGCATGTATCTTTTGCTTCTCATGAGATGCAAGAATACTGTAAAAGGTCCTCGAATTGTGCGACGACTGAACCGTTTTCCGTTTCCGATCATCTCATCTGCAGCAAAGAAGCCAAGGTAAACGAAAAAGGAGTACAACCATGTCAGAACATCTCAACAAAGAGACTTTTCGCCAGAAGGTGTTTGATTTCGAGAAGCACAAAACGTGGCAATATGAGGGGACTCTTCCGGCGCTGGTCGATTTTTGGGCTCCGTGGTGCGGACCCTGTCGGATGGTAGGTCCTGTTCTCGATGAACTTTCTCAAGAATATGCAGGGAAGCTGAACGTCTATAAAGTGAATACCGAAGAACAGCCAGAACTCGCAAGCATGTTTGGCATTCAGAGCATCCCATCTCTGCTGTTTGTTCCGATCAATGGCAAACCAAAAATCGCAATAGGTGCCTTGCCGAAAAATGAGCTGAAGAGAATTATTGAGAGCGACTTGATGCCTTCCGTCCAAGAGCCGGTGCTCGTACGATGAACCCAAACATTCTTCGACTCAAAGAGTTCTTCCTTGGTTCGCTTTGGCGAAAGCGCGTTCTGTTTTCTCTCCTCGGAGCGCTCGGTGGCTATGCGTATTATTACTTTGTGGGATGCCGAACGGGTTCTTGTCCCATCTCAGGAAATCCCTGGATAAGCACAGTGTACGGTGCCGGAATGGGCTACATCTTGACCGTGGGGAAACGTACATCAACGCAGCCGTGATATCCACACCATAACCGTGGTCAACGGAAGTCAAAAAGAAGTTGCTTCCTTCATAGAAACGCACCTTGCAGTCTCCCCACCGCCACCTTTAGGCAAATACGAACACCCTGCCCCCTTCTCCTGAAAAAAGGAGACAATTCCCAAATGCAGCATGCACGTGAAGATATTCCAGTGCTAACATCCAAAATCAGGCAAGACATCCTGGCACACTATATGAGTATATGCTCATATAGTTCACTTCTCAAGGAACAACCAATGAAGACTTCAGCAGATCTGAAAGCTGAAATACTTGTCGCACTCGCGCACCCAAACCGTATTCGCATAATTGAACTACTGTGCAAGGATGTCATGTGCAATTGTGAGCTCGCGCCAGCGTTGGGGCTTGAACAATCAAATCTCTCCCGACACCTGAAGATTCTTGTCCGGTCCGGAATTCTAAAATCGTGGAAGGATGGTCTGCGGGTGAATTTCAAGGTTTCAGATGATCGCATCTTCAAGATTCTCGACATTGCGGCGGCAATCGCACGACGGGAAACTGAAAAGAAGGCTGAAGCGCTGGAAGCATAACAATAAAAACTCATGAGAAAGACCAATTATGAACATCAAAGTTCTTGGATCCGGCTGCATGAACTGCAAGACTCTCTACCGCCGCACTGAGGAGGCATTGAATGAACTCCATCTCGAAGCGACAATCACAAAAGTGGAGGCATATCAGGATATCGCCGCCTATGGCATAATGAAGACCCCCGGGCTGGTGATTGATGAGAAGGTAGTTGTGGCGGGTTTTGTGCCGCCTGTAGAAAAGCTGAAAGAAATTCTTCTCGCCCACCGGAGCCCGCAATGAAACTTGTTGAGAAATATCCTCTTGGCTCGGTTGTAGTACTCCTTCCTCTCTGGATCGCGCTCTATTCCGTCCTGCAAGAACTAGCAGATGCACTCGTGCTCTCGACAGGACTGCCGCAAGGTGAGCGACTAACAGAAGCCGTTCGCTTTTTCGTCTACGAAGTCCCCAAAGTGTTACTCTTGCTGACGTTGGTTGTCTTCGTCGTGGGAATCGTGCGATCATATTTCTCTCCCGAGCGAACACGTGCAATGCTCGGTGGCAAATCTTTGTTCGTCGGCAACGTACTTGCCAGTTTGCTGGGGATTGTGACACCGTTCTGCTCCTGTTCGGCGGTTCCACTTTTCATTGGCTTTGTCGAGACAGGCATTCCGCTAGGCGTCACTTTTTCATTTCTCATTGCAGCACCAATGATCAATGAGATCGCGGTTGTCTTGCTGTTGGGGCTGTTTGGATGGCAAACTGCATTGCTGTATGTCGGCACAGGTCTCATCATCGCCATCGCAGCTGGATTCGTTATTGGAAAACTCAAAGTGGAGCGCTTCGTCGAGGACTGGGTCTATCAGATCCACTCAAACAACGCAGGGATGCAGGAAGCCGTGCCTGCTTTCCGTGATCGGATTCAGTCGGGATACTCCGCTGTCAGCGATATCGTAGGCAAGGTGTGGCCTTACCTCCTTGTCGGAATTGGAGTTGGTGCCGCCATCCACGGGTACGTACCTGAGAACTTCATGGCAGGTTTAATGGGAAAATCCGCGTGGTGGTCCGTCCCCGTGGCTGTGCTGATTGGTGTGCCACTGTATTCGAACGCAGCGGGAATCATCCCGATTGTTCAGGCACTGTTGGCCAAAGGAGCTTCGCTCGGAACAGCGCTTGCATTCATGATGTCGGTGATTGGCCTTTCACTTCCGGAGACGATCATTCTGCGCAAAGTTCTTAAGCTGCGGTTGATTTTCATCTTTGTAGGCGTCGTTGCAGTCGGCATTATCCTGGTCGGGTACCTCTTCAACCTTATCTATTGATACACCAAAGGTCGGATCGATCATGCGCTTTATCCATTCCAAGTGCTGCAATAATTACTCAAACAAGGAGACAGAACGATATGGGATCGTGTTGCGCCAAGCCTAATACGCGGATCATAAGAGTCGGAAACGCTGACGCTGGTATCCTTGGATTAGAGGAAATCTTCAAGAACGCCCGGACGTCTGGGAAAACGAACGACGAAGAATTGAAATCAGAGCTTCTCGCACTCGTACGAGACTCTGGCAACTACATCGCTACGAGCATGGAGCAGGCATACAAAGATGCCTTCCTCCGGGAATACAGAAACTTCTGCAAGAAACAGGAGTAGAGGGGCCACCTCAAGCACCTCCACACGGCGGCATCAAGCCCTGATCAACAGATCTATTAGCATCAGATATCGCCTCTGAAGACCTAAAAAAAAGCCCGTGTCCTGGGGCAGCTTTCATCGACCTGCACTCAATCTTACCGACTCCTGACCAGCCCCTGATGTGGCGCCAATGTCAATGTTAAGTTAGTTTGTTTGTCCAGCTACTGGCAAGCTGAGAGGATATTGTGGCTGTGGTGGGCGATTCCCCAGGGAAGTCGGAAAAAGGGAAAAGGCTTGGAAAATCGGTGAGCTTGTTTGGATATTGTGTTCAATCAAGTTCCAAAGTGATCACGATGCACGCATTTTCAGGGTGCTCGAGGATCCCGTTAGGGCTACACCTCTGCACCCTGTACGATTTTTGCCCTTTGCGATCGAAAATGAAGGAACGAGAATTTCGACAGGGCAACTGCGTGCACCCTGTAAGTTGAAGCGAAATTGAAGGTGGTCTTTCAGTGCGGAATCGAGGACCGGCGTCAAATGTAGCTTCTTCCTTTCACCCTCCCCTGTCAAATGGAATCACACCCGCAGTTGTTCCCTCTTCTTCTATTTCCATCATACAGACGTCATCAAGATTTGTTTCGGATTGATTCCAGGGCTCCTCGACTGACAGAGCAAAGGAGCTGCGAATCAACGGCAAGGTCTCGTGCTTTCCAAGCTGCTCATCAACCGCGAACAATCTTTTAAAAGGGCATCTTTAGTAACCGGCATCTTCTGTAGGAAGGGCAACCTTGCCTCTGAACGAACGGTACACATAGATGAAGTATCCCGATACGAGTACCATTCCCACGATCCACCATGAAAGCCCGACGCTGAGTCCATACGCCTGCGCTGCAGAGTTGTGGATTGTGAGGCTACTGGAAGGATCGGTGGATGACGTCAGAAGGTTGGGATAGAGTGCGAACGCCGTGCCTCCGAGCATCCCGAAAATGAACAGTGTCGATCGTCATCGTCCCGCCCAGGAATGAAGTCCGCTCCTTCATGCCGATGAGCCCTAACCCTTTATGATGACGTGAGCTAGTGACATTAGCTTAAGTGAGTCAGCTATATTCATCCCAAATCTATCCATTGCTGGAAAGTTTTTCTTATGCTCTTGATATAGTGGCATATTGCTAATCACTTTGATATTGCTATTCCATTTTTCCATTTCCAAAATATTATCGATTCCCCATTTTATGGACGCAGATTTATCCATCCCCCCTCTTTCAAGCACTCTTTTGTTCGAAAGTCTTATCCCGAGTTTAGAACCATAGTCAAAAACAGTCTCCACCCCAGGAAGAAAAGCATGGAAATCGCTAAAGAGTCTCTTCACATCAGATTCATCAAAGTAGAAAAGCACCCCCGCAATCAGAAGCATCACGTTGTTTCCTTGCTCTATTCTGTCATACCAACTTGTATCAAAGACTGATTTGGCGACAAACCGTCTTCTGTCTGATTCGGGTATATATTTCCTTCTCAAATCAATGGTATCTGGCAAGTCTAGGTCTATCCATTGGATTTTCCCGTTGTCTACGCGATCAAAGGTTGTGTCAAGTCCGCACCCGACATTGACAACTGTCGCTTCAGGATGTAGACCAATGAATGCTTTTATTTCTTTATCGAAGTATACGCTTCTAGCAATCCACCCAAACTGAATGAACTTGTTGATGTTGTTGGAAATTAGAGTAAAATCGTAAGGGATGCTGTCTACTATGGAAACAGCTTTGTTATCTGTCAAGAGAGGTTTTTGCTTCCGTGTCTCAACGGCTCTTCCCCATAATGGAAGCAACAGTGTTTCTTGTATGCTTCCAAGTTCTATTTTGCCTGAATCTCTCATTAATCTGTCATCCTTTTTGAAACGCCTAGTGTGCTATATTTCTTCTTTTCAGTTTTGCGTAAGCAGTAGGAAACCACTTAGCTCTTCTGACAAAATGTAAAACAAGAAGAACGATCAAGGCTAGTGTGAGTCTATCGTGGATTTCAATAGAATACATCCGTGAAATACTGGTACCGCCTGACAAATCAATAAACCAGGGGACAAGGCCAGCAAAAGCTACTAAGAGAAATAGTACCGATAATATAATCACCTCTCTGTTTCTACCAATGAAATGCCGGGTGACAACCCCCTCGTACCCTCTCCAATGGAAGTATGTATGATACGCCATCAGTAACGAAAAGAAGACCACTGCAAACTTATGTGTGGTTGACCAATCTGAATAATTTAACCCACACACTTTTTTTCCGTATCTATCCCCCTTTACTGTTCATGTTGTATTATCTGGGATTGTACATCATGGGCGCCAATCTGATGTCCCTGAGGTCCGCCCATATGAAAGCCTATTTGGAGAGCTAATCCCGAGAGAATCACTACCAATCCGGACGCAAGCAGTAGATTGTTGGCGAGAAAACCATTGCGAGTATGCTTCCTTAGCTCTTCAGTCTTGTTTTGCTCCACCAGATACGGATACTGAATAAGCATTGTATTGGCATGTGGTAACGCAATTCAAACACCCTGTACAGGCATCCGGTTCAACAATCAGAGCGTGCTTGTGCCATGGCAAATCCACTTTGTCGATGACCTGATTTGAGCAACTCTCAATGCATTCCCAGCACGCCCTGCAAAGTGTTGTGTTCAGTTGAACAAAATCCGTCGATGAACGGATGCGACGTAAGGACGGATTCCTCATGTTCTGGCCTTTCCTTCACTCGAACAGCTATTGCATGAACATACGCATGTCCATGAGCTTTTGCTGTTAACAATTGTAAAGAAATGCAGGTCAGATTCTCTTGCGGATTCTGCTGAGTGAAACGGGTGTTATGCCGAGGTAGGATGCGATGTAATACTGAGGAACTCGTTGGATGATCTCCGGTTTGTCTTTCAAGAGAGCCACGTAGCGCTGCTGGGGAGTGTCCTTAAGATGGGAAATGAAGAGTCTTGAGTAATCTGCAAAGCGACGCAATGCCATCTCGAGCAGCATATCCTTAAGTTCGGGAAAGTCGCGCCCCAAAATCTCGAAGCCGTTCTTGGGAAGGACGACGATCGTTGAAGGCTCAATGCTCTTGATGCTGATGGCACTTGGTTGATTGGTTCTGAAACTCTCGATCGATGCAACGGCATCGCCTTCAAAAAAGAACTGGATGGTGATGTCCCTGCCACGATTGTTGATTGACGTGCGCAGGCATCCCTTTTTGACGAAGAACACTTTGCGGGGTATCTCCCCTTCTTTCAGGAGAGTACATTTGGCGGATACGTTGATTTCCGTGAAGAGATATTGATACTTGTGCCAATGCTTCTTGAGTCTGGGGGCTTGTTTGAACATTCGGTCGAACATGGCTCTTAGCAAGGGGGAAGGTGGAAGACATGATGTTTAGGAGCAAGATTGCACAAAATTAGAGTGCAAATCAACAGGGACCATTGAATTCAAGCTTGCGACTCACGCCAAATCAATCTGGCTCAGCAGAAGTACGCATGGTGGCGCCGCCACGTGGTGAAGAGTAGACCTGCCACGACGGAGCCGGGGCTTGCGTTTGGGGAGCGGAGGGACTATTACGGTCGGTCAAGAAGAGAACGACAGCCGCCAGAATGAGCGCGAAGTGCCAAGATGTTAGCTTGGCGGTTTTCATGCCTGATCACACAATCTAGGTCGAGCGTGAGCACCAAGCACGAATTTTCAGGGTGCAGAAGAATCCCTTTAGGGCTACGCGAAAATGACAGAAGTTAGCAAGTCCGTCGGGACGCCGCTAACTTCTTTGTCATTTTCCGCGTCCCGCTGAGCACAGCGAAGCGGGACTGCGAAGGCCGAAAACGAACGTTTTTCGTGAGTGGCTGCAACTTTCAGCATCTCCCGCCCCTGGATTCCGCTCGTAGGCGGGATTCAAGAGGAGGCACCGATCGCCTTACGATCGGGATCTGCAGCCCGAGCTACCCTTCCCGCATCTTCCACATCACATCGCTTCATCATTCGATATTCAACACTTCACCCAAGCTTACACTGTGATCGTCAGTCCGGGCTTATCGGGATGCGTTTCATTGACGCTGATACCGCGGATTACCCTGCTCTCCAGTGCGGCTTCCATGCAAGCAAGAGCGAGTGCGTTCGTGTTGCACTCCTGACTTACATGCGCGAGCGCCAAACTTTTCGGGAAGGTGTGTGACTTATCGACAATCTGCAGCAACGACTCAGCGCACTGGTCGTTGGAAAGGTGCCCGTCCTCGCGAATGCGCCGTTTGAGCCACTCCGGCCGATCGGAAGATTCAAGCATCTGCACATCATAGTTCGATTCAATCACGATCACATCCGAATTAGCCATGTGATCGATGACAGATGCCGTGGGACTCGCCAGATCTGTGGAGACGCTGATTTTCTTCGTCACACCACCCCCATCGTGGATGATGCTATATCCAAAGCATCCCCCTTCGGAATCATGGGGCACTTCGAATGAACGGATCATCAGATGATCGAGCGTGACTTCTGACTTTTTTACTGGCTTGAGAAGTTCGTGGCGGGAGGCAGTTGCCGCAGAGTGGTATTTCTTCTTCAGATGCGACTCGATTTCCGGAGGACAATAGATAGGAACGTGCTCTCTGAAGAGTTTCCCGAGCGTTGATTCATTGACGTGATCACCGTGGATATGAGTAATGAAGACTGCGTCAAGATCTGAAAAGCTCAGCCCCAGCTTTCGCAACTGAACGGAGATGTAACCCGAAGTAAATCCGCAGTCGATGAGAATTGCCGTCTCGGCAGTCCAAACGAGTGTGGCATTGCCCGCGCTTGAGCTGCCGAGGACGCATGTCGAGAGGTCATTCATCAAGTTGATGATCCAATGCTTTCAAGATACAGATTCTCGACTTTCGTCCGAGCCCACGGTGTTTTGCGCAAGAACTTCAGGCTCGACTGCATGCTCGGATTGTCCGTGAAGCAACGGATCCTGATCCTCAAGCCCAATTCTTGCCATCCGTAATGGTCAACCAGATGCTGTAAGATCGCCTCAAGCGTCTTGCCATGCAGAGGATTGTTTGGCTGGTCGGTGGTCATTCATTATCTAACGATTAGTTGCAAACAAGGTTCCTGTTGAAGTCGGCGTTCTTCCTAGCTCCAGCACAGGCGCTGGTCAGGCTGCAAGACAGATGTTTTTCTTCTTCTATTGGCCCAGTACCACGAATGCGATTTTTGCTCTCAGATTTGCAATATTGAGATTGTAGTGGTTTGGCCTCGTTGTTTTAAGATGTGCGATTACAATCGTCTTGTTCGATCTCACCGAATCGGAAAAGATCAGCGCATTTGACGAATCACTCACCGAAATAATTGCCTGCCCAAACAAATCCCGAGAATCAGGCTGCGGGAGTGCGTGTGAACTTGGGATCTTTCAGATAATACTTCAGCATGATCCCCAGGTAGATGAGTCCGAAGAGATATCCCCCGATCACATCCGTGGCCCAATGGGCACCGAGATAAATCCGGGAGATCGACACCGTGAAAATCAGGAAGCTGCAGAGCATGCCAACCATAATTCTCCATGACAAAGAAATATCTTTGTTCACGATCATTACCGTCAGAAGAAAACCAAAGAACACAACATAATGAACGACATGCCCGCTGGGGAAACCGGTCTGGGTAAATTGTAATAAGACCCTGGCATCAACCGATGTTGGCCGCGGGCGATGGACCAGTATTTTGACCAACATGTTGAAGAAATCGGGAAGAACAACAGCCAGCGTGAAGTAGGCTTCGCGACGGCGATAGGTCAAATAGAAGAACAATGAGGCAATGATGACCGAGACGGGCGCGACAACAGCATCACCAAAAATGCTGACGAATTTCATCAGGAGTGTGGGATCCCAGGCCCGTTGTTCCTGAATCTCCCGGGTCACATCGAGATCAAAGTTGGATACTGGATAGTTCTGGACAAAAATAGTCAATCCAACAATGCTCACGAGGATCAGTGCATAAAAAGCTAACAAACGCTTATTCACTCACCTTGCTCTTTTCTCTGGGAACCAGGACATTGATCGCCCGTGGAATGACCTTGATATGGAGAGCATTCTCTTCTAATACTTCACCATCACATTGAACCGTTTGTTTGGGACTCGAGGAAACGCTGATCTCCTTGCCCTGCCAGTGTTCCACCAATTCCACATTCTCCGGCCGTTCCCGTTTGAAGAATGTGACCGCCACAAGCCTCAACAGACTGAGATTCGCTTTTCGCAGCACGACAACATCCAGGAACCCATCACTGATATCGATGTGCTTATCGTAAGAAATGCTGCTGAACCCGAGATTTCCTGAATTCGCAATCACGCAGGTCAGGCCTTGAACTTTATGTTGTTGTCCATCGATGATGAGTTGATAGACGGCCTTCTTGGTTTTCATCAATGCCGCCGCCGCCGAGAGAAAATAGGAAAACATGCCGAACCTATTTTTCGTCCTCCGATCAGCGCCCTTTACCAGATCCGCGCTAAACCCCAGACTTACTCCTACAAGAAAATAACGACTGCCAAACTGCCCCACATCGATAGTTTTTAATTCCCGAGGCACTTGGCTGATAAGCGCACAGGCTTCCTTGAGATCTTTGGGTATGCCAAGTTCCATGGCCATGACATTGGCAGAGCCTCCGGGCAGAATAATCAACGGCACATCTGATCCGATGAGTCCGCTGATCGCTTCCATCAGTGTGCCGTCTCCACCATAGACAGCGAGGGCATCGATTCCTTCTTTGACCGCAGCCTGAGCAAACCGGATCGCATCGCCGGCTTCGTGCGTAATGGATGCCTCCCACTTGATACCAGCCTCTTTCATGGAAGTATTGATAATCGGCAGGACAATTTCATCTTTTCCGGCGGCCGGATTAATAATGATACGGATTGTTTCTATTTTCTTTTCCATTGCAACTCCCTTTTCCGCCAGTATTTTTCGAAGGCTTCGATTTGCTTTCGGATGTACCACCTTCTGGGAGTGGCTACTTCACGAGCTGTGGTCAATGCGTCGATAGCCTCTTCGCCGGTGTATCCCATGCTGATAAGGATGGCGGCTGCCATGGCAACGCTTCGACGTCTGCCTTGCCGGCAAAAGACCAACACCTTGCCTTTATTTTGAATAACAGGCAACGCTGCTTCAACCCCCACCAGCAGTTTCTTGACAGAGATGGGAGTGAGAAATGTATCATACGTCCTGATCCAAAGGGTCTTGAAGGGGGGAAGCAAATAGATATCGTCAAACCGAGTTTCCCCGATCATAGAAATAATCAGATCGAAATTGCGGACTTTCAATTCATCAGCATGCTCCTTCCTGACTCGGGAGCCCACGTATAAGTACTCGGTCACTTTGGATATATCTATCATATTGGTTCAGCAGTACTATGGTCTTATTTCAGTCCACTGTGTCATACGAGAATCCTGTGAGTTGACAACTTTAGTACGATAGCGACAAATGAAGTTGTCAATAAGTCGTCAACTCGTGAATGAGACGTGCTGAGCTACCTATTTGCTCAATGAGGAAGAGACTTCAGAATTCTTATCTGACCGGTTCCGGTACTGCCGCTCCGTCTTTTCTTGGATCTGATGCCCCGAAGTTAACGCCCGTCGCAAAATTCCTCAAGACCGCCTGTCCGCCTCCCATGACGGGAGAGAACTCACCGCGCACTTCGAGTCTGTGTCCCATCGATTCAAGTTGTGCACGCACGGAAGCAGGGACGCGGGATTCGAGCTGGAGGTCGCATCCTTCGAAGGCGCTCTTCCTGAAACGCGCCGCTTCGAGCGCCGACTGTATGTTCATACCGAAATCTACGACGTTTGCGACAAATTGTGCATGCGCTTGCGCCTGGTTCCATCCCCCCATAATCCCGAATGCAATCTTGATGTCGCCTTTTGACATGAACGCCGGGATGATCGTGTGAAGCGGGCGCTTATGTGGGGCGAGAGCGTTAGGATGTTGCTGGTCAAGCGTGAACAACGCACCGCGATTCTGCAAGGCGAAGCCGGCTCCTTCTGGAACCACTCCGGATCCGAAATTTTCGTAATTACTCTGGATGAGCGAAACCATGTTGCCGTCTTTGTCGACAACAGAGAGATAAATCGTCTCGTCGCCTGCTGCCGGTGGCGTTCCGGCATCAACGACGCAATTCGCTTTGGTTGTATCGATGAGCTTCGCGCGGATGAGAGCGTATTTCTTGTCGAGCATTTCCCGCACGGGGGTTTTGGCGAACCGCTCGTCGGCAACAAAGCGCAGCATATCCGCATAGGCGAGCTTTTTGGACTCGATCATGGTGTGCAGCGCTGCTGCAGAGTTGTGTTTGTACGAGCTGAGCGGGAAGTTCTCCATGATGTTCAGCATCATCAGAGCGGCGATTCCCTGACCATTCGGTGGAATTTCGTAGACAGTCCACCCGCGGTAGGAGACGGATATCGGTTCCACCCACTCGCCCGAAAACGAGGCGAGATCTTCGGCCGTGAGTGTGCCTCCATGCCGGCGTGAACATTCCAGTATAAGCTTTGCGATGCCTCCCTTATAGAATGCATCCCGCCCATGCTCGGCTATTGCTCTTAAGCTTCTGGCGAGATTCGGATTGCGGAATATTTCGCCGAGTCGCGGCGTGTGTCCTTCGATCAGATAGGTCTCTGCCGTAGCCGGTTCGCTCTTCAGGAGCTTTTCTTCGCCCGCCCACAGAGCGGATACTTGCTCGGCGACAGGAAAGCCTTCCTCGGCATAATGAATGGTTGGAGCGAGGGGATGCTTCAAGGGGAGAGTTCCAAATCGTTCCTGCAGTTTGGTCCAGCCGTCGACTGTGCCGGGGACGGTGACTGAATGAATTCCCTGATAGGGCATCGATTTCATCCCCTTGCTGCGCAGGAATTCGATTGTCAGTCCGGCCGGTGCCCATCCGCTCGCGTTGAGTCCGTAGAGCTTGTTCGACTTCGCGTCATACACGATCGCGAACAGGTCGCCACCGATGCCGTTGCTCATCGGAGCGACGAGTCCCATCATTGCGTTGGTGGCGATGGCGGCATCGACCGCATTTCCACCGTCTGCGAGAATCGCGGCACCCACCTGCGCGGCAAGCGGACTTTCTGCTGCGACGATGCCGTAGCGCGTGACGACCATCGAGCGGGCCTGTGTCCGGTCCTGGGCAAGGCCGTCGTTAGCGAGGACGAGCACAACGACGAAAAGAGTGATGAGATATTTCGGCATGAGGCGAGTTCGTCCTTTCAGTGAATGCGTTATTCCGGATGGACACTATCTGACGATGAACCCTCTACTGCAATAAATGCAACCAAAAGCTATCTCAAAAACCTTCAGAGCTATGGCGAGGAGTCCCGCTTCTTCTCTTTGGGACGACGAAGTTCCGCTCTTTGCCTGCCCGCCTTGCAGGTACACTGATGGCAGGCGGGAATCCCACTCGGTGGCGGAATCCAGAAGCTGGACAATCTATACCAAATCCCTGTCATTCCCGAATGCTCCTATCGGGAATCCAGAACTGAGCGTCACATTTGCTCCTGGCTGATGCAATTCACGTTCTGGATCCCCTCTAACGGCATGAGGGGATGACAGAAGAAGTCACTTCGCAAACGGCGCCCGCGATGACACATTTGCCTGAAGTCACTGCGGGACAGAAAAGCTTTTTTTTGAGATGGGATCTAGCGTTTCAGAGCACCCTCGTACTGCTTCAGGACTTTTTCGATGAATTCGTTCGTCTCCTTTTTCACCACTCGCCTGGCGGGATCCACCTCAAACCAATCGAGCGTACGCTTAATCCCCTGCTGGAACGGTATTGTTGCGACGAATCCGGGGACGAATCGCTTGATCTTCGTATTGTCAAAAATCACGCTCGTCGCTTTGTCGCCAACAAGGCTTCCCCGAAGCTCCTCATCGTACGATGCGAGGAAATCCGACGATATGTGAACGATGTTGGCTTTACACCCTGCCGCTTCTGCCAGAGCCTGATGAATTTGATCCCACGTGAGGATCTCGTCAGAGGTGATGTGAAACGCCTGTCCGATCGCCTGTTGATGGCCAAAGAGTCCGACGAATCCTTTGGCGAAGTCATCCGCGTGCGTGATGGTCCACAGCGAGGAACCATCGCCGTGCACGATGATCTTCTCCCCCTTTTTGATTCTATCGACGATCGTGTACTCCGTCCAGCCGCCGATCGGGACAGGGATCACAGTGTCGTACGTCAGCGAGGGTCTTACGATCGTGATGGGAAAACCATCGTTCCTGTAATGAGTCATCAGGTTGGTTTCACACGCGATCTTGTTGCGGGAATACTGCCAGTACGGATTGCAGAGGGGGGTGGATTCCGTCACGATGGGAAATGCCAGCGGTCGTTGGTATGCGGATGCTGAACTGATGAAGATATATTGACTTGTTCTTCCTTTCAGAAGTTCGTAGTCACGCTGGACATCCTCTTCCAGGTAGGCGATCCAATTCACGACGACGTCCCACGAATGCCCTTTCAGCTTGGCTGCGACCTCATCGTGTTTGGCGAAATCGCCGACGATCGTTTGCACGCCGGGAACTGCTGGACCTCTTTTTCCCCTGTTAAAATGCCACAGTTCTATGCCGCGCTCCACCGCCAACCTGCTCACTGCCGTGCTGATGTTTCCCGTCCCGCCGATAAACAAGACCTTCATCGTGAACTCCTTTGAGACAGAAGAAATGAAATACTTCCTTTGATGGTGCAGCGAACCCCCTCAGCGATCAATCGTCGCCATGACCGATTCGGCGTAGCGCTTACCTGAGATTTTTCCCGGCGCCAGAGCGTCGTCGAGCATCTTCATCTGTGCGGGATCAAGCTGGATAGTCCCGGCGGCCACATTCTCTTCGAGAAATTTTCGGCGCTTGGTGCCGGGAATCGGCACGATGTCCGCACCCTTGTGCAAAAGCCAGGCAAGCGCAATCTGACCGGGCATGACGTTTTTACCCTTGGCGATATCACGCACTATTTGTGCTGCCTGCATATTCGCATCAAAGTTCTTCCCCTCGTAGCGTGGATCTGTTCGTCGCCAATCGCCCTGAGGATACTCTTCTGCCCTCTTCACCTCACCGGTCAAAAAGCCCCGGCCGAGCGGAGAAAAAGGGACAAGACCGATTCCCAGCTCGCGTAGAACCGGAATTATTTCCGGTTCAAGATTTCGCTCCCAAAGCGAATATTCACTCTGCAGCGCGGAAACCGGATGAACGGCATGAGCGCGGCGGATATTGGCAACGCCGGCCTCGGACAGTCCGAAGTATCGCACCTTTCCCTGCCTGACCAAATCACCAACTGCGCCTGCCACATCCTCGATTGGCACGGCTCGATCGATACGGTGTTGATAGAGAAGGTCGATATGATCTGTTCCCAGCCGTCTTAGGGAGCCTTCCACTGCCTCTCGGATGTGCTCAGGCCGACTGTCTCGCTCGACACCGACCATCTTTCCGCCTTCGATACGAAATCCAAATTTAGTTGCAATCACCACCTGGTCGCGCCGGCCCTTGAGCGCGCGGCCGAGAAGTTCCTCATTGGCGAAAGGACCATACGCCTCGGCCGTGTCGAAAAAGGTGCATCCCAGTTCGATGGCCCGATGCAGTGTGGCGATCGACTCTTCCTCATCCGCCGGACCGTAAGACTGGCTCATGCCCATACAGCCAAGACCGATCGCCGATACTACGAGTCCCTGACTGCCAAGTTTGCGTCTGCTCATTGTCATAAATTCTCTCTTCCAAATATGTGATACTCAGGTGAAGTGCTCTGTTGCGTTTTCAGATCAGACATCCCTCAGGAGACGATGGATTACTGAGAGCAATTCTTTGCGCTCGAAGGGTTTGGCGATGAAATGATCTGCTCCCAATCCTCTTGAATCAAGAGCATTGTTCAAGTCCGCAAATCCCGTCATCATCACTGCTTTGGTCTTTGGATACTTCTGTTTAGCGAACCTCAGAACCTCGAATCCGTCAACGTTTGGCATATTAAGATCAAGAAGAATCAAGTCGAATGTCTGGGAACGCAACATCTCGATGGCAACCTCCCCATCCTCTGCAGAAGAAACACCGTAGCCTTGCTCTTTCAGCTGAGCGCAGATTGCGGTTCTGAGTGAGTGCTCGTCATCGACGACCAGAATGTTTTTCTTCACTGTCATATGATTCTACTTTCCGAAGATACTGCTCGCCGGACTCGGGATGGAACAAGCATAGTTCGAAGATGATTACAGGGCCTGCAAGTCCACATGGCAGCAGAAAAGTGTGGACGGCTCGAAAGGGTAATGCAAGGTAGCCAGAGCGCTCAACAAAGGCAAACTTCCGGAGAACGGCGACAGGCCTGTATGTGGTAGTACCAATATGTCTCTATCGCTGTCACATTGAATCGTGAGGAATGGCAGGTCGGATCGAGGGAAAGGAATGGGATTGTTTGAAGATCCCTGAATAAGAAAAAGAATCTCCACCCGGCCTTCTTGGACCGAGATTGGTGGACGAGCCCACCGATTTACCCCGATTGCTTTTTGATCGGGGCCTGTCCCGTGAGCCGAAGGCGAAGCGGGACTTGTACCGAAGGGCCTGCCCGCTTTCATGAGCGCAACCGGGTCAGGCGGGGATTCTTCTTTGGAGCTGTTCACGGGAGCAGGATGTATGCGTACAGAAGAATAGCATCACTGAACTACAACCAAGTACAATCACCGTAACCGCAGGAATCAGCACAAAATGACCATCTTCTTCGTCCCCGCTCATTCTCCAGGCTCCAAACGATAGAAAGAGTTGCCGCGTGAGGAACTGCGTCATGCGGACTGATCGAGAAATCCGTAGATTGTAGTGAAAACAAAAACCAAAGGAGAACATCATGACTACTTCATTTCTTGTTGTATTTTTTGCTGCTGTAGGCATTGCCCTGTTGACCGTTCGGCGAAGGGACGCCTCTTATCCTATTGACTTCAGGAAAGCCGGATTTGTAAGTCTTGGGTTGGCAGTCGTAGCCTTCGCTGCTTCATCCTTTACGATTATTGAGCCAGGATATGTAGGAGTTCCCGTGACGTTCGGCAATGTTGGTTCACAGTCTCTCCCGGCTGGTATTCACCCGATCTTTTTTCTCACTGACGTCTACAAGATGTCTGTTCAAACGAAAGCCTACACGATGTCTTCAGTCCATAATGAAGGCAAGAAGACCGGTGATGATGCTGTTGCCACGCTCTCCCGCGATCAACTTATCCTGAAATTCGATGTCAGCGTTTGGTATCATTTAGATCCATTGCAGGCGAATAATGTTTACAGCAATATCGGTCTTGACTATGAAGAAGTGATTGTGAGGCCGGCCATCAGAACTGCGTTGGTCAATGCTGCCACCAAGTTTGACGCCAGCGACGTTATGTCTCTCCAGAGAGATGCCTATACGAAAACGGTTACTGAATTACTGCTGCAAGAACTGACCGGTAAAGGTGTCGTTTTGGATAACGTACTCATTAGAAATGTGGAACCACCGACAACGGTCAGCGATGCCATTGCGGCAAAACTCAAAGCTTCTCAGGAAGCGCAACAAATGGAGTATACCATACTGTATGCTCAGAAGGAGGCGCAACGAAAAGCAATTGAGGCTCAGGGAATTTCGAATGCTCAAAAAATCATCGGCAATGGACTGACGCAGAATTATCTGCAATGGTATTACATCAGTCAGCTCAAAGACGTCGTGAGCAGTCCCAATAACTCGACAATCATTTTGCCGTATGATCAGAAGTTGACACCACTCCTGAACATTCCGAGCAAGAGGTCAGAGAAATAAAAAGGATTGAAGCAGACAGAACGTGTGCCAGCGCAATTTGCCACGCGTGGAAACGTGACTCGGAAAGAACAGGGCGTCTCAATGCCTGCTGAGCGTTGTGAGCCACCAATAGAGATCGTTATCATACCGCAACGACTTGTCTTTGGATTTCTTCTCGAGGTTGACACATGTAGTTGTTTTACGAGCGAACAATTCATAACCTTGCACCCGCGCGCTCACGGCAAACGACAGGAGCACCAGGTTCTGGGGTGATAACACAAGAGGTTGAAGTTCTTCTTTTGATAGAATAGATTGTTGCGAAGGTATTTCGGCCCAAACAGGAAGCACTGACATTATAGAGGAGCACAGATGAGCACAGAATTGTTGAAAGGGCGTCCCCTCGCCGTTTCATTAACCGTTAAAGATCTTCAGAAAAGTCTTACCTACTATCAAGATACGCTGGGCTTTGTTATTGAGCGCAAGATCGAGCGCGAAGGAACTCTGCGGAGCGTGGCGCTGAAGGCGGGAGACGTGTCGATTTCGATCAATCAGGACGACGGTGCAAAGGGATGGGAACGCGTCAAAGGCGAGGGTTTTTCGCTGCGTATCACAACCGATCAAAACATCGACGAGCTTGCAAACGGCATGAAGAAACACGGTGGCATTCTGGACTCGGAGCCCGCTGATACGCCTTGGGGTACACGTGCGTTCCGATTTCGTGATCCGGACGGATACAAGGTTATGATATCTTCGCCTCGTCCGGCTTGAAGGGTGACTTGCCCCCGATAAATGATCAAAGAATGAGTTAGAGCTTTATTTGTCTTGGGTCAGAGGGAGACACCGACGGGCATGCAGAGACATACGGTGGAACAGATCATTCAGCTCTACAGGTCCGATACCCCGTGGGCTTGCCAACGGCTGAACAAATTAACTAACTCAACAGTGGCACCACAACAGGGAGCTGGTCAGTACGATTTCTGTTTTTGCCTTGGTACTGGTATCATTTTCGGAAATGGTACTCATCAAGGAATCATTCGCATCGGTTAACGGCCCGCACATGCTGACCGAATGAGCACAAGCGTCGCAATAGATTAGGAAACCAAACCCTAACATCTTGTGCGGATCCGTTGAATGATTGTTAGGTGGAGAGAAAACATATATGGACCACAAGTTGATATATGGCTTATTGTTAAGTCTTGGCGGTCTCATCGGATTCATGTGGTCTTCTAGAAATCTTTGGCTAGCTATACGAAGTCACCATTGGAACCTAGTCGAGTGTGATATTATCGAGTCTCGAGTGCAAATAATATGGGGCAGAATTAGAGCGTATGTTCCCGTTATTTCTTATGAATACACATTTGATGGTTTGCACTATGAAGGCTACAAAATAAGATATGGTGGCACATGGGAAACCGAGTCCGGTTCAAGAGATTATTGTGAAAAATATTCCGTAGGGAGCGTAGTTAAGGTAAGTGTTGACCCAATGCATCCCGAGAGATGTGTTTTAGTACCGGGTGCTTCTTTGCTCAGCTATCTTTATGTAATCGGTTCGATAGCATCTGAAGCAATAGGTTTTATTTTGTTTTTCACTTACTAGGCAAACCACAGTGCCGTTATGAACCTACTTTATCAGAATTGCCTTCTTTGTGCTAATGAATTCTCCCGCTTGTAGCCGATAGAAATACATTCCGCTAGCAACACCTGATCCATCCCACTTTACTTTGTAGGTACCGGCATTCTGCGCTTCGTCGACGAGCTTCGCCACCACTTGTCCGAGCATGTTGTAGACCAGCAGTGTCACGTGTCCAGCAGCCGGTAGGTCATACTGGATGATCGTTGAAGGATTGAACGGATTCGGATAGTTTTGAGCCAGTGAGAATGCCTTCGGCAGTCCGATTCCTTCCTTCACCGACGTTGTTAACGCTGAGAACGGTTTGAGTGTAGCCACAAATTCATTGGTGGACATGACAGGGATAATGCCATCCGGGCCGGTGACGCGCCAGGTACCGTTCACGGTGATCGTGCACATGACGAAGGATCCGTTGGAATATACAGGCACAATCGAAAGTCCCAGGACAGTTCCGGGAGTGCCAAACAGGCTCATCAAGCCCGTCTTACTGAGCTTCGCCTTTGCATGTCCGCCATCGAAGTGGGAGCTGGTCTGACATTCTCCGTTGATCCGGTTTCCTGTCGCATACCACATGTAGCTAGACCCCCCCACCATTGTGTAAGGAATATCGATTGCGAAGTCCTCGTAATTGTTCTTTGGATCATAGGATGCTTCTGCGGACGAGTAGACCTTCTGGTTGGAATCTGGTTTCGCAATGTAGCTCCACGAGGATCCAGACATTGCCCAGTATTTACTCGGACAAACGCTAAGATCGAGTGGCGAGCTGTCCTTTTCGAATGAATGAGCGAAGCTTGATCCGGAGAATACGCCGCTCGTTGCATGCCATTCGATATCAGTGAGCTTCTGGATCTTCCCCGGACCGAAGAACTTGCCTTGAGCGGATTGCGCAAAGAATGTCGTGTATTGGATCCAGGCCGTCCCTTCGGGTTTCTGGTAGAGAGAATCGATGAAGGCCGTTCCGGTTTGGCTAAACGTGTATGTCATCACCCAGAGGGTCGAATCGTACGTCCCGACAACGATCGCTTCTGAGCCGTTCGGAGAGATCGTATCATGTGTGACGGTAAGCGCATTCACCAGAGTCGCCGTGACCAGGGCGACGCCACTCGTGCCGCCCGCAGTGAATAAGGCGGTCGCGTTACCTGCAACATCCGTCTGAACAGTGGAGACGCCAAATGACCCATCCGTTGCGCTCAGTGTCAGCTGATGGTTGATGATCGGCGTCCCATCGCAGTCCGTTGCCGTGATCGCAACCGTCGTATTTCCCTTCAGGGCGAGATGTGATTGGGCAGGAACGAGGACGATCTGCGGATTGATGCACAACGCCGGATTCCCGCTCTTCAGCAGTTCCTGGTAGTTCCGGATCTTCGTCGTCAGCGGGAGGATCTTCTGGACCGCCGAGAGACACGCAGATTGCACGTTCGCATTGCTCACCGTGACGAACGTCGCGATTGCATCAATGGCGTGACTGAACGTACGTCCGTCCAGCAAAGAGACCGTCAGCGTGTAGTTGCTGACGCTCCTGACGAGCGTGCTTGCGATAATGTAGTCGGCATCGACCACCCGTCCACTGTCCGGCAACGTGATGACAAACCCCGAAAGGGTGAAATCGGTTGCAGTAGTGTCTGCGTATCCATAAGAGAACAGACTGACTTGCTGGCTGGAGGTGTCATGGAGAATGTCCTGAAGAATCCATCGCGAAGATGTGTTGATGATGCTCTGAGTGGCAGGGTCGCCGGTGGTCGCCGCTGAACAGTTGCAGTCATATATCGCGACGGTCGGCTTCGGCCATGTGTTCGATGTCTGAGCCATGAGGCATGGTGTAAGAATACTAAGGAGGGCAAAGACTTTAGTCACAATGCCAAACAACGGATTTTCGCCATGCGGGAGACTATACAGTGTTGCATCTTCTGTTTTCATATTTTCCTTTCAGAGGTAACAGTTTTGCCAAAGGGCAATGCTACCTCCGCGAGATGGAAGGCCAAGTATTGAACGCAGGGGTGCAGTGTCAGAACAACATGCTGCAGTCCATGCGCGTTGTCTTGGGGGGTGCAAACGCCAAATTCACGTGCATCATCGGAAACTCGTTTTTCGTTCCTTGCTTTGAACACACAGGGGGTGGATTGTGATGATCCAAAAAAAGCATAACTTCTCCCTGTGATCGTGGCGGTATGCAAACGGTGCGAGAGGGTGATGCAAGGTACCCAGAGCAGCAAGCAAAGGCAAATCTCTGGAAAGCATCGGCATGGATCGAGCACCTTAAATTTGGTCAAGCTCCGATTCAACATCGCCCTTCCAGTGTGCAAGCGCCGGTGTATCAGCCCTGTCGCTTGAAGAACTGAACTTCACGCTCGTGCTTTTCGGCCGCCGCCCGAGTCGTGAACGTACCCAAGTTGCGCCGCTTCCCTGTTTTCGGATTCTTCTTCGTTGAGTAGAGGCGGTAGTGACCGTTCTTGAGTTTGCGAATCATGGGGACCCTCGCTGTACGTGTGGCACTGTGATGATTGGCGCCCGCCTAACGGATCGCGGCTCCGCCAAAAAGGATGGCGGACAAGTAAGCTGCGGCGGACAAACATCGAATGAATCGGACCATCCTGTTTCCGTCAGCTTGAGCCGCTTGATGGGCGGCCGGTCCTTGACTCCGCCCATTCTGTCTGCCCCCTACTGCCCGGTCTTAATGTACTTGATGGCTCGATCTAACGCCGCGTCCTTTCCATGGAGCAGAGCCTCGCGATCCGGCCTGATGACAATATCCGGAATCACCCCACGTCCCTCCAGCACGATTCCATCGGGCGTCAGGGACTGGGCGGTCAAGTATTGGAAAGTGGTGCCGTTAGGCAGCACTTCTCCATCGGATGGGCCCACGGCCCCTCGACTCCTTTCCCCGATCACGACTCCGCGTCCAATGGACTGAAGACATGCCGCAAAACGTTCGCTGGCCGATGCGTTCTGCCCATCAATCAGCACAACCACGGGGCCGGCATAGGTCCTCCCGTTTGGCTGAACAACGACTTCCTCTTTCCTGTCACGATACTTGAAGACCGAGAACAGCGTTGGCTTCTGAAGGAGTTTCGCGGCGATTGCTTCTCCCACTTCATGCATGCCTCCCGGATTTCCCCGGATGTCCAGAACAATACCGCGCATATCCAGCATGCCGTCGATCGCCTGCTCAAAGCGCTCATCCACCGGAGAAAGAAAAGTGCTGAAGCTGATGTACCCAATGTTGTCGGCGATCCGCTTGGCTTGGAACTCGACGAAAAACGGGGGCAGGGACTTGTCGAGGATCGTCTTCCCTGGACGTTCCTTTCTCAACAACGTGGTCCGGCGCAGAGAATCATACTCGTCCAGAAATGTAAGCGACACCGACGTACCAGGCGCACCACGCAGGCGATTGCGAATGGCGCGGTCCAGGTCTGATTGTCTGCGCCACTCGTTGACATGCGAGAGCGCCTTCTTTTTGCTATTGCTCAGGATCTTTTCCACGGGAACGTCGTCGATGGCTTCGACGATGTAGCCTTCCCTCAGGCCCGCTTTTGCGGCGGGATAACCCTCCCTGATGGTGGTGATGACCGCCTTGCCATCCAGCAGGCGGGTTTCAAGACCAACGGTCCCAGTGGAAGGGCCGTCCGGCTCAGCCCGAAAGACGGAGTAGTGGGACAATCCCAGTTCGCCAAGCATGCGGTTCGCAATCTCAAGGAATCCGGTCTCATCATTGGCATGCTTCACCAGATCGTAGTACTTGTCATGAATCGCGGTCCAGTCGAGCCCGCCGAAGGTGGAATCGTAGTGCTGCTCATTCACCGTCTGCCAGATTGCCTCGTAGCTCGCGATCCGCAGGTCGACTGCATCCTGCGCCAGAGCGACGCCGGACAAAAGAAAAATCGCGATGCATATCGAACAGAGCCATTTCAGCCTTGTAGGAACCATATCGTGCTTCTTTCACTGTATTTGTGAACGGGTATTCTCAGATTCTATCGTTGGAACCACATGTCCGCCCAACATGGATTAGAATGATCCGCCTATTATGTGAAACACTCGTTCGGGATCCGTATAACACGCCGTCACCACACTGGATCCTGTAACAACAATCCCTCCAAGCGCAGCTGCTTCTGCGCCGCAAAACGCCTTAAGAAACTGAATCTTTGCTTGCGCCCAACGATTTAGGCAAACCGCCCGCCCGACCGAACGATGAATTGGCCGAATGTCGTTCGTTCGGGCACTTTACATCTAGCCAACTTCTGTTTCAACTTCACCTATCCAGTTTGCGAGCGCCAGTCCCACAGGTCCAAAGGACTCCTTCGGAGGATCCCTTCGGGATTTGCCG
>PMZI01000057.1 GCA_003170475.1 Ignavibacteriota bacterium | reverse complement strand
CATCACGACGCCGGACGGGTACAAACTTCCCGCAACAATCGTCCTGCCTCTCGACCTTGATCCGAACAAGAAATATCCCGTGCTCATCAGCATTTACGGCGGCCCGAATTCCGGTACGGTCTCCGATGGTTGGAAGGGCATTGGTGCTCAATGGTGGGCTCAGGAAGGAATGATTACCGTTGCTGTGGACCATCGCGGCTCGGGTCATTTTGGAAAAGAGGGCGTGGCGCTCATGTACCGCAATCTCGGAAAATGGGAAATGAACGACTACATTGAATGTGTGAAGTGGCTGCGAACAAAACCGTACGTGGATGCGAAAAAGGTCGCCATCACCGGCAGCAGCTACGGTGGATATGTGACAGCGATGGCGCTGACTGCAGGGGCGGACTATTTCACGCACGGCATTGCGGTCTCTTCACCGACCGACTGGCGTTTGTATGACACCCATTATGTAGAGCGTTTTATGGACACACCGGCAGAAAATCCGGAAGGATACAAAGCTAGTTCCGTGATGACATATGCGGATAAGCTCAAAGGGGTCCTTCGCATCGTTCACGGGACGATGGACGACAATGTTCACATGCAGAACAGCATCCAGCTTGTCGACAAGCTGGAGGATCTCGGCAAGCACTTCGAGTTTATGGTCTATCCCGGTGGCAGGCACGGATGGGGAGGCGCAAAGGGAGTGCATTCCCGCGTCGAGTCAGCCCGGTTCTATTACCAATACCTGCTGGAGAAACCATTCCCCGAAGAACAGTATGCGAAGTTGTATCAGATGGGCGCTTTCGGCGGACCCGGGGGCGGTCGGCGTCCACGGTAGCAATGATTGAATCACGATGTGACGGCCGCGGGGTTCGCGTTCACGAATGCCGCGGCTGTGTTGTCATTCCGGTCCTGCACCCCCACAAAGGGAAAAGGATTTTGTCGTAGCAACGAACGCACAGATCATGACACCATCCACCATCCATACGATTGCCGCCAACGCTCGAAGAATTGTTGAGACGCTTGCCGGCCAGTATCCATTTCGCCATGGAAGCAATCCAAAAGTGCTCGAGGGTGCAGCATCATTCATTGAACAGGAATTCGTGTCTCTTGGATATCAGGTGCAAAACCAATGGTACGAAAGTGACAGTGGGCGGGTACGCAACATGATCATTGAGAAGATGGGGCAGCGTCCGGAACTTCCGAGCATTGTGATCGGCGCTCACTATGACACCGTTGCTCGTACACCGGGAGCCGATGATAACGCGACAGGCATCGCGGGACTGATTGAACTTTCACGTCTGTTGAAAGAACATCGAAACAACCGAATGATCAGGTTTGTTGCGTTTCCTCATGAAGAGCCTCCCTACTCTTTTACTCAGCGTATGGGAAGCAGACAGTTTGCCCGGAAGTTGAAGGAGGGGGGCGAGACCATTTTCGCGATGCTCGCGTTGGAAATGCTTGGATACGCGGGGAAGGGATTTAAGCAACACTATCCGGTCCCGTTGATGCGAATCCTTGGCAAATATCCGAAGGATGGCAACTACATTGCGCTCGTGAGCGATTTGAAGAGCGCGAGGATTCTGTCATTAGTGCGTAAGGCAATGCGGCTGCGGGGAACGGTTGCCGTAGCAAGTCTCTGCGCTCCGGGTTTCATTCCTCCTCTTTTTCTCTCCGACCACTCCTCGTTCTGGAAATACGGCTTCCCGGCCCTGATGATCACGGACACCGCATTCCTCCGTAATCCGCATTATCACTCTCCAACAGACACGGCAGACACGCTGAACTTCGAGTTCCTCGCAAAGGTGGTTGATGCGGTGTATGCAGCTGTGCTCGCGCTCGACCAGGGAATGATGCGTACGCGGTTGGGTCGCTGAAAAGCGAGAGTGCATTCGCCTCCGGCGACCTGCGCATGGTAAGAGAGCTTTCCCGGAGGTGTGAACTATCAATCATCGTTCAAATGTAGAACTTCTCTCCAGGCCAAAGCTTCTGGAATGTCGTATTCATTCCCTTGCAGAGGAAAATGAGCCGACCATTCTCAAACGGCATTGCGTATTTGGCGTGCGTTGTTCCGGCAAGCTCGACGTGGGTGTACCGCCGATTCAAATCGTTGAGGTTGTCCGCCAGCGTCCTGCTTCCCCCGACGATGATCGCGATGTTACCGGTTCGAGTCCCCGGTCCCCACATCCAGTAGCTGTTGTGCGCACACGATGCGCCGGGGAGTCCGTATCGTTTTCCGTAGAAGTCTATTGCGGCCGCTTCACCGTAGTTGCGCACAAAGATGAAACATTCTTTCTGTTCCTCGGGAGTAAGCGTCTTATAGATGGAGGCGACCGTGGCAACAAATTCTTCCCAGCCAAATTGATCGGCGTAGTACTGGGGAAGTTCGGCAACAGATGTGCGCTCTTCGGCACGCGGGGTGAGACCCAGGATTGTTTCGTATCGCACAAACTTCTCGACGGGAAGAACGGGCAACGCGAACGGCAGGGCAATCAGCGCGTACAGAATGAGTGCAATCACATAGGTGGATTTCACCCACTTCCACCGAAGATCCTGAAACCACCGCTCAAGAACTACGGAACCGCCGGCGAGGAACAGCGGATAGATTGCGGAGAGATAATAGACCTTTGCATTTCCCGCAATCATGACTATGAAAACCACCGGATACATCCACGCAAGAGGGCGGCACCGGCCATCGCGATAGAAAAAAAAGAACACCACCCCTGACAGCCATAAGGGTGCGGTGAAATAATTCATGTCCCGAAGTTGCCCTATGAGGAAGCCCAGCGCACCGAGACTGACGTTCTTGATCTGACTCGCGTTGCGCATGAATTCGAGTGACGGAAAGCCATTGGAAACCTCCCAGAGCACGTGTGGGAGGAACAAGACACCCGCAAGTATCGCGCCAATCCAGAACCATTTTGAGGCCAGGTGCTTTCGCTGGCGGGTCAAGACAAGTCCGGCCACGAGTCCGATGACCATGAACCCCATAGAGTACTTGTTGAGCAGGCCCAGCCCCACGACGGCTCCAAAAAGGATCCAAAGTCTCGGACGGTCTTCGCTCAAGATAACGAGAACGATATATGCAGCAAGCGCCCAAAACAGGACGTCAAACGGGTTCATGGAGAAAAGCTTGCCCTGTCCAATGAGAACTGGGGCGGCGACGACGGACAGAGCAGCGAGTGACTGAGCGAATGATCCTCCCCCCAGTTTGCGTGTCATCAATGAGGTAAGGAAGACAACGGCCGCGCCCACAAGGGCAGGAAGAAAACGAACGGCATAGAGCGAATCGCCGAGCAGGTGGCGCGTGACCCAAAGAATTGCTATGGAGAGAGGGGGCTGATCGACGTACCCAAACGCAAGATGATCACTGCAGGCGATGTAATACAGCTCGTCTCTGAAATAATTGTAGCTTCCGTGAAATGTCATCTGGAGTACGAGTTGAGACAGAGCCAGAAAGAAAGGGACTGTCAAATCGCCGGAAAAGTAAGT
This sequence comes from Ignavibacteriota bacterium, assembly GCA_003170475.1. Classification (GTDB taxonomy): domain Bacteria; phylum Bacteroidota; class Ignavibacteria; order UBA10030; family UBA10030; genus UBA9647. Next base: position 14,812 of record PMZI01000057.1, on the reverse strand, counting down.
CCGGAGTGAGGCCTTGGTGATCATGTTCAACAACCCTCGGTGTGGCGTATTTTTCGATTTGCGGCATGATTTCTGGGACAACGGCTTCGGCGGCGATGAATCGGCGTCTTCTGTACGTGTTGAAGAGCTCTTTGTTGCAGGAAGGAAAGCCGCTAGTGTTCAATATGGGCAAGCTGCGCAATGTCCAGATTTTCCAAAATCTTCTTCGAGGAGCCAACCCTAGCCGCCTGAATCATCGCAAGGCCCACCTCTTCTAACATGCATGCATTCTTTGGCGAGAGAAATTTCCAGAACGAATACGAATATCCGACCACTTTCATGATTGTCTTCACGTTCTTCTGCCCCTTCGTCGGTTTCATGAGTCCTGGTCGGAATGAATACACGGATTTAAAGGGAAGTCTTGATAGCTGATTCTCTGTTCTCCCTTTGACTCGCGCCCACATCAGGCGGCCTTGTTCAGTGCTGTCGGTCCCCGTCCCGGACACATAGCAAAATGTCATATCCGGATTGAGTCTCGAGAGTGTGGTTGCCGCCTGCATGGTGAGGTCATAGGTAACTCGAGTGTATTCAGCTTCCTTCATGCCGACGGAGGAGACGCCAAGGCAGAAGAAGCATGCGTTATATCCCTTGAGTTGACTCTCAATGGTCGAATAGTCGAAGAAATCGTGATGCAGAATCTCCTTCAATTTGGGATGCTTGATATTGCATGGCCGCCTGCCAATGACCAGCACGGAGTCAACATCTGGATGTTTGAGGCATTCAAGAAGGACACCCTCGCCGACCATGCCCGTGGCTCCAAAAAGAATTGCCCGGATTTTCATCATTCACCTTTCGTTGATCGAACTATTTGAAATTGACGCACGTTGTCGCGTCGTTCCCCGGCGAGGTAACGAAAATCAGATCGCCCTCCAGCATCGCCGCCGGAATGCCTTCTGCTTCTTGCCTTCTGATCCCTCGCTCATCAAAACGCTTCAGTCATCGTGATATACACGCCCGATGCATTGCTCCCGGCGCCGTAATCGAGACGTAAATTGATCCTCTCCTCCGGATTCCAGGCAAATCGTAACCCGACGCCACCGGCGAACCAGAAACGATTCAAGGCGAATCTACCGATTTGATCGGCAACCTGGGCGACACCGGCAAATCCAACAATTCCAAATCTCCACCAGACCGGAATGCGGTACTCGGCCTGCAGTGACACCGAATTCTTGTCTCGATAACGTCCGTCGTAATAGCCGCGCAAGAGATCTTGTCCGCCGAACTTGGCGTAACTCTGGAAAGGGGCCGACCCGTCGATGAACTCTCCGATCCCCTGTACCGCAATAACATGCTCAGAAAAGATTGTGAAGAATTGTCGTGCGTCAATCTGGATATCATCATAGCTGAAGTCGCTTCCGAAGGCACTCCGATAAAACAGGGTTGTCATCTGATAGAAACTTCCGGACTGCGCAGCGAAGGTGTTGTCTCGTGAATCCCAGTTCAGAACAAGACCGAGACCTGCTGAAGTGCCACCCCTGCTTCCGGGAAGAACACCGGACGCAAGAACTTCACCCGGCGCAATCTCATGCATCGAAACATTTTCATAACGCAGTGTAGGTCCGATGTTGACGTGCGAGGAGAAATTCTTGTAGAGAACGGCTTTCAGAAGAAACGTCTGAGGTGTGTAGGTTTCTTCGAGGTTTTCGGGTGTGTTGTTCCCGATGCCGAAGAGCTTGTTCGGATATTTCTGAAAAAGGAGNNAATGAACTGCTTCTTCTCCGTATAGATGACATCAGCCGTAAGACTCGAAGCCCGTGGTGATGATGAATCTCTGTAAAGATAGAGTGCTGCCACACCCCCCGCGAGTCCGGTTTCTGGTGTATAAAACGCAAACGGAAGAGGATAAATGCCCGATCGAGAGGTGTGTATGGAGTCGGTTTCCGTCGTGTGCGCCTGTCGAGCCAGGAGGAGCCCCGGCAACACAAAACCAGCGATGAGGACTGCACAAGAACAGATCTTGATCATCTTTTCGAAAACGTTGATGTTCAATGGAGAGGATTCCGGTCCTGCAGCGAGCAAAGAAACAGCTTCAGGTGCGTTCCGGGCCTAAATATAGAGAGAAGGGGAGAAAAATGCGAGAAGCGAGATGGCGGCCGCAGTTCTTATTCCATGTCACTGATCTGGAATTCTTTGTCCGACGGACGGATGACGTCGTGCATACGTCGCAGGGCGAAGTAAGCGTCCTGACTTCCGCGTTGAGCGGATCCTCGATACAGGCGAACGGCTTCTGAGGTCTTCTTTACGACGCCGGTGCCCGTTTCGTAACAATATCCTAAAGCAACCTGCGCAAGGGCAGATCCTCTTTGGGTCGCTTGCTCAAGTTCCGTGATCGCTGCACTGAGTTTTGCGGGATCTTTCTCGGCTCGTACAGCCAATGCCGCGATTCTGGTGTTCGCCTCATGACTTCCAAGGTTCCCGGCCCGCGTCCACAACACCAGCGCTTCTCGATGATCTTCCTGCACCCATCGACCTGAATAGTAGCAGAGCCCGAGCTCGATCAATCCCTGGATATGGTTTGCGGCGGCGGCTTTCTTGAGGAACTCCAGCGCCTGCTTTTCCGTGATGAACCCTTCTTTCTGAGTCATGACATAATCGATCTTCAGGGCAGAGAGTGCCGCCCACGCAACTTCCGCATCCGCGTCGTGGCGAGCGGTCCGCGATTTCAATTCCTCGAAAAAGCCGGGTTGCTCCATCAATCGCGTCAGGAGGCGTGGAGCCCGCGGCGATGACATCCGGCTTGCCCGAATGTAATATATCGCAGCGGTCACCAAATCCTTGGTCACTCCAATGCCGCGTTCATAGCTCCGTGCCAGGATGGTGAGAGCCTCCGGACTTCCTTCCTCAGCGGCTTCACGAATTACTCTCATACCGGCAGTATCGAGTTCCATCGTCTTTGTTTGCTCCTTCGTCAAACCGAGTGCGCGCTTCAGCTGCGGCGTAGCTTCGCGAAGCGCATCCTTGAGAAGAATCGCGTCGCTTGCTATGGTCGTGTCTGCCGGGCCGGCATCGAAAAAGACAAAACCGAGGGTTTGTTTTGCGGCGGATTTCTTTGAAGAGCTCGTATCGGTCTGAGCCTTCGTTTCTTTGGTCACGCCGAGTCCGCGCGCCTCGAAGTCTGCAAGAGCTTCCTTCGCGGGAGCGTATCCGGCCTCCACCGCTTTCTTGATCCATTTGTACGCTTCTTCCCAGTTTCGTGCAACCACGAGGTTCTCGGTGAGGAACATGCTCAGGATGTACTGAGACTCGCCCATTCCGCTCTGGGCTGCGGCTGAAAAGAGCCTGTAGGCATCGAAGGGATTCCACGGTATGCCCCAACCATTGAATTCGAGAATGCCAAGATTGTATTGAGCGTCAGCCGAATTCTGCTCAGCCGCACGCCTGATCCAGAATGCACCCCTGAGCGTGTCTGCCTCGACACCTTCACCGAGGAGATACCGAAGACCCAGTTCATGTTGCGCCGCGACATCTCCCGAGTATGCCTTTCGTTCAAGGCTGAAGATATGCATCAAGTTGTAGTCAATGTCGGATCGCTTCAATTGAGCGGAAGGAGATTGCGGGCGATAGTTTTTGTAGACGGGACTATCCGATTGTTGTTGTCCCGGCAAGGTGATTGGAATCGCCGCAAGTAACAGAAAGAGAAGCACAAAATGTCTGAAATGCATAGTGCGGATCCGATCCAGAATCAAAAGGGAGGTGAAAAGAATGAAGTAGCGGAGGGTGAGGTACCGGCCACTAGATCGGCTCCATCAGGAGCTGTGAATTGCCGACGAGGTCCGTGACTTGTCTCAAGACACCCCGATGCACCTTTTCAATCCACATGGTCGTCTTCGTACCGTTGATTGTTGTCTCGACGACCCAGGCATCCGGCTGGCCGGAGAGTTTCTCGTCGCGGAGAACATTGACCGTGACGCTCGATTCGCCCTCGACGTCTTTCGAATAGACCGGCATCGTCTCCTGGTATCCCGTGTGAAGCAGGGCACCGCGGACAAGAAGGTCGTAGAATCCGGAATAGAAAACAGGTTTGCCGATCGGCACATCAACACTGGTCGAACTATCCTTTCCACTGACACGATTCCCGGAAAAGTTCAGCTGAACCGCCCGCTTCGCTTTTATGCCGGAATAGTATATTGGTGCGTACGTGCTCGCGTCCGCGATGGAAGTATCGATGAGCGAACCATCACTGTACGATTGAACTCGAACAATCACTTTGCGTCCATCGAGAGTCGTTGTCTTGAGCTCATCTTTCATCTGGGCAAACGATGGAAGCGTGCGTCCGGCAACGATCAGGGACAACTTGTAGTTCACGGAAAACGATGTGAAAATGACGTTGTTGACGTACTTGGAGCCGGGATAGATGCGCTGTGCTTCCGCAGTCGTTCCAGCAAGCAAGAGGGTCAGAACCAGAATTATCTTTAAGGACATACGCATGAGAGTTCCCTCAATAAATGATCATCTTTAACAAGATATTGCTCTTCAACTCAAGTTTCAAGGATCCAGGTCACATCCGGAATGGTGCACTCCCCTTAGATGTCAGGAGAGGGTAAATAGTTCCGGCATTCAGCGTGATAGCATGCAGTTATGCGGATTCAACAATCCACAGCTCGCGGCTGCAAGTCACCAACCTAACACGTCTGCGATGATATTGGGGGTGCTATGAATGTGCAGCGGAGACCTGAGAGAAGAATGCGGAGAGCTTTGCTTCATCGAGATTGCCATTGGTACGCAAGCCACTGCAGAGATCAACGGCGTGTGGTTGTACCAATCGAATAGCTTCAGCAACATTGTCAGGCCGGAGACCCCCGGCGAGATAAATGGGGACTGCCACCTTTTCGCGGATCTTTTTGCTCAGGTTCCAGTCGTGGACACGGCCCGTCCCGCCAAGCTCCTTCACCGGAAGATTGGGATTGCCGGAATCGAGCAGAATGGCGTCAACGAGGGGTGCAAGAGCTTGTGCCAGTTCGACCGCTTCGTTACCGGTCATATGAACAACCTGGACAATGGCGACGCCTGGAAGAGCGCTTCGCAATTCAGGGTAAAGGCTGAATGGCACAGAGTCGACAAGTTGGAGCGCGTTGGCTTTTGTCTTCCGTTGTTGCGCGATGATCGAAGCAGCATCTTGACGACTGGTCAGAAGAAATGTGGCGATGCCGCGGGGGACTTGCGGAATGATCGCGGCGATCTGATCTTCGGAGATCGGGCCGGGGCCGCTCGGCATCGCGGAAACAAATCCGAGAGCGGAAGCACCGTAGCGGATCGCAAGCTGAGCTTCTTGCAGACTCTTGATACAGCAGACTTTGACCTTTGTCTTCACGGCTGTTCCACGTTCTTCGCTGGTTCGTCGGATTCTTTGTTTGTCTGCAGTTTCTCCAGCACCTCGGTGTTTTTGCGCGTACCAAGAATCGTGATCGCAGCCACCGCAGCGACAATCAGAGCGGCTGCAAGCAGAACACGGCCGCCAAGAGTCTCGCCGCCGATCGACCATCCGATCAGCACAGCCACAATGGGATTGACGTACGCATATGTCGAGGCTCGCGCCGGCGTTGTGGAGTGAAGAACATAGACGAAGGAAGAAAATCCAATGATGGAGCCGAAAACAATGAGATAGGCTACCGCAAGCATCGAGCGTATGGTGATGGCTGACGGATGGAACGAACTCCATTCCCCCGTCACCGTGCCGATAACGAGGAGTCCCACACCCCCCACGAGCATTTCCATTCCGTTCGCAATTGCGGGCGACGAAGGCAACGATGCCCGCCGCGAGTAGATTGATCCGACCGCCCAACAGATCGATGACCCCAACAGCACGAGCGCACCGACAATATTGACGCTCAGACCGCCGACGAGATTTGCCGGATCGATCAGGACAATGATGCCAAGTGTTCCAAGAAACAATCCGAGGAACACGCCGACGGTCGGCCTTACGCCTCCGTGTATCCATTCCAAAAGAACGAACCAGAGAGGAGTCACAGCAACCAGTAACGCGGCGACGCCCGAAGGAATGATCTGCTCCGACCAGCTAAGGGCGCCATTCCCCACAAGCAGAAGCATCAGTCCGATAATCGCGGCCGTCTTCCAATGAGCCCGCGTTGGTCGCTCATGCCCGCGCAGCACTCCCCAAAAGTACATCAGGCTGCCGGCGATCACAAAGCGAATTCCGGCCATCAGCAATGGCGGAATCGTCTCGATGGCGAATCGGATGCCGAGATACGTCGAGCCCCACACGAAGTACAGTGCGGCGAAGGCCGCGATGAGTTTTTGTTGCGATGTCGGTTGTTGCATCAATTATCGGTGTGGCAACGTGCGGTCTTTCCAGTTCCACCACTTCAACAGTTCGGGGTCGTGGCGAGTGTGGGATGCATAATAAACGGCTCCACGAAACACGTAGAGCAGACAAGGGTCGATCCGCATGCCAACCTGAGCGCAACGTTTCTCATACAGCTTCTCGGGGTCTCTGCCTTTGAGATCAGCGACGTGCCGGATACCCAGTTCCCACAGATCCTGGGCGATGCTTTTTCCGACGCCCGGAATTTCCTGGAGTTGCTTGAGCGAAAGCTGTTTCGTTCCTTCGTTCATTCATTTCCCTTTCCGAGAATCCCTACTTCTTCAAAAGAAGCGTATCGAGCGGGATTCCTTTGTCATTGTACACAATCATATTGAATAAGGTGGACGTCACATCGATGATGCCGTAACTATAATCGTGGGCAGCTTTGACAACATAGGGGGCCGTGCCGAGAATATACAGTGGGGCCCCGGCCGATCCCAATACCATGTGATGAATACCATGAACCAGGTTATGCTGAAAGAAATGCGAATGTCCGTTCATGACAACGTCAACGTGGTTCGGCTCAAAGACTCTCTCTGACATTGTTTTCATCTTGGCGTCTTCACCGTGCCCACCTGCGCAATACGCAGGTCTGTGATAGATGACAACCTTCCAGGGTTTCGACGTGGATGAGAGATCGGTTTGAGCATACAGGAATTGCGGACTCCCTTCGCTATAATCGACCTCATTGTTCAGGACGAGAACGTGCATGTCTCCATAGTCGAATGAATAGTATTCCTGCGTACCGGACGAGGACGCCGGACCTTGTGTGAACGCTTGGGTGTTCTGCGACCATTTCTCATGGTTGCCGGGAGTATTGAAGAATGGGACATGCGCGATCAACGATCGCTCGTTTGGACGAAAGAATTCATCTTTGAAGGCAGAGTAACTTGAGTTGAAGCAGAGATCTCCGCCATAGAGCGACATGACGGGATTTGCATCAGCGATCCGCTTTGAGATGGCATCATGGATTTCAAGACCCCAAGTCCGGTTGGCGAACCATGCAAAGAAATAGCTGGTTCCAGGTATCGGTGCATTCCAGAAGCTTGCATACCTGGCAGAACGTATATCCGCCATCCAGGCAAAACGAAAATTAGTACCAGGATTTGGTGCCGTACGGAACGTTGCGTCCTGAGATTTTGTGTCTGCCAGAACGGCCCGGTAGTGGTACATGGTGTTGGGAGAAAGACCGCTGAGGCTGACGTTGTGGACGAACGTGTGTTCCGTCGTTTGCTCGATAGATTCAGTGCTGGCCCGGGAGCCATAGGATGGTGTCACGCCATACTCGACCAAAACAACGTCCGCCGAGGTGCTTTCAACGAGAACATAGATGCTCTTCGTCGTGACGGCTTGCAAGTAGGGCGTCATGATCAGGGCGCCTGATTGCGCGAACGCAGAAGAGAAGACCACGGTGAACATGACCAATGAAAAAGCCGAAGCTTTGTACATGATGTTCCTTGCATGAGTGAACAGGAATACTACTAACGAGAGAGCTGTTTGTGGCGAAAACATGGTGTGGTGTGGTCGTTCACCATTCCCACAGCCTGCATGAATGCATAGCAAATGGTGGAGCCCACGAACCGAAAACCGCGGAGCTTCAGATCCTTGCTCATCGCATCGGATTCGGGAGTCATCGGCGGAATATCTTTCAGAGACGCCCTTCGATTGGTTTTTGGTTCTCCATCGACGAATTTCCAAATATACGAATCAAAGCTGCCAAATTCCTTCTGAATGGCAAGAAATGCACGAGCGTTCGAAATGGCCGCGTCGATCTTAAGGCGATTGCGAACAATTCCGGCGTTCGAGAGAAGTTCCCGTCTCTTTCGTGCGCCGTAACAAGCTATTTTCCTGGCGTTGAACCTGTCGAATGCCTCGCGATAATTCTCGCGCTTTTTCAGAATGGTGATCCAACTCAATCCCGCTTGAGCTCCCTCGAGGATAAGCATTTCGAAAAGCTTGCGGTCGTCATGAACAGGAACGCCCCATTCCTCATCGTGGTATTTGATGTAGAGCGGATCGGAGACTGACCAGCCGCAGCGTGTCAACTTCTTCATAGGAGACTATCGTGATCGTTTTCTGAAGGAGGTTGGCCTTCCGGAGGCAGGAATGTTTTCGTCCTGGCGTGAAGCCCCGGCGGCATCGGTCTTGGTGGGGGAGCGGGCCAGAACAATTCACGCACGTCGTGTATGATGAAATAGATCGTCATGCCGATGGCCGTCAAAAAGCAGAGAACCCCGAACACCACGACCACCGAAGCGATATCGCCGGCCGAATCGATATTTCCCATCCGGGTGCACAGCCATCGCCAGTCGTGCAACGCATGTCGTGAGATCAGGGTCAGTTGGGTCTTTGGCGCGTCGTCGATGTAGACGGAGACATTCATCATGTTGTGGCCAAGCCAATAGGGGGTGATCATGAGCGAGCGAAGTCCGTGCGTTCTCAAGAGGACCAGGATCGTGGCCGCCGGAAGAAGGAATTGCATGAGCGAGCCGCCGAGGAAATAAATGAACTGGCCGAAGATCCGGAAAACGCCGTGGCCCCCTTCATGAATGAACAGATCGATCATGTCGAGGAGTCTGACAAAAATCGGCATCTCGAATCGTCCGTGCGGTGTCAGGTAGTCGGTCGACATATAGAGGGAATAGTAACAGAGCACGAAAAGCAGGAAACACTCCAGGGCAATCAAAGTTTTTTTCATTGGATGCGATTCGTTTTGGCGGATTTCTCGGGAAGACGCGACAAATTGCGCTGAGAATGTAGGTAACAATGGAGTATAAATCAATTTGCAACTTTGGGAATGGCAACTTTTCCGGAATGCCGACATCTCTCTGGTAACGGGTTGACCGTGATGCAGGAAGTGCTAATTTAGACAGACCACCACCGCACAGCGTGAAGAGCATCGTGCAATCTCTCGCAGACACAGAACTCGTGGAACGTATCAGGGTCGACGAGACCCGGGCATTCGCACAACTGTACCATCGGTACAAGCATCGTGTCTATGCGTACTGCTACAGGTTGCTCCGACATCCTCAAAATGCTGAGGATGCAATGCAGGAAGCGTTCCTGAAAATTCATCGGTCGCTTCATCAGCTTGAAAATCCGGCGTCCCTGCAAACCTGGATTTTCTCGATTGCACGCAACGAAGCGTTCACGATTCTTCGGCGGGTGAGACCGGTGGAAGACCTTGCGAAGGCGGAGAACGAAGTCTGGGACGAAGAGAGTCCGCTGGATCGGATGGTCGAACGCGAAAGGGCGGCGGTTGTCCAACATTGTGTGAGTCTTTTAAGGCCCGCCTATCGGGAGGTGTTGATACTCAGAGAGTACGAACATCTCTCGTACTCGGAGATCGCTAGAATTACCGGAGCTACGGAAAGCGCCGTAAAATCAGTTCTCTTTAAGGCAAGAAACGCGATCGCGAAGAAATTGAAATTGATGATGAACGAAAGGGATGAGCAATGACGTGCAACCTGTATGAAGAGCGGATAAGCGCCCTGATTGATCGTGAACTCAAAGATGAAGAGACGGGAGAGTTGTTTGCTCATCTCAGCACATGCCGGAAATGCAGGCGTTCACTGGAATCCTTCCTCGATTTGCGATCCGATCTTGCCGATGAAGTTTCGTTGCTGGCACCGAAGGAATTGGATGAGAAGGTGCTGCGCGGCGAAACAAGGCCAAAGTTGTCTGTAGGCGATCGCAAGCCAATGGCACTCCTGCTGTGGAAGCGAAGGATTTCCATGCCGCTGCCGATAGCGGCATCAATAATGATAGTTCTGATCGCCGGGAGCGTGGCACTGTCGTCTCTGTGGTCAAAAACACAAACCGTCTATATCACAACACTTCCGGTGGTAGAAGTACATGGATATATGCCTTAGTCGACACCACAAATCAATGGGGAGAAAAGGAGAACCACATGAAAACAAATGTTCATGTTTTCGCGGCGGTGTTAATGATGTTGCCGCTTCTCGCAGTTGGGCAAACGCTAAACCAATCAGTGGTTTCGCGCGAAAGCAGTATTGTTGGTGAAAAACCGGTTGGTCAGGACGCGCAGGCAAAACCGTATGACCAGGCACCCGAAGCAAAGACCACAGTCAACCCAAAGTACCCCGATATCGCAACGCGCGACGGTTTGGAAGGTACCGTATGGACAAAAGTTGTAATTGATGAGGCGGGAAAAGTTGTGAAGGTGACGATATCGAAAAGCGACGCAGAGATATTCAATCAACCCTCGATCGATGCCGCGATGCAATGGGTTTTCAAGCCTGCTATGAAAGACGGTAAGCCAATTGCGACGGAGGTAGCGATTCCGTTTCGATACAAAATAAAAGCAAAAGGAGGGCCCACCGACTATACCGAGCCCGGCATGTCTGCGCTCTTTGTGGCAGTAGGGCCTAACGGTGGGTACACGTTGATGCGGCAGCAACCGTACCTTATCGGTCAATCTCCCATGGTGTCAAGCAACTGGTATCCAGAATCTGCGCAGAAGGACAAGTTCGAAGGCATCGTAACGCTCAAGCTTAATCTGAATCTCTATGGACGTGTGGAGAAGGTGGAGTTCGAAACTCACGCACGTGAAGATTTGGATAGTGCTGCCGTACGTCTGGCCCGGACGTGGACATTCATCCCCGGACAAGCCAACGGAATGCCGGAAAAGACCGTGATACGTGTGCCCATTGTGTTCTCTTTGCCTCGCGTGCAGAAGTAGAAGGCAAACTGAGAGTCTCCGCTCTTACTCAAAACCCGCCGGACCATCAAGCCGGCGGGTTTTGTGTTCTCTTCAACGTAGACATCTTCACGAATTTCGGAACAGCAATTTCCCCATATCCCCCACCTTCTCATTCTTGACAATCTCGGGAATTTCCTTATATTGTTATGTGTTATTAGAAGCAGCCTTATTATATACTGCATTTATCACTCTAGAGCTTACTAAGTAAAGGGCCCGTTTGCATGAAGAAAATTGAAGCGATTATCCGTCCGCACAAACTTGAGGAAGTTCGGGAAGCCCTTCTTGAGGCCGGTTTCCACGGCATGACGATTCTTGAAGTGAAAGGTGTCGGCAGGCAAAAGGGACACACGGAAGTCTATCGTGGATCGGAATACAAGGTGGACTTCCTCCCGAAGATCAAGCTTGAACTTGTCGTCCCGGATCATCGCCTTGAAGCCGCCCTTTCGACTATTCTAAAGACTGCGAAGACCGGTCAGGTTGGCGACGGAAAGATTTTTGTCCTCCCGGCCGAAGAAGTCATTCGCGTGCGAACGGAAGAGTCGGGAGAAGAAGCGCTTTAGAAAAGCAGAAGTCAGAATCCAGAATCCAGAATACTCTCCATTCTGACTCCTGACTTCCCCCACAGAACTACCAACGACCAAACTCGGAGACTCACTTGAAAATCGACACCGGCGATACAACATGGCTCTTGATCTCAACGGCTCTCGTCATGCTCATGACCCCGGGGCTTGCACTCTTCTATGGCGGCATGGTGCGGAAGAAAAATGTCCTTGGAACAATCATGCAGAGTTTCATAGCACTCGGCGTCGTTACGATTCAGTGGGTGCTCGTTGGGTACAGCCTCGCTTTCGGACCTGATATCGGACACGTCATCGGCAGTCTGCAATGGGCTGGATTGAACGGTGTTGGACTGGAGCCGAATCCCGACTACGCAGCGACGGTGCCGCATCAGGCATTCATGATTTTTCAAATGATGTTCGCCGTCATCACGCCGGCGCTCATCACGGGGGCGTTTGCCGAACGATTCAAGTTCAGCACATATGTCGTCTTCATCCTCGCGTGGTCAACATTTGTCTATGCACCGTTGGCCCACTGGGTGTGGGGAATGGGAGGGTGGATCCACAATCTTGGTGCACTCGACTTTGCCGGCGGTTTGGTTGTCCACGTCAGCTCAGGCGTATCAGCTCTTGCCGCTGCGCTTATTGTTGGAAAGCGAAAAGGCCATGGGCATGACAACATGCCTCCTCATAACATGACTATGACCCTCCTTGGCGCCTCGATCCTGTGGTTTGGGTGGTTTGGTTTCAATGGAGGAAGTGCCGTGGCATCAGGCGCACTTGCGACGTCGGCATTCGTCACGACACACATTGCTGCCGCCGCTGCAGCACTCTCATGGCTCTTTATAGAGTGGGCTCAACGCGGCAAACCGACCATCCTCGGTGCCGCCTCCGGATGTGTCGCAGGACTTGTGGCCATTACTCCGGCCTCCGGTTTTGTCGGTCCGCTTCCTGCGCTCGCGATCGGACTCGCTGCCGGAGTGCTCTGCTACTATGGTGTAAATTTCAAGAACAAGTTTGGATTCGATGACTCACTGGACGCCGTCGGCGTTCACGGTGTGGGGGGCGCATTTGGTGCGCTCGCGACTGGATTGTTTGCATCAACAGCGATCAATGCTGCCGGGGCAAACGGCTTATTCTACGGCAATGCATCCTTGCTTGGGATCCAGGCGGTTAGTATTCTCGCTGCCGGAACGTATGCCTTTGTTATGACGTTTGTCATTCTTAAGGTGTTGAGCCGCACGATGGGATTACGGGTGAAGGTAGAGGAAGAAGTGGAAGGCCTCGACCTGAGCCAGCACGGAGAAAGCGGCTATATTTTCTGAGCCAGAAGGTGATATGCTAAGAAGTTACCAATCTAATATTCGGTGTCACTCCTTTGTGTAACGTTCTTATTTGGGACACCGAGGTGCACAGAGGAGCTCAGAGTTCCACAGAGGAGGACAGGGTTTCAAAGAGGGTTGTTCTCTGTGTCTCCCTGTGTAATGTTTTTGTTTGGGACACAGCTATACACAAAGGCGTGCAGAGTTCCGCAGAAGAAATCATCCAGTGTCTCTCTCGAAACGGCCCTCGTTTGGAAATCAAATGAATAGACTGATTACGATATCATCCAGAGGCGATATTCTCCCAGAGTATCAGGAGACACCCATTGGACATCTTCTCGAATATCATAATCTCAATCGGCAGTTTGGCTCCTATGCCAACGCAGAGTTACTGATAGGGATGTGTATGGACAACCGGAAGCACCTGCACATGCCGGACAACTTCGCCTATATCATTCGTACCGGCGGTGCAAATTTGAGGTACAGTGAATTTAAAGTCTCCTATGCTATCGCTGTCGGTGGAGTTCGCTGCATCGCTCTGATTGGACACACACAGTGTGGCATGGTCAATCTGATCGCGCGGAAGGAACAGTTCATCCAGGGGTTGGTCAAAGGAGCCGGCTGGCAGCCTCAGGCAGCCGAAGATCATTTCTTTCACTTTGCGCCGATGTTCGAGATTGGCAATGAAGTGGATTTCATCCTCAGTGAAGTCAAGCGGCTTCGATTGCGATATCCTGGAATCGTCGTTGCACCGCTTCTGTACCGGGTGGAAGACAACCGCCTGTACCTCATCCGGGAAAATACACTCACGTGATTCTCGCTGTAGCATTGTCAGTTGGGACACAGAGTTACACAGAGAAGCACAGAGTTCCACAGAGGATCGTGCTCTGTGTCTCTCCGTGTAATGCCTTTAATTGGAACATAAAAGGATTGTTCTCTGTGTCTCTCTGTGTAATGCTTCTGATAGAGACACAAAAGTGTTGTTTTCTGTGTTCCCCCCCATCGCTTGGGCCCCACCAACCTTCCGAAGGTTCCGGATCATGCCCGAAAACCCCCTGAAGGTCAATACTCCCTTGTAGCAACTTTTTGCTTCTTTGCGGGTCTTATGGCAAATTAGGGCAGCCGTTAAGACCCCAAAGGCCCCCCATTGGAATTCCCGTCAGATGAAGAACTCGTTGAGAGCATGCGGCGCGGTGACGCGAGTGCATTCGAAGAACTNNGATCGGTCCTTGGCTGAAGATGCGACACATGATGCATTTCTCAAAATGTATTACAACGTGGGGACGTTGACTGACACAAGCGTCTTCCGGTCATGGCTCTTCACCATTGCCCGCAATGAAGTCTTCAAGATGCTTCGCAAGCTCCACGGGAACGGAAGGGTGGACGAAGACTCGGTCTGGACAAACGACACACCGCTGACGGTCACCCAGGAAAACGATACGAAAGCAGTCGTGGCAGCATGTATCGATTCGCTCAAAGTGGAATACCGGGAAGTGCTGCTTCTGCGGGAATATGAGCAGCATTCCTACGAAGAGATCGCAGCGATTACAGGAAGCACAGAAAGTTCTGTGAAGTCGAGATTGTTCAAGGCGCGGAAGGCGCTGGCGGAAAAGCTGAAGCCGTATTTCAATCAATGAAGCCATTCGAGCGTGTGTCATTGCGAGTCCCGCCGCTCATCGGAACAAAAATGCCGGCGGGGCGAAGCAATCTGCAAGCGGGAGGGGAATCAAGTACGGGAAGCTGAACATGCAAAAGCAATTCTTTGTCTACATTTTGACGAACGCAACGCACACCGTGTTGTATACTGGTGTGACGAATGACCTCGCACGCAGGATGCATGAACATAGGG
>PMZI01000009.1 GCA_003170475.1 Ignavibacteriota bacterium | reverse complement strand
AGGCTCTTCCTTCCAATTACTTTTCTATATAAAAGAGCTCAAGGAACGTGCCAATTAATATTTCTCTGAAACACTCAATTATTAGCGATTTTGTCCAGTTAAGTGTACTGAATCCAATTGAGCTGTCTTATATTCTAAACATTAAGGATTTATTGTGCAAACGACGACCTTCCATTATTAATTATTCCGATTGCTTTCCCTTTGAGTCGCCGTCCATGGAACGGTGAATTTTTGGATTTCGATTTGAATGTTTGAATATCTACCACCCATTCTTTTTCAGGATCAAACACCGTTAGATTGGCTTTTTCCCCTTCCTGGATATTTATCATCGATAAAGAAAGTATCCGTCGAGGATTGACTGAGAGTTTTTCGATCAACTGATTGAGTGTAAGATATTTTTGGTTCACCAGTTCTGTCACAGATAACCCGATAGCAGTCTCTAATCCGACAATACCAAATGGGGCTTGTGCATATTCCACTTCTTTTTCATCAATGGTATGTGGTGCATGATCCGTTGCAATCACATCGATTGTACCATCGCGTAGTGCTTCTTTGAGAGCCTGTACGTCATCTTTCGTGCGCAATGGCGGACTCATCTTTAAGTTCGTATCAAAACTCTCTACTGCTTCATCTGTAAGTGTGAAGTGATGCGGTGCAACTTCGCAAGTAATATTGAGCTTTTCTGCTTTCGCTCGTCGAACACATTCTATCGACCCTGCAGTGCTGATATGTGCAACGTGATACTTCGAATGTGGAACATAGCGCAAGAGAATGATGTCGCGCTCGATCATGAGCTCTTCAGCAATTGGAGGAATTCCAGGCATTCCAAGACGAGTTGCAATAAGCCCTTCATTCATGAGCCCATTCTTTGTCATCGTTTGTTCTTCTGCGTGTTGGATGACAGGCAATCCATACATCGATGAGTATTCAAGAACCCGACGCATCAATTCCGCGCTTGCTATCGGTGATCCGTCATCCGAAAATCCAACCGCGCCTGCTTTGGATAACTCAGCCATCGGCGCTAATTCTTCGCCTTTGCGTCCTTTCGTCGCTGCTGCGATTGGATATACATCCACAAGACCTCCTGTCGCACGCCTGCCTTCCTCTTGTACATATCGTGCAACCGACTCTTCATCGATCGTTGGATTTGTGTTAGGCATACAACAGACAGCGGTAAATCCTCCCGCCGCTGCAGAGGCACATCCCGTTTCGATCGTTTCCTTATGTTCGTACCCTGGTTCACGCAAGTGTACGTGCATATCGATAAACCCCGGAGCGATGACCTTGTTCTTGAGATCGATAGTCTCGAAGGAATGATCTGCAGAGAGCGATTGCCCAATGCGTTCTATCCTTCCATCGACGATCAACATATCGGTAACAACATCTTTCCCTTTTGCGGGATCAATAAGGCGGCCTGATTTCAGATGTAGTTTCATGTGCTATTCCTTTAATTGGAGGTTCCAAGTAAGTAGAGTACTGCCATACGGACTGCTTCGCCGTTTGTCACTTGTTCAAGAATAACAGAGTGCGGTCCATCGGCAAGATCGGCTGAGAGCTCGACGTCACGGTTGATGGGACCTGGATGCATAATGGTGATCGGTTTCGGTGCTCGGTCAACTTTTTCTTTTGTCACACCAAAAAAACGGTGGTATTCACGAAGCGATGGGAAAAGTCCGCTCTTCTGCCGCTCCAATTGAATGCGAAGAACATTTAACGCATCAACCTGTGGGATGACATCTTCCAATCGGTGATACACGCGAACACCAAGGGCTTCGATATTTCGTGGAATCATTGTTGCGGGCCCACACACGGACACTTCTACCCCCATCGTTTTTAATCCGTAGATGTTTGAGCGCGCAACGCGGCTATGCAAGATATCACCGACAATGCAGACACGAAGTCCTTCGAGCTTTCCGTATTTCTCCCTCAATGTCATCATATCGAGTAACGCCTGAGTGGGATGTTCGTGCGCACCATCGCCCGCATTAATCACATTTGCTTTCACCACGCGAGTGAGAAAGTGCGGCGCTCCTGATGATGCATGGCGGATGACAACCATATCGATTTTCATTGCTTCGATATTGCGTGCAGTATCCTTGAGTGTTTCTCCCTTACTGACACTGCTGCCCACTGCAGTAAAATTCACAACATCTGCCGAGAGCCGCCGCTCTGCAAGCTCGAACGAAATCCGCGTTCGAGTGGAGCTCTCAAAGAACAGATTCACAATCGTTTTTCCTTGCAACGGTGGAACCTTTTTAATTGGTCGCTCCAAGACTTCCTTAAATGATATTGCAGTGTCGAGAATGAGCGTAATATCTTCCTTGCGCATTCCTTCCAATCCTAGTAAGTGACGACTTTGTAATTTCATAATCATTTCTCCTTCTCGTCATTCTCAATAAGGTAGACTGCATCTTCTTCATCCGCTTCTGTCATTTCAACTTTCACTTCCTGACCTTGCGCTGATGGAACGTTCTTGCCGACAAAATCCGCTTTGATAGGCAATTCACGATGCCCGCGGTCAACAAGTACCAACAATTGAATCATTGCCGGTCGTCCTAGATCCATTAATGCGTTGAGTGCTGAGCGAATCGTTCGTCCGGTAAAAAGGACATCATCAATAAGAACGACCACCTTTCCTCGAATATCAAAGAGAATCTCAGAGCTTTTCAATTGGGGTTGATCTAATCGCCCGCGGAGATCGTCACGGTAGAGCGTAATGTCTAAAACACCGACCTGCACACTCACATTTTCGATCTCTTCTATCTTCTTCGCGACACGATGTGCAAGAAATTCTCCACGTGTTCTAATGCCCACAAGAACAACATCATGAACACCTTTATTCTTCTCCACTAATTCATGAGAGAGACGGTTCACAGTTCGCCGGAGACCGTCGGCGTCGAGCACTTTTGTTTTCACCATCATCCACCTTTCTTGAAATGAAAAAACCCCCAGTTCCAACGAATCAGGAAAAGGGGGCTGTACAATCTGACATTATCTCTATCCCTTCCCTACCTCGCTGGATAGGAATTAAAGGAACTTCTCAAAGAACATTTACTTGTCGTGGGCGCTGCGGGGATCGAACCTGCGACCTTACGCGTGTGAGGCGTACGCTCTGAACCAGCTGAGCTAAGCGCCCAAGCATGATGGAACATCGGAATTGTCGATTTCCGATTTCCAATTGCCGATTTGAAAGCAACTGCTCTTGCTAGGACCAATCCGTGACACAATATAAGAGGTAGTCTCCGAAAAAACAACTGAAGGATTATGTTAGGGCGGATGTCTTGCCCCGCTACTTCACTTCAGCAGATTCATTTTTCCAGTGAATACCTTCCCCGCCGACATGAGACGATAAAAATACACGCCACTTGGATATCCTTTTGCGTCCCAAGTGACTTGATATTTGCCCGGAACTTTGTTCTCATTTATTAGCGTACCTATTTCTGCTCCCAGCACGTTGAATACTTTCAGCGAAACGAAAGAAGTATTGGGAATGCTGAACTGAATCTTTGTTGCGGGATTAAACGGATTGGGATAGTTCTGGTCAAGATTGAAATTGGTCGGCAGGTCGGTCGAGAGCCTTTCCACTGAGGTGACCATCTGCGACAACGGGCGCCTCCAGACGCTGCTTGACGTCCCGGCAAAGAGATTCGTGCCGGAGACGGCAAGAGACCAAACAGAAGTGTTCATCAAACCCGTACTCGCCGCATTCCAGCTTGTGCCGCTGTTTGTGGAAAGAAAAACACCACCCCCAGTCCCGGCAAAGAGATTCCCGCCTACACCGGCGAAACACCTGACATCAGTCGACGTCAAACCCGTGTTGACTTGCGTCCAGCTTGTGCCGCTATTGGTGGAGAGAAAAATCCCACCACCACCAGTCCCGGCAAAGAGATTCCCCCCGAAATTGGCAAGACACCAGACGAAGGCATTCGTCAAACCGGTATTCGATGCGGCCCAACTTGTCCCGTTGTCTGTGGAGCGAAAAGCACCGCCTGAAGTCCCAGCAACAAGAATCGCTCCGGAGACGGCCAGCGCATTGATTCCAAGATTCGTCAGGCCTGTACTCGCCGCCGTCCAGCTTGCACCGCTATTGGTGGAAAGATAAACCCCACCTCGAGTCCCCACAAAGAAATTCGTACCGCTGAAAACGAAAGAAATTACGGCAGAGAATTGCGGCAGGCCCGAATTCATCGCGTTCCAGCTTGTGCCGCTATTGGTGGAAAGATAAACGCCGTCGCTATTGCTCCCTGCGAAGAGGTTCGTGCCGGCGACGGCGAAAGCATTGATGCCCGGGGACTGCGGTAAACCTGAATTCGCAGCAGCCCAGCTCCCGCCGTTGTCGCCAGTTTGAAAGACGCTGCTGCTCGAGGTCCCGGCGAAGAGGTACGTGCCGAAAGCGGCAAGAGCATTGACAAAAATGTTTGTCACGCCCACATTGGCTGTTGTCCAGAGTGCACCGTTATTTGTGGAACGAAAGACGCCATCGCCGAAGGTCCCTGCAAAGAGATTCACCCCGGAGACGGCAAGGGCATTGACCCAAGTGTTCGTCAAACCGCTGTTGACTGTAGTCCAACTCGTGCCGTTGTTGGTGGAAAGAAAGACACCACCCTGAGTCCCTGCAAAGAGATTCATCCCGGAGACGGCAAGGGCATTGACCCAGGTGTTCGTCAAGCCAGCACTTGCTGCTGACCAGCTTGCTCCATTGTCGGCGGAGAGAAAAATGCCGTCATAGGTACCTGCAAAGAGATTCGTGCCGGAGATAGCAAGAGCATAGACATTACTCCTCGTCAGACCTTTGTTGACTGCAGTCCAGCTCGTACCAGTATCGGCAGACATAAAAACGCCACCATTGGTCCCCGCAAAGACTTTCATGCCGGAGACGGCAAGAGACCAGACCCGGGTATTCGCCAACCCGGCACTTGCTGCCGTCCATGTCGCGCCCCTGTTTGTGGAAAGAAAAACGCCACCCTCAGTCCCAACAAAGAGATTCGAGCCGGAGACTGCAAAGGAATGAACATTTGTGTTCGTGACGCCGAAATCGGCTTCAATCCAGTTTGCGCCGGCATCGGTGGAACGAAACACGCCGATGTTGGTTCCTGCAAAGAGGTCAGCGCCGGATACAGCCAAAGCGTGGACAGAAATGTTCACCGAGACGGTAGGAAGTGCAGTCCAGCTTGTGCCATTATCAGTGGAACGAAAGCCGCCACTGGAAGTCCCCACAAAAAGATTCGTGCCGAGGACGGCAAACGCCTGAATATTGCAATTGACGCCATAGGGGCCGGTTTGTACCCACTGAGCATAGGATTGATTTGCAGGGATGGATATGCAAAACACCGCACATAGGAATTGGAAAGTGTTTTTCATCTAGTCCTCCGATGGCGGGATATAGAACGACAATGGCACACTATGCTCACGCCAGCTAAGTAGGTTTTGCGCTGTAAATCAGGATTCGGTGCATCGAAAGGAACTACACTGCAATGGTAATGCAGTAATGCCAGAATATCAAATCAGAGAAGAAGAAGGGACCAAGCCTCCAAGTGACGCTCAATGTATATCAGTGCACTCAGTCGAGATTGCTGAAAATGGGAACATGAAATCGAGTCAGTTCCATAGACTTCCGCCCTTCCCCGCTCGAGGGAATTCTGATTTGAGGCTCGAAGAAATCGACACATCGGGTTTCTCGCGTGGCTCGGGATGAATCAGTGTAAGGGTGAGGCGTCAGATAAACAGCTATATCAACCTCACTTGAGCAGATTCATTTTTCCAGTCAATATCTTCCCCCCCGACAAAAGACGGTAAAAATACACACCACTCGGATATCCACTTGCGTCCCAAGTAACCCGATATGTTCCCGGAGCCTTGTTCTCATTTACCGATGAGGCCACTTCTTCGCCCAACAGATTGAATACTTTCAGCGATACGAAAGAAGTGTTGGGAATGCTGAACCGAATCTTTGTTGAGGGATTAAACGGATTGGGATAGTTCTGGTCAAGATTGAAATTGGTCGGCAGGTCGGTCGAGAGCCTTTCCACTGAAGTGACCATCTGTGACAACGAGCGCCTCCAGACACCACCTTGAGTCCCGGCGAAGAGATTCATGCCGGAGACATCGAGCGCATAGATATCCGTGCTCGTCAAGCCGGTATTCACCGCAGTCCAGCTTGAGCCATTGTTAGTGGTCAGGAAGACGCCGCCACCGTATGTTCCGGCAAACAGGTTTGTGCTGGAGAGAGCAAGAGCGAAGACAGCATCGGGCTTCAAGCCTGAGTTGATTGAAGTCCAGCTTGTGCCGTTGTCGGTGGAAAGAAAAACACCACCCCCAGTCCCGGCAAAGAGATTCCCGCCGGAAACGGCAAGAGCATACACGGAATAAGTAATCCCATAAGCATTCTTCAATCCCGTGCTCGCCGCAACCCAGCTTGTGCCGTTGTTGCTAGAACGAAAAACACCGCCATCAGTCCCTACAAAGAGATTCGAGCCGGACACGGCAAGAGCGAAGACATTGTTGCCCGTCAAGCCTGAATTGATTGAAGTCCAGCTTATGCCATTGTTGGTGGAAAGAAAGAGACCGCTTCCAGTCCCGGCAAAGAGATTCCCGCCGAAAACGGCAAGAGCCCAGACCGAGGTGTTCGTCAAGCCAGCTTCATTCCAGCTTGTTCCATTGTTGGGGGAAGAAAAGACGCCATAAGTCCCGGCAAAGAGAGTCGTCCCACTGACGGCAAGAGCATAGACACTGTTTTTCATCATCCCGATATTCTCAGTCCAGGTCGCGCCATTGTTCGTCGAAACAAATAGACCGCCGCCAGTGCCTGCGAAAAGGTTCGAGCCATTTGCCGCAAGTGAGCTGACCCCCGTGGCCGTGAGTCCAGCGTTGACTTCGGCCCAACGTGTGCCATTGTTGGTGGAAAGAAACACGCCACTACCGGTCCCGGCAAAGAGACTCATTCCGTTTGCGCACAATGCGTGGAGATGATAGGCTGTTAAGCCTGAACTAGCGGCTGCCCAACTCGCGCCGTTGTTGGTGGAAAGAAACACACCGAAACTGCTTGTCCCCGCAAAGAGATTCGTACCGGGCCCAACACCAGCTGGGCTCGCGCTGAGTGCAAGTACCTGATATGAACCCATCCCGGCATTGACTGCAGTCCAGCTTGCACCGTTATTAGAAGAAAGGAAAACGCCATTGTTCATGCCAACGAAAACGTTCGTTCCACTTACGGCGAAGCTCCAAACATGAGAATCCGTCAAACCCGAATCAACTGCCATCCATGTAGTTCCGTTGTTTGTCGAAAGAAACACGCCCCCGCCATTGGTGCCCGCAAATAGATTCGCTCCCATGGTCCCATTGGCTGAGACCCCAAGAGCATAGACATTCGTATCAGTCAGTCCAGTATTGACCGCAGTCCAACTCGTTCCACTGTTGGTGGAAAGAAAGACACCGCGATTAGTTCCTGCAAACAGATTTGTTCCGGAGGTCACACCAGCGGAGCTAGCAACAAGAGCCAGAACTTGAGTGCCCGTCAACCCGTTATTGACCGGAGTTCAGTTTATCCCGTTGTTGGTGGAAAGACAGACGCCTCCCCCGGTTCCAGCAAAGAGATTTGTGCCAGAGACGGCAAAAGCCATAACTGAAGTGTTCGGCAGGCCATTGTTGACCGCAGTCCAATTTGTCCCATTGTTGGTGGAAAGAAAGATGCCTACCTCGGTTCCAGCAAAGAGATTCGCACCTGAGACCGCGAAGCAGTAAACCGAGCCCCCGTAGGGTCCGTTGGTCTGCATCCACTGTGCGTTCAATCGATTCGACGTAGTGAATAGGCAGAAAATCACAAGAAGAGTTCGGAATATGTTTTTCATCAGTTTCTCCGTTCGTCAATAGAGAAGGGTCTACCGACAAGAGGACAACAGCGAAGGTGGTCGTTCGGAAGAGGAATCCGGCGGGTGTCCAGCTTGCAGAGAAACACTTGAGTCCAATCCAGTTCCCCTGTCGATTAAGAATTCATCCGTCGAGAAGCCATTGAAGGAACTTGAGGATGAGCGGGGCCAGCGGGTGGTCGGAGTGAGGCTCTACAGCAGTAGAACTATAGCAGGGTCAGACAGCGGCTACTCGATGGCCGCAGATGAGCCATCATGAGTGCAACGATATCAATGTACTCGAGCCCTCAGACATAGTCAACAATTCAGATCGCCTTAGGAAATTGAAATTGCATGTCTACAGCGATCCTGCCACTCATTCCTGATTTAGTGAATCAGGAGCGAGGTTGCTCACCAACAGGATACGCGGCACTTTCATCAACTTCCGCCAATCGCGGCACAAGTGAATTTTGAGTGGCTACTCGAAGAATGTGACAATCCTCTTTGGAAAAGTCAGGCGCAAGAAAGTGATTTCAGTTAAGTTGCAGCTCTATCCATTCACCGTGCTGTGCATCGGCTCCGGCTGAAGGTGAGAACGAACATCAGCAACAAGGAAAACAAAACAGGCCCGGGCATCGCTGTCCGGGCCTGTTGCAGACGCTGCACTGCTCATATTGTCTGCTTTCGTCGCTTAGGATTTCCTTGTAGTCAAACACTTTTCGTAAAGCATTCTCATGAGTTCCGGAGGGATGCGATAACCCAGCTTCATGGCTCTCTCAAAGCCCGTGATTGCTTCGCTCTTTTGGCCTAGCCCCAGGTATGCAGCTGCCCTGTCAAAGTAGGATTCTGCATCATCCCCGTTGAGTTTGAGTGTCTTGGTTAGGTCGGCAATGGCACCATGATAATCTGCGGTTTGAGTCTTTGCGAGCGCTCTGTTGCGATAGGCTTCTGCGAAATCCAGTTTCATTTGGATAGCTCTGGTGAAGTCGGCAATAGCTCCATGATAATCTCCAAGGTCGTACTTTGCCTTCCCCCTATAGAAGTAGGGTGCGCAAAGATCCGGTCTCAGTTCAATTGCCCTCGTGCAATCGGCCATGGCTGACCGATAGTCCTTAATTTCGAGGTTCGACATTGCATGCTCGACCAAATCGTGCACGCTCTCCATTATGCTCCCTTGGTTGCTTGTTACATCAGAAAATCATGAGTATCCGTCGGTGCTATCCATTGAGTATATAGCAAGCATCATGCCCGTCTCCAGCTGACGATTTCAATCGAATTCGCATCACAGCTTCTCAGTCCCTGTCTCACAATGATAAAATGTCTCGTTTTGGCCAAAAGCCGTTCCGGCAATCTGTGTCCTACCCACGCAGGATGAAGAGCAGAGTTCTGCTGGCTGGAAGGTCTACCCACCCACCAAGCCAAGGCGGTGGTCTGAAAACCTCCAGGGTTGTCTTCGCTCCCCCCCTCTCGAATTCCCTTGATGGTTGCCCTAGTTTCGATATCCGGGCTATCCCGGTCTATTCGTGCTTAATACTGATTCCCCACATCAACCAAAACATCCAGATCAAGGTAGTGATGATGGCAATGGTAAGAGGAAACCAAAATGCCATGATCGCACAAAGCGAATACACCATAAACGCAAAATATCCAAATTTTCCGCTCTCACGAAGTGTGGAGGCTGCTTTTTCGTCCTCAAAGAGCCGACTGTGACGAGCGGCTTTGCTTACCAGGATCCAGCCAACAGCTTGCAGTGCCAGCGTGGCATCATAGAGAATTACCGCCGGGGCAGCATGGTCCGTGGGAAGATATTCCCCCAGCAATGCGGTTGGGAATGGGAGAAAAACAACAGTAAGCAACAAAAAACCATTTGCGTAAATAAATGAGACAGATGATCTATTTACCAACCGCAAACTGGCGTGATGATTCACCCAGGTTATGAGTATGACAACGAAACTTAGGAGAAAAGCAAACATCGATGGAGCAAGATGCCTCAATGCAAGCCACAAATCAGCAGTGCTAGTGATGTTTACGGATGATGGGATTTTGATATCGACGATCAAGAGGGTTATGGCAAATGCAAACACTCCGTCGCAAAAAGCTACTAGTCGTGAATTGACGTTTTGTTCTGCCATAGTATCCATCTCATCCTTTGCTTGACCGAAATGAACAGGGTTCGTTCTCTCTTCCGATACAGTTGCCTCATCATTGAAGCAAAGTGTCTCATTCGCCAACGAACTGTGGGTAGACTGCTTTGTATCCTAACACTTCGGCGAGTCGACCCAGAGTAGCGCCAAGAAAATTCTGTACAGCCATCGGCGTTCTTGCATCGTAACCGCCGTACCTGTTCAACGTCCTGATGGTAATTCCCAGCTGTAGTGGGTTTTTGGGGCGCCCATTGCTATCGACTTTGCCTTCACGGGCCAACCCTGCACGCGTTGCAAATACACCTAAAACATCTTGAACAGCCTGAGGACTACGCTGTTCAAATCTGTTCGTCTGACGATATACCATTTCGGTATCACCGGCATTCCATGGATGAATGTGGAGCTCGCGTGGCAGCACCACGAACTTCTCCCCTGCCTCAGCTCTTTTCTGAATTCCATTAAGCTTGTAGTGAGCAGAGCCCGAGATAATTTCAAAGGTCTCCGTCCAAGTGAGGTGCAGATGTTCAGGGACATCAGATCTCATCTGAGGAGCACAGTGGACCTCAAGGAGCCAACCCATGCCTTTAGTTTCGGCGTCGCCTTCTACGACAATTGTGCGAGATTTTGTCATGGGGTTTTCAATCGTGAATCCCGCGCGTATCATTCACTGTTCTCCTTGTTTGGTTCACTCCGATTTGGCCTGAATCGAACGCTCACCCATACATAGGTCGGTTCGTTCCGTTCAGATTGTTGAAGGGTACAACCGCGGAGGGTCACATCTCGTTCCCAATGCCGTGTGCCTTCAGATTTTCAACGATCAAGAGGCCGGCGTAGTTGGTGAGGAGGTCGGGGCTTGGCTTGCGAGGCAGTATCTTTGGTAGCTGTGACTTGAAACGCGGTGAATTTTGGCGGAGGAAGTGAAAAAGCGTCATCCGGAAGGTCGAATCGTATGTTGAATGGCGAGGGCGGAAAGGAAGTGCCCAGCCACTCAAGAAAAATGCTCCCTTGCGGGAGCATTTTTTTTCTGCGATTCTTGGTAACTGAAACGTCCTACGAGAACATCTTATTTCTTCTTGTCGCTCTGCGACGTCGTGTTTCTGGTCGCCGGAGCCCCTGTCTTCTTGCCATTCACCCACGGGCCGCGGGGATTCGCCCTGAGCTGGTCGACGATCAACGCTTTTTCTGCAGCTTCGCTAGG
>PMZI01000035.1 GCA_003170475.1 Ignavibacteriota bacterium | reverse complement strand
GGTCTGAATTCCCTTAAATTTTGCAAATACCGGCGGTTATTATATAGGACTAGAATAGTCTTATTATACTCAATTGTCAATAATCGAATTTGAAAATTGCGTAAAATTAAACAATCTTAAGGGGAATTCCTTTTAAATTCTTCAATTTTGAAGAAATGGCGAACGCTTGGCCTCGGTGTCATTGTAACACCAGCACGGGTCATTCCATTCCTACTAATTTGTCTGGAGACTATGATAAGTCTTTCGGGTAAGGTCGTGCTTGTGTCGGGCGGGTCGCGCGGAATCGGAGCTGCCGTTGCGAAGATGATGGCGAAAGCGGGAGCGACCGTGGCGCTGATGTATGGAACGCGCAAACAAGATGCTCTTCGGACTGCCCATGAGATTGCACGCTTCGGAAGCGAGTGTCTGATCGTCGGTGCTGACCTTGCCCGGTCGAACGACGTTCGGCGAGCGGTGAAAACGGTTCTCGATCACTTNNATCGACATCCTTGTGAACAACGCAGGAATCTGGAAACGGGGCGTCATGGGGAAAATGACGGAGAAACAATGGGATGAGACGATCGATATCAACTTGAAGGGAACGTTTCTCCTCTGCAACGCGGTTGTACCGATAATGAAGAAACAAAAAGGGGGAAAGATCATCAACATCGCGAGCACCGCCGGCCAGCGGGGAGAGCCGTACTATTCGCACTACGCGGCCTCGAAGGGGGGAATGATCGCCTTCACGAAAGCAATCGCAGCAGAATTGGCGCCGAGCGGAATCATTGTCAACTGTGTTTCCCCAGGCTGGGTCGAGACGGATATGTCATCACACATTCTTGCCAATCGGCGGAAGCTCTCCGAGATTAACAAACTCATTCCGCGTGGCCGGGTGGCCAGCCCCGATGAAATTGCCGGGCCGGTGGTATTCCTTGCCTCTGACCTTGCGAATCACATGGTTGGTTCTGTCGTGAGCGTCAATGGGGGGAGTGTGCTTTCCGGATGAGGAAAACTTTGACTTCCACGCGAAAAACGCTATATTTGGATCGTTGTCGGCGTTTTTCCTGACGCTTCACCAAGAGTTTTGAAGACGAAGAAGAAGCAATCCCACACCGTATCATATTATTCGAGAAAGGAACCATCGATGAACCGTTATCAAGAGCTTCTTGATCTGATTCAAACGTTTCAGAAAGATTTCGAGAAATTCTATGTGAAGGGCAACAAATCGGCCGGGACGCGCGTTCGCAAACACATGGCGTCCCTGAAGCGAAAAGCTCAGGAAGTCCGAAACGAAGTTCAAGAGATTAAATCAAAAATGGCGGGTGACGAGTCGGAATCCCCCGCGTAGAACTTCTGGAGATTCTCCAACAGCTTGTATGGATGAAGAGCCGGGTGTTCAACACCCGGCACTCGTTCCCCTCGAATGAAGCGGAGACGCAGTACGCTCTCCCGCCTGCGAGCAAGTACCACCCGATCTGCTGACACACTCTGCATCCTACTCCGTCGTTCACATCATTCAGCACTCAACCGAACAATATGAAAACGCATCTCACTCTCTCGTTCATCATCCTCCTTGCGCTCACAGCGTCTGCACAGGAACGCCAGCAATCGACTTTCTTGCCGGGGGTCATCCCCACCCCACGTCAGATGGCTGCAACGGCGGAGCCGTTCAGGCCCTCCACACGGACGCGCATTCTTCTCGGCGAACGCACAACAGCAGAGGACAAATTCGCAGCAGAACAAGTCAACGTCCGTCTCGGAGAATTGCAGAAGGAAGCGCTCTCCATTGTTAAAGAAGATGGGCTCAAGAAGATTCCCAAAAGCTTCATTTACCTGGGCCATCCGCAAGGGGTCTTTGCGCGCCAATGGCTGAAGAGTCACCGGATTACGTATGGTCCGGAGCTCAAAAATGAAGGGTATCTGCTGGATGTGAGCCAGGACGGTGTGGTCATCATAGCCGAATCGGCGATCGGCCGATACTACGGGGTCATGACGCTTATCCAGATTCTCGACTATCAAAAGAAGAGCCTGGTGATCCCGGGTGTGTCCATCCGGGATTGGCCGCTGCAGAAAATGCGTGGTATCACGGACGATCTCAGTCGCGGTCAGCTTTCGACGATGGACAACTTCAAGAAGATCATCCGCTTCCTGTCGCACCACAAGCTCAATGTCTATTCCCCGTACATCGAAGATATCTTCGTCTTCAAAAAATACCCGACGATGAGCAGAGGACGCGGTGAACTCACGGCGGCAGAAGTGAAGGAACTCGACGCGTACGCGAAACGATACCACGTGGAGCTCATCCCGACGTTTGAAACCCTCGGTCATTGGGAGAACATCCTGGTTCGGCCGGAGTATGTGAAGTACGCCGAGTTTCCGGGAGCACACACGGTCAATGTTTCGGATGAAACCGTGTATACGATGCTCGACGACATGATCGGACAGCTGAGTGATGCATTCAGTTCGCCCTACTTCAATATGGCAGCCGACGAATCATGGGATGTCGGATTGGGTGCCAACAAAGATCGCGTAGCGGCGAGCGACCTTGCGACCGTGCATGCGGAACATTACAAGCGATTGTTCGACATCATCAAGAAGCACAAAAAGAAACCGATGATGTACGGTGATGTCATTCTGAACAATCCCACCATCCTTGACAAAATTCCGAAGGATGTCGTTATCATCGACTGGCACTATGGGGCGCAGGATTCCTTCTCCAGCCCGGAGACATTCAAGAGTGCCGGGTTTCCGTTTGTTGTCTCGCCGGCCGTCTGGAATTTCACCGGACCTTTCCCGAACTACGTCAACACCATGATCAATGTGCAGAATCTGAGCAGAGACGGATTCCGGAACGGATCAGTGGGGCTTCTGACGTCGAACTGGAATGACTATGGCGGAGAGGCCCTTCGCGAGTTCAATTACTACGGATATGCATGGACAGCGGAGTGCGCGTGGCGGCCGCTGGAAGCAGACGTCGAGCGCTTCGACAATGTCTTTTTCCGTCAGTTCTTCGGAACCGAAGAGGCGGGTTTTCTCGGTCGGACAGCGTACGCTCTGCTCTCGAATCCGCTCAACCAGATCAACTGGAATGAACTCTGGCGTCATCCGATGCTTCCGTTGAAGCAATCGCCGATGCCGATCATCTGGCGACTTCAGAGTCTGGAGTCCACGATGCCGGTCGTTCGGCAATCTGTCGCGAAGATTCACGAGACGGCATCTGTCAATGCGTCACAGGCGGGCGCTCTTGATTTCGTTGCGCGACTGAGCCGTTGGTTTGCGCTCAAAAACAAAATTGCCGAAAACCTCCGAACTGTTGTTCGCGACACATCGGTGGGGGTAGTGAAGGACTCACTCAGGAAGGCGTGCGGTGCGAATGTCCGGGGCGTTCTCGCTGAGTTGCGGCAGTTGAAAGAAGATTTCCGATCGTTGTGGTTGGAGACGAATCGGAGTGCGAATCTCGACCTGCTGATGGCGCGCTATGATCGCCAGATCGCATACTGGGATGAAACACTACGAGCGTTTGAGGAGAGCGGAACGATCAACGATCCGCTTCTTGAGAGTCAGTGGATCTATCATCCTCAGGCTCATCCGGGAAGACGGGATTCCTCGGTTTCTCAAGTCCCACACGCATTCTTCAGAAAAGAGTTTGTTCTTGATCAGCCTTCTTCGAATGCGAAGATCCAGCTCATCGGAGACACGCATGCGCGGCTGTGGGTCAACGGCAAGGAACTTGGCGAGGTGTATGCACGACGGTCTCTCTCACTTCTGGTTGAGCAACAGCGCGTGAAAATGTGGGAAGTCGGTCCGTTGTTGAAGCCCGGTGAGAACATCATTGCCATAGAGGTGGCAAACTACAATCGTTTTGGCTCTGCGGGAGTCAACGTCTACGGTGAACTCAAAACGCGTCAGGGAATCACGAAGATCCTCACCGATTCGACGTGGATGGTCGCGACTTCGGTCTCGGCTGGGTGGAATGAGGGTCGCGTGCAAGAATCCGGATGGGTGGAGGCGGTTGCGAAACCATATCCGAATGAGGTCGTTTCGCCGAATTTCGAAACCGGCAGGCTCTCCTGGATCGAGCGCTGAGTGTGGACCAACGGAGTCGGGGTCGTTGTGCTCAAAATGGGAATCTGCAGAGATGGAAAAAGAGAGTTGTTTTTGCTATATTTCCTATGTGGTATTGGCGTGAAAACGCCAACGAAGAACACGAGAAGATTTGGGGGAACATGAAAAAGTATGTGGTGTTCGGTTTGATCGCAGGGGTGACGATTTCTGTTCTGGCGATGTATTTCCGGAAGAAGAAACTCGCCGGCACAGAGTTCTATGGTTTCTTTGATTCATCGACCGTAGCAGATGAACTGTTCGGTGATGCGTTCGAAGAACTGCCGGACAAGCCGTAACGAACATCATCCGCGCTTTGCCCGGGGGTAGACATCGTCCTCTCCCTTCATCTTCATTACCTGCTTTGCTCGCCACGTACTTCCTCACATGATAAACGGCGACCGGGGAGTCGAATACTTTGCCCCTTTTGCAGTTTGCTCTCCCGCGGCCTGTGCTGTCCACCACACCTCGGAATCTGATGAAGTCCGAGCTTTCTCCCGAAGACAGTTGAGGTATAGTTCCGGTTCTTGTTTCGTACGGAAGGATGCAGCGTTTTAGGTATGAGTTCTCCCACAAACGGATCTACGGATACATCTCCTTTCCCAGTTCTTGTTCAGGCATTGCGCGCAGAGCGAGAAAAGCTCAACGCTGCCCGAACAGAAATTTCCCTCTTTAGCGGTGAGTTCCTTGGCTCCTTCGCGGGGTACTTCTATTATCGTTTTGAAGTGCCCGAGGATCTGTACCTCCATAATGTCGATCACGTCTTCTTCACGTTCAGTCAGCTTCAGCCGATAACGCTGGAAGGGAAGATCATCCATCTTGCCAACCAATTCGCCGTCGTCGCATTGCCGATGGACTTTGGCGTGGTTCTTCCTGAAATCAAATGCCGCTGGAATCATGATGAGCATCTTCCGCGCGTCACGGAGGCGCTGGCGGCCGCTGACAAATCTCACCCCATTGCGTCGCTCCTCTTGCATCCTGACCGACCTGAGAACGCTCAACCGATGATCCTCGATCCCGCGGTCCGTCACGACTCCACGCCGGATCAACTTGAAGCCTTGAAGAAAATATCGCAAAACAGAGTCTCTTATGTGTGGGGTCCGACGCGGACCGGCAAGACACAGACGCTGGCGTCGGTTGCCGTAAGCTATCTGAGGTCAGGAATGAGTGTGCTGCTTCTTGCTCCGAAGGCGGAGCAGGTTGATCAGTTGTTCCTGCGGACCGTCGACATTGGGAAAGAACTTGGCGTCGAGCTGTTTGGACGCGCCACCAGGGTCGGGCTGCCGCTTGTGGAGAATGGCGCGGGTCTTGGTTTGTACTCGCTCGAGCGTGAAGTCGAGCTCAAACGCAGCGACAAGAAGCAGCAGCTTGAAGAACGAATCGCTCTCCTGCGGACGTACTGGAGGACAAAAGTCCATCAGTATCTGCATGACGATTTCTACACGAGGCTGAACGATCTGCGCGAGCGGACGAATGACATCAAGAAGCAGCTCGAGAAGGTGCGCGACGAGATTACCGGTTTGAAAGACACGATCGTCAGGGCTCAGAATGCCTCGATGATGGAAAGACTGAAGACCGGTTTTAGCAAGGAAGCTGTTGCCGCCGGACAAAAGCTGTTAACGGAGAAACAAGCGTTACAGAAGAAGCTGCAGCCGGTGCACCAGGCCCTGGCAACAGAGTTGATGCGGGCCGAATCTCAAACGCCGATCGATTCAAACGAGCTCAAGGAATATCAAGCTGCGGTGAAGCGCATCGGGGAGCTCGGGGGACTGAGAAAGGTCACAGACGATGTTGAAGCGCTCAGCGCCGTTGACGAGAACGCACTTCTTTCGTCGAAGCAATGCATGGCGACCACCGTGACAAATCTCTTCTGTGATCCACGGTTGCACGGGAGGCGTTATGACCTCGTTCTTGTTGACGATGCAGAGCAGGTGAGCCCTCCATACCTTGCGGCGGTTTCGCTCTGCGCGAACATTGCGATGGTGGTCGCCGGAGATCCGCACCAGCCCGGCCCCGAATCGTTTTCGAAAGGCGACCTCGCCCAAACATGGCTGCAAAGAGACGTTTTTCGCATTGTTGCCAAGGCCGAACAACTTCATCAGCTTCCCGACTGGGCGAAACAGAATCCGCGGTGGTCTATCCGCCTCTCATCCCATTTCACAAAGACCCCCAAGCTCTCCCGATTTATGGCGTCCGTCTTTTTCGACGACAAGATCGATATTCTCGATCAACCGCGGGCAAAGGGGAACATTTTTGTTGTCGATACCAGCGATTTGAAATCGATGTGCCGGCAATACCTGGGGAAGAAGAGCCTGCTGCCGTATAACGATCTTCAAACCAGGCGGACCATTGAGCTGGCCAAACACATCTGCTTCCGAAGTCAAAAGCACGCCTCTGAGGTTGGTATCATCGTCCCGTTCCAGGGAACGACCCTCTATACAAAACTTCAGCTGCGGCTTCAGGGCATTCGTCATGTTGAGGTGGGAACGCCGCAGATGTTTCAGGGGCGACGGAAGAAAGTGATCATCTTTGATACCACCATGGCGGGGGTGGATTACACCATGCGGCAGCTGGATGACAAGAAGGTCGGTGAACACCGCGTCGCGCGATTGCTGAATGCGGTATTCTCCAGTGTGGAAGAAGACTTGTATGTTGTGGCGGATTTTTCGCATTTCAACTCCGTGTACCGTGATCGATTGTTGACCAAAGTTCTTCTGCTTCTCCGTGGGCAGGCGGACTCGCTTCCCTCGTTTGCTGCCACGGCGAAACAATTTGACGAACTCGATTGGGATTCCCGGGAACGGTTCATCAGTCTGCACCATGCCGCCGGCGGTTCAGCGGACAAGTTGGCCCGCCCCGCGGACAGCGTGGGTGGAGGGGATGCCGACCTGGAATTGCGGATGAAATTGATTGCTCGCCAGCCATCGCAGCAACTCTCAGGAGCGAGGAACTTCGAACAGGAAACTTATTTTTCAGCCCACCGTGTGCTGGGCATGCGGCAAGACGTCAATCTGCTTTCACAATTCGTCGGTGGCGACCTGCTGTTTCGCAACACGCTGGCAACAGAACAAGCGACAGCACACTTGCCCACCGATGGTTGTACGAATGAAGAAGAGTTCCGGAAGATTATGGAACGGTGGAATCTTTTGATCTACGAAATGTCTGGTGCGGGCAAAACCGATCTTTCGTTTTTCGCAAAGCATACGCCGGAAGCACGAGTGCGATGGGATATCTTCAGTCTGCGTGCGTATTATTCATCAGCGATGGAAGCTGTGGTGGAGGAAAGCAAGCACCGCATCGCAACGTCTGTGTCAAAGGTCTTCCAGGAATGTCTCGGCAAATCTCAGCCAGCCAATCCTGTTGAATGGTCGACTGCCTATCTCAATTTTCTTGGAAAGATGGAAGCATACCTGGAATGGATCTCGGAACAATTGAGGAGGTAGAGAAACAGGATTCAGAATCTTGCCCCAGCGATTCTGAATTCTGACTCCTGATTTCTGATTCCGAGGTTCTCATCACAAAAACAACACGCGCTCACTTTGGAATACATTCTTAACATACTCCTGGTACTGTTCTTAGTTTTTCTCAACGGCTTCTTTGTCGCGACAGAGTTTGCCATCGTCAAAGTGCGACTGACGCAAATCGAGCCGCTTGCCGCCAAGGGAAACCGGCGTGCCCGGGTCGTACGCGATATCATAACGCATCTCGACCGTTATCTCTCCGCGACGCAGCTGGGCATTACGATGTCGAGCCTTGCACTCGGGTGGATCGGAGAGCCTCTCGTGGCTGATGAGTTGCTGCCTCTCTTTCAACACTTTGGAATGGTCAACGAGCACTTGATTCAATGGATCTCGTTTGCCATCGCCTTCTCGCTTATCACTTTTCTTCACATCATTCTGGGGGAATTGGGGCCGAAGTGGCTGGCGATTCAGAAAACGAGTGCGACAGCACTGTGGGTTTCCTATCCGCTCTCAATCTTTTTCTCCATCTTTAAGCCCCTCATCTGGCTCTTGAATACCTCGGCGAATGGCATTCTGCGCCTGGTGGGAATCCGCGTGTCCGGCAGCACGGAACTGGCGCATTCTGAAGAGGAACTGCGGTTAATCCTGGCTCGTGATCGAATAGGATCGAAGGCAGCAAAAGACATGGTGTTGAACGCCATGGATTTTCGGCTGAAACAGGCCCGCCACTGCATGGTTCCCCGCACCGAAATGGTGACGCTGTCGATCTCGGCATCCCCGGAGGATAATCTCCGGATCATGCGGACGAACAAATTTTCCCGGTATCCCGTCTATCGGGACACGATTGACAATATCATCGGTGTCGTCTACACAAAGGACATCTTCAGGCTGGACCGCGATCACAGTCCGATGTTCACAATTGAATCGGTACTGCGTGATGCCTGCTTTCTCCCTGAGACCGCGAGCCTGGAAAAAGCGCTCGAGACGATACAGCAGCGGAAGACACACATGGTCATCCTCGCCGACGAATACGGAGGCACCGCAGGATTGATCACCCTGGAACTTGTCCTCGAAGAATTGGTCGGTCCGATTCAGGATGAATATGATCGTGAGGCACCGGAGATCACAAAACTCAGTGATGACGAGTATGTTCTCGATGCGAGCGTGACGACGAACGAGGTCGAACGGCTGATCAATCAGGAATTGTCCCCCAAAAACATTCTTTCGATCGGTGCATTTGTCCTGGAACAGCTCGGTCACATTCCCATCGCCGCAGAACGATTGGAGTTCAATGGAATTGAATTCATTGTCGAGCAGGTGACTGATCGTGTGATCGACAGGATTCGGATCAAACGGTTACCTCCGCCGGCCACGGATGCGGAGGCCGAAACGAAGTAACACAGGAAAGGCACTTCGGAGAGGGATTCTTCGTGCCGAGGAGTGTCTTCAGACGCTCTTGATCACTTTCACCACCCGCCACAGAAACGTCACATCTTTCTTCTTCACCATCATAGGTTCGTATTCGGGGTTCAGCGGAATAAGATGCAGGTAATGATCCTCGACCTTCACGCGCTTCACGGTATCTTCCTCATTCACTCGTACGACACAAATATCACCCGTACGCGCCTCCAGCTTTGGGCTGACAACAATGATGTCACCGTCTTCGATGCGCGGTGCCATGCTGTTCCCCTTCACTTCCAGCGCAAATGCGTTGGCGTCTTTGATATCGTCGACCGTGATGTACTTCTCAACGTAATCGGGGTGGAACATGAGACTTGGTGCTCCTCCGGGAACAGATGAGAGAAGGGGAAGAGACACAAGCTCAACGCGTTTATAGCGGCTCGTCGGCAGAGGAAGGACTTTGGACTCCGCCGGTGACTTTGTGTAGAGATCACCCTCACCGGTAAGCAGCCAATGGGGGGTGACGCCCGTGACCTTCGCGATGCGCATGAGATAATTGCTGTCGGGAACCTGCTCGCCCTTTTCCCATCGTTGGACCGTGCGCGTCGCGACATCCAGCTTTGCCGCAAGTTTACCCTGATCCATTTCCTTCTTTGTTCGCGCCTGCCGCATGCGTTGTGCAATGGATTGCTTCATGGCTCTATCCTTGGAACAAGGGCACTGTTCGTTACTGGTTCATTTGTTAATTGGTTGATCGGTTAACTTGTGATTGGGCGTTGCACCTTTGCGCCCGATTGCAGCACATGACATTTTTGTCAATTTTACTCTTGACAAGGCGACAAAAATGTCGTATGCTGGGTGAGGCAAAGATAGATAATTTTTCGGTTGCTGTCAAGAGGGATTAACCAATACATGCTCGTCACGGGGAGTGCCAACCTCAAGCAGGGGCGCTCGAGGTGGCTCGGGCTTAGGAGAAGGAGGTGGGCTATGGGAGTCAATCGCGGTAGCGTCTCTATTGGCATGGGGGGTTGGGACCTGGAGCCGTTCAACAATGTCTTTTATCCGCCACGGCCCAGGAAGGGCTTTCGGAAACTGGAGTATTACAGCCAGTTTTTCGACAGCGTTGAAGTCAACGCTACCTTCTATAATACATCGTTGGGTCCCGATCATGCGCGTCGTTGGCTGGACGATGTTTCGGGGAACAAGGATTTTATCTTTACGGTGAAACTCTTCCAGGGCTTTACCCACACCTACACAGCAGCTTACAGCGATGTGCGCTCTGTGCATGGTCTTCTTGAACCGCTGGCGGCAGCAGGGAAAATGGGCGGCCTGCTCATCCAGTTCCCCTATTCCTTTACGAACATCAACGAACGCAGGATGTATCTGATGCAACTCGCGAAGGCATTCCAGCCGCATCGCCTGTTTGTTGAGGTCCGGCATAACTCATGGAACAGTCCGCTGATGTATAATTTTTTCCAGGAGAACAAACTGCACCTGGTGAACGTCGACCTTCCGGGCATCAAACAGCATATGCCGCTGACGTGCCAGTCGTGGAACGGAGCCGCATACTTCCGTATGATGGGAAGAAATGTGATGACGTGGGACCGGCCGTTCTTAAAACATCACAGCGGAAACTATCTTGTCAGCGACCGGTATCACTATCTCTATAAAGATCGGGAACTTGAGCATCTTCTCACGCTCATCGAGCAGATGCAGCAGCGGTCCAGCACGACGTTTGTGGTCTTCCACAACGATCCGCAGGCGAATTCACTGGTGAATGGATTTCAACTTCGACACATGGTGCGTCACAAGCAGCGTGTCCTTGTTCCGGAAAATCTCGTTGCGGTATTTCCGTCGCTGAAGCAGATCAGCGCATCGGTGAACGTGCAGCATCCGTTGTTTGCGGAGGTGGCGTAAGAGCAAATACGAAATTCTAAACTTCAAATCTCAAATTGAAGTTCTCGTTTTGATTTTCGATTTTCATGTTTAGGATTTCTTTGAGATTTCGAATTTAGGATTTAGAGTTTGTGCATGTGATCTGAGTAAGTAAGGCGTTGCTAGCTTTCCACTGGCTGCATGCATTCTGCCGCGTTGTTGCGGGGATTGCTGACGAGAGAAGAGACGCGGTAGGCTTTCATTTTCTTAGCGGGATAGGGGACGAGGAGTTTTTTCAAAGAGTCGGTGTCTTTATACGACCGGTCGAGCCATTGCTCGATGTGCTGTTCGGGCAACACGACGGGCATGCGGCGATGGATGGGGGCCATCAACTCGTTGGGTTCGGTGGTAATGATGGTGAAGGTGGGGTGTTCGTTCCCCTCCGCATCTTTCCAGATTGAGAACAGTCCGGCGAACAAAAACGGGGCGTCGTCGTTCATCCGAACGCACATGGGATGTTTCTCTTCAACCTTTTTTTGTCCACCGCGAACCTCTTGTGTCACTGTTGCCCGCTGCCATTCGTAGAACGCGTCAGCAGGAATAAGACAGCGGCTGCCTTTGAAGTACGGCGAGAACAGTTTGCTTTGATCCAGCGTCTCCGCTTTGGCGTTAAAGGAAGAGAATCCCGGCTTTCCGTCTTTCGACCAGTGCGGAATCAGCCACCATTGCATGGGTTCGACGATGAGTTCGTCATGCCGGACGGCGAAAACAGGGAGTCGCTGCATGGGCGCAGCGTTGTACCGGGGGAGTTCCCGGAACGCCTGCTCTGTGGGTTTCGTTTTGTTCAGCGCAGTGAAGGAGACGAGAACCTTCTTCCCATCGATGAGAGCGTAACGACCGCACATACAAAAACCTCCAGAAAACGTGATGGTTGAAAAATATGAAATTCAGTTCCGAGAATCCAATGACGCCGGTGCGCGCATCTGCAGTTGTTCGGGAGGTTTCCTCGCAGTCCCTGGTGCAGTCGTTTGTTGCCCCGCCGGGGAAGGTGTGTCTTTTGTATGGCGATCATCTTGTGTATCAGCTTTCACTTCGGATGGCAGCGTACGCAATGACGCAGGGAACATCCGTCGCGGTGGTGGATGGCTGCAACCGGTTCAACGTGCATCTTCTGTCGCGCTTTGCCCGGGAACGGCACATCGATCCGGATGAATTTCTCCACCGGATTTACATCTCCCGCGGTTTCACCTGTTATCAGATGGAACAAGCCGTCGGCAACCGCCTGCCGTTGTTTCTTGAATCCATCGGCTCGAACGTTGCCATGATTTTCGGTTTGCTGGATACGTTCTACGACGAACAAGCTTCCTTCCGCGAAGTGCAACAGATCCTCCAGCGGCTGCTCGGGACACTGCAGGAGCTCAAACGGAGAGGCGCCTCCGTGTTGCTGGTGTGCACGGAATGGAATGTCCTGCCGAAGGAGCGCAATCAATTGTTTACGACACTCAAGACCGGGATGGATACCATCTACCGGTTGACGGCGGATCAGAAGAACAAGCCGTCGTTGATACTGGAACCGGGTGGAATATCCCAACAGCACACTCTTCAACATACTGTCAAATCCTCTCTCACACCATTACCGAATGGAGGAAACTCCGATGGAAAGTCTGTCGCCAAACCTGTTCGTCAAAGACATCAACGAAACTATTGAATTCTATAAAACGCTCGGCTTCAACCTCGTGATGACGGTTCCCGAGACCGGGGACTTCGTGTGGGTGATGATGACCTGCGGCAGCGTTTCTTTTATGTTCCAAACGTTTGCCAGTCTGGGCGACACCCTGCCCGACGTGAGCAGAACAGGCGGCGGCTCACTCTTGCTGTACATCAAACTCAAAAACATCAGATCGTTGTTTGACAGTGTAAAAGACAAGATCACCGTTCTTCAGGGTCTCGAGAAAACGTTCTATGGAGCGACCGAATTCTCGATCAAAGACAACAATGGTTTTCTCCTGACGTTTGCTGAAGACGAGCAGTAATCACGCGGACATTCAGTGGTATGCGGTGGAAAGGAGTGATCGCTCATGGGGCGCACGGTCCCAACATTCACAAACATCATCGACAGCGAACTGGCAAGCTGGTCGAAATACCGGCGGGGACTTCGCAAAGAAGATCAGGAAGTGTTTGACGATGTGTTCCGCGCTGCGAAGCTTCACCTTGCGGAAAACTTTTATGCGATGCGAACCATTCCGTTTGAAAGCATCATGGTGTCCATTGCAGTCGAGCAACGGAAGTTGATCAAGCAAATGCAGGATAGGATCGTCCGACTGGAAGAGCGGCTGCATCTACCATGAGGTCGTCCCGAAATCCTTAGATGTCATTTCGAAGGATCCCGACTTGTCGGGAGACTGAGAAATCCTGAAAATTGGAATTGGATTTCTCTCCCGATTGAGAAACATCGGGATCGAAATGACAGTAAGCCTTTCGATGTATGGGATGGTGCAGCAAAACAGTTTCTCGCAAGGACCAGAGTCATGGCTCACACGCTCACCGGCTGGTTGTTCGACTGTTACCCCTCTCCTCAGGGCATCACGCTCTGGCTGATCGATCAGAATGGCGACAGGCGCCGCAGCTTTTACAAATTTACGCCATCGTTTTTTTTGCATTTGAGTTTGTCTGATGCCCGGCGTGCGGACAATCTTGCCGCTCAATGCCCTGTTCCCGTGACAATCACACGGACAGTAAAGACGGAAATCTATTCGGGTGATCCGCTGGACGTCCTCGAAGTACACGTCCACGATCCCATGCGGTTCCGGGATGTGGTCTGGTACTACGAGCGGTACTTCCCGCACTTTGCGTTCTTCAACTCAGACATCCTTCCCGCACAACTCTTTCTCTACCATACAAAACTCTTTCCACTCGCGTTTGGCGAGTATGAGCTCGACGATCAAGGTGCCCTGGTCGGTTGGGCGCTGAACGATTCCCGCGAAGCAACAGAGTACCAGCTCCCCCCGTTTTCTATCCTGTTGCTGAGAAATGCGAACGATTTCGTGCCGCCGAAATATCAGAAGCATCTTCAGCTCGAAGTAACGTATGATGACCGCACGTATTCTCTCGAGCAGGAGACTCCGGAGGAAGTCCTGGAAGCGCTCAACTGGCACCTGCATCGCTGTGACCCGGACATCATTCTGACGGATTACGGCGACGCGGTCCTGATGCCCAAACTGACGGCAATGTCGCAGCGGTACAAAGTTCCGCTTCTCCTGAACCGCGATGAGCAGGCAAACTATGTGACAACCAAGGCATCGAGCTTCTTCCAGTACGGCAAGATCGTTCATAAAGACGGAGCGTTTGAACTCGCCGGCCGGTGGCACATCGATGCCGCCAACTCCATGACAGTGGCAGAAGCGGATCTCGACGGTCTCTTTGAAATGGCGCGCCTCACGCAAATGTGCGGACAGCGTCAGGGGCGTGCGAGCATCGGCACATCCATGTCATCGCTTCAGTTGTCGTGGGCATACCAGAAGGGTATTCTGATCCCGTCCAAGAAGCGTGAACCGGAAGATTTCAAATCGGCTGCGACACTCCTGCTTGCCGATCGCGGGGGTCTCATCTTCAATCCGCCCTTGGGATATCACGAAGAAATTGCCGAGCTCGATTTCGTGTCGATGTACCCGACCATCATGGTGACACATAATGTCTCACCCGAAACGGTGAACTGTCGGTGCTGCACCAACCAGAGCGTTCCCGAGCTCGGATACTCGATCTGCGAGAAGCGCGAAGGTATTGTGCCGGCAACGCTGCGGGACGTTGTGAAGAAGCGGGCGTACTACAAAGCGATGAAAAAAAAGTATAAGGGAAAAGACGAAATTCTATTTCGCAAGTACGACCGCCGCCAGAATGCGCTGAAGTGGATGCTCGTGAGCTGCTTTGGATATCTCGGGTACAAAAACGCCCGATTCGGCAAGATCGAGGCGCACGAATCGGTCAACGCGTTCTCCCGTGATGCCATCCTCATGGCAAAGGAAATTGCGGAAGAGCACGGGTTTCACCTGCTTCATGCGATTATCGACTGCGTGTGGCTGAAGAAAGAAGGGGCGACCGAAAGCGATTACGAAGCTCTCGCACGGGACATTTCGCGACGGGTGGGTATTGACATCTCGCTGGAAGGGATTTACAACTGGATTTTGTTCCCGGCCTCAAAAATGGATCCTGAGATCACCACGGCGAACCGATATGTCGGGTG
This sequence comes from Ignavibacteriota bacterium, assembly GCA_003170475.1. Lineage (GTDB taxonomy): Bacteria > Bacteroidota > Ignavibacteria > UBA10030 > UBA10030 > UBA9647. The sequence continues at coordinate 35,916 of PMZI01000035.1, read as the reverse complement.
GTACCAGCACGGTGACATCAAGATCCGCGGCATCGAAGCTCGCCGGCGTGATACGCCAAAGTTTATCAAAACCATGCAATCAGAGATGCTCAACCGGATGTCGGGGGCGCGCAACGTTGAAGAAGTGCGCGCACTGGCCCCTGATCTGCTGGAGATTGTGCGCGGCGCTGTCGCATTGCTGCGGAGCGGGAAGGCAAACCCGATGGATCTCGTTCTGCGCCGTCACATTACAAAAGAAGCAGACGAGTATACCAACAACAGCATCAGTGCTGTTGTGGCAAAGCTGGTGCAGGAGATGGGTGTGCCGCTCGCGGCCGGCGAGTCGATCGAGTTCATCATCATCGATCAATCGGGAAAGAAGAGGTCGGAAAAAGCCAAACCGTTTGCCCTCTACGCGTTTGAAGACGGATACGATATCGAACAGTACACAGAGCTCACGCTCAAAGCCGCCGAGACACTGCTCTTTCCGTTCGGCTATGATGTCCAGTCGCTCAAAGACGAACTTGGCCTCATGCCACCGGCGCCCAAGAAAGCGAGCCGGCGCACACGCCAGCTTCACGCGGCCTCATTGGAATCGGCGAGACAAATTCCACTGTTCCGTATGCGCACCGAGCAGGAGAAGGAACAATGACCGGCAAGATTGCAAAAGGTCGTGGCGCATCATTCAATCCGAAGAACAGGTTCGAAACGCTTGCGACGGAGAAGGCTCCGACGGATCTTGCGGAGTACTTCGAAGACCCTGAAGAAGGGCGAAGCATACTGACGAAATTCTACATCGACCACACCCGTTCGATCCTCGCGAAGAACGACAGTCCGGACCTCGGCTTCACGTATAGCATAAATCCGTACCGTGGATGCGAGCACGGTTGCATCTACTGCTACGCGCGCCCAACGCACGAGTATCTCGGGTTTTCCTCCGGACTTGATTTCGAGACAAAGATCATGGTAAAGCCCGATGCGGCCAAACTCCTCGATGAGCAATTCAATCGACAGTCGTGGCTGCCGCAGACCGTCATGCTTTCGGGCGACACGGATTGTTACCAACCGATTGAGAAAAAACTGCAGATCACGCGTCAGTGTCTCGAGGTCTTTCTGCAACACCGCAATCCGGTCTCCATCGTTACGAAGAACGCACTCATCCAACGTGATGTCGACATTCTGAAAGAACTCGCCGCGTTGAACCTCGTGGTCGTAACGATCAGCATCACATCGCTGAATCATGACCTCATCAGAAGAATGGAACCTCGAACATCCATTCCCGCGAAGCGTCTGGAAACAATCCGCGTTCTGTCTGAACAGGGTATTCCCGTAGGGGTCAACGCATGCCCGATCATTCCCGGACTGAACGATGTCGAGATTCCATCCATCCTTGAGGAGAGCTCGGATCGTGGTGCACGCACCGCTGCCTACACCATGGTCCGTCTTCCGTATGCCGTACAAGATCTCTTCCTTGACTGGCTTCGACGGGAGTTGCCGGATCGAGCATCCACCATTCTCAACCGCATCCGCGATGTCCGCAATGGCGATCTTACCTGTTCTGATTTTGGCGTCCGGCTCAACGGAGAAGGTCAGATCGCCGATACAATAGAGCAACTGTTTCAATCCAGTTGCAGGCGTTTCCTCCTCAGTAAAACCGTGCTCTCTCTGTCTACCGGCCAATTTCGCAGGACGTGCGCCCTCCAGCCAGAACTTTTCTGAGTCAACTCTTTTCCCTGAATTCTTGATTTTTTCCCACTTTCTTTATACAATTGCACCGCCGCTTTCGGTGGGGAGCACCTCGTGAGGTCTGCGGTTTTCATTACTTCTTGGTTCATCATTACATACTAAAGAGCACCCATGGCAATTACAGTTCGCAATCTGACCAAATTTTATGGTCATGAGAAAGCAGTCAGCGATATCTCGTTTGATGTGAAGACAGGCGAGATTCTCGGATTTCTGGGTCCGAACGGAGCCGGCAAGACCACGACGATGAAGATCATCACCTGCTACATGCCTCCGAGCTCCGGGACAGTGGAAGTCGACGGTTGCTCTGTCGCGGATCGTTCGCTCGAAGTCAGACGGAAAATTGGATACCTGCCCGAGATGAATCCGCTGTATCTCGACATGAATGTGATAGAGTACCTCGAATATGCTGCGCGACTCCATGGCCTGGACGCCGCCCGGACAAAACAACAACTCACACAGATGATAGAGGTGTGCGGTCTCAAGGACGTCCGACACAAGGATATCGGCGAGATGTCGAAAGGGTTCCGCCAGCGCGTGGGTTTAGCACAAGCCATGATTCACGACCCGGAAGTGCTGATTCTGGATGAGCCCACAAGCGGTCTCGATCCAAATCAGATCGTCGAAATCCGAAACCTCATCAAACAACTCGGTCGGGCGAAAACAGTTGTTCTTTCAACACACATTCTGTCAGAGGTGCAGGCCACATGTGATCGGGTGATTATCATTAACGATGGGACGATTGTGGCAGATGGAACGCCCTCCGAACTGCAGCAGAAATTTCACGGCTCTGAGTCCGTGAATCTCGAACTCAAAGCGGCCGTTTCCAACGCGATGACAGACATCTTTCCGAAAATCAGAGCGCTCCCCGGCGTCGAGTCTGTGGAGTATGGGTCCGTCGACGGAGAGATCCACAGATTTTCCGTGTTCTCGGCGCGGGGTGTCGACATCCGCGAGGCTCTGTTCAAATTAGCCGTATCGGAGAAGTGGGTGCTGCTCGAGATGTCGCAAAAGGCAACAAGCCTTGAAGAAGTCTTCCACAAGCTCACGCAAGCATAACAAGGATCGATTCTGCGCAAAAGCGCCGGACAAACAAAAATACCTGAAAACTTATGAGTTCTACAACTGCAATCAAGCTAGATCAATTCTCCGCCGCTTGGCGGAACATTCGCACGATCTTTCAGAGAGAGCTGCAATCGTACTTCAACTCGGCGATTGCCTACGTTGTCATCGTGGTGTTTCTGGCCATCGTCGGCTGGTTTCACACAAGCAATCTCTTTCTCGCGAACATGGCCACGCTGCGGCTGATGTTTGAGATGGTCCCTGCCATATTTCTCTTCGTCATCCCTGCGATCACGATGCGGTTACTTTCGGAGGAAAAGAAATCGGGTACCATTGAACTGCTGACAACAAAACCACTGCACGATGTCGAGATCGTTCTGGGAAAATTCCTGGCGGCGTGGGCGTTGATCGGGATCGCTCTTCTCCTTACGCTCGTCTACTACGTGACGATTGCGATGCTGGGGAAGATCGACAATGGCCCGGTCATTGGCGGATACTGTGGACTGATGTTGATGGCAGGCGTCTATGTTGCCATTGGATTATTCGCCTCGAGTCTGACGGAGAATCAAGTCATCGCCTTCATCATCGGATTTGTGATGGTGTTTGCCCTGTTTATGCTGGACAAAGTCCTCATCTATATTCCGGAATCCCTTGCGAGCATCGTGGAGTTCCTCGGGATTGACTACCACTTCGCCAATATTACTCGCGGAGTCATCGACAGCCGTGATGTGATCTACTTCCTGTCGTTGCTGGGCTTCATGCTGTATCTCACGGTCCTGTCGCTCGGACGCAGGAAGTGGTAATCGTTTCACCAACCAGCTCTGATTATTGGAAACCTCAATCGTGACTGAACTATGAAAGATCGGAAAATTCAAATCTTCATCCGTCTAGCCGTCGTGGCGGGGATTCTCATCCTCCTTAATTTCATCTCCATTCGGTTGTTCGGCCGTTTGGATCTCACGGCCCAGGGAGTCTACACGTTGTCGGATGCGAGCAAGAAACTGATCGGATCACTCGACGATCGCGTGACAGTGAAGGCGTACTTCACGGAAGATCTCCCTTCTCCGTATAACAACAACCGTCGAGCTGTCCTTGACATACTCAACGAATACAAAGCATTTGCAAAAGGAAATCTGCAGTACGAGTTCCTTAATCCCCAGGGAGAGAAGGGGGAGCAGGATGCCCAGCAGCAGGGGATTTCTCCTGTGCAGGTACAGGTCGTCAATGAGGACAAGCTGGAAGTGAAACGTGCCTATCTCGGCATCGTGATGTTGTACGAAGACAAGAAAGAAGTGATTCCGGTCGTACAAAACCTGAGCTCCCTGGAATATGACATCAGCAGTACGTTGAAACGCCTTACTGCGAAGGCAAAAAAGAAAGTCGGCTTCACGACGGGACACGGAGAACCGGATCCGGCGAGCTTGCGTCAGGCGGGTCAGGTTGTCGGATCTCAATATGATCTTGTGACCGTCGATCTCAGCAAAGGCGAGCCGGTGGCGAACGATGTTGCCGCACTCCTTGTCATCTCGCCTCAGACCCGGTTCCAGGATAGCGCCAAGTACCAGATCGACCAATTCCTCATGCGGGGCGGCAAAATCGCCTTTCTTCTCAATCGCATCAATGCCAACCTGCAGAGTCGCATGGGTCAACCGCTTGACCTGGGTCTGGATGACATGCTGCGGCACTATGGTGCGCGGGTGAACCCGGATCTCGTTCGGGACGTCCAATGTGCAAACATTTCCGTCATGCAACAGCAAGGCGGCATGACGTTCCAGAGTCAGGTACCGTTCCCATACATCCCCATCGCTTCGGATTTTGATCCGAACAATCCCATTGTCAAAGACCTTCAAGGCATTGTGTTTCCATTTGTGAGCTCGATCGATACAGGGAACGCGTCGGCCCAGGGTTTGAAGGCGGAGGTTCTTATCCGATCTTCCAAGCGCAGCGGTCGGCAGACAGGATTCTTCATGATCGATCCATTTCAGCGTTATACTCCGGCCGATCTTGCCGAATCCGGAATTCCCCTGGGCATCATCGTCAACGGTTCGTTCAAGAGTGCGTTTGCCGGCAAGCAGCCTTCTCCGGTTTTGACGACGAGCCCTGAAACCCGGATTATCGTTGTCGGCGATGGTGACTTCATGAAGGATGAGTTCCTCGGAACGCGCGGCAACATTACGTTCTTTGCAAACATCATCGACTACCTCGCGGACGACGCGGGGTTGATTACCATCCGCTCGAAGAATGTTGCCACACCGCCGCTGGATCAGATCTCCGACGGATCGAAAAAGATGTTGAAGTACACCAATCTCATCGCACCGCCGCTCCTTATTGTTTTGTATGGACTGCTCCGGTGGCGTCGGCGGGTTGCGTTCAAGAAACTCATGGAGGCACAGGTCTCATGACGCGGAACACTTTGCTCCTCGCGGGCCTTCTCGTTGTCCTTATCGCCATCGCGGTCCTTGTTATGCAGAAACCCGGAGAACGCAGTTCGTCGGCCGAGACGGGCGTGGCCTTGGCGGCGATCGACTCCATTGCTGTTGACAAAATAGAAATCAAGAGCGTATCGAGCTCCATCCTTCTCCAGAAGAACGGCGTGGAGTGGTATCTTCAGTCACCGGTCTCCTATCGTGCCGACCAGCAGATGGTGGCGGGGTTTCTTCATGACAGCAAGAGTCTGGAAGTGAAGAATGTCGTTTCGAACAAACCGGAGAAGCAATCGGTATTTCAGGTTGACTCAGCCGGAACCCGTGTGACGATATACGAGAAGGGGATAGAAAAAGCTGCTTTTGTCGTTGGAAAGTCAACAAGCAGTTATTCGGAGACCTATGTCCGTCGCTCAGGGTCGAACGACGTTCTCATCGTGAGCGGAGCGTCCGCCTCTGTGTTCTCACGGTCCGTGAAGGAGTGGCGCGACAAAACCATCTTCACCACATCCCGGGACAATATCAAAGCGGTTCGCTATCAATATGGGGACACGACATTTGTTCTCGCATTCAAAGACAGTGCATGGACCATCGGAAAGGACTTTGCACAGGAATCGGTGGTGAACGGTCTGATCTCGTCGCTTTCGAATGTTCAGGCTGACGATTTTGTCGACACGCTCGCACAACGCCCGCCCAAAATTACCGCGCAGATTGCCTATGCCGGTACGCAGTTGAATTTCTTCTTTGTGAAGCAGGGAGAGAAGTACCTCGTTCAGAGTTCCGCGTCGCCACAGTGGTTTGAAATGTTGAGCTGGCGAGCGAGTGAGATCCTCAAACGGATGCAAGACCTCAGAAAGTCCGGTCGCTAGAACTGCACGAGTGACAAATCCGCCTGTTTCAGGCCTGCCAGGGGTAATAATCCCTTGCTTGGCGCTTCAAATTTGGTTAATTTTCAACGTTCTGGCGCACTTGCGCCGTTTTTTTTCGTCTATAGACTGTAGTCAACATAACTATTGGAGGCTTGAGTTCAACCTATGCATAGATTCTCTCAGTTGATATGGATGAGTCTCGGAGTGGGATTGCTCTTGGCGGGTTGCGCGGGATCCGGTCCGGCTGTCGTGGCTACCATTGGCAAGGAGCCCCTGACACTTGAGGACTTCGAAGCGAGCTACGCAAAGAACAATGGTGGTTGGGACAAAGGCGTTGCTTCCACACAGGCAGAACGTGAGCACTTTCTCGATCTGCTGGTGAAATTTCGCCTGAAAGTTATGGAAGCGACGAAGAGAGGACTACTCGCGGATAGCTCTATTCAGAGTGAAATGGACGGTTACAAGATCGCGGTGGCGACGTCGTACATGTTGGAAAAAGAGATCGTGGATCCTCATATCAAGGAATTGTACGCCCGAAGCGCCGATGAAATCCATGCAAGTCATATCTTGATCAAGCTCGACCCCAACGCTTTGCCAGCCGATACGATAGAAGCCTACAAACGGGCGATGAAGATTATCGCTCTCATTCCCACGACCAGGTTCGACACACTTGCCGCTCGGTTTTCTGAAGAGCCGAACGCCGCTGTGTCCAAAGGAGATCTGGGGATATTTACCACGGGGCGAATGGTGCCGGAATTCGAAGACGCATGCTACCAGCTCAAACCCGGTCAGTATACCTTGGTCCCGATACGTTCTCAGTTCGGCTACCACATCATCAAAGTCCTTGAGCGTCAACCGAACAGAGGAGCGGTGCACATTGCCCACATCATGTGGCGATTCAACGGTCCGGACACCCTCGCGGTTCGCGACTCCATACAGATGGTCTATCAACTGCTCAAGAGCGGAATGGATTTTGGCGCGGCAGCGAAAAAGTATAGCCAGGATCCGGCAAGCAGTCAAAAAGGCGGGGACCTCAGCTTCTTTGACCGCGGCAAGATTCCACAATTCATCGAGAATGTTCTCTTCACCACGCCGGTTGATTCCGTCGCCGAACCGATGCAGCTTTCGTATGGCTATCACATCTTCAAGATACTCGGGTACAGCGGCATACAACCCTTCGAGCAAGCCGAGAAGGATATTCGGCAGCATTATCAACAGACGAGATACAATTTGGATTACGAAATCTACATTCGGAATCTCAAGACTCGATACCGGCTGTACTTTGACGAGGTGATGGTTGACCGCCTGGCACACTCCTTTGACACGACCTCCACACCGTCCGTGCCGACATGGAGTGACACACTGAAGAGCGCTTTCAAAACAAAAGTCCTCTTTCTGTGTGAAGACAAGCCGTACACCATAAATGATTTTGTCCAGCATGTCGATGGCTCGGGAGAATTCAAGTCGCTGTTCCTCTACCCGAAGAATGTGCGTCATATGGTTGACCGGATGGCGGAGGCAAAGATCGTTGAAGAGAATGCCCGGCTCGTGCCGCAACGGTATCCGGCGTTCTCAAATCTGTTGAAGGAATATCAGGATGGGATTTTGCTGTATCGCATCGAGCAGGACGAGATCTGGAAGAAGATTGTCGTCAACGACTCTCTCCTCAAGGTCTTCCACAGCGAGAACGCGGACAAGTATCGCTGGCCGGAGCGCGTGAGTTTCTCCGAGGTCTACGTCACGACGGACAGCCTGATGAGTCTTGCGTACAACGAGATCAAGTCGGGGAAGAATTTCAACGAAGTCGCCGAACGGTACACTATGCGCCCTGGATACAAGGAAAAGAAAGGGGTATGGGAACTGACTCCCGTGGAAACAAACGACGCATCGCGACGCGCGTTCTCAACGCCGGTCGACAGCACATCGGTACCCTTCCAGTACGCCACCGGATGGGCGATTGTCAAGGTGATTGCGAAAGACAGCGCTCATGCGAAGACATTTGCAGAAGCAACGCCGGAGCTCCTCAGCGCGTACCAGGAGCAAGCCTCCAAAATCCGGGAGGAACAGTGGCTTACGGAACTGAGAAACCGCTATCCGATTGTCGTCAGGAAAGAGGCTCTCTCTGAAGCATTCAAGAGGAAACCTGTTGCGAATCAGTAACCTTGTTCTCACGGTATGTGTGCTGTTGTTTGCCGGCTGCGGCCGAAGGGACTCATCGCAGCAGCCGCTGGCGCGCATCGATGACCGGACATTGACTCTTGAGGATGTCCGGGCCCGATTGGATTCCTCGCGGGGTGTGACTGCTGCACAGGTGGGAGAATACGCGCGCCGTTGGATCAATGACGAAATTCTCTATCGTGAAGCAGTGCGAAGGGGATTGGACAACACAGAAACGGCACGTGTTCAACTTGAAGACGCTCACCGGCAACTGGCAATCAACGCTCTGCTGCAGGAGGAAATCTACTCGGACAAACTGCAGGCCTCCACAGCAGAGGAAGTCTCTCAATACTACGGTGCCCACAGCAAAGAGTTTACATATTCTGGCGACGTGGCTCTCGTCAGTTATGTTCTCTTTCGAGATCGCGATGCGGCGAATGCATTTCGCACATCAGTTCTGAAGGGTGCTTCCTGGAGGCAAGCCGTCGGTCAAGTGCTGGCGGATCCCCAGCAGTCGCCTCAAATTCTCGCAAGAATCGATTCCGGCTATTATACTCAGAGCACGTTGCTGCCTGCTGAGCTTTGGCGCGTCGCAGCGGCCTCTGCAAAACCGGAGACATCATTCCCCATTCGTACGAACGAAGGCAGCTACGTTCTGATCGTCTGGAAGTTCGGTCGACAGGGACAAGTTGCAGATTTTGCATACGTGGAGAACGAGATCCGCAGCCGGTTGACGATTGAACGCCGCCGACGAGCGCTCACCACGCTTGTCGAAACACTGCGTTCGAAGCACGCTGTAGAGCTCATGTTGAGTGACGAAGCCGATACGAGCTTATCACGATCTGTGAAATAGGAGAAGCTGCAATGAAGGGTCGAAAGTCATCATGCGTTTCAACCATCGCGCGGATAGTATTCATGTCCATGATTGCGCTCCACCCGCTGAAGGCGCAACAGAATGTTGTTGACCGGATTGTTGCCGTGGTTGACAAGGAGATCATCACCGAATCGGACGTCCAGGAACGTATCACGTATGCTGCTCTTCAGAATCGACTCGATCCAAAATCCCCCGAGTTGCGCCGCCAGGTTTTGGAGAATCTTATCGCGGAAAAACTTATGCTCGCCCAGGCGATCCTTGATAGCGTCAATGTGACGGAAGACGAAGTCAACCGATCCCTGGATCAGCAATTCCAGAATTTCGTGAAGCAAGCGGGGTCGGAACAGCAGCTGGAGAAGGTCTATGGAAAGCCGGTTTCCAGGATGAAGAGAGAATTCCGCCCTGAAATGCGGAAGCAACTCTTGGTCCAACGACTTCGCCAGCAACGTGAGGCGAATTCCTTCGTTGCCCGGAGGGAAGTTGAGGAGTTTTTCGAATCATATAAAGACAGTCTCCCCAGAGTGCCGGAAGAGGTCGAACTCAGTCATATCTTTATTGTTCCCAAGGCGGATACTACCCTCGAGAACAAAACACGGCTTCAGCTGAGTGCAATTCGCGACAGCATCGTTGCGGGGGGCGATTTTGGCGATTTTGCCCGGCGATATTCCCAGGACGCCAACGGTGCCAAGGGGGGCGATCTTGGTTGGGCGAAACGAGGTCTCGCGTTCGTTCCGGAATTCGAAGAAGCTGTTTTCGCCCTGAAGGAAAAAGAAATTTCTCCGGTCGTGAAGACGGAATTCGGATTTCACCTCGTCCAGCTGCTTGAACGGAGAGGCGAATCGGTTCATGCGCGGCACATCCTTCTGCGAACAGAAAAAGGACCTGCGAGCGATTCTGCCGCTATTCGGTTTTTGAATGTTCTGCGCGACAGCATCGTACAGGGCAGATCGTTGGCCGAGCTTGCGCGCAAGTATTCTGAGGACGAGGACACAAAGTCCATCGGCGGCGACCTCGGTCAGGTTTCTGTCGACCAGTTGGAAGCAGATTTCTCGTCCGTGATCAAAGATCTGAAACCGGGAGAGATCAGTCTGCCCCATCGTATCACGATGAAGAATTCGTATGGTTATCAAATCGTCTTTTTGAAGAAGCGCGTTCCCGGACATGCCGCCAACCTCACGGATGACTTCAGGCGCGTCGAGCAAATGGCGCTGTATGTCAAGCGCAACAAGATCAATGCCGCCTGGATTGAAGAACTCAAGAAAAACATCTACTGTGAGATTCGAACCCAGCAGTAACGGTCGAGCACCATGGACTCTCTACGGCAGTGTATCCGTCAACGCTAACAGGCTCTGAGACTCATGAATGACGTCGAAGCGGTAGCCAGGCTCTCCAAAGCATACAACGACATTCGAGCGGAAATCGCGAAGATCATCGTGGGACAGGAACAGGTCATCGAGCACCTGCTCGTCTCTCTGCTTTCGCGGGGACATTGCCTGCTCATCGGAGTCCCGGGCCTGGCCAAGACACTGTTGATTAAGACCCTCGCAGAGGCGTTGGACCTCAAGTTCAGCCGTATTCAGTTCACGCCGGATCTCATGCCGAGCGACATCACCGGAACGGAAATCATCGAGGAGAACGTCGCGACCGGGCAGAAGTCGTTCAAGTTCGTGCACGGACCAGTGTTTGCAAATATTCTCCTGGCGGATGAGATCAACCGCACACCTCCCAAAACTCAAGCTGCGCTTCTCGAGGCAATGCAAGAGCACCATGTAACGGCTGCAGGCCAGACATACATGCTGCAGGAGCCCTTTTTTGTGCTCGCGACCCAGAATCCCATCGAACAAGAAGGAACCTATCCGCTCCCGGAAGCTCAACTCGATCGGTTCATGTTCAACTTGTGGCTGGAGTACCCGTCGTTCGATGAAGAAGTTGCGATCGTAAAATCCACCACAAGTCCCTACAAACCCGACCTGAAACAAATTCTTACTGCGAAAGAGATCAGCGGATTTCAGGATCTTGTGCGGCGCGTGCCGGTGGCCGAGAACGTCATCCAGTACGCCGTGACGCTGGTGAGTCGAACCCGACCAGCCGTCGCGGGATCTCCTTCCTATATCAAAAATTGGATACGGTGGGGAGCCGGTCCGCGCGCTTCACAGTATCTTATCCTCGGAGCAAAGACCCGGGCGATTCTCTCCGGTCGTCATACACCTGATATCGAAGACATAAAAGCCCTGGCAGCGCCCGTGCTCAGGCACCGCATTGTCACAAGCTTCAATGCTGAAGCAGAGGGGGTCTCTGCCATTCAGATTATCGAGAGACTCGTGGCCGAGTCGTGATGGTGGACGCGCCATTGAAGGAGAGCTCATGAAACAGGGAAAGCGGCAGGGCGCGGCAGCTCTCTGGCTCACGCTTCTAATGGTTGGATTCAGTGTGTCTGCGGTTGCTCAACAGGCACAGCGGTACTGGATCACGCTGCGCGACCGCGGCCCTCACGTTGATCTGTCGACTCTGAGCGCACAGGCCCTGGGAATCTCGGATCACGCACTCTGGCGGCGCGCCAAGGTTCTCCCTGCCGACAAACTCATCGACGAACTCGATCTCCCGGTCAATCAAAACTATCTCGATCAACTCCGGGCTTCTGGCATCACCATCCGTTCGATGTCGCGTTGGTTCAATGCTGTCTCAGCTGAACTAACGCCTGTCCAACAATCTGTGGTCTCTTCGCTTCCATTCGTTGCTTCCGTTGGACCAGTTGCGGTTCTTGTCAGACGCGAACCGGGAGTTATCGAGTCCGGAGCACCGCAAGCCTTGCTCAAAAGAGCATCCACCGCCGACCTCAGCTACGGTCCATCACTTACTCAGCTTTCCAATATAAACGTCGTGGGTGTGCATAGTCTCGGCATCAACGGCACCGGAGTTATCATTGGCATGCTGGATGACGGCTTCAACTATCGCACTGTCCATCCGGCGTTGAAGGTTATCAAAGTCATCGCGGATTCCGACTTCGTGCAACGAGACGGCAACACAAGCATTGCTCCGGGAGAGTACGCTGGCCAAGGAGATCATGGCGAGACAACACTCTCTGTGCTTGGAGGCTTCTTCAGCGGACAATTGATTGGTGTCGCCTATGGGGCTTCGTTTATCCTGGCGAAAACGGAAGTTGATAGCAGCGGCTCATCGGATTTCCATATCGAAGAGGATTACTACGTAGCAGGCCTGGAGTGGGAGGAGCGCGGTGGAGCAGACGTAGTCTCATCGTCCCTCGGCTACAACGTGTTCACGGTTCCGCCAGATTATGGTTATCAAGACATGAATGGCAGGACTGCCACGACGACGAAAGCGGCGCGTATTGCAGCCAGCAAAGGAGTCCTGCTCGTTACAGCGATGGGAAATGAACAAAACTACCAGTCCGGCACGAAAAACACAGGCACCTTGATTGCGCCGGCTGATGCGGACAGTATCGTCTCTGTTGGTGCTGTGTACAGTGACGGTACCATTGCGGGTTTCAGTTCAACGGGCCCAACGTCCGATGGTCGAATAAAGCCGGAGGTTGTCGCCCAGGGTGTGAGTGTGTATGTGGCGGGTGGGACCGGCAGCTATCACAGTGCAGATGGAACTTCCTATGCTACACCTTTAACCGCTGGGGTTGCTGCCCTCGTGTTTTCAGCACATCCAACGTGGACTCCCATGCAGGTTCGCAATGTGTTGATGCAAACCGCAAAGCCCCTCTACAACATCGCCGCTGGCATGACAACCAGGCCGAACAACTTCTTTGGTTGGGGAATGGTCGACGCTTTGAAGGCAGTTCAGAGCACGACAGCCGATAGCAACGACGGACACGGCATTATCCCAACACGGTTCGTTCTTCATAACAACTATCCGAACCCATTCAACGGTTCCACAGCCATCATCGTCGATGCTCCGACAGAACAGGAAATGGAACTCGCGATCTACAACGTCCTCGGGCAAAAGGTTCGCACACTCTACAAGGGGAAATCGACTCCGGGTGTGAGCACGTTCTACTGGCGGGATGGCGTGGACGATGCGAACAACCATGTGGCAACAGGCGTCTACATTTGCCGGCTGAACGTTTCGGGTGCCGCGCTTTCGCAGAAGATTGTCTACGTTAAGTAGACTTTGCCTCTCATAGGTCTGGATAAACACTGATGCCCGATCTGCACCTCGCCACGTCTTTCCATACGTTCCTGATTCTCCTGGCGGCGATCGGAGCCGGTGCGTTCGCGCACGTTTCCTATCGGGTCACACTTCCACCCGTCTCCCGCTTCATCCGGCTGACTCTGACAACCCTCCGGGGCTTGAGCCTCTTCATTTTGTTCCTGCTTCTGGGAGAACCTCTTCTCTCTCTGGTGTATCATCGCACTGAGAAGCCGATTCTCGCGGTTCTTGTCGATCAATCCAAGAGTATGACGATTCAAGACAAGGCCGGCGATCGGAAGGAACGGTTGTTGAAGTCGCTCAATTCGCCGGTGTTCAAAGAGGTATCGTCGAAGAGCGAAATTCTCTACGGGGCGTTCGATACAAAGCTTTGGATGCTTCAGACGATTTCCAGAGATTCGCTCTCTTTCGCGGGAGAGGGAACTGACATCGGCGGAGCCCTGAAGCAATTGAAAGCTCTGACGGCCGAACGAAACCTGCAGGGGGTTCTCTTACTCACCGATGGAACGGTCACCACCGGACCCAGCCCGCTGTATGAAGCAGAGGAACTGGGAATACCGGTATTCGCCGTCGGCATTGGGGACAGCAGCGAACCGCATGATGTGCTTGTCCGCAAGGTCGTTGCCAACACCATCAGCTACGTCGGGAATAAGGTTCCGGTGAACGCCACGATCAAAAGCTCAGGTGCATCGAACGATCGCGTTGAGGTCACACTCCTCGAAGGGGGCAAAACACTTGACCGCAAGACGATTGTGCTCGAGCCGGGTACCAGAGAGTATGATGTCCCGCTTTCCTTTACTCCTGATCACGAAGGCACACAGAAGTTTGCAGTCGACGTCTCTCACCTTGAAGGAGAGATCAGCTATCAGAACAACCGATCGTCGTTCTTCGTCAAGGTGCTCAAGAGCAAGATGCAGGTGGTTCTCATTGCCGGGGCTCCCAGCCCGGATGTCAGCGCGATTCGAGAGGCGCTTCAAGACGATAAGAACGTAGATTTGAAAACGTACATCGGACGAGGCAACGGACAATTCTACGAAGGGCCGCTCACCGATCAGTACCTGCGGGATGCAGACTGTGTGATTCTCATCGGCTATCCCAAGGTCGGGGATTCGGGAACTGCACTTGCAGCAATTGCCCGTGCGGCGGATCTCGGCAAGGGATTGTTCTTTATTCCGAGTCGCTCGACAGATTTTCAGAAACTCAAGATTCTTGAATCGTATCTGCCATTTGTCGTTCCGGCATCATCCGAAGACGAAGCGCAGTTGTTCTTTGCGTTGTCAGAAGATCAGCGGAATCACCCGATTCTGCGATCGTCGATTGCCGATGTTTGGACCAAGTTGCCCCCGGTGTTTGCGGTGGGAGCATCTTTCCATGCAAAGCCCGAGTCGGAAGTTCTTGCCCGTGCCCGGATTCAGAATGTCACGACCGGTGACCCGTTGTTTCTCAGTCGCCGTGTGAATCGGTCGAAGTCTCTTGCTCTCGCTTGCTATGGAATCTGGCGCTGGAAAAGTTACTCGGAGGGGATCGCCGGGGCGGAACCACTTCTCGACAATATTATCAGCAACAGTGTCCGCTGGTTGGTGACGCGCGACGATGAAAGGCCTGTGCAGGTTCGCCCCTCGAAGGAAGTCTTCGCCGGGTCAGATCCCGTGGAGTTTACGGCACAAGTCTACGATGACAACTACAAGCCGATGGATGCAGCGGAAATCTCTCTCTCCGTGACAAAGAAAGGCCAATCAAGCCAGGTCACGCTCACATCCTTGGGAAACGGACGGTTCGAGGGGGCCTTTGATCCATTGCCCGAGGGCGACTACAACTACGCTGCACGGGTTGCAGGCGGCGGCCGGCAGATCGCCGAAGAGAAAGGGACGTTCTCTGTCGGCGGATTGAACGCAGAGTATCTCGACACAAAAGCCAATAAGCATTTGCTCCGGCAGATTGCCTTGCGCACGGGAGGACGATACTATGAACCCGAGGATCTTCAACGGCTCCCGGAGGATCTCGCATCGCTCCCCGAGTTCAAAGTTCGTGAAGTGAGTATTTCACAACAACTGGAATTGTGGAACAAAGACTGGATGCTCGGTTTCCTCATTTTCCTTTTGGCTTTTGAATGGTTTCTTCGGAAACGTCACGGTATGCTCTAATCATCACACCATCAAAACATCCCTATGAAAACAAACCTATGCTTTGTAAGATGTGCGTTGTTCCTGTGTTTGATCTTTTCGGGTTCCGATCTCCTGGGGCAGTCGATTGCCAGGGTCGACAGTTTCTATATGCCGAGCCTCGGCAGGACGAAGAAGTTGTCCGTCCTGATGCCGGCAAAGTATGATCCGCGGATACACTATCCTGTTCTCTACCTTCTTCATGGATACAGCGGAGGTTACGACAATTGGTGTGCGAAGACAAAAATCGCAGAATACGTCCGCGATGTTCCGATGATCGTTATCATGCCGGATGGAGAGAATTCGTGGTACGTGAACTCGGCAATGGAGCCAAACGATCGGTTTGAAGACTACATGGTCAATGATCTGCCGAATTATATCCAGAAGGCATATTCCATCGACACCATGAAGCAGGGAATTGCCGGTCTCTCCATGGGAGGATACGGCGCGTTAATGCTTGCCCTTCGGCATCCGGCGAAATTCAGATTTGCCGGTTCGCTCAGCGGGGCGATCACATTCCCGCGGGGGATGAGCGATACGAGCCGTCAACCTGAACGCTCCCTGTTTCCAAGCCTCCGGCACGCGTTCGGGGACAAGTCCGGGACCGCGCGGACCACCTACGATCTCTTTCTCCTCTATCGCCAAACATCAAAGGAGTCCATGCCGTATCTCTACATGGCGATGGGAACTCAAGATGGGTACAGAAGTTTTCTGCCTGCCCACCGAGCCCTTACAGATCTTCTGCGTGGAGCCGGAATTACGTATGAGTACCACGAGACTCCGGGAGGACACAGCTGGCAGTACTGGGATGCAGAAATCCAACCGTTACTGAAGAGAATGCGCGAAGTGCTGAAATTCTGAAACCATGGATACCAAGCAATATCGGATTGGGAGATTGAACGTCACATCAAGGATTGCCATCGTTCTGGTGGTGAGCTGTCTGCAACTTGCGCCGCCTTCCCGGGTCAGAGGTGAGGTTTCTCAAGTTTTTCAGGAAGAACGAAGTCAGGCGAAACCATTAGACATTCCGGCGCAATGGAAGGGGCTTGTCGGTGAGTATACACTTGGTGACGATACACTGTGCGTTCTTGAACGAGAAAGGAATCTCTTCCTCCTGACGAAATTGAATCATCGCTATCGGCTCAATCTGATCGGAAATGACGCTTTTCTGCTGGAGTCGGACTGGCCGTATGATGAAAAAGTCTGTATTTTTAAAAGGAACAAGGACGGCGCCGGGATCTCGATTGAAGCCGGCGGGAGAACACACCAACGGTTGTTCTTTGGAGATGAACATGGAATGTCCTTTCGCATCAAGTCGTTGAAACCGGTCGACATGTTGCGGAACGACGCGTTGCGGGCCACTCCGCCAAAAGAGGAAGGCAAATTCCTCCCGCCGGATCTCGTAGAGTTGACGCGTCTCGACACGACCATTCATCTCGATATTCGGTATTCGTCGACGAACAATTTCGTGGGGGAGAAGTTCTATTCTCAGGCGAGAGCGTTTCTTCAGCGTCCGGCAGCCGACGCTTTGGTGCGCGTGCACCGCTCACTGCGGCTCATGGGCTATGGATTGCTGATTCATGACGCTTATCGTCCCTGGTATGTCACCAAGATGTTTTGGGATGCAACGCCGGTCGCGCAAAAGGAGTTTGTTGCAGATCCGTCGAAGGGATCCCGTCATAACCGGGGGTGTGCTGTCGATCTTTCGCTGTATGATCTCAACACAGGGCAGGCTGTCGAGATGGTGAGTGGATACGATGAGTTTTCCCACCGGGCCTATCCGGAATATCCGGGAGGAACATCACTCCAGCGGTGGTATCGCCGTCTGCTGCGGCAGGCCATGGAAGCGGAAGGGTTCAGAGTCTTTGAATCGGAATGGTGGCACTTCGACTACAAAGAGTGGAGACAGTATCCCATCGGAACGACAACCTTTGAGATGATACACTAATGGATGCATCAGGTATTCGTGAAAAGAAATCGATTGCCCTCAGTTCTGTGATCGCCGGTCTTGCCCTCACAGGGATGAAACTGATCGTTGGTCTTTCCACGAACAGTCTTGGAATTCTCTCCGAAGCGGCACACTCAGGGTTAGATCTGCTCGCGGCGCTCATCACCTACATTGCCGTCAGCGTTTCCGATAAGCCGGCGGACAAAGATCATCAGTATGGACACGGGAAGATGGAGAACATCTCCGCCTTGTTCGAGACGATCCTGCTGATCGTGACCTGCGGATGGATCATCTGGGAAGGAGTCGGCCGCCTCATCGCACGCTCTGCTCATGTCGAGGCAACCATCTGGAGCTTTGGCGTCGTTGTTGTTTCGATTGCAGTTGACTTCAGCCGATCTCGTGCACTCAAGCGAGTGGCGAATAAATACAAGAGCCAGGCACTGGAAGCGGATGCTCTTCATTTTTCAAGCGACATCTGGTCGTCGTTGACTGTACTCGCCGGATTAGTTTTTGTGTCGTTTGGCTATATCAGTTTCGATGCGGTGGCGGCGTTGGCTGTTGCCGTGATGGTTTTGGGGGTCAGTTACCGGCTTGGCCGTCGCACCATCGATGCGTTGATGGATCGGGTCCCCGACGGACTGGCACAACAGATTGAAGAGAAGATTAAGTCGGTCGATGGGGTCCAGGAAGTGCGGTTGTTGCGCGTTCGCATGTCGGGGTCGAAAGCATTTGTGGATGCTACCGTAGGACTTCGGCGGACGATGCCGTTCGCACTGGCTCACCACGTTGTGGACGAGATTGAGCGAACGATCCAGGGAGTACATCCTGAGGTCGACATGACGGTTCATCCGGAGCCGATGCAGACCGAAGATGAATCGATCCTCGATAGGGTTCGGATGATCGTTATCGAGAAAGGACTTCCACCGCCGCACAATCTCGAAGTCCATCGCTCAGGCGGTGGGTATTTTATTGACTTCGATGTGGAATACAAAAAAGGGAACACGTTTGTTCAAGCTCATGCGCTCGCCTCCAAGATCGAGGAGCAAATCCGGAGGGAAATTCCTTCGGTCGAGAAAGTGACAATTCACCTTGAAGAGTACCTCGCCGACCCGGGAGAACCCATGCACGCAACCCGGGATGAACGTGCGCTCTGTGCTGCCATTGAAAAGCTCGTTCTTCGTGATCGACGCATCCTCGCGTGCACCGACATTTCTGTTTTGCGGCATGCCTCCGATTATCACATCACCCTGACCTGCAGAATGGACAGTGCAAGAACTTTGGAGGAGGTGCATCAAATCATCGCAGAAGTGGAAACGAAGCTTTATCAGGTCTTCGGGCAGGTTCGTCGGTTCACCCTCCATGCAGAGCCTGTCGATCAGCGCTGAACGAAGCTCTCTCTGCAGGAGCGGAGAGATCTTCGTGTCGGGCTGATTTTGTCGAGCTCATTTGGAAAGCGCTTCACGCATTTACGCACACGGTGACGGAATTGCAGAGAAAGAGCCGCTGATGCCGTGCCGATGCACTTTGCATTTTGCTTGTCCCGATAAAAGTACCTATCTTCTCAGCACAAAATCTCACTGAACAATTCTCCATGTCTTCACAAAAGAAACTCCGCATTCTCATCGTCGTTGCACTCCTCGTGGGTTGGATCATTGTGTTCTTTCTGAGGTCAGGTACATCGTGGGGGTAGAAACACGGGCTCAACGGAGCTGTTGGTGAGTTGCATTTACTGCTCTGGATCGTCGTTCAAAGATTGAATAACTCAAGGAGCTTCCCATGACACAATCGGCTACGGCCAAAACCAGCGGCCGCTTGCTTTCCCTGGATGTGTTCCGTGGTGCCACCGTCGCTGGTATGATGATGGTCAACAATCCCGGTTCCTGGTCCTCCATCTACCCACCGTTCAAACATGCGGCATGGAATGGATGGACCTTCACGGATCTCATTTTTCCTTTCTTTCTTTGGATCGTCGGCGTTGCCATGACGTTCTCTTTTTCGAAACGTGTCGAACAAGGGGCCGATCGCAACAAGCTGATGTTGCACACCTTCCAGAGAGCCTTGACAATTTTTGCCATCGGCTTGTTCCTCAATGGCTTTCCGTTTGGCCTTATTTTCGGACACCAGTTCAGTTGGGCAGCCATCCGGATTCCCGGCGTTTTGCAGCGAATTGCCGTCTGCTATCTTATTGCGGGTTCCATTGTTCTCTACACGAGCCGTCTCTGGCAAGTTCGATGGACGATCATTTTCCTCGTGGTCTATTGGATTCTCATCAAGACTGTCCCGGTCCCAGATTTTGGAGCCGGCGTTCTTGAGGCGAAGGGAAGCCTTGCGTGGTATATTGATTCCATGCTCCTGAGCGGACATACATGGATCGCTGCTCCCGCCCCCGGTTTTGATCCGGAGGGAATCTTCAGCACGCTCCCTGCTATTGCGACAACGCTCTTCGGCGTGCTCACCGGACATTTCATCCGATCGGAACGAACACCACAAGAGAAGACAGCGTGGATGTTCGTATTCGGAAACGCGTTGATCTTCATGGGCCTGTTGATGGACAACTGGCTGCCGATCAACAAGAACATCTGGACGAGCACGTATTCGGTGTTCATGGCTGGTCTGGCGCTGAACATCTTTGCTTTCTGTTACTGGATCATCGATGTCAAGGGCTACAAGGGATGGACCAAGCCGTTCCAGATCTATGGATTGAATGCAATCACGATGTTCGCGATTGCGGGACTCGTCGGTCGACTCACTGTGCTCATCAAGTGGACTGGTGCAGATGGGAATCCCATCGCTCTGAAAACATGGTACTATCAAACATTCTTTCTGTGGATCGGCGATCCGATGTTCGCCTCCTTCCTGCATTCGGTGGCGTTCATGCTCGGGCTCTATCTTATCGCCTGGGTAATGTACAAGTACAACATCATCCTGAAGGTCTGACGAGCCGTCAGTCTTCATAGAAACAAGAAGGCCCGCTTCCTGGAAAGGGAGCGGGCCTTGCTGTTTGAAGCAATCGGTGGTTACGCCGACGGCTTGTTCAATTCGAGGTTGAGGGTGATGGTCACGGTGTCTCCAGCAATCAACCCTCCGCTTTCAATCGCCTTATTCCACTTCAGACCATAATCGAATCGATTTATGGCCAACGTTGCTTTCCATGAGCTGACGGTGGCACCCCACGGCGCCTTGATCGTTCCATTGTACACGGCGTCGAAGGACACTTTCTTTGTGACGTCGCGAACAGTCAGATCGCCGATGATCTTGTATTTGTTCTCTCCGACCTTCTCGAAGGACGTACCTTTGAACTTAATGAGTGGAAACTTTTCGGCGTTGAAGAAGTCGTCGGTTTTCAAATGCCCATCACGCCGTTCATTGTCCGTATTGATGCTGGCTACCTTGATCGATGCATCGACGATGGCGTCCGAGTAGTCGTCCTTGGACGATGTGAAGCTGATGTCGAAGTCCTTGAAATTTCCAGTCACCTCGGAAATGACCATGTGACGCACGGAAAAGCCGATGCTCGAATGCGCTTTGTCCAGCGTCCATCCGGTTTTCTGCGCCGGGAGAGACCCTGCGCCGAGGATGGTGAGTGCAAAGAAGAGGATGAATTGTTTCATACTACCTCCAACGTAAAATTATTCGATAATGGAATTGTTAGACAATTTCTATCTGGATACCGTCAGCGTCGTGAACCAAGAGTCCTCGGTCCGACTCCTGCGACCAATATGGTGTGGTCTTCAGGCGGAGCGCGAGAGATTGCACCGCGTCGTTGGACCCGAGACGCAGACCGAACCGCACAAGTCCTGCCGTCCCGTCTTTCGACGGCGATCCCCCTCTGCTATTCCACACATTCAGTCCGATGTGGTGATGATATCCCCCCGCGGCAACGAAAAGTGCTCCCGGAAATGAACGTTGTGTAACGTCGAATCCGAGCGTCTCGTGGTAGAACTCTTCAGCAGACGACAGACTTGTGACCTGCAAGTGGATGTGTCCGATCGTGAGTCTATTCCCCGCTTGTGGCTGCAACGGGCCTTTGAGCTCTGATAAAAGGTTTTCGAGATCCAACGGCTCGGTCACCATCTCCAACTCGCCATTTCTGGTGGGCCATTGTTCGCGGGGGCGATCGATGTAAAGTTCGATTCCGTTTCCATCCCCATCTGCCGTATACAGAGCTTCGCTGACGCCATGATCCGCGAAACCGTGGAGTTGCCAGTCATGCTCCCGAAGTCGCATGAACGCTGCAGCCAGGTCTCTCCGTGTAGGATAGAGCAGCGCAAGGTGAAACAGGCCGGCGGAACGGGCTGGCCGCGGTTGAGCGGTCCGGTCCTCTGTCAATAATACAAGAGGTGTCTCATCCTTTGAAGCAGACAAGGCTGTCGTAGTGCCGCGAGATCCGGTTACCGTCAAACCCACTAAGTCTCTATAGAAATGGAGCGAACTGTTCACATCCGGCACCAGAAACTGAGCATACTCGATTCGAGTAGTGTCAGGCAACCGGTCTGAAACCTCTATCAAAGATGAGGCGCGTTGAGATTTGGATTTCACTGCCATATTCCTCAGTTCATAGAGACCTTGATGAGGGACATCAAGGAAGTGTTATGAAACATCAATGGATAGATCGTTGGCTCAAAATACTGGAAGAGCGGAAATGCCGTAAGCATCTCCACAGCTTCGCGCTCGTCGTGAGCGTTCATGGCAATCCACAGTTTTGAGCGATCAAGGGAAAGGGAATATCCCATAACGACGCCTTGTTCGAGGAGCTTCTCGATGTGGGCTTGCTGACGCGGAATCAAGGCAAAGAACTCCGTGTTCGGGTCCGCAGGAAGCGATATATCGATTATGTACTGGGCCATAGTGTCTCATTCTCTCTTGGGATTCTTCATCGGTGTCAGCTGTTCCGTTATTAGAACAAACTCACTGTCCAGGGTTGCGGAATTGCAAGCAACGTCAATGCTGCTCCGAGCAACGCCATATTTTTCGCGAAGTTCACCATCTCGCCCATCTTTGCCATCGGATCCTGCACCTTCCAGAACGCATGCATCATATACGTTACAGGAAGAAGAAAGATGGCGAGCGCTGCGACTCCAACGGTAGGATACACGCCGAGGAGAATGCTCAATCCTCCGACAAGCAACAGCACTCCACTGAAAGCGACAGAGGCCTTTGGCAACGGAACACCTTTCATTTGTGCATACCCCGACATCATGGCAATGCCCTTGAAGTGACTGATGCCACTGTTGATGAAGAAGCCGCCGAGCAACACGCGGCCGATGATAAAAATGATAGATTCCATAATGGTCTTCCTTCAGTTTGTTGATGGTGGTGTGAGTAGAGAACTCTGAGTCTGCAGGTGAGATGAGGGCTTTCCCCATTCCTCCGTATAGACAAAATCCTGCAACAACTTCCTTGAACGCGGAGCTACTTCGCGCTTTTGCAAATGTTCCGGCAGAGTTGCCGGTTGGTCGGGATAGCCGACAGCAAACACGACAACAGGTTCAAATCCTTCCGGGATTGACAAGAGTTGCCGAGCCTTCTCAGCGTCAAAGCCCCCCATCTGATGAACCGCAAGGCCAAGCGCTGACGCCTGCACGGAAAGAAGCGCTATGGACTGTCCGAGGTCGTACCATGAATGCCGATAGGGCGTGCCCGTCTTCGTATACGTTGATTGTGTGAGGGCGAGGATGAGAAGTGGAGCTCGTTCTGCCCAACGCCGGTTGCCTTCCACCAACGATTCAGTGAGGACGGAAAAAACACGTGAGTCATCCTTTGTCGCAACAATGAAACGCCAGGGCTGCTCGTTTGCCGACGACGGCGACCAACGGGCTGCCTCCAGCAAGCTGAGAAGTTTCGCGGGCTCTATGCGCTGTTCTGAAAATGCACGCGGACTTCTGCGATTCACAAGCAATTCGTGAATAGAAGCCTGTGTGTCGAGGCGTGCCGGTGCAACGATGTCTGTCTTGTGCAATTCGGTTTGAGATGTCATTGTTTGTCTTTCAGTGCGAGGCCAAGTTTCCTGAGTAATGTTGAGAGTTGGAGTTGTTCTTCCTCGGAGAGCACGGAAGCAAGTTCTGCAACCATTTGAGCGTGCTTTCCGAATATAGTTTTGAATGTCAATTCGCCTTTGTCGGTCAGTTGCACTTTGATCACGCGGCGATCCTCGCTGCTTCGCATGCGTTCGACCAGGCTCTCCTTCTCGAGATTGTCGAGAATGACAGTGACGCATCCGCCGGTGACGAGCATTCGCTTGCCGATATCCCCGATGGTCAAGGGACCCAAATGACCAAGCATCTCGAGGACGCCAAATTGCGGCTGGGTCAAGCCATGCTGTTCAATATCTTTTCCGGTCAAGCGTCCGAATGTGGTGCTTGCGCGTACCAACTTCACCCACATTGTAAGAGCTAAATCGGCTTTCCTTCCGTACTGTTCCGTCGTCCTCATCACCACATCTCCGCTTCAGATAGTTCGTAGTTAGATATTTCATATTTAAACTATTTATGTTCGTAGTAAGTTCCCGCCGCGAGAAACAAACGCGAAATCGCTCAAAACGGCTCAATTTGGCGAATTCCTACAGGAAGATAACAGAACGAAACGGGGGCACTGAGCAATGCGGAAACGAAAGCAGAAGGTTTGTAGGCCTGGACCATTGAAGGCGATGGCGGCGGGAAGCTATGGTTTTGGAGGCCGGCTGCTCATCGGGCAACGATTGGGCGGCAAAAAGCGCTGGCGAGATGAAGGCACCTTTGGAAGGATCACTTCTGCCGATTCACTTCTGAAAGACCAAACGAACCATGAACATTATTTTCAAGACATCGGACATCCATGTGCCGATCTTTTCCTTGAAGCTCACTCGCCGTTTCATCCCCTTGAACATGGGAAACTCTTCTACGACCCTGATTCTGCTATCCCAGGATTGGATGTCGTAGGCACTCTGAATTCCCCACTTGAGAAATGAATTCTGATCCATGCCGCCGGCTTGAATGACCACCTTGTTCGCAGTCCTCATGCCCAGGGGAGAGGCCGCATCAAAAAATACTTCGCCGCCCGGAAACAACCCTGCAAGTCTTGACAGGAAATGCTTCATCTGATTTTCTTCGAAATAGTAGAAGACCCCTGCTGCAATAAACAGAATGGAATCCTCCACCTTGACCTCCGCAAACCACGCGTCATCGAGGAAAGAAGACGCAATATGTCTGCGCCTTTCGCCATCAGTCACGAACTGTCTTCTCAGAGCGATGACATCAGGCAAATCCAGATCATACCAGAGGAGGCTCCCGTTGTCGACTCTTTCATAGGTGGTGTCCAACCCGCAGCCGATATTCACGATCGTTCCGCGCGGATGTCTCTCGAGGAATTCCCTGACTACCCGATCAACGTGGAGGCTCCGGGCAATCCAGGCCAACTGGGTGATAAGGCTGATGTTCGTCGCGATGGTCGTGAAATCGTAGTCAATTGTGTCGATGATCTCCATCGCCGTCGTGTCCACGAGCAGCGGCTTTCGTTTTCGCGTCTCGACTGCCCGCCCCCACAATGGAAGAAGCAGGGTCTCCTGGACACTTCGAAGCTTGATCGGTACTTTCTTTGACATAGCATGTGTCCTTTTCTTCATTCATCCACAGAGATTCTTGTTATCCTCGAGTCGGGTGTACTCCATCATCACCGAGACAATGGCGTTTCATTTCTAGATATGACAGAATTGATGATGAACAGGTGCTTGAGAGTCATAACACACCTCGGCAGGATGAATGTCAGGCATCTGGTTGTTCTAACGCGGCGGACATCGCGAGGAGGGCTTGCACCGTCCTCCAGTTTCGCGAGGTAGCCGTGACCTTCAATTGCTTTTCAAAGAATGTATTTGAGAGGAGGGTCTTACCAAAGCCGTTCGGGCAATACAGGTAGATTTCGTTGCCAGCAATCGCGTACCGATCTTCGCTCTTGGCGGCTGCCGCCCGCATCGCCTTGATATGCGATGACGCAGGTTGAGATTTGAGAACAACCACACAGAGCCTTCGTTCATCGGCCATTTCGATTTGTGAAAACGGACATTTGTTGATGATTCGGCGAAAGTCAGAAGGGCGCCTGAGAACAACGGATACCGCGAATCCGAAGGTCTTCTCTATGGCTTTTTCTATCGATGTACCCAGAGAGATTGGATCGTTGCTCTTTGACTGAAAAACGACGTTGCCGCTTTGGATATATGTTGCCACGTTCGTTAAACGCAGTGACTCGTACAACGCCTTCAGTTCGATCATCTTGATCATTTTCTGTCCGCTCACATTGATACCGCGGAGCATGGAGATATAGGTGTTGATAGTGGCCATGGTGCGACGTCTCTTGATAATGGTGGTTTGTCTCAAAGGGACTGCGTCCCTACCGACGAATGATTCCCGTAGCGTGTCCCCGCATCACTTCTTTACCGCGTTGATTCAAGCATCGCCAGCTTGAGGAAGCATTCATGATCTCGCGTACCTCGCGAAGATCTGTGATGGTGACCTGGCATTCAATGGTATCATTCTCATACACGGGTCGGAGAAAGTTGAATGTCATTTCTCGGGCGACAAAATTGAGATCGCCGCCAATTTTTGCAGGCAGCGTTGCAGTGAAGAGTCCTTGAGCCATCAACCGGCCATGTTCATCGGTCTGAATATGATGAATGCCTTCGTCTCCGGAAACTTTCCCGAAGAGCCGGATTTCGTCTTCTGTGAATGTGCGTTTCCAGGCAAAGACGTCTCCAACGTTCATGATGATGCTCCGGGATCAGTGGATACATGCTTTGCGATTCCGCCTACACTGTCCGCGGTGGTCGGAGTGGATTCAACGTTCGTTAGGCGAAAGTGACGCATCACGTTCTCAGAGCCTTTAAGACTTCGACAACCAGACACACCACCTTCATGTCACCCTCCTTCTTGATCTGCAACCGCAATGGATATCCTTCAGGATACTTCTTCGCTGCTGCCAACAACTCTTTCGTATTCACCGGCAATTTCGAATTCAGCAACATCTCTCTCTCCTTCTCCCGCACCGCAAATCCCAGCCGAAATGAACCATCCTGCGGCGTGAGATAGAAGAGCGCCTTTCCCTTTCGCGAAATCTTGAGTTGCCATCCGATTTTCGCCCCATAGAACTTCCACTCCGCCTGAAAGGTTTCGACCAACGCCAGAATCTCCCTGTAAGCGAGGTAGGTGTCGCCAAGAGCTTTCTTCAGTTTCAAGTCATCCGGGACAACTTCTTTACGGTCAAAGTGCACTTCGTTCGAGTTCATCTCACGCTGTCCTCAGGTGACATCTGTTGATAGTGCTGGGGGGAATATTGAAGTCCACATTCTAGAACCAGGTTGCCAAACGGTATCGTTGATAGGCTTCTCCATACCGTGCCAACAGCCTTGCGTCTTCGAGTCGCCTCCAGTACAGTATGTTCGCGATGCCCATCAGGCCAACGGCGAGACTGGCGATCGCGCCGTGATAGATGCTCCAACCCAGGATCCAAAGAACAAAGCCGGTGTACATCGGATGCCTGAGCCTCGCAAACAAACCACTCGTGACGAGATGGTCGATGTTCTCTACACCCCGTAGTTGGAACAGCGCACCGAAGGCAAGAATCAATCCGGCGACGAAGAGTACAAGACCGCCCCATCGTACAAGATCCGGCACGTTGATTCGGAATGGATCCAACGGGCAGAGGCCAAACCAACTGAACCAGAGAACACACATCGAAGCGAATACGAAAGCAAAGACGAGATTGTTCTCCGGTTTCACCTTTCCGACTTCTTTGAGAAGTTCATAACCCGTTCGGACAATCAGAGAGACAAGAAAGAGGGCGAGGAAAATATAGAAGCCATTGTCCATGAGGTGAATGTCTCCGGATCAAGTGAGGGCAAGTGGCAAAGCCGATGCGGACCTTGTTCTGTGTTTCAAGGTAATCACTTCCCATTATCTTGTGCAAGAGATCTTCCGACTTGCAGTGCTTACGCTTTTGCGCGTTTGCAGTCAGAAAATCAGACGTTCCAGGGCTCGCTAACAGCCTTCGCACCGATTCGGTCCGCGCGACGGACGAGATAAACAGCTGAAAGCCACAGAAGCAGCCCCATCGCGCCTCCGAGAAAAATCAGCCTGTCAACTCCAAACGCCGGAGAAAAGGCCGCAATCGAAATTGCACATCCCACTATTCCAACGAACTTGTACGCCTGGACATGAAAGATTCGCCCGAGAGGAATGAAGTGGAGGCTCACGATCAAAGCGATCCACGGCGCCACAAGGTCCTCATGCCCCAGACAGAAGCACAACAGTACTCCGAGAGCGACCAACACGCCCTGTGTGATAGCAATACGTCGGAACCCAACCGTGATCTTGTGAGATTCAGCGCGCTGACGCTCATCGCCGTATTTGAGTTCAGCACGTTTGAACCCGACTCTGTGTCTTAGCCGAACCGCAAGCAAAACAATCGCACCGCAAGTGCCATACACCACGACCGTAAACACGGCAGGAAGGATCCATCCACCATTTCCAAGATGCGGACCGAAACCCCATCCAAGCCAGAACACACCCGCAACTGCCAGGACGATGATTCCGTTTGATAAGCCCCATAAGAACTGTCGATCGGTCATCGGATCATGCCTCAGTGTTCACCCTGGATTGTCGGATTCACGTTCCAGTGGAGCGACGCAACTGCTCAGCCCAGACATTCTGAGATGTCACACTACTGACGTACCAGCCAATCGAGCGCCCGGCCTCGGACTCGCACGACCTTGTGATTTCTTCGCTTCGTGACTCGCAACAGTATACTGACACCGAACGCCCACATGGGGCTCAATCCGACAAATGTGATGGCTTTTATGTATGGGCCGTTGTTTTGGGAAAGACGTTTCAGAGAAGCGATGACAGCTCGATTAATGCGCGTGTTGCTCAGGTCCATGAGAGCAAGAACAGAACGACGAGCATCCACGGATTTCACCAACTCTATAGACTCGTCCACCAACTTGGGAAGTAATTCCACCTCGGCGAGGCTGGCAAAATCCATCAGCAAAACTTGCTTGCCGTCGTAGACCATGAACCTTACTTCAGACATTCTATGTCCTCCAACATGCACGATCCGATTCGTGAAGAGCCATGCTCAGCCATCATCTAAGAATTCGTTGCCCCGCGTGCCGCCCAACGTTCCGGCAAACCGTCTACCCGCCGAACTCCTCAGGATGTCGAAATACGATTGACCTTGCGCTTGACACGCAGGTGGTTGTTCTCTGGTTGTTTCCTCCACCACCGGCGAATACGGGTGCGCGCCCACAAGTAGTGCGCTGCCGTGCTCGCGCGAAGATAATCACTCAGTGTCCAGGAAGGACCAGTCCATGAAAACCGACCCAGCGTTATCAAGTCTCTGTTTGGCAGAGTCCTGATGAGGGTGACGAGAAGCTCATGATATGACCGATAGTCGTGCAGGACCGCCCTGAGTGATCGGCGATGGTGTTTCCGGTAGATTATTTCATTCAAACGAGGGATCTGTCTCAATGTGAATCCCGGTGCAGGCATTGCGGGTTTCTCTCCGCGGAGCCCCGCCGCATACCAGTCGAGATTCATCTGCTGCCACTCGACGAGGTGAGCAAGGATGTCTTTGACCGACCAACCTCCGCGGGTCACGCCCGCCTTCGTCATCAGGCGCATCGGAACTGAGGCGAGTGTCTCTTCCAGCATTGTGCGTTCGAGTTGGATTTCCTCGAGCAGTTCTTTCTGTCTAAGTCGCCTACCCATTAGTCACTTCCAACATTACTGAGCTTTTCAAGCACGGCAATTGTTTTTGCTGGATCTCTTCCTTCCGTCAAAAGGACACGTGGAGTTCCGGCTGAAAGAAGACCCCTCAAGATAAAGGGGACAACGATCAACGCAAGCGCAACGATCATGGAGTTTACCTTGCCTGACGGACAGCAAGATAAGGCAGTCTTTGTGATTTCTCAAATCTCACCGGTGATTTGTTGCCGGTCGTTGAGCGCAGCCGTGCGTGCCCCAATTGTGGGCAAATGCAGGCCGAGTACAACCTTCGTTGTTGATCATCGTCTTGGATTTGGCTGGACGTTAAGGAGTTCGGCTATCTTGTCAGTGGCGTATTGTGCGAAGCTGTCGTCATAAGTGAACGAATTCTGTTGTTCGCGATCGTTAGGGACGACAGTCTTTGCAAGCAATTGGCTGTCGACATCGTAAAGGGCGACGTTGAGGCACTTGATGACTCCACTCGGAAGCATCACAGCTTGCAAGCGTATCTGGGCGCGAACCTGGGAAGTGTCGTTAGTGACAGGCACATTGAACCGGTTCTGGAGCCTATTGAAGATGGTCTGAGGAAATTCGAGCTCGCTTTTAGCTTGTCCAGGGTTTCTGCTTGATTCGGACTGGATGGCTGGTGCGGTAATGCGAGAAGAGTACACAAACTGCCACGAAGTGACCTGAGCAATGCGCTTTTGATTCTGGATGGTCACAAGTTCAGATGCGCAACTGGAAAAGAGAAACAGGCAAGTAATGCAAGCCACTACGAGATTGTGTTTCATGACCAACCTCCAATGAATTGTGAATTTCGTAACATGGTTACGCCTAGCATATGGCTAACGGTCATTGCCGGGTGACGTTGCGGCCAGCGGCCCCACTCCGCCGATTCCCGTGGCCTGGCAGTCTCCTGAACAGGACTTCCACGTGCTGCTATTCAAACACTTCACATTCCGACTTGAAACTCGGTGTATGTATCAGGATCAACTTCACGTCATTTGATCCGGAATTCACATAGCTGAAGCGGACAGCCTGATGGACTACGCAGATGTCGCCGGATGACAGGCTCTTGGATTCGCCATTGAGCGTAAATTCGATGTTCCCCTCAACGACATAGTAGTACTTGTCCGACCTGTTCGACCAAGAGGACCTGTGACGGACACCGGCGGGAACTGTTATCTCAGCAAGAGAGGATCTGGTGTCTCGTCCTGCCGTGTAATCAATGATCTTCAGCCCGTCGAATTCCAAAGGCTGCACTGCTTCGTGCTGAATGAACGTGCTTTCTCCGATATGTGACGACCTCCCGTGGTGGCGGGACGAAACAAAAACAAGCAGGATTATGTACCCTTCCTGCATACATGTCGCTCAGCATCCTGCGTCAGCTGCTCGCGCAGTTCGTCGGCTGGATGGACCTGTTGGGTGACGCATCGTTCAACCCGTTGGTCTTCTTGGGAACAACAAAGGCGTTCTGGATTTGTACTCCAGGTAGGATGCTCCAAATCGAATCTCCAGCTCTCGTTCTTCATATACTTTCACGAAGAAAAGTATTGCCGGAGCAAACAAGGTGAGTACCCAGAGCACAAACAGTGCAGACTGAAACCAGATTCCCAATGACAGGAGCCAAGCCAGAGCTGCAAGCACCATGGGATTACGCGTCCAGGCATACAACCAATCTACTGCCAATTTCCTGCTGAGCGCAATCGCGAATGGCGCACCGAGCCCCTTCAAGGCAAGGTTTACCACTGTCAGTAAACAAGCTGCCCCCGTAATAATGACTAATAACAAGCCGACTTCAACGGGTATGGGAATCTTCCAGTCACACCAATCTTGATGAGTGGTTATTGCTTGAATGAGGGCTGCGCCGAATGGAATCCCCATGACATAGTGGACAAACGTGGTTATCCAAACCGCGCGGCTCGGTGTTGGCTTTCTGTCGAGAATCATCCTCCCGAGCCAAACGATTGGGAATACCCACAATACACCTCCCACAATGATGAAGAGATTCATTGTATTTGAAAGCGGTTGATTGAGCGCCCACAGCCAAATAAACAAGGTGAACGCCAAAAGGGAAATCCTCAAAAATAATTCAACGGCATGTTTCATGACAACCTCCTAGGGTCACTTTCAAAGCCCCCAACATAGCTTCTTAACAACTTCGACTTAGAGCTAGCTTGCCCGCCGTCTTTGTGGTGGGCCGGCTTGCCTTGCTACGCGGGGTTCGCCAATGGTCAGGCGGCGGTTATTTCAATTTATTATTCAATGGATCCAGGCTTGTAGCTATCTCGACCTTGACGACAATGGTCTCAGCAATCCTGTCGTGAACAGTCTGCTTGTTCGGATGAATAAAATATTGCAGAAAGCCGAACCCTCCCTCTAGAATAGAAGCACCATAGCCCAGTGAACGTTCAATAGAATGCCACAGAGTTAACCGTTCATGCGTAAGGGAGACGACACGGACCTTCAGCAACTTCTTACCCAGCGTTTGACCATGACCGAAGTATGTCCACAACCCAAAGTAGAGCGGAAGACTTAGGAGTTCCCAGCCATGGAAAGGATTGATGTCCATTTTGAAAACATCTGTCGTTGCCATTGACCTTAAAGTCTCGGGTAACATGAATAAGCCAACAACGATGGCAACAATACCAAAGTCGATGGTGAAAGCAGCGGCTCTTCTGCCAAACGATGCTAAAGGAAGACCATTCAGGGATTGTCGTCGATGAGTGTCGACCGAAATGAAATATCTATTTTGTGATAGCTGCATCATCTTCGATAATCCTCTTAGTTGTCAACAGGCCGCCTAACGTTGAAGCAAACCGCGCTCCCACATTGGTGAACTAGCTATGGTCGGGTAAGCAGGGCCTGTGAAACGACGCTACATGCGGGTTTGTTTACCCACCGTCGCCGAACGAAGGCGGGCCGATTGTTAGCCGCAGTGGCGCACCGTTCAACTAGCTGGTTGACTTGTTACCGATAATCAAGTAACCATACCCGCCGGAAACTTCGAGCTGCTTTATATTTGAGAGTCCTTTTGGTATGGGCGGTCGCGGCTTCAGGTAACCCGGATTCATTCGAGTGAGAAATCGTTTCTTCCATCCGTCGGGAATGGATGAAGAGGAACCCTCATCTCCCCAGGAGACAATTCCTCCGGTTCGCACGACCCGTACGAACTCAGCCAAAGCTCCTTCCGGTTCATCAAACAAGTTAACTCCGCCAAAATGGAAGAGCGCATCGAAACTCTCATCGGCAAACGGCAGATGTGAAGCATTCGCGTGTACCAGAGCAACGTTGAGTTCCTGATTTCGTTTTTGACATTGGTTGAGCATGCCCATCGATAAGTCGACCGCCGCGTACCGCGCTTGGTTGCCAATGTGTCCGCGGATGAGCTTCTGATAGACTCCAGGGCCGGGAGATACCTCTAAAATACTCGTGCCTCGTTTGAGACCCAGAAGTGAAATGAGTTGCACTCGCTCCTTGGGAATGTCCAACCCGGTTAAGATGTGACCAAGGAACCTCTCGTTGAAATCATAGATTGGAGCATACCAATCATAGAATCGCTGCCATTTGGCGTCTTCGCCAACTGAAGCCGCTGGGAATACCAGGCTTGGGATCCCACGAATAATTGGATACGACTGCCCATCCGGTCGAATCAGCAGATCGCCCTTCTGCTGCAGGAGATCGTGAGTTTGTGGACATCTGAGAACTTCGAGTAACCATGAATCTTGAGACATTACCTTCCTCCTGATGATTGATTAACCCCAAACCTTGCGGTGCGCCATTGCAGCTATCGTTTAGGCAAACCGCCCACCCCGACACTCTTCTGGTCGGGGGCGAAGGGATCCCTTCGGGATTTGCCGTTTGTTAGGCGCCGCGCTTGTTGAGCCGTATCGTCTGGCCAAAGCTCCTCAGAATAGTCTCCTCTACCAGATGCGTACGGTCATGCCCGCTCTGATTGCAATAGGAACATTAACAGCATAGTAACTAGGGTTTCTATAGTAAAGGCCAAATGGAAGCGTGATGTTTTCTGTGAGCTGAATGTCCCATGTTAATCCAACCGTGCAAAACAAGCGGATACCATTGATGTCACCTCCGGTCCAAGGGGAGTCGCCGAGAATCGACGTTATGGTGACATGATCCGAATGTGTGTAGAGAAAGCCGGCGCCAATAAAGAAAACTCGATAAAGTGAAAGAGCCGAATAGACTGCAATGTCGTGTCTCTTGGCACCGTTCTCGATGTATTCGTGCAACCCACCAGCTTCACTGAGGTTGAAATCGTAGTAGTCAAGGAAAAGATAGGTTGAGAGTATTGAACTGCGTCTGCCAATAGCTGCCCGGACTGAGTAGGAGGGATACCATCCGACACCTTCACCATTCGCTGCAGGAAAAAGGCCGGCGTCAGCAAACAAAACCCAGGCTGATGTTTTCATCAGCGTATCAATCTGATTTCCACGTGAAAAGCCACTTGAGTAAGTGGTGACAAGCAATAATAGGGTTCCGACTAAGAATCTCATTTGAGGATCTCCGATGAGAACCGTCATCTCAACAAGCGTTGCGCTTGCCGTTTGTTAACCGCCACGCAGCCGATCGCCCACGGAAAAAGATGAACAGCGCCACAATGCCAAGAAGTGTAGTGAGTGTCACCACAAGGCCGCCCTCCAAACCAAAAGCGCCGCCTGTCAAGGATGTGGGGCCCTGGACGGTCATCAGTTGCCAGCGGCTCCAGACTTGAGCGTTTCCACTTACGGTTAACCCGAGAACCGGACCGATCAAAAAATTCCAGATGAAGTGAATCCCTATCGGTAACCATAAATTGCCCGTCAGCTGATAGGCCACGCCAAACAGGATGCCTGCAAGAAAGACATTGAAAGCTGGTAGCCATGAGCCATGGTAAGCTCCCGCGTGATAGGCCATGAACAAAGCTGCGGTCGCAATCACCGAGATCGTGGCATTCGTCTGAGATCGTATTGTCTGAAAGATGTAACTCCGCGCAAGCACTTCCTGGGTCGCCGTATTGATGATCAGGGCAGTTGCCGTCCATGCAAGAAATGATCCTGACATCACCACAGCAGGTTGAACCTGCATGAGGTGAGCTAACCATAGGATGGCCACCGAGAGCGCCAGCCAACCAGTACCGACACTGAATCCGAGAAGAAGATCACGGATCCAATGGTCAGTAGAAAACCCCAAGCTTATGAACGACCGGCGATCAATGAAACGCACCATGAACCAAGAGACTGCCATGATTGTGAGTGCGCCGGAAACCTCCACAAACAGCCGTAGCTGAAGTGGATGCGTCTGCTGGAGCAGTTCGAATTTGGCGGCGAATGGAATGATGAACGGGGCCAGTAGAAGACCCCACAGAATAAAGAACAGCCCTGTTTTCCAAACGATAGTCCACATTCGAGCGAACCATGTCACAGTTTGTTTCATGCAATGAACCTTCTGCTGTCAGTCTGTTGAGGCTGCTTGATTGTCGATCAGGCTTCGTGGCGCATAACGTTTAGGCAAACCGCCGTTGCGAGCCCGCCCGACCGAACGATGAATTGGCCGAATGTTGTTCGTTCGGGCACTTTACATCTAGCCAACTTCTGTTTCAACTTCACCTATCCAGTTTGCGAGCGCCGGTCCCATAGGTCCAAAGGACTCCTTCGGAGGATCCCTTCGGGATTTGCCGTTTGTTATGCACAGGCAAGGTTCCATTTGAATCGCGTTTTGAGGCACAAAAACAGAGCCAACAAAGGGTCTACCGTTTCTCCACCGGCGGGCCATTCTGAGCCACCGCGGCCTTTACGAGCGCCTTGAACGCGCCCGCGTCAACCTTCTCCCCTTCGTGAATGTCGATCGCCCTCCGCGTGTTGCCTTCCAAACTGGAATTGAAGAGGCGCGATGGGTCTGGGATCCTGGCGCCGTGGGCGAACGTGAGCTTCACGACTTTCGTGTAAGCCTCCCCGGTGCAGACAATCCCGTCGTGTGACCAAACCGGAGTGCCCATCCACTTCCACTCCTCGGTCACCTCGGGGTCGGCTTCCAGAATCAGCGCCCGCATGCGGGCCAGGGTCTCCCCGCGCCAT
The DNA here is from genome assembly GCA_003170475.1 of Ignavibacteriota bacterium. Lineage (GTDB taxonomy): Bacteria > Bacteroidota > Ignavibacteria > UBA10030 > UBA10030 > UBA9647. The sequence continues at coordinate 720 of PMZI01000035.1, read as the reverse complement.
CCCCCCAGGTCGCGGATCCGCTGGTCGATGAGCCGGGAAGCGGGTTTGCCGGTGGCTTGCTCACTGCTCCTCAGAGCCGGGGATTTGGACTTGATGGCCGATTTGCGTGGCTTGACGTTGTTGCCGGCGAAAGACCTTCGATTCAGGCCGAGACCACTTCTCTTTGGTTTTAGCGCCACGGTTCATTCTCCAATTTGTTGAGTTGTCCAACTATCGTTTATATGGTTTCCAGATAACACCGCTCTCTGGGTTGATTAGATGTGCCGCCAAAACGCCTCACGAAAAGAACCTTTGCTTGCGCAAAACATTTAGGCAAACCGTTCACCCCGAAGCTGTTTGTCGGGGCCGATGCGAGCCGCCACTATCGAAATACCTCATTGCTGTGGCGGCGACCAAAGCTGCGGCACTGCAAACTTTCAAATGATGGTAGAAAGCAAAACAAGTTCATGCTGATAACTTTCAATAACTCAAAGCTTAACTGCAACAAAAAGGGCGACGAATGCATGAAAACTCGCATGTGCTATAAAAGCTGATTCCAATCCTTGTTTCCAGAATAACCAACCCCACGGGAGAGAGACAATGAAAATCGTAAATATTGACCAAGCTGGATTATTTATGCCAAAATTTATTAAAGCCGGAGTGTGTGCAAAAGCAAATAGAATTTGACTTAGAAATATACAAGAGTAAATCAGTAATTCTCTGGGAATTCCTATGCCATGT
>PMZI01000058.1:19464-20009 GCA_003170475.1 Ignavibacteriota bacterium | reverse complement strand
CTCACCCGTGAGATTCCGAACGTCAGTGAAGAGGCCACGAAGGACCTCGACGAAAACGGAATTGTTCGCATCGGGGCCGAGGTGAATGAGGGAGACATCCTCATCGGAAAGATCACGCCGAAAGGCGAAACAGATCCAACGCCCGAAGAGAAATTGCTCAAGGCGATTTTCGGCGAGAAGGCCGGCGACGTGAAAGATGCGTCACTGAAAGCACCTCCGGGAATGAAGGGGGTCGTGATCTCGACGAAGCTGTTCAGCCGTAAGAAAAAGGACACGGAGAGCAAAAAGGAAGACAAGAAGCGGCTGGAGTCTCTCGAACGATCGAGAAAGAAAGACCTGAAAGAGCTCATTGAGAAGCTCGGAAAGAAACTTGACCAGGTCCTTTCCGGCGAAAAGTCCTCCGGTATTCGGGACAACGAAGGGAATGTGATTATCCGCAGCGGTACATCGCTGAAAGAGGACACCTTCCAGTCGTTGGAGACGCTTGACACACTCGATTACAATCAGGATTGGGTTGATGACAAGCGTAAGAACACCATGCTGGT
>PMZI01000058.1:0-19418 GCA_003170475.1 Ignavibacteriota bacterium | reverse complement strand
GGCCGTCCGGTGGATATCGTTCTGAATCCGCTTGGCGTCCCCTCGCGTATGAATCTGGGTCAGTTGTTCGAGGTTGCCCTTGGATGGGCAGGCCACGAACTCGGAGAGACGTATGCCTCCCCCATTTTCGATGGTGCAACATGGGAAGATGTGCAGGAGCATCTCCGCAGAGCCGGCCTCAGCGAAAATTCGAAGTCGGTGCTGATCGACGGTCGAAAGGGAGAACCATTCGATCAGGAAGTCAGTGTCGGATACATTTACATGATGAAACTCTCGCACTTGGTTGATGACAAAATTCACGCCCGGTCCATCGGACCCTACTCGCTCATCACTCAGCAGCCGCTTGGTGGCAAGGCACAGTTTGGCGGCCAGCGCTTTGGAGAGATGGAAGTGTGGGCGCTCGAAGGCTACGGAGCGTCACACGTTCTGCAGGAAATCCTGACTGTCAAATCCGACGACGTCGTTGGAAGGGCCAAGGTGTACGAGGCTATCGTCAAAGGGGATAACCTCCCTGAGCCGAACATTCCTGAGTCGTTCAATGTGCTCATTCGGGAGTTGCAGGGGCTTGGTCTGGAAATTAAGATTGAGTGAAGAAGGGTGGTTGAGGAGTAAGACCCTGAACTGATCTGCGCATGTGCGCAGCGAAAAAAAATTGTTCGATGGAGGTTCTACATGCCATTTACATCAAACGAAACGTCTCCACGCAAGGCGTTCTCGAAGATCATCATCAGTCTGGCATCGCCCGATATGATTCTGGCACGCTCGCATGGCGAGGTGACCAAGCCGGAAACGATTAACTATCGGTCATTCCGTCCTGAGAAAGATGGTTTGTTCTGCGAGAAGATCTTTGGACCGGTGCGTGATTGGGAATGCCATTGCGGCAAGTACAAACGCATTCGCTACAAGGGAATTACCTGCGATCGGTGCGGAGTCGAGGTCACACAAAAAAGCGTACGCCGCGAGAGAATGGGGCACATCGCTCTTGCCGTCCCGGTTGTTCATATTTGGTACTTCCGCTCGCTCCCCAGCAAGATCGGATACGTTCTTGGGCTTTCAAGCAAAGAACTCGAAAAGATCATTTACTACGAATCCTACGTCGTCATTAACCCGGGCACGACAGGAATCCAGAAGCAGGATCTGATCACTGAGGACCAGTACCTTGAGATCTTGGCTTCGTTGCCTGAGAACAACCACCATCTGGAAGACAGCGATCCGAAGAAGTTTATCGCGAAAATGGGCGGCGACGCGATCAAGGATCTGCTCCGTCGTGTAAATATCGAAGAGCTCGCGCTCGAACTTCGTGTAGAGGTGAAAACGGAAACGTCCGTGCAGAAGAAGACCGAGGCTCTGAAGCGCCTGCGGGTCATCGAGGCGTTCCGCAAAAGCGAAGTGAATGCGCCCAACAAACCGGACTGGATGGTACTCGATGTTATCCCCGTCATTCCGCCGGAGCTTCGTCCTCTCGTTCCTCTCGAAGGCGGTCGATTTGCGACATCCGATCTGAACGATCTCTATCGCCGCGTGATCATTCGTAACAATCGTCTCAAGAGGTTGATCGAGATCAAGGCGCCTGAAGTGATTCTGCGCAATGAGAAGCGCATGCTGCAGGAAGCAGTCGATTCGTTGCTCGACAACTCACGCCGCGTAAACGCTGTTCGCAGCGACAACAACCGCGCCCTCAAGTCACTTTCTGATATGTTGAAAGGCAAGCAGGGCAGGTTCCGTCAGAACCTCCTTGGAAAGCGCGTTGACTATTCCGGTCGCTCCGTCATCGTCGTCGGCCCCGAGTTGAAGCTGCATGAATGCGGTTTGCCGAAGGACATGGCGGTGGAATTATTTAAGCCGCACATCATTCGAAAACTGATTGAGCGCGGCCTCGTCAAGACCGTGAAGAGCGCGAAGAAGATGGTCGACAAGAAGGGTCCGGAGGTGTGGGACATTCTTGACCACATCATCGACGGTCACCCAGTCCTCCTCAACCGCGCCCCGACGCTGCATCGCCTTGGTATCCAGGCATTTCAGCCGGTGCTGGTGGAAGGGAAAGCTATTCGGATTCATCCGATGGTGTGCACGGCTTTCAATGCTGACTTTGACGGTGACCAGATGGCCGTCCACGTACCATTGTCATACGAAGCTCAGCTCGAAGCACGCATCCTGATGCTGTCGAGCCATAACATCCTGTCTCCCGCGAGCGGTGCACCGATCGTGACGCCGACGCAGGATCAGGTGCTCGGTTGCTATTACCTCACCAAGTCCAAGACTGGCGACTCCGGCGAAGGAAAGTTGTTCTATTCCCCGCAAGAGGTTATCATCGCATTCGATCAGAAGGTCATCGGATTGCACACTCGTATCAAGGTCCGTGTCGACGGTACGGTTGTCGAGACGACAACAGGGCGTGTGATCTTTAATCAGATTGTTCCCAAGGGTGTGCCGTTTATCAACGAGCTCCTCAACAAGAAACGTCTCGTGCAGATCATCGCCAACGTTTTCCGCCGCTGCGGGAACCTGGCGACGGCGAAGTTTCTGGACAATCTGAAGACTCTCGGCTTTACCTATGCAACACAGGGAGGACTGTCCGTCTCCATCGGCGATGTGATTATTCCGCCGATAAAATACGAGATCGTGGCCAAGGCACAGAAAGACGTCGAAGGTGTGGAAAACCAGTATTATCGGGGTTTTATCACCAACGGTGAGCGATATAACAAGGTTATCGATATCTGGACCCGTGCAACGAGTCGAATTGCCGAGAAGCTTTTTGATTCGCTGCAGCATTCTCGCGACGGCTTCAACTCATTGTACATGATGGTCGATTCCGGTGCTCGTGGCTCGAAGGAGCAGGTCCGCCAGCTTGCAGGCATGCGCGGTTTGATGGCCAAGCCTCAGAAGAGTATGTCGGGAGCAACCGGCGAATTGATTGAAAACCCGATCACCGCGAACTTCCGTGAAGGGCTTTCGATCCTCGAGTACTTCATTTCGACACACGGAGCACGCAAAGGTCTTGCCGACACCGCGCTGAAAACGGCTGATGCAGGGTACCTGACGCGCAGATTGATTGATGTCGCGCAAGACGCGATCATCGGCGAGGAAGATTGCGGTACGATCCGTGGTGTCTTGACCGGAGCGTTGAAGGAAGGGGAAGACGTGAAAGAGCCGTTGTCCGAACGTATCCTCGGCCGGGTTTCGGTTCACGATGTCGTCGATCCGCTGACCGGAGATATCATCGTCGAATCCGCTGAAGTCATTGATGAAGACAAGGCACAGAAGATTTCGGAAACATCGATCGAGATGGTAGAGATTCGTTCAGTGCTGGCGTGCAACTCGCGACGTGGAGTGTGCGCGAAGTGTTATGGTCGTGATCTGACCACGGGCAAACTCGTAGAGCCAGGTACTGCGACGGGTGTGATCGCTGCACAATCCATCGGCGAGCCGGGTACGCAGCTGACCCTGCGAACGTTCCACACAGGCGGTACTGCGAGCTTGATCGCAGCGCAGTCACAAATTATGTCAAAGTTCGAAGGCCGGATCCGATATGAAGGTTTGAAATCCATCGAGATTGACGCGGAGAACGGAAAGCATATGATCGCTTCCGGTCGAAGCGGCATCATCAACATTGTCGATGAAGACAATCGCATCCTGACGAAGTATGATGTTCCGTACGGAGCGATGCTGATGATCCGCGACGGCGCAAAGGTTGCCAAGGGAGAGATGATTTACGAATGGGATCCCTACAACGCCGTCATCGTTTCGGAACACAAGGGAACGTTGAAATATGTCGATCTGAAGGAAAATGTCACGTTCCGCGAAGAGCCGGATGAACAGACCGGACATATCCAGAAGGTTGTCATCGATAGCCGCGAGAAGAGTTTCATCCCGGCACTGGCTGTGGTCAATGCAAAAGGGCAGAAGCTCGCTTCCTATCCGATTCCGACACGGGCGCACTTGATGATCGATGATGATGAAGAGATCAAGGCAGGCACGGTGCTGGTGAAGATTCCGCGTGATATCGGAAAGACGAGAGACATCACGGGCGGTTTGCCGCGTGTCACGGAGCTGTTTGAAGGCCGCCATCCGAACGAGCCGGCGATCGTCGGTGAAATCGATGGAATTGTGACCATTGGTCAGCCAAAGCGCGGAGCACGCGAAGTCTTTGTTCAGAGTCATGACGGCAAGGACAAGCGGACATACCTCATACCGCTCGGCAAACACATTCTCGTTCAGGACAACGATGTTGTCCGGGCAGGAGAGCGGTTGTCGGCCGGTGCAATCGATCCGCATGACATCCTCAGAATCAAAGGCACGACGGCTGTGCAAGAGTACCTCGTGAACGAGATTCAGGAAGTCTATCGTATGCAGGGTGTGAAGATCAACGACAAGCATATCGAAGTGATCGTGCGCATGATGATGCAGAAGGAACGTATCGTCGAGCCGGGTGACACGAAGTACCTCGAGGGCGACAACGTTGACAAGTCGAGATTGCATGACGAGAACGACAGTCTTGAGGGCAAAGTCGTTGTTGTCAACAAGGGCGATTCGAAGTTGAAGTTGGGGACTTTGACCACCAAGAAGGCGGTACGTGAAATCAACGCAGATTTGCGCAAAAAGACCAAAAAAGTAGTCGAAGTGCGTGATTCGGAGCCCGCTACATCGGAGCCGATTCTGCTTGGTATTACACAGGCTTCCTTGACCACCGACAGCTGGATTTCAGCGGCGTCATTCCAGGAAACGACAAAGGTTCTCACAGATGCAGCAATTGAAGGCAAGATGGATCATCTGCTGGGTCTGAAGGAAAATGTCATCATGGGACACCTGATCCCAGCGGGCACAGGACAGAAGAAGTACCGGGACCTCTTTGTCGAGGCTCCGGAGATCACCCTCGAAGAGCCAGCAGTCCGGGAGAGTTCAGAAGAGCCCCCGGTGGAGGTGATCGAAGGCAAGGAACGCAAGCGCAAAACGAAAATAGTAGCTTCGTAGAGGAACGGTTTTCTGCATCGTTTCGTAGAAAGTGTTTGACAGAAACCTGAAAAAGTGGTATATTAAAAAGCTATTTTTTAACCATATATTTTTTGAAGAGGAGTCGATCTGATTGCCGACGATTAATCAATTGGTACGCACGAGCAGAGAACAGGTTCTCTGGAAAAGCAAGTCTCCGGCGCTTCAGTCCAGCCCCCAGAAACGGGGTGTCTGCACAAGAGTCTATACAACAACTCCTAAGAAACCTAACTCAGCTCTCCGAAAAGTCGCCCGTGTTCGCCTGACGAATCAAATGGAAGTGACGGCGTATATTCCTGGTGAGGGTCACAACTTGCAGGAGCACTCGATTGTTCTCATTCGAGGTGGTCGTGTCAAGGATCTCCCAGGTGTTCGTTACCACATTATTCGTGGTACGCTGGATACACAAGGTGTGCAGGATCGCAAACAGGGTCGCTCGAAATACGGAGCCAAAAAGCCAAAGCAGCAGTAAGCCACAGAGCATCGGATGAGAAAGAAACGTTCAACACGTCGTTTAGCAATTCCTGACCCGAAGTTTCAGGATATTCTGGTTTCGCGGTTCATCAATTCGTTGTTGAAGGCGGGCAAGAAGCACACTGCCCGCGGCATCCTGTACGGAGCCTTCAACATCATTGAGGAGAAGACCAAGAATAAGCCTTTGGATGTATTTAAGAAAGCGGTGAATAATGCGTCGCCCATGATCGAAGTGCGCGCACGCAGAGTTGGTGGTGCTACCTATCAAGTCCCCACAGAAGTTCGTCCCGAGCGACGAACCGCTCTCGCAATCCGCTGGTTGATCAGCTACGCCAAAGAACGCTCGGACACATCGATGGCACAGAAGCTTGCTTCCGAATTGATGGCCGCCGCTACAGGTGAAGGTGGTGCGATCAAGAAGAAGGATGATGTCCATCGTATGGCAGAGGCCAACAAGGCTTTTGCTCATTTTAAGTGGTAGGACGATACCGTTCGTTCGGTATTCACAACTGATTTGTTCACAATCCGGTGGGGAATTCTGCCCCTTCGGCTCAAAACACTACTATGCCCCGCGAATACTCTTTACAGAAGACGAGGAATATCGGCATCATGGCCCACATCGANNCACCACGACGGAGCGCATCCTGTTCTATACGGGAGTGCTGCACCGGATGGGTGAGGTGCATGATGGAGCGGCGACGATGGATTGGATGGAGCAGGAGAAAGAGCGTGGGATTACGATCACCAGTGCTGCAACCACCTGCTTCTGGCGCGATCATCAAGTCAATATCATCGACACACCAGGCCATGTGGATTTTACCATTGAGGTGGAGCGATCACTCCGCGTCCTCGATGGCGCAGTTGCGCTGTTCTGCTCCGTTGGCGGCGTTGAACCCCAATCGGAGACTGTGTGGCGGCAAGCTGACAAGTATGGCGTCCCCCGCATCGCTTTCGTCAACAAGATGGATCGTGCTGGTGCGGACTTTTTAAGCGTTGTGGAAATGATGCGTCAACGGCTTAGTGCCAATGCTGTTCCTGTGCACCTTCCGGTCGGAGAAGGCGAGATGTTCGCTGGTATCATCGACCTCATCACCATGAAGGCGAGAATGTACCACGAGGGAACGCAGGGCGCCACGTGGGACGACATCGAGATTCCCGAGAAACTTCGTCCGAAAGCAAACGAGTATCGGATCAAGATGCTCGAGGCGGTCGCCGACGAAGATGACACGCTTCTGGAAAAGTACCTCGAAGGAAAAGAGATCTCGCCGGCCGAAATACGCGAAGTGCTTCGCCGCGCGACATTGAAAGTCAGCATCGTTCCGGTGCTGTGTGGTTCTTCCTTCAAGAACAAAGGCGTTCAGAACCTCATGGATGCAGTGGTGGATTTGCTCCCTTCGCCGCTCGACATTAATGGAGGAGAGATTCACGGTCATCATCCGCATCGACGGGATGATGTGGTGCGCAGGGCGAGCGATACTGACGAATTCTCCGCTCTGGCGTTCAAGATTATGACGGACCCGTTCGTCGGCCGGTTGACCTACTTCAGAGTCTACTCCGGCACGATCAAATCCGGATCATATGTGTATAACGTCACGAACGATCGGAAAGAGCGAATGTCGCGACTTCTCCGAATGCACGCAAATCATCGCGAGGAAGTCGACGAAGCATTTGCAGGTGATATTGTGGCTGGCATCGGATTGAAATCCACCCGGACGGGAGACACCCTGACGACAGAGGAAGATCCCATTATCCTCGAGAAGATGATATTCCCGGAGCCGGTGATCGACGTTGCAATTGAGCCGAAGACGAAAGCCGATCAAGAAAAACTCGGTGAAGCGCTTCAGCGCCTCGCAGAAGAAGATCCGACATTTCGCGTTTCGAGCAACGAAGAAACAGGGCAGACGATCATCAGCGGTATGGGTGAGTTGCACCTCGAGATCATTGTCGACCGCATGAAGCGGGAATTCCACGTCGAAGCGAACGTCGGCAAGCCTCAGGTCGCATACAAGGAAACGATTACGAAGAAAGTAACAGCGGAAGGCAAGTTCGTTCGTCAGAGCGGTGGCCGCGGCCAGTTTGGACATGTCTATATTGAACTAGAGCCCAATGAAAAAGGGAAGGGGTTCGAGTTTGAAAATGCTATTGTTGGCGGATCGATTCCCAAGGAATACATCAAGCCGACCGAGCAGGGCATCATTGAAGCTATGAAGAACGGCGTCATGGCCGGCTATCCCGTTGAAGATATCAAGGTGAAATTGGTCGATGGTTCATTCCACGCGGTCGATTCTTCGGAAATGGCCTTCAAGATTGCCGGGTCCATGGCGTTCAAAGACGGAGCGCGCAAAGCAGGTCCGGTCATTCTCGAGCCGATTATGGCAGTCGAGGTCGTGACACCGGAAGAATATCTCGGTGATGTGATGGGCGATTTGAGTTCGCGTCGCGGTCACATCGAAGGTATGAACCAGCGCAAAGACGCTCACGTCGTGAAGTCCATGGTGCCTCTGTCGGAGATGTTCGGCTATGCGACGGTCCTTCGCTCGATGAGCCAGGGTCGTGCGCTGTACACGATGCAGTTCTCGCACTATGAACATGTGCCGAAGTCCGTTTCGGAGGAGATCGTGGAAAAAGTTCGAGGCAAGGAAACAACAGCGGCATAACGGGAAAACGAAAGTAATTTACAGTAGACACAACGAAAGGAGATCATCCACATGGCAAAGGAAAAATTTGATCGCAGCAAGCCGCACGTCAACGTGGGTACGATCGGTCACGTTGATCACGGAAAGACGACTCTGACCGCAGCTATCACAATGGTGCTGGCGAAACGGGGTCTGTCGGCTATTCGTACGTTCGATTCGATTGACAACGCGCCGGAAGAGAAGGCACGTGGTATAACAATCAACACGGCTCACGTCGAATACTCGACAGCGAAGCGCCACTACGCACACGTCGACTGCCCGGGTCACGCTGACTACATCAAGAACATGATCACGGGTGCTGCCCAGATGGACGGCGCGATTGTGGTCGTCGCGGGAACCGATGGTCCGATGCCTCAGACACGTGAACACATCCTTCTTGCGCACCAGGTGAACGTGCCGAAGATTGTCGTGTTCATGAACAAGGTCGATGCAGTGGACGATCCGGAATTGCTGGATCTGGTCGAACTGGAAATGCGCGACCTCCTGAAGAAGAACGATTTTCCCGGCGATGAGATCCCGATTATCCGCGGCTCTGCATTGAAGGCTATGGAAGCAGCACTTCGGCCCGATGTGAAGCCGGACGATCCGGCCTTCCAGTGCATCAATGAACTTATGGATGCTGTGGACAGCTATATCCCCCTGCCAGTACGAAACGTCGACAAGCCGTTCCTGATGCCGGTCGAAGACGTATTCTCGATCACCGGTCGCGGCACTGTCGGTACCGGCCGTGTCGAGCGTGGAAAAGCCAAGGTGGGCGATGAAGTCGAAGTCGTCGGTTTCGGCGCACACAAGAAGACAGTCATCACAGGTGCGGAAATGTTCCGCAAGGAACTTGATGAAGTTCAGGCGGGTGACAATGCCGGATTGCTTCTTCGTGGTGTTGAAAAGGACGAGCTCGAACGCGGAATGGTTATCGCCAAGACGGGTTCCATCACGCCTCACAAGAAGTTCAGCGCTCAGGTCTACGTTTTGAAGAAAGACGAAGGTGGACGTCACACGCCGTTCTTGAACGGCTACCGGCCGCAGTTCTACTTCCGAACGACAGATGTCACCGGTGTCGTTACGCTTCCTGGCGGGATTGAAATGGTCATGCCGGGAGACAACGTGGACAGCATGCAGATCGAGTTGATTTCCGACGTTGCCATGGAAGAGGGTCTCCGGTTCGCCATTCGTGAAGGCGGACGTACCGTTGGAGCAGGCGTTGTTTCGAAGATCATTGAGTAATCGTCGGGTCCCGACCGTGTCGGGACCCGTTCATTTTTCACGTCCGTAACTGAGGGAGGAATCTTCGTTGGCTGGCCAGAAGATTCGCATCAAGTTAAAGTCGTACGATCATAATCTGATCGATAAATCGGCTGAGAAGATCATCAAGACGGTGAAGGCGACCGGAGCCGTTGTGTCGGGTCCCATTCCGTTGCCCACGAAACGGTCGCTCTACGTCGTGAACCGATCTCCTCACGTCGACAAGAAATCGCGCGAGCAGTTTGAAACCCGTTCGCACAAGCGATTGATCGACATTCTCAACTCGACGAGCAAAACGGTAGATTCGCTGATGAAACTTGAGTTGCCCGCGGGCGTTGATGTGGAGATCAAGGTGTAGCATCGGAGTGAAGGTTGTACGATAACTGAACGTATTTCTTATTTAGTGGTGAGAGCCTTGTCCGGACACAACACGTGAGACGGCAAGGGGAAGACTCAGGAGTATAACAGTGAGCGGCATTCTCGGCAAAAAGATTGGAATGACAAGCATCTTTGATGACAACGGGCAGATGATTCCCTGCACAGTCATCGAAGCCGGTCCGTGCTTTGTTACACAGATCAAGACCAAGGGAACGGACGGCTACGATGCGGTGCAACTCGGCTTCGACGAAATCAAGGAGCGCCTTGTGAACAAACCAATGAAAGGACACTTCAAGAAAGGCGGCGTGAAACCACTCCGTCTGATCTCGGAGTTCCGCAACTTCAACGGGACGAAGCTGGAGCTTGGCCAGGAAGTGCGCGTTGATAACTTCCAGCAGGGCGATGTCGTCGATGTCATCGGCCGGTCAAAGGGCAGAGGCTTCCAGGGCGTCGTGAAGCGGCATCACTTCGGTGGTGTTGGCATGACCACGCACGGTCAGTCTGACCGTGTCCGTGCACCAGGATCCATCGGCGCAAGTTCGTATCCCTCACGCGTCATGAAGGGGAGACGAATGGCTGGCCGGATGGGTGGTGAGCGCGTGACGGTGAAGAACCTCATGGTTCTCAAAGTCATCGCCGAATCGAACATTCTGATCGTCAAGGGATCGGTCCCAGGCGCGATCAATAGTTATCTCGAAATTGTTAAACAGAGCTAGGTCCTCGTGCTCGGGAAGAAAAATCCATGGAGTTAGAAGTCTACAAGAAAGACGGTTCGAAGAGCGGCGAGAAGGTGACCCTTGCGCCGGAGATCTTTGAGATCAAGCCAAACGATCACGCGATTTATCAGGCGGTTCGTTCGATTCAGGCGAACCAGCGTCAGGGAACGCACAAGGTGAAGACCCGGGGCGAAGTGAGTGGCGGTGGCAAGAAGCCGTTCAATCAGAAGAAGACAGGCCGGGCCCGTGCTGGAACGACGCGGTCGGGAGTGTGGGTTGGCGGAGGTTCCATCTTCGGACCACGACCTCATGACTATGTCATCAAACTGTCGGCAAAAGTTCGCGCCCTCGCACGGAAATCAGCTCTGAGTTACAAAGCGCAGGATAACCAGATTATCGTCGTTGAGGACTTCAATATGGAAGCGCCCAAGACGAAGGATTTGGCCATCGTGTTGAAAGCGTTGTCCCTGAATGGCAAGAAGACCTTGTTTCTCACTGCCAAGACGGAGAATGCGGTGTACAAATCGAGCCGCAACATCCCGACCGTAAACGTACGGGAGGCGGACAAAGCTTCGACGTACGACATTCTTGATACACAGGTGCTCCTCATACAGAAGAGCGCGATTGATATTCTTCAGAAATCGTTATCGAACTAGGCGGACGTCATGACCGGAATTCTCAAACGACCGATCGTTACAGAAAAAATCACAGGGCTCCAGGAGAGGCGACAGTTCTCCTTTGAAGTATCCCTCGATGCGAACAAGATTGAAATCGCGAAAGCGGTGGAGAAGAAGTTCAAGGTAACTGTTGTCAGCGTTCGCACGATGACCGTCAAAGGAAAGCGCAAGACACAGCTGACGCGGCGCGGACGGTTCGAAGGACGTAAGAACACCTGGAAGAAGGCTATGGTCACCCTCAAAGAGGGCGACAAAATCGATTACTTTGAAAATGTTTGATTGAAGGGTTTTTATGGCGATCAGAAAATTACGTCCGATGACCCCGGCAACACGGTTTTACTCGATCTCGACGTTTGAAGAGATCACGAAGACCGTTCCGGAAAAGGCTCTCGTTGTGCCGAACAAGAAGTCGGGTGGAAGAAACAACATGGGGCGCATCACCTCGCGCCATCGTGGCGGTGGGCACAAGCGGATGTATCGTCTCATTGACTTCAAGCGCGATCGGCATGGTGTTGCAGCGACCGTAACGGCGATTGAATACGATCCGAATCGTTCGGCACGCATCGCTCTCGTTCAGTACATGGACGGTGAGAAGCGCTACATCCTCGCGGCAGAAGGGATGAAGGTCGGACAGAAGATTTCGTCCGGCACCGGCTCAGAAGTGCAGGTTGGCAATTCGCTTCCGCTGGGAGAGATTCCGGCAGGCACATTTGTGCACAATGTCGAGATCAAGCCCGGGAAGGGCGGTCAGATGGGACGAAGTGCCGGCAACTCCCTGCAGTTGATGGCAAAGGAAGGCGATTTTGTCACGCTGAAATTACCCTCCGGTGAAGTGAGGAAGATTCATGCTGTTTGTTGCGCGACGGTTGGTATCGTCAGCAACGGTGACCATGAGAATATCAGTGTCGGTAAAGCCGGTCGTTCACGCTGGCTTGGCATTCGTCCTCAGTCACGAGGTATGGCGATGAATCCTGTCGATCACCCGATGGGCGGCGGCGAAGGCCGATCGAAGAGCGGCGGCGGTGGGCAGCATCCTGAGTCACCGTGGGGCAAATATGCAAAAGGATTGAAGACACGCAAGCGGAAGAATCAATCGAACAAATATATCGTGAAACGTCGCACTAAGTAGACTGTCACACACTTAACCCTAGAAAAGCGCAATGAGTCGTTCACTCAAAAAGGGTCCCTACGTAGACCCAAGACTGCAAGCGAAAGTCGACGCCTTGAACAAGGCGAACCAGAAAAAAGTCGTTAAGACCTGGGCACGTTCATCCACGATTACTCCGGAATTTGTCGGGCACACGTTCGCGGTGCACAACGGCAACAAGTTCATTCCGGTGTATGTGCAGGAAGCCATGGTCGGCCATAAACTCGGCGAATTTGCACCGACCCGCCAGTTTCGCGGTCACCCGGGTCTGAAGTCTGAGAAAACAACATCGCCAGCCTAAAGGATTAGTGAGGATTCTGAATGGAAGCTCAAGCACTGAATCGGTTTGTCGGTACTTCTCCTCGAAAGATGATGATTGTCATCGATCTGATTAGAGGCAAGGGAGTCGAAGAGGCTCTTTCGATGCTTCATTTTTCGCCCAAGCACGCTGCAAAGGATGCCGAAAAAACCCTGCGGTCTGCGATCTCGAATCTGCAGAGCAAGGATCAGGCCGGACGCGTCGACACAGCCACCATGTATGTGAAGGAAGTCTTCGTCAATGGCGGACCTATGGCCAAGCGGATTTCGCCTGCGCCGATGGGGCGTGCGTTCCGTATCCGAAAGCGCTCGCATCACCTGACGATCATTGTCGCCACACGCGATGCCAAGGGGAAAGCGGCCGCGAAACCTGCAGCAGCTCCCAAGGGTGCGGCGGAAGAGACAGCACCGAAGACGAAGAAAAAAGCCACCAAGGCAACGAAACAGGAATCAACAACAGAAACAAAAGAAAGTTAAGAGGAGGATCTCTTGGGTCAGAAAACCAATCCGATTGGATTTCGTCTCGGCGTCACGAAGAGCTGGGATTCAAATTGGTATGACGAGAAAGGGTTCTCAGGAAAACTTCTGGAAGATTTGATGGTCCGGAACTATGTCCGGAACCGTCTGAAGAAAGCCGGGATATCTCGCATTCAAATCGATCGGACGCCGAAGCGAGCTGTGATCACCATCCATACTTCCCGTCCCGGAATCGTGATCGGCAAGAGCGGTAAGGAAATCGCCCAACTCGAGGAAGAATTGAAGAAGGTTACTTCCAAAGAGGTGAAGATCCTCATTCATGAAATCAAACGCCCGGAACTCGATGCCGCGCTGGTCGCTGAATCCATCGCGTCACAGATTGAAGGAAGAATCTCCTTCCGGCGCGCTATGAAGCAGTCGATTACCGCTGCGATGAGAATGGGGGCTGAAGGAATCCGCGTGTTGTGCGGCGGACGACTCGGCGGCGCAGAAATTGCACGGAGAGAGCAGTACAAGGAAGGGCGCATCCCGTTGCACACGATTCGTGCGGACATCGACTATGCGACAGCGACCTCACGCACAATCTACGGTGCGATTGGTATCAAGGTATGGATCTGCAAAGGCGAAATTCTCGGCCCAGTGGCTGAAAAGAACCGATAGAGCGATTCAGCAAGGAGTAGAGTGACGTATGTTAATGCCAAAGAGAGTAAAGTACAGAAAGACTCAGCGCGGACGGATGCGGGGAAAAGCGACACGCGGCGCACAGGTGGCATTCGGCGATTACGGCTTGAAGGCTCTGGAGCCCGCATGGATTACCCAGCGCCAGATTGAAGCAACCCGTGTTGCCCTGACACGCATGATGAAGCGTGAAGGCAAAGTGTGGATCCGCATTTTCCCTGATAAGCCGGTCACAAAGAAGCCTGCTGAGACGCGTATGGGAAGCGGCAAAGGTGTACCGGAATTTTGGGTTGCCGTGGTAAAGCCGGGTCGCATCATGTTTGAGCTGGGCGGCGTAACGCGGGAGCTTGCGGCTGAGGCATTTACGATCGCCTCGCACAAGCTGCCCATTAAGACCAAGCTGGTAACGCGGGTCGATTACGACGGCAAATAATTCAACGAGGCAAAGGAGTTTCAATGAAAGCGTTTGAACTGCGTGAACTCTCCGATACGGAGCTGGTCCGGCGAATTCAAGAGGAAGAGGAAAATCTTGCGAACCTCCGCTTCCAGAAGGTGATCAGTCAATTGGAGAATCCCATGAAGCTTCGGATAACGAAGAAAGATATCGCCCGGATGAAGAGCATCCTGCGCGAGCGTCAACTGAAGAAACCTGAGCCAAAGACGGTTCCATCTGACAATCAGAAGAAGGCGTAAGGAATGAGCACTGTAGCAACAACCGCCCCAGTTCGTCGGCCGAAACGGAAAGTTCGCGTCGGCAAGGTCATCAGCAACAAGATGCAGAAGAGCATCGTGGTGTCCCTCGAACGCAAGGTTCCGCACCCGCTGTACAAAAAATATTATAAGCAAACCTCCACGTTGATGGCGCATGACGAAAAACGTGAAGCCGGTATCGGTGACACCGTGAAGGTGATGGAAACACGGCCAATGAGCAAGCTGAAGCGATGGCGGTTGGTCGAAATCGTTGAAAAAGCAAAGTAAGGTCTGGTCCAGTACCCGACGACCATTGTGAGGAGCATCCCATGATCCAGGAAGAAACGAATCTCGTGGTAGCTGACAATTCCGGCGCGAAAAAATGTCGGTGCATTCGCGTCTTAGGCGGCCACGATAGGCGATATGCGAGTGTTGGCGATCTGATCGTCGTGGCAGTGAAGAGCGCCATTCCCGGTGCGCCTGTGAAAAAAGGTGAAGTATCCCGTGCGGTGGTGGTGCGGACCAAGAAGGAAGTCGGCCGCAAGGATGGCACGTTTATTCGTTTTGATGAAAACGCTGTCGTGCTGCTGAATGCCCAGGGCGAACCACGGGGCACCCGCATTTTTGGGCCCGTTGCCCGTGAGCTGCGCGAGCGTCAATACATGAAGATTGTTTCGTTGGCCCCTGAAGTACTCTAACGTTTGAAGGATTGTATTATGCACGTTCATAAGAATGATACAGTGTTGGTGATCTCCGGTAACTCGCTCGGAAAACAAGGGAAGGTGTTGAAAGTATTTCCCGAAAAGGCGAGAGTGATCATCGAGAGTGTGAACATCGTCAAGCGGCATTCCCGCCCGACACAGAAGAATCCTCAGGGCGGCATCGTGCAGAAAGAGGGTCCGATCAGTGCGGCGAACGTGATGGTCGTCTGTCCGAAGTGCAACGAGGCGACGCGGATCGGCCATGCACACGTCACCGACCCCACCAGCGGAAAACGGAAGACGATGAGACTCTGCAGAAAATGCAAAGAGATGTTTTAAGTTGATGACGAATTCCTCGGAGAATTGAGTTATGGGAAAAGAGAAAGAGAAAGACAAAGAGCAACAGAAAAAGCCTGAAGGCGGCAAAGGGAAGGAACCGAAGCAAGCCAAAGGATCGGCCAAAGGAACGGGCGAAGGTGGAGCGAAGAAGGCTGCAGCGGGTGCACGTGAAGCGGGAGTGCCGGCTCGGCTGTTCGTTCAGTATAAGAAAGATATCATTCCCCAGATGATGAAGAAGTTTCAGTACAAGAGCGTCATGCAGGTGCCGAAACTGGTAAAGATCTCCGTCAACAGCGGCGTTGGAATGGCGACTCAGGATCCGAAGATTCTGGATGTGACCTTGAAAGAACTGGAATCGATCACCGGCCAGAAGGTTGCGATCACCAAGTCCAAGAAGGCGATTTCGAATTTCAAGTTGCGTGAAAACCTGGCGATCGGTTGCCGTGTCACCCTGCGGCGTGCGCAGATGTACGAGTTCGTAGACCGGTTGATCAACATCGCTCTTCCCCGTGTGCGTGACTTCCGCGGTGTCTCTGACAAGTCGTTCGATGGGCACGGGAACTATACGCTCGGCATCAAAGAGCAGATTATTTTTCCCGAAATCGACACGGACAAGGTTACTCGTGTCAACGGTATGGATGTTACGTTCGTCACGACAGCAAAGACCGATGCAGAGGCGTACGAGCTCCTGAAGGCGCTCGGCATGCCGTTCGTAAAACGACAAGAAGTGCTTCAAACCGCAGCATAACGACTACTGGAAGGAGTTGCTTTGGCACGCTTAGCAATGCGAGTGAAGGCGAAACGGACGCCCAAGTTCAAAGTTCAACAACACAACCGATGCGGCATCTGCGGACGGCCACGAAGCTACTACCGCAAGTTCGGCATCTGCCGAATATGCTTTCGAAATCTCGCGCTTGATGGAAAAATCCCAGGCGTACGCAAGGCCAGTTGGTAACGTTCGCATTTAGACCATTCGAGGAGACTTGATTCGATGTCGATGACAGATCCGATTTCAGATTTTTTGACGCGCATCCGCAATGCCGCAAAGGCAAAGCACAAAAGGGTCGATATCCCAGCGTCGAACCTGAAAAAAGCAGTTGCACAGATCCTGCTCGAAGAGAAATTCATCACGGGCTACACGATGCTCGATGACGGCAAGCAGGGAATGTTGCGCATTCAGCTAAAATACAACGGCGGCAAGACGGTCATCACGGGTTTGCGTCGCGTGAGCCGTCCCGGTCTTCGCCTGTACCGATCCTCCGACGAACTCCCCCGGGTGCTTGGTGGCATGGGTATCGCCATCCTGACGACCTCGAAGGGTCTGATGACGGATCACCGGGCGCGCAAAGAGCACGTCGGCGGCGAAGTTCTCGCCTATGTCTGGTAAATTGAGGAGAATGTACCGTGTCACGAGTTGGTCGTAAACCGATACCGATCGTCAAAGGCGTCACCGTCTCGCAGAAAGACGGAAAGGTCGTGGTCAAGGGACCCAAGGGAGAATTGTCAGCGACCGTCCATCCAGAAATCTCTGTCGAGATTACCCCGGCAGAAGTTCTTGTCAGTCGCCACGCTGACGATGGTGCGCATCGCGCACTCCATGGTCTCTGGCGTGCACTGATCCAGAATATGATCAACGGTGTGACCCAGGGCTACAGCCAGAAACTTGAAATCGTTGGCGTGGGGTACCGTGCAGAGATGAAGGGGAAGAAGCTTCAGCTGATGCTGGGGTATTCCCACCCGATTCTGTTTGGACCGCCCGACGGAGTTAATCTCGAAGCTCCGACGCAGACGAGCATCATGATCACAGGAATTGACAAACAGCTTGTCGGTCTGGTGGCGGCGAAGATTCGATCGTTCCGTCCGCCGGAGCCGTACAAGGGCAAGGGTGTCAAGTACGAAGGTGAGTACATCCGTCGCAAGGCAGGCAAAGCTGCTGCAACGGCCGCAAAGTAAAGACACAGGCTTCAGCTTTGTTGAATGTCCATTTGCTAAAAGGTTCTCCGTATGATTCAAGATAAGAAACATGACCGCTGGAAGAAAAAGAAAGCCAGCATCCGCCAGAAGGTGATCGGGACGCCAGAGCGTCCGCGGTTCACGATCTATCGAAGCGCGAAGCACATCTATGCACAGATCATCGACGACACGAATGGGAAGACCCTGGTATCGGTCTCGACGGTCTCCAAGGATGTCCGCGAACAGCTGAAGGAAGTCAAGAAACCGATCGAGGTGTGCAAATTGATTGGGAAGGCTGCCGCAAAGCAGGCGCTCGAGAAAAAGATCCAGGCTGTTGTGTACGATCGCAACGGATACCTGTACCATGGCCGCGTCAAGGCGGTTGCAGACGGCGCGCGTGAAGGCGGCCTGAAATTCTAACTCATCACGAGGAAAACGAGAGACGCGATGTCAAAATTCAAAGCAGGCGAACTGGAACTCAAGGAAAAGCTGGTCCACATCAATCGTGTTGCGAAGGTTGTGAAAGGTGGACGGCGATTCAGCTTCAACGCCATCGTTGTGGTTGGTGACGGCAACGGACACGTCGGTATCGGTCTTGGCAAGGCGAACGAAGTGGCAGATGCGATCGCCAAGGGTGTGGACGATGCGAAGAAGAGTGTCGTGAAGGTCCCGATCGTGAGGGGAACAATCCCGCACGAAGTCATCGGCAAGTTCGGCGCCGGTCTGGTGCTGCTGAAACCCGCTTCTCCCGGCACAGGTCTTATCGCCGGCGGCGGCGTGCGCGCCGTGCTGGAATCGGCCGGAATCAAGGACATTCTTACCAAGCAAATGGGGTCATCCAATCCTCATAACGTCGTAAAAGCGACGATGAAGGCGCTTCTCAGCCTTTCCGATGCTCGGATGTCTGCAGAGCGTCGGGGCATCTCGCTTACGGAATTGTTTCATCAAAACTAATCAGGTGTCTGATGTCGACAGCAAAGAAAATCAAGATTACCCAGACGGGCAGTGTCATCGATCAGAAGGAACGGGCCAAGCGAACCATCATAGCTCTCGGGCTCGGCAGGCCGAATTACTCGGTCGTCAAGACTGATACGCCGCAAGTGCGCGGAATGATCACGGTGGTTCGTCATATCGTCCGCGTCGAAGAAGTCCAGTAAAAGTGTTCCACATGTTTTAGGTTGAAGGAAGCACAACGATGGCAAAAGATATTCTCAGTAATCTCACTCCGGCCAAAGGATCCAGAAGGAAGACCAAGCGTATCGGTCGAGGTCAGGGGTCAGGACATGGCAAAACGTCCACCAAGGGACATAAGGGTGCAAAGTCCCGGTCCGGACACAAGTTCAAACTGTGGTTTGAAGGCGGTCAGATGCCTTTATCACGGCGCGTACCGAAGTACGGGTTCAGAAGCCGCAATCACGAAGAGGTTCAGGCGGTCAATGTTGAAAACCTGGAGCGCGTGGTGACCGAAAAGAGACTCAGTGGAGCGGTGGTGAATCCGGAAGTGATGTACGCCGTCGGACTCATCTCGAAGAAGCACGTGCCCGTGAAAATCCTCGGGAACGGCAACCTGAAATCGAAGTTGGAAGTATCAGCCCATGCATTCAGCAAGTCGGCCGTTACAAAGATTGAAGCTGCTGGTGGGAAGGCTACTGTGCTCGGCCAGACGAAGTCGTAGACTTGTCCTCAACGGAATAGACTAGAATGAGCAAACTTACAGAGACGTTTACGAATATCTTCAAGATCCAGGAGCTGCGCGAGCGGATACTCTTTACCGCTGCGCTCCTGATCATTGTCAGGCTCGGTTCCCACATCACACTTCCGGGTGTTGATGCGCGCGTTCTCTCTGACTATCTCCAGAAATCCAGTCAGAATTCGCTCTTCGGCCTGTATGACCTGTTTGTCGGAGGAGCGTTTAGTAACGCTGCGGTGTTCGCCCTGGGAAT
>PMZI01000052.1 GCA_003170475.1 Ignavibacteriota bacterium | reverse complement strand
GATAGAAACATTCGGGAGTGACAGCCGTTTTTGAGATGCGTTCTAGTCATTTCCCATCCGAGGAGACTAACGTGACGGCGAAAGATCGTCTGATGACAGCAATCCATAGGGGAAAGCCAGACCATATGCCGGCGACAGTTCACCAATGGCAGGGATATCATCTGCAAGAATACATGGGCGGCATCAGCGATCTGGAAGCATTTCAACAAGTTGGTCTCGACGCACAGATCCAGTATTTCGAGGAGATGGCGCAATTCTGGCTGGTCGATGCAGACTTCACGAAGTTGAACACGTCGACTTGGAGGGACATCCCAACGGTCGTCAGCAAGAATCCGGATGAGCGCATCATTCATCACGTCATCGAGACTCCTGAAGGAACCCTGTCCTATAAGACCAGAGGTGATCGAAAAACCACCTGGATAACAGAGTACCTCATCAAACACGATGACGATATTCATATCATAGAGAAATACATGCCGGTGCCGAAACTGAATCTCGAACCGATCAGGAAGAAATATGACGAAGTAGGGGATCACGGAATCTTGCGCGGATTTGTCTGGGGTGATCAGGCCGGATGCTGGCAGCATGCGGCGTGCCTGATGGACATCGGCGATCTCATGATTCTGGCCATGGAACGACCGGAATGGGTACATGAATTACTTCACATTCTGCTCGACAAGAAACTACAATTCATCGAATCGATGAAGGGGGCAGCATTCGACCTCATCGAAACCGGCGGCGGCTCGGCTTCGTCAACAGTCATTTCACCCGAGCTGCATAAGGAGTTCTGCCTGTCGTATGATCGAAAAATGCATGAAGCTCTTCACAGCTTGGATTTTCTGATAACGTACCACACATGCGGTGGGACGCATGGAATAGAAGAATATATCGTGCAGAACGGCACAGATGCCTCGGAAACGGTCGCTCCGCCAAGTGTCGGCGGAAACCAGGAGCCATGGGAGCTCAAGAAGAAGATAGGCACGCGTCTGGCGCTCATCGGCGGAGTTGATCAACACAACACGCTGACAACCGGATCCAGAGAGAATATCCGAAAGAATGTCTTTGAACTATTCGAAAAAGTCGGCTCCGATGGAGGGTATGTCTGTTCTGCCTCAGACCATTTCTTTGATACTCCCGTCGAAAACCTTCGAATCTTTGCAGAGGCAGCGAAAGAGTGTGTCTATTAAATCAGATGAACGAGCTGGAGTTTCTTCATTATGCTTTGCTGTGGGGAATTTGGTCCTGACAGGCGTATGGTCGGGTCGGCACTCTCTTGTGCTGCTTCTGTCGAGTTGACAATGACCCGGAGGCCGCGTACCTTGGCGTCACGTTGGGAATAAGTTCCAAGGTTTGTGGATTCCGTAACCACTGAACTTTCTGGAGGGAAAATGAAAAAGGCCGCCATCTTGATTCTTCTGCTCTTGATCTTCTCTGCAATGGCGTTTGCACAACTCGGCATTTCGAAAGGTCTTATCGGCGGGCTCAATATGGCCTCGCTCTCCGGCTCCGACGTCTCAAGCGACGCAAAGAGCCTGACGGGATACGCCGGCGGAGTGTTCCTCGAATTCAACATTCCGGGTCCACTGTCTATCGAGGCAGAGGCCTTGTACAGCATGAAGGGGTCGAAGATCACGGTCAACAACTACACAAACACCTACAACTACACTTACGTCGATATCCCGGTCCTTCTGAAGTACTTTCTGCCCATTCCCGTGGTGCGTCCGTATATCTATGCCGGGCCTTCGTACAGCATTCTCCTCAGCGCGAAGCAAAAAGTTGAGGGTGCCTCCATCACGAACATCGAAGTAGACGTCAAGGACGTCATGACGAAGAGTGACATTGGAGCTGTGGTGGGACTTGGAGTACGCTTCTCTATCCTGAGAGTGGACGCCCGCTACAATTTGGGACTCTCAACCATCGACAAGAGCGGTACGTACAACATGTATAATAGGGTGGCAGAACTTTATGTCGGGATCGAGTTCTGATTCCTACAAGTTCCCGGGATAACCGACGAGGCTGGCAAGTTGGAGGAACCACCGCCAAAGCTCTGCTTCAACAGTTCTACATCCGGCTCATCAAGTCATCGAGCCTTTCGCGTGCCATCTTGTCCTGCGGCTTCAGCACCAGCAGTCTCTGAAGCACCTGGATAGCGGGCCACCGACGTTCCTTCACATCGTATGACTGAGCGAGGATCTCGAGGGCCACGACGTTGTTGGGATCTTCTTCAAGGATGGCAAGAGACAAGTCAATGCTCAGTTCCCGCAGCCCGATCGCCGTATACCCTTTCGCCAAACTCGCCTCATATCCCCGCCGTTCCAACGGCGTCTTTGCCCATTTAATTGAATCCATCAAAGAGAAGATCCTTCGAATGGGCTTTATCATGATGTGACCCGAATCCACCATCTGCGTCCGTGCGAAGTACTGTTTTGCTTTTAGCGTATCCCCGATTTGCAGGGAATAGTACATCCCAAAAATATACGCCGGAGAAAATGTGGAGTCGGCTCGAGTGCAGAGTTCCAGCGTTTGAATTGCACGTTGATGAAATCCCAGATCCCAGTAATTGGCCGACACCTTGTGATAGATCATCGCTTGCTCGTACTTCGAAGGATCGGTAGGAGCATAGAGCAGTTCATTGATGAGCATCTGGTGATACCACGCGTGCTTGATGAAGGGACCTGCCTGCGGTTGATATCTGAATTGGTCAAAAAGCCACAACGCCTCCTTGTATTTCCCTCCGAACTCAAGTGCGATACCCCGAAACAGCGCCATATATCCGGAGCCGCGTGTCACTTCGAGGAGAACCGTGAATGCATTTAACGCCTCCTCCTCCCGGCCGGCCTCGAGTGCCCGAACTCCCTGTTGGAACAGGGCGCGCGCATTCGCTTCACGGACAAGCGTCGAATCGGCAGGCTGAGCCATGGGGGTGAGGTCTGTCGTTCGGACCAGTTGATTGCGACGGTACAGGTGATCGACCTGGATAACCTCCAGGCTCCCGGCCCGATAGACGGAGGTGAATGCGAATTTTTTTGTCTGCAGCATCTGAAATTCAAATTCACGAATGCCGGGATTTGTGACCAGGGCGACGATGTATCCCACGTTGTAGTCGCGCAAAATGCCTTCAAACAGGGTCAGCGAAAGAAGAGGATCCGTGTCGATCATCTTCCTGCCTTTCATCCAGAACGTCAGCTCTTTCCACCGGGCGAGAACCGTCGTCGAAGAAGTTGAATGATCCGCAATCCACCCGCCAACAAGCGCTGCAGGCCGGACAAAGATTTCCGGCGTCCGCTCTTCCGTGATGTACGGCTTCACCGGATCACTAACTTTTCTCAAATACTCCCTGTTGTTTGCAATGTAGTTGTAGATCCACGTGCCGTTGGGTACGGCCAGGAGCACGCAACAGATGACCCACAATCCGACAAGCAACCTGTTTCTCTGATCGGATCCAGAAAACCTTTTTGCCAGATCGTAACCGCCGATAACAGCGTAGTACAGAATGATGACGATGAACGGGACAAGAAACCGCAAGTCGTTGACAGGATACAACAGAACCAACGAGAGGTAGGCGAGTGAAAAGAGAAGGACGAGAAGCGTGGTTTTCATCTCTTTCCACTTGACGATCACACCCCAGCCAAACAATCCGTATTGGAGAAGAACAAGCGGATACTGGAGGTAGTACAGGATTCTGTTCATTCCTGCCAACATCGGGTTGGTGGGGATGACGACCGTAAACAGCCTGACAAGAAATTGAGGAAACAGGATCAATCCTTTTGCGAGGACGGCGTAGACGGTCAGGTTGATGCGCAATCGCGCCATGAATTCCTGATAGAGACTCTGTTCATCTCCGGTGAAAGAATGGCCCAGGAAGATTTTCATGTTCCGCATTGGCGGATTCTCGATGCCGGCGATGTACACCTCATTGCGGAAATGCCAGATCATGTAAAACAGCATCGGGATGGTGAACACCAACAACAACCTGCGAAACTGGCGCGTGACCGTCAGATACGCGACCGCACCCAGCAAGAGTGTGAGGCCCACCTCTCGCAGAAAAATTCCCATGGTCAAGACAACGACAAAATACCAGACCCACTTTTCCTCGTCCGGTCTGTCGGTCATCTTCTCGGCAAGCATAAAGAAGAGGACGACAAAGAGGGTGAAGGGAATATCCGATAAGACGTGGTTCGAAAACAAGATCGTAAGCGGATTAATGGCGAGAAAAAATGCCCCGAGAAGACCGGCAAATCTGCTCGTCCTTCGTGCTGTCCATATATAGAAGAGAACGATGAGGGCAACTCCGGAGAGGATCGTCAGCATCTTCGCGGGAAGAAGGATGTTGCTGAAGAACCAGGCAAGAGGTGCCAGCAACAGCGGATACAGTGGAGCATGGATAACATACCGAGAAGGATCGGGGTTGCTGATGTCTTTGTATCCCTCGAACGCTGACAACGATTTTGCCCAGATCATGTATCTTGGGGAGTCGGGAGTGTAGAGCGTCGTGTCGTTGAGACTGAAGACACCGATCAGAAGAAATCCCAGACAGATCAACCAGAGTCGATAGTCCAGAAGATACTTTGAGAGCGGCAGAGGCAGGGACTGCGAGGAGACAGTCTTTTCTAAAAGATCATTCTGTTGGATTGGATCTTGCACGGCGCTTTCCTTCCCGGGTTCATGTCGTGTCTGAATGTGAGGTGCTAATATACAATTCTCTTCGCAAATCTTCTTGCGTCCGATCACATCCGCAGATCTGCAGAGACCGGTTGCCTCCCCCGGAGCTCGTTTCACACTCACTCGTGTCAGAATCCCTTCAAGCTTGAAGCGATCGCTTCGCGACCGATGGGCTGCCTTGGCAGCGATTTTGGGGGAATCGAAAAAGAGGTTTCGGAGTGTTTGTCTTGGTTAGTTTTTTCTGAAGTGACTTCACGCATCCCCGCGTTGAATCGAAAGACCATAACACACTTTCAAAGGCAAAAGCGATTGCAGTGACCAGCCCGGGAGGCTCAATTTGGGCCTTTTCTCCATGTTTCGAAGAATTCCCATCTTGACTTGGTGCGTTCTTTTGCGTACATTTTTATCAGTGTTACAAGTTGTCCGCAACCCTCTCGCTCACATCAGAGCTTACCTGGCGGCGGCATCACCTCGGGACGAGTATTCTTCCTGACACTTATTTGAAGGAATGTGCGATGGCTAAAACAAAGTACATGATGTACGAATGTGCTTATTGCCGCAAGACGACGAAGATGGAGCTTGTGGGAGAGATGCAGGCAGAAGGAAGCCAGGAACCTGCCCAAAAAGTGTGGTATCGGTGCACTCGGTGCAAACATACGGCCATGGTCGACCGGGGATCCCTCGTTCAATCAAAGAAGGGTGATCAGGCGAAGATCGACCGTGAATCGTGCACGACCTATGCAAGAGACCAGGTGTTTAAGGTCGGACAATCGATCTACCATTCCGAATGGGATGACGTAGGGAAAGTGACCGGCAAGCAAAAGACATCAGACGGGACCCAATCCATTACCGTCTCGTTCGAAAAGCTTGGCGAAAGAAGACTCATTGAGAACTTGCCGCAATCGGCTGAACCTGAAATTGTTGAGAGTGTCCCTGTGCAGGTTTGATCTGCCGGACACCGCTGCTCTAAGGAGGTGATTACTCTGGTCGGAATTATCATTGGAGAGAATGAACCGATCGACCGAGCCATTCGTCGATTTAAGAAAAAGTACGAGCGGTCCGGTATATTGAAAGAGTTCAAGAAACGGACGTTTTTTACAAAACCGTCTGTCAAGAAGCGCATGAAAAAGGTCAAGGCCATCCGCCGTGCTCAACGCACTATGATGGAAGAAGCGATGTAGCCTGATTACTTGAGGTTGTCTCAAAAAGTCGCGAATGTCATTTCGAAGGAGCGAAGCGACTGAGAAATCTGAACAAGAAGATTGATTTCTCCCTTCGGTCGAAATGACAAAGACGCTTTTTGGACGGCCTCAATTGTCCTATGAAAATAAACGTCCCGACGATTTTCGAATCGCCGGGACGTTTCTTTGTACACCTCTTCCTTGCGGCAGAATGAATACCGAGTTGTCACTCCCCTACTTGAGCAGCACCATTCTCCTTGTGATCTGGTGGCCGAGGGATTCCAACGTATAGAAGTACACTCCGCTCGCCAACGATCTTCCGGCATCGTCCGTTCCATGCCAACTCACAACATAACTTCCTGCCGATTCCACTTCATCAACCAGCGAGGTCACTTCCCTTCCGATAACATCAAACACTCGCAGACGAACATGCCCCTGCGAAGTGACGGTATACCGGATCGTCGTAGACGGATTAAAAGGATTCGGGTAATTCGGATCGAGGGCGAATGTCGAGGGCTGTAATTCAAACGGCTCGCCGACTCCGGTGACGGTCCCGAAATGCGCATAGGCACGTACGACATACTTGTAGGCACTGTCACCTGCATTATTCGAAACAAACACGTACCAGTTAAAGGTTGAAGCGCTTGAAGCGTAGGTATAGGAGTGATGGGGTTGTGTGTACGGCTCAGTGCTTTCCAAAAGACCCGGAGCCGTTCCATCTCCCGATCCGAACACAAATCCGACTGCAAAAGCATTGTTGAGATCTACCCCCCACGAGGAGACATCGATCTTACGCCAGTTAGGAAAGGGAACCGGATAGGGAAAAGAGAAAGTAGGGCTCCCCGTGATATTAAGAGTGGTGAGCCGATAGAGACTGCCGAGCGGACTTGGCCTCGAGGCTCCGGTGTACTTCCATATGCCGAATCCTATAGAACCATCACGTCGAAACGCGACTTTGATACTATCAAGGATTGCTCCAGGCACTGCGTCAAACCAGACCACGGCCGTATCGGGAGTAGTCCATGAGAGAAAGCCATCGGGGACGCCGTCTTCGTATGCTATCTCTTGAATAGTCAAAGTCGGTGACTGTCCACTCGAACTGTACGAGAAGGACGCCGTACTCGAACCGAGATTTGTGACAGCGAATATCACCTGATTGTAGGAGGTGCCAAATCCGGGCTCCGAATACTGACTGGAGAGTGAAATGTCCGTCACCTTGTTAACACCCGTGCCTGTGGCAATTCCTTTCACGCTGATCGTTGTAGAGAGGCTCGCGAACGTCGCGCTCAGGTTCTTGCCTCCTTTATAGAGCAGGTAAACCGTCCCCTGAGGTTCGACCGACTGGGATTGTGTTGTGACGTTCGGATCGAGATACGTTTTCACAGGAGTGATTTTTGATGTGATGGGCAAAGTGAAGCCATATCGTGAATCGGCTGACTTGTCATCGATCGCAACAGCGACGGCGAAACTCTTGAGAACATCCTCGAACGCCTTCCCTGTGCCCATCTGGGAGAGCGCACCGTTGTATCCAGCGAGGCCCGTCGAGGTGTTCTGGACGATCTTTTTGGCTATATCGGTACCGAACTGTTCGATGAGGTACCACGTAAACAAACCCGCTCTGGAGTAGTCCTGCAGGATGTTTGTCGTTGTTCCCCAGGAGAGGAACGAAATATTCGTATTTGAATAGTAGTACGAAGGATTTTCAAACGTGTACCCGCACACAGCCATCGCCGCCTCCGAGAGCCCCTCGTTGACGAAGGCTATCTCACTTGGATCGTAGTTGTAGTGAATCATGTGCTGAAATTCGTGCGCAGTAGTCGCACACGCGTTGGTGACTCCCGAGGCCGTCTTGAGATTGGCGGGGTTGCCGTCGACGTAATATATCTCAGCATGGTTTGAATGCCGGTTAGATCCCACGCTTTGCGCCTGAGCCTCCGTGTACTCATTCAGCCCGTAAAAATAACCCGCCGAGTACGAGCCCGAGCCACTGTATCCATCTTTGATGTCAAGAATAAGGATAATAATGCGGGGATCGCCGTCTACATCGGGGGGACTTCCAAACGTCTGAGTATCGAGCGGGTAAATTCCTTTCGTGGAATCGGCGGGTGTACTGGTATCAAACGCCTTCTGCATCGCACTAACCGCATTCTGATCGACGCGACCGTTGTTCCAAAGGGAGTCTTCAACGAAAATATAGCAGTTGATCCCGATGGCCCTACACGTGGAGGGAACCTGATATTCGTACAAGGTGGATGTCGCTTGATTGGTTGCCCACCAGGCGAACTTCTGGCCGACTGTGAAATTCCAGGGGCCGGTGGCCTTCTGCAACTGTTGTGGATGCGATCGTGCGTACGCTTCCAATACAGGCCGCATTCGCTCCCAATCGGCGTTCAGTCTGGGCGATCCGGCGACCGGGTAACTTTGCTCCGCCTGGGAAATCGAGTTCTGTTGATCGATCGCTGTCGGCTTGTAAGCTGTTTGGGATGGCGCCAACGTCCAGAATCCAAACACCAACATACATGCAAAAAGTCGCTTCACGAGATGTTCTCCCCTGATAAATTATTGAACTATCGTAAACTCATGTAGACGAACGTAGTCTCCGGTCTCGTTCCTGACGATCGTACCGAAGATCCGAACAACTCTCCCCTGCAACGTTCGTAATTGTCTCGATCGAGTTGTATCCGCCAGAATAAAGATACTGCGTCTTCCCTGCTCCAATGCGAGAGCAAGTCTCGTAAACGGTTCGTTGCCAACCACATGCACAGAACCTACGAGTGTATCGACGAGCCCGGATCCGTTCCCAAGTGCCCCGCGATCGCCGGGCGCTTCCGCTTGCAGAGTCGCACCATCCATCCTTCTTGAAGAACCCGAACTCGAATCGCGGAGTTCCTGCGTCCGGGCAAGGGTGTCACGACCGCTCGTTTCGGGGGTCTGGTGTCGAGGATTCTTCGCGCAGGAAGGCAAGATGACGAGCAAGAGGATGCAAAAAGAAAAGGCCCCCCACCCTGTCAGAGACGGCAGTCGAAACGATTTCATTCCCTTACTCCCCTCAGGAACTCGCATTTTGAAACTGGACACTCACATGTTCGATGAAGGCGCCGACCCAGTCACTTACCGCCGACCCTCTTCTTCTGCATCGCGATGTATTGCTCAAATGTCTCGTAGTCCGTCGAGCGATGTGCGTGGACAATCTTCCACCCTGTTTCGCGTCGCTCGAGAACAAACGTCGTGGGCAGATATTCCTCAAGTGGTGCGCCGTCGACTTTTGTGTTTTGCCGGAGGATGAAAAAGGCATATGCCCCATCTCCATATGTTTTCACCTGGAGGCCCTCGATATGAGCGCTGTACTCCTTCACATGTGCCGCGGCATTTCGCAGTCGGGCCTTCGTCGAATCGATCGGCTCCGTCCAACCCCAGGAGGTGACGTAGTGGATCCCCTTGTCGTAGTACGCATCAATCAGGCTGTCGGAGTTGATGCCCCCTCCGTTGTACACGTGCGCGAAGCCCGCGTACAAGGACGATATCATCTCCTGAATTTGTGCCTCGCTTTGAGCCGAGGCGCGTGCCTGGTCATCCATCTCGTTCTTGCCGCAGGAGATCAAGAGGAATGCGCAAAGCAACAATGGGAATTTCACGTGACCCCCTTTTGATGGTTGTTCGCGTCGACCAGCCCGCAGGAGCTCATCATGCCGCGCAAAACCGAGCTGACGGCAAGGAGATTACTGCTGACGATCATACTGAATCTGGTGAATCCGCCCGGGCACGAGCACCGAGTACTCTCTCAAGTGTTGTGCCAATGAGACCGCTTCGACAGTGTCGAGTGCAAAGAATCCGATTCTCCGATCTCCGAACACTACGTTGCGTGGGATTTCCCATTCACCGACAGGAATCCAGTCGAGCGGAATCCGAGGAGCAACCTCCGGCCACTGGACCTGAAGGACGGCTATCTTTGCATGATCTCTTGTCGCCCATTGCGACACATCGGAACTGACGTATCCGTTCTTCTTCTGGCGGAACCGGAGCGGCTCTACATTTCCAATTCCATACATGTCGAGAATGCGTGCGTTTGTGAAGAATGCCACTGCGCCAAGATCGTTGACGATGATGGTCTGACGACTGTAGTATGTAGAAAGGAACTTCGCCGGGATGATGTGCTCAAAGTACCGATCATTCTGTGCTTTCGTTGACTCCCTGAAAGCGTCGAAGGCTCTGACTGTGAGCATGCGCACCGGAAAGAAGGCGAACAGCGCGATCACCGCCAGGAGCACAGCCACCCGTTCCGGCGATGTGATCATTTGCTTCCAGTCCTCGAAGACGTCCAGAAGCGACAGAGCGACAGCGATGACACCCAAGGCCACAAGATAGGCTTCATACCGAAAGAACCAACCCACATCAGAGAACTGTAGATGGAGGAATGTGACACTAAGAAAAACAAACACTATGATCTGGTTCCGATTCCACAGACCTGCCCCCCGTTTGAAACCCACCGCAAGCAGGACAAGCGAAGTGAGAGAGAGGTACAGGACGGGCAGAGGTGAACGGAAGAAATTCGGAATAGTCCAATCGAAGAAGTTCACGAATGCGACGATCGATGTCATCCGCGGAAAACGACCTTTCAACAAAATCGAATTCGGCAACCAGGACCAGCCGTGAGAGACGGAGATCAGAGCATACAGAACGATAGGAACCAGAGAAAGAAGACCAATGCGGAAGGCGGGCCCCCATCGTCTCCGCAACGCCAGCAGACAACAGATAACGAAAACAACAAAAAGGCCTTCATACCGAACAGAGGTCATCAGGGGTGCCAGAACGTACAAGGCTCTGGGTGCATGGACCTTCTCCTCGCTTTCCTTCGCGAGATATTCCGCCGAGAGGTACACGAACAGGATCGTGAAGACAATCTGAAGCACGTGCTCCATTCCGCTCACGATCAGGGTTGTGAGCGGAGTCGCAAAGATAATAACGATCAGCGTCAGGAAAACATATGCGGATGGGGGGCGATCCCGAACCAGGATTCTGTACACGACAAAAAGGAGAGCTGCCGCAAAGACAATATTGAGGAAATAAGGGGCCAGCTCGCCGACTCCGACGATGACATAGACAGAAGAGAGCAGAAGCACCCACAACATAGAAGAAGATGATGATGAGAACTGCTCGGGTGAGACACCCCACACGCCGTGCTGGGCAAAGTTCTTTGCCATAGCCATGTGGATGTACGCGTCGTCGAGGGCATACACGAAGCGACCGCCGTTCTCGGCAAGCGAAATCCTGAGGAGCCCCCCCATCGTGGCAAGAAGGACGACCATGGCGAGGACCAATGGCCAGTGAGAACGGAACCATCGACTCATAAGTATCGCGAACCAGAGGTTGATCTGTGATTATCAAATGAAGATCAAATCCCGAACTGACCTTCTCGCTCACAAAATACGTCACTCGCACCATCATTTCAAGCGATTTATCCAATCGGTGGGAGAAACCTGACGAGAGAGATGGCTGCTGGAGAGACGAACAGTCCTCGAACTGTGATCGACACTCCCTCCCCCCGACTCTCCGACATACTGAGCGACCTATGTCTTGGATATCCGTCAGCGAAGAACGGGATGCTCGTTGACGATCAGAAAATCCGGGAAATTGACGACATCACCACTGGAAATTGTAGAATCTACAGCAGCTGGCTGCAGCCTCACGACGGGTGGCTGATAAGCTTGATTTTCCGGTGCGACTATCACTGGGAGAGGCGTTGGTTTTGCGTGTCGCGTCGCGGGAGAGAGAGGAATTGGGTTAAAAAAATCTGGCACGGGGATGGAAGCATCTCTGGTGCACCGTCATCGAGCAAATCTCTGCTCAGGAGGCTACAGATGCAGTCTTCACGAGACTCTCGTTCTTTTCAGTCCCGTTTTCTCGAACAACACGCTGGCGAGACATCGCCGACGACGCTGCCGTGGTCAGAACTTGGTCAACTCGGTTTGAAGCCGGTGAGACAAAGTCGCTCAGTCGTGGATCTCGTCGCACCAACTCCCGGATTTCTCGTCTACATCGAATCGTCAAAGTTGTCCAATGAAGTCAGCGAAACTGAACCGGTGGTCTTCTCTGCCATAGATGCGAGCACGCACCTTCAGATCGCCCGACTCTACGTGACGGCATCATTTGCCTCTGCGATTGATTTTGTTGAGTTCACGATGTCCAGGTTTCCATTTCCGATCCTGCAAATCAGGACTGCGGACGAAGCTCCTTTTTACGTGAACTCGAGTCTCCCGACACACCAGCGGTTTTCAGAATTCCTTCAAGCTCGCATGATGCATCATTCTGTGATGAGCCGTCCATTGAACGATGAGCTCTATCCGCAATTGTCGAAATTTACATTCTCCAGGATGGCGTCAGGATCGCTGAACGGGATTTCGAGCGGCGAGCTCATGGAAGGGCTGGCCTCGTATCTCTTGATTCACAATAACTACAGGGAACTCCCGGCTCTTCAGGGGCGCACGCCACTGCAGAAGTTGCACTCCTTCGATCGGTTCAAGCAGCTATACTCTTTCGATCCATTCACGTACGTTTTCAATCGGGGCTGACCTCGGTTCAGCCTTCGGAACGGACATGGGCCCGGGAATAGAACACCGGGACTTCCGTGTCCAATAATCGGATACTCTCGTTCACATTCTCCCCAGACAGTCCCTTCGATCATTTCAGTTCATTTGGCTTCGTCAATCGAGTAGCCATCCTCCACCGCCGGTCTCCACAAATCTTCCCGTCGCCAAACTGATTGTAGCGCAAAGGCTGGAAAAATGTCCCACGCAATGGAATTTCCAATTGCAGATGCGCGCCGAAATTGGTATATTGAGGTAGTTTCGCTGATCGTCTTGCTCCCAACATCTTTGCCATTCTCTTCGGCGGGGTAGCTCCCGCCTGCGTCCTGAGAAACGGACTTCAGCGGGCAGGCAGCTGGTGAGGGTGTCGGAATTGCGCTGCAGTTCAATCAGTCCCGCCACAAAACGGCGGTTCCGCTCTTTGAATCCCGCCATTGATCGGAATCCAAGAAGCGGGAGACGCACAAAACGCGCAATCAGCCCCGCCCAACAGCGGCGGGGTGCACAAAATGCAAAATCATAAATCGAAGGTTGCTTTGGCGGGGTAGCTCAGCTGGTTAGAGCGTCGGAATCATAATCCGTAGGTCGTGGGTTCGAGTCCCTCCCCCGCTACAAGACTCAGCGAGCAGGTTCGCTGTAAGGTCATCACAAGAATTCTTGGTCCTGATCGATGAGGGTCAAGAATTCTTTGCTTAGAGACGATCGTGCATCCAAGCCACCATTCTCTGGAAAATCGGTTCGCCCATCAGATCAAGATTTCCGGGCTTGTAGCGCCAGGCAGTGTGATCGTTCTGGCGGTCAGCGGCGGAGTCGACTCCATGGTACTGTTGCATCTTTTCGCCGCGCTCCGCGCCGAATGGAACTTCCGCCTCACACTCGCTCACATCAACCACACACTGCGAGGCGATGAATCGGACGGAGACGAAGAATTCGTTCGACGGGCAGCTGAGGTTTTCCAGATTCCATTCTTCTGCAAACGCGTCGATACTCTGGCGCATGCAGCGGAAACCCATCTTTCGAAGCAGGAAGCCGCTCGGAACCTGCGGTACGAGTATTTCGAAGAAGTCCGACAGCAAGTGAAGGCGGACTGCGTGGCCACAGCCCATCAGGCGGACGACAATGCTGAAACGGTCCTGATGAACGCACTTCGAGGATCCGGCATTCGGGGACTTTCGGGAATTCCTTTACGGCGCGAACCCGGAAATATTATTCGGCCGCTCCTCTTCGCCCGGAGAAAAGATATCGAACAGTACGCGAGCGATCGTGCGATCAGTTTCAGAGTCGATTCCTCCAACGAATCCACCAAATACCGGCGCAATTACGTTCGTCAGACTGTCATCCCGTTGTTGGAATCCTCAAGCGAAACCGATGTTATTGCATCGCTCAACAGTCTTTCTCAACTCATGCGTCAGCTTGATACGATGGTCTCAGCGGAAGTTCAGACGTCGCTGAATGAATCGATTTTCACCACACGCGATGGCGAATGTTCTCTCACCATCGTGATGCTTCGATCGAAGCCTCACTATCTCCAGGAGGGAATCGTTCTCGAGGTACTCCGCAAGATCGGAGCCGAGGTCGAGTCGGATAAAGTCCATCGGGTGCTCGGACTCTGTGACCTCGAGACGGGAAGCCTCGTGCAACTTTCGAAATCGCTTCACGTTTACCGCGACAGAGATCAGCTCAGATTCGTGCGTCCTGGCGAGGCAATCGACCTCCATCGGGCGGTCTCCCCGGGCGACTCGTTCACATTCGGTGATTTCTTGTTCTCGCTCAGCCTTCCGATGCCCCGCCCGAGCTCTTTCGGCTCAGGTCGAAGGGTTGAGTTTGTCGATGCCGAAAAACTGGGCAACCATCTCCTGCTCCGTTTCTGGCAGGACGGAGACTGGTTTATCCCCCTTGGCATGAACACCAGGAAAAAGGTGAGCGATTTCTTTGTTGACGAAAAGATTCCGCTCGTGCAGAAACGGAGCGTCCCCATCCTGGAATCTGATGGGTCCGTCGTCTGGATCTGCGGCAGGCGCCTGGATGATCGTTTCAAGATCACGGCCGAGACCAAAAACGTTGTCAGGCTTGAATTCAATTCCACATCCTTTCACCACTAGCAGACGGCTGGAGAGAATGACAAACGAGATCACCATCAACAACGACCGGTTTACGCTCTATCTCTCGGAAGAACAGATCCAGAAAAGGGTCAAGGAACTCGCGGCACGTATCAACGAAGACTACCGGGGGAAAGTGCCGATTTTCATAGGCATTTTGAATGGGTCGTTCATCTTCTTCTCCGACCTGGTGCGGGAAATCTCGCTGGATTGCGAGGTCGACTTCCTCAAGCTCTCAAGCTACGGGGATGCAAAGATTTCATCAGGACAGGTGACTCTTCTCAAGGATTTGAACTGTCAGGTGGAAGGAAGGGATATCGTCGTCGTTGAGGATATCATCGACTCCGGGCTTTCCATTGACTTCATGAAAAAACTTGTCATGAGAGAGAACCCGGCATCGTTCCGCGTTGTTACTCTATTGTTGAAGAAGTCCGTGGCAAAGGTCAATTTTCCCATCGATTACGTCGGTTTCGAAATTCCGCCGGAATTCGTCATTGGGTACGGGTTGGACTATGCCCAAAAAGTTCGTAACTTGAAGAGTATTTACAGACTCGCCCCAACAGAAAAATAGCATCAAACTATCCTGAGCGGCGAGGTTGAAGGAGTGAAGTCTCTATGAATGAACAATGGTTTGCAGACGATTCATCTGATGATAAACAGAAGGATGGCGGCAAGATTCGGCGCACGCAGCCTCCCCCTCCGCGAGCCCCCAAAAAGGGCCCCAAACAGTATCGCGATGACGAATTCAACTGGAACAAAGTCGGACGGATGATCGCCGGCTGGCTCGGTATTTTGCTGGCCGTCTATCTTATCATGCTCGCGTTCAAACAGACCGAAGAGACCGAGTATGAGATCAATTACACCTCCTACCAGAGTTTGCTCAACGACGGCAAGTTTGCAGAGGCGGTGATCAAGAAGTCGGATTTCAACAACTACGATTTTCACGCGAAGCTCAAAGCTCCTACGGACATTGTCACCAGCAACGAGAAGCCTCAAAAAGGGGCAACGCGGGTCTGGTTGACGCTTCCTTATTCCGCTATCAACGAAGAAGTAATCACGACATGGACGGGAAAAGGTCTGAAGTTCAATGTCGTGAAGGAAGACAGTACCTGGACAAGCCTGCTCATTTCGACGCTGCCCTGGATCCTTCTTATCGGCATCTGGATGATCATTTTCCGCCGCATGCAAGCCGGCGCAGGGGGGACAAAGGGTCTATTCAGCTTTGGCAAGAGTCGCGCGAAACTCCTGACCGAGGGGATGACGAAAGTGACCTTCCAGGACGTCGCAGGCGCTGACGAAGCGAAAATGGAGCTTCAGGAAATCATCGAGTTTCTCAAAGAGCCAACAAAATTCCAAAGACTTGGCGGCAAGATTCCGAGAGGCGTGTTGCTCCTCGGTCCTCCGGGAACAGGGAAAACTCTCCTCGCCCGAGCCGTCGCCGGAGAAGCGGGCGTTCCGTTCTTCTCCATCAGCGGTGCAGACTTCGTGGAAATGTTTGTTGGTGTCGGCGCCTCACGCGTACGCGATCTTTTCGAACAAGGGAAGAAGAGCGCGCCATGCATTATCTTCATCGACGAAATTGACGCCGTTGGCCGTCATCGTGGCGCAGGCATCGGCGGCGGACATGACGAACGTGAGCAAACGCTGAATCAACTCCTCGTGGAAATGGATGGCTTCGAGCAAAACAGCGGTGTCATCATTATTGCTGCGACGAACCGTCCCGACGTGCTGGACCCAGCGTTGCTCAGACCAGGTCGATTTGATCGCCAAGTGGTTGTGGATAGACCCGACGTCAAGGGGCGCGAAGGAATATTTAGAGTCCACACGAAGAACATCCCTCTCGCCGACGATGTGAAACTCGAAATCCTCGCCAAAGGCTCACCCGGACTTTCCGGCGCCGATATCGCCAACCTTGTGAACGAGGCGGCTCTTCTCGCAGCCCGTCAAAGCTGCAAGGTCGTGTCAATGGTTCATTTCGAGGCAGCGAAAGACAAGGTCATGATGGGGATGGAACGAAAGAGCCTTATCATTTCCGATCGGGAGAAGCGTGTGACTGCATATCACGAAGCGGGACACGTTCTCGTTTCCAAGCATCTTCCTGAGGCTGATCCCGTTCACAAGGTGACCATTATCCCGCGAGGACGTGCATTGGGTGTCACGACCTATCTCCCCATCGACGAGAAGCATACATATTCGAAAGATTATCTTGACGCGATGATCACTTATGCGCTCGGCGGCCGAGCCGCTGAGAGACTCATTTTCAACCAGCTCACGACCGGGGCAGGTAATGACATCGAGCGCGCGACAGAGATTGCTCGCAAGATGGTTTGCGAGTGGGGCATGAGTGAAAAGCTTGGACCACTTGCCTATGGAGCCAAAGAAGAAGAGATATTTCTAGGCCGAGAGATCACGCGCTCGCGCAACTTCAGCGAGAACACCGCCATCGCGATCGATCTGGAAGTGAAGAAGATCATAACGTCCGCGATGAAGCGCTCGGAGAAAATTCTTCGCGAGGACATCGAAACGCTCCACCGTTTGTCCAACGCGTTGCTCGAACGGGAAATTCTGGACTCTGACGAAATCGACAAGCTCATTCGCGGTGAGGAACTCCCGCCGGTCGATCCTCGACGGAACGGTGAACCCGAAAAAGTTGATCAGAACACTCCTCCGACTGCTCCACCAACGCCTGAGGTCGTGTCCGAGACCGGCAAACCGAAGAAAGCAGTATGAGTGAATTGCCTATAGACTCGCATGAGGCTCGGACTCGCACCACCAGCGAGTCCGAGCACCTTCAGTCAACGGCCACGATCGACTACAAGTCGGAATTCATCCGCAAGTCGATTCATCTTTGTTCGCTTTCCATCCCCACCATTTACTTCTTCATTTCGAAGCAACTTGCCCTCGAGATTCTCGTTCCGTTGTTCCTTGCGTTTCTCGTTGTCGATTTAGCCCGGTTCTATCACAAACCAGTCCAGTCCTGGTTCTATCGATGGTTTGGATGGCTTCTTCGGAAGCACGAAACGGATCAAAGCACAAAACGCTTGACGGGTGCCACAAATATCCTCTTTTCCGCGATTGTTTGCATCATTCTCTTCCCCAAGATCATCACTATCAACGCCTTTGCCATACTGATCATTTCCGACATCACATCCGCTCTTTTTGGTCGGCGATTTGGGAAGAGGAAATTCTTTCAGAAGTCCCTTGAAGGAGCGATGGCGTTCTTTGTATCGGCAACGGTTGTTGTGTTCCTTGCTCCGAAGGTGCAGGGGCTCGCGATGGAATACGTGATTGGGATTATTGCTGCGGCGGTGGGTGCGGTGGTCGAAGCTGCGTCGACGACCATTGACGATAATATCAGTGTTCCGCTGGCAATCGGTACTCTCATGTGGGCTCTTTACGCTTTGCTCCTCCCGTCTCTGAATCTTTATCTTCTTGTCTAGAGGTCTCTCCACACACTGGTAAGCTGGATTTCTTCCGCTGTTGCCGCTGTAGCTCATCCAAAGCTCCGCTTCAAAAAGGAAGAAGTCCGTATTCTGCACTCGACGGCGATGCAAGAATCCGGACTTCTGAAATATGCAACAATCTTCTCATTCCCGTTTCCCATTCTGCATGGGTAGGGAGAAATGATCAGCAACACCCTCCGCCTGGCAGGCTTCTCTCCTTCTCGGTGGCAAAACTCAATTCCTGATCATGAAAATCCTTCTTCTGTACCAGAACGGCGTACCAGCGCCTGAATGACTCAATCATAATGACAATCGCACACAGCATGATGATCACGGTCAGGATACTATTGACGTACCCCTGTGTTGCCGTCTCGGGTTTATCAATCAGCGGCAGGTAGTTCTCCACCACGTTTTCGTATCCTGCGACCAGCGTCGTGATCGAGACAAAGAACATGGGAATCATCGTTACCCAAACGTAGCGCACTTTCCCCGCATTGATGATCGCAGACGTCGCAACTGCCAGAGCAACTCCGGCCAGCAATTGATTCGCCGTTCCGAACATCGGCCAGATCGTGCCGATGCTTCCCGCCCAGATGAAATACGCCCAGGCAAACACCACAACCGCAGTCGAAAGGTACGCACCCGGCAGCCAATTCGTTTCCTCGAAAGGCTTCCATACTCTTCCGACAAATTCCTGCACGAGAAACCTCGCGATCCTTGTCCCCGCGTCGATCGTCGTGAGGATAAAGAGGGCCTCAAACATGATGGCAAAGTGGTACCAGAACCCCATCAAACCCCGCATCCCGGGGACAGCGGAAAAGATCTGAGCAAAGCCGACAGCGAGAGAAACAGCACCTCCCGGACGTCCGGCGACGATTTCTCCGACCTCTGCCTGTAATTCATTCAGATTAACAGTAGAGAGACCGAGCGCCTGAAATTTTGCCGGCGAAAGATTGATCGCATAGTAGTCACCGGGAAACAGCGAACATGCAGCGATCAGTGCAACGACTCCAACTAACCCTTCCAGCAACATGGAACCGTAGCCGATCATTCTCGCGTCAGTTTCCTTGTTCAGCATCTTGGGAGTTGTCCCCGATGACACAAGCGAATGAAATCCAGAAATGGCGCCGCAGGCGATGGTGATGAACATGAAGGGGTACACCTTCCCTGGAATGATTGGGCCGCCTCCATGGACATATTGCGTGATGGCTTCCATTTTGAGATTCGGCGCAACGATGAACACCCCAATAATAAGGGCAGCCACAGTCCCAAGCTTCATGTATGAGCTGAGATAGTCTCGGGGAGCCAGCAGCAACCACACGGGGAGGACTGAGGCGACGAAACCGTAGATGGCCATCGAAATGATGATTCCGTCGCGCGACAAGGTGAAATACGGAGCGAGAAAAGAACCGGGAATCATGCTTCCGAAAATCACACTGGCAACAACGCCAACGACGCCGATGACGCTCGCTTCCGCTATCTTGCCCGGCCGGATCTTGTTCATCCACAATCCGACAAAGAGGGCTATCGGGATCGTCATGGCAATGGTGAATGTGCCCCAGGAACTTTCGCGAAGTGCGTTGACCACGGCAAGACCCAATCCCGACAACGCAATAATCACGATGATCAGAATAGCGATCGATCCGATGACTCCTGCGAGCGGACTGACCTCGAACCGCGCGATGTTTGCGAGGGACCTCCCCTTTCTTCTGATCGAAGCTCCGAGAACGACAAAATCATGAACAGCGCCTGCAAAGACGACGCCAATGACAAGCCAGAGAAACCCCGGGAGATAGCCAAACTGCGCTGCAAGGACGGGTCCGATAAGAGGTCCGGCGCCAGCGATGGCGGCAAAATGATGGCCAAACAATACCCACTTGTTCGTAGGATGAAAATTGTGGCCGTCGTTGAATTCATGAGCCGGAGTGATACGGGAATCATCGAGGGCTATGACTTTTGCTGCAATGAAGGCGCTGTAATAGCGATACGCGATCACCATCACACAAATGGCAATAAGAAGGAGATAGAGAGCATTCATGTTTATTTTCCGAAGAACAGACTTAATGAGGCGAGCTTAATTCACAAATCAATAATGAACCAATTACCCATTCACTGATTAGATCTGTTTCGAGGATAAGCGATTTTTGAGAGACATTCAACAGAAGAGCGACCATTGTCTCTTATCAGACTTGAGAAGAATCGACGAGGGTGATAGCGGCCGCTTGCATCTCCTCGAGAGCTTGTTGTCCGTCATCCGGTTTCACATTCACAGCAGACACGGCATCAGTCACAACGAATGTTCTGAATCCCTTCTTCGCGGCATCCATTGCGGAGGCTTTGACGCAGTAATCGGTTGCCAGACCAGTGACATAAAGTTCTGTGACTCCTTTCGACTTCAGATACTCATTCATATCCAGGTTCGTGGCTTCGAAGGCAGAGTATCCATCGTCCTTATCCCCTGTCCCCTTCAGAAACACTTGCTGGATTTTTTCCGTACGCAGTTCAGGATGGAACTCGGCACCTTGGCTGTTTTGCACACAGTGTGGAGGCCAATGCTGAAAATGAACCGACGTACGCGGGTGCCAGTCCTTGGATGCGACGACAATGGTGAACTTATCGATAAGCCGATTGATCACAGGCACCACGTGGTCCCCTTCCGGAGCAGCGAGGATTCCGCCGGGGCAAAAATCATTCTGAACATCGATAATCAATAATCCCTTCATGCCTTGTTCCACCTTCATGCATTCCGCTTTTGAAATCCCTCAACGAGTCTCGCCCGGAGGTTCAACAGTTCCTGCGAAATTCCCACCTTGTAGATGTGCGGGAATTCAAATCGTTTGTGCTCCGGGGCGAGGTGCGTCAGACGTTCCTGAGCATAGGCCGCACTTTCGCGTGGAGTGCTCTTGATTGCGGCAACCCCTCGCACCATAACTGTCTGCATGAGAACCTCGGAGGGGCAATGCCTCAGGGAACTCCGCTGTTCAGGAAAGAATGGGTGAATCAGGTTCTCCGGGGCGGGCTCACCTTCTAACGTCACAGCATCTCCACAGAACGTGCCATCACCATTGACGTACCGATAGATGCTTTTCACGCCCGGCAGGGTCAACTTGGTATAGTTCTCCGAGAATTTCAGCCTGGGCTCGTTATCGCACATGCTCAGCTTATAGACTCCGTCCAACGCCGCCGCGGGCTGACCGGTGATGAGTCGGGTGCCGACCCCGAACAAGTCGATTGGAGACTCCTGATCTTCCAGCAAGCTTCGAATGACGTATTCATCCAGCTGGTTGGAAACGGCTATTTTCACATACGAAAGACCCGCTT
The DNA here is from genome assembly GCA_003170475.1 of Ignavibacteriota bacterium. Taxonomy (GTDB): domain Bacteria; phylum Bacteroidota; class Ignavibacteria; order UBA10030; family UBA10030; genus UBA9647. The sequence goes on along the minus strand of PMZI01000052.1, from coordinate 59,414 downwards.
GATCCAGCATTTGCCTCGCGCGTTTGCTGAGGTACGCCAGATCACCGCTGTCCAGCCTGACTGCTCTGAGGCGATGCCCTTTGCGTTCCAATTCCTGACCGACGGTTATGGCATTCGGAAGGCCACTTCGCAGCGTGTTGTAGGTATCGACGAGGAGGACGCAATTGTCAGGATAGATTTCGGCGTATGCCCGAAATGCCGTGAGTTCATCGCCGAAACTCTGTACCCAGGAATGCGCCTGAGTCCCCGAGACCTCGAAACCATTATGATACGCTGCGTAGACGTTGGACGTCGCATCAATTCCGCCAATGATAGCAGCCTTTGTCGCGTGAATTCCACCTAGCCCCTGCGCCCGTCTGAGCCCAAAATCGACTACACGTCTTGTGCCGGCTGCGGACTTCACCCGTGACGCTTTGGTCGCAATCAGCGATTCAAAATTGATGATGTTCAGCAGCAGTGTCTCAATCACCTGAGCTTCGATCAAGGTGCCTTCGACACGCAAGAACGGCTCAAGTGGAAAGACAAGTTCGCCCTCCCGCGCAGAGGTGATGGTCCCCTGGAATTTGAATGTGCGCAAATACTGAAGAAAGTCCTCCTTGAATTGAAGTCCCCTCAAATACTCAAGAATCTCATCGTTAAAAGAAAAGTCTTCGATCATCTCTAGCACATCGGTGAGTCCGGCGAAGATGACATATCCGCCCTTGAATGGGTTCTCCCGGAAGAAATAATCGAAACAACTCACCGACTCAGACCGCCCGGTCAGCAAATATCCCTGAGCCATGGTAAGCTGATAGTAGTCAGTATAGATACCGGATCCGTTGCTGAGGATATTCATTCGCTACTTGCTCTCTTGGTGACTCATGACTTGCATTGGACATTTACGCGAGAAAAGCATTTTGGATCAATCGAAGAACGGGCCTTCCATCCTGATAGGTGATCGTGACAACATCAAACCTGCAACTCTGGTTCTCGATACTATGTTCGTAGAGGTACCCTTCTGCCACTTTCTTTAACTGAGCTTCCTTTGCCGGAGTTACGGATTCCTCCGGTGCACCGAATTCCCTCGAGCGCCGGGCTTTCACTTCGATGAAGACCAGTTCTTGCCCATCCTTCGCAACGAGGTCGATCTCGCCCCTATCGAATCGATAGTTCTTTTCGAGGATCGTATAGCCTTTCGCTTCCAGAAATTGCGCAGCAAGGCTCTCGCCTTCCGTTCCCATCGATCGCCTGCTCATCCCGGCGCCATTTCCCTGTGTGATTCCTCGGGGCGATGGATGTGGAAACTCCTGCGGTGGATAGGGCACATTCCGTACTGACGTAGTGCTTCCACGTGAAATCTTGTACCATAACCCTTGTGGCGGTCAAATCCGTAGAGGGGATACTGTTCGTGATATTCGAGCATCAGGCCGTCTCGAGTGACCTTCGCAATGACCGATGCCGCGGCGATGGTGATTGACTTCGCGTCTCCATCGATGATATTCTGATAACGCCACGATTCGTGCTTGAAGCTGTTGCCGTCGGCGAGTACGATCGATGGCACGATAGCGAGCTTCTCGACGGCTTTCCTCATCGCGAGGATGGAAGCCTGGTAAATGTTGATCCTATCAATTACTTCGTGGCTGACAATTCCCACACCGACTGCGAGCGCGCGGTTGTAGATGTCGTGAAACAATTTCTCCCGCTGCTTCGCACTCAACTTCTTTGAATCGTTGACGCCCTCGATAGACATTCCCTTCGGCAGTATGACGGCTGCTGCCACTACAGGCCCGGCCAGGGGACCGCGACCGGCTTCATCGACACCTGCGATGTGTTCGAATCCCCGCGCCCAACACACATCTTCAAATTCCAGCGTTGGGATCTGCCTCTTCTCTTTCAGTGTTTTGCGAAGGTCATCCATTGTCATGAGCCAACGAAGATCGCAAACAAACCGCCCACCATACACACCTTCAAGATAAGACTAAGCCTTCTCAAATTCGTGACTGTCGCATCATACCACAATGACACGCCCACATAGGCGAGTCCCAAGTCCACGAGGAGAACAAAAAGAAGATACGTATAGTTGTAGACACCAACAATCACCGGCACAATGGTGAAAAGGATCAACACGCCGAGCACAATCGTTGCGCCAAGAAATCCCGCCCCTGCACCATGTTTGACCGGCAAAGTCTCAAGGTTGGCGGTGGCATCTCCGTCAACATCCTCGACATCCTTGAGGAGTTCTCTGGCAAGATTTGCGAGAAAGGCGAAGAGTCCCGGATAGAGTCCAAGACCAGGACGATCAACGACGAAAGCTCCGAAAGGGAACGCCAGACCTGTCATGAGAGCTACGGTCACATTGCCTACGAGCACTGTTCCTTTCAACTGCCGACTGTACACATACAGACCGGCGACCCAGAAGGACGCAATGATAAGATTCCACACTCCCAGAAGGGCGCTCAGTGCCAACCCAGCTCCGGAAGAGTACATCCAAAGAGACTTGGCTTCTTCAAGTGTGACGATTCCTCTCGGCAGTGGCCGATCGGGTCGATTGATCTTGTCAACCTTGAGATCGAAAAAGTCGTTGATCGCGTTGCCTCCCGCTGCGATGAGCCCGCCCGACATTCCCGCGACAATCACCCAGAGCATTTCCCAGCCGTCCGGTTTCGCCAGGACACCTGCCAAGACAATCGTGCCGAAGACGATTACAACATTTACCGGACGAATCAACTGAAGAAATGGATGCAGCGAATTAGAACTCATTGGCCAACCGAATATGGAGTTTCGAAGTTCCAAAGGTATCCCCCTTTCCAAATGCCAAACTGACTCCGATGAGACCCAAAGGCGTGTCAACGCGAAGCCCTGCGCCAAAGCCAACTCTGTTCATTTCCTCTCTCACCAAGCCAACCTCCGGGCGGTCGGGAGTCAACACATACCCTGCATCGACAAATCCGAACACGAAGGACCGTTGACCGGCTAGAAACCGGTACTCGAGGTTCGTCCATGCGATGCGTGAGCCCAGGAATTGACCTTCTCGATACCCGCGGAGAGTGTTTGCTCCACCGAGCCTGAACAGGTCGCTTATTTCAACGGCGCTGCTTCTGAAATCCCTTGCGGAAATATTTACCACAACGACTTGTCTCTCAAGGGGAGAAGTCACGAATTCAAAATCGAACGAGAGTTTTTGTGTCGCGCTTCGGTTGTTCTGTCCCTGAAGGTACGAATTCGTAATCTGTTTGAAGCCGGTGGCATATTCTGTCCGATAATTGAAACCACTCGTTGGCGTCACAGGATCGTTGCGAGAATCATACGCAACGACAAATCCGATATCCATGGCACGACTTTCGCTGACGATCTGCCTGCCGAATCCTTCAGTCGGTGTCACTTGCTCGCTCGAAATAACAAGTCCGAGGCTCAATTCGTCCGTTGCCATAAGATCGGCCGCAAATCGAAATACGCTCCGGATGTAAGTCGAATCCTGTTTGCGCTGAAAGAAGCCAAGATCTGCATTCACCGGAAGCGAAGCCAACCATGGCTCCCTGTACTGAAGGTTGATCTCCTGCGAGGTCTGATTCTCGCGAAACCAACGAGCAGCGAACCTTCTCCCAGTTCCAAAGATATTGCGAAATTGGACATCCACCAACCCCGTTACATAGCCATCGCTCGAACCGGACGCCGGAATATACCCCACGACACCATCGAACCGGTTCGGGTTACCTTCCGTCACCTTGAACGCAAGACCGACGCTCCCGTCATCGTGAAGGTACAACTCGGGCACTGAGACGGTGGAAAACAATTGAAGCTTCTGAAGTCTCTGTTTAACTTTTTCGGGTTGATCGCCACGGAAGAGTTCTCCATCAGCGATGCGCGCTTCGCGAACGATGACGCTCGTCTTCGTCGTTGTGTTCCCGTCCACTCGAAGGTGGTTGATGCGGGCGAGGATCCCCTCATCAATGGTCAAGACAATGTCCACACCGAGCGAATCCTTCTCCTCATCAAACGTGATTTCGCCAAGAGAGATCTTCGCAAACGGATACCCTGACTGTTCGTAGGCGGACAGGAGAGCACCAATAGCCTGCTCCATCAACGCTGGAACAAACTTCTCCCCGACGGTTGTGTGCAAAAGAGAACGGGCGGAAGCTTCGCTCAAGGCCTTGAGCCCATCCAATCGAAGTGAAGCGATATGAGCTGGTTTTCCCTCCTTGATCCACAATACGACGTCCACCTGGGCCGTATCTGTTGTCGGTTCAAAAGCTATGGAATCAACCTTCGCCAATGGAAATCCCTCGGCTGCATATCGGCCGGCAATCGTCTGCACGTCCGTCGCAACGAACCGTCCACCAGGTTGGGAGGCCAGCCACTTCGCAATTGTTCCGGACGGAACTGATGCATTTCCAGAGACCGTCAACTGGTGAATTGTCCGCCGGTCCTGAGAGATTCCATTGTTCGCGACGAGACAAATTCCGATGAACGTGGAGAAAACAAAACGGAAAAAGCCAGGCGTAGGATGTCCCGCACTGGCTTTTCTTCTCGTTACACTCTGCATGTGAATTATCGGGTCCTTCCCCACAAGTCAGTCGTGGGGTATGTCAGCCGGTAGTCGCCGAATCCGGTCTCGTCGACGAAAATAAACTGTCGGCTCAGCTGATAATAGTACCATATTTCGTACGGCTTTGTATCAAGTTCCATCGGATGACGCTCAATGTTCTCGGGCGAGCCGAATCGAATAAACACCATCCCCATATCTGTGCGCCAACCCTCCATGTAATGACCGAAATTCTGATTGGCGTACTGCACGCGGCCATAGTATTCTTCCATCAGTTCATTGCGTTGGGTGCTTGGATCAGGATCCCGCTTGGCCCAGAATTCCATGAAGCGCCGATGTTTTTCGTCCTGCGTCGCTCCGTCGCGGATATACTGCAGTTCTGTTTCCCTGGCAATGTAGACAAGTTGGTCGATTGCCTTGTCGACGTCCAGAACTGCTGCAGGCAGATCCAGGGATCGGACGTTGAGTGTGCGAGAGGTCGTCGCGCGGTATGATTTTCCGCTGATACCGTCCTGCACAACCACTTCGGCGGAGAGGAAATATGTGCCCATCGGGATACTGGCACTGTCCACTTTCATGAAGATCTGCGTCTTCGCCCCGGTAATCGCTTCCCGCACGGATCGCCGGTAGACTTCATTCTTTTTCGAATCGTAAATTCTGTACAGCAAGTCAGCAGAATCCAGCCGGGGAGCACAATACAATTCGAAGAAAACAAAAAATCCTTCCGAACGGGGATGGATGCTTCCAGTAATATTCGGAACAATCGTTTTCTTCTCGCCGGCGATAGAAAGTCGGCTCACCAGCATGATATCGCTGACGGCAATCGAGTCCTTCGCGAAGTCTGTGACGACGAGCGTCTTTTTCACCTGCGACGACTTGCGGGATTCTTGATCTCGGAAAACCACATTGAGCTGATAACTTCCGGGATCGACATCCACCGTCCGATGAGTCAAACTGTAGAGCCGGCTGCCCGACGTCTGGGCGAAATCATTGACGGGGACGTCGACACTCCATGTTTGCTCGTGAACGAGTTGTTTCACGCCTGTGAAGAGCGTCAGCGTGACTTCATAACGGCCAATATAAGTGTCCCCTTCTTTCATGAATCGGATTTCTTCATGAGGGACCTGCACGTAGACATCAACACGCGACTTCTGAGGTTGGGAGGAGGCATACGCCATTGCATCAACGTAAAACGTCGGGATCAACTCTCCCGTCTGGCGCATTTCTGTCTGGCCGTAGGCAAGAGTTGCGAACAACATGAGACATCCCGCGATGCGGAAGGCTGTGCGAGCTGCAATCATCGTTTTCATAGACTACCCCGCTCCCTTTCTGCCCAAGTCCTCTTCGACGCAGTCGGCATAGAGATCATATTCAGTTGTGTCTGTAACTTTCGCCGTGATGAAGCTCCCGACGGCAAGCCCCGGGATTGCTCGCACCAGCACTTCTTGATCGATTTCGGGCGCATCCCATTCCGTTCGTCCAACAAAGAACTCCCCTTCATTGCGGTCGATCAGAACCTTTACTTTGGTTCCAAGAAGTGACGTATTGCGTTCCTCGGAGATTCGCTGCTGCAACTCCATCACATGCGCCCGTCGCTCTTCCTTGACTTCGTTGGGTACCGGATCGCCAAGCTCAAACGCCGTCGTCCCCTCTTCTTGTGAATACGTAAAGACACCCAGGCGATGGAACCTCATTTCCTCAACGAAGTCGCACAGTTGCTGAAAGTCTTCATCGCGCTCATTGGGATATCCGACGATCAGCGTCGTCCGTAATCCAATGTCGGGAACTGCGTCCTTGATTTCAAGAAGAAGTTCTCGCAGACCTCGAAGGGTTCCCCCTCTTCTCATGGATTTCAGCACTTCGTCAGAAGCGTGCTGAATTGGAATATCGAGATAGCGACACAGTTTCGGGTTTTCCCGGAAGACATTAAGGATCTTCTTTGGAAATTTCGTCGGGTAGGCGTACATCAACCGCACCCACTCAATTCCGTCGACTGCTGAAACCTCTCGCAGGAGCCGGTCGAGGATGCGGTCGCCATAAAGATCGAGGCCATAATAGGTCGTATCCTGGCCAATCACAATCAACTCTTTCACCCCGTGAGACGCCAATCGGCGGGTCTCATCGGCGATGCGTTCCAACGGCTTGGAGACATGCAGCCCACGCATAAGCGGAATAGCGCAAAACGAGCAAGGATTGTCGCACCCTTCGGAAATCTTGAGGTATGCAAAGTGCGGCGGCGTGGTGAGTTGTCGTTCTCCGAGAAGCTCTTCGCGGTAGTCGACGCCGAGCTCTCGTACAACTTGTGCCAGGTGGTGTGATCCAAAATAGGCATCGACATCCGGGATTTCCGCCACAAGATCCTTGGCGAACCGTTCCGAGAGACAGCCCATTACCACGACCTTCTTCAGCTTCCCATCCTTTTTGCGCTGAACGGCTTCGAGGATTGCATCAATCGATTCCTGTTTTGCCGCATCGATAAATCCACACGTATTAATGACAGCGATGTCGGCATCTTCCACGCTCTCCACGACGTTGGCCTTGCCGCCGATCAACTGGCCCAAAAGCACCTCAGTATCGACGGTATTCTTGGAACAACCCAATGTCACGACATTGATCTTTGGTCCGTGATTCTTATTCACATTGATCACGATAACACCACAAAATCGATGTAAAGGTACACAAGGGGGGCAACAAACACCAGACTGTCGAACCGATCGTACACCCCACCATGACCCGGAATGATTGCGGAGGAATCTTTTACACCTGCATCTCTTTTGAACCGCGACTCCACCAGGTCTCCGAGCTGGCCGAATATTCCGACGATCGCTCCGATGACAAGAGCATCCTGAACTCGCAGATAGTCGAGGACCGTTGCGCGAGCAACCATCATGGTCAGAAGAGCTGCAGCGAAACCGAACACCGCACCCTCCCATGATTTGTTAGGGCTGACGCGCTCGAACAATTTGTGACGTCCAAACGTCGACCCGCCGAAATACGCAAAAGTGTCACACATCCAGATCGATGCAAAAATCGACACTATCGTGTAGCCGCCCCATCGTGAAATCAACGCCAACTCTGCATCGCCTGCGTAGCTCGTCGGAAAGAACTTATGCACCGGGAATCCGAACGGAAACAGCTCGCGCACATAGATCAACGTCCCGAAGAAGAGAGAAATGATGCAAACGCCGGCCACAGTCGTTGAAGCATTGAGGATTGCAGATCCTTTTTGCCGGAAGAGCTCGATGAGTAACACGGCCAACAGGAACACAAGGAGTACCACCAGCAAGAATTGAAGTTGAGAAAACATAGAAAGCCTGATACCGCGTGACTCAAACCAGCCAAACAGCTCCACCTGCGAGCGTTCATAAATGAACGACCCATTCACAACGAATCCTGCGATCAGGCCGAAGGCCTTCAACGGAAAGGCTCCCTTGTGCTCGGCAAGACCGTAGAATTCGTAGAGTGCGACACTGGAGAACAATGCAATCAAGAAGAAGAACCAATATCCTCCCAGCATTGACAACCAGACAATCACTGCAATGGCAGGTATCGCCACCGCGACGCGTTTTGGCAATGAGCTGAACTTTGATGAGTCCACGATAACTCCGTTAGGAAATTATTCTGCGTGCGTTCTCTTCGCCGCCAGCCGGAGCGTGCTTCGGGATTCTCGCTCCGCTTGCATGTTCAATGAACATCGTCCGTTTGAACCTCGGCGGTCAAGCGAAGATACGACGAAAACGAAACCACGAACAGCATCACAAAGAGAGCCATTTGCGCCAGCATGGATGTCGTGTTGATGTCCGGCCCCTTCGTCGCCCCGATCACCATCTTGTCGTCCATCTGAAAGTAGGTGACGACAACCGCCAGGGCATTGTTGAGAAAATGCACCGTCATTGCGATGATCATGCTCCTTGACCGCATTCTCAGAATTCCAAAGAAGCAGCCGAGAATGATCAATGGTACAATCTGAAATGGATTGAAGTGAAAGATACCAAAGATAATGCCGGTCCAAATTGCTGCCCGGACAGGAACGACCCTGCGTTCGAAAGCGCTTTGTATCAGTCCTCGAAACAACAGTTCCTCGACGATGGCAGGAGTGATGGCTACCACCAGCACCACGAAGAGAAGCTCCGGGATATCCTTCGCTGAGACAAGAATCCGGAACATTTCCTCGAGCATTTGCCTCGCCGGTGCGACATATTTCTCGATTCCTCGAGGTAAGGGGATACGATCCTGGAAAAACAAATAGATTTGCATCGCTTCCTGAAGGAAGAGGAGGCTGAGCACAGCGAAGAGCGTCTCACCAACATGGGGCTTCCGCCAAGGAAACACGGTTGAGATTCTTGTGTCGAGCAATCGCGCGAGGAAGATCGCCGGGACGAGCAGAAAGAGAATCTGCCCCCCCATCGTGAAGATCCGATGCATGGTGACAGTATCAGCTGTCACTTTCGTCCCTACGAACAAGAGGGTCAGGAACCCGCCGACAATCTGATACAGGAAGAAGACAACAACGAGGCTCACGCACGCAAAAACGATCGGAGAGATACGGTACCGTTCAACGAACGAAAGAGGAATCGAGGGGGACTGAGCAGCTGGCGTTGCCTTCTCGGGAGCGTCGTTCACTGGAAATTATCCTCTGGAGATCCGCAATTTGATCATGGCCGAGAGCAAAGGAATCATGATTTCATGATGTCCGGTAAATGTATATCCTCTTCCATGACGCTGCGTCGGCCGCTCGACGACGTTGACCTGTGGCCGGTATTGGCGAATCATGTCGAAGTTGGCAGTTGAGAAACCTTGCACCTTGTGCCCAAGATTTCGCGCCACGGTCAGTGCCTTCAGGAAGACTTCCGGAAGGATGACCGCCGACCCGACGTTCAGGACCACCCCACCACCCTTGAGGTCCTTGATGCTGTTGGCAAGGATCTTGAAATCGCGAAAACTCATCTCACCTGTTGCACCACCATCCATCGACGGCTGCTGATGAATGATATCCGTTCCAATCGCTGCATGCACCGTCACGGGGACGTCACGTTCATAGCAGGCTGCAAGAATGCTGACAGACCGATAGCGGGCCTTGGAAGCGATAATCTTCTTCCCGAGAGCTTCACCGTATCCATTGCTGGTTTCTCTGCTGGCCCTCACAAGCTCTCGATTGATGAATTCTCCTGTCTCCTTCGACATCCCAAACCGGCCGTCGAGGATATTCACGGCAACATCTTCCGAGGTTTGACCCCACATCGCCGTTTCGACGTCGTGAATCGAAGCAGCGCTGTTCATCGCCACATGGGTTATGATTCCGCGGCGGACCATATCGATGATCAGCGGCGCCAAACCCACTTTGACAACGTGCGCGCCCATCATGAGAATGACCGGCTTCTTCTTCCGGCGGGATCGCTCGATATCCCGTACGAGTTCTTTGAGTTCATTGGCTGCCAGGATTCTTGGCAGTGAATCGACGAACTCCGAGACCCGCGCCTTTTTCGGATCAAGCACGCGTCCAAAGTCCTTCGGTGAGACCTTGCTCTTTCGATTGCGGATGGAAATCGTTTTGATTCCCGAAAGACTGATCTGTTTGAATTTTGACATATGCACCTATCGCACCTTCGCCCTGATCGGGCCGTTGATACCGGAGTATTCACGAAGTTCAGATTCAATCGAGCCGATGACGACTTTCGTGCTCACCTTCACTGGGATCTTGCGTTCGTCGTCTGTCAACCAAATGAGAACCCGACCTTCGCTCTTGAAGAGCCCCCCTTCTTTCATCAGGGGCTCCACGATAATGCAATCAAATGTGCCCGCGTCCACTTCGATCCGCTGACGGCCGAGAAACTTCACAGACAAGACATAGGTCGTATCTCTGAAGAAATTCTGGAGGGTGAGCTTCTCACCGACACGTGATTTGGAATAATCCAGGGTCCGGATGAAGTAGAATGCCGAGACAGCATCATGGACGTACGGTGGAACCGGATATTGTTTGTTGTTCGCGTACGCAATATTATTCGACTGGTCAAACCATGCTTCAAAATCCCTGTTAAAAGAACCCTCCCGCACTCGTTGAGTGAAGTGCCAGGGAAACATTCCCTTGGCATCGAGAATCGTTTCATATCGATCGTCAACTTTGTAGATCCAGGAAAACGTCTTGGTGGAGTTGACCGTGAACAGAACCTGGTACGCAGGCCGGCCGAACAGTGTATCCATTTTGGGCACAGACATGACCGCTTCGCCGGCAGTAATGAAACTGTAGCCAACATCGAACACCAGCCGCTCCCCCTCTTTGAACGCAGTTTGAGGAAGTTCGCGGAGAGCAGCATTCCCCTGAAGGATGGCTTCTTTCAAACGCGTCTGAAATGCGAGTGTATCCTGCGCCGATGAGTTCTGAACGACACTCATCGCCAGAAGTATGAGGACGATATGAAACGGGCTGGTTCTTTTCACGATTCGTTTCGCATCTCCCCGTCTGACAAAATCTGACGCGCCGCTTGCGCGACACGATCCACCGTTATCTGATCCATGCAATCGTTCCCCTGACACAATCCCCCATTACAGCGTACACAGAGAGCATTGTCCGCAGCGAAGACCATTTTCTTCTCCGTCAGCGGTCCCCATCGGCGTGGGCTGCACTCCCGAATCGGCGGATAGAATGCGATGACCGGAGTGCCCATGGCAGCAGCAATATGCAGCGGCCCTGTTGAATTGGAAACAAAAAGCCGGGCCGGTCTGATGAACGCAGCCAGCTCCTTTAAGGACAGGCGGCCCGCAGACGCTACTGCGCTGCCCCGTGATCTCTTCACAACTTCCTCAACAAGCGACTTCTCCGACGAACTCCCTGTAACCACAACCGAACAGCCGTCATCGTTCAGCGCTTTCGCGAGATCTCCAAAATTCTGTGGACTCCAATCCCGAGCCGAACCGCCGCTTCCCGGATGCAGAATGACGAGTTTCTCATTCGGAAGAACCCCCAGCTGTTTCGTCTCTTGAGCAGCAGCATTCCTTGCAGCCTCTGAGACCGCCAGAGTGATCGTCGGGATGCTCCGGATATCACACCCCACAGCCTGAAGCAAAGAGAGATTGTACTCTGCCTCATGCTTCTCGGCTTTCTTTCGATGTTCGAACACTCTCCTCTTGAAAAGGAACGAATACCATCGATAACCCGTTCCCACCCGGATCGGAATACCTGCAAAGAGCATCAGAAGCGCAAGCCGGAATGTCGGATGAACGACAAAGACCACATCGAATCGGCGCTGACGCAATTCAAAGAGGAGTGCGAAGAACGACTTCGGTGTCCCCCGATCGTCATAGGACAGGATGCTCTCCAGTCCATCGAACCCGTCCACAAGTTCCTGCGTGTACGAGCGAAGCAACATCGAGATCCTACGCCCGGGAAATTTCGCGTGCAGGGCAGGAACCATAGGAAGCGTCAGGACGACATCGCCGATCCTGTCGGTCCGCACAATGAGCACATTCTCGAATTCGTGTTCTTTCACTTCACCAGATCAATTCTTGGGACATCAGGAGAAAAACACTCTCGCAACATCCAGGAGGAGCGAGGGCTGATTCCAAAGCGCCGTCTTGAAGATTCCGCCAACTGTTCGTTTTTCTTCAGGCAATCTCAGTCCATCTTCGCAGATCTTGTTCAGAGTTTCGTCGGAAAGCGCTGAGATCGCTTCTTTGATTCTATAGAATACATCATGCCGCCATCCGAGACGCTTGTGCCAACGATCTGTGTACTCTTTCAGCTGAGTGATGTCGTTCTTTGCGACCGCTTCGGCGATAACCTGTCCCGCGATCATCCCCCCGATCATTCCGCTGATGATCCCTCCGCCGCTCGTGGGATTCACCTGGTGCGCTGCATCGCCGACAAGGACAATGTTGTTCTTTACGATTTCATCGCACGTTTTTGCGCACGGAACGCCGCCGGCGATCCTCGTGAGAATTCCGGCTTTGGGGTACTTCTTCTGGACAAACTCTTCCAGATACTTGACAGCCGACTTGTCCTTCGCCTCGTCCACGCTGATCCCAATCCCGACGTTCGCAGAGTCTTTCCCTTTCGGAAACACCCACACATATCCGCCCGGCGCGACGTTTTCGCCAAAATAGAATTCCAAAATCCCCTGCTCAACCTCGATGCCGCTCAAGGTAAGCTGAGCGCAACTCTCCATGTCGTGAATGCTGGTCGTCGTGTCAATTCCACCCCATTTGCCAACGCGGCTCTCGACTCCATCTGCCCCGACAACGATACCAGATCGTATCTCGACTTTCTGATCCTTTACCACAGCACGAACACCGACGACAGTATCTCCGTCTCTCAGCAGGTCATACACGTACGCTTTCGTGACAATCTCCGCCCCCTCCCGAACAGCCAGTTTCGCGAGTTCATAGTCAAAGATCCGACGTTCAAGTACATAAGCAGTGCCGTCGAGACGCGGAACTATTGAGTTGCCACCCGGGGAGATGATCCTAAACTTGGATACGGTCGCTGCAATCCAGCGGGGGTCGGGTTCAATGAATTGAGCTACCCCCTCATGGCTCACCGCCTCACCACACCTCACCGGATAACCGACATCGCGGTCTTTTTCCAGGACAAGGACGGACGCCCCTCCCGCAGCCGCAAATCGAGCAGCGGTCGATCCAGCAGGCCCGGCTCCAACCACGATGACGTCGTAACGTTCTTTCATTGCAAACATTGACCTTCTCTTCGCTAACCCGATTGTCCGGCAATCGTCTAGAATGACGGTGTTCGTTCCTGAGGGAGAGACACGACTTTGGGCAGTTGATCAATTCCTTCACGATGGAATTCAATGACTTCCCACGGACAGGCCCAAACGCACTTTCGGCAATTTGTGCATCGGGCGTCGATGATCCGTATTTCGGCTTCCATGAGCTCGATAGCGTCTTCCGGGCAAACGCCGACACAGCAGCCGCAAAAATCGCACTTGCCGGGAACGATGTGAATCATCAAGGGTGTGTTTCGTGCCACTGGGACCTCTTCACGTTGATTTGAACAAAGCTCCGGACTTGAGGTCATCGAGCTGCTTCGAGAGTTCCTGATGCCGGAGGACAAACGGTTGGACATCGATTCCGCGCTCAGACACATCCTTCAACGCTCGCCTGTTCTCCTCGATCTGGAACTCCAACCCTCTCTTCTTCATGTCAACGATGGCATCACGCGCGACCATCCAGGGATCCGCCACCTCAATTTCGCCTTCACTGCTTTCCCATTGTTTGCTCAACTCGTACCTGCTCATCACACTGTCGGTCACGATGCTTTTCAGAGCCGGATCTGTTATCTCTCCAACAATCTCTGTCACTTCACCGGGGCCCCTCTCGTCGAAACGGGAGAGCAGAAATTCGACAATCTTCCGAATTTGTGGATCCGTGATATCGGTGATAGCGATGTGAGAAAAGATGAACTCAAGCATTTCTTTGGGATGCTCCAGGACCAGCTTCAGCAGATCTCTTTCTGCCACCGGAGTCCGCTTCTTTTCCGCCACGGATGAAGATACGTTGTTCTGATTCGAATCGGGGCGTTGTGGCCCGTCGCTTCGCGGCGCACCGAATGATCCGGTCCGATTGCGTTCCCCCGTCCATTTCTCCAGCTCGCGATACAGGACAGACTCATAGATATCATATTTCGTTGCGACTTCCTTAATGTAGAAGTTGCGCTTCAACTCGTCTTTCATTTTCGCGATCGACTGCACGATCGAACGGACGGCCTGGGCTTTTCCTTCCGGTGTGGCAAATGAGCCCGTACGAAGGAACTGTCGCGCTTTGAAATCTATGAACGACATCCCTCGGTCGAGGAGCTTCTGAAACTCCTTGCCGCCGGACTTTCGGATGAACGAGTCGGGATCTTCTCCCTCGGGAAGTTCGACGATGGAGACATCGAGGTCCTGAGCAAAGGCAATATCCATTCCACGCAGCGTGGCATTCGACCCCGCTGAGTCGGCATCATAGACAAGGGTGAGTTTTTTCCCGTAGCGGGAAATCAGCTGTACTTGTTCTTCCGTCAGAGCTGTGCCGCTGGACGCAACGACATTCTGGATTCCCGCCTGATAGAGCGAGATCAGATCGGCATACCCCTCGACCATGAGCGCATTGTCTTGCGCCCGAACGGCGTCCTTTGAATGGAACAAACCAAACAGGACGCGGCTCTTGTTGTAGATCGGAGTCTCAGGAGAATTGATGTACTTTCCCAAGGGGTCGTCGTCGCGCAGCTTCCTTGCCCCGAATCCCACGACACGGCCGGTGGTGGAGAAGATCGGAAACATCGCTCTGCCGCGGAAATAGTCGTAGTCCGTCCCGTCTTCGCGGACGCGGATCAAGCCCGCCTTCAAAAGGTCGGCGCGGTCCAGTCCCTCTTCTCTCGCACGAAGGACAAACCCATCCCAGGAATTGAGAGAATAGCCGAGACCGAACACCCTGATCGTCTCATCACTGAATCCCCGCTGATGAAAATACTCCAGCGCGGATCGTCCCTCATCGGTCTTCGTCAGGTTGGTGTGAAAATGAAGTCCGGCAAAACGGCACGCGTTGTAGAGAGCCTCAGTCTCGTTCTGGCGCTCCTGGTCGACTTCCGTAAAGGAAATGACAATCCCCGCCTTCTCTGCGAGAGAACGCACGGCTTCCGTGAAGGAGACCTTTTCAAACTCCATGACAAACGTGATGATATTCCCCCCCTTCGAGCAGCCGAAGCAGTGGTACATCTGCTTCTCCGAACTCACGGTGAATGAGGGTGTTTTTTCCTGATGGAAGGGACAGAGGCCGACGAAGTTTTTCCCCCTCTTTTTCAACCGCACGTGCTGTGAAATGACATCGACGATGTCATTGGCAGAGCGGATTTCCTCGATTTTCTCAGGGGGAATTCTCATACTTGTCGTTGGAATTTAGCCAATAAACAAGGCACAAGCAAGGTTTCTGACTTATGGCACAATGACTTGCAGTCCGTTTCCTCTCAAAAAGAAAGCCCTTCTGCTCTCAAGGAACAGAAGGGCTTTTCATGTATCTCTTTGTCGAGAAAATGCGTCTCGACAGGACTAGTACATATCGCCACCCATGCCACCACCATGCGGCATCTGAGGAGCTTTGTCCTTTTCAGGCTTATCGACGATGGTCGCTTCCGTCGTCAGCAGGAGGCCTGCGACGCTGGCAGCGTTCTCCAGAGCGATACGAGCAACCTTCGTCGGGTCGATGACGCCGGCCGCGATAAGGTTTTCGTATTTTTCATTCTGGGCATTGAAGCCATAGTCATCTTTGCCTTCCTTGATCTTGTTCACGACCACGGAACCCTCGAGGCCGGCGTTCTCAACGATCAACCGAATCGGTTCTTCAACCGCCCGGCGAATGATCTCCACGCCAATCTTCTGGTCCTCGTTCTCTGTCTTCACTTCGTCCAACGATTTGATGCTGCGCAAATAAGCGACACCGCCGCCGGGAACAATACCCTCTTCCACAGCCGCACGGGTTGCATGCAGAGCATCTTCAACGCGGGACTTCTTTTCCTTCATTTCAACTTCCGTCGAAGCGCCGATCTTCAGAACTGCGACGCCGCCCGACAACTTCGCCAACCGCTCCTGCAGTTTCTCCTTGTCGTAGTCGGAGGTTGTCTTCTCGATCTGCTGCTTGATTTCGTTGATACGCTTCTTGATATCTTCCTTCTTGCCTGCGCCTTCGACAATCGTCGTGTTGTCCTTGTCGATCGTTACGCGCTTCGCTGTGCCCATGTACGAGAGCTGAGCGTTTTCCAACTTGAATCCCTTCTCTTCGGAAATCACTGTGCCGCCCGTGAGAATAGCGACATCTTCCAGCATCGCCTTGCGGCGATCGCCGAAACCGGGAGCCTTCACAGAGCAGACGCGCAGCGTGCCACGGAGCTTGTTGACAACCAAAGTGGCCAACGCTTCTCCTTCGACTTCCTCCGCAATCACGAGAATGGACCGGCTGGACTGGGCGATTTTCTCCAACAACGGGAGAAGATCCTTCATAGCGCTGATCTTCTTGTCGTGGATCAGAATGTAGGGATCCTCCAGAATGGTTTCCATCGTCTCTGCATCTGTTACAAAATACGGTGACAGGTAGCCGCGATCGAACTGCATTCCTTCGACGACATCCAGGGTTGTCTCTGTTCCCTTCGCCTCTTCGACGGTAATGACGCCGTCTTTGCCGACCTTTTCCATCGCGTTCGCAATGAGTTCGCCGATTGCGCGATCATTGTTTGCTGAGATGGCACCGACCTGGGCGATCTTCTCTTTGTCATCGCCAACGGTCTTGCTCATCTTCTTCAATCCTTCCACGATTTTGATCACCGCGAGGTCAATACCGCGCTTCAAATCCATCGGATTCGCACCGGCAGTAACGTTCTTGAGTCCCTCACGAACGATCGCCTGGGCAAGAACCGTTGCGGTGGTTGTCCCGTCACCGGCAACATCAGACGTCTTCGATGCCACTTCGCGTACCATCTGTGCGCCCATGTTCTCGATAGGATCCGTGAGTTCAACTTCCTTTGCGACTGTGACGCCGTCTTTTGTAATCGTCGGCGCACCGAATTTCTTGTCAATCACTACGTTGCGGCCCTTCGGTCCCAACGTTACCTTCACTGCATCTGCGAGTTGGTCAACACCTCGCTTCAAGGCAGCCCGGGCATCTGTGTTAAAGTTAATCAGCTTTGCTCCCATAGCTCTCTATCTCCTTTTTTGTCTGAAATTACTTTTTGGGCATAATGGCAAAGACGTCGCTTTCGCGCATGATGAGTAGTTCCTCGCCGTCAATCGTGACCTCGGTTCCCGAGTATTTCCCGTAGAGCACGCGATCGCCGACTTTTACTTCCAACGCAATCAACTTTCCTTCATCGGAGACCTTTCCCGGTCCAACCGCTATAAGCTCGCCCCAAACGGGTTTTTCCTTCGCCGTATCAGGAACAATAATGCCACCCTTTGTTTTCTCTTCCGCAACCGAGGGCCTTACGACCACCCGATCTGCTAATGGCTTCAGATTCATTTGAGATGCCTCCTATGTAAGTTTAGATTATTAACAGACTTATGGAATCGCACCAGTGTTAGCACTCTCCATAGTAGAGTGCTAACAATATATCCTAATTCTTTGGCTTTGTCAAGAGCTTGTTTTGTGAGGAAAAATGAGATTTTCGAAGAGAACTCTACAAAAAGGACTGTTCCGGAGGATGCATTCGTTCGGAACGATCAAACGCAATATCAGTTCTTGGGATGAGCTTTGATTTCAGGAGGGGGAATATCCTTGGATGACAATCACATACTCACCGCGCGTAGGCTTGCCTGTCAGCTGAGGGAGCACGAGGGAGAGTTTCCCCCGGACAATCTCCTCGAATTTCTTTGTGAGTTCACGCGCCACAACAACCCTTCGGTCGCCAAACGATGCGTGGATCTCTCCCAAAGTTCTGAGAATACGGTGAGGCGATTCGTAGAGGATGATGGTTCTGGGCTCGGTGCGCAGAATCTCCAGTTTCGTCTTCCTTCCCTTTTTGACCGGAAGGAATCCTTCGAAAACAAACCTGTCTGTCGGCAGTCCGCTGACGATCAGAGCGGAGACAAACGCCGAGGGGCCGGGAATCGGCACAATGGGAATTCCGGAATCCAACGCTGACTGGACGATGTGAAACGCCGGATCGGAGATCCCCGGTGTACCGGCATCCGAAACGAGGGCAATAGACGTCCCCTGAAGAAGCTTCTCGATGAGTTGAGGCGTACGCTGGCGTTCGTTGTAACTGAAGTAGCTCAGCATCGGCTTGCTGATCGCGTAGTGATCCAGAAGGATTTTTGTCTTGCGTGTGTCCTCTGCAGCGACGAGATCTACTCCGGAGAGGACTTTGATCGCACGGTGGGTGATGTCATCAAGGTTTCCGATCGGTGTGGCGACAAGATACAGGGTTCCCGGCGAGACTGGGTTTTCCATTCTCATAGCCCCCAATCGCGAACATAGCGGAAATCAACATTCACGGTCCGATAGGATATTTTCGCAATCAAAGGCGGCCGACGCTTGAACTGATTTCTGCGGATAAGCGATTTGACGCGATCGACGAACGCCGAATCGTAGCCAAGCGCCTTTAGCTCGCTGTCGTTTCTTCGTTCATCGACAAGATGGTAGAGCAGTGCATCGAGCTGGGGGTAAGTACATCCAAGCTCCTCTTCGTCGGACTGCCCCTCCCAGAGATCGGCCGTCGGCACCTTCTCCACGATCTTCGCCGGAAGACCGAGATGCCGGGCAAGCTGCCATATCTGAGACTTATAGAGATCACCGAGAGGGTTGATCGCGGACGCAGTGTCACCGAAAAGCGTTCCGTAGCCAACCATGATCTCGGTCTTGTTGCTTGTCCCGATCACGAGGGCTTGCTCTCTCGCCGATATATCATAGAGCACAATCATGCGCATCCGCGCCATAACGTTGCCCCGACGGACCCGGTCAGTTACCTTATGAACCGCACAATATGCATCGACCATCTCCGAGATATCGACGATCTCCGACCGGATGCCAAGCTGCTCGACCACGATCTTCGCATCGTCGACGCTTTTCGGGCTGCTCGTCCGATAGGGCATGAGGACACCCATCGTGTCATCCTTGCCGAGGGCGACAGCCGTCAGTGCAGCACTGACGGCCGAATCCACTCCGCCGGACAAACCGATAACTCCGCGATGAAATCCGGCGTTCTTCGTCTCGTCCCGAATGAACTGCACCAGCAATTCGTTGACAACCATCACATCAAGATCGAGACCACTCTTTGGATCGTGTTGATTTGTTTCCACGCTTCTCTTTCAATTCTCCGGTGCGGAGTTAGTCACCCTGGTTGATTTCGGTGAGAGCTTCGTGAATGATGCTCAGTCCTTCGTCAAGCTCGGTCTTGCTGACGTTCAACGGCGGACGGAACCGAATCGATCGATCCCCGCAACCGATGAGGATCAGACCATTATCGTACGCTTTGCTCCTCAGCTGATCCCTGTTCTGCGCGGTGTCGAGGTCAATCGCACAGAGCAACCCTCTGCCTCGGGAGCTTGAGAGCAGTTCGGGAAACTCTTCTTCGAGCTCACCCAGCTTCTCAAGCAAATAGATACCAGTGACACGGGCATTCTCGACGAGTTTTTCTTCATGGATGATCTCGAGAATCCGCTGGAATCGCACCATATCGACGAGGTTTCCGCCGAACGTTGAATTAATGCGGCTCGGCTTATGGAAGACGTTCTCGAGCACGTCATCAATTCGTCTGCTGCACATGATTCCGCAGATCTGCGTTTTCTTTCCAAACGACATCACGTCGGGCTTCACAAAGTACTCATGCGCCCACATTTTCCCAGTGACACCCATGCCGGTCTGGACTTCGTCGAAGATCAGAAGGATGTCGCTCTCATCGCAAATCGTTCTGAGTTCTTCAAGGAACTCCTTCCGGAAGTGATTGTCTCCCCCTTCGCACTGAATCGGTTCGATGATCATGCCTGCGATGTCATCCGGGTTGTTGATGATCGCCTGCTTGATCTGCTGAAGAGCAATGGACTCCGCTTTCTTCACCCGAGCAAGGTTTTCCTTATTCAAAGGGAACTCGATGATTGGGTTGTGGATGCGGGGCCAACGGAATTTCGGGAAATAGTTCGTCTTCACAGGATCCGTGTTCGTGATTGAGAGCGTGTAGCCGCTTCTCCCATGGAATGCACGGCGGAAGTGAATGATCTGTCTTCCTCGTTCCTCGGTGTACCCTTTGATGAAATTCTTCCGGACTTTCCAGTCAAACGCTGTCTTCAATGCGTTCTCCACGGCAAGAGCTCCGCCGTCGATAAAGAACGCATAAGGGAGATACTCCGGCTGGGCAATCCGCGAAAACGTTTCAACGAATTCCGCCATTTCGACCGTGTACGCGTCTGCATTGGACGGTTTGTGAACTGCGACGTAACCGAGCTTCTCGAGAAATTCAGGGCAATTCAATTTCGGATGATTCATGCCCACCGAGCCTGATGCGAAGAAAGTGAAAAAGTCCAGGTATCGCTTGTTGTAGCGCGAATCGTAGAGATACGATCCCTGACTCCGCTTAAGATCCACCACGAGGTCAAACCCATCCACCAGCATGTGCTTTGCGAGTGTGGTGTGTACTTCGTTTGGAGCGATTTTGATCGAGGTCTTCGTCGTGGGTTTCTCCCCATCGTATCCGTTATTGGCTGCGGTCGATAGTGCAGCCTGCGTTTGTTCCGCATTCGCGGTCAATGTGTCTGTCATATGTCACCTCTGAGTTTCGTTCCAGCACGGTTCTGGGTTGATTAGTCACGAGGTCACCAGACGCGTCAGAAGAATTCCTGGTGTTCGTAATACGAAACTATGTAGAGGTAAAGGGTCATAATGTTACTATTCGGCATTGTCGATTTGTGCGCGCTGCAATTTGCCGCTGTAGTCGACGTAAACAGCTTTCCACTCTGTGTAGAACTCGTACACCGTCCAGCCACCCTCGCGATGACCGTTCCCTGTTTCTTTCACACCGCCAAAGGGCATGTGAGCTTCGGCTCCGATGGTCGGACTGTTCACATACGTAATCCCCGCCTTAATATCGCGGATTGCTATGTAGGCATTGTTGATGTCCTGCGTATAGATTGACGAGGAGAGTCCGTAGGTCGTGTTGTTCGAGACAGCGATCGCTTCTTCGAGCGATTTGATCTTGATGACGGAGAGAACGGGTCCGAAGATCTCTTCACGAGCAACCCGCATTTGAGGCGTCACGTCTCCCAAGACCGTCGGTTCATAGAACCAGCCTTTCGCCAACCCGTCGCCGACTGCCATCTTCCCGCCAGCCAGCACTTTCGCCCCTTCCCCCTTGCCAATCTGCACGTATTCATCCACGGTTTTGCGCTGACCCTCATTGATGCACGGCCCGACATCGACATTGTCCTTCAGACCGTCGCCGAGTCGCAACTTCTTCGCGTGATCAACAACCATCGAAACGAACTTGTCATAGACTTTCTCGTGAACAATGAGCCGACTTGTTGCCGTGCATCGCTGGCCTGTTGTCCCGAACGCCCCCCACAGTACGCCTTCAAGCGCAAGGTCGAGATTTGCGTCGTCCATGACGATTTGGGCATTCTTGCCTCCCAGTTCGAGAGAAACACGCTTCAGCGTATTGCTCGCGACCTCTGAAATTCGCTTGCCAACCATCGTAGACCCCGTGAAACTGACGAGATCCACATCGGGATGTTCTACAAGACGATTCCCCACCTCACGGCCGCTACCGTGAGCGATGTTGATGACGCCAGGGGGAACCCCGGCTTCCAGCAAAATCTCGACCAACGTCGTGGCTGTGGCAGGAGTATCTGATGCCGGCTTGAACACGACGGTATTTCCACACACCAATGCCGGGAATATTTTCCAGGTCGGGATTGCCATTGGGAAATTCCAGGGGGTGATGATCGCTGCGACGCCGATCGGGACACGCATGGCCATGTTGAATTTGTTCGGCAGCTCCGAGGGAACGGTGTGGCCGAAAAGACGACGCGCCTCGGACGCTCCATAATAGGCTGTGTCAATTCCTTCCTGCACATCGCCCCGGGTCTCCAGGAGAACCTTCCCCATTTCACGCGTCATTTGTTTGGCGATCTCTTCTTTTCGCGCTGTGAGAATATCTCCGGCCTTTTTCATGATGTCGCCCCGTTTTGGTGCAGGAACGAGACGCCATGATTCAAATGCGCGACGAGCAGCCTTGACCGCCTGGTCCACTTCTTCTTTGCTCGAGAGTGGGAACGTACCGATCACTTCATCCCAATTTGCGGGGTTTCTGTTCTCAAATGTCTTACCCGAAATTGCATCAACCCACCGACCATCTATGTAGTTCTGGAACCTCTTAGGCATGGGGAATACTCCGTTCTCAATCTAGTCCAACCTGATGAAATATGTAATCTACATTCTTGAGACTTCGCCGCGGATCGAAGAGATGATCCATTTCTTTCGCAGGCAGCAGCTTCTGAACCTCGGCTCTCTTTTCGATCAGGCTGCGAAAACTCTGACGATGCTGCCAGACCTTCATTGCTTCCTCCTGTACGATCGCATACGCATCTTCCCGCTTCATTCCCCCCTTGGTGAGAGCCAGCAGAACATCCTGGGAGAAGACGAGACCAAACGTGCGATCGATATTCTCCTGCATATGCTCCGGATAGACCAGGAGTTGATCAAGAATCTTTGTGAACTGAGCCAGCATGTAGTCGAGGAGGATGCAACTGTCGGGAACGATCACACGCTCCACCGATGAATGTGTTATATCGCGCTCATGCCATAACGCGACGTTCTCCATCGCGGCAAGGGCATTCCCCCGAAGTACCCGCGACAACCCCGCGATGCGTTCGCAGGTGATGGGATTTCGTTTGTGAGGCATCGCAGAAGAGCCCTTTTGTCCTTTGGAGAAATACTCCTCGACCTCCAGAACTTCGGTCCTTTGCAGATGGCGAATCTCCGTCGCAAATTTCTCAAGCGAACTTCCACTGAGTGCGAGCGTATTCATAAACTCGGCGTGACGATCGCGTTGCAGCACTTGTGTGGAAATCGGGGCGGGCGTCAGGCCAAGTTTTTCGCAGACATACCGCTCGACGAAAGGATCCAGATGAGCGTAGGTTCCAACGGCTCCCGAAATCTGACCAACGCTGACCGTCTCCCTTGCCTTCTTTAATCGATCGATGTTGCGCGCCGTTTCTGCATACCAGAGCGCCAGCTTCAGCCCGAACGTCGTGGGCTCCGCGTGGATCCCGTGAGTACGACCGATCATCATCGTGTGCTTGAATTCCTTTGCTCTTCGAGCAAGAACAGCCTTCAATCCCTCAAGATCCTTGAGAAGCAGATCTGCAGACTGCTTCATCTGGACAGCCAGGGCCGTGTCAAGAACGTCCGACGAAGTCATTCCAAGATGGATGAAGCGCGACTCCGTTCCAACATACTCTCCAACGTTCGTGAGGAAGGCGATCACGTCGTGTTTCACTTCCTCTTCAATTTGAAGAACACGCGCCACGTTGAACTTGGCCTTGGAGCGGATGATCTTGACAGCCTCCGCCGGGATGATGCCAAGCTCGGCCTGAGCCTCGCACGCCAGAACCTCAATATCGAGCCAGATGCGATACTTGTTTTCGTCTTCCCACAGCTTGCCCATCTCGGCGCGTGTATAACGCTGGATCAATGCATCACCCTTCCGTCTACGGTTTCTTGTCCAGTTTCAAATCAAGATCGATCATTTTCTTTTCGCGGTACACTTTCAATTTCAGCACATCCCCCGGGCTCGCATCGTAGAGAAGTCCGGAGAACTCATCTGCCGTGTTGACGCGCGTACCGTTCGCCTCGAGGATGATGTCCCCGATCCGAAGATCCGCCTTTTCCGCCGGGCCTTTCTTGAAGATATCACTTACAATGACGCCACGCGGTTCAGTCAATCCAAAATAGCGCGCGACGCGGGCATCGACTTCTTGCGCCTCAAAACCTGTGTAGACCTCGCGAGTCACTTTTCCTTTCTTCCGCAGGTCGGCAACGACCTTTTTCACCTTGTTGATCGGAATCGCAAAACCATAGCCGACGAAAGCCTGGCTGACACCGCCCGTGAAAATAAGTGTATTGATACCGACAACTTCACCGTTGCTGTTCACAAGCGGACCGCCGCTGTTTCCTCCGTTAATCGCCGCATCCGTCTCGATCATGTCCCGATAAATTGCATTCCCTTGCCGTCCAAGATTCATCCCGGTGGAGCTGATGACCCCGACGGTCACAGTCGGTTTGTCATTGATCTCAAAGAGACCGAAGGGATTCCCGAGTGCAATGGCCCACTCACCAATCACAACATCGTCGGAGTTGCCAAGGTCCGCATACGGAAGATCAGAGCCGTCGACTTTCACCAGAGCTATGTCGCTCACAGCATCCGCCCCCATGAGTTTCGCCTTGAGTTTCTTTCCGCCGACGAACGTGACAGTGATTTCTTTTGCGTTGCCAGCCACATGGAAATTCGTGACGATGTACCCGTCGGGAGAGATCACGACCCCCGATCCGAGGTTTTTGACTTCATAGCGTTGCGGACCAAAGAATTGCCTAAAGAACTGGTCGTTGCCAAAAAACTGGCGCAGGGATGGATCTACTCCGGGCTGCTCAACGATTTCCGTGACATTGATACCGACAGTCGCAGAACTCACTTTGCCAATAGCGCGTGTGATGGCATTGCGTCGGTTGTTGGATGTCGGATCCTGCTCACCCGAGATCTTATCCTGAACTCGTATGGCTGTCGGGAATGATTTATCGAACGCGGCATCCGGTTCACCCCGAGAGGCTGCGGCCGAAGGCTTGATCGAATATCCGATGGCGATCCCGAGGAAAAGCGGAACCGCGAGAATAAGCGCGATTCTGGCGAGGTTTCTCTTCATGATGAACAGTTGACCTTAGATTGTTGAGGATCGTGATTGAGAGTCGTTCGTTTTTGCGCCCTTCCAGATGTCCCGCAATGCATCAAGGTGGCTCAGCAGAAGCACAGCGCTCAGGATACAACTAAAGAACAAGAATGTGCTGCTCTCTACTCGGACACTCACCAGCGCCAGCGTAAGACTCCAGGGCAGAATCCAAAGAATCGGTGGTGTGACAAGAATCGCCACGAGGTTCGACGTGAGGATATCCCGCTTCAGCGTTTTCACAATCAACCAGGCGACACTCCACACAACAGCATAGCTGGGACCCAGAAGGAGCATGCCCCCGGCTGCGGTAGCCAAACCCCTTCCTCCTTTGAAGCCAAGCCAGATCGAGTAGTTGTGACCTCCCAAAGCCCCCAGAAGTGCCACGCACTGACTCAGATATGAGTCTGGATAGAGCCAGAGCGAGGCCTGCACCGCGACAAGTCCTTTGAGGCAGTCAAGGACAATGACAAGCAATCCGGTCCATTTGGACTGAGTGACGATGTAGGCGTTGTAGCCCCCCACATTGCCGCTCCCGACACTACGGATATCCACCTTCGCCACTCCCTGTGTCACGAGATAGGCAAAGGGAATGGATCCGAGGATGTATCCCATGACAAAATTGACGAAAACCGGTATCACGAGATCACCGCTGCTCATGCAAGGAATGATGTAGAATTCCTCGGAAAGTTACTGAAAACAGCTATCGGAAGCAAGGTGAAGAGGGCTGAAAGGCCCTTCTGCAACCGTGGAATCGTCGAATTCGTGAATGTGAAGCGAAAAGAGTGGGGAGAAAATGAAGAGCAGAGTGTGACTTCGATTGAAACTACTCCCCTTTTGAATCGCGCGTCAGAAGATCAAACGTCGCTACCTGGGGGTCTTTGTTTTCGAAAAGGACTTGGTGCACTTCCGTCATGATCGGGAGATCAATATCGTATTTTTTCTCAAGTTCGCGAACAGACCTCGCCGTAGCAACGCCTTCCGCGACCATCACCATTTCTTTCAGAACATCGTCCAGCCGACGACCCTTGCCGACCTGTTCACCGAGATATCTGTTTCGGCTGTGATGACTCATACAGGTAACGATAAGGTCTCCCACACCGGAGAGGCCGGCGAATGTACGAGGTTGAGCACCCAACTTGACACCGAGGCGCGTGATCTCATAGATTCCTCGTGTCATGATCGCCGCCTTGGTGTTATCACCGAATCCGGCTCCATCACTGATCCCTGCAGCAATGGCAATCACATTCTTCAGAGCGCCCCCAAGTTCCACTCCGCGAATGTCATCATTGATATAGACGCGGAAGTACTTTGTCATGAAGGCATCCTGCACAATCTTTGAAGTTTTTGGCTTGAACGCACCGGCGACCACCGCCGTCGGGATCTGTCTGGAGACTTCCTCGGCGTGACTTGGACCCGAGAGGATTGCCAGATTCTCTTTCCTCTCATACTGGAGAACATCGAGGAGAACCTCGGACATCGTCATCAAGGTGGAATTCTCGATTCCTTTGGCGACATTGCAGATGACCGTGTGTTTAAGATCGAGGTGCGAAATCATTTGGAGGACGGAGCGAAGATACTGTGCAGGCACTGCTGTCACAATCATGTCGCGGCCTGCGGATGCCATTTCGATATCGTTGGAGAATTTGAGATTCAGCGGGAGAGGGATGCCGGGAAGGAACTCGGGATTCTCGTGCCGTTCCCGCAGCAAATCGGTTTGCTCACGCGTATAGGCCCAGAGTGTTACCTCATGGTCATTTTGCAGCAAGACCAACGCAAGCGTCGTACCCCAGCTACCGGCACCAAGGACAGTGATTTTCATGGGAGGGGTTGTCGTCTCCGCGAATCGACGTGATGAGGGATCGTTGAGGGAATCGCCTATTTCTGACTACCGTGGGCTGCTCGTCTCCTGAACCTTCTTGCGAGCAAAGCCTGAGATTTTTTTCTCGGTCCCCTCCAACAAGCGCTTGATGTTCGCACGGTGCGAATAGAGCAGCAAGATGGCTACAGAGAGACTGAAAACGATCAGCGTACGATAGCTTGCGATCTCATCGCCGAAAAGATTATGACGCACGAAGAGGGACATCGGAAACGCGACGGCAGCGGCGATTGAGCCGAGGGAGACATATTTGTAGACCCAGAACACAATGAAGAATACGGCGATAGAAATGACAAATTCGGTTGGTGCTATGCCGAGGAGCATGCCGGCGCCGGTGGCAATTCCTTTTCCACCTTTGAAACCCGCGAAGAGCGTCCAGATATGACCGACGATGGCTGCCCCGCCGCAAATCATCTGGATAATGGTGAAGTCGTCGAACGGACTCCTGTTATAGAAAGGCAATGTCGGATCCCAGAAGAGCCGGGAGATCACGGCTGTGGCAAGGACACCTTTTCCGAGATCCACCAACATCACGAACACGCCTGACTTCCATCCCAGAACCCGGAAGACGTTCGTCCCGCCGGCGTTTCCGCTACCCTTTGTGCGAATGTCGAACCCATGAATCCATTTGGAGAGCATGAGGCTCGTCGGAATGGACCCGATGACATAGCTCAAAAGGATGACGATCGCCAAATTCAGCATTCGCTAAGCCCTCTCGTGTTTTCAACAAGCAAACATACTTTTAATGTAGGGACTGCGGCTCTCAGATGCAATACAATTCAGGCCTTTCTCTGCAACGTTTAGAGAAGACCTTTCGTTCTCCATCGTTCGAGGATCAGTTGCCCCAGCTCGATATCTTCCTGCGTTGTGATTTTGATATTGTCGTACGAGCCTTCAACGATCTTTGCCTTGATGCCCAGACGCTCAACGAGAACCGCCTCATCCGTTCCATAAAACTTGTCCGCCTTCGCCTTCTTGAACGCCTTCATCAGCAGAGAGCCCTTGAAGGCTTGAGGAGTCTGGACAAGCCACAACGCGTTCCTGTCGAGGGTTTGATCAAAGAACTCGCCTCCCCGAGACCGTCGCATGGTGTCTTTCGGCTGCACCGCAAGAACTGCGGCATCGTGGTCTTTGCACGCACGGATGACATGGGAAATGCGTTTCGACTCGATGAAAGGTCGCACTCCGTCATGCACCATCACGATGTCAGAAGGATTGATCGTCAGCCGTCGCAGCGCATTGTAGACTGAATCCTGACGTTTTTCGCCTCCCACGGTCACCATACTCACCTTGCGCAGACGGAACCGCGAAACGATCGATTCCATTTCCGCGATCTGTTGTTCTGGCACCACCACTGCAATTTCGTCAACATCGGGACAATGCTCAAATCGTTGCAAGGTATGAGCAATGATCGGTTTGTCGCGAAGGAGAAGAAATTGCTTCTTCACGGATCCGCCAAGCCGCTTGCCCGCACCTGCCGCGGGAACAATCACAAAAACCTTGGGTCTTGATTTTGGCATACTTATGTGCTCATCAGGGAGAGTTCAGAAACATCTTCTCTGCCAAACTTCATAAAGCCTGATGGTCAGAGAATGAACATCGCATCGCCGTAGCTGTAGAACCGGTACCCCTCTTTGATCCCCTTCTTGTACGCTCTCATGACAAAATCATGGCCGGCAAAAGCGCTCACCAGCATCAGCAGCGTCGATTCAGGGAGGTGAAAATTCGTCACCAGTTTGTCAGCGATCTTGAAATCATACGGGGGGAAGAGGAACTTGTCTGTCCACCCTTTTGACGGCTTCAGATGACCATCGGACGTCACGCTGGACTCGAGGGCGCGGCATGTGCTGGTGCCGACAACAACGACATTGTGCCGATTGTCAATCACCTTATTGATTGCATGCGCTGCATCGGGGGAAATCTCATAGTACTCCGAATCCATCTTGTGCTTTGTAAGATCTTCCACCTCAACGGCACGGAATGAACCCAACCCGACATGCAGCAGGATCGGAACGATCTTCACTCCCTTATTCTCAAGCTTCTTGAGGAGCGGCCTCGTGAAATGCAGCCCCGCCGTCGGTGCGGCCACTGCCCCGAGCACGCGGGCATACACCGTTTGATAGGCTTCCTTGTCTTTCTCCGTCGCATCGCGCTTGATATAGTACGGCAATGGCGTAATACCGATACGCTCAATAATCTTGAAGAAGTCACCTTTGTGATTGAAGCGGACTGTCCGACCGCGCGACGTCGTGTTGTCAATGACTTCGCACCACAGCTTTCCGTTATCAAAGAAGATCTTGTTCCCGATGCGGACCTTGCGAGCCGGATCAACGATGACATCCCAGATGTTATCCTCTGCATTCAGCTCACGGAGAAGAAACACCTCAATCTTGGCGTTGGTCTTTTCCTTCTTCCCGAACAGCCTGGCCTGGAAGACCTTCGTCTCGTTGACAACAAGGCAATCTCCTTTGTTGAGGAAGTCCGCGATTTCGAAGAACTTGATGTCGTCAATCGATTCGTCTGCACGATTGAGCACCATCAGCCGCGAGTGGTCACGCGGTTTCGCTGGAAACTTCGCAATAAGATTGCGCGGTAACGGATACTTGAAATCAGAGAGTTTCATTGCTTCTTGCCTCTCTCAATGATGAGGTGAATGTGGACATCAGAATACTTCGGTGAAGAGTACGTGCCCGCTTGCCCACTGCGGCAAGCTGTGTGCCTTCCGCGTTTGCACCGCGGGCACAACTCAGACTTCGGTACCTCTTACCGCTTCTTCGCTGCCTTTGTTGCCTTCTCTTCAATCGCTGCGTGGGCAGCCGCAAGGCGCGCAATGGGAACTCGGAACGGCGAACAGCTGACATAGTCCATGCCAACCCGATGACAGAACTTGACGCTTTCCGGCTCACCGCCATGCTCTCCGCAAATTCCCACCTTGAGGTGTGGACGAGTCGCGCGTCCCCGTTCGATTCCTATCTTGATGAGCTCGCCGATACCTTCCTGATCGATCGATTGGAACGGATCGACGGGCAGAATCTTCGCGTTCAAATAGTCAGGGAGGAACGAACCGATATCATCGCGCGAGAATCCGAAGCCCATTTGCGTAAGGTCGTTTGTGCCGTAACTGAAGAATTCCGCTACCTCTGCCATGCGATTTGCCGTCAGCGCAGCGCGCGGGATTTCTATCATCGTCCCGTAGAGGAACGATATCTTCTTCACTCCGAGCTTTGCACACACTTCAGCATACACGCGATCGACGATGACCTTCTGGTTGCTGAGTTCATTCACGTGACAAGTGACCGGTACCATGATCTCGGGATTTGCCTTCTTCCCTTCCTTCACAAGCTCTCCGGCGGCTTCCAGGATTGCCCGGACCTGCATCTCCGTGATTTCGGGATACGTAATCCCGAGACGCACGCCTCGATGACCCAGCATCGGGTTATTCTCGCGGAGTGATTCCGCACGCTTGTGAAGTTCGGCCATGTTTACGCCAAGTTCTTTCGCCAGCGCCTGCATCTTGTCTTCACTGTGCGGCACGAACTCGTGCAGCGGCGGATCCAGCAGACGGATCGTCACGGGACGACCATCCATAACCGCCATCGTCGCTTTGATATCGCTCTTCACAAACGGAAACAATTCTGTCAACGCAAGACGCCGTTCTTCCGCCGTACGGCTCATGATCATCTTGCGAAGAAGAAACAGCGGTTTGTCGCTACCTTCGCCATAGAACATGTGTTCCGTCCGGAACAAGCCGATACCCTCTGCACCGAACTCGATCGCCTTCGCACTGTCCTTTGGCGCATCCGCGTTTGTGCGAATCTTCAGAACGCGCACCTTATCTACAAGCTTCATCAATTCGACGTACGACTTGTTGTGTTCGAGATCCACGTCGACCAGGGGAAGTCCTCCCTCATAGACCAGACCGGTGGTACCGTTAAGACTGATCCAGTCTCCTTCCTTGATGACATTTCCTTTCTTCGTCATAAAAGATTTTCCGTCGTCACGAACTTCGACATCACTGCATCCAACGATGCAGCACTTGCCCCAACCGCGAGCGACGAGTGCTGCGTGAGAGGTCATGCCCCCTTTGCTCGTGAGAATAGCCTGCGACTTGTGCATTCCGTCGACATCTTCAGGGGAAGTTTCTTCGCGAACGAGGATGACTTTCTCACCCCGGGCTGCCCATGCCACAGCGTCCTCTGAGTTGAAAACGGCACGCCCCTTCGCTCCACCCGGACCGGCCGGCAGGCCCTTCGCGATCGGCGGCGTTGCCAATTCGGCTTTTGGATCGAGCATGGGGAGCAGAAGCTCAACGAGTTGATTCGGCGCCACGCGCAATACTGCCGTGTGCGCATCGATCAACTTTTCCTTGTGCATGTCTGTCGCCATACGAACCGCTGCAACTCCGTTGCGTTTCCCGACGCGGCATTGAAGCATAAAGAGCTTGTCTTTTTCAATCGTAAACTCGATATCCTGCATGTCCCTGTAGTGAAGTTCGAGCCGCTTTTTCATGGAGTCGAGCTCTTTGTAGAGCGATGGCATGATCTCATGAAGCGTCGGCAGAGTCCTGCTCTGATCGTTCTTCGAATACTCATTGATAGGGCCGGGGGTGCGGATGCCGGCAACGACATCTTCGCCCTGAGCATTGACGAGGTATTCACCGTAGAATTGATTTTCGCCGTTGCCTGGATTGCGGCTAAAAGCAACACCGGTGGCGCAATCATCGCCCATGTTTCCGAAGACCATCGTTTGCACGGTGACGGCGGTGCCCCACTCGTCGGGAATTCGCTCGATCCGGCGGTACTCAAATGCACGTTTTCCATTCCAACTCGAAAAGACCGCCCCGACCCCTCCCCAAAGTTGTTCGTACGGATCGTCCGGGAATGGCTTGCCGAGAGTCTCAAGAATCTTCTGCTTGAATTCTGCTACCAGCATCTTCAGGTCTTCGACCGTCAGCTCGGTGTCAATCTTGTACCCTTTGCTGTGCTTGACTGCTTCAAGCCGTTCATCGAGCACCTTACGAATTCCTTTTCCGTCCTTCGGCTCGATGCCTGCAGCTTTCTCCATAACTACGTCGGAGTACATCATGATGAGCCGACGATAGGCGTCGTACACAAAGCGCTCGTTCTTCGTCAGAGCCACGAGTCCGCCAATGGTCTTCTCACTCAGTCCGACGTTCAGAACTGTTTCCATCATCCCCGGCATAGACTTGCGCGCGCCGGAGCGGACGGAGACGAGGAGCGGATTCTTCTGATCGCCGAACTTCTTTCCCATCAGCTTCTCAATCTTTCCGAGTGCCCCTTCCACCTGAGCCTTGAGCTCTTTCGGGTAATTGCGTTTGTTCGCTAGATAGTAACCGCAGACCTCCGTGGTGATCGTGAAGCCGGGGGGCACGGGGAGACGAAGCCTGGGATGACCGGCCATCTCCGCAAGATTGGCACCTTTGCCTCCAAGGAGCTCTTTCATGGATTCATTCCCGTCGGCCTTGCCGCCACCGAAGGAATAGACGTATTTCGTTTTCTTTGCCATAGCGTGATTCTCTCTTTCTTGGTTGCTTATTTCTCTATCAAATGGAGCGGTATCGTTGTTCTGTTTGTTGTTGATTGATTTACAGTCTCAAGGAACCGTTCGGCGATCGCCCGCGAAGCGGGAGTTTCCCCGAGGTTCTGCATTCGTTCGGGATGCCATTGAACGAGGTTCAGGTACGACGTTCGATCTTTCATCAGCCATTCCGCGGCTTCGATCACTCCGTCCGGAGACATGGCACTCGCCATCAGACCACTGCCCATCCGTTCAATTGCCTGATGATGAGACGAATTCACATCAAACGCGTTCTCACCGGTGATAGCCCCGAGAAGAGTACCGGGAAGCACTTCAACGCGATGAGCGACCTGGTACTTGTCCCCCGTCGAGTGATCATTGTAGCCGGCGGACGGAAGATCCAGGACGAGCGTCCCGCCCAGGAATACGTTCATCACCTGCATGCCGCGGCAAATGCCGAGGATCGGGAGTTCACGCTCCAGAGCTTTCTCAATGACATAGAATTCAAACTCGTCACGCGAATGATTGATTTCTTTTGCATGCCCGACGCTGTCTTCGTTATCAAAGAACAGCGGGTCTACGTCCCCTCCACCCGTCAGCACAACGCCATCAACATTGTCAACGTCGCGAAGATTATTGCGCAAATGCGAGAGGAACGCAATTTCAATGTCTGGATCGAAATGCGCCAGCCAATCCATATAGTGTTTGAGACTTGGCTTCAGCGTATCCGTGATGCCAATTCGTTTCTTGGTAGCCATGCTCACAGTTTGTTTATCCCTTCAGTCAATTCATTTTCGCCAGCGATCACACTCTGTTCGATTTCCACAAAGAACAGGGGTGTATTTTCCAAGAAATCACTGAACTCATTTTTCGGCGACGAGAGACGAGCTACATCCTTTTCCGTCGTTACGCAATAGTCAGCCCGAGTTTCCGTCAGCAGCACTTCCAAATTCCGGAGCTCACTCCCACGATACAGGTGATGATCGGGAAAGACAACGTGCTGTTTCACTTCGAGTCCAAGGGCATGAAGCGTTCGTACGAACGACTCCGGATTCCCAATGCCGGAAAACGCGACCACCGACTTCCCTTTGATTCCCCCAAGGTCCACGCTGAATCTGGAGCTTGCCCGCCTGAATGCGGCAACCCTGGTCGTGATTCCAATGACCGGTTTGCCGGTCCAATGCTGTACTTCTGTTTTTGCTTTCTGAAACTGCACGACGGATTCACATCGCGAAATCGCAATGAGCGATGCGCGTCGTATGGAGGACATCGGTTCGCGCCTGTTTCCGGCAGGAAGCATCCATTCAGGTTTCTCAACTTCATCGACAGGAAGAACAAGAATATCCAAATCCCGTTTCAGATAACGATGTTGAAACCCATCATCGAGGATGATCACTTCCGAACCGAACTTCTCGATGGCGTATTCGGCTCCGCGGACACGTTGTTCATCAACGATCACCACAGCCCCTGTCAACTTGGCGGCCAACTGGGCTGGTTCATCTCCACCGGCCAATGCATCCGCGCACTGAACTGTCCCGTTGCTGACCACAAGCATCCCGCTGCTCTGACGCTTGTACCCGCGGCTGACGATGGCAACTTTTCGATCTGCAAAGAGAAGGCGCTTCGCCAGCATTTCAACGAAGGGCGTTTTGCCTGATCCACCCGCAGAGAGATTTCCGACCGATATCACCGGCACCCTGACCTTGTGCGAGCGAAGGAGTCCGATATCAAAGAACCAATTGCGTATTGTGACACCCACGCCGTACAAAGGAACACAGGGCAGCAAGAGTGGGCGCATAGCGTTACACCATTTGGAGGATGCGTTGGGCAACCCTTTGGGATGCTCCGAATTCACCCAATCGACCTTTGACGCTCTGCAGTTCCTGCTTCATCGAGGCAAGCAGGTCACTATTCTCGAGGAGCCGGATCACCTCTTGCGCCATCGTTGAAGCTGAAGCCCGGTGCTGAATGAACTCAGGCACAATTTGCTTCCCCGCAACGATGTTGACCAGGCCGATGTTCTTAACATGAATCAACAACCGTCCGAGCAGGTACGTGGGCCACGACGTCTTGTAAACAACCACCATCGGCGTCCCGAAAAGTCCTGTTTCCAACGTGGCGGTCCCGGAAGTCACGAGCGCGAAGTCCGAATTGGCCATCACCTCGTACGAAGCGTCCTTCACCAGATGAACACCCTCGACATTATAAAACCTCCGGAAGTGCTCCTCCTGCATGGTAGGAGCGACCGCAACCACAACCTCCATAGACTCTGCCTTAGCAATCGTCCGGCCCGCCCGAAGCATTTCCGGAAAGATCATTTCGATCTCCTGCATCCGGCTCCCGGGCAACAGCGCCAATATTCTCTTCTGAGGATCTAAACCATACCTGTTAACGAAATTCTTCCGGTCCAAATTAGCATGGAGCCCTTCAAGCAACGGATGTCCGACAAACTCCGCATCGACTCCCTCGTTACGGTACAAGTCCACTTCAAACGGAAAAATCACCAACATTTTGTCCACGATTCCCCGCATTTTCTTCACGCGGGATCGGTGCCAAGCCCAGACCTGTGGACTGATATAATAAACGACTTTCGCACCGCTTCGCTTTGCTGAATGCGCGAACCGAAGATTGAAACCGGGATAATCGATGAGAACAACAACATCAGGTTTTCGAAGTCGAAGAACAGCTTCCAGCGCAATTTTCATCGAACGGATCACCGGAAGGTGCTTGATCACCTCCGCGAATCCCATGAAGCCAAGTTCTTTGACATGGTAGATCAGCTGCATTCCTTCCTGCTTCATCCTGTCGCCGCCAACGCCGAAAATCTCGACATCCGGATTTGCGCGCTTCAGTTCCCGGACGACGCCCGCACCGTGTAAGTCGCCCGAAGCTTCGCCGGCGATGATCATCACTCTCTTGACCACATTACCTCCAAGCCCAGATCAGGAGAAGCAGGACAACGATGATCGACAATGCCTGCAACGTTCGACGCTCGGATCGTAGACATTCTGTCCAATTTGGTTTCTGATGGTCCTGAGCAGTCGTTCGATATGCGCTCAACCGCGGTAGGAATCTCGGCACGTTTTTCTTGAACTCGAGATATTCCTTGCCGAATTCCTTCTCCAAAAACTCCTCTTCCAGAGAAACGATCATTGCGTACTGAAATCCAAAGTACACGAGAGCGATCATAACGAGCCACGGCGTGAGGGCATTCGCCATGACGCCGATTCCGCAATACATCAGCACATTACCCAGGTACAGGGGATTGCGAAGATACGCGAACGGTCCGGCGACCACCACCTCAGGTGCACCGACGCTTCCCGTGACACGCGTAAGCGATCCGGCGTAGGCAACTCCCCAGAACCGGAGTGACTCACCGAGGATGGCAACAGCGAACCCGCAAAGAACCGTCGTCGTGGTGGGAAGAGCGAAAAGAACCATCGCGAACAAAAATGGAATCGGTGTGTAGCTGCGGTACCGAAACAACACTTGACGAATGTCTGACAACCTGCCCTCTTTCCAAATCTCTGATTGATCAGCCTTGTGCAAACACTTCACGCCGGGCCATTTCGGCTTCACGGCGTTTCTTGATGCGTTTCCGCTGCACGATCAGCTCGAGTCGTCGAGTCACATCGCTGAACGTCTTGAACTCGTGGTACGTGACGTTTTGCGCCTGACAGTATCGGATCAGACTTCCCTTCGCAAACACAATGTCCGCATACCGGACGGGACATCGGTCCGAGATTCCGTCACCAATATACACGATGATGTCATCGTCAGCCGAAAGCGTCAACACATGATTCCGCTTGCAGTTGCCGCACAGAAGACACTCGGCATCCGTGTGCGGAAAAGAAGGAACCAGTTTGGTCGTTGCGCCGGAGTCAACGAACTCCAGGTGGTTCGAAAAGAACGGAAGATTGCCAAACCCATTCTTCTTCAACAATCGCTCGACGTAGAAATCGAGGCCATCGCTCAGCACCACCAATGGAATATCCCGTCCGCGGCAAAATGCGGCAAACTCTTTGAACGTCGGATCGAGAGAGAATTGATCGACGAACTCCCCGAGTTCACCCCGGGTTGCGCTTTCCACCGCTTCGCATTCCCTCGTGAGGCACGCGCGGGCATTGATGGTCCCGTCCAGATAGTAGCGAACAATCTCACTCGCCTGAGCACCGGCGAATGTCCGGAAGAGCCGGCTTCCCACATCCTCTGCTGCTATCGTCCCGTCGAAATCGCTGAAAACCCGCATCATCTGCACTGACGACCTCTATCCATTCGGCACCGTCTCGTTGAATCGTACAGAGACAAGCTTCGAAACCCCTTCTTCTTCCATGGTGACGCCATAGAGGGCATTCGCCGCTTCCATCGTTCGCTTATTGTGCGTAACGACAATGAACTGCGTGTTGTTGGAAAACTTCCTGAGGATGCGAGTGAAACGGTCGATGTTGCTGTCGTCGAGCGGTGCGTCGACTTCATCGAGGATACAGAAGGGACTTGGCTTGACCAGATAGATAGCGAACAGGAGTGCGATGGCGGTAAGAGTCTTTTCTCCTCCTGACAGCAAGTCAATCGACGTGGGACGTTTGCCGCGAGGTTTCGCGACGATTTCGATGCGGGCTTCCAGAGGATCGACGCCCTCCTCCAATCGCAGATCGCATTCATCACCCTCGTCGAACAAACCCTTAAAGGTGGTGATGAAATTCTCCCGGATCTTCGCGAAGGTCTCGAGGAATTGGCGCTGGGCCGTCGCGTTGATTTCCTCGATGGTCGACATCAGCGTCTGCTCCGAATCGACCAGATCCTTGCGTTGAGCGTTGACAAAATCGAGCCGCTCTTTCTCGCTCTTGTACTCATCGAACGCGGCGAAGTTCACGGCACCAAGAGATCGGATTTTTTCTTTTAGAAGGCGAACTTCTTCACGCGCTGCGTGGAAGTCGAAGGTCTCATTGTCCTCGAATATCTGAAGCTGCATTTCAAGATCGAACTCCTCCTTGGCGCGAACCTTCAGGTTCTCGGCCTTCATGGTGAGTTCCTGGATCTTGATCTCCAGATCGTGCGCTGCCTTGAGCGAACCCTCATGGCGCGACCGTTCGTCCTTCAATTTGAGCTCGATGTCGTGCACCTGGCTGCGCTTCGCCGTCACATCCTTCTCGAACGCTCTTCGCTTCTCACCCAGGGATCCCAGCTCTGTGCGGGCGAATGCCAAAGCATCCTCCGTCTCTTTCATCTCGATCCCGAGGCGTTCGATCTCATCCCGTGCAGCGAAAATGTCGGCGGTGCGTTGTTCGAACGTTGAGGCAATTGATTGGAGTGTCGTGCCGGCGTAGTCGATCTCCTGCTGGATGCTTCGCTCTTCCCCTTTCAGGTTGAGAACATGAACATTGGCCTCGGCTGCAACCCGCGAATACTCATTCCAGAGGGCTTCCATGGTCTCGAGCTCGCTTGACGCTGCTCCAGAGAGGCGCTCGGCTTCCGCCTTCTCGCCTTCAAGCCGCTCAATGGAAGGTCCGAGCAGGCTCAGTTCACTCTGCAGCGTTTCGATCTCTTGTTGAAGCTTCTGAACTTCTATCTGGTTGCGTTCGATCGTCTCGTGCGCGCGCTTCTTCTCAAACTCGAGCTGCGCTATTCTAATTTCGACTGTGGTCATCTCCTGCTCGAGCGATTTCGCCTCTTCGAGCAGTTGTTTCACATCGATGCGGTTGATCTCATCATTCTTCTGCTCGACTTCATTCAGCAATCGCTCCCGCTGTCGTTCAAGCCCCCGAATCTCCTCCGCCATTTCTTCGAGCTGTGAGCGACCACCGATGTGCCCACCTTCATCCTGACGGACGCTCCCACCTCTCAAGACACCTTTGCTGGTGACGATTTCGCCCTCCAGCGTCACACACCGAACGCCCTTCTCTCTTCCGACCAGTTGGCGCGCGACAGTGACATCGGCAACAACCAGAGTATCATCAAGAAGCACACGATACAATTCCCTAAACCGGTCCTCGGTATGCACAAGACTGCTCGCCCAACCGACGACGCCGGGATCCGTGAGAAGAGGACGGTGGTCCATCAATTTCGGGAGGCGATCAAGGCAGATAAACGTGGCCTTTCCCTTCTGATGCTTCTTCAAGTACTCAATCGCTGCGTAGGCATTATCAATGCTTGAAACAATGACGTACCCCGAGGCCTCTCCCAGCGCAGATTCGATGGAGATGCGGTACCGCGGATCAACGGTCGCGGCTTCTCCCACGGTTGTATCGACGATGGACTTCCAGTCGCCGCTTTTAATCAGGAACTGAGCGCCTTCTGAATAGCCGTCATAGTTTTCGACCAGCCCTTTGAGGAAATCCATCTTCGCTTGTTTGCGATCGATGATGCTGCGGAGTTCGAAGTCGCGGACGCGCAGAGTCTCGAGCTCCTTCTGGAGCTCAATCTTTCGCTCTTCCATCTGATGGACTCTGACCTCAGCTTCAGCGTGCTTGCGGCGCAGCTCGCGATCTTCCGCGCTCAAATGAACAATGAGTTCTGAGTTCTTGGCGATGTCCTCGACGGACAGTTGATTCTCTTCCGTCGTATAGTCAATCCGGCCGCGTAAGTTGTCCGTACGCGCCTTCGCCTGTCCCTCTTTGTTCCTCATCTCCGATACTTCGAGCAGTAACGCAATGACCCGGTCCTGATGGATCCTCAACTCCGCCTTCTTGTCATTGAGCTGTTTCTCGAAGAGGTCCAGCTCGGCCTTCTTCTGCGTATACGCTTCTTCCGCAACGGTCGATTTTTGTCGCACATCTGCCAGCTTGAGTTGAAGCTCCTCCTGCTTTCGCGCGAGCTCTTCCTCCTGTTGACGCAACTGAACTTTCTCTTTCTCGTACCGTTCGATATTGGAAGAGAGAGATCGTCGTCGCTCGCTGGAAGTCGCTATCGTCCGTTCAAATTCATGGACTTTGCTTTGTTGCTCTGAATGCGCGAGCTGGAGTTCACCCATCCGATCTTCCAATTCGTCCATCTCTGAACGAAGAACGTCGAGCAGGGTTTCTTCCTGAGAGAGTTCAACATCGATCTTCGTCTTCTCGGTAACGGCGAGATTCAACTGAAGCTGGAGCGGATCGATCTTTGTCACGATGCTGGCGAATTCGCGCGCCATGAGATTCGTTTCGAGTGTCTGAACCTGCTTGGCGTGCTCGTTGTAGCGCTGAGCTTTGTGGGCTTGACGCTCAAGCGAGTTCACGGCTTTCTGAACTTCGCGAACAATGTCGCTGACGCGTGTCAGATCATGCTGGACGTTCTCGAGTTTTCGATAGGCTTCTTTCCTGCGGTGCTTGTACTTCGTCACACCTGCCGCTTCTTCAAAGAGTCGACGTCGCTCATCTGTGCTGTCGCTCAGAATCGTCTCAACCATCTTGAGCTCGATGACGGAATAAGCATCAGAACCCATTCCCGTGTCCATGAAGAGGTCACGGATGTCTTTCAACCGGCAGAGCGTCTTGTTCAGGTAGTATTCGCTCTCGCCTGAGCGGTAGACGCGGCGAGTGACGACAACTTCGGTGTACTCTGAAGGGAGGATCCCCTTGGTGTTTTCGATGGTGAGAGAAACCTCTGCGATGCTGAGGGGCTTGCGGCTTTTTGTCCCGTTGAAGATAACGTCTTCCATCTTGTCGCTGCGAAGCATAGTCGGGCGCTGCTCTCCCAATGCCCAGCGGATCGCATCCACGACATTTGTCTTGCCGCACCCATTGGGCCCGACAATGGCTGTCATGCCGGAATCAAACGACAGATTGATTTTCTGTGCGAATGACTTGAATCCGAACACTTCGAGCTTCGAAAGATACATTAACTCAGGCTCCGGCCAATGTGGATGAGATACTCGATGTTGGCGGTGAGAGCGTATGTCGTCTCGTAGTAGATGAAGATGCCTCCGAGGAGGAGGAGAACCACGAGAATTCCGCCCCCGTAGGCTTTCAACGGGCTGACATCATAGATCACCGAAACGCCCTTGAGCATTCTTACGAAGGACCACAGCACAAAAAACCCGATCAGAAGGAAGGCTGGGAGAACGTAGAAATCACTCTGGAGTAGCTTGAAAAGAGCCATTGCCAGCGGGCTTAAAAGGACAATCGGCAAGGAACCCCATACCGCAATGGCGAACGAATGATACCAATAGACCCGCCGTTTCACCAACAGCGAGAGCAGCTTGATCAACGCAGCGACCATGGGGTACCAGAGGAGGAATCCAAGCGAAAACACCAGGATGCCCTCAAAGGGGTGCCACGTCGCAGAAATCATGTACTCCTTCAAGCGATCCCAGACGACGAACGTTGTGATGAAATAGTCAGCGGGCAAATCTGTCCGGAATCGATAGAGAATGCCCGACAACATCACTCCCATCGTCGCGGCAACCGCCGCAGCGAGAATCAGTGTCTGCGGGATAGAAACCGTGTGCACATCCCGCAAATCCGCGTAAAAGTTGTACGATCTGACGAGGGCGCGTTTGAATGTTTCATTGAAGCGGCGATTGTAGTGATACAAGTACGCGACGACGAAAATGATCGCGAAACCCCACGCGATGTGGGCAAACGGGAAGGTCGCTCGATAACGACCGATCGGCAACGCAGTCAACTTCTCACCATTGTAGAGAAGCTTCACCATGTCGAATGATGACCGTTTCTCCCTGGCATAGCTGAGAAGTCCCTGAGGGTAGACATATCGATCACCAACCCCCACTGACATCAACGGACGATCGCTTCTCCAATCGGCGAAACCATCGAT
This sequence comes from Ignavibacteriota bacterium, assembly GCA_003170475.1. Taxonomy (GTDB): domain Bacteria; phylum Bacteroidota; class Ignavibacteria; order UBA10030; family UBA10030; genus UBA9647. The sequence goes on along the minus strand of PMZI01000052.1, from coordinate 18,319 downwards.
AAACGATCCGGCAATTTTCGCATCTTTAATGATGGCATAAGCTTTTTTGAAGTACTCGGCCTGAGCTTCCTGCGACATTGGATCACTCCAGCCGTTTCGGTTCTCCGGTTCAACATCTTTTCCATAGCCAAGCAGCACGACCGGTTGGTCACTGTGATCGGTCTTCCATGTCCGAAGCACGTTTTTCAACGAGTTCGCTCCTTCAACCGAGAGCTTTACTGCTGCGATATCCACCTTACCGGAACAACGATCATTCAAGAATACCAGCGAGCCATAGTATATCGGACGCTTGTCGAGCTTCTTCGCGACTTCTACAATTTTCTCGACGTACCCGCATGTCCTCGGATCCGACGAATCCAGGTTATCGCCGATACCCCACGCAACGATGGAGGGCCGATGCTGGTCGCGCTCGATCATCTCGGTGGTCACTGCCTCTGCCATGCTCGTGAAATGATCCTGGTCCAATATCGCTCCGGGAACGCCAACGGCAGGAATCTCCACCAGTGCGAGCAGTCCGTAACGATCACAAAGGCTCAGGACATAAGGATGAGGAGGATGATACGCGAACCGAACAGCATTCGCGCCGAGGGTCTTCATCAGCGAGATGTCCTTCTCCATCTGCTCATACGTCAACGATGCACCCTCCTGTGGTGCATCTTCGTGCCAAACGGTCCCGCGCAAAACAACCGGTTTGCCATTCAGAACAAAACCGTCCTTCTCAATCTCAAAGCGTCGGAATCCGGTCGAGATATCAAATTCATCGATGAGCTTGACTTGCTTTCCCTGTTGAACGAAGATCTTCGCCCGGAGGAAGTACAGATCGGGGGTATCGGGACTCCAGGGACGAGGCGATTTGACAACGACGGAAGCTTTCACCTCGTAGTCACGGTTCACCTGAACGGCAACAGGCTGCGGTTGAGACTGCCCGACGATCGCGCCGGTCGACTTGTCGACGACATCTATCGCGAACAAGGGCTGAAACGACTGTACGATAGCGCTGAGCGTATCCCCGGCTCCCCCACTGATCTTGCTGTTGAGCTCGCCGACGACATCCACGACGCCCTGCGTGAGGTCCTCATTCAACTCCGTCTTGAGCGTGATGCGATCGATCCAGAGTCGGGGTGTAACGAGGAGGTAAATATCGCGCAGGATGCCGCCGTAGTTTCGCCACCCCCAGATTTGTTTTCTCAAAGGAAGCGTCGACCGAGCGTTCAGAGTGGAGTTGACGATGATCTTCACCGCATTTTCGCTCCCGAGCTGCAGCGCGTTTTCAGGCAAATCAATATCGACATTCGTATAGCCGCCAACGTGCTTGCCGACAAAAACATCGTTGATGTAGATCTCTGCGTCGTGATTGATGCCAAAAGCGATGAGATGGAATGCGGAGGCCGAAAGTGTGGTCTTGTCGAGCGTGAACTTGCGGACAAAGACGATACGGCCCTGATAATCAAAAGAGCTGGGGACCTTCACTTCGTTCCAGGTCTCATTGTCCGTGGAATACATCCAGGTGCCTGCAAGGTCGATCTTGCGCCGGGATTGATTATCAGCATGCACACTCGCATCAGAACCAATCAGCGTCGGCTGACCATTTTCATGAATGCTGATTTGTCCAAAAGCTGAAATGCACGGAATGAAGCCTAGAAAGGCAAGAACAAGGGGGAGATGCTTGATAAAACTCTGAGTTATTTTGGCCAATTCTCTGAGCAGGCAATGGGCAAAAAGACGGGACAGATCGATTTCGGTACCCGTGAAACATCAGAAGCAATATAATACAAAAATGGCCGGAAATCAACGAAAATCATCAAATTGGCAGACTTGGGAAACTGCCTAAATGAAAGATTTTCAAAGATTTCGGGCCATCATTTGAAGAACAAAACACTGAACTCGTGGAACAGCGCTATTCCATACAGACATTGCATTGCCAGATGCAAATCGAGCACCTGGTCCCCTCTTACTTCTTCATCAAATTCTCCAGTTGCCTTTTCACCTGCTCTTGTGCTGCACGAAACATGTCGGGCAGAAAACACTCATAGTCGCCGGCTGCATTTTTGCGCACAAGCGAAGTCATCACCTTTTCTGACGGATCGTTTGAATTCCATGTCATACGATTTCCGCCATCGTAACAGGTGACCGAAAATGTCGCGAACACTGGCCAACCTCCCCATCGCTTGTCAAAATCTCCCACCTCAATGACGGAGAGCCGCTCAATCTCAACCCTTCCGTTGCAGGCCTTTGCCTTCTCTGACAAGAGATATACCTTGAGTGCAGGCTCAACCTCATCTGTTGTTGGCTTGGTGTCACTCGAGCATCCTGCGTAAACGCCAAGCAACAGGACCAGGATCGTCATCCATTTGAACATGTTCGATGCTGCCCTTTCGGCGGAGATCCACGCGCAACTTTCATTCGATCGGATGCTGCTCCGCGCTATTTCGTCTTCGGCGTCATGTCCGTCGGCAGCCGATCCATCTGTCTCCCCAAATCGTTCTGGCGTTCACGAAACAGCTCGGGAATATAGCATTCATACCCACCGTCCATTTTTTGCCGAACGATGGTTGTCCAATTGGCACTGCTGGTGTCTTCGTTGGTCCAGGAGGAAAAACTCGACCCTTCGACGCAGGTGACGGCAAACTTTGCATAGACGGGCCATCCGCCATACTTATCTTCGTAGTCGCCAATCTTCGCAATCGCCATTTGATCAACGCTGACGGTTCCGCCACAGGTCTTTCCTTTTTCCATGATCAGAAAGGTCTTCAGCCCGGGCTCAGTCTCGGCGATGCTTGGCTTCACCTTGTCAGAGCATCCGATGAGCAGAGCCAGAATCACACTTGCCGCAAGAATCCTGATGAAGTATCCCATGGAAAATCCCTCCTTCATGGATATTGGTTGTGAGTTCATTGTCCGCGGCGTTCAGCGAACTGCTGCTTTGATGATTGCAGAGAACGAATCCGCTTTCAAGCACGCCCCACCCACCAGTGCGCCGTCAACATTTGGCTGCCACAGGAGCTCAGCAGCGTTGTCAGGCTTCACGCTCCCTCCATATTGGATGATCACGTCTCCTGCTGCGGCTGGAGTGTACAACTCCGCGAGTAACGTGCGAATCAGAAGGTGGACTTCTTCCGCTTGCTGCGGAGTCGCGTTCCTCCCTGTCCCGATCGCCCAGACAGGTTCATATGCCACGATGATCTTCTGAACTTGCTCGGCAGAAATATCTTTCAGAACACCACGCACCTGGGTCGTCACAATCTGAGATGTGACGTTCTTCTCCCGCTGGTCGAGGGTCTCGCCGACACAAACGATCGGCACAAGGCCCGAAGCGATGGCCTTCTTGACTTTCTTGTTGATGAGCTCATCCGTCTCTCCAAAAATCTGCCGTCGCTCCGAGTGGCCGAGAATAACATACTCGCAGCCGACAGACTTCAGCATTTTCGGCGAGATCTCGCCTGTGAATGCGCCCTCGTCTTCATGATACATATTCTGTGCGCCGAGAGACATCACAGATCCTTTTGTGCATCGATTGGCAGTCTCGAGTGATGTGAAGGGAGGACACACAATCACCCTGACCCCTTTCAGATCAAAGGTCAAGCTGATCTTGAGTCCCGTGAGAAGTTCTTCCGTCTGATGAACATCCTTGTTCAGTTTCCAATTACCAGCGATTACTTTCGTTCGCACACTCATAGTTTTCTTCCCGTGAAATGTCTAGTCAGATTGAAATGATGAAGCTAGGGTTTCATTGATTCAAGTTTCTTTTTCAGAAGTTCGTTCACGATCTTGGGGTTTGCCTTTCCCTTCGTTGCCTTCATGGTTTCACCCACCAAAAATCCAAAAACCTGCACCTTCCCGCCGAGATAGCTCTCGACCTGTCCTTTGTTTTTCATGAGGACATCGTCGATCATTTGCTCGATGGCGCCGGCATCGCTCACTTGCACAAGACCCTTTCGTTTGACGATCGCCTTTGGGGATTGCCCGGACGTGAGCATTTCCTCAAATACGTCCTTTGCGATCTTGCCGCTGATGGTGCCGTCAGCGATGAGATTGATCATCTCACCAAGATCCTCCGGTTTCACAGGGAACTTTGCCACATCCACTTTGTCGGTATTGACGACCCTCAGGACATCACCCATGGTCCAGTTGCTGACGAGCTTGAAATTCTCGACGGTCTTCGAACGAAGGCTCGTGACAACGGCCTCGAAGTAGTCGGCCAGCGATTTTTCCGAGGTCAGGATGTCGGCATCGTATTTCGGAATCATGTACTCATCGACAAAACGATCACGCCGGCCGGTCGGTCCCTCGGGCAGTGCTTTTGCAGCCTGTTGTATCCAGTCAGCGTTGACGAGAACCGGGACGAGGTCAGGATCCGGGAAATATCGATAGTCGTGTGCTTCTTCCTTCGAGCGCATCGGCACAGCGACACCTTGCCCGGCATCCCAGAGGAGCGTCTCCTGGACCACCTTCCCGCCGCTTTCGAGGAGGTCAATCTGCCTGTTGATTTCAAATTCCAGAGCTTTTTCGACAAAACGGAAGGAGTTCAGGTTCTTTATTTCTGTTTTCGTCCCCAACACCGTTTCGCCGACCCGGCGCACAGACACGTTTGCATCGCAGCGCAGACTTCCCTCTTCCATGTTCCCGTCGCAGATTTCGAGATACCGAACCAGTTGACGGATTTTTGTGAGATAGAGGTACGCTTCTCGCGGGGAGCGGATATCCGGTTCAGTCACGATCTCCGCCAGCGGGACGCCGCAGCGGTTGACGTCGACGAGCGTATCAGCGTCCTGATCGTGGATAGACTTTCCGGCATCCTCTTCCATGTGAATGCGAGTGAGGCCGATGTCTTTACGCTTTCCGTCGTCCGTTTCAATCGTCACAAATCCGTTGGTGCAAATGGGCTCTTCGTACTGAGAGATCTGATACCCCTTCGGAAGATCAGGATAAAAGTAGTTCTTGCGGGCAAAGATCGAACGGGGCGCGATGGAGCAGTGCGTGGCAAGCCCCACACGGATGAGAAACTCCACAACCTGATGATTCAGTACAGGCAGGACACCCGGCATCCCGAGACACACTGGACAAACATTGGAGTTAGGATCGGCGCCAAAATGTGTTGAGCAGCTGCAGAACGCTTTGGATTCTGTGAGCAGCTGGGCATGAACCTCCAGGCCAATCACCGGCTCATATCGTTCGTTCCACAAAGCCATCGACAAGTTCCTGCGTTGAAGTTCAGATCCTAGAGAACACAGCCGCTGGAGTCACTATGCAGCGATTGCTTTCGTCACTTTCTCTGCGGCATCTTTGAGACTGCCCGCGACGAGAAAACTCAATCCGGACGACTTGAGAATCTCGGCAGCGAGTTCCGCGTTCGTGCCTGCCAATCGAATCACGATGGGCACTTGCACATGAACATTCTTGGCTGCCTGGACAACACCGTTGGCCACACGATCGCAGCGAACGATGCCGCCAAAGATATTAATCAGCACAGCCTTCACGTTGGGATCTTTCAGGATAATGCGGAAGCCCGCCTCCACCGTCTCTGCACTCGCACCGCCTCCAACATCCAGAAAATTCGCGGGCATACCACCGGCAAGTTTGATGATGTCCATGGTCCCCATCGCAAGCCCGGCACCGTTGACCATGCAACCGACATTTCCGTCGAGTTTAATATAGTTGAGATTCGATTTCGACGCCTCGATCTCGAGAGGATCTTCTTCGTCCAGATCGCGCATCGCGAGAATCTCCGGATGACGATACAGAGCGTTATCATCGAAATTCATTTTTGCATCAAGAGCGATGACGGCCCCTTCCTGCGTGATGACGAGAGGGTTGATCTCTGCGAGCGATGCATCGGACGCGTCGTACGCCTTGTAGAGCGCCATGAGAAACTTGACGCCGTTCTTGAACGCATCGCCGCTCAAACCAAGACCAAAACACAACCGGCGAGCTTGAAACTGCTGCAGACCAAGGGACGGATGCACGTATTCTTTGAGAATCTTCTCCGGAGACTCGGCAGCAATCTTTTCAATTTCTACGCCTCCTTCCGTCGAGACCATCACGACGTTTTGCGAGCGGGCGCGATCGAGCGTAATGCCGACATACATCTCTCTTGCGATGTTCATCCCTTGCTCGATCAAGAGCCGCTTCACGATGCGACCCTCAGGACCGGTTTGGTGGGTGACCAAACGCATACCAAGAATTTCGGATGAGCGATCCCGAACCTCGTCGAGGTTCCTCGCAAGCTTCACGCCGCCACCCTTTCCACGTCCGCCGGCGTGGATTTGTGCCTTCACGACCCAAACCGCTCCGCCAATCGTTTCAGCCGCACGAACGGCCTCATCGACGTTGAACGCGACCTTCCCGATCGGAACGGGAACGCCGTATTTTTTGAGGATCTCTTTTCCCTGATATTCATGGATTTTCATACGCACTCCTCGCTCTCGGTGAACTTTACTCCGTATCGACATCCTTGGTCTCGACAGCTCCCGATTTCCATTCCTCCAGCGATTCTTTCGCTTGCAGATACTCAGGAATCGGGACGAATATCTTTGCCGGCTTGCTCAGCGCACTTCGTGAAAGAGCGGAATCGCCTCCTCCATCCCACATAAATCCGATCGGGGCGAAATTCTGAACGAGCACCTTGTGTCCCGCTCCTTCGAGAAAGGATCTGGCTAATTCGCTTTCGTTGATGTCGGTTGATTGAAATACTCGAGCCCAATCCTGCTGGACCTCGACAGCCCGATGATCAGAACAAAATGCACGGCAATGGATGATCTTTTCACACTCTTCACACAGCAGCTTCCGACAGATGATACAGATACCGTCAGCGGGACGTTGGGGGTGCAGATCGCACATTTGCCCCGAAGCGCCGGAGAACAAGACGCCGCAGTGCGGGCAGAAATCACTATCCGAAGTGATTTCCTCCAAACAATGGGGGCACTTCACATATTCATCCTCGCCCAAACGCCCTCCTTCCCCGTCGGCAACACCAGGATGTGCTACTTCACCTTTTCGGAAATCGACTTCGCCTGCATCATCAGCAGGAGATAGTCCCTTCCGCCGGCCTTGGAGTCTGTGCCAGACATATTAAATCCCCCGAAGGGATGCACACCGACCATTGCCCCAGTGATCTTCCGATTGACATAGAAATTGCCAACGTGAAATACCCGCTTCGCCTTTTCAATTTTCTTGCGATTCTTTGTCCAGACACCGCCGGTCAATCCAAACTCCGTGTCGTTCGCGATTTCCAGAGCATGATCAAAGTCCTTTGCCTTGATGACAGCCAGAACCGGTCCGAAGATCTCTTCCTGAGAAATCGTCGACTTTGGATGAACGTCTGCGATGACTGTCGGCTGAATGAAATACCCTTCGCCTGCTGCTTTCTTGCCACCAACGATGAGCCGGCCTCCTCCCTGAATTCCCTTTTCGACATACGCTAGGATTTTTCGCTCGGAACTTTCGTTGATGACGGGACCCAGGTAGTTTGCAGGATCGTCCGAAGCGCCAACTTTCAGCGTTGCGGTTTTTTGCTTTAGAAGCTCGACAAACCTGTCATAGACCTTCTCTACCACGATCGCTCTCGAGGCTGCAGAACATTTCTGACCCTGGAATCCAAACGCTGAAGCAACGGTCGCTTGTGCCGCCGCCTCCAGGTCGGTCTGATCGTCGATGATGATGGAATCCTTTCCGCCCATCTCGGCAACAACGCGCTTCAACCAGATCTGACCCGGCTGCACTTTTGCAGCGAGCTCATTGATATGAATACCCACTTCCTTGGAACCAGTAAACGAGACGAACCTGATTTTCGGATGAGCGACGATGGCATTGCCGAACGAGCCTCCGGGACCGGTCACGAAGTTGATGACTCCCGCCGGGAGTCCCACTTCGCGCATCAAATTGAACAACATCCACCCTGTCAGCGGAGAATCGCTCGAAGGCTTGAGTACCACGGTATTCCCCGTGACGACAGCCGCCAAGGTCATACCAGTGAGAATGGCAAGGGCAAAGTTCCAAGGAGGCACGACTAATCCCACTCCAAGAGGGATATAGACGAGTTCGTTCTTCTCTCCGGGAGTTTTCGTGATCGGCTGCTTTCCGGCATACCGAAGCATTTCCCTCGCGTAAAACTCGATGAAGTCGATCGCCTCGGCAGTGTCCGCATCAGCTTCAGGCCACGTCTTTCCAACTTCATAGACCATCACGGCGCTGAATTCATGTTTTCGTTTGCGCATCAACTTCGCGGCCTTGAAGAGAAACTCAGCTCTCTTTTTTGGATCCACCCAGCGCCACTCTTCGAATTTTGCGGCAGCGGTCTCCACGGCTTTGTTGGCCATCGCGATATCAGCCTTTTGGAAGACACCGACGATTTCCTTTGGTCGAGAGGGGTTGTAGGAGTTGAGTTTGTCCGGAGTGGTAATCTCTTCTTTGCCGATAACGGCGGGGTATTCTTTCCCCAGAATCGATTTTACTTTCGCCAGCGCCAGCTCCATGGCTTTTCGGTTTGCCGGCTTCGTGAAATCAGTTAATGGTTCATTCTTGAATGACGAGATGGCCATACCATAGGTCCTTTACATGAGATGTTTCACTTCTCTTGCTCTTGCATCAGCGAGCGCACGATAGCATCATGCACTTTCGCGCGGATCGCGCCAATCTTCTGGTTGTCCCGCGTGGGATAGACTCTGTTCGTCAGGAAGACAACAATGAGTTCCCTCGTCGGGTCAGTGACCACAGACGTACCGGTGAACCCAGTGTGCAGCCACGTTTTATCCGAAAGCAACTTGCCCGACCATCCATGAGGAGAAATCTTCGTATCCCAGCCAATCCCGCGAGAGCTCTTCGGTGATTGCCTGGTGGTGAACTTCCGAAGAACATCCTCTTTGAGAAATCTCTTTCCTCCGTAGACGCCGCCCTTCAGCTCCATCTGCAAAAGGACTGCAAGATTCGGAGCCGTGGAGAAGAGTCCAGCATGACCCGAAACACCACCGAGGATCGAGGCGTTTTCATCGTGTACTGTTCCACGAACCGCGGTACCCGTCTTCCTCCAGAAGTTGTCCACTTCGGTCGGCATGACGCGATTCCAGAGTCGTTCGGGAGGGTTGTACATCGTACTCGTCATTCCCAGCGGCTTGAAGAACACCGAGTCGACATAATTGTCAAGAGTGGTGCCGGTGACTTTTTCGACGATCTTGCCCGTGGTGATCAAACCGAGATCGCTGTACACTGTTGAGTCACCTGTTTTGAAGGTGAGATGCGTCGCAAAAATCGAGTCAAGGAGCTGCTGAGGCGTTTTGCAGAACTCATAGAACTTGGCCCAGCCCACCAGACCCGAGTTATGGACCATGAGATTGTAGAGCGTGATGCGTTCCTTTCCGAATTGGCCAAACTTCGGGAAGTACTTGACCACCGGATCGTCCAGTTTCAGTTTGCCCTCTCCGACCAACCGCATGACGGCGCTCGTCGTGGAGATGACCTTCGTAACGGATGCAAGATCAAAGATCGTGTTGACATCGACTCTCTTGGAATACGGTTCGTACTCATATGACCCGTATGCTTTCTCTTGAACGATGACCCCGTCTTTCACAATGACAAGTACCGCACCTGGGAATGACGTGTCTTTGATCGCCTGGTTCACGATCTTGTCGACAACATCGAGACTGTCTCTGATGAATCCAACTTCTTCAGGAATCCCCGTTCGCAGTCTTGTTTTCGGATATGCGACGCCATCTCCAAACTTGTACACACCGGGAATGGTGATGGGAAGTTTCCCTTCCGCGGGAGATTCCGCGAAGAGCACCTCAGCCACGGCTTGCTGCATGACCTCAGCATCGGAGTACGCACAGACGTAGGCGTCAACTTTTGGAAGATCCATGATAACATATGGGTTGCCGAAGGAGATCACGATGACCGGCTTCCCAAGAGCACATGCACGCGTCAGGAACTCCTTTTGTCTCCGCGAAACGAATCCCGTCATCTCACCGGAGCGGGTAGAGAGATTGAGTTGAAAAATGATCACATCCGCGCCCGCTGCCATTTCGAGAGCGGAGTCATATTCGGCATCGTCGCTTCTTGGATCGACTTTCGCGAACTCGACGTTGAGGCGGCGATCGTGCAGCATCGAATGGAACGATCGACCGTTCTTGGGATCTTCCGTGTCTGAAACGTTGATGTCGACAATTTTCTTCGTATCCACAGGAGAAAGAGGAAGGATTTCACTCTTGTTCCCGAGAACCGTTACGGCTCTCCGTGCTATCTGCATCGCGAGCATTTCGTGACCGCGGGTGGAAACCACACTGGAAATCTTCCCGACATTCACCATCCTATCCAGGTCGAGTCTCATATCCTGTTTCGTCTGCAGGACTCTGCGAACTGAAGCATCGATGCGCTGCTCGGAAATATCGCCGCGTTTTACGGCAGCGATGATGGCATCGATCGCCACGTCGATGTCTGACGGCATCAGGACAATATCCGTTCCGGCCTTGATCGCGAGAACCGATGCTTCCCCCGAACTGTATTTCGAAGCGACACCCCGCATACGCATTGCATCGGTGACGATAAGCCCATCGAAATGAAACTCTTTGCGCAGAAGATCGGTCGTGATTCGTGGAGAAACAGTGGCAGGGATTCCTTTGCCGGTATCATACGCCGGCAAGGCGATGTGGCCGACCATGACAGACTTCACTCCTGCTTTGATCGCAGCCCGGAAGGGGGGGAATTCAATCGAATCAAAATGCTGCTTGCTGTAGTTGAGCGTTACCATTCCAAGGTGTGTATCGACGTCCGTATCCCCATGCCCGGGGAAATGCTTGACGGTGGCAATCATGCCGCCTTCCTGCGTGCCGCGCACAAATGCCGTCCCCATTTCCGTCACCAGTTTGACATCATCACCGTAGGACCGTGTGTTGATGACCGGATTTCTGGGATTGTTGTTGACATCGATTGTCGGAGCAAAATTCTGATGGATCCCCAGCGCCCTGGCTTCGTCAGCAGTAGCACGCCCGACTTCGTAAGCGTAACCGGGATTCCTCGTCGCACCGATTGCCATCGCGCGTGGAAACATGGTTGCCCGATGAACGCGCATTGCAGCTCCGTATTCGAAGTCACCAGCAATGAGGAGCGGTATGTCGGAAGCTTTCTGGAGTTTGTTGACCATGAGAGCATACTCGTAGACGTCACCGATGGAGAGAACCAAGCCCCCCACTTTTCGCTTGGTAACGTACTTTTCGAGCTCCCGCCACGGGTCAGAATCCTGAGCATAATACGTCCCCGGTGTTGACGGAAACACGAGCTGAGCGACCTTTTCTTCGAGCGACAGCCGCTTCAGGGTCGATTCGACCCACTCAGAGGTGGCAGGCTTTTCGCTGGTAACAAACATTGTGGAGACTTCCTGGGCAAATGACGAAAACGACACGGTCAGACTCAGGAGGAGAAAACTTGCCCCCCTGCGGAGGCAAGCAAGCAACAGACATCGTGTGTGCAGAGAATGGGATTGCATGGACCAGCCGTTCTTAGAAAGTGGTTGAAGATTGGATAGAAAAATTACGAAGCAATGTCTCGAGAATCAATCGGAATCATTCCTGAGTTTTCACAACCTTCTTTGCAAAGAGCGGATCGATCTTCACAAATGCTGCGACAAGAAATCCGGGAATCGTCGCGAGGATGACCCAGAGGAAGAAGTTCTTGTATCCAACCAGTTCCTGAAGATCTCCGCTGAACATTCCTGGCAGCATCATGCCAAGCGCCATGATGCCCGTGCAGATTGCATAGTGAGCGGTCTTGTGGTCCCCTTCAGAAACAGAAATCATGTACAACATGTACGCCGTGAACCCAAATCCATAGCCGAATTGCTCCAGACCAACACCGAGGTTGATGAGGAGGAGACTCTCGGGTTGAACTTGCGACAGAAACACAAACACGACATCCGGGAGATGAATAGCAAATACCATGATCCACAACCAGTACTTGAGACCCTTCCTGGAGACGATATATCCTCCAAGGAGCCCTCCAAGCAAGAGTGCAATGACGCCGACTGTCCCGTAGACAATTCCGACTTCGCTTGTCGTCAGACCCAAACCTCCTTTGCCCCTTGGATCGAGGAGAAAGGGGGATACCATTTTGACGAGCTGAGCCTCAGCAAATCGATAGAAGAGCAGAAACGCGAGTGTGGCAATGATCCCCTTCTTGTTGAAGAAGAGCGCGAACGTATGAACGAATTCTTTCCAGACGCTTTGAGACGCATCCGCACGCGTCGGCTTGTCCGCCAAGGGATAGGGCAGCATCAGCTTGTGATAAGCGAACAGGAGAAGAAACATTCCGGCGAGAACGCTGAACGTCACGGACCACGCAAACGGGATATTCCCGGATTTGGCAGCGAAGACCGCGGATTCCTCCTTGGTCAGGTTCTTGTCAAGTTGCACGACGATGAGCGCACCCTTGTCCCAATTCCCACGTGTGAAGGTCAATCGGTCGCCCTCTACCACTTTGAGACTTGCGTCCCCGGACTTGTGTTCGAATGCCACAACCACCGGGCTGTCATCCAGCGGCGGACGTGAAAGGCGGAGATGAACGAGCCCGACATTTCCGCGTTTGTCGACATCGGCATCGGACCCCCTGTGTTCGCCGACGAGATCGCGGATGAATTGTTTGATCCTCGAGGACACCACTCTATCCCACCAACTGCTCTCTATTTTTTCGTCTGCCGTGCGAAACGCGTTCGCGATGTTCCGTGATGCAACCGACTTCACAACCGAATCCACTTCAAGCTTGGTTCTCGGAATCAAAGGAATTCGCAAGACGGGAGGACCCGCAAGCACTGCAACCTGAGTTCCTGGTTCCGCCACAAGATCGGTCATGGCAACGCTTGTGTCTGCGATTGAACGAACTGCTTGGACGGTGACATCGTGCGTGGGGAGACTCGAACTCGTCTCAATGGTGCCGGCCACAATGACGAGGAGCCCCTGACCCGTCAGCATCGCGACCCGATAGAACGTACTGCGAACGCCGGAAAACGTTGCCTGCTCGTGTTGTTCCAGACTGAGCATATAGAAACCATCTGCCGCGATATCATGGGTCGCTGAGGCGAACGCCATCAGCCAGAACATCGCTATGCTCCATTGGAAGAACGCTGACGCCGGAAGAGTAAATGCCACCGAAGCCAGTCCGAGCCCTATCACAAATTGAAGGGAGACCACCCAGAGGCGCTTCTTGGAGAACATGTCGACGAAAGGACTCCACAGTGGCTTGATCACCCAGGGCAGATACAACCAACTTGTGTAGAAGGCGATGTCGGAATTTGAGATCCCCAGCCGTTTGTACATGATGACGGACACCGTCATCACGACGACGTACGGAATCCCCTGCGCAAAATACAATGTTGGGACCCACGCCCAGGGGTTTCGATAGTTCTTCTGGTTGTTCTCCATACCGGATTCCTCTTCGAGGATAGGTTTAGTAGAGTTTCTGCAGGCTGGCACCCGAAAAATAGTGCAGCACGATCTCTTCTGCTTTCTTTCCCTGTGCCGCCATCACCGCTGCACCAATTTGGCACAGACCGACCCCATGCCCCCACCCTGCTCCATGCAAGGTAAAGCGAGTTGGCAATCCACGGGAGTCAAGTTCCGCCTCCACGACAAATGCGGAACTGTACAGATGACTGTTCGAGAGCCAACGGCGGATCTCAAGTTCTTTTCCGACGATCATGGTTTTCTTCGTCCCGACAATCTTCAGCCGCGTGATCCTTGAGGATGGTCCGCGTTGCAACGGAAGGAGTGCCGTGATTGTTCCAAAGTCAATCCCCGACCTCTTGTGTACGATGCGCTCGAGTTCTTCGCGTGAATAGTCCACGCGCCAACGAAAGAAGTCCGTGGTCTCCTGATCGAACGAGGGAAGAATCTGCTTCAGAATAGCGACATCGTTCGTGTTACAATAAGCTTTCGGTGAAGAGAGTATCCACTCGCGCGCTTCAGGTTCTGCGGATTTGTCGCCATAGGGCTGTTCTGCATCCGAGACAGACCGCAGGTAAGGAATAGCAGTGTCCTCCCAGGCGTTTTCAAAATCCTCCGTGAGTCCACCGCAGGCTTTGTAGAAACGGGCATCGCAAACCTGGTCATCGTGAACGAGCAGGACACCCCTCGTATCCTCGATTGCCTTCTGAGCATTCTCCGTAATGATTTTCGAAATGCCCTGATATCTCTGGCAGTGGTCGTCGGCGCAAACGTTAAACAGCAGGTGGTCTTCTCTGTCGTACCATCGGACGATTTCCGACTCCGTTTCCCGCGATCGGATCGTTGGTACACCAACGTTTCTTGCCTGCATCTGTTTGTAAAGCATTGCGACGAGCCAGCTCCTTGATGTGATCGCATGCGCACGGAGCAACTCGAGCGGAGCTTCAGCACTCATCTCCGATGAGATCACGCTTTTCAGATAGTTTTCGACTCCAATTTCGTTGATCGCCGTCAACGAGCCGTCCGGCGCCGCAACAAACCGCAGGTTTCCCTCGAACGTCTGGTCTTCCTTGCGCTCCCAATGAAAGTTAATACCGATCGTTACTTCATGCAGCGTGAACGTCGCGCGATTGAGCGCTGTGCAACAGATGTCTTCACCCTTCATCACCTCAATGTCTTCATCATCGAACAGGACGAAGCGACCATCAAGTGAGCGGACGGTGAACTTCCCTTCCAGTCGCACAGTGGTCGGAAGTTCAAAGCGGCCATTGAAGGTGCCCTGAATTTCGGGCACATGTTCTACAACTCCGACGCTTACATATGGTTCCTGATGAATCATGGTTTTTTTAGAATCTATGAAAGCTGCAGGATGGTCTTATCAAGATCCGCGGGCGGAAGGCTCACTTCCTGAAAAATGCTCTCCACCCGGGATGCATCAACTGTCTTGAAATCCTTCTCAAGCGGTGTAACGATCAGGCCTCCGATGTCCACGGCTGCTGGACTGATCACAATGCGCTCCGCCCCCTCCTTGAAAAACACATCGGGCCTGTGTTTGCTTCGCGGAAAGAGGATCACTCTCCACTCCTCCCCCGAAAAGGAACACAACACATTCATCATCGGCTCTTCACTCACTCCCATGGTCTGCCGAAGCGCCTCGGTGAGATTGGTCAGGACTGTAACGAGATTCTCTTTCTGACGCGACTCAAGCACAATGACCTGACGCCCGAAGTCCTGCAATGTCAGGATATCCACCGAATCGATTGACCGACGAAACATCCGGCGCGATTCTTCCCTTGCAGACAGTTCGACGGGAATCACTCCCGTCGGGTTTGCCTGGAAGTGCATGTGGTCGGGGGCCGAAGCACCACACTTTGGTCCATTGTAAAAGACTGTGAGCCGGGGACTGAGGTCGCGGGCAAGATCCAGCATCGTCGGGATGTACGGTGCGAGGACCTGGGGTATGTGACGGATATTCGAGATGGTGAAGTGCTCCGCAAAAATAGGAGCTGGGTTGCACAGAATGAGAAACTCATCCTTGTAGACGATTCCCTTCTGCGGCTCGGGAAGGTTTTCCACACAGAGGAAACAGCGGCGCTCACGGATTGACTGCGCGTCGACCTTTGCGCCCGTGCTCACGATACGACCGGGATTAAACTGGAGCCAAACGGAGAACCCCCGGCAACGGATTTCGCGCAGACGGACGGTTGCCAGCGAAGCGTACCCCGTCGTCAGTTGGGGCCACGTCAGTTTCTGATGTTCCAGAAGCTGACGTGAAAGCTCAGCCAGTGGAGTCTCCGAGTTGACGGCTGTAAAGGACCTGGCTTGAATCAGTGGTGTCAGAAGATTCTCAGCAGTGTGCCTCCGGCGAACAGAGAAGGTTTCCCTCCTCACGGGGGAGCAGGTTTAATGAATCGACTCGTTGATGATAAAACCGATGTGATGGTCGACTGTCGACTTGCCCATCGAAAAAGGCTCCGTCCGGACCACCTGATATCCCATGCTCTTGTACCAATCAACGGTGTGTTGATTCTGCACCATGACGCCAACCCACAAGCGGTCAAGTCGAAACGCTTTCGCCTCCTCGGCAGCGCGTTTCATCAACAACTTTCCAAGACCCTTGGACTGAAACTCCGGGAGCACATAGAGCGAAGAGACGTAGTAGCGGTTTTCTTCGGGATCTCTTGCCGTCCTCATGAATGCGACCACCTTTCGCTCGACCTCGATGACAAATCCGTCAGCCATCGGATTATGAAAGAGCGATCGAAGGGAATCCAGATCATAGTGTTCTGCGAAATATGCCCGCAAATCATCCTCGGGAATAAAATGCGAATACGAATCAAGCCACGTCTTCCAAAGTACATCCTGAACTGTGCTCAGGTCATCGAGCGTCCAGCGGCGAACAGTGTGTGCCATACTATGCTCCTTGTCGATTCATGCGTTGGCGTGCAAGCATTTCTATGGTGCGTATCTTGTCTTTATAGATGTCGTTTTGGTTTGCCTTCTCTATAGAGAGGGCTGCATCCGTGTTCCCCTCCCAGCGACGGCACAAGTAGAGGGATTCGAAAACCCTGCCAATCTGATAGTGGCGCGAAAGTTGAATTGCGACGGCATAATCCTCGCCGTAACTCGTATTGGGGAGCAACACCTGCCGCAGCAAAGCAGTATTGAAGGCGCGAGGAGCCCCAAGTCCATTGATCCTCAGGGCGTTGTTTCGCCCGTTTTCAGGAGTCCACTCCCGATGATCGATGAGCCCCGGGGGGAGTTCTTCAAGCTTCATGTTCACAAGCTTGTACGATCCGATCACCATGGCATACTCGCCGCCGCGGAACGCGTCGATGACTTTCTGAACCGTATCCGTCCCGCTATAGATGTCATCCGAATCGAGTTGGATCGCATAGCGCCCGCAATGAGGCGAAAGGACGGCCTCGTTCCAGCAGCCGCCGATTCCAAGATCGTGGCGCGAAGGAATAATGTGCTTCAATGCGGGGGAATGCGCCGCCAAGTCCGAAAGGACCTTGGTCGTTCCGTCAGTAGAATGATTGTCGACGACGATCAAGTTGAAAGGACCATCGAACTTCTGCTGGAGAACGCTGTGGACCGCGTCGGCGATCGTGTGTTCCCGATTTCGCACCGGGATGACCACACTTGCCTCCACAGGGAATTGAGCATTGGATTTCGGAAGAGGCTTGAAGCGCGGAGCCAGATAAACGTCCACATTCTTCAGATGCTGTGTGGCCACGGCCTCCATTTCCTTTTGCACGATCTGGTTCCTCGGATCGACATAGTCAAAGAGCTTCTCACCGGTCAGGCGCAGATCAGATTCCACTTTTGTGTAGAGATGTTCTTGAATGTGAAATAGTGAATGGGATACGGAAACCTTGAGCCGCAGGTCGTAGAGTCCGGCTCCCTCGACATTTGCGACAGGACCGAGAGAAGAAAGCGCCTGTTTCACCGCAGGCATCGAAAACAGAAGGAGCGCTCCGAAATCGAAGTTGTCGCGGATGCTCCCAAACTGATAATCGATCACAGGATGTTCTGACCGGACGCCTTTCTTGACATCATGGAAGTCGGAATAGCACATGCCGGCGGAGGTCTGCTCCGCAATGCTCGTGAACCGTTCAAGAGCAGCCTGACCTAGCTGGAATTCCTGCGATTGCGAGACGAAAAGAAAATAGCCGGATGGTACTTTCCCGAGAATACTGTTGAGCGTTTTCCCCGAGGCGAGAGTAGGTGAAACAACGCCTTCGCACTTCCGGTGGACACCGGAGTACTCACCGCCATGGACCACGAAGATCCTTTCCACCAGCGGCGATTCGATAAACTGCCGAAGTGTCGATTCAAAATGCGGCAGCGTCGAAAAAGGCAGAGCGACAGAGATCAAACTCATAGCTGGTCCTGAGCCGAGCGTATGGAAAGAAGAACAGCACCGTAGGTCGGTGAAGCCTCGGGAACAATGACATGTACTTGAGGCATCGAAAACGTTATTTTTTGGGTCAGGATTCTCCGATAGACATTGTCATTGCTGATCAGGCCGCCGATAAATGCAACCGGGATCTTTGCCCTGGCGCCCTTCGACTCCTCTATCTTATTGACAAGAACCCGGACATGTTCAAACAACTCGAAGGTTGCCTTATTGAGAATTCGCTGACACTCGGGATCCTTTGCCTCCGCCGCTTCCACAACGAGCGGTGCGACTGTCGCGACATCGAAACTACTGCGATAGATCGATCCGATAATCTTCTCATGGTTCGAAAGCCCAAATCGCTGATCGATGAGCGCCGTCAGGAGCGTTGGTTTTCCACGACCGTCCAGGTGCTTTGTCACTGCATTGAGGCCATCTCGCCCGATAGTGTACCCGCTTCCTTCATCGCCAAGGATACGCCCCCACCCTCCTACTC
>PMZI01000025.1 GCA_003170475.1 Ignavibacteriota bacterium | reverse complement strand
GCTTTTTCTGCAGCTTCGCTAGGGGTAAGGACAAAACGGTTAATCGAATGCGCCATGCCGTTGCTCCATTCTTTAGTGAGCGTGCTCGTTCTCGCTAGCTGCCTGCTTGCCCCGACGTTGTCAGGGTCCGCCGTGACTCATCCTTTGGCGGGAGCTATGCGTGCAATTCTCATTACTGCTGTCAATATACGAGCTATTGTTCAAAAAAACAACAGCAATCCTCTCCATCTCGTGAGTCTCGTGGGCATTTTTTGCTGGTGCTTTCTACGAAATCCTCCGTCGGCAACTTCTTCTCCCTTCGTTGCTGTGCCGATCGCTTCCACTCAAAGAAAGCCGTCAATGTACTTGTTGTTCGTTAAGGCGGGAGCGGCCGAGATCGACGACCATTCAAAATGGTGAGTGGGAACTCAGCTGGAATGAATGAAGTCGCAGCCTACACGCTCGACGGCTGGCAGCCAGCGTTCTGTTTTCACCATTCAACGCTTCGAATGGCAGATGGACAGAACGTCGACTCATGTTTTGATCTCATGTGCGCGTGGTCCCGCCTATTCATACTGCGTAGATTGAACAAACGGCCTTCGCACATTCTCCCGCGGCTCTGCTACTCTGAATGCCATCCACAACGCCGAAGCGACCGCCAGTAGACCCGCGATGAAAAACACCGCGTCGTAACCGAACTGTCCTGCGATACCGCCCGCAATCAGACCGAAAAGAATGAACGGGGAAGTCACCAGGTTCGTGAGCGCAACGTACGTCGGACGCTCCGCCTCCGAACACAGCTCCGCGACGATGGAAAGTCGGGAGATCCCGGAGAGACCAATCTGAAATGCCATCCCGACGAACACAATGAGATACGACAGTTGATCAGACGCCAGGAGAGCCATGAAGCACGACACTGCAGTCGATACGGCAGCAAGCACCAGGTTCACCTTGTGGCCATACCGATCAGCAATGGAGCCGAAAAACATATTCCCGACGATCGTGCTGCACATGATCATGACCGTGAAGAAACCAGCAGAGGAATCACTCAAGCCGAACTTCTGAATAGCGTGAACGGCATAATATGCCCCCGCCATTGTCGCCGCGATCAACAATGCGTCCGAGATCAGNNTTCAACCTCGTCAACGACCAGAATGACACCCACATGAAGAGACACGCAAGCGTGAACAAGATTCCGTAACTCAGCGGATAAGAGACATCGGCAAGTACCATCTCTACGACGAACCCGGCAAAAACACCAAGGATGCCACCTATCAGATTCCGAGAGGCAAAAAGCCGCCCCCGAAGATCAACCGGAGTAAGTTTGGCGATCAGGTCAAACCAAATTGGAAAGCAGAGACTGCCTGTAACCGCGGCGAGAGTAAACAAGAAGAAGAAACTGACGATGCCGGAAGTCGGACTCAAACGCCCGAGCATAAAGAACGACAGGAGTGCGAGCAGCATCCAGGGTACGCGCTGAAAAAATGCCGTCTGCAGGAACAGTCGCATCTTGTAGGGAAAACGCTGGGCATGATTAGCGATGAAAATCTGTGGGAAATTGAAGCCGGCCGTCCAAAGTACCGGAACCAGACCCACTGCGAAATCACTGCCGCTAATGTGCTTCACCATAACCGGGATCACCGTCTGAATCGAGACGAAACTGATCCCAAACGCATACATCGACCCATCAACGATGTTTGCTGCAATATTCTGCCGAAGAACACCCTTCTTCTCCCTCACCTCCGGTCCAAAAAACCATTCAAGCACGATACACCTTCATGTCGTCCGATATCAAGTCGCAAAGATCACAAAGAAACTCAAAATGTCAACCCCATCCGTCGTAAGCGGCAATCCGAACCACACCATACCGCTTCATCTCTCGGGATTGGACCAACATAAGGAAGGATGTCTGGAAATTCAATGGGCAAACAAGCGCGCGCATGCCGCGATTGAATGCAACAAGAGTTGTCAGACTGCAGGTTGGACCAGGTTGATGAGATTGCCGCAGCTGTCCTCAAAGACTACTGCCGTAATTAGTCCCATATCCGCTGGCTCGCCTCGGAAAACAACACCAAGTCGTTTGAGACGATCGTATTCAGCGTGAATATCCTTCGTGGTAAACGCAGTGGCCGGTATCCCGGCATCAAACAAGGCCCTTTGAAACACTTGCGCTGGTGGGAAGGCCATGGGTTCGAGCACGAGCTCGACACCCTCGATGCCGTCGGGAGAGACAACCGTGAGCCATCGAAACTCTCCCATGGGAATGTCTGCCATTTTTGCGAACCCAAGGACGCTCGTGTAGAAGCGAAGCGCAATGTCCTGGTCGTAAACCATCACAGAGACGAATTTTATCTGCATGAATACCTCATATAGTCGATGCGGCCGATGAGAGCGTTGGTTCATTAAGCCAAATCAAAATGAGCAAAAGACCGGGCCAAGCTCATGACGACCAGCAGGAGGGCAAAAGAAATTCTGAAGCTAGTGCCACTTCTAATAAGAGATCTTGTATTCGGAAAGGCACTAGTGCTCGGTTCCAATGGTAGATTCTGTATCCAAACACAATATTACTTTTTGGAACCGGCACTTGCGAATACCAACATACGACCCGGGCAAGACATATACAAGCAAGGCGCCAATGCAAGAGCACCAAGTTCCTCTGTCTTTCGTTAGATCACCCGACAGAAGAGTCCCCATTCACATTGCAAGCCTCGTCGAGAATTGCAGTCCCCCTATATAACACGACATCCCGCCGAAGCGGGATGTCGATGAACACTTTCAAACCACTGATACAAACGATAGCTTACTGGAAGTCACCGTAGTATGACCAGCCAGCCAGCCTTCCATTGCTGTCAATGGTGACCGTTACGCTGTTCGATGCATTCTGCGCAGAGACTGCGGTGAATACGATCGAGTTCTGGCTTGGAGATGAAGTGTAGGTCGCATTCTCATTCGTCTTCATCTTCGACGGAATGGCAAAGGTCGTGTAATCACCCTGGCCACCACCCATCGACGTCGGGCGAATTCGGAACTGATAAGCCTGAGCAGCCAGGTTATTCAGGTCGTTGATGATAGCGTCACGGTTCGACTGGACGCTTTGCGCACTGAAAAGGCTCAAACCGACGGCGATAGCAATACCGACGATAATGACGCCCAAGATGATGAGCAGAAGTTGCTGTTGTCCCATGGTGTAGCCTCCTGTAAATTGTTTATTGGATTATGCTTCTTGCTGCGTGGATTCTATCATAAGCTCTGGGTGCGAAGGATCAACATCTGTGCCCAAACCATAGAAAACGCTCGACCTCGAATTCCTTCTAAAAAGGCTTACAGTGACTCATTGCTTGAACCTCTCTCACGTCATATTTACCGCCTCAGGAAAATATTACCGACCTGATTTCACCGACCTCCATGCTTGCGTTCCCGGGACAAGAAGACACCGACCGTGAGTCTTGGCGCGGCCAGAAACATGACATCCCGCCGAAGCGGGATGTCATGAACACTTTCAAACCACTGATACAAACGATAGCTTACTGGAAGTCACCGTAGTATGACCAACCAGCCAGTCTTCCATTGCTGTCAATGGTGACCGTTACATGGTTCGATGCATTCTGAGCGGAGACCGCAGTGAACACGATCGAGTTCTGGCTCGGCGATGCACTGTACGTCGCATTCTCGTTTGTCTTCATCTTCGACGGAATGGCAAAGGTCGTATAGTCACCCTGACCTCCCCCCATCGATTGCGGGCGAATCCGGAACTGATAAGCCTGAGCAGCCAGATTATTCAGGTCGTTGATGATGGCGTCACGGTTCGACTGGACGCTTTGCGCACTGAAAAGGCTCAAACCGACGGCGATCGCAATACCGACGATAATAACGCCCAGGATGATGAGCAGAAGTTGTTGTTGTCCCATGATGTTTACTCCTTACTGGCGTGATGATGACAATCCCAGATACTTCCCTATTTTAGATGTTGATGTGAGATCAATCGGTCAACATCCGTGCCAAAGGAGAATACCATCATTTCATGCTGATTTCTCAAAGTCACCTGTTCGTGACCGAACCAAAACGAGATTTGTGTTTCACTTCGAGTTTTCGTCTCACTTTAGATCGCTGCAGAGCGCGCTGTCAAGACACAAATCTTGATTCTGTTCTCGATCGACGTCATCGCTCCAATAGTCACACTCTATTTTCGTCCCCCGCCTCAGAAAAATAGTCTTTGATCTCAGCGGCGAGCTTGGTTCCCACGATTTCTCCGATCTGTTCCTCGGTCGCGAACTTCACTCCTTGCACAGAGCCGAATGCTTCCAGGAGTTCCTTCGCCCGGGCCTTCCCGATACCTTTGATCAGATCAAGTTCCGTGTTGAGTATCCGCTTGGAGCGAAGTTTTCTGTGATACGTGATCGCAAACCGATGCGCCTCATCTCGCACCTGTTGCAGAAGCCGCAGACTTGAGGAGGTTCGCGCAATTGTGACAGGCTCACTCTCCTCCGGCACGAATACTTCTTCGAGCCGTTTGGCGAGACCGATGATCGGAATTGAACTCAATCCCAGTCTCTGGAGCACCTCCACTGCGCTCGACAGTTGTCCTTTTCCTCCGTCGACCATGATCAAGTCCGGCATGACACCGGCTTCCTCGACCAGACGCGTATATCTTCGCTCGACAACTTCCCTCATGCTGGCGAAATCGTCAGGCCCATCGACGGAACGGATTTTGAACTTCCGGTATTCGCTCTTCTTCGACTTGCCATCGACGAAGACCACCATGGACGCCACGGTGTCGCTTCCCTGGATGTTCGAAATGTCGAAGCACTCAATGCGTCGCGGCGGCGCCGGAAGCCGAAGATCCTTTTGGAGAGATTGAACCGAGTGCGGCACAAGATCACCGCGCTTCATCTTCTGAAGCTGCAGCTCCTCGAGCAGAAACGCCGCATTCTTCCTTACCATACTGACGAGCTTGAGCTTCTCCCCGCCGCGGGGCGTCTCAAGAGTCACGGGCTTGTTGCGTTTCCCTGCAAGCCACGTTTCGATGATGCCCGGGGAATTCACATCGCCGGAAAGGGTAAGTTCACCAGGGATGTCTTCATTGTCGAGGTAGTATCGTTCGAGCAGAATCTCCAGAATTTCCGCTTCTTCCTTCCCCTCGACATTGCTCAGATAGTAATGATGGCTCCCCAGAACTTTTCCATCGCGCACTTTAAACACCACGCCGCATGCGTCGTCGTCTTTAGCCGCGACAGCGACGATATCACGGTCCACGTCCTTGGAATCAACAACCCTCTGTTTCTGATTGTAGACCGAGAGGGCGCGCAGTCGGTCCCTCGCTTTGGCCGCTTCCTCGAACTTGAGCGTCCCTGCCAACTCCTCCATTTCAGCCTGAAGTGCGTTGACGACATCATCCGTTCGTCCCTTCAAGATCTTTGCCACCTTGTCAATCATGGCATTGTATTGTGGCTCAGACACGAGACCCTCACATGGGCCTTCGCATTTCCGAATGTGATAGTCCAGACAGAGTTTGAACTTCCGCCGGGCGATCGAATCTGTCGTCAGTTCGTAGTTGCAGCTGCGGATCATGAAAATGTCGCGTACCGTCTTGAGGGCGAATCGCATCGTCTTGACATCGGTGTACGGCCCGAAATAGCGAGAACCGTTCCGGATGATTCTACGGGTCACAAAGACCCTGGGGAATGGCTCGTTCGTTACGACGATGTAAGGAAAAGATTTGTCGTCCTTGAGGAGAACATTGTAACGGGGCTTGAGCTTCTTGACGAGATTGGCTTCAAGGATAAGGGCTTCGACTTCAGAATCCGTGACAATCAACTCTACGTCAGCTATTTTCGAAACGAGCGCTTCGAGCTTTGCGTCCGCTCCGCGGGATTTCTGAAAATACTGCCGGACCCTGCTGCGAAGGTTCTGGGCTTTGCCGACATAGATCACCTTCGCATCGGCGTTCTTGAACTGATACACGCCCGGCTTCGATGGGAGAGAGTCGAGCTTCTCTCCGAGCGAAAGGTCATCCTTCTGAATGCGGATTTCCATACTCACTCAAAACGAAAGGGACACCGGATTCACTGCTTCTGACTGATTTCTATCAAAACGCCGTTGGTAGACTGGGGGTGGAGAAATGCAACGAGGGTGCCATCGGCGCCGATGCGCGGGCGTTCATCGATGAGTTCAAATCCGGCTCCCTTGAGCCGTGCCAGCTCCCGCTCGATGTCGTCGACAACAAACGAGACATGGTGAACCCCTTCTCCCCTCTTTTCCAGAAACCTGGACACGGGGGACGACGGATCGGTGGCCTGGGTCAGTTCGATGCTCGAAGGGCCGACCGTGAACATCGCCGTCTTCACTTTCTGATCGGGAAGCTCCTCCGTGTGGTCAGGCTTCTTTCCGAACAGCCTGCTGAAGAGATCCATGGAAGACTGAAGATCCTTAACGGCAATACCGATGTGCGACACTTTGTTGAACATGATCAGGTCTCATAGAGATGAAACAACACGTGTTCAGGAGAAACGCACCTCTCCTCATTCCTTTTCGGAATATCCCAGGCGCTTGAGCAATCCCTCGTTCTCTCTCCAGTGTTCGCGCACTTTCACGTGGAGTTCAAGAAACACCTGGCGACCAACCATATGCTCGATATCAACCCGCGCCATCTGTCCGATCTTCTTCAGCGCGGTCCCTCCCTTCCCGATCAGAATCCCCTTCTGTGAATCCCTTTCCACAATGATATCGGCATTGATATACGTCTTTCCCTTCTCGCGTTCCTTGAACTCGACAATCTCCACGGCAGTGGAGTACGGAACCTCTTCGTGAAACAAGGTGAAGATCTTTTCGCGAATCAATTCTGCCGCAAAGAACTTCTCGGGCTGCTCGCTCACCGCATCAGCCGGGTAGTACGGCGGATGCGGTGGCAGATACTGAATGATCGTGCGAAGGAGTTCAGGGAGGTTCTCGCCTTTGAGAGCTGAGATGGGAACGATATCCGCGAATTTCTGGGCCTTCGAAAAATATTCGATCATCGGCAGCACCTTCGCCCGATCGATCGTATCCACTTTGTTAATGATCAGGAGGAGCTTCTTGCTGCTGTCGACCTCGGCAAGAGCTTGTTCAACCTCTGCCGGGAGTTCGGTGCCTCGAGAGGCCTCCGTAAGAAGGAGAATGATATCTGCGTCCTGCAAGGCCAGTTTCGCCGAGTGCACCATCTTCTCATGGAGAAGGTACTTTGGACGCAGGAGACCCGGCGTATCGAGAAACACGATCTGCGTGTCGTCGGTACTGAGGATCCCCAGGACGCGTTGACGCGTCGTTTGCGGTCGCTTGGAGACAATGGAGAGCTTCTGAGCGAGTAATGCGTTCAACAATGTCGACTTGCCAACGTTTGGCTCGCCGACGATGGCAACGTATCCTGCTCTGTGTGCGTTCTGTTCAGTCATAATCCCCGAAATGAAAACGTTCCGTTGTGTTGAACGGAACGCGCTGTGTTATTCCTGCGAGCCCTTGGATGCCTCCGACAACCCGTTCTCTTCCCGGGTTTCAGATGGCATCCTCGCCCGATTCTTCAGTGCGGACCCTGATGACATCATCGACCGGAGAAACGAAGATCTTTCCATCCCCGACCTGACCTGTTTTGGAAGCCTTGACGATCGTGGAGACAATGCTCTCCACCATCGCATCGGCAGCGATGATCTCGATCTTGATTTTCGGAAGGAAATCGATTTTGTATTCCGACCCGCGGTACAGCTCCGTATGTCCCTTTTGCCGGCCATATCCTTTTACCTCCGTCAGGGTCATCCCGCGCACACCGATTTCAGAGAGCGCCTCACGAACATCATCGAGTTTAAAGGGNNCCAACGTCGAGGGTTTACACTCCGTGACAATTCTTGTATTTCTTTCCGCTTCCGCAAGGGCAAGGATCGTTCCGCCCAACCTTCTCTTCGACGTGAACAGGCGCCTGCTTCTGCGGCGGCTTGGAGGGTTGCGGTGCGCCCGGGGCTCCGGCCGGAATTGCCTCGCGATTTCCCTCAAATCCTGCTCCCAATGCAGACTCGTGTGTCATGGTCAATTCCTGAGCGCGCACGGGCCTTCGTGTCCGTTGCGCCGGGATCTGCTCCGGCGTCTCCGGGAAGAATTTGAAGACGATGTTCACGACTTCATCCGCAATCTGTTCCATCAAATCCATGAACATCTTGAACGCCTCGGTCTTGTATTCGACCAATGGATCTTTCTGACCGTATCCCCGAAGGTGGATTCCTTCCTTGAGATCGTCCATCTCTCGCAAATGATCCCGCCATTTATTGTCGATAACCTGAAGCATGGCCATCCGCTCCAGCATTCCCATCATGTCGCGGCCGATCTTTTCTTCCTTGCGGCGATAGAACTCCTCGGCATCCTTCACCACACGATCGGCAACGCCGTCTTCGCCAAGTTTCTGAAACTCCTCCGGCGGTATCTGGAAATCGATGAGGAATTTGCCTCGGGCTTCGGTCTTCAGTCCTTCGATATCTCCATCTTTGTAGTACGCGGCGGTGATGTTCGCTGCGATGTCGCGCACCATGTCGAAGATATCGTCGCGCAGGTGGTCACCAAGAAGTGCATGCCGCCGTCTCGAGTAAATGACCTCGCGCTGCTGGTTCATGACGTTGTCGTACTCCAGCAACCGTTTCCGGATGCCGTAGTTGTTTTCTTCGACCTTCTTCTGCGCACGCTCAACGGAGCGCGTAATCATCGGGTGCTGGATCACTTCCCCTTCTTTGAGTCCCATCCTCTCCATGATCTTTGCAATGCGCTCACTGCCAAACAACCTCATGAGATCGTCTTCAAGGGAAAGGAAGAACCGCGACGATCCGGGATCGCCCTGACGACCTGAGCGGCCTCTCAGCTGCCGATCAATACGCCGGGCCTCGTGCCTTTCCGTGCCGACGATGTGCAACCCACCAACATCCTTGACGCCCGGTCCGAGCTTGATATCCGTTCCACGTCCGGCCATGTTTGTCGCGATCGTAATCGCTCCGGGCAAGCCTGCGTGAGCCACAATTTCCGCCTCACGCTGATGCTGCTTGGCGTTGAGAACATTGTGCGGAATTCCCTTCCGTTTCAACATACGGCTGATCGTCTCAGAGACCTCCACGCTCGTCGTGCCGACAAGCACAGGCTTGTTGATCGAGCGGCTGTGTTCAATTTCTTCGATGACTGCGTTATACTTTTCGCGCTTGGTCTTGTAGACCTGATCTTCCTCATCCTTCCGAACCATGGGTTGATTCGTCGGAACAACGACAACATCCAGCTTGTAGATATCGAAAAACTCCGCAGCCTCAGTTTCCGCCGTGCCGGTCATGCCTGCAAGCTTCTTGTACAAACGGAAGTAGTTCTGCAGCGTGACCGTGGCGAGCGTCTGAGTGTCCCGCTCGACCTTGACACCTTCCTTGGCCTCAATCGCCTGATGCAACCCCTCTGAATATCGGCGGCCCGCCAGAAGTCGGCCCGTGAACTCGTCGACAATCATCACTTTGCCATCTTCCGAGACGACATACTCATCGTCTTTCTCATAAAGGCAGTAGGCACGCAGAAGCTGTTGGATCGTATGAATGCGGTCGCTTCTGTCGGCGAACAGTGCGTTGAACTCGTCCTTCTTCAGTTGCTTCTGTTCGGCGGAGAGAGAGTCGTCACCCTCGAGCTGACTAAACTCGGTCGCAATATCCGGGATGATAAAGAGGTCTTTGTTCTGACCCGGAAAGACCTGTGCGAGGAATTCCCGGCCCTTGTCCGTCAGATCGATCGTATGCGATTTTTCGTCAATCGCGAAGAAGAGATCGTCATCGATTTCGTGCATTCTCGCAGATTGATCTTGAAGATAGATTCTCTCGGTTCTTTGCGTCAACGTTTTGTTGGACGGCTCAGAATAGATCTTGAGCAGCTTGTTGTTCTTTGGCAGGCCGCGTTCCGCTCTGAGGAGGAGCGGTCCCGCATCGTCCATATTCTTCGCGGCCAATTTCTGCTCGGCTTCACTGAGAATCTTGGCAACAAGGCTCTTCTGGGCATTGACAAGCCGTTCGATGTACGGCTTCATCTCGTTGAACTTATGGTCGTCAACGGCCACAGGTCCGCTGATGATGAGCGGGGTTCGGGCTTCATCAATCAGCACCGAGTCAACTTCGTCAACGATCGCGTAATTGTGGCCGCGCTGAACCATTTCCTCCGCGCTTACCACCATGTTGTCGCGCAGATAATCGAATCCAAATTCGTTGTTGGTTCCGTAGGTGATGTCGGCAGCGTAGTGAATGCGACGCTGAGCCGGATCCATCGGCTGCAAGATCACTCCGATGGTGAGACCGTGAAATTCAAAGATTTTTCCCATCCACTGGCTGTCACGCAAAGCCAGGTAGTCGTTAACCGTAACCAGGTGCACACCTCTTCCGGACAGCGCATTCAAATACATCGGAAGCGTGGCCACGAGGGTCTTGCCTTCGCCCGTCGCCATTTCAGAGATCTTTCCCTGGTGGAGAGTGATTCCTCCGATCAGCTGAACATCGAACGGGACCATGTCCCATATGATCTTGTTCCCGGCGACATCCCAGGTCTGACCGACCAGTCGGCGGCACGTATCTTTGACTACCGCGAACGCGTCGGGAAGGATCTCGTCAAGCGTATCCTGGATGGCTTGATCCAATTGCTTGTTCAAGTCATCAAGTTCGGCATAGACCTTTTCACGCTGACTGAAGGATATGTCCTCCTGAAGAGAGGCCTGAAGCCGGGCGATTTCGGCTTTGATTTCCTCGGTCGATTCATCAATATGCTTGCGAAACTCCGCTGTTTTTTCCTTGAGCTGATCGTCGGTCAGATCTTTGAGCTTCTCGTAATGAGCATTGATCTCCGCGACAATCGGCCATAACGATACGACATCACGTTCGTGTTTGGAACCACCAAAAAGCTTCTTCAGATAACCCAACATAAAGACCTTTCAAACAAATGGTGAGAGCTCTGACGATCGAGCCTCGCTCTGATTCGCGCTCAGTCCTGACTTTCCAAAATGAATACCAGAGAATATCGTGTAAATATACCCCTTTTTTGATGCTCAGTCAACAAAGGGGCCCGGTTCCTGTCATCTTGCATTTGACGCTTTTTCAAGTCACATTTCCGACAGTTTTTCACAAGCCATCGTCAATTCCCCATAATCCCTCGGTCGATTACTCAAACTTTGTCAACATCCGCCATGAACAACAGAAACATAAGACTCCTCGTTCCGACGCTTTTCGTGATCGCTCTTGTTTTTTCGAGCTGCGCAATCTTCCGTCCCAACGGAAGACCATCAGATCCACTCGCAGCTCTGCGCTATGATATTGACCAGGTGCTCGCCGACTCTATCTTTACCCCGACGAAGACAGGCATCAAAGTGATCTCTCCAAACTCAAAAGAAGTCGTCTATGAACGGGATAGCAAGCTCCTGATGCGACCTGCATCCAACATGAAGTTGCTCTCTTCTTCGACAGCGCTTCGCGTGCTCGGAAAAGACTATCAGTTCAAAACTTCGGTCTTTGCGGACACGACTGCGATCGACGGTGTCCTCAACGGAAACCTCTATCTCAAAGGTATGGGCGATCCGGATCTCACCACAGCCGATCTCGATACTCTCGTCGGACAGGTGCGGTCGCTGGGAGTGAAGAATATTGCGGGCGGAGTGATCGCTGATGTCTCCTTTTTTGATGACCTGTATTGGGGTTACGGATGGAATTGGGACGATGAGCCGTCTTCGTATGCGGCGTTCATTACGCCGCTTACGATCAATGACAATTGCGTGACTGTAAAAGTATCTCCCGGGCGCGCTCAGGGCGACTCCGTCCAGGTGAGAGTAGAACCGCCGACATCCTACGTAACCATCGTGAACAAGGGAAGAACCGTCCTCGACACGGTGCTCCACCGACTGAGCGTCACCCGTCTCTATAAAGAACACTCAAACACCATTCTTATCGAAGGGGAAATGCTGCCGCGTGCCAAACCGATCGAAGAAGAATTGAGCGTCTGGAAACCTGAGCTCTATACGGCCACCCTCTTCACCGAGGCGCTGCAGCGAAACGGCATCACGGTGGCCAAAGGACCCGTCCTGGGACAGGTTCCTCCGAGCGACCGCGAGATCGCCGTGCATCTTCATGGTATCGACTCGGCCGTCGTCAACATGAACAAGGTGAGCGATAATCTCACCGCCGAAATGCTTCTCAAAACCCTCGACGCCGTGTCGAACAACATTCCGGGAAGTTCTGAAGGAGGCGTCTTTGTGGTCAACAAGTTTCTCAGTTCGATGGGAATTGATACATCGAAATACCGTATGACGGACGGTTCCGGACTTTCCTACCACAACCTCATCACGGCTGAGATGATGGTGCAGCTTCTGGACGGAATGCAGCATCAGACAGATATCTTTCCGCTCTTTTATGCCTCCCTCCCGATCGCCGGAGTTGACGGAACCATCCGGAACAGGATGAAGAAGACGCCGGCTGAAGGCAATCTGCGTGCGAAGACGGGAACGATCAGCGGCGTGAGCTCGCTTTCCGGGTATGTTCAGACGCTGGACGGCGAGCATCTCGTCTTCTCCATCTCCATGCAGAACTTCATCTATCCCACACGCTACTACCAGAGAGCTCAGGACAAAATTGGAGCGTTGCTTGCCGGCTTCAGTCGGTTCGGCTTGATGCCGCCACCGACGAAGTAGTTGAGATTCCAGCGACTTTTTCATACGTTGAGATTGTGACGAATCTCTCCCTGAGTGTTTTCCTCTCGATCGTTCTGACGGGAATTCCCGCATCTTCGGAATTCTCTCATGATGCGTCGCAGCAGCGACGGCGTGATCCTCAGCGGGGGAAGTTCGACCAGGCCAGCGCTTTCGGCTATCTCGTCAAGCAAACGCAATTCGGACCACGCGACCCCGGCTCGGCTGGCCACGAGCGGTGCCTGAAGTATCTCCGCGAAGAACTTGGCAAGTACGCCGACGTCGTTCTTCCGCAGACGTTCAGCTACTCCGTCCCCAACTGGAAGCGCGTACAGCTGACAAACCTCGTTGCATCGTTCAACGCTCGTGCGACGAACAGGTTCTTCATTTCAGCGCATTGGGACACGCGCCCGTGGGCCGATCAGGACCCGGAGAAGCTCAACCGCTCGAAGCCTCTCATCGGAGCCAACGATGGCGCGAGCGGAGTGGCGATCATCCTTGAACTTGCACGACACATGAAGCAGTTCCCGCCGGCCGTCGGCGTGGATCTGGTTTTGTTCGATGGCGAGGACCTCGGCACAAGCGGCTTCGGAGATAGTTTTTCCATCGGCGCTCAGCATCTTGCGAAGAATCGTCCGCCGGGGTTTACCCCGAGATTCGGTATTAACATCGATATGGTGGGAGACCGGAATCTCGAGATCGAACGTGAACAAAGCTCCGAGCGACTTGCCCCGGAAATTCAAAATCTCATTTTCTCGACGGCACGCAGGCTCATGCTTCCGGGATTCGTCGATGCACCGGGACAGGAGATGACGGACGATCATCTGCCCTTGAACGATGCGGGGATTCCTACGGTCGACCTCATTGATTTCAAGTACCCGGACGACTCGAACAAATACTGGCACACCATGGCTGACACACCCGACAAATGCAGCCCCGAAAGTCTCGGTGCAGTCGGGACACTACTTCTCGAAATCATCACGACGCAACGCTCACCCGGAGAACCGTCTCGATGAACCAATCCTCTTCCTCCTTCGGAGCCTATGAAGCATTTCGCATCATCGTCCCGGGGTATTACTTTGCCACATTGCTCCTGTGCCTTGTTTGGGCAATATCCGAGGCTCTCGGCCACGACATTTTCATAGACGGGATGCGACTCTTTCTCATTTTTGGAGGCACGGGCTTGATCGCCGGACTGACTCTCTACGCCAAGGAAAGCACGAAACGACGCAAAGCGTTCCAGGAGAATCAGCCGAGCCAATACCTGAAGACAAAGGCAAGAGCGATAGCCGATATTCCGGTGATGGAAGAGTCAGATGCCCAGCAACTCTATTTCTTCATCTTGAACAATCATATCCCGCCTGTCTTCCACGAGAAGATTTTCTACTTTGGAACCATCTACCACATCATAATTCAAATTCGCAGGACGTCGTTGTGGTTCGCGGCTTTGGCTACAGTGATCGCGGGAGCGATGGCTGCACAGGGTGTTGTCCTGCAAGGGCTCGGCGGGCTCTTTGTGTTCACGGCTGTTGCATGGCTCCTGTATCTCCTTAATGTGCGGTACAACAAGGCAGACCGGAAAATGCAGGAAAATTATCGTGATCAGATCTGCTGGCTGGAAATGAACAACGAACTGGTCGAGTCTGTCATTCGAAAACGTTACACACCACAGAGATAGAAACGTGAAGAAGAGACAATGGATTGAAGTCACCATCGGTGCACCCTCCCCCTATCAGGATCTCCTGATCGGTCAACTTGCATCGCTCGGATTTGAAGGATTCCTGCAGGAGGACGCGTCGTTCTCCTGCTATGCCCCCTTTGGGACATGGAAGAAAGGAATGGAGANNAACTGGAACGCTGATTGGGAGAAAAGCATCGGGATCGTGGAAGCCACATCGAAGATCATCATCAAACCGTCGTGGAAGAAACTCCGGAAGAAAGACAAGGGAAAGATCGTTCTTCACATCGATCCAAAGATGGCGTTCGGCACTGGTCATCACGAAACAACGAGGCTCTCCCTCGTGCTTCTCGAAGAATTCGTTCATCCCGGCGTGGCAGTGCTGGACTTTGGCTCCGGGACCGGTATCCTGGCGATTGCCGCCGTGAAGCTTGGAGCGGCTTCTGCGCTCGCCATCGACAACGACCCGTGGGCCGTTGAAAACGCTCTGGAAAATATTTCGAGAAATCGTGTGCCCCGGAAAGTAAAGGCGGTCGAAGGGGACGGACGAAAACTTCCGAAGCGGTTATTCGATGTGGTTGTTGCGAACATCGATCTCCCCACGATCACCAAGTGCCTTGCAGACCTTGTGAAGAGACTGAAACCGCAGGGCACGCTCATTATCTCCGGATTGCTTACGACAGACCTCACGAACTTTCTGGACTTGATTTCACACCGGGGAGTGGTGCCTCTGGAAATGCTCAATGAAAATGAATGGGTTGCTGTAGCACTTATCAAAGCCGATGCGAATAGCTTCCATTGACATAGGGACGAACACGATTTTGTTGCTTGTTGCAGACGTCACCGCTGACGGCACGATGACTGTTGTGCGCGACGAGCAGGTGATTGCGCGTCTCGGCAAAGGGGTTGATGCGAATCGAAGGATCACAGCGGAGACATTCACCCGCGTGCTCGGCTTCCTGCAGAAGTTCAAAACCACAGCAGAGGCAAACGGAGCGACAATCATCTCGGCCGCGGGGACAAGCGCACTGCGGGACGCGAGCAATGGAGCGGAATTTGTTCGCGACGTCAAGTCGAGAATCGGCTTGCACATCGAGGTCTTGTCTGGTCAGGAAGAGGCTGAACTGACCTATCGCGGCGCGGTTTCTGAGTTTCTCCGCACACCCGGAGCCCAGCGCTCGTACGCAGTCCTGGACATCGGCGGTGGCAGCACAGAACTGACGATCGGCGAAGAAGGTGCCGTCCTACGCAAGGCAAGCCTGAACGTGGGAGCCGTCCGTCTGACCGAGAGGCTTTTAAAGACCTCCCCCCCATCCGCGCCGGCAGTTTCCCA
The DNA here is from genome assembly GCA_003170475.1 of Ignavibacteriota bacterium. Lineage (GTDB taxonomy): Bacteria > Bacteroidota > Ignavibacteria > UBA10030 > UBA10030 > UBA9647. The sequence goes on along the minus strand of PMZI01000025.1, from coordinate 17,368 downwards.
GGCAGTGAGTGAGGTGCGTTCATGGATATCCACTCTGCCGAAACTTCTTCCCACCACGCGTCTCATTGGAGTTGCCGGGACCGTCACGACGCTGGCTGCAATCGACCTGAACTTGCCAGTGTACGACGCAAAGCGCGTAAGCGGACATTTCATTCGCCTCGAGATGATCGAGCAGACATGTGAGAAAATCCGGACAAAATCCGTAGGCGAGATGATCAGGACATATCCGCAAATCCAACTTGGCCGTGCAGATATTATCCTTGCGGGAATGATTGTCCTGATCGAAGCGTTGAAGCGGTTTGGTGTGCGCGGGATTACGACGAGCGATCGGGGCTTGCGCTACGGATTGGCATTACAGGAGTTCGCGAAGGCGGCTGCTCTAAAGCCGTGAGAGAGATTCCAACAACACACCCCTAGATCCCCTCTCCCTCACCCACAAGCCCTTCCGCAGAGGGGACTGAACTCGCTCAGCGCAGAACGTCCCCTCGCGTGTGTAAAGTTGAGGGATGTGAGAGGGAACCAGACCCGCCCCCAGCAGACCACAATGATGCAAAAATGATGGGCTGGTGAACAACTGTGTCGTTCAGTCGGGCGGGGGGGTGCGTGCTGTCACATCTTCGCCTCGCTCCGCGTGGGAACGGCACCGTTCAGTGTCCAGTCCCTGCTTTGGCAACTCTCTCCACCACTTTTTTCAATGCATCCGCAGCGAGATTGATTTCCTCATCTGTCGTAAGACGTCCGATCGAAAAACGGATAGTTGCACGAGCCGTTCGCTCATCCCTACCCATTGCGAGAAGAACGTGCGAAGCCTGGAGGCTTCCGGATGTGCACGCGGATCCGCTGGTCACCGCAACACCTTCAAGGTCCAATCCCATGATAATGGCATCGCCATCAAGCGGAGTTACGGAGGAGTCGAAAGATACGCTGAGAATATGTGGCAGACATTCTGTCTCGTGGCCGTTGAAAAGAAGTCCTTTGAATTCGGCTGTAAGTCTGGATTTCAGTTTCTCCCGCAGGCCAAATATTCTTCGGTAGTCTTGATCCAGTCGGGCTTCGGCAAGTTCGGCAGCCTTTGCGAAACCGGCAGCCAGGGGAACATTTTCCGTTCCAGCCCTCCGATTGCTTTCCTGAGACCCGCCTTCCATAAACGGCTCGATCCGGGTTCCCTTCCGGATGTAGATTGCTCCGATTCCCTTCGGACCATAGAACTTGTGAGCGGCAATCGACAGTGCATCCAGACCTAGTTTGTTGACGTCCACCCTGATCTTCCCCATCGCCTGCACGGTATCTGAGTGCATCGGCACGCCGGCGACTCTGGCAATTGCGGCAATCTCCTCTATCCTGTTGATGCTTCCGACTTCGTTGTTGGCAAGCATCAAGGATACAAGCGCGGTCTTCGGCGAGATCGCCTTCCTCACATCATCAGGATTCACCCGACCTGAACCGTCCACAGGAAGGAGCTTGACATCGAAGCCTGACTTTCGGAGCGACTCGACCGAATGCAGCACAGCATGATGCTCCACGACCGAGGTGATGATCTCGTTCTTCCCCGCCCGAGCTCCGGCCAATGCAATCCCTTTGATGGCATGATTGTCGGCCTCCGTGCCTCCGCTTGTGAAGAAGACCTCGTCGGATCTGGCACTGATCCACTGAGCGATACGATCGCGGCTTTGCTCGAGAATGCTTCGCGCTTCGCGGCCAAACGAGTGTACCGACGAGGCGTTTCCGAAGCTGCTCCCCAGGGCGGCCACGGTTGCATCGATCACTTGAGGATCCGGCGGAGTTGTCGCGCTATAGTCAAGGTAGATGCGGTTCATCACGGACAAAGTACCTTAGAAGGAGTGGAGAATCAACAAAAAAGCCGGTCCTGGAAGAAGAGCCGGCTTCAAGACCTCTGTATGGTAACAGGATTACCGTTTCTGAGGTTCCTGTTTGTTTTTTTGCTGCACATCACGAACAAGGTCGCGCAGATTCTGCTGGAATCGCAATTCAAACACGAGGTATTCGGCGAGCTGTTTGTTCGTCAGAACATCTTTCAGGTCATCGATGTACTTTGATTTTGTCTGGTTGACCTGTTCTTCCAGCGATCGCAGATCGGTGATCACCTTCGCGTAATCATTGTCAGAGGCTTTGTTCTTGCGCAGATTCTGAATCTGCGTCAAGGCCTGGATCTGCTTCTGCCGAAGTTCCTTCATCACTTCAGCATTCTTGTTGTAGCGTGCGAAGAACTTTATCGAAGTCTGCTCATCCATTCCCAGAACTTCCATCATGCGGATCTTCTTGAATTGCTCAACCCGTTCGGCAGCTTTTCCCTGAACCGGAGGCTGCGTTTCCTGGGCGGAAAGAGTGACAAAGAGCATTGCCATACCGGAAAATACAAGCAAGAGTTTTTTTACCATCGAAATCATATCGCTGTCCTTTCTCCTAAACCCTGTACCAAAGCTTCAATATCCGATTCGTTAAACTGATCGAGTCCCTCCGGCATTTGTTCATCCAGAGTGAGATCCTGAGTACTCATTGCCTCATCGGCATTCGCCAGAAGATGATCGCCCCGAAGAACCCTGACGCCCAGAAGCGAGCTCGTTTCCCCCTCGACCGTCGGTGTCGACAGAGGTTGTAAAGGCATCAAATCGAAAACGACATCGACCAAATCCTGGGTCGTTGACCCGTGCATGACCGCCTGCAGGGGATTGTGTCCTTCTATTTCGTTGGCAGGAAACGGTAGCGATAGCAGGATAAAGAGAGCCAGCACCGCGACTCCTATCGGAAGCGCGAGTCGGATGATCAGAGGATTCGCGAAGACATTCCGGGACTCTTTTCCTTCCATTCGTTCACGCACGCGGGGCAAAACGGTTGTGAAATATCCGTCGGGTGGTCCTGCTGTCTCCTGCGTGTCCAGGAACTCCATCGTCTGTCGCAGTTCTGCCAATTCGCCCTCGCAGGCGCTGCAATGCTTGAGGTGATCCTCTACGCCGGGGCGCAGCACATTGTCTAGCGTGCCGTTCAGATATTCCGGCAAAAGGTGTTCAACGTGTTCTATGCGCACGTTTTACGTACTCCTGAATTTTCTTGACTGCATGAAAGTAGTTTGCTTTGAGGCCGCCAACGGAGGTTTTCAAGACTTTTGAAATCTCTTCGTACGGCAGTTCCTCATAATATCGCAAAACAAAAACTGATTTCTGTTTCTCCGGAAGCTTCGCGATCGCTTCTTCGATGAGCCGTTTCTGTTCCTGTTGCTCGAGAGCCTCATCCGGCGCCACGGCATCCTCATCTTCCAATTCATACATCTCATCAATCCGGAAGAACTCCCGGACCTTCTGCCGCCGCAGACTATTCAGCGCGATGTTGACGGTGATCCGATAGAGCCATGTGTAGACCGACGACTCATTCCGGAATTCCCTGAGTGACTCATACACCTTGCAGAAGACTTCCTGCGTAACATCGTCTGCTCCGTCGTGATCGTTGACAAATCTCCGAGCAACCCAGTACACTTTTTGTTGGTACCGCAATACGAGATGATTGAATGCCGAATCATCGCCATTCTGGAAAAGCTCGATCAACTCATTGTCGCTTCGCTCTATCATCTATAGCGGATTCGTCACGCAGCTTTGACAATTTGTAACTGTGGGAGGTTTAACGGAAAACATCAAAGCAGAGGGTAAAGTGCGCTTCGGGTCTTTGGTTAGTTCTGGGAATGTTCGAAATTTCGACGATCACGACACTCTCTTCAGGACCATCATCGTGAGATCGTCTGACTGAGGCTCTCCGGCGACGAATTTCTCCACATCCGCGACGATGCCGCCCATGAAACCTGAAGCCGATTTGTCGCTTGAACCGATCATCACCTGACGCAGCCGCTTCTCGCCGTACTCGTCCATCGACTTGTTCATCGCTTCCGTGACGCCGTCGGTGTAGAGTACGAGATACTCGGAGGGCGCCAGCGTGACAGTCTCCTGCTCGAATTCCACACTGTCAAACATCCCGAGCGGCAATCCGGTAGACAAGAGCGGATGAATCGATGACTGCTCTGTGCGAAGGATGAAGGGAAAATTGTGCCCCGCGTTCACGTAGGTCAACGTACCATCGCTGGGGTCGAGCACCGCCATGAAGAGCGTGATGAACCTCTCCGCCTCCGTATCGCTGTGGACGACGACATTCAATCGCCTGACAAGCTGAGCCAGATTCGTAGCAGTGTCGATGTAGGCGTGTAACGAAGCGTGGAGTGTTGAGACTAGGAGCGCAGCCGGTACGCCTTTGCCCGAGACATCGGCAATGACAAGTGCGTACTTCCCATCACTGAGCATAATGAGGTCGTAGTAATCTCCGCCGACATTTTTCGAAGGACGCGCAACGGCGTCAATTTCGTATCCCGGGAGAGCGGGAAGCTGCTTGGGAAGCAGTCGACGCTGAATCGCTCCGGCGATCTCGAGTTCTTTTTCGATGCGCTCTTTCTCGACGATATCCTGGTGAAGTCGGGCATTTTCAATGGCAAGCGCGGCGTGCACGGAGAATGCCTCGAGGAAGTTTTCATCCTCTTTCGTGAACGTGCCGTCGTGCTTATTCAGAATCTGAAAGACGCCGATGATCTTGCCTTTGCGGTCCCGCATCGGCATGCACAGCATCGTCTTGGTTTGAAAACCCGTACGGAGATCAAATCCCGAGAAGAATCGCTTGTCTTTCCACGCATCTTTGAGGTTGATGGTCTTCCCCGTCTTCGCCACGTGTCCGGAGATGCCGGTGCCGACGGGAAGACGGATTTCAACAAGGTCTTTGCCTTTCAGGACTTTGGACCAGAGTTCTTTCCGCTCGGGGTCGATGAGATAGATTGTTCCACGCGCAGCTTTGAGGTTTTTTGTCGCGAGATCCAGGATCAATGCCAATAGTTTCTCGAGGTCGAGCGTGGAGTTGAGGATCTTCGAGGCATTGATCAGCGCTTCAAGGCGCTTGATCTGTCCTTGTTTGCTCGTTGAGGATTTTTTGGCGGACGGCATGAACTCCTCGTGCAGGGCCTGTTGGATGCTTTTTGAGAGGCGGAACGACTCATAATAGCCCGTTTCTTCTTCATTGTCAAACGTGCCTCTGTGCACCGATATCCGAATTGAGGACCGGAGAGGGTTGGCTACCGTCGAAGAAGATGCCTCTGGACTATTGAATTACGGCACTTCAATGACGTTTCTGTTCCTTCTCTTCGCTTCTTGATGCCGCGTTGAACTCCTGTCGCCAGGTCTCAATCGAAGATCTGGGATCTATCCGTTTGACCTCGCCGACACGTAAAGAAGGCCCCTTGCACCATGAATCCATCGTGTGTTCCCTTCTGTTCTCGTGCTTGTGTCACTCCTAAAAACCCGCTATCTTCGGCCACACTATTCGTTCACCAACTATCCACTTCATTACCAGAATTGAAAGCATGAGACGCGTCGTCATCACGGGCATCGGGCTGATCACACCCCTTGGACTTACAACGGCAGAGTCTTGGGCAAATTGTCTCGCCGGCGTATCGGGTATAGGGCGCATCACACGGTTTTCAGCCGAGAACTATCCAACTCAGATTGCTGGTGAACTCAAAGGGTTCCTGCCTGAAAAGTACTTTGGTCCTAAGGAAGTCAAACGCTTCGATCCGGCTATCCAATATGCGGTCGCTGCCGCGACAGACGCGCTGGCCGACGCCAGGTTGGAGATTACTCCGCAACGCGCAGACAATATCGGCGTCATCATCGGCTCCGGGATCGGGGGCTTGTCCACTATCAGCGAGACTGCGATAGCATTGGCAAGAGAGGGACCTCGGGCCGTCTCGCCGTTTTTTATTCCCAGCGCGATTATCAACATGACATCGGGTTATGTTGCCATGCGCACGGGTGCCAGAGGTCCAAACTATTCAGTGGTCTCTGCATGTGCATCAAGCGCTCATGCCATTGCTGATGGCTTTCATACGATTGCACGTGGTGAAGCAGACGCAATGATCGTCGGCGGTACCGAAGCACCAATTACGGAGCTTGGCATTGCCGGCTTCTGCGCAGCGCGCGCCATGTCGCACCGGAACGATGAGCCCACGCAGGCGTCGCGGCCATTCGACAAAGATCGCGATGGATTTGTTCTCAGCGAGGGGGCGGCAGTACTGATTATTGAAGAAGAAAGCTTTGCCCGGGAAAGAGGGGCAACAATCTATGCTCGCATACTCAGTTGTGGAATGAGTGCCGATGCACACCATGTTACTGCCCCTCCGGAAAACGGCGAAGGGGCTCAGCTCGCGATGAGGCGCGCACTCAGGTTTGCCGGACTGCAACCGGAGCAGATTGACTATATCAATGCACATGGTACATCGACGCAGCTTGGGGATATTGCGGAAACGCGTGCAATCAAAGCTGTCTTCAACAGCCATGCGTCAAGCCTGGCAATCAGCGCAAACAAATCCATGGTCGGTCATCTCCTGGGGGCCGCCGGGGCAGCTGAAGCAGCCTTTACGATCCTTGCGTTGAAAGAAGGGGTTATTCCACCGACCATGAATCTGCAAACCCCTGACCCGGAATGTGACCTTGATTATGTGCCTCATGTTCTCCGCAGGAAGGAGATTCACTACGCCTTGTCCAACAGTTTTGGATTTGGCGGCACCAATGCAACGCTCTGTTTTGAACGGCATTTAGATTGAGAAACCAACGCAAAAACGCAACATCCGGCGTATCGGTTGGGATTCGTGAGCGGAGTTCGTCGGGTCGGTTATGTGGTGATCTGCCCTGTAATCATTCGTTCCAACACCGGCAGCGGAACAGTAGATTCGGGAACCAACTTTGAGCTCTACACGTTAAACATACATAGGCTGCCAACCTTGGCAGCTTTTGTAACAACCTCCCTGACCCCGATGCTCACGGTGCGCGTCGGGGTTTTTATTTCTGTCCGACCATGACGGCGTCCTCTTCGTAGCTATGCGCCATGCTTGTGACAAGTTAACTTGAGGCTCGCTATCAAGAACTGCACTCTGAGGTTCTCTATCAGAGAAGGAGTATGCCGAAAATCCTTCAAAGAGTAGGCAAGTAATCATAAGGTGTCGTGATTATGAATAAATATGTCTTTGCCCTATTTACCACAGTTCTATTTTTGACCGGCTGTACTAATTCACAGAACCAATCAGCCAATCATCAAAAAACAATCGACAGCCTGAAAACAATAATTGCTCAAGACCATTCTTCAGAGGCAGCTGCTATCATGAGAGCTGATAGTGCCTGGGACAAGGCTTCAGAAGCAAAATCGGCTGAGGGATGGTTAAGCTTTTATACAGATGATGCCATTATGATGCCACCTGGTGAACTGGTGTGCAAGGACAAAGTATCGAGGGGAGCATCTATCAAAAACATGTTCGCCATTTCAGGAGTATCGCTTAGATTTCAAAGTACAAAGGTTGAAGTTTCCCGTATGGGTGATCTTGGTTACGCTGTGGGTGTGTACCAGTTCAGTTCAAAAGATGCGAAAGGAAAAGTTTTGAATGAAACAGGTAAATACTGCGAGACCTGGAAGAAACAAGCTGATGGAAACTGGAAATGCATCGTTGACATCTGGAATGCTGACCCGGCAAAATAGAAAGCACGGCGCATAACACTCCAAAATAACAACGCTGGACATAGCTCAGCTTGATAAAGCCTCGCTCAACTTTTTTGTGCACAGGAAATTAACTATTCGTCGTGCACAAAAATGCTGCGTTGTTTGGCGACACGGAAGACAGCAGCTACAACGAAAACATCGTCGTTGTGATGGCCGGGATCTTCGCGGACGAGGATTCTTCTTTCTTGCTAGAACCAGGGGCTCCCCACTTGCGGCAGTTGCAACGGCGGACCTCATCTTTGATCGACGTTGGAAGGCTTATGTGCAGTATTCGGATTCACTCGCCCGCCCCTCATATTTCCATTGAATGATGCAATGTCGCCATTCTCACTGGCACTTGACTCTTATACGCCAATGGCGTATCTTTCTACATGCTTTTTGTTGAGACCGCAGTATTTACCAAGCGAGTGTTGGACATCCTAGCAGATGATGAGTATCGGGACCTGCAGCTTTTCATCGCGCAGCATCCTGACTCAGGTGATATTATCCCGGGGAGTCATGGTCTCCGGAAGCTGCGATGGGCAATCTCAGGAAAAGGAAAGCGGGGAGGAACGAGAATTATCTATTATTGGGTCAAACCAAGGGACACCATCTTGATGGTTTTTGTGTTCAAGAAAAACGAGCGGAGCGATCTTACCAAGGGTCAGCTCAAAACATTGAAAGCGGTTGTTACGAAGGAGCTGCTATGAAGAAGGAAGTCTTTGATGAGCTGCTGACGAGCATTGAACAAGGCAGCAGAATACTGCGGGGCAAGAAAGCACCAAGCCGATCATTCCGCATTGAAAACCCAAATGTTTCGGCAATCCGGCGACATCTGGGGCTCACTCAACAAAAGTTCGCAGAGCTCCTTGGCATCAGTCCGGCAACACTTCGCAACTGGGAACAAGGCAGAAGAAAACCTGAAGGAGCTGCACGGGTGCTTCTCTGTGTTGCGGCAAAACATCCCCAAGAAGTGTTGGATACCGTGCGAACCTAACCTCCATAGCCGCAAGGAGTCTCAGGCGAACCACAATGGAACTGAAGGACAATCTCGAAAGAACCCCGGTTGGCGAAAGCCAATCGGGGTTCTCAGTTTGCAGCACTTGATCCTGACCCATCGTACAAACGCTCATTGCATCCGAGCGGCTGTCAATGACTAATAACATAGAGAAATGCGGCGACAACCGGTCCTCGTGGCGTACGGCCACCAGGTCCCTTCGGCGCGTTCGGCGGCGGCGGTCCGTAGACCGGCTGGAACAGATATGCCACGTGCTTCGTCGGATCGACAGCAATCGTCTTCGCACCGGCGGCAGTAGTCACCGTAGCGACCACGGTATATTTGTCGGGCGAATCTTCGTGCACGACCGTAACGCTGCTATCACGGCCGGCCGGGATGTAAATCAACTTCTCCGCCGGATCCCAACCGAGGGCATCGACGCCGTCACCGTTTTGAATGGTTGCCACGATTTTGCCTGTTCCGGCATCCAATACTGCCGACGTCTTGCCACAGCCGGAAAAGATTCGGTTCGTGGCGCGATCATAAGCGATTCCGGTGGGGCCTTCAGAAGGAGCGAGCGACCACGATGCAAGCACCTTCATCGCTTTCGCATCCAGCACCTGAATAGTGTTCTTGCTTTCNNTTATCCTCGAGCTCGGCTTGTCCGGTAATTGCTCCCGTGCCCGGGTCGATGGCTGTCGCCGTGCCGGGTTTGCTGTGATTGGTCAGGATGATACGGTCTGTGAAGTCATCATACATGATTCCGTCCAGGCCTCCGACCGGAATCTTGATCTTCTTGACCAAAGCCAGCGTCTTCAGATCGAACATCGAGACGGTGGAATCACCGCGGTTCGTGGTGAATCCGTGATTGTATTTTTCGGCGAGTGCGATGCCGTGCGTACCCGGAGTGTCGGTAATATCACCAATCACGGTGCCTTTGTTTGCATCGAGTACCATCACATGCGAACCCCGCGAGACAAATACACGTCCGGTACCGGGCTCAGCAGTGAGATAGTCGGTGCCACCTTCTCCGCCGATGTTGAACTTCTGCACCTTGAAGCTCTGTGCCTGCAGGCCAACGCTCATGCAAACCGCAACGAGCAGTGAAAAAGCAATAGTGAAGAGTCTTTTCATCTTGTCCTCCTTGATGGGTTCTTTAGAACAAACAAAGGAAACAGTTTCCAGTTGAGCCTTTGTCTACTGTATGTAATGAGCAGATACCAGCTTTCAATGTCCATCAGTGATCATCTCTCCGGCATCAAAGGTTGTCGGCAGGAGGAGCGTCACTTTGCTGTCTCGAGTCACCTCAGAACGGCACGCCGCCGTTTGCCGATACGCGCACCTGACCGATGGCATTGATCGAGATTTCAGTGCGGAGAATGAGACTGTACGGGAGCAGAAAGTGAAGTCCTGCGCCGGCGGAGGCCAGCCATGGCACTTCTTCGAATTCATCTGACCGGAACCAGATCTTGCCGGCGTCAGCAAAAAAAGCCGCATAGATTCCAAAGCGCGCCGTATTGAACTGGTAAATGTTCAGGAAGTTGAACGTGACAAAGCGAGGTGCAATGATCGGCAGTCGCACTTCCGCCGATGCTCCCACAACATCCTCTCCTGTATAATCCCGTTGGTTGTATCCACGAACTCCGAGACGGCTGCTCAAAAAGAGGCGTTGATACATCGGCACGGGTCCGCCGGTTACCAATGAACCGAAACTTCTGAAGGCCAACGTTACCTTATCTCCGATCAATGAGTACCTCCGAAAGTCGGAAGCAAACCTCAATGTATTCACCGTCGACTCACGGCCTATTCCATCATTGGTTGTCGCGACATCGAGATACCAGCCGTCGGTCGGGTATTCGCGGACATTACGGGCGTCGAATGTATAGTGGAGGCCCAACTCGATGAAACGATCCGTGCCATCGGGTGAAACCGTTCGCCCCAACGAAGTATCCGGCAGCTGCCAGGTTTGGTATCCTGCGGTGCCGATCAGGGTTTGAGAGTATCCGTAGCGTTTTCCGACAGAGATTGACGCCAGGCGATTGATCTGCTCGAAGACGATGTCGCTGTTGTTGTCGAGACTGTGCGAATCGCGATATCGAAATATCGTGCTCAGGAAAATATCGTCGTCATCCGTCAGGCGAGGATTCTGATACGCGAAGGAGGCGGACTGGTCGTACCCAGTACTGAACGACGCCGAGACTTTTTCATCGCGCCCAAGGAAATTCTCGTGCATCACTTCAAACCCATACGTCATGGTGTTCACCGCTCTTGTTCTCAGATCCAGAATCGGAACAGGAAAGATGTACCACCGTTCGACGACAGTCACCACAAGATCGGATACGGCCGCTGAATCACGATGAGTGATGGTCACCTTGTTGAAGAGTCTGAGATTGTAGATGCGGTCGCGATCCCTGGCGAGAGATGCTTGCGAGAGTGTATCACCGGCGTGGAGCGACATTTCGCGGAGGATAACATACGGCTGGGTAACGTTGTTGCCTTCTATGGAAATCGATCGGATGACGCGGAAAGTGCTCGTATCGGCTTCATCCGCAAGCGCGCGGAGAAGGAAGAAGGTCAGGCCAAGAGAAACGAAGAGAATTCGTTTATTCATCAGCGGTAGCTTCCAGGATGCAAGTGGGTGTCTCTTTGTACAAACATTGTAGTATGGGGTGTCGTTCCCGCTGTCGTGGGATGAAAGGCCTACGGATGCTCGATCACGGCGAGCATTCGTTGAAAATCGGGTTTGGAACAACTCTGGACGGTGCTTCCGGTGGAATGGTGAACGGAGATTGCGGTTTTAAGATACTGCAATCCATCCTGAATGGCAATCCGTCAGGAGCCGTGATTCAAGATCAGACAAGGCTCTCATAACAACAAAGAGGCAGCCCCTGATTGGGGACTGCCTCTTTTCATTCTTTTCCGGACAAACAGGTCCCAAGGGGATGGCTTCGCCAAATGTTTGTCCTACTGCAAAACCTCTTGTTGGATCAGATCCCGAGTGACATCAAGCTCCTGGAAACTCGGGATGACGACTGGGAAGCGACACGTTAAGTCAGATCCTTCGGATCGACACATGACGTCGATCCTCAGGATGACGACTGAGAAACGTCGTCACTTGAGCATCGTCATCTTCTTCCATGCGTGGAAATCGCCGGCAGTGATCCGATACATGTAGACACCCGATGGGACGATGCGGCCGCTCTCATCACGCCCATCCCACATCATTGTGTGGCGACCTGCGCCGATGCTCTCACCTCTCAAAAGCAAACGCACACGAGCGCCGGAAACGTTGAACACTTCCAACGTCACCGAAGAAGACTTCGGAAGGTCAAACTGAAGCGTGGTGGTTGGGTTGAACGGGTTGGGATAATTTTGCCCCAGGGCAAACTCCGTGGGGACCACAACCTTGTCGGTTTGGACGTCGGTAATGGTAAAGAACCACATGGTGGAATCTTTCAAACCTTCGGGATCTGCAAACACCGCGGTGATAATTTTCGCAGTGTTTTGAGCGTCGTTGAAAGAAACGGTATAACTGGTGTCTGTGCCGGTCTTGACAACCGAGTTGTTCACAAGCCAGGTATACGTCACCACATCTCCGTTGGGATCGGTAACACTGACCGCGAATGTTTGAGATTTGTTCTGAGAGACTGTCGAGACGTTTGTCGGCACCCGGGCGTTGAGGACCGGTTTCAGGTTCGTCCTCACCACGGTTACCGTTGCTGTAGCCACATCCTGCAACAAACCATCACTCACAACCGCAGTGATCGTAAAGGGCCCGACCTGCGGAGCAACCGGGCGCCAGCTGAAAGAACCGGTTTGACTCAGGGTCGCTCCCGTGGGAGGTGAGACAATATTGTAAGTCAATGGATCAAGATTTGGATCAGTAGCTACGTAAGCAAAATTCAGCGTCTGTCCCTGGTTAATCGTCGTGTCGCGCATCTTGTTGATAAACGTCGGCTTCAAATTGGTCTTTGTAACGGTGATGCCAACGATAGTACTATCGGACGCGCCAGCTGCATCTGTCACTTTCGCGTAAAATGCGTACGGTCCAAGATGTGTAAACGTGGGACGCCAGCCAAATGCTCCAGTCAATATATCAACCCGCGCCCCTTGCGGAGGAGTCAACAAAACGAATCTCAACGTGTCATTCGGCAAATCGAGATCCGTCGCAGTAATTGTGAAAGAGAGGCTATCCCCCTGGGCAACGGTCTTAGCGCTCACGGGGTTCATCGTAGGGGGGCGGTTGATCCTCACTGATCCATCGGTCGTCGATGACGCAGGCACTCCCGTATTGAACAGGAATTTTCCGGGCACGAACGCAATCGGCGATAACCCGGCCTTCCCCTTCGAGGTCACATTGAGGTACAACAACACGCCGCTGCCGACCAGCGGAGTGGCGCTGGCACCAGCCACCTTCATTTTCCCTGGTCCATACAGGCCAACGCTGCTGTTGGAGATTGTACCAAACGAACTGGACAGAGACCCGCTGAGGTCAATTCCGTTCACATCAAACTGACAGATCGAGGTATCGCACGACACCTCAAATTCATATGCTGTAATGTAAAGGCCCGTGGTGCTGCCCACATTGACGGGAATCTTGAAAGAGGCTCCCGGGGCTGCCGTCACCGCTGGGATGTTCACGGGGATGGGTTGGGCATTTGCGATAGCCATCAACAACAGAACCATCGCAAATCCAAAGCTTATGGGGCGTACTATCTTCGCGAGACTTTGCATTGACACTCCTCCTATTTTGGTAGTATGTTTCCGCTTCTGAAGTTCTGTAGTAACGTTACTGACTCATGATGAGACATTACGTGCTTCCAGTCACACGCACTCTTGAGGGGACCGCTCCATCTCATGGACTCCGTTCATTTTCGCGGCTCGGGGGCGCGACCCGGCTGCGCCGGTGAGGTCGACAACGTGATCAAGCCCACACATGCCCTCAGGATAAGCGACGCGTCGACAGCGTTAACGACACCGTCGCCGTTCACATCGGCTGCCCACAGCATAGCAGGGTCTGTTATGAGAAGAAGACCGGCAGCATACCTCAAAATGGTCGATGCGTCTGAAGCCTGAACAGTTCCATTTCCATCGAGATCTCCGCGATTTCTGCTCCGAATAACGGTGACACTCATGGAGAGAGTATCAGCCCCAGGCAAAACTCCGCCTCCTGTGGTGATGTTATCGGTGACGCGAACCTTGATGACATAGGTCTTGCCGGTGTCTGCAAATGCCGGGATCCATCTCAGGTTGTTTCCGGCAACCGTCGGGGATGTCGTTGCCGACGGAGTCATGGACATGAAGAAATAGGTCAGCGGATCGTTATCAGGATCGATCGCTGAAAGCGGTACGTTGAGCGTGTCAGAATCTTTGGCGGTTTTCGGCGGAATGGCTGTGAACACCGGTTTTCGGTTCACGTTTGTTACCGTCATCGAGACCGTGATGCTGTCTGCCGCTGCGCCTGTGTCAGTGACTTTGATCCGCACCGAATACGAGCCCGCTTGCGTGTAGTCGGGGATCCAGGTGAATTGGCCGCTGCCGCTTCCAAGCGTCGCCCCCCGGGGAAGGTTCGATGAGGTGTAGCTCATCGTGAGGCCGTTCGAGTCAATCGCTGCCACAGTGAAGCGCAAGGTGTCTCCTTCAGCAAGCGTCTTTGCGCTCACAGGAGTGATCGTCGGCGGGCGGAGAGCTGCGGTGACGGTGACGGTCCCGTTCGTGAGTGTAAACGTGGGAGTACCACCGTTGAACACGACGTTCGTCAACTGGATCGGGGTGCTCCCCCCTCTGTTCTTCGTCGTTGCCTTCAAATTGATCAGGACTCCGCTTCCCGACAGCGGACTTGCGCTGGCCCAAACGACTTTCATGTTGCCATGGGTATATCCATTGGCATGGTTGTTCGCAATAGCGCTCGCTCCACCCGAAAGTATTCCGGTCGCGTCGATGCCATCGAATTGTAAGAACGATGTGTCGCACACTGCGACGAATTCGTATGCAGTCACATTCTGCCCTGTGAGGCTACTCACATTGACAGGGATTGTTATGGAAGTATTCGGTGCTGCTGATGGATTCGGCAAAGTCACTGCCACTTGAGCCGAGGCAATGACAACCCCGAGCGTCATCAGCAAAAGCACTCCGAACAACGATAAACGACTCTTCATTTGATACCTCATGTTGTGAAGATACGAAAAAATGGGGAAAGGAAGCATGTTTGGCGATTCTCGCGTTTATTGCTGGCCTATGGCATCCTTCGTCTTCGGTCGTCCCGACCATCGTCGGGACTTCCTTCGCTCAGGATGACTGGGGTCCTCTATTTCTCCGCGCTAGCAAAAAGAAATCTCAGTCATCCTGAGCGACCGAACTGTAAGCCCTCACTTCGCTGCGAGGGAGTCGAAGGATGCTCAAAGTGTGCTCTTAGCACCCTTCGACTCGGCTCACATAGAACGTTCGCCTCCCGCCTGCCATGTGTGAACCATCAAGGCGGGTCCCGTTGTGTGGGATCCCGAAAAACGGGACAGGCGCTCAGGGTGACGGTGTTTCTTTTTGTGAGCAACAAAAACAATCTCAGACATCCTGAGCGACCGAGCTGTGAGCTCTCACTTCGCTGCGAGGGAGTCGAAGGATGCTCAAAGTGTGTTCTTAGCACCCTTCGAATCGCTTCTCTCGCTCGGGACGTCGGTCCTCAGTATGACAACTGAGAAACGACATGGTAGATCAGATCCTTCGGATCAACACAAAACGTTAATCCTCAGGATGACGACTGAAGAACGTCGTCACTTCATCAACACCATCTTCCGCGTCTGCACAAACGCACCCGCTTTCATCTGGCACAGATAAATTCCGCTCGACAAGGTCGAAGCATTCCACCGTACTACATAAACCCCGGGTTCACGAATTTCGTTCACGAGCGTTGCAACTTCTACGCCGAGCACGTTAAAGACCCGTACCTGCACTAAAGCGCGAGTGGCAACCCGCAATTCGACATTCGTTGTGGGGTTGAACGGATTCGGATAATTCTGCCCGAGTGCGAACTCGGCAGGAATTCCACCTTCCTCGACAGAGACGTCGCCGCCAAACGGGGCCCACACCGATGAATCGGAAAACCCGGCAGGATTGGCGAACACAGCCGTCAACTTCTTCGGGAATGCCTGAAACACCGTCGTATACGTAGAGTCGCTTCCCGTTTGGACAACCTTATCGTCAATCTTCCAAGTGTATGTCAGCGGCTGGTTGTCAGGATCGAGAGCAGTCACCTTAAACGTCACGAGGACATTCAGCTTGACGCCGATTGTCGTCGCAGGCACGCGCGAAATCAGAATTGGCGCCCGAGACTGCAATCCAAGCGTCAAGAAATTCGAACCCGCAAATCCTTTGCCCGCAGAAAGAACACGCACAGTCAACGTGGTGTCTCCGGGAGATGTCGAAGTGATGCTGCTCGTCGCGTATCCGGCTGCAGTTCCAACCAGCCTCCAGACCGCCGTTGCGGGACTGAGGTTTGGCCGGAGGAGAAATCGCAGATCGGCTGCTTTCGTATAGCTGAACGATGGATTCCCGATCGTCACCTCAAGATCATAATTCTGGTCGGTTCCAAAACTCCCGGTTGATGAATTGATCTGCCAGTAGAAATTCGGGTACGATCCCAGCTGGACGCCTCCCCCGCCGTCGAGCGGCAAACCAGCACTGCCTCCCGGCGCCGCGGCGACGTGCGTCACTTCAATCGTTCCGGGACTCAGAGCGGGATACGCGTTCGTAAATGTTATGGCGAGAGGCCTGTAGTCCGTAAATGTTCCAGTCGGGAATTCATAACGGCCGTTGGGGTACGCGCTTGTGTTCCCTGCGCCACCAGTCACGGTCTGTCTCACGATGCCCGCGATATGGCTAAGGTTCTTCCCAACGACTCCTTGTCGATCAAACCCTTGACCGGTGGATGAATGAGAAAGAACGACAGCGTTGCTGCCCGTGTACATTACACCGCTTGTGAAGAGAAGCATAGAGCCCGGACCAAATGCCAGATCGCCACCGCGCAGGTCAAAGCCAGCCAGGTTGTTTAGCTGAAGATGAACCGGTGAGCCTCCTCCGGGCAGCAAGAGTCCCGACGAGTCGACCGTGATCGCCTGCCGAGTCGATCCGGAGAGATTGACGATGGCGGTGGTTCCCGTGGTATTCGTGAACGCTCCGGAGAGAACGGATAAGCTGTCCTTCACCGTGAGATTCCTTGCGACGAAAGATCCTGCAGGCCCGAACTCGATGCCCCCCTTGGGAGCGTTGACTGTGAGTACACCAACACTTTTGTTGACCGTGAGGGACAATGTCGTCGGTTGCTGAAGTGTTCCGTAGACAGAGAGACTCGAAACAGTGATCCCGCTCCCCGACTGAAATTCCTGGTTCGTCGACCCGACGACGATACTCCTCCGGTACACCAGGTTATACGTCGATACCTTCAACGACCCTGTTCCCGAGAGTTGGAGTCTCCCCGTTGTGACGTCGATTGCTCCGCCGCCGGCGAGAGAAACGGAAGACGAGCCAAGGTCGAACTGCCCGGCATCGAGGAAGAGCGTTCCGCCGACAGTGATGCTCCTGTCGAGCAGCACCGACGATGAGTCCTGGGAAACGGATGGGTTGCTGATTCTCAAATTGTTGAGCGAACCTGCCTCGGCAGGAAGTTCAAAGTTGGTCTTGAGGTTTCCATTGTCCTGGTCGACGATGTACGAGACATTGATCGTGCCGCGATAGGATATAGGATTGTTCAGCCCCGCCGTCGATCGGCGGCGAATCAGCGTTGCGCCGTTTTCCAGCGTGAGC
>PMZI01000077.1 GCA_003170475.1 Ignavibacteriota bacterium | reverse complement strand
ATAGAAGCCGGGAGAATGGACGTTCGCCGGTCGCCTGTCTCGCTTGAAATCCTTATCCGCGAAACCATAGCACAGATTGAAGGCAAACTCATCGGGAAAGAAATTCCCATCATCGCCGAAATGCCGAGTCCCATGATGCCGATCGAAACCGACCCCGGCAAGTTCAAACAAGTCCTGATCAATCTCCTGGGAAACGCTATCAAGTTCACCGAACACGGCTCGATCAGGGTGCGTGTGGCAGTCGACCAAGTGACGCGCCGCCCCGCCCGCGTTGATATCGTTGATACGGGAATCGGAATCTCGCGTGACCAACAGCAGTTGATCTTTGAGCCCTTCACGCAGGGAGACGACAAGAAGACGCGCAAGTACGGTGGGACTGGACTGGGACTCGCGATTTCCCGAACTTTNNTCGCGCAGATCGGTGTATGCAGATCAAGAATCACTCCGAAAGGATCAGCGCATGGCAAGCACTCGAGAGAGACAACCGAGAGATCCGCAGACCGTCGAAAAGGAAATCAAGGAAAAAATCCTCATTGGACTGCAGCCGTTCTCCCATGGCGAATGGGCACATATGAATATCAATCGCGTTGCACTCTTTGGCCGGAATCTCAACGAATCGTTATCGCCTCGCCAGTACGATCGCTTCAGGGCGGCCCTCTCAGAGTATCTGGTAAAAGTTCAGCCGTCCATCGCAAGGATCGCTCAGTTGTTCCAGATTGTTCACGTCGACCCGAACCTTGTCCAGACCCTGGTGTTTCATGCCGATGAGCTTGGTACTGTCGCCGGTGCTTTGAGCCTCAACCCCCGAATTTCAGAAGAGGAATCCCAGCGGTTTGAAGCGGAGATCCCGAAACATGTCGATCAACTTCTCCATGCATTTCGTGTGCTGCGGGAAATGATTCTCCGCGAATTCCAGTGCAACCCCGGCGAACTCCTTCAGGCGATTTTGGAAGAGAGGACAGCTTCCTCGAAGGCGGCGCAGATCATTTATCCACGACCGCTTTCGGCGAAGAATCCGCGCACCATCGGAACGAATGAAGATTTTGCCCGAATGATCGAATTGTTGATTGACACTCCTCTGATTGGGCGGGAGTCCGCCTCCGACAGGCGGGAATTGTATTTTCTGGTTCGGACGGCCGGCGATCGATGGATGATGGAAATGCGTGATGCAAGCGTAACGCTGGATTCCAGCGTCTGGGCGACCGTTTTTGAACCGGCGCCGGGTGGCCAGCCGGAGCGGGGACTTTCGCTGATTCCGCCAATTCTGGCAAAATATGGGGGAGATATCTGCATCAAAGGTACAGTTCGTGAAGGGGGGACAACCGTGCTCCTGCGCCTCAAGGTGGCCGTTTGACGGTGTGTTCTTTCATCTTTCCGAAGTAATTGCTTAATTTGTAGAGTTCATCGCATTTCTCAACCTATCGCGTTACCAACAGGCAGCTATGGAGTCTCTCCGCACAGTTTTGGTCCTCGATGATAATCGGGTCTTTCTTGAAGACTTCGAATCATTGATGGAGGGAGCGTTCAAGATCATCACAACGCAGTCGGAAGCCGATGCGTTTGATACGCTGAGTCGGATGAAAATTGACGCGATGCTTCTTGACCTCATGCTCAGCGAAGGGCAGAGCGGTCTCGATGTTCTCAAACGCGTCAAAGAGTCGATGCCGGATTTCCCTGTCATCATGCTGACAGCGCACGCATCGGTCGAGAGTGCTGTGGAAGCGATGCGCCTGGGGGCATACAGCTACATCTCCAAATCCCCGAAGATTGAAGAGCTCCGGGCGCTGGTCGAGAAAGCGCTGGCGGAACGAGAACTCAAACGCGACTACGAGCTTCTGCGTGAAGAAGTTCAGCGCGTCTCCGGAACCATCGTCGGTACCAGTCCGACCATGCAGCGAGTGTTCGAATCGATTCAGCGCGTGGCAATGACGGATGTGACAGTCTTGATCACGGGCGAATCCGGGACAGGCAAGGAACTCGTGGCCCGCGAAATCCATGCCGCCAGCAAACGAAGTCAGCGCGTCTTCGTCACGGTGAACTGCGCGTCGCTGGTGCGCGAACTCATTGAGAGCGAATTGTTCGGTCATCAGAAAGGATCGTTCACGGGAGCGACGGCAACCAAGCTCGGCAAGTTTGAGCTGGCGGACGGCGGGACGATCTTCCTGGATGAAATTGCAGAGCTCGATGTTCATCTCCAGGTCAAACTTCTGCGTGCACTTCAGGAAAAAGAGATCGACCGCATTGGCGGCGCGAGTCCGATTCCCGTTGACGTGCGTGTCCTCGCAGCTACCAACCGTGATCTCAACTCCATGACAGAGCGCGGAGAATTCAGGCAGGATCTCTTCTATCGACTCAACGTGTATCCGATTCATCTGCCTCCTCTGCGAGAACATCGGGAAGACATTCCACTGCTTGTTGAACACTCCTTGAAACGGTTCGGACGGTCTCTGAACAAGACATCGATTCGGGTGAATCCCCTGGCTCTGGATCAGATGATGCAATACAGCTGGCCGGGAAACGTCCGTGAGCTGGAAAATGTTATTCAGCGAGCGATTCTGATTTCACCCAATGCGTCCATCGAACCGGATCATCTCCCGAGAGAAATAGCAGATACGAGTATTCCGATCGTGGAAGGCCAGACACTTCCAGACATTGAGCGAGAAGCGCGCGATGCGGCGGCAAGGGTGGCTATCTATAGAACGATGGAGCGGGTTGATTGGAATATTAAAGAGGGGGCGAAGCTCTTGGGTGTTCCCGACAAGACTCTTTACGACAAGTGCTCACGTTTGGGTATCAAGCTCCGGGGCCCGCTATCTTCCAAGCCATCCGACTAAGTGTTTCTATTTAACTGGGTTGTGGATAATCAGGGTGTCTCTTTTTCGTACGTTTCTGCTGAATTGGCGAGAAAATGTGGGGCAAAAGCCACGAAGGCCTTGTTTTTCTTGACGATTCGGATTCCGGTATTTTCGGAAGGAATAATGGCACATTTCTGGATTTTTCGGAAAAAGACCATCCAAAAATGTTCGGTTAGTCGAAAACACCATATAAAATGTGAAATGCGGAACTTCCGGGTTCGTGGTACTGTTTTTGAGTGAGTTACAGAGAATTGAAAATCTAAGTATTGCTTCAAATCAATCAGTTTCGTAGCTTTCCCAAGACCCCTAAATGACAATCTTTCTAGATCTCGCTGGTTCGCTCATCGTAAGAGCTTCAATGGTGACCGTCATGCTCGGCTTGACGGTGACCATGAATAATGCTCTTTTCGAGACCACCCAGCAGACCAATGCCGCTGCAACAGTTGCGACGGTTGGAGAGATCATGTATACGGATTTGAACCAGACAATTGCTAACGGAGTTTTGGCCTCGAATCCTACGATGATGCAATTCAAGGCCGACACGAGTATGGGCGGTGGCAACAAAGCAACCATTACGTATACGGCAACTCTTGATGGGACGAGCGGGCTCTACAATCTCACTCGCAAGGTCGGCTCTAAAACTACCACCATCAGCAATAATCTTGTCAGCGTCCAATTCCAGTATGTCGACACTGATGGACATGCGACAACAACGCCCAGCGAGGTTGATGGAATCCGGGTAAAACTTGTTGCACAGGTCAGTGGTGTTACGCAGGGCTTCTCAACGACCCTGAACGATTTCAAAGTATTTCCACCAAATCTTAATTAACAGTTAGTCGAAAGGCACGACCATGGGATCCAAAGCCCTACTTTTCGGCGCAATATCGCTGATCGTGGGGGTCTACGCGATCTCGCTGAAGAATGTTCAGGTCACCGGCATGCAGACCGCCCAGTCGCACGTGAATCGAGTGCAGAAGGAACGGTTGGTTGATGCCGCGTTGAGTTTGGCTCTCGACGATGTTCAGAAGAATGGTTCCTCAAGCAAGACGGTCACGGGACGTCATGCTCTCGGAGGAACGATCGATTATACTGTCATCCACGAAACCGGCACTACCGCTGAGATCGACATCACAGTGAACGTCGGCGGGAATGGAAACGGAAGAGTTGTCGTAGCGCAGGTCGAGCAGGCAAAGAAGAAAAGCGGATTTCGCAAGGTCCACCGCGGTGACTGGCGTGTTTTGAGTGTTTTTGTGAAGAAGGGATAGCGTAGAAGCACCCCTCTAGCCATACGACCTCAATGTCTTCAAACGAATATCGAGTTTGTCCTAAGTGTGGTAATTTCTCGCTGGCGCAGGAACGCCAGCATTTTTGTGTTTGGTGCGGAACCAAACTGGTTGGGGAGTGCCAGCAATGCTCCAAGCCGATCCTTTATCCGCACGGTCGGTTCTGTTATCATTGTGGTAGCCGGTATGGGTTCGCGAAAGTACATAACGGATTAGAGCAACGCCTGGTGAATACGTCCGAGTCGGCGGTGAAGGTTTGGGTGAGCGAGGAGGGGCGTACGCTTAAGTCTCAGTTTGTGCACGACGACCCGCTTGGCAAACGCAAGGTATAGCGCACCGAAGAGCAGCGACCCCCGTCATTTTCTATCCCCCTGCAAAAACCATTCTTCACCTTCCTCCAGCTGATTCAAATCTGCGTATTTCACAGGCATTCTCGCGTGATCTTGGATGTGTAACTCCGGAAGGATGCTCGTGGCCAGCGAAACGCAAAGCGTCAACCGCTACCGTCTTTGCCCAAAATGTGGTAACTTCTCGCACGTGCTGGAAGAGCAGTTCTATTGCATTTTGTGCGGAACAAAGCTCATTGAACAATGCACGCAATGCGGAACGTCGATCCTGCATCCGCAGGGGAGATACTGTCACCATTGCGGAAGCGGGTACCGTGCTCCGCTCATTGGCAATGAGTAGAACGCGAGACAAGAACTCGGTTTCCACCACAAGGACTCCGAGGCAGATATGTCACCCCGAGATCGTCCTGAGCGAAGCGGGCGTTGTTCAGCCCGCTGGAGTCCCCGCCCGCCTGACCGCAGGCGGTCGCCAGCCCGCTGTTATCGCGCTATGATGGTCTGGCGGGCGGGGAAGAATGCTTGGGGTCTAAAAGCGAGGTCCCGAACACCCTTCGTCTTCGTTCGTTTCGACTGTCGTCGAGACTCACTGCGCTCAGGGTGACTGCATTTCGGGACGACAGTACCAAATGATGGTTTGTGTCCTCGTGCCTTCGTGGCACGACTTTTCGACCACGTCTCTTGTTTTGAGTTCGGGAAAGCTCAATGCCTCAGTTAAACGCGACGGAATATCGGATCCAGGCAACAGATCAGAACAACCGCCCTGTGCAGCGCTACATCACGGCGGTCTCGGGCTTTGCTGCCCGCGCCCGCGCGCGTTCACTGACGGAGACAAACGGATGGAAGAAAGTCTCGGTTGACAAGAAGAAGTCATATTCCTACCGTGTGCTCAGAGGGTCGACCCAGATTGATGGTGTCCAGAGCGCGTATTCAAGAGCCGAGGTCACCGCTGCGCTCGAGAAACTCGGTTTCAAGGTAAAGACTGTCCGGCGATTCTACGATGTTCGCTTCGCTGCGTCTTCTGAAGAAGTCGTAACCTTCATTGGAACCAGCGCCAAGTTGCTCGAACAAAAACTCCCCTACAACGAAATCCTCCAGATTATGTCGGGCCACGTCCGGGACAAGAACCTCCGGAGCGCGCTGAAAGCCATTATCCGTGACCTCAAGGAAGGTGTCGACTCCCGAGACGCTTTTCTGCGCCAGGGAAAAGTCATCGGACACGACACTGCGCTGATGCTGGGGATTGCTTCGAAGAGCGGGGACATGAGAGCAATCTTCGAGAGCGTTGCCCGTTTTGTGGAGCGCCAGGCCGATTTCCGGAAGGGCTTGCTCAGTTCGATGCTTCTTCCCGCCGTCACCACGCTCGCCCTGGTCGGTGCATTGATCTTCTACATCATGTACCTTCTTCCGAAGATGGTGGAAATGCTGAAGCCGATGATGGGGGCCATGCCTCCGCTGACGGCATTCACCATGCAAGTGAGCGACATCCTGAAAGACAACCTTCTGATTATTTGTCTCGTTGTTGCTTTCGCTCTGGGTGGATTCTACGCCTACATCATGACGGCGAACGGACGCGTCTGGTTCGACAAATGGGTGGTCAGGATTCCCTACATCGGGAGAATCCTGCGCAACACGAGTTCGGAGCTTTTTTGCCGCGTTCTTGGAATCCTCTACACTTCTGGCGAGAATATCGATGCGATCCAGCACGCTGCAGAATCGAGCCGCAATCGTTATCTCGAAAAGCAGATCAAGACCGTCGCGATCCCGACCATGTTGAAATACGGAACTGAATTCTGGAAGTCGATGGAAATGGTGGGATTTTTTCCCGAAATGATTGTCTCCCGTTTCCGCACTGCCGGTGAGACAGGAAGCGTCAAATCGACTTCGGTGCAGCTGGCAGATTATTATGAAATGGAAAACCGATACGCAATGAAAAACCTTGTCAACGTCATCGAGGTTGGCGTGTCGCTGGTGATTATGGTCTCGATGGTATTTCTGACACTGTTGTCTTCGGAGACAGCATCCATCAAGATCGAGCCGAAACGTGATCAACAACCGAAAATGACGATTCAACCCGATACGGTCATCGATTTACGAGACAAATAGAAACACCCTGTGGCGACGACAACACAAACACAACGAACCAAGCGAGAATTCGGCGATCTGCTCGTCGAGAAGAACATCATTTCTCCCGATCAGCTCCTCGCGGCGCTTGAAATCATCAGCCGTGAGCCGCACGATAAGCGCAGAAAACTTCCCCAGGTTCTGGTGGACGATCTGCGTGGCGATCGCGACAAGATCTACGACGAGATCGCCGATTACTACGCGTTCCGAAAACTTCCGATCAAAGAGGAAGACCTCGATGATGAATCGCTCGCTTTTGTCCGGAAGCACCTGAATGGAATGCCGCCGACCGTCAGAACCATGGCGCTCGAGTATCGCGTGCTGCCCTTCATGATGGATCCCGATCGGCCGGAACGCCTGTTGGTCGTTACCCCCGATCCGACACGCAAGGAAGTCTACGCGATCGCACGGTCGTTGCCGTTCCAGAAATTTGAGATCTGCTACGTGAAGCTGAAACAGTGGGAAGACCTGTGGCAGCGTGTCAACGTCACCCGGTCGGGGTACGCAGAGTTCGAGACGGATATTCATGACATTGAGCAGGAGCTTCAGGAAGACTCAGAGATGTACGAGCAGGAGCTCGAGGAGGAAATCAACCGGAGCGGCTTGGTTGACCTCATCGAGAACGTGTTTATCGACGCTGTCCGTGTTGGGGCAAGTGATATCCACGTTATTCCGCGGGGCGAGAAGAGAACAGAATTCTATTTTCGTATCGATGGCAAGCTGACCCTCTGGTACGCAAACACCGACTCCCGGGCGGAAGCCGTCGCTGCCGTGGTCAAAGACCGGGCGATGAACCTCGATCGGTTCGAACGCACCTCGGCGCAGGACGGATTTGCCCAGTTCACGATCGACAGGAAGACGATCCGGTTTCGTGTTTCGGTCATTCCGACGGTCGGCAAAGAGCTGAAGAGTAAATACGAATCTATCGTTATTCGTGTACTGCAGGAACCGACGTTTAGTACGCGACTGGAAGATGTTGGCTTCGATCCATACTCCCTCACCGAGTTTCGGAAGGCGATTTCGAAGCCGTACGGCATGATCATTGTCACCGGGCCGACAGGAAGCGGGAAAAGCACCACCCTGTTTTCAGCGCTCCGTACGATTATCGATCCAACGGTCAATGTGATTACCGTGGAAGACCCTGTCGAGTTCTTCATCGAAGGCGCCAGGCAGGTGAAACTCAATCCGAAGCTTGATTTCGACGGTGCGATGCGGGCGATCCTGCGTCACGATCCAGACATCGTTATGGTAGGTGAAATTCGTGACCGGCAAACCGCTGAAATTGCCATCAAGCTCGCCAATACCGGTCACTTGACATTGTCGACGCTTCACACGAATGATGCAGCCAGTGCCGTTTCCCGTCTCTATAAGATGGGCGTTGAGCCCTTCCTGATCGCGTATTCGATCAACATTATCATGGCTCAGCGGCTGGTTCGAAAACTGTGTGACCGCTGCAAGTCGCCTGTCGAGCAGCCTGAGGTCGAAGCGCTGCTCAAGCTCGGCATGAAGAAAGAAGATATCGCGACCGCAAAGATGTGTCGGCCGGTGGGATGCATCAGTTGCATCAGGGGATTCAAGGGCCGGACGGCAATCTACGAGGCTCTTCCGTTCACCAAAACCATCCGGAAGATGATCCTCCAGGCCGGTGACATTATTGATGACGAGGCTCTGCGGCAGGAAGCGATTCGCCGGGGAATGCAGACCCTGAGAATGTCCGGTCTTCAATTGGTGAAGAACGGAATTACGACGCTGGAAGAGATCGCCAGCGTGACGTTGGAAGACGAGGAATAGAGTAGAGCCATCTCGAAAATGTCACGCAAAGGCGCAGAGAATGGAGAGAAGAAAGTATTCAGTGCCAGGTACCAAGTGAAAAAAACATATACATGACTTCGCGGCTTTGCGTCTTTGCGAGAGTTTCTTCTTACTTTCTGTCGGGTTTTTGATATAGGTTCTGGTGAATATTTACAGGAGATCAGTATGAATGCATTAGGACAAGCATCAGAGGCGCGCACGCTTCTGATGGTCGACGACGACGATGCGTTTCGCATTGCGATGAAGCAGGCCCTCTCGGCCGGAGGGAAATACAAGGTGCGTTCTGCCGACTCCGGTGAGGCCGCGATCGAGCTGCTTCAACTGGATCGGTTTGATCTGATCGTGCTCGATTACCGGATGCCGGGAATCTCGGGCTTGAATGTTCTTCAATGGATGCACGAACAGAAACTCGATACTCCGGTGATCATGATGACGGCCGCAGGCTCTGAAAGCGTCGCCGTTGAGGCGATGAAGCTCGGTGCGTATGATTACGTCCGCAAGGAACAAATCGACATCGATCATATCAGTATTCTCATTGATGGCGTGATTGAGCGGTATCTGTTCCGAAAGGAAAAGGAGCGCCGGGAGGTGATCGAGCGTGAGCGCGAAAAGAGTCTCGTCGCCATCGAGACATTTCATAGCACGCTGGCGTCCATCGCTCAGATCGTCAACAATTCGCTCTCCATGGTCTCGCTCAACATTCAGGAACATGAGGCGAAACTGAAACCCTTCGTGACGGATGAGGGTCAGCGGAGACTCTCCCAGGCATTCGCTGGCCTGAAACAGGAGTACAGCGTCATTTCGTCTGCAGTGAAGTCGATGCTGGACATGGCGAATGTTCTCCATGGAAATTTTACCGATGTGAACTACACGGAAAAGCTGCAGGAGATGCTCAACGGAAATCTCAAGATGGCTCAGCAGCGCGAGATCACTAATTCTTCCACGAAAAAGCCTTGAGCCGCCCTAGGGACGTGGTCGAAAAGTGGTTCCACCAAGGAGACACTGTCGTCCCGAAATGCTCTTGTTCGGGACCTCGGTATGAAACCCCGAGCAGAAGAATCTCGGGGTGACATGGTTTCTGTGGTGTCATGAACCATTTCGTGACACTTCCTCGGCTAATTTGGAGCAAAGAGGTGTCAGGGTGTGGACCCGGACACCCCGAGTAACGAAAGAGCCTTAAGCGGCGGTTGAACGAAAATTATGCGAAACAACACCACACATCTTAAGCTGCCGAGAGTCACAGGAGAGGAACGACCATGAACCTGGGACAGACGATGATTACGATGGGGATGTTTGTATTGCTGGTCATGTCCGTGATCAGCGCGAACCGCATGCTCATGCAGAATTCAGAGACCGGCCTGCAAACAGAAGCTCTGACGGAATCTTCTACCATTGCCAATGACCTTTTTGCGGAGGCGCAGAGCAAAAAGTTCGACAAAAATGATAATGGCTCAGGAACGCAATCACCAGGTGAATTTACCGCGCCTGGCGGAACTGATTGGGGGCCCTCACATGCTTTCCCCCTTCCCGACAGCAGTTACTATGGGCATAGCCCTCTCTCGATCGATACGCTTAAGTATGATGATGTCGATGACTACAACGGTTATACCAGAATTGTCGGTGCGGATTCCACGAATGGCATCAGGATCGGCGGTTACCTGGTCACCGTGCGAGTTTTCTATGTCAATCCCAGCAATCCTGATGTTACAGTAAGTTATCAGACGAATTTTAAGAGAATCGAAGTCGATGTCGAGCACCCTCAGTATCTGCCGAAGATCACGTACACCTCATTGATGTCCTACTAGGGNNCCAGAATCCCAGCCGCTGCGTCGATGGCGCTCACGCAATAAGAAAGGCGATTCCAAGGATGGCGATGTTCAATTCTTGGAATCAGCTTCGTCGGGCCGGCGCAGGCCTCCCACTCCTTCCCATCCGTAACAGCATAGCTTGCCTTTCTTTAGCGGGCGGCTCGTGCTTTCTTTTGAATCAATTTTTGTGCATTTTCAGGCCAAAGTGTCTTCAAGCTCATAGAACTGAAGGCATCGCCTCAGCGCGTCATGACGCAGCATGATCTGAAGTGCCCGCGGAGAGCGACTCGCGGGAGATGTTCAGCAGGTTCAGAATAACGAGATCATTTCATTATCGTGTCAGCCAAGACTCTCAATACTGTTCAGGATCTTGCCCGGCTCAATGCAGCAAAGGAAGCCGCGCGCCAATGTCTGTTGGCTGCCGACAAGTTTCTGAAAGAGTCTCAGTTCGAGCTTGCGCGGCAGCAGCTGGAGAAAGCGCGGGAACTTGATCCTTCGAACGCGTATATCTACGCCTTTCAGGATCGCATAGGGTATTTCGAGGAAAAGAAGAAGAAGGATGTTGCGAGCGGAGTCGCGCCGGCTCCTACGACGCCGACACAGTATACCATCCCGAAGCCGTTCATCAAACCGGTTCCACCTGCGCCCGTCCACACTCCGGAACACAAAGCAGAGGACGTGGCGGCAGGTTCCACATCCCCACCGGCTCCAGCGTCAGAAGAGCACAAGAAAGAGGAAGCGGCAGGTGTTCCTGTGCAGCAGGCGGACTCTGTCCCGAAGGAGGACAGGAAGGAACCGCCTCCTCTCCCCAGCACAGTGGAAGAGTCGAAACCGATGGTGGTTGCGGATTCGGAAGAACAAGTCCGATGGAGGCTCGAAGAGGATCTTCGTAAGAAACTGGAAGAAGAAGCACGGCTTGCCCACGAGCATGCGCAGAAAATCGAGGAGCGTAAGCGCCAGGAAGCAGGACGAAAGCTCGAAGATCTTCGGAAAAAAGAGACTGCCGAACGCGCTGCGGCGGAGGAGCAGAAGAAGCGGGAGCTTGAAGCAAGATCGGCTGCGGAAGAACAACGCCGGCGCGAACTTGAAGCGCGCGTTGCCGCCGAGGAGCAGCGACGGAAGGAGTTGGAAGCCCGCATTGCTGCCGACGAAGAGCGTCGGCGTGAAGACGAAGCACGCGCGGCTGAAGATCTTCGGCGCCGTGACCTTGAAGCGAAAGCCCGTGCGGAGGAGCAGCGTCGCAAGGAACTTGAGGAGCGTGTTGCAGAAGAAGAGCGGAAACGAAAAGAACTCGAACAGCGCATTGCGATTGAAGAGGGACGTCGCAGGGAAACGGAAGTCCGGGCTGCCGAGGAACAACGTCGGCGTGAGCTGGAAACGCGTGCCGCTGCCGAAGAGCAGAAGCGAAAAGAATTGGAAGCCCGTATCGCTGCCGAAGAACAGCGGCGGAAGGAATTGGAAGCCCGCATTGCCGCTGAAGAGCAGCGCATGAGGGAAGAGCTCGCGCGGAAAGAAGAAGAGCGGAGGCGGAAGGAATCGGAATCGCGGGCATTGGCTGAAGAACAGATCCGGAAAGGCCTCGAGGCTCGGGTTGCGGAAGAAGAACAGAAGCGCAAAGAACTTGAGAAACGGGCAGTCAAGGAAGAGTTGAGGATGAAGGAGATCGAGGCGAAGATCTCTCAAGGGGAGCTCCGGAGAAAAGAGCTGGAAGAGCTGGCTGCTGCCGAGGAACGGCGTCGGAAAGAGTTTGAGGAACTCGCGGCTGCCGAGGAGCGTCTGCGGAAGCAGATTGAAGAAAAAATGGTGGAAGAGCTNNCGCCAGGTCGAGGAATTGACCAAGGCCCTCGAAGTGGAGAAGAAGGCCCGCGAAGAAATTACCCGGCTCAATCTTCAAAACTCTGTCAAACAGCTTCGGTCGGCACTGGAAGCAGCCTGGGTAAACGGTGCTCCTGTCGATGCAGCGGCAAACGCCCTCCACGGATTGGCCATCTCACTCGAAATTCCACCGGATGTCGAGCTGTCCATCATCCGGGAAGTCAAGCTGGACATGTACAGCAAGGCAGTTAAAGAGGTCATCGCCAAGCGCAAGCTTCTTCGGAGTTCATCGTCGACCCTGGAATGGCTGCGAAAAGTCTATCAGGTCAGCGTCGCCGAATACCTGGAGAACGAGTCGAAATTCCTGCTCGATTTGGTTGCCGACCAGTACAAAGGGACGGTTCTCCTGGTCTCGAAGATGCTTGGCACGAAAGAGGATATCACCCCGCGATTGAAATCTTCCGGATTTGCCGTTGTGCAGGCTGCGACGCCGGAAAATGCACTCGAGAAAATTGAAAAGGTCAATCCGAACATCGTTCTCTGCGACACGGATTTTCCGGGTGGTCTGAGCGGCATTAAATTTCTGCATGTGATTCGCGCCAATTCTAAATTCAACTATATTCCGTTCATTCTGGTTGGCGAAATCGCAGAACTTGCACAACTCAAGTCCTCTGAACTCAAACCCAACGAAGGCGTCATCAAACGCCCGATGGATTATGAAGAACTCACGACGCTGATGAATGACAAGCTCACGTCGTTCAGGGAATACATTTCGTCGCTGAAATAAAAACAGCAAGTGGAGAATGTGATCATCTCGAAGAGTATTTGAATTATGGGAGAGCATGTATGAGCAAAGTAGTCTTATTGGTGGAAGATGATGAAGACAACAGGGATCTGGTGAGTTTCGTCATTGCCCGGAGCCGGATGGATGTCGAACTTGTGCTCGCCGAGAATGGCCAGGANNGCTGTGCCGCTTCTGAAAGCGGACGACCGCACGAAGAATATTCCCATCATTGCCTTCACCGCTCAGGCGAAACCTGAAGACAAGGTGCGCGCCCGGGAAATCGGCTGCGACGAACACTATTCGAAACCAATGGACCCGGAGGAACTTCTTGCCCTCATCAGGAAGTATTTGATGTAACAGGAAGGCAACGGTATGCAGGAACCTCCAGAGGTTGATGTCAATCCGTCATTTGATTTCGTGAAAACGCTATGCTAAAGTCAAAACTGTTCTGGAAAGTGCTGGCCAACTTCGGACTGCTCTTGCTGATTCTGACGGCGATGACGGTCGTGACGCTGACCCTTCTCTCCCAGATACAAAAGAACTTCACAATAGCGAATGCCGATACTCGCGCTATCGCAACGCTGGAAAAACTCAGCGCTCTCGTCAATGACGTTCCCATGTCATCCTATCGATATGCTCTTGGCGGCGGACGTCTCGACAAAGAAAGCTACATGGAGGGATGGGGGGAACTCCAGCGCCAGTTCACGCACTCCGGAGAAATGTTCCCCGACAGCACATCTCACGCTGACATGCTTCAGGTGAAAGAAAATTTTGAACTGTGGAAACTCTCCGTCGGTGACAGGCTGATCGCGTTGGGAGACGAGAGGGCATCAAGAAAACAGGTCAAAGATTTCGAAAACCGAATGCAGGATCTTCTCGCGATCGAATTCAACAATCGACATCTCGACGCATCCCGCGCACTGGTTTCCAATCTCCTGCAGGCACGGATACCACTTCAGAACTCGAACATCGATTCCGCAAACAATGACAGCAACAGACTGAGCACGTTCATTATCCTTATCAACGTCTTGCTTTCGATTTTCGCTATCGCTTTGGGCTTCGTACTCACCCGGTCGATTACGAAACCGATCGGCGTCCTGATCGGCGGAACGCGGAGCCTGATGGCGGGCAAGTTTGAACCCATTACACTGCATCGGACCGATGAACTCGGCGATCTCGCCGCCGACTTTAACAAAATGTCTCTGTTGTTAGGGAATAACTACAACCGTCTCAACGCCTACTCGGAACTGGTGACGACGCTCAATTCTTCAGCCTCCATGGAAGATGTTCAGCGAAAAGCTCTTGAGATTCTCTGCAAACATACGCGGGCCTCTCTGGGTGCGCTCTATCTTGTGATTCGCGGACAGCGGGCGTTGGAACTCGTGAGCGGATATGCTCTCCGGAAAGACAAGGCTCTGGAGAAACGCCTGGCCTTCGGCGAAGGAATCCCCGGTGAATGTGCCATAGAGGGAAGAGAGATCGAACTTACGGATATTCCGGGCGGCTCAGGCTTTGTCGTGGACACCGGATTCGTCGAATTGGTGCCGAGCTACGTTCTCGCTGTGCCGGTCTTCTTCAGAGAGGAGATCCTCGGGGTCCTCGTTCTCGGTGCAACGAAGAAGTTTGGTGACCTCGAGAAGGAGATCGTGAACAACTCGGTTCCGCAGCTCGGCGTGGCACTGACGAATGCGATGAACTTTGAAGAAACCCGGAGCCTCTCCGTTGAAATCACGAAACGAAATGAGGAACTCAGTGCGAAGAACAAGGAAATCGAGAAGGCGTACAAAGTGAAATCGGAGTTCCTCTCGAGCATGTCACATGAGCTCCGCACACCGCTGAATTCGATTATCGGCTTCAGCTCGGTGCTGCTTGGCCCCAGCGGTGACCCGCTCTCGCCGGACCAGCGCATGGCGCTCGAGAAAGTGCTGAAGAACGGCAAGCATTTGCTGCAGCTGATCAATGATATCCTCGACATCTCCAAACTTGAGTCGGGGAGAATGATCCTGAGCGTCGAGACCGAAGACGTCTCAGCGATTCTCTCGAACTGCGTACTGATTGTGGAACCTCTCATTCAATCCAAGAGGCTTAATCTCACGCAGGACATTCAACAGGATCTGCTTTCGTTGACGACCGACATTGTGAAAGTGCGTCAGATTTTGGTCAACCTTCTCAGCAACGCGGCGAAGTTTACCGAAAAAGGGGGCATCGCCATCACGGTCCGGCAATCAGACACGGGCATTGTTTCGTTTGCTGTCAAGGATACCGGCATCGGAATCGAGGGCAAGAATTTCGACAAGGTGTTCGAAGAGTTCCAGCAAGTTGACAGCAGCAGTACACGCAAATACAAAGGCACTGGGTTGGGACTTCCTATTGCCCGACGACTTGCCCGCATGCTGGGAGGCGATCTGACAGTTGAAAGCGAGTTCGGCAAAGGCTCCACGTTTACACTGACAGTTCCCACGAAGCTTCCGACCCGATTGACAGAGATGCAGGCTCCAGTGCAGATGCCTGTGCTGATGCCGACGGCTGTACGGCCTGAGCCGCCGCGGCCCCAACCGCTGATTCCGGCCTCGATCCCGCAACCGCTGCAGACCGGGCAACAAGTGCAGATTCTCAGCATCGATGACGATCCGGATGTCATCGAGATTCTTCGGAAGTATCTGGTTCCGGAAGGATATTCGCTTATCGGTGCACTTTCGGGGGATGAAGGTCTGGAAATTGCCTCTCGCGTGAAACCGGATCTCATTACGCTCGACATCATGATGCCGAAGAAAGATGGATGGCAGGTGCTCCGGGAGCTCAAGGCAAATCCGGAGACCAAAGATATTCCGGTCATCATTCACTCCATCATCGACAACCGACCGCTCGCGCTCTCGCTCGGTGCTGTGGACGTCATGATGAAACCGACGGATCCGAAGAGACTCCTCACCCTGGTCAAGAAACATTACAAGTCGGGTGATCAATTCATTCTGGTGGTCGATGACAATCTGGATTTCGCGCTGGCTTGCAAGGACTTGCTCAAGCGGGATGGCTTCAACGTGAAAATTGCCACGCGCGGGGAAGAAGCAATCAAAATCCTCGAGGAATCTATTCCCTCGCTGATCATTCTGGATCTCGTGATGCCAGGCATGGATGGATTTAACGTCATCCATGCGCTCCGAAGCAAGGAACAATGGACCACCATTCCTGTTGTTGTATTGACGGGCAAGTCGTTGTCGGATGAAGACCACAAGTCGCTGGATCCCTTTATCGCCGACTATCTGATGAAGGATTCCTTCACAACGGCGGCGATCTCCGGTGCCATCAAAAAGATCCTCAACGTAGCCCCCATATCGACGTAGACAAAGAGGTACTCATGCAAGAGAACGAACCAGTCATACTTGTTGTTGACGATACCGAGGACAATCTCGACCTGCTGGAATTTGCGCTGAAGCGAAAACCGGTACGGATGATCCGGGCCACCAGCGGAAAAGAGTGTCTTGCCATCGCTGAGGAAAAGAAACCGGACATCATCCTGCTTGACATACAGATGCCGGAGATGGACGGTTTTGAGACCATCAAGCGACTTCGGGCGAATCCCGGAACGGCAAAGATCCCCGTGATCTTTCTTACGGCGCAACGCAAGGATGCTGACAGCATCGCGACAGGCCTGGCCCTGGGAGCTGAGCAGTACCTCACGAAGCCCATTGACACGGACGAGCTTCTCGTCCGCACGAAGATGTTGATTGAACTCAAGCGCGCACAGGCTGAACTGGAAAGGACAAAATCCGATTTCATGGCGATGCTGGTTCACGACCTTCGCAGCCCGTTGATCGGTATCAAGAGTGTCATCGAACTTCTGCAGGATTCCGGAAAAGGGAGCCCGCTCAATGATGACCATTTTGAACTTCTGAATTCGGCTCATGCCTCCTCGAAGAAGCTGCTCGAACTCATCAGTGATTTTCTTGACCTCTCGAAATATGAAGCGGGCACAACCTCCTTTGACAGAAGGAAAGTCCCCGTCGGGCAATTCATTGAGCCCGTGCTGAGACAAATGGACATTCAGTTCAAGCAGCGAAATGTGAAGCTGGTGAAGAACATCCCTGACAATTTGCCCGATGTTTTCGTCGATGCCTCGAAGACGGAACAGGTCGTGATGAATTTGCTCAGCAACGCACTGAAATTTACCAAGGGCGGAGGATCGATCACGGTGGACGCCGGTCCGTACAGTGAAGAAGTTGTGACGGCTGAAGTGAAGAAAACGAAGCGATTCGTCCGAGTGAACATCACGGACAACGGCGTTGGCATCGCTGCGGAAGAATTGTCGATGCTGTTCGAACGGTACCGACAGACATCGTCATCAAAGATTGTGAAGCAGAAAGGAACGGGGCTCGGTCTGGTCATCTGCAAGCTCATTGTGGAAGCGCAGGGGGGCCGTGTCACCGTGGAAAGTGAACCAGGCAAACATACGACGTTCAGCTTTACGCTGCCGGTCGCAGAATCTTAACACCTATCATTTCCTGAGGATCCTATGAACGAACGCATTCTTGTGGTGGATGACGAGGAGAGNNGCGGCTGACGGAGAGGAAGCTCTCGAGAAGCTGAAAGCAAGGCCGGCAGACGCTGTCTTGCTCGACATCAATATGCCACGGATGAGCGGTATTGAGGCTCTCACGATCATCCGGCAGAAGTACCCTCAGACCGAGACCATCATGCTGACGGGGTTTGCCGACTTCAGCACGGCGATCGAGTGTCTCAAGATCGGAGCGAAGGACTATCTGGTGAAGCCCGTCGACACGACGGAGCTGGTCACCCGTCTCCGTTCCCTCGTGAGATCCCGGTCATCCGAGCGCGCACTCCAGGAAGTTCACCAGGAGTATACGGGACTCATCAGCGAAGATCTGATTGACCCGCTGAAGAAGATCCAGACGATGCTCGATCAGGCTTCCAAGCTGGCGGTCGACGCTGACAAGGATCGAAAAAAGCTCATCAGCAACGCCCGAGAGCTGATGGACAAGATGGAGGCGAAACTCAAGCTTCTGGTTGAATTCTCGAAAAGAGCGGCGACGATCGGCACGCCGGGCGGAACAGAGCTCAGCCCCACGCAGCTGGCGGAACAGCTGAAGGGAATTCGGAAGGGAACGACAAAGTAGCGGCGTTCGTGTCTGGCGCCAGCTGTTCGTGAGACGATCCTCGTATGGCATTGAAAAAAGAAGCGACGGAAATACAATACCTCTACAAATTCAAGTTCGACGACGGGACGGAGAAGAACTTTGAAGTTGTATTGAACAGCACGACGCTCGAGCTGATTCGGGATGATCCCAATCCCAAGCCCGAGTGGACAAAGCTGAAGTACTCACAGTGCGAAAACTGCCCGCTTCCCGACTCCGTTGAATACTGTCCGGTTGCCGTGAGTCTTGCAAAACTCGTCGAATCTTTCCACGATGCTGCATCCTATGAATCCGCTGCCGTCACCGTCGAGACTCCTCAGCGGACGTTTTTTAAGAAGACGACCCTGCAAAAAGGCCTGAGCGCTATTATCGGCATCTACATGTCAACGAGTAATTGTCCGGTGACGGATAGGCTGCGCCCGATGACACGCTTTCATCTCCCGTTCGCAAACTCCATCGAGACATTCTTCCGTTCCGTCTCCTCCTATCTCACCGCGCAATTTCTGCTGATGCGGCAAGGTCGCCAGCCCGATTGGGAAATGAAGCATCTTCAGGGCATCTACAGGGCGGTCAATCTGGTGAACAAGGGAATGACGACGCGCTTGCTGAAAGCAACGGAAAAGGATGCAAACGTGAACGCCGTAGTGATTCTCCACTCGTTCGGAGACGGCATTAACTATTTCATTGAGAGCGGTCTGGCCGAACTTGAGCCCATGTTTGCGGTCTTTATGAAAGATCCCGTCGCCCCGGAGAACGGGGCCGACGTGACCGATCCGGCACACTCTCACCTGTCCTGATAGCCTTTCAAAGAGCCCTTCCGAGGGCGCACCCGATTCAACATTCTTGGTACGATCAAGGGAGCAGTGAACATTGATTGAGGGAGGTACAGCTCTGCGCCGTATCCTTGCATTTCTTGTCGTGATCATGATGGTTGTCCCCGTCGTGTCGAGTGGACAACCGGAGAAACCGGAAAAGGCCGACGTCGTTCTCAAGGCGGCTCTCCAGCAGGCAGCGGAAGCAAATAAAACTGTCCTCCTGATCTTCCACGCTTCATGGTGCGGATGGTGCAGAAGACTGGACGCGGTTCTTGAAAATCCAGCGATCAAGAAAATTATGAATGAACACTACGTGATGACGCATCTCGATGTCTCGGAAAGTGGCGTCAAGAAAACACTTGAGAACCCCGGCGGGAATGAGATGATGGGAACATATGGAGGGGCAACGTCAGGACTTCCATTCTACGCGTTTCTGACGAGCGATGGAAAGAAAATGGCCGACTCTAACGTGATGCCAAAGGATCAAAACATCGGATATCCAGGGTCGCCGGATGAGATTGCGGCATTCGAAACGCTGCTGAAGCAGACGGCCCCCCGAATGACGGATGAGCAGCGTGGACAGATTGTTGCGTACCTTCATAAGAACGCACCGCACTGATGCGGTCGTACACATTCAGCACAACAGAAAGGAGTACCATGAGGCTCTGGAAGAAGATCGCACTTGCGTTGGCGGCAGTCTTTGTCATTCTTCAGTTCTTCCGTCCGGAGAAGAACCTCGGAAGTTCTTCGGGGCACGACATTGCGCAGAGTTTCACAGTTCCGCCGGGCATCCAGACAGTCCTGCTGCGATCCTGTTACGACTGCCACAGCAATCACACGGTCTATCCGTGGTACGCAGAGATTCAGCCTGGAGGCTGGTTCTTGGCAAAGCACATTCGGGACGGAAAACGGGGACTCAATTTCGATGAATATACATCGTACCGGTTGATGAAGCAGTACCGGAGGTTCAAGGACATCACGGAAAATGTTGAAAACGATGAAATGCCCCTTCCGTCGTACCTCCTCATTCACCGATATGCCAAGCTGAGCGCAACGGAGAAGAACGATTTGATTCAGTGGTGTGCGGCTATGCGGGATTCGATG
The DNA here is from genome assembly GCA_003170475.1 of Ignavibacteriota bacterium. Taxonomy (GTDB): domain Bacteria; phylum Bacteroidota; class Ignavibacteria; order UBA10030; family UBA10030; genus UBA9647. The sequence goes on along the minus strand of PMZI01000077.1, from coordinate 719 downwards.
AAAACGAAGTTTCCGGTCGACAGCCTGGAACGCCGGCCGCCACGGTGAAGCCCTGGCTTGCGATTCTGCTCTGCGTGCCCGACTCGAAATGGTTGGGCACTTTTTTTTGCGCGTCCCAAAGCCGCTGGAGCTGAATAATTGCAGGAACGTCGCCCTGCAGCCGGAGACGACAAAGGCGGAAGCTCTTCAGCCCCCGCCCTTGCGTTTCCTCTTCAATGATACCTGAATGGTAGCAGGTATCTTCCCACCGAACGTCAGTGATCGCCAGTGGCCAGATCGGCGACATACCTTGTTCCATCAACAGAGAATGTCGCATTGCCTCCGCCGAGTGTGATGTTGATCGTCTTCGTCATGGTCACCGGTTCCTTCCCTGGTGCAGTGATCGTGGCGGTATAGGTGCCTTGGATCGTCCCGTTTGTCTTCTCCGACCTGTTCCATCGGCTTCCCCGCGGTCCGGTCACATTGATGAAATTCAACGATAACGTGTGATCCAGGACGGTCCCTTTGCGCGCAGCGGCGAGTATCGTGTCAACGCCGGCACGTGAATAAGTGCCATTGATCGTAACGGTATCGGTGTTGGTATTCGACGCTGTCCAATCGCTGCCGATCGATCGCAGGTGGTGCACGAGGCGCGGTGTGAAGAAGTAGCCCGTCCCGCCGGTGAGCTTGTGCTTGACGTTGTCAGCAACAACAGTACCGGTGACACGGAACTTCTGCGG
>PMZI01000011.1 GCA_003170475.1 Ignavibacteriota bacterium | reverse complement strand
TTCCTATGCCATGTTGAACAATGCGCCACAATATCCACACTATAATTGTTAAAAGGCCCCAACGCATGATCACTTCTTCGAAAACACCACCAAACAGGCGTGTGAGAAATGGGACCATCGTAAGATAAGAGATAAAATCAGGAGCTATGAAGTAAGCAACAATGGCACCTACAAGACCTATTGGGGCGCCATAAAGAAATTGTCGCTTCAGTACTATCCAGAAGATATTCTTCGTTATTGAAGCATCAGCAAGGTAAGCACGAAAACCGATTCTTGGTGTAAGGAATGCTCCTACAGCCGCAAAAATTGTAGCAGAAATGACAAACACTACAACTTGAAGAAGAATAAGTGTATTCATCGAATACGGTAGGTGCACATGGGCGGGAAGAAGTTTTGGTATAGCCGGTATATAAGACAAAATGGCTATGAAGGCGGCAATCCAAACATAGAAAAAACTCCGACGACGATTATGTGCAAAATGATTATTGTTTTCAGAATTCTTCTGCGTGTCACTGCTCATAATGACTCCCAGTGCTTATTACTTATTTGGTAACGATAAATACACCTAACTATTGTTTATATGGTTTCCACGTAATACCGCTCTCTGAGTCTTGATTAATGAGATGTGCCGCAAAACGCCTTAGGAAAAGCTTTGCTTGTGCTTAACGTTTAGGCAAACCGATTACCCGCCGACCTGTCCGCCGAAACAACGTGAAGGCGGAAGCGTAAGCGAAGGCGGGCAGTGGTTTTTGGTGACCAAGACTTAACTTCGCTTCAACTCAGCCTGCTAAAGACACCCAAAACCATTGAGCAAGCACTTTGGATCCATCCAAACTCTGTTTCAACATTGCCTATCCAGTGTGCAAGCGCCGGTCCCACAGATCCAAAGGACTCCTTCGGAGGATCCCTTCGGGATTTGCCGTTTGTTAGGCGGCGTTGCCGAGTTACTCAGTGAATAGAATTTCGATTTCTTTCTTCAATGTGACGAATGTACCGCCGAGCGTCTTGTTATGATGCGCGATGATCTGATCTGCAGACAAGACGACTGTGTCCCACGTGCTGTGCGCATCGCTGACAAGGGTGATATCGTACCCAAGGCTGAAGGCACGACGACAAGTTGTGTCGACACAAAACTCTGTTTGAATTCCTGCAACAATAAGCTTCCTGACTCCCAGCGTTTGGAGTTGCTGATTCAATGGCGTGTCCTTGAATGAGTCCGAGAACAACTTCTGGATAACGCTCTCTCCTTGTGCTGGACCAATCGCTGGATGAACGGGCCAGCCAGCAGTCCCGGGCTCGAGTCGATGTCCTTTACCGCCGTTGTGCTGAAGGAAGAAAACTGGCAATTGGCCAGCCCGTGCTTTGGAAAGGAGTGATGCGATACGTGCGAGGAGTTCTTTTCCCCCATGTACGGGAGGAATAATAGTGCTCTGGAACATCCCGAGTTGCACGTCAACTATGAGTACTCCGGTGTGCTTGTTCATCATGTTCTCTCGATTAAATCTTGATCACTGGCTAACTAGCGAGGCAATGCCAGCTAACGTTTAGGCAAACTGTTTACCCGCCGACCTGTCCGCCGAAACAACGTGAAGGCGGAAGCGTTAGCGAAGGCGGTCAGTGGTTTTTGGTGACCAAGACTTGGCGAGATTAAGCTGAGCCTATTAAAGACACCAAAAACCATTGAGCGAGTGAACAAGCCCAAAATAGCTTTATAACAACTTCGAAATGATATTAGCCTGCCCACATTAGCCCGCGAGCGCCGGTCCCAAAGGTCCAAAGGACTCCTTCGGGGGATCCCTTCGGGATTTGCCGTTTGTTATGCGCAGGCAAAGTTCTATATCAATCGCGTTTTGCGGCACAACAATGAAGAGCCTGATAGATGGTATACACACGCTCTTGTTCATTACTTAACGCTTGTTAGCCGGCATTCGTCGCACCGCCACTCGACACTGCCGCGGGCTAATCTATTTTGCATCGAAGTACCTGCCGCGGGAGAGTGGAAGATCGACGTTTTGAAACCTGAACGGCAGCGACTGGTCCTGAAAAAGCCGTGGGCCTGACTGAAGTTGATAATGCAAGTGTGGTCCGAATGCGTCTCCTGAGTTACCCAACCTGCCAATTACTTGGCCCGTGACGACCCGGTCGCCCACTTTGACGGTGACAGAGCCTGGTTGCATGTGCATCATGACGCTGTACTCGGAGTTGCCATGGTCGATGATCACGCAATTGCCGGCATACGCCATTACTGGGTCATGAAGTGGCAGGTACCAAGTATTGAAGTTAGGCTCCTCTCCCGGGTGCGGGTTACTGGGTACGTCATCGCGGGCGTAGACCACCGTTCCAGCCGCGGGCGCAACGATCTCGCGGCCCCAGCCCGCATCCGACGCATTCTCGCTGGCATCGTTGAGCTGCGCTGCATAGTTGGAATGCAAGCCGCTTATGTCTATGGCAAAAGCATTCCAAAAGCCGCCGTGACCGCCGTTCGTGATCCAGTCCTGCCCGAGAATGCCCTTGCCACGAAGGGGAAAGGTGAGCGATGTCTTCTGTTGATAGTAGCGAATCGGAATCCTCAACGTCTGTTCCGCCCGACGCCCTTTTGCATCTGCGACTGTTAGGCGGACAATTGCGGAGTCAATCGCCAATGCCCGGGGATGGCGAAAGTAAAAACGAACGTCAAATGCTTCGGGCAGCGTATACGCACGCGTAGGCGATGCGAGCGGGGTGCTCGGTTCGATCCTATAGCTAATTCGTTTGATCTCTGCCAGCGTTTCAGTGGTCCAATCCTGTCGTTCGACGCTTGATCCGGCACTGAAGAGTTCCACGCGGGCGGATATCGGGGTGAGCTCGCAATCCGTCGAACAAATCACCGCAATATTGAACACGAATGACGACGTTCTAGCACCTCCCGGATCGTCGACTTTGTACACAGTTGCCGGAACAACCTGCAGACGGAAGTCGGGCCGACTGACCTGTGAAGGTGCGACAGCAACTAAGGACGAGCATACAACTAAAAGCAGCAGAGCTCGATTCATGTCAGCTCCTTCGTGACCCCTATCATTCGACGACTCCTTTCAAGACCTGTGAACCGGTGATGAGCAGTCGCCTAACTATTGATCATATGGTTTCCAGATAAAACCGCTCTCTGGGTTGATTATTTGTGCCGCAAAACGCCTTAGGAAAAGCTTTGCTTGTGCTTAACGTTTAGGCAAACCGCCCGCCCGACCGAACGCCGTTTGGCTTTTAACGGTCGTTCGGGCGGGCAGTGGTTTTTGGTGACCAAGACTTGACTTCGTTTCACGCGAGCCTATTAATGACACCAAAAACCATTGAGCGAGTGAACGAGCCCAGAATAGCTTTGTAACAACTTCGAAATGATATTAGCCTGCCCACATTAGCCCGCGAGCGCCGGTCCCAAAGGTCCAAAGGACTTCTTCGGAGGATCCCTTCGGGATTTGCCGTTTGTTAGGCGTTCGTTGCCGCTGTTAGCAAATGGATAATTGACATTGTGTGCATAATGTGATATCTTGTAATCGTGAACATGATCTGGGATGAAGAAAAAAGTGCGAAGCTTAAGGTCGAACGTGGAGTCTCGTTCGATGAAATTGCTGTGCTGATCCTGGAGAAAAAGTATTTGGATGTCGTCAAACATCCGAAACGGGCTGGGCAGTGGATGTTTATCATGTCGGTCAACGGTTACGTCCACGTGGTACCATTCGTGCTCGATAGCGATGGGAACGTAGTTCTTAAGACGGCATTTCCGAGCCGGAAATTCCACAAGAGATATGGAGGGAAGAAGCCATGAAGGTGAAACTCGACAAATATGAGAGAAAGATTGAGCGAGAAGCTGATTCATATCAGTCAATCTCGAAGAAAGAGCGCGCAAAGCTCGAAGGAATCCTGGACAAGATTCGAAAGACCCGAAATGTGAATATTCGCATATCCGAGTCGGTCTTGGAGCAGCTAAAACGTCGTTCCCAGGAAGAAGGTATTCCATATCAAACGTTGATATCGAGTATTCTGCACAAGTTTGTGACAGATCGGCTTGTTGATGAGAAGTCGATCCGTCGTTCGATGCAACTGCTATCTTCTGCACGATAACCCCGCTCAATTGCTACGGACCTGTTTGCCCACCTGCAGCGGCAATGGCGGCTAACCTTTAGGCGGTCGTGCCCCGTGCTGAGCGATCGATGTGCAATCTGTGAGGAGAAGATAGTCGTTGCCTCAACGCTCGTCCGGCTGCGGTCTTGACTCCGTCTTACGGATGAGCGGCCGCACTTCTTCCCGGAGAATTTGGAGAATGAGCGAAAGCCCACCGGACGACGGTGCGTGACCGGCTCCAGGGACGAGATAGAACTCTTTTTGGGGTGCCGTGAGCCGATCCAAGAAGGCTCGCGCCAGATACGGGACAGCGACCAGATCTTGCTCGCCTTGGACAATGAAAAGCGGAATCTCAAAGTCCGTCCCCAACGCCGACAAATCGACGTGCGTGAGAGGACCGGACATGTCCAAGCCTACAAAATGAATGAACGAAAAGTCGTCCGCCTCATCGTACTGGGCACGCTCGTCAGGTGAATCGTATGCCGGATTGCGCGTCATGTTCGGCGGACCTACCTTCACGTTCTTCGCCTGATATGCGCGTTGCCATTTCCGAAATTGCGGCCACTTTGAGATCGCGTTCCAAGGCGGAGGGCCAACAGCGGTCAAAGTGGCAATGGCTGGCTGATCATCAGCTCTCCGCGCCAGTTCAAGTACACGCGTATAGCTGGCCTGTACGTTCTCGATCCAGTTCACCATCTGAGCCACGCCGACATAGGCATAGAAGAGGTCGGGTCGCGCATGGACCATTGATGCACCCAGAATCGATCCCCACGAAATCCCAACCACAACGATCTTTGGCTTGTGAAGATGGTGAGCAAGAAACTCAGCCACCTCAATGCCATCCTGAACCATTCGATCCATTGTCATCGTAGGTTCAATCGAAGGTCCGTTCTTCGTGTACGTCCTGCCCGCGCCGCGCTGATCCCACTGCACGAGGGTGAACTCCCTTTCCCAACCGCGGTAAAGGGAGTCGGCGAAGGGACTATCAGCATCTCCCGGTCCGCCGTGCAGGAAAAGCACGACCGGGTTCTCCCCGTTGTCCCCCTCGATCGTGATCCATTGCTCGATGCCTCCGATACGCACAAACATTTCTTTTGCTACAGCTTGCCCCCGAAGTGACACTGAGCTTTGAGCCGCAAACGTTAACGATGTGAAACTCTCGAGCAATAACGCGCAACCCAGCCCTAGCAAAACGTGCATTCTATTCGTCATTAGTTCTCCCACCAATTGTCTTGAGTAGCTACGAGTGGGCACATTCAAAGTTGCTACTGCAATCCGCGATATTGGTCGGTTTAGTGCGGGAGCCTACGTATCGCCCCGGCAGCCAGCGTCCAGACGCGCAGGAGCGATTGAGGACCAAGCATGAGATCACTCCGGTGGCACGGGGCATGGCGCCTAACGTTTAGGCAACACGCCGTTGCGAGCACTACTAATTTAGCCAATCTCCGAACTTCCTGCGCCTATGGAGTGTGCGAGCGCCGGGTTGCCGTTTGTTAGGCGGTCGTGCCCAGCGGCGGTGACTCGACACAATTCAGAGATACGCTAGTGCCAGAATCGGATGTTCCGTCAGCATCTAGCGTTTTGCTGCAGTGCATGGAGTCATTGTTCGTGTAAACACTATTCCGTCAAACACGGCAGTCCAGTTGGCGCGCATAGGAATGTCGTGTACGGGCTGGCTCACATTTGTCCCACGCAACCATTCGCCACCTTGAGAAAGGCTGCGGAAATCAACGAATGCACTCTGAAGGTTGCCCGACCTCATGAGGTTCTCCAGCGATTGAGTGCTCGCTTTTCCAATATCGTGAGGTTTCTCATTGTAGAGCCCCGCAGAACCTTCGTACGCGGTGAACGCCAGGGCATACGCATTGTCACCCATTGCCTGCCATACAATCTCCCCCATTGTCGTGTAGCCGGAATACGAATAGCTCGGATCCATAGTGTCGATTTGACCTTCATTGTGCATCACATGTGAAGTAGCAGCCCAGACAATGATCTTGCGCTTGGGATACCAGATGTTCGAGAGCCAAAGCAAATTGTCGGCCATTTGAGCGTCTCGAATGTTGAGGACGGGCCCCAGGTTGTTTGGATCCTCCGCTGTGCGAAACTGAGATAGTCCCTCTGCCTTCACACTTCTTAAAACCTGAAGCCAAAACGTCATTTCGCGCGTCAGGGCAGTCGCACTGAGTGAATCGAGCTGGCCTAAGAGGCTGTCCAGTGTCGCAATGAACACAGCCTGCTCTGACAAAGACAGTTTGTTTTCTAGGAAAAGGTACCTTGTCAGGCTGTCAAGCTTATTTCGAAATGACGGCCAGTCTGGTCGCGCAGGAAATGTCGAATTCACGGACGTCAAGAACTTGGCGAAGTCTGCTGTTAAGAAATCCTGTGAGGCACTGCTTGAGGCCTGACAGTCAAATCCTGCCAATTCAAGGGGTTGACTTGTTTGAGCCGCTTGACCGATGTAGTCGATGACGGGTTGAAACTCATCGCTCATTGTCCATATTGCATAGACACCGCGCCGGACTGCAGTCACCGGGTTTTCTCCGTTCTGAAGAAACTCCCAGGCCTTGTGACAATCAAAAAGTCCGCTCTCGAATGCAAGAACATCAAACCCCATTTCTTCATGCAGAAACTTGACAATGCGCGTTTTCGCCAGAAAAGTCTTGCCATGACCATGGGATTGTTCGCCGAGCATGACCAATCGCGAATTTCCGACAGCTGCTTTGAGACTTTGGAGATCAGAGAAATCTAGGTCTGATGGATCGACGGACCTGAGCCTCGAAGCATTAGTGGCCAGCCAGATCGTCCGATAGTCATTGACGAAGGTGGTATCCTGATCAGATGATGGAGCAGTCGGTTTCGACTCGCAAGAAAGAGAGAGGAAACAGAATGCAACCATGGCAGCCTTGAGCAGGATAGACAGCCGCTCCATGCACATTTCAAAGTCTCCTTGCCTGATGATCGCATTGCAGCGACTGGAGATTTCCGCCGCTGGGCATGCCGCCTAACGTCTAGGCAAACCGCCCGCCCGACCGAACGCCGTTTGGCTTTTAACGGTCGTTCGGGCGGGCAGTGGTTTTTGGTGACCAAGACTTGACTTCGCTTCAATTGAGCCTATTAGTGACACCAAAAACCATTGAGCGAGCAC
>PMZI01000071.1 GCA_003170475.1 Ignavibacteriota bacterium | reverse complement strand
GCTCCGTCGATGTAGGTTTTGGTTTGCGCCTCTACGCTGAGGCCGATGCTCAGCCTCGTTGAAAGCATATACTGAAGATCAACATACATCTGGTGCTTTGGAGCGTTGGGCAGCCAGTTGCCATCGAGCACAAACTTCTTGACGGTGGGATCATCCATAACAACCTGGATCGGCGTCGAATTCGAGTACTGGAATGCAGAAAGAGTATACGCTGCCTGGATTTCCAAGTCCCGTTCGAGGCTAAAATCCAAATAGACTTCTGCCCCGGTCCTCTTGCTCGAAGCGGCATTCCGGTAAAACGTCTCCTGGTTCCGGAGCGGGTCCGTAATCCGGTACCGGTCGAAATCATTCTGCGTCGTCAAAGAGAAACAGGCAAGCTCATAGTGGAACACACTGCTCAACGAATGCCGGACTCCGAGTTCGAATCCCTCTGAAGTGGCAGAAGTCAGGTGTGTATTGAATCCTCCAAAGTGGTCGGGATTTTGAGCCAGCTCCTCAGTCGCCGGCGGGAGGAAACCCTGCCCCCAGCTACCAAACATCGTATACTCAGGCGATGGAGTGTAGGTAAATCCGAACCGGAAGGTCGTCTTTGAGAAGTCCGCATTCCCGGACACGTCATACGGATCCTTCAATTGATCGGTGAGTTCATTGTGGATGCCATCGTATCGGAGGCAGGCCATGAGTCCATACTTCGGACCGATGTCAAGTTTTTCGATGAGAAACAGTCCGGTCCCGCTTTGTTTAATTTGTTCCTTCGACCGGATGGTATCCCCTTCTATAGAGTAAAGATTGTCGACGCGGTGTTCGTCAATCGTCTGCCATCGGAAGTCGGCACCGAAGCTCACCTTGTTCCTGAGGACGTCGTCCGTTTCGCCGACGCTATTAGTGAACTGGAGAGAAGCGCCCGGCGTGGAAATGGTCCGATGGTTGAAGGTTCCATTGTTCGCCTCGGTGAAAAGTGTATTCTTCACATAGCCGTTGAAATCGATAGCGTTCCTGTCATTGAACCTCAACACTCCGGTCAATCCGTACGATGTCCGGTTCGTCGCAAGGTACTCGTTGTAAGGAATGGCATCCGGGTTCGACTGTTTCGCATTCTCGTTGTACTGATCCATATTGATCCCCTCCGGATTTTCATGATACGATTCGGATCGGGAGAAAATCGGTGTCAACTGCAGACTGGCGGAAGGAGTATAGGTTACTTTGCCATAGACATTGTTGATTTGAAAGTGCGTGTGATCCCTGTAGCCGTCCCCCATCGATCTTGAGAACGAGACGAGATAGTTGATCGCGTTTGCGCTTCCCCCGAATTGTCCGAATGCCTTCCAGAATCCGTTCGATCCCCCCATCACAGATGCATCTCCCGAAAGCGGGGCATTCGGTGCACGCTGGGTAATGATGTTGATGATTCCGCCCGATGCGCTCCCTCCATACAACGAAGCGGCGGGCCCCCTCAAGACTTCAATTCTGTCGATGGTGCTGAAATCGACATCGAAGAAATCGGGCGCGAAACCGGTGGGGTCGTTGAGCGGAATTCCATCGAGGAGTATACCTATCCCACGGATGCCCCGTTCTGTGAGAATTCCCTGACCGCGGATCGAAAGGTGTACGCGACTGCCGTTGGCCTGGTTGTCGACCTTGACGCCGGGGACAAGCTTCATGGCCTCATCCATGGCGATGGCACGAGGCAAATTGCGGACGACGTCCTCGCCGACAATGCTTGTGGCGAATGGGATTTCCTTCAACGGAAGGACCATTCTCGGTGCAGTGACGACAACTTCCGGATATTTGTATTCGAGAGTATCTTTTTTTGTATCTTGGGAATAGGCGAATTGCGCCACGGCGACCGTCAGAAGGCTGATGCCGAGAGTTGAAGGGCGAATCATGGTTTCCTCAGACTATTTCATAATGACTTACATTCGGCAACAGATTGATTTTGCGAACACTTTTCATCAAATGCAAAGACCAATCCCCGGATGTGTCGACTGCAACCACGCCTGAAAAACGCCGTAGAGAAGGAACCGAGTCAACCATATCACCGTTGAAGATGTGTCCAAATCACCCCCTCACCATTTTTGCCAAGAAGGAGGATCTCTCATGAAGCAACGCTTCTGGTTCACGGTTGTGACCTGTCTTTTTCTGACATCCATCGCGTTCACACAGCAGCCGGCTTCCTCAGTCGACACCACAACGATGTCAGCAATAAAAGAAGAGGCACTGAAACACTCTGAAGTCATGAAGACCCTGAGCTACCTGACGGACGTCTACGGACCAAGACTCACATGGTCCGCCGAATACAAGGAAGCAGCTCAATGGGCGAGCAGCAAGCTCAAGGAATGGGGATTACAGAATGTTCACTACGAAAACTGGGCGCCGCTTGGCAAGGGCTGGACCCTCAAGAAGTTTTCGGCCCAGGTGACCGCGCCCCGCGCGTTCCCTCTGGAGGCATACCCGAAGGCCTGGTCGCCAGGCATCAAGGGAACACTCGAAGGCGAAGTGGTACAGTTCAATGCTAATCTCGAGTCGGATTTTGACAAGTACAAAGGAAAGCTCAAGGGAGCGATCGTCCTCCTGGACAATGCGCGACCACTCCGTGCACACTTCACGGCAGATGCTACGCGATTGACGGATTCGGCTCTTGTGAAACTCGCGAACGCCGACATTGCCAGCAGCCGCATGATGATCGATTCGAGCATGATCCAGTACTATATGAACATGATTCAGACGGCCGCAAAGAAGATCGCGTTTTGTCAAAAGGAAGGTGCTGCCGTCCTCATCAATAATGCCAACGGCGACGACGGCACGGTGTTCACGCAAGAAGCGTCCTCCGGCTTCGTGCCCAAAGGCATCTCAGACATCTTCAGTCCAACGACCAGCGCCTACGGAGAAAAGGCTCCAACGGTGGTGCCTCAGGTCTCTATCGCGTCCGAGAATTACAATCGGATCATTCGGATGATCGAGAAGGGACAGAAAGTCCGGATGTCCATCACACTGGATGTTTCCATGACGAAACCCGATTCCGCGTTCAACATCATCGCGGAGATTCCCGGAACAGATCTCAAAGATGAAATTGTCATGATCGGCGGACACTTTGACTCGTGGCATGCCGGCACCGGCGCAACAGATAACGGAACCGGCTCAGCGGTTTGTCTTGAGGCCGTCAGAATTCTCGAAAAGCTCGGAGTCAAGCCTCGGCGGACGATCCGCATTGGATTGTGGGGAGGCGAGGAAGAGGGATTGTTCGGCTCGCGGGCATATGTGTCGAAACATTTTGCCGAGCAGGAAGGCGACTTCCTGAGTTCTATGATGGGACGCGGCGGTGCGGTGACAAAGAGAGCCGACTACGAGAAGTTCTCGGTCTATTTCAATAACGACAACGGAACGGGTAAGGTGCGCGGCATCTACATGCAGGGGAATGAGGCTGTCCGCCCGATTTTCCGCGAGTGGCTTTCCAAGTATAACGATCCCACGGCACAGACACTCACGTTGTCGAATACCGGAGGCACCGACCATCTTTCTTTCGATGGAGTCGGACTTCCGGGATTCCAGTTCATCCAGGACCCGATTGACTACGATGCGCGCACGCACCATTCGAACGAGGATGTGTGGGATCGCGCCCAGGAAGGCGACTTGAAACAAGCATCAGCGATCATGGCCATTTGCGCGTACAATGCCGCAATGCAGGACGCGAAATTTCCCAGGAAGCCGATGATTCCGCCTGCGGCCAAATAGATGAAGTTGTTGGTTGAAGGAAACAGAAAAAGGGGCAAGCGAATGCTTGCCCCTCTTTATATCATCTGGTCCGAGGAATGCGGCCTAAAACCTCATTCCGACTGATACTCGATGCACATTTGGCAGAAGATTGTACAGAGAGTATGAATAGTCAAACACCATGGTGGTTCCGCCGAGGGACACCAGGGCTCCAGCACCGAACGTGCCGGTTTCCGTGTCGTAACCAAATCGGTATCCACCGCGGAGGAAGAACTGATCCAAAATCGTGACTTCCGTTCCGACATTGACTCTTTCCTGATTGTCGTTAGGATGCGCCGCATCAGCCGCCAACAGCACCTTGAGGCCATCGGCATTCAGAAGTGTCATGGAAGCTCCGACCTGAAAATACAGAGGCAGCGGAAAATCATCGGTCGCCAGCTTTGACGGCGAGAGTCGGTTGTTCGGGTTTTGCGGGTCAGCGTCGTACTTGACGTTGAGGTCTTGCCCGTCGTACTTCATATCCGCGCCGAAATTCGTCATGCTCATGCCGATGGTAAGATCCCCGATCCCGATCCGGTACTGCGTCCCCACATCAAACGCCAGACCGCTCGATGTCTCATTCCAGATCCTCTGATTGATGAACTTCATGGTCACGCCGACGCTGAAGTCCTGCGTCAACCGGCGAGCATAACTCACACCGATCATGAGGTCCTGCGCATCGAACTTCTGCCCTGTGCCCTCCGGCTGCAGCTCCGTGGTCACTTCCATCTCCCCCATCGTCAGAAGGCTCATCGAAACACCAATCGATCCGAAATCCTCCGAAGAGTTCACGAAGGCAGCGTGACTGAGATTCACGCCTCCCCACCATGAGGTGTAGGACGCGAACAATTCGTTCTCTTTCACAGCGACGATTCCGGCGGGATTCCAGAACATTGCCGATGCGTCATTTGCGTTGGACACGTAGGCTCCTCCCATGCCAATCGCCCGTGGACCAACAGGGATCTTGAGGAATTGTGCACCAGACGTGCCCACGTTTGGATTCTGACCGTAGAGGTCAACGCTCATCAAAAGGAAGAGGCCGGCAAAAAGAATATGTACTGTTTTCATGACTGGTCTCCTATTTGATCACCGCAAAGCGTCCGAGTTTTTCTGCTGTCTGCGTCTTGACCAGGTAGATGTAGACACCCGGCGCGATCTCACGCCCACCTGCAGCCCTTAGGTTCCACGATTCCGTCCCGCTTTCGCTGCTATGCTCTATTGTCTGTACTTTGTCGCCGGCCATATTGAAAATGTATATGGTGCACGTTGACGGCAGATTGTTAAATCGCAGCACGCGAACCGGCTCCCGAACCAGCAACCCGAATTCGGGTTCATAGAGCGAGGAGACAAGATAGGGGTTCGGAACCACTTTGATTTTTTCGAGGTCGGAACTCGTCACCGGTTGCGTTGCTCCGGCAACACTCGTGGCAAATGTGAAGCTGTCGTTGTAGGTCACCTTGCTCTGCGGCAGCAGGTCTGCCAACTGGATCGCAAAGGAAACTTCGCACGTTGTTGTGTACGTTGTCCCGTAGTAAAATGGCTGCAATGGCAAGAGCACCGTTGCTCCGCTCTTCACCAGCACTCCCTGCCTGATCACAAGCGAATCTCCTTGCTCGGGCCGTTCGCCGGCAAGGGAAGACGTATCTGTCAGCGTCAGTCGAAGACCCTCAAAAAGAATCGGAACGCCTGATGTATAGGATCCCGCCGCATTCACTATGCTCCCCTTCGTCAGATCGCGAAGTACGTATGCTGTTGGGGATGTGAAGGTGAGGCTAAAGATGTCCGAAGAGTTTGGGCCATTCGCATCGACCCCAATCTGACTGAGAGTTAGAAGGTCTCCCTGCTCAACGCGCACAACCGGCGCGAAGCCAATGGAGTAGGTCTTCCCACCTGCGTCGGGAACATCCAGAGCCTGAATGCTAAAGAGAACATGGGAAGAACCACTCCCGGACTGCTTCGGAACGCTCGCCGTGACAGGCACCCTGCCGATTGCCATCGATCGAGGTATGGCAATCCCGAGGTTCATGTCTTCTGCAGTGGTTCCTCGCGATGACTCGAGAATAGTCCCTTGCGCATCGACCAGACTGTACGCTGTGAGGGTGTACCAATACTCAAATCCATTCGTGACATTTGTGTCGACGTAGCTGTACTGAAGCCCATAATCCTTGCCAACGCCGTCGAGTCGATCGAACGTTGCCAACGGTACCGGGTCGGCGCCCAGACCCGGCTGCAAGTTGCGGTCTATCTGATCCCAGTGAAGTCCTTTGTCGACGCTCTTGAAGAGTCGATACCCCTCAAAGTTGAGTTTTCCTGTCAACTGATCCCGGCCGGATTCAGAACGATTGTCCCAGGTGATGATTGCTTTCGTGTCACCCTGCGTCACTGTGATTTTCGGAGTGGCCGGAGGCTGAACAATCACAAAGTTCTTCCCAAGCAGGTCGTAAGCATGGACTGTCGTCGAGTCCATTTCTGCGACCGTGTTACCTGCCACCATCGCTGTGATAAACTTCAAAGTGTCTCCCGGCGCCAGTCTGTATGGGCCGGAACTCGTAATGCTTACCGCGGAACTGCCTTCGGCAGGCTGCGTGTCAAAGTCGTCAAAATGCAGGTTGGGTGCGTTCTTACCCAGATGGAAGAACTTCGATCCCACACTCGATTGGAATACCGACTGTGTGCTGGCCATCCTGCCGAACTCGATGTTATCATCATCTGTTTTTTCATCGCTGTAGTTGCACCAATGAGCGTCGGTCGCACCGAGTTCCACTCCATTCACCTTTGGGGTCTGCAGCATCACGAGTCCAAACACACCGATCGGGGCATTCCACTCGACCGATCGCGCGTGCGTGTTGTAGGCGTAGATCCGGTTCCATTTCTTGTCGAAAGCGATGCGAATGTAGTTGTAATCGTTGGCGTCGTCGTATCCGCCCGGTTCTATATCTCCGTACAGGCCGAAGAAGAGGCTGTCATACGTTCGAGTTGAGTTGTTCGTGATCTGAAATGTGAAAAAGATCATATCCCGAACAGACTTCTGACTGAATGCATAGCCGGTTTGATTGACCTGAATTCCGAGGACCTTCCTGTTGTTGTTGGAGTCGCTGTAGACACAATAGCTGTCCTGGTTCGATACGAACACCGGCTTGCCGGATGCATCCTTCACAGGCCATCCCGTTCGAGGCCAGGTGATGGGCTTGTCACTGAAAGCTATCTTGGCGCTGTCGGGATTGGCGTACCCCGGGACAGCTTCCCATTCCTCGTTCGTTGTGTAACGGCCCTGAATCACGTTCCCGGGGATGCCGACATAGGGAGCGACGCGATAAATATATTCATGAAGACTGCCGATGGGGAATTCGCCGGAGACACCCTGAGATAATGTGCGGGCATAGAGCTTCCCTCGATTCTCGAAAAAAGAACCGATGTTGCTCTTGTTGTGCGCGCCACCCGCGCGATCAGTAATCCCCAACGTCTTCGCAAGTCGGTCTGAGCGCTCGCCTTCCTTGCCGTCGATTTTCCCCTGCCCCAGCAGTGCCGCAGGAAGGAGGAAACAAGCGATAAGAAGAATTCCAGAAAATGTTTTCATAGTGGTCAGCTCTCGATAGAATTGTTAGAAACCAAAACGTGCGCCCAACCGAATCCGGCGTGGTGGTCCGAAGTTGCTTGGGTCGTGCATATAATCTTGGGAATAGCCCCCGGAGTACGTCACATCCGGCTCGCCCGTGTCCGTGTAGACATAGAGCACATTCTTGTGATCCGTCAGATTGAGAATCTCGGCGAAGATGGTGACCTTTGTCGAGCTGAACTTCCATTCTTTGCTGATCTGGGCATCGACGGAATAGGTCATGGGCATCCGGGCTGAATTCTTTTCGATGTAACTGATCGAGCGACCGTTTGGAGTCGGGGTGTAAGGGTATCCGCTGCTCGCCCGGACCACGAAGTTCCAGATGGTATTCTCCAGTGGATAGACTCCGAACAAACTAAACCCGGTTTGTGGAGGCAAATAGAGATTTGCGTTCAGATTGAACATGTGCGGTTTGTCGAATCCAAGCGGATACAACAATGTTGACTGCGTCGTACCCGGATAGTCTTCTGTTTCCGACGAAGCGCTCCCCTTCGCCACCGAATAGGTGTATGTCATTGAACCGGAGAGGTATTTGGTTCTTCGCAAGTCAACGCGTACTTCAAACCCTTTGATGTTCGCATAGGCTTCATTGACATACAATGTGTAGCCGACATACCGGCCTTCGACGTATGGGAAAAAGTATTGTGTGCCGACGAGTCCGATGACGTCCTTGTAGTACGCCGTGAATGATCCGACAAGAGCCTCACCGAACTGGTGGGAGACTCCAACCTCATAAGCAGTGGTTCTCTCGGCGTCGAGATTCGGCTGGCCGAAGATCGGCTCCCGCACATTGACATCATACTGAGAATTCTCGTACAGCCGCGTATAGTCGGGGTTCTGGAAAAAGTGCCCGTAGGAAAAGTGCAGCGAGGTTCTATCGCTGATGGGATGAGCGACACCCAAACGCGGGCTCCATTGCAGTTTAGGCTTCGATGCCACGACCGAGGTCGGGACCAACGGGTTGCTCCGGAACGGAGAAAGCTGATCCGCATAATCGAATCGCATGCCGAGATTCATGACAAAAGCATTCATTTCGATCTTGTCCTGGGCATAGACGGATCCTTCAAAAGGCTCCTTGGTAAAGTCTGTGATATAAGGGAAGTTTCTCTTGGGGTCGTAATCGTCAAAGTATTTCAATTTGTGTTTCTTGAGTTCGAAGCCGGACTTAATTTCATTGTTCTTATTGATCTGCCACACCAGATCGCCTTTTGCGTTCAACGTCTGCGTCCGATTGTCTGTCAGTTCAATCGGATCCCTCTTCGCGTAGAACTCAAAGCCGGTCCCAGCGGTCGCAAGGTAGCTCCAGGCATCGAGTCCGAGGTATTGCGAAGTATCTTTGTCGACTCCGGAGTAGTATGACTGGTTGAAATACGAAAAATGCAGGTCGTAGAAGAAGTTCGGCGCAACGGTGTGTGTGATCGACGCGATGATCTGACGGCTCTTCTCCCGCACCTTGAGATACTGGTCCGGTATGTACTTCCAGGAATGATTATATGGCCGGCGATCATCATCGCCGTAGCGCCAGGTAAGTACGCCCTTCAATTCCGGCGCGAATTTCGCGGTGGCTTTTGCCATGATCGAGCGAGTCTGGTCTGACCCGAACGGCAGCCAGCTGCTCCGGGCATCACGTTCGCCTGTGACGAAGAAGGAAGTGTAGTCTCCAAGCACAGGCCCGCTCAGTGTAACGTCGACTCGGTTTTCACGATAGTTGTTGTAGGGTGCAACTCCGAACTCGCTCGTTCGGGCCTCAAGATTTCCCGCGAAGGTTTTGCCCCCCTCCCGCGTAATGATGTTCACCACGCCGCTCAACGCATTTCCGTACTCGGCATTGAACGTTCCACTCAGGAAGTTGAGCTCCGAAATTGCTTCATTGCTGATCTGTGTTGCGAGACCGCCCATGACGGGGTCATTCACATACATACCATCGATGAGGAAGGCGACTTCATTCCCGCGTCCACCGCGCACGTAGAGGGTGTTCCCTTCCGAGACGACGCCTGCCTGCATATTCAGCACTTCAATGAAATTGCGCACCGGCAGAACCTGCATCTGTTCGCTGGTCACTATGTAGGAGGTTGACGTCATGTCCTTTTGAATCATCGGACGGTCAGCCTGGATGACAACCTCGCCCATCAGCACACTCGCTACATCCAGCGTTGCATTGAGCGTTGTGGTCTGATCGACGATCACCCGGGCCCCGTTGATGACTTTCGGCGTATAGCCGATCATCGTTACGCGGACCGAATACGTTCCCGGCGGAATATTGAGAATGACGTACGAACCGTCGACGCCGACGGAAGCCCCCAGACTAGTGCCGACGAGAATGACGTTGGCTCCAACAAGGGGATCGTTGGTTGTCCGATCCGTGATCTTTCCAGCGATCTTGCCTGTCGTCCCTGCAAACACTATTACGGGGATGACCATGGCAAGCAAGAATATCAGCCGTTTCATGAGGGACCTCTGAAAGACAGTTAAGGATTTGTGGCTCACTTGACGTATTCGAGTTTCACTGCAGCGATCCGGGAGCTGATCTTGCCCCCTTCCCCTCTCCATCCGGACCAAGCCACCGGATATCTCTCACGACGATTTCTTATCGATATATTCTTCCGTCTGCAGCAAGATTTGGGTCGATTCCTTGAACATCTTTGAAGCTGCCGGCTTGTTCTTGAGCGCAATGTCCGTCACCAGAGCGTTGATCACGACAGAGATGGCAGAGATTGAATTTGTGTGAAGCATATTTTCCGTCTGAATCGCCAGGACATGATGCGCGTGAAATGTTATCGGCGAAGTAAGTTTGTCGGTAATCGCAACGACACCGAGACCTCGTTGCCGCGCATACTTTGCGGCATCGACCGTCTCCTTTGAATAGGGGGGGAAAGAGAACCCCACGACGACATCTCCCCGCCGGGCGAGAGCGAGGTGCTCGACAAACCGCAATTTGCCGCTCGCCAAGGCTTGGGATTCGATGCCAACCTGATTCAGTTCATACGACAGGACCTCCGCCAGGAGAGACGACACACCAATACCCATCGTGTGCACACGTCGAGCGGCGACAAGAACCTCGACGGCTCCACTGAACGTCTTCCGATCGATGTAGTGCACCGTGCGATTAATATTGTGAACTTCATGCTGCGCGACAAGTGTCAGTGTCTCGTCCGGTTTCAGTTTCCCGAGCTCCATCATGTAGCGGTCAGGGGCGCGAATCGTCGACTGCACCGCGTCAAGCACTTCATTCTGCAACTCCGAGAATCCCTGGTATCCCAGGCTTTGCGCAAACCGTACAATCGTTGCTTTGCTGACCTTGAGCGCCTTCGACAACGAGTCGGTGGTGAGGAAGGCCAGATCATGGGGCTGTTTCAGAATGAAGTCCGCCACATGCTGCTGGTTCAGCGGGAGACGCTGGTACGCTGCAAGGATCTTGCCCTTGAGCGACTCAGGCATCCCGTTGAAATAGCTTTTTTGAGTGACGGATCCGGCCATTATCGTACCAGGAGCATTTTCTTGGATTCGACCAACGTACCGGCCCTGAGAACGTAGTAGTAAACACCGCTGGCGAGACCCGTGGCGTCGAACGATGACACATACTCGCCGGCATCAAGCTGCCGGTTCACGAGAGTTCTGATGTTTCTTCCCAGTGCATCATACACCGTGAGCGTCACAGAACTTCGCGTTGTGAGCATGAATTTGATCTGCGTCGATGGATTAAACGGGTTGGGATAATTCTGTTCCAGTGCGAACTGCGTGGGAATCACTGCAGTTGTCTTTTCGACACTCGTCACCAACTTGCCATATTTCGCTTGCGCAGAATCCATCACTGCGATTGCTTCGGTTGCTGTTGCGCCAAGTCCGACGCCAAAATATACATCTGCTGAATCTTTCGGCGCCAGGTTATAGACACCAGCATTCATCTGAACAGCACTTCCGTCGGGACTCGCCGTGAGAAGCGTGTCAAACTTCGTGTACACGGACATGGCATAACGCGTGGAGTCTGTCGCGGCGTCACTGGAGGGATCTGCCGGTGAATATGTGTCCCAGTCCAGGATCCGCATCGAAAAGAGGCTCTTGTTCAAAAGCTTCTGAGAAACGTAGATCGGAGTACCGGCGCGGTAGAAATAGTACGTCGATTTGGCGGTGTTGTATACGACTGTCTCACCACCATACGTGGCTGAAGGCGACGGGCTCGCAAAACTGCTGATATAGAGGGGAGAAGTCACAGTGGAATCGTTGTAGACTCTGTAACGATAGATCAAATATTTGGCATTCTTCCACAGATAGACGGTCACCTGAACTCGGACATTGGGAGGCTGTATCGGAGCGTAGTAACTATCGATGACAACCCGCGCGGCAGAATCAGCGCCGCTGCCGGTGATCATTTGTGGGGCGTAGCTTGTTGTGTTCGCATTGTTATTGTAGTCAAAGACGGCATTTTTGTTCAATGCGACAATTGGATTGATTCGGTTCATGTGACGAGTCGCCGCTGCGTACGGAAACTCACCGACCCGCAACCGCCCGTACTTGTCCAATGTAAATCCGATCGCGCCAGTGCCGGTTGTAACCTGCGCCTCCAGCATGCTCATGGTCATGAGAACAAGCGCGACAGATGCAACCACAAACTGCAGAGATCGTTTCATAAACCCTCCGTTAAAAATGTGAGTAACAGAAACGCCTGGATCATTGAATGATAACATTCTTAGAGCGGTCCCCACTTGATCGTCACTGCGATGGCGATGAAGATCATGCCAACGCCATACAGGATCACCTGCAGAGGAATAACCCACTTTAACCACTTTTCGTACGGAATCTTCGCGATCGCGAGCACACCCATCGTAACTCCCGACGTGGGGAGAATAAGACTGTTGAACCCGTCGCCGTACTGGAAAACCAAAACAGCCGTCTGCCTCGTGATCCCCAGGAGATCGGCCAGGGGAGTCATGATCGGCATGCTGAGTGCAGCCTGTCCGCTGCCGGATGGAACCAGAAAATGAAGCGTGAATTGCACAACCAGCATCGCATAGGCAGAGATGACCGGGTGTGCCTGACGCACAATTCCCGTCATCGCATCGAGGATCGTGTCGATGATTTTCCCTTCGGTCGCAATGACCAAAATTCCTCTGGAGCACGCCACAACGAGCGCGGCGGTCAGCATGTCTTTCGCTCCCGAGACGAACGAATCGGAAAATTCCTTCATCGACAAGCGGCCGACGATTCCCGCCAGGATCCCCATGCCGAGGAAAAGAGCGCCAATCTCGGTGATGTACCAATCGAATTTCAGCGCGCCGACGACCAGCGAAACGAGCGTGGCCGCCAACACCAGAAGAACGACTTTCTGCCGTGTCGAGAGTGCGCCCAAAAGCGTCGGATCTTTTTTTTCCCCCCGATCAATGTCGAGCGAATAGACCGGACTGAGCCCGGGGTTTTTCTTAATCTTTGCTGCGTAGCGAGAAACGAATGCGATGGCGAGGCCTGTGAACACAACCCACATCACGAGTCGAAACTCAATCCCCGAGAACAGTGGCAAGTCCGCGATGCCTTGCGCAACACCAACGGTGAAAGGATTCAGAAATGCAGAGGCAAACCCTACCCCGGCTCCGACAAACGGGATAGCGACTCCTACGATGGAATCGTAGCCCAGAGCGCGCGCAAACGGTATAAAAATGAGAATGAACGCGAGCACCTCTTCGCTCATGCCAAAGGTCGCCCCGGCCAGCGAGAAGAGGGACATGAGGATGGGAATCATGACCCTCTGGAGAACAATACTCTTTTCTACCGCACCTGCAAGAACTTCGATGCCGCTGTTCACTGCTCCCGTCGCATTCACCACTCCGAACGCAGCGCCCGCAATGAACACCAGCACAATGACGAAGGCTGCCTGAACGAATCCTTTGACAGGAGCCGAGAGGATTTTGCCAATCCCCTGAGGCTGAGACGCGACCTGCGTATACGTTCCGGGGACGACGACGGTGCGTCCGGCCTTCTCCACCCGCTTGAACTCGCCTGCTGGGACTATCCACGTGAGGATCCCAAAGAGGACGATGATCGAGAAGATGAGAACAAGCGTCGGGGGAATCTTCATCAATAAATCCTTAGTTCGAGAGCCGAATGACTTTCTTGGATTTGAGGTCGTAGACAGAGCCGGCACGCAAGACACTCATTCTGATATCGGCAGCACGGAGCCCATATCCCGTTGCGTCACGCTTGACCTCTGAGCCCGTGGCATCAAATACCAGCACAGTGGATTTTCCGAGAACCTCAAACGTATGATCGGGTTTGACCCAAATGGCCGTGGCTTCATCGATTCCGATCCCAATCTTCGTGGGATGTTCGAGGATCACACTGATCAGCCTGTTGCTTCTCCGCCGAATAAGAAAATGTTGGTCAACGATAGCATCGTCGATAAACCCGAAGCCGTCAATGGTAATGACATTCTCCGATTCAATCTTGTTCCATGAAGAGTCTCTCGTGGCTCGACGTTCGTCACCCGTCAGCATGATCGCGCTCATGACGGCAGCCCCGGCGCTGGTCCCACCAAGCACGGCTCCGTTCATGTACAATTCATGCATTCGTTTTTCTGTCCGAGTTCCTTTCAACACTCCCGTCAACCGCGCCTGATCACCGCCGCCGAAATAGATCCCCGTGACACCATCGAGAAGAGCAAGAACCGAGTCGCTGTTCGCCTGTTGCTTGTTAATATTGAGATGCAACACGGTCCCCGCACCAAATTTCTTCATGTCTGCGATGCGTTCTCCGGCATAGCTGTCCCCATATTCGCTCGCCATCGGGAAAAAGACGATTTTCGATTTCTCACCGCCTGCCAGCTTAACAAAAGGATTCATGACATCCGGACCTCTGTCACCGCCACCGATGATGATGAGATTGCCTTTGGGATTATTTTGAGCCGACGCCGATGCCAGAGCAAGCACGGCAACGAGCAATGCAAGAAGAATGAAAACACTATTGTGCGATTTTGATGAGCTCATGTGCAATCTCCGAGGTTTTAAAAAGATCTTCGAGAAGGAAAAACTCTTCCACCGAATGCGGCTTCTGCGCACCGATGCCAATATTCACTGCCGGTATTCCCTTGGCGTTGTACTTGTTCGCGTCGCTGCCGCCCATGTAACGAATTGGCTTCGGGGTCAAGCCAGCGCGGCGAATCGCATATTCCAACTCCATCACCGCCGGCGCGTCCGGCTGGTGCACATACGGTTCGAAATCAGAATAGGCACTAAACACCAGTCGCCCACACCCATCGACCGAAGTGTGGAAAGTCTGCTCGATCCTGCGAAGCTCTTCGCGAATCCTGTCGGGCGAGAATGACCGAACTTCACCTTCCACGGTCACCCGCTCCGGAACAATATTCGTCGCCTCTCCGCCGTAAATCTTGCCGATGTTTGCCGTCGTCTCGGGGTCGAGACGGCCGAGTTTGATCTTGCTGATCGCCGAGGCAGCAAGCGCGATGGCGCTGATCCCTTCCTCGGGAGCGACACCGGCATGAGCAGCTTTCCCAACGAACTGCGCTGTAAAATCGTAGAGACCCACAGACTCGCGTATAAATATCCCCGGCCGCTTCGAACAATCAAAGACAAAGGCGGCGGTCACGTGGTGCTTCGACAAATCAAGCGCTGCAGCACCGTACAATCCTGTCTCCTCACCAACGGTGAAGACGACAAAGAAGTTTTTCTTCGGACCCGGCGATTCGTTTGAATGGAGCAAGAGGTCGACGAGAATGGACAGCCCCATGCGATTGTCGGCGCCAAGGATCGTCGATCCATCCGAACTGACTCGGTCTTCGTTGACGATGGCCTTGAGCGAACCTGTTGGTTGCACCGTGTCGAGATGTGCCTCAAGCATGATGGCCGGGGCATCTGCCCGAAACCCCGGCGGGAAGCAAAGCAGATTGCCCGCGTTTCCTTTTACAACGGAAGCGGATTGGTCTTCGACAACATCGAGACCAGCGGCGCGCAGAATCGCCATTACCTCATCCGCGATCGCGCGCTCCATATGCGAGACGCCATCGATCGGTGCGAGGCGTAGAAACAGCGAGAGGAGTTCCTGTTGTTGGGAAGTCATGGTTAGCACTGAACGGTTTGTTTCAGGAGAGCGGTGAGTCGAAACACTTATTGCATGAAGTTACACCTTTTCGCGTTACTGTCAAGCGCGATTCGATCGGGGAACTTGCCGATGAGCCTGTCAGTCAGCGATAGAAGGTGATTCTCAGATATGGCAATGGGACAACATGAGGACCATGCAACAACGTGTTTGAATCGGGGTGTTACTTGAGCAACAACAATCGCCGCGTTTGGATGAATTTACCAGCTTGTAATCGGGCGAAATAGACTCCACTTGGCGCATTACCCGAATCCCACACTACTGTATGAAGGCCGGCTTGCATCCTCCCATTCACAAGCGTTGTCACTTCACGACCCAGCAGGTCAAAGACCTTCAACACGAATGATTCAGAGCTCGCAATCCGTACCTGGAGATCCGTCACTCCGTTGAACGGGTTGGGATAATTCTGCCTCAATTCGAATTGAGCCGGTATCTCGTTGCCTCCGGCTGAATTTGAGACAGTCGTGACTGATCCGAAATCAACCGCCGAACTGCTCCGGACAACATGGATCCTGGCACCGATGAGTGCGGCGTTCTGTCGTGGATCTGCTTTTCCCGGATCTTTCCATGTCGGAA
Organism: Ignavibacteriota bacterium; assembly: GCA_003170475.1. Classification (GTDB taxonomy): domain Bacteria; phylum Bacteroidota; class Ignavibacteria; order UBA10030; family UBA10030; genus UBA9647. The sequence continues at coordinate 79,653 of PMZI01000071.1, read as the reverse complement.
AGTCCACCCATTGAGCCCGTCGCGCATCTATCACTATCACTGGAGTCGGACCGTATGCGCGGAGTTGAGATCCCTGAACAACGACATGCGAGCCGACGTCCACCATGACTCCTACAGAAAGGTTGGACTTCCCCATCGCCCAGAAAACCGAACTCATGCGGTTGTCTGTGTAGTCGGAATTCTCGAACAATCTCGGCACTATCTGCATTCCTTTGATAGCACGAAGCCCTTTCACGAGGGTCAGGTATCCATAGTAAGCGCCATAGATGCTCCGGTACATTTGTCCAATCCCGGTCTCTCCCGCCAGCATGACATCATCAGAAAGAAAGACCATTGCCTTCACGTTTGCAGCTCTCAACTGAAACGACCTGCCTGCAGTCGTCACATCACCGAGCAACTGACCGATGCTGTCGGGCGAATTACCGACAAAGACGAATGCTGAGCAGCCGCTGACTGCCTTCGCAAACTCTGCGTCGTTTTTCTTTGCGTCGTCAATCCAAAGCAACCGGGTCGCCACTCCCATCGTTCCGAGCGATGAACTAACGGAGTTCGCTGACGTCGTGGAAGCAGGTGATGAGAATATCCCGACCGTGTCAACGGACCCGCTCAAAGCAAGCTGGAGCTTTTTGAGACTTCCCGCGCTGCCGCTCCAATCCGTGTTGCTGTTCGATCCATCGAGAACTACCATGGGAGTTGTTGTGGAAACAGATTTTGGTGAGAATGCTGTGGCGGTCTGTGGCCGCTTGATCTCACCTGTTGATATGTTCAGAGTGAAACCGGTGGTAAGCTGATCTATGGCGAGATTGTAAACGGAATAGGGTTTAGAAGTCTCGAGTGTGTCCCGCGTTTCCGGCGCATAACGCAGCAAGGTTGCCGTCCCCGAGCCCATCACTTCACCAACTCCATCAGGTCCGATAGCCATCGCCGTATTCGCATCAATGCCGACGCCGATGACTTCCCTCCCCTTGTTTTTTTTGTAGACTGAAAGCATGGGTCCAAGGCGGCCCAATCGTCCACGTTCGAAAAAGTGGCTGTCCGCCAGGAGGTTTGGTGCGAGGCGCAGAAAATCATCAGTGAGTGTAATGGAAGCGCCGAGAGGATTTCGGAGCGCCGTTCTGGGGTCCACGGATGCAAGCTGGGCATCGAACGCAATTTCGCTCAGCACAGCCTCTCCGGCGCTTGTCCCACCGACGACCCCTCCACGTTGATAGAGTTCACGAATTGCTTTCTCGACGAGTGTCCCCTTCCAAAGGCTCACGTATTGCCATTGATCTCCTCCGCGGAGGAAAACACCACTGGCTGCAAGGATTGCCCTGTAATTCGCTGAGTCGTTGGCGGCCGTTTTCGTGCTGATGATGAGGCTCATTGCCGAAGTCGCTCCAAATGAGCGGAAATAGCTTTCGAGCCAGGTCGAGCCGTCGGAGTAATGCATGACGAGGATGACTTTGTTCGGTGCATGGTCAACCAACCATCGATATGGTTGATCCGACCAGTCGCCGTAATCTTCACTTCCACCTCCCACGAGGAGAACAGAACCCTGAGCAAACGTCGTCGCTGCAAGAGTTGTGGACAAAAAGATGCATGCAATGAGATACGAGGAGACTTTTTTCATTCGACGAAAATTGCGAGAATAAGCATGGCGTATAAAGATTGAGGCAAAACCAACAGGTGGCCGTCACCTCGGAGGTGACGGTCACCGGATCACTCTAAGTCCTCCTCATCATCAAACGACGCCGGCCTCTCCTTCGGCTTGTTGATCGTGTCCGCATCAAGCACCCAAACACCGCGACCGTGAGTTCCGACCACAATCATGTTGTCCCTTGGGTGAACGACCAGATCATGAACATACGACATGGGAAGTCCCGTGCCGAGGACATTCCATGTCTTGGCTCCGTCGATTGTGACGTAGACTCCCCCGTCGGTTCCTACATAGAGGATATTCCTGCTCCTCGGATCTTCTCGGATGACATTGACAGGACCCAGTGGAATTCCTTTCGAGATATCAACCCATGTCTTTCCATAGTTCGTGGATTTCCAGACATATGGCGTGAAGTCGTCATCTCGCTTTCCGTTCTGAGTCATATACACAGTACCGAGGTTATAGGCAGATGCCACAATGCGCGACACCCACTTCTGTACGGGCAGCCCCTCCATGATCTCCTGCCAGTGTTTCCCGCCATCTTTCGTCATATGGACTCTTCCATCGTCTGAACCCGCATAAATTAGTCCATACTTCAAAGGTGATTCCGAAATGGAGGTGAGCGTGTGGTAGGAGATATCTCCCAATTCCGATGCCGAGTTGTACGTGAGGTCCGGGCTGATTTGCTCCCATGTATTCCCTTGGTCGAGCGAGCGCAAGACGTATTGCATGCCGTGATAGATGATGTTCGAATTGTGAGTTGATATCATGAGCGGCGCGACCCATTCGCCCCGCAGCTTCGGCTCGTCTTCGTACGTTCTCGGAAGGAGATACTTCGTTGTGCCTTTGACAACATCAGAGCGGATGATGGAGCCGTAGAACTGCTCCGTGTAGACGATCGCGGGATTCGTCGGGTCGATAGCGTGAGATGCACCTTCGCCGCCCGGCGCGCTTTCGAATTCTACAGGCCGAATATTGTTCCGTCCTCTGCTCAAGTCAACGGCGCCGCGCCAACTGAAATGATCCTGTATCGAACCGTAGACTTTGAATGGTGTACTCATGTCATAGGCGATGTTGAAGAATTGCGTTGAATGGATCTTGTCTGCGAAGCTTCTCCAGTTCTTTCCCCGGTCATAGGAGACGACAGCACCGCCGTCGTTCACGTTCACCAGATAATCAGAATTGCTCGGATCGATCCAGAGCCCGTGATGGTCGGCGTGCATCCCACGCAAAGGTCTGAAAGATTTACCGCCATCGTTGGAGACGTGAAGTCCCACACCCATTGTGTAGACAGTGTTCTCGTCATTCGGATCGACACGAATCTGACCAAACACCCAGCCATACGTCGCTGAAATCCTCTCCATATACTTTCGCAGCGAGTCGACAAGTCCACTCACCTGTTTCCACGTTTCTCCTCGGTCATTGGTTCGAAACACGGTTGCGCCCTTGATCGCACCGGACGAAGGGCGACCATAATTATCCGACGCATTTAAGCCGCTGTCAGATGCAGCCCGTTCATAGTTGTCAACAAACGCATACAGCACCTTCGGGTTCGATCGCGCGATATCAATACCAATGCGACCGCGAAACTTTGCCTCGGGCAATCCAACATTGATCTGCTTCCAACTCCTTCCGCCGTCGGTGCTCTTGTGTATCCCACTCCCGGTGTAGTCGGCGCTGTTACGCGGGTCATTCCATTTGAGTCTGATTCGCTGCCACGTTGCCGCATAGAGTGTTTCGTTGTCGATCGGATCCATTACCAGATCGATCGCACCCGAGTGATCATTGATGAAAAGCACCTTCTGCCATGTCTTCCCTGCGTCGGTGGTCTTGTAGACACCCCTCTCGTTATTGAACGTCCACTCGTGCCCAGACGCAGCGACGTAGACGATGTCCGGATTCTTCGGATGAATGACAATGCGGCCGATGGTATAGGTATCGGCAAGACCCATGTGCTGCCACGTCTTCCCGGCATCAGTCGACTTATACACTCCACAACCAGCCTGCGAACTGCGGAAGATGTTCGGCTCTCCAGTTCCCACCCAAATGATGTTCGGGTCGGACGGCGCTATCGCCACACTTCCGAACGCCGAGGATGCAGCGGCATCATCGAATACCTGGTCCCAGGCCGTCCCTTCATTCACGGTTTTCCAAAGACCGCCTGAAGCAGAAGCGACGTACATCGTGTAGTTCTTCCCTTTCGGTGCAACCACCGCCACGTCCGTGCATCGCCCGCCGACGTTTGTCGGACCGACATACTGCCACTTCAGATCCTTGAACGGAGACTTCTTCTTCATCTCCTGTATCTGTTCAGCCCCCTTCAGTCGCAGAGCGGGATCCGTGGATTGGATCCTATCTCCTTTCTTCGCCTGAAAAGCGAAGAGGCTCATGGAAAGGAGCGTCATGCCTACGATGATCGGAGCGGAGCGACGAACAGTGTGCAAGGTGATCATACAACGTCCCTTTCCGGAGTGACATGAACAGCTACTTCGCTTCTCTCAATCTCAGGACTGTCAGAGAATAGGCCGGGAATGTGTACTCGAAGGATTTCGAGATCCCATGGAGTTGCGTTGATCTTGGTATCACCCTCTTCGGCGCGTCGAGCGAGTTTTCGTCTTTCGGATCGCCGGAGGTGAGCGTCGATGCGTTGCCAATTGCATCGAGCGCCTTTGCTCCGCGGATATCGAGTCGCGTGTCGAACGCATGGTTCGACACGTTGACGACCTTCAGAACAATCTCGCCCGTCGAGGTATCTCTGCCTGCCACTTCATGCAGAGACCGCAACAGCGTGTTCTCGTACATCACATCGTGAATGAGTTTGCCGTCCAAATAGCATCGGATGTGCTGGCCGTTCAACTCAATCTTGATGTCGTACCACCGATCTGCTTCAACCGATCCGGTAGATTGCTGTCCGACGAGGACTCTCCAGCCATCCTCACAACACTCAACAGCATTTTTGGTATTTCCCCACCCTCCAATATTCCACCACGCGTAGTTGTCGTTGTCCTTGACAGAGAAAAGAATCAGGAAGCCTTCCGTCCCGCTGAGTTTTTTTGCCTTCAGCGTATACGTGTAGTCCGTCCAGAGGGAATCGCCCGCGTATGCCCTCAGCTTTATCCCGTCAGCTGATTGCTGAAGTGCTTCACCGACGATGTTCCACTTGCCGGCGACGGGCTTCCACCCTTTCGACCCTTGTGCAAATTCGGAGATGAGAAGCTTTTGCCCGTTCTTGGTCACCGCGATATCTTTGAATTCGGCCTGTGTGTTCCAAGTACCGAGGCCGATCTTCCCGTTGCGCGAGGGAGGCGGGTTCGGAGGCGGCTCTTGAATTGACAAACTGCTCCGAAGAATGACATCGCTGCGATTCCGGCTGAACATCTTCTGGGCGTAGTACGAAGGAGTTCCATAGGACTCCGACGGGTTAAAATTGATCAGGTCCGGATTCCATTTCTTGTAGTTCACGTTTGCGAAGAGCGGGGCATAGGAAGAGAGAACCACGACATCAGAGTTACGTTCCATGCCGGTCATGAACGCAGCTTCTCCCAATGCCGCCAGAAGGTTTCCCTTGCCGCAACGCTGCGTGACTGCATACTCGCCCACGTAGATCTTCGGGCCGCTGCGATCGTACTTGTCGTAACGGTCCGCATTGTTGATAAAGAATTCCGGCGACGAGTAGTAATGTTCATCAATCAACTCCACCGGCCGATCCTTCGGATATCCATCCCACACGTTTTCGATGAGATGAATTTCAGGGTACTTCGCTTTGATCGCATCATAGAAGAGCGCGTACCGTTCCGCGTATTCCGGTCCGCCGTTCTCGTTTCCTATCTCCATGTACTTGAGGTCGAAGGGTGCCGGGTGACCGTTCGCTGCCCGCTTCGCACCCCACCTGCTGTCGGCAGGACCGTTGGCATACTCTATCGCATCGAGTGCGTCCTGCACCCATTCCTTCATAGCGGTCATCGGAACGATGCCGTGGTGCGACATGCCAACATTGATGACAAAGAGCGGTTCCCCCGCGAGATCTTCGCACATCTGCAAGTACTCATGAAATCCCAATCCGTTCGTCGACCAGTACTGCCAGATGTTATACTGATAGCGTCGGTCTGCAACGTCCCCGATCGTTTGTTTCCAGCGGTAGGAAAGCCCGAGATTGTCGCCTTCAACCCAGCAGCCCCCGGGGAAACGAACGAATGAAGGTTTGAGGTCTTGCAGCATGTTGGCAAGATCCTGGCGCAATCCGTTCGGCCGCGCCTTAAACGAGTTCTTCGGAAACAACGAAACCACATCGAGGAACACGACCCCGGGTTCCGATGCACGGATAACCAGCCGGGCGTCCGGACAGTCGTCGAGACCAACCATCGCAACCTTGAACTGCTGCCAGCCCGGTTTGAGTGTGCTGATGGCGACCTTTGCGAGCACGCGTTCGTCCGGCGCTTCCAGGAAAGCGATGAGTGATCGATTAATCCCATCAGGAGTCATCGCGTACAGGGACAAGTCAAATTCTTCCCCCTTCCTGACTGGTATTCCCCAGTATCCATCGTTCGCGACGCCGACATAGCCTTCGAGGGCATGGAGCACCTTGAGCTTGAGATAGTGAGTGTTCTTCTCACTCAGGACGTAGATCGAGTCAATGGACATCTCTCCATCGGCTACCCCCTCTTTCACAAATTTCCAGTGAACTGGCGTGGTCGACTCTTCGAACGATCGGTTGCGAATCAACTCGCCGTACAATCCACCGTCTCCACCGAGGTTGATTTCCTCAAAAAAGACACCGTAAAGTAAAGGGCTGACGCGAGGTCCAAGTTTGTCGGCGTCCACCGTCAATGTGGCGGTCGACGTGGATTGCCCGGTCGCTGTACCGGCATAGAAGAGAACTGATATTGATGCGATCATCAAGACTTTAGAAAGGCGTGTTCTCAATTTGTTTTTTTCCTTTTTCCTAACAACCCTTCATGGAACAAGAGAAGATTCAGACNNTTCTCTACGAGCGGAGTCGAAGCGAGCTTCGAGTGATTCCGGGCTCGCCGAACCCAACCCGTCACAATGACAACCATGGAGTCTGCCGTATTTTCGCCTGCCGGCACTGAACATCCTTCTCCGCCCCCGCCAGACCATCAGAGTGCGATGATGGCGGGCTGGCGACCGCTACACGTGCCCTCGCAGGGGCGGGCGGGGACTACGGTCGCAAAATGCGCTCCCTCCGCTCAGGATGTGTCCCCGTGTTTTTGTTGAATCTCGTCGTCACCTATTTATTCGGAGCCGGCGGCAAGAGGTCGACGATGCCGATGTCAATGTATTGACCACCTTCGGTTTGTCTGCAATGCACCGCGATCGTATTCTTCCCCGGCATGAGCGCTTTGCGGCCCTCTGCTGTCAGCGGAAATTCTTCATATTCGCTCGAGAAGCCGCCGTACGATCCCGCCAGAACTCCGTTGATGTACACCTCGGCATCCTCGTCGTGATGAAGTCTGAAGTGGGGCGAAGTAAAATGGTCTTCGGAAACAGTGATCTCCGTGCGCATCCAGATATCGGATGTCTTCCATTCGGTTCGGACGATCGCACCCGGCGTTCCATATGTGCCGAAACCGCCCAGTCCGTTCGTCCACTCGGTGTCAGAAAACTCCGTCTTGAACCAGTTCTCCGCGGGCTTCTTCTCCGTGTAACGCCACTCTCTCCCCTGCTCCTCTGATGTCGGGACGATAGTCTTGACGATCGGCGAGGGGGGCATTTTCGAGAAGTCCCCCCGATTGACTGCAGCAATCCGATCGAGGATCGGCTTGACAATTTTTCGGTCGTAGGTCATCAATCCGTTGCACTCGACTTCAACATCCGTTGTTTGAGTGTAGATTGCCGCGGAGAGCCCCGGTGTGTCTTTGAAGCCGTAGACTCGCTTCATAAACTTCTCATAGCGCGAGGTGAGTTGATCCACATCAGACATTCCCTGATATCCCCAATGTTCCTTCTTCCACGTGTGACCTTCAAGGGCAAGACCCAAGCCACCGAATTCACCGAGCACGATGGCTCGCTTCGGATCAGGATCAGGAGTTCGTGGTTCCGGGTAGTGATGGATATCAAGAACATCTCCCGCCTTCATATCAGTCCAACCGCTGGCATTGTTGACAAGTCGTGTCGGGTCCAGCTGTTTCACCCAGGCAGACAGCCGCTCCGTGTCATATTGTCCCCATCCTTCATTGAAGACAACCCACATGATGATCGAAGGATGATTGTGATGGGTTGCCACCAGGTTCGCAAGCTCTCTCTCAAATTGCATTTTGCCATCATCAGTCTTGTTGTTCCCGCTTGGCATGTCCTGCCATACCAACAGTCCGAGCTTGTCCGCCCAATAGTACCATCTGTCCGGCTCAACCTTGACGTGCTTGCGTGCCATGTTGAAGCCAAGCTTCTTCGTCATCTCAATGTCCGACCGAAGTGCATCATCAGTCGGAGCCGTGTAAATACCATCAGGCCAGAAGCCTTGATCGAGCGGACCCACCTGCATCACGAACTTTCCGTTTAGGAGTATTCGGTTGACGCCGTGCTCATCGCGGCCGAGTTCGATCTTTCGCATTCCGAAATAGCTCTTGACCTCATCGACCTGTCTTCCTTTTTCCATTAGACGGATCTTTAGATCGTACAGAAAGGGAGTCTCCGGCGACCAGAGTTTCGGCGATTTGATCGGGAGGGAAATCTCCGCACCAATCCTCCCTTCAGCCTGACCAATCTTCTTAGCTCCGTCAAAAACCTCAACGCGAACAGTTGATGCCGTGCTTCCATCTGCCGTCATGGCCGTCAATCGGATGGTGGACGAATCCACATCCGGCACAAGAACCATTGCCGAGATATGTTCGGTGCCAACAGGCTCGAGCCAGACCGTCTGCCATATGCCGGTCGTGGGAGTGTACCAAATCCCCCGTGGCTTCAACACTTGCTTGCCGCGTGGCTGTTCACCGGCATCTGACGGATCATAGACTCCAACTACGATCTCTTGAGGTCCATCAGGCCTGAGGGCTCCCGTGATGTCGAAGAAGAATGGATCATATCCGCCTCGATGTTGACCGACGGCCTTTCCGTTCACAAATACCTTCGTCTCCCAGTCCACAGCCCCAAAGTGCAGAACCACTCTCCGGCCTGACCACTTCTTCGGCAACGTCGCCGTTCGTCGATACCAGAGCCTTTCTGTGCTTTTCATGACCCCGGATAAAGCAGATTCGATCGGATACGGTACGAGGATCGTGCCAGCGAGGTTCTCACCAAAGGGAGGATTCTCGTTTTCCTTTGCCTCTTTGTATTGCCACAATCCGTTCAGGTTCATCCACTCGGCACGAACCATCTGGGGACGCGGGTACTCCGGAAGAGCGTTCGTCGGTGACACATCTTTTGCCCACTTCGTCAAGAGCGGGGCATTCGACGGGATCTTCCATTGGGCTGTGGAAGTCTGCGCAAGTATGAAAAAAGCAACGAACGAGGCGATCTTCAAAATCGTGTTCTTCATGATTCTTACTCAACTTTCCATTCATAGATGCCGCCAGAGAAGTCGGGAATTAATTGGATCTCTACTCGCAGGCCTGTTGTCTTCACAGGTTTGAAAGCAATCGTGCAGTAGCGATCCTTTTCGACATCATAGGGTGAGGCTGCTTCGACGGGTTTCCACTGATCTCCATCTCTATAAAGCACGCGCCACGATTTGGGGAGACGGCATTCGCCGATCCCCGTATCGTCGAACCAATAGAGTTCGGTGTGCGACACTGTCTCTTCCTTTTTGAAATCGTATTGCACCCACTCCGTTGTCCCTTTCCGCGGCCACCAATGCAGATAGGGGATCGTGTGATCGATCGAACTCGTCGGTTCCAATTGATCGTTGATCGCATCAGCGCGACGCTTGTCGGAGGCGGTGACCTTGCTCAGGTACGCGATCGTCGGCGCCGGCAACGGACGCGCAGCCGATACTTCCCGCGCAGACCAGACGTTCATCTGTCCGAGTCCCCGATGCGCCCAAGCGTAGTACGGGATCGCAACAAAATCCTGCACGGGATCCGAGACGATCGTGTTCTCCAGTGTCCGGCGCACAGAGATCGCTGAAGACTGGACAATCTGGACACCGTTCAGAAGTTCTTTTCGAAACTGCGTGCTCAGAGAAGCGTTGTCCGGAAGCACGAGATTCACAACGTTTCCATTCTTGTTATCAGGCCACTCCGCACAAAACAGAATCGGGCCGCGTTCGAGCGCGACCTTTCCTTTGTCATCGAGCAGCTTCTCGTTCGCCACCACACGACGGACAGGCATAGGGAAATTGATCTCCACGAGGTCTCCCTTTTTCCATGTTTGCCTGAGGACAGCATACCCGCTTTCTAACATCATCTTGACGGGTTGGCCGTTTACCCGCACGGTGGGTTCTTCGTTGTTCTGGTCCAAATATCGATAGAGATCGCTGGGAACCGGACGGTTCCTCGCCCATCCCGGAACGCGTATGCGGACTGCAAACTGTTCCGGCGTGTTTGGGTCGACCTGCAGCCTGACAGCACCGTCCCAGGGATAGTCTGTCACTTGCGTCATCTTCACCGACTGGGTTTCGGTCTTCACTGTGGATACCCCGCCAATGAATAGATTCACGTACACGTCCTTGCCGCCCTGGGCATACACATACCCCGCGATTGACGGAACAAATCGGACCACATTTGTCGGGCAGCATGCACATGCAAACCATTCGGCGCGCTCTGAGCCGCGGAACGATTCGAGCGGGTTCGGATAGAAGAACCGGTTTCCTTCCATCGACACTCCGGACAGGAAACCGTTGTAGATGATTCGCTCGACAACATCGAGGTACTTCGCGTCTCCATGGAGAAGGAACATCCTGTAATTCCAGAAGACGTTTGCGATGGCCGCGCACGTTTCGCAGTACGCGCTCAGGTTCGGAAGCGCATAGGGATGACTGAATCCTTCGTTGCCGCCGGTTGCTCCAATCCCTCCCGTCAAATACATCTTCGTGCCCACCACATCCTCCCAGATGCGATCGATCGCTTTGATGTACGAGGCGTCACCGGTCAGCGCTGCAACGTCCGCCATGCCGGCATACATATACGCTGCTCGAACCGAGTGGCCAACGGCACTATCCTGCTCCACCACCGGCAGATGATCCTGCGCATACTCACCAATGAGGTCGTGCCCCTTCGCATCGCCACGTTCATCCAGAAAGAACTTGGCCGTTCGGAGGTATTTCTCTTCTCCGGTGATTCTATAGAGCTTGCACAATCCGATCTCAATGACCTGGTGCCCCGGCACTTCGTGCCGTTTGTTCGGGCCGAATGTCTCGCAAATCAGATTGGCACTCTTCAGGGCAACGTTGAACAAGTTCCGTTTGCCCGTCGCCTGGTAGTGCGCCGCTGCTGCTTCATAGAGATGACCGAGATTGTAGAGCTCATGACTGCCGTCTTTTTCTCCTACCCATCGATCCTTCCCCCCGGGTGGTGAATATGTGGAATCCATGAGCTTGCGCGGAGTGTAGAGATAACCGTCTTTTTCCTGAGCCGCCGCAATAAGAGCGATGAGGCTGTCAAGATAATGATCAAGGTGTGGATCGGCGTGCACTTGCAAGGAGTATGATGCACCCTCGATCACCTTGAAGACATCAGAGTCATTGAACTGATATCCTTTATAGCTTCCCTTCTTCAGCCCTGCTGCTTTGGCGAAGTTGTCGACTCGTCCCGTTTCTTCACACTTCTGAAAGTTGTGGGGAAGAGTAACTGTCCTGTTGATCTCAAGACGTTTCGACCAGAAATTATCGTCGATCTTGACGCTCGTGAAAGGAACCGGCTTGATGGGATAGTCCCTGCTCCCGTTCTGGGCAAACACACTTACTGTCGCCGTGAGGAGAAGGAGTGCACCACAGGTAGATTTGTCCAAGCTCATTCTGTTGCCCTTCAAAGGTTCAATTTCTAGTTTCGACCATCCACGATCTCGCATCCAAAGAGTTCGGTGGTCGGTTTTCCACCTCTTGCCCGGAACATCACACTCACTTTCTTCTTCCCGCGAATGAGTTCCTCAGGGATGCGATACCGTGCATCGACAAACTCCCCATCCTTCCCGCCCGTCGACGACTGTTGTGCAAGAAGCAGTCCGTCGACGAGAATGTCGAATGCGCACTCCTTGTCACCTCCTGCATACGTGCATTGCAACGTGCATCCTTTCGAAGCATCGACGTCGAGATCATAACGGAATGAGAGCGTCGATTTGACCCACTTCTGACCCATCCGCTCTCCCGACTGGTATCTATATGCCTGGAAATTGTGCTTGCGATCGGACCGATGATCGCCCACGATGACTTTGTCCACGATGCCCGGGAGTTGGGCCGGTCGCGCCTCCTGCATCACTTTCCACTCATAGGGAGCGTAAATGTTCCAATAGATAGCGTATCTCTGACCGAACAACTTAAAAAAAGGGATGAGCGTCACGTCGTTCGGCCTACCGACTTTCACAGTCCGAAACGTCAATGACTTTCCCTTCACAGGTTTGATCCACAAGTTTGGATCGGCATTGGGTACAACGAGTGCAGGTGGCTCAATGGCCGCTCCCTGTGAGACCATCCGATCGACCTCCGCCCATCCCAACCCGTCCTCCATTTCCTCTGACATCGACTCGGTCCCGAGATTTCCGGCCAGAACAATCGGGCCGTAGAGAACCGCACCAACAGACGGATCATTCGAGAATCTGGAGAGAGAGAGTTTCATGGGAAGAGAAATCTGGACGAGATCGCCTTGACGCCAAATCCGCCCTAGTTTCAGATAACCATCGCTCCCGATGTAGACCGTCATGAGTTTTCCATTCACCCTCACGTAGGAAATCTTGCCTGCCCAGGAGGGCATCCGCAGTTTGAGCGTGAACTCGGTGGGCTTCATTATTCTGAAAGAAAGGTTTGACCCCTCCTGTTCGGGAAACTTCGTTTGCTGAATGATCGTCACCCCTTTTTCCGGCCACGTCACCTCGGACGCGATGAACAGATTCACATAGACGGTGTTCTCTTCCTTGTAGTAAATGTTACTGCCGAGCTTTGCAAATGACTCGATGCCTGAACCATTGCAGCAGAAATATGAAGAATCGGGAACGCCAAACATCTTGAAGAGTCCGCTCTTCATCGGGACAAAGTACATGATCGCCCCACCGACCGTCTCATGATAAGTCGGCAGAATTCCGTTGAACAGCGCCCTTTCGTAGTAATCGAAGAACCTCGCGTTCGGCGACCACGAGAAGAGATGCTCCGTCAAACGCAACATATTATAGGTGCAGCAGTTTTCGTGCGATTCCTGACTCAACTCATCAGCAAGTTTGTAGGGCTCATCGCGCCAGTATTCATAGTTGCTCGTCCCGCCGGTGACGTAGGAACGGGCATCGACGATCTCGCTCCAGAAAAAAGAGGCTATTTCGGAGTACCGCGATTCTCCGGTCAACTCATATTCGCGAGCTGCTCCGATGACCTGGGGAATATGCGTGTTGGCGTGCAACCCCTGAAGCTGGTCTTTGTGATCAGCCAGCGGGTCAAGAAACGACTTCTTTTCGAACCGGCGAGCCATCCCGAGATGAACGGGATCTGCAGTCACGGCATACAGATTCGCCAGGACTTCGGCCATCCCGCCAAATTCCACCTTCAGCATCTCCTGCATTCGCTTCTCGTCGAGCCTGTCTATTCGGCTCTTTGTCCACGAAGCCATCCCCTTGACAACTTGCAGGGCTTCCTTGTTGTCACAGAGCACGTACATGTCAAGCAAGCCTGCCATGATCTTGTGGAGCGTGTAGTACGGAGCCCACACACGCTTGCCGTTCTCGACTCTTTCGATGAACTCTTCCGGGAAGGCGCTGAGGTATCCGCTCGATCCAAGCGCTCGCTGGCATTGTGCCAGTGCATCGACGACCTGATTCCCCTTGTCCTTCACCCGGACATCTCCCGTCGAGGCAAACATCAAGGCACAGGCAGAAAGATAATGACCGGTAAAATGGCCTCGAAGTTCACAATTCGGAGCTTCCCAACCACCAAGCGGTTGTGCATTGGATGACAGGCCGGCGTTCACGCGAAAATTTCGAACGAGGCGATCCACATCAAGACTCAACAAGTACTTCCGGTTCAGCTCGAGAGCGTCCTTCAAAGGTCCGGCAAGCAAGCGAACATCGCGCAGATCGAACTGACGCGCCTTGATCGGTGAAATCTCGGCGACGGCTCCATGTTTCGGAGTTTGTGAAAAAGCATGTGGCAGTAATGTCGAGAGAACAAGAATGGCAGCAAGATTCGACCGCATAGAAGCCTTCAAGGATTGGTGATGATGACTTTCACGACGTGGTCACGATAGTCCGCGTTCAACTCAAATGCCTCGGGCGTTTGCACGAGGGGGAAGCGGTGAGTCACGATGCTCTTCACATTCACCCGGCCGCTTTCAACCAACTCTATCGCCTTCGGATAGGTATGCTTCATCCGCCGGGACAGGAGAATGGTGAGCCCTTTGCGCCGGGCTGTGGAATGGTTGATGGCCAGCCGGTCATCGCGCGAAATACCCACCAGCACAAGCTTCCCACCGTACCGAGCCATCTCCGCAGCGAGCTGAATTGATTGATCCGCCCATGCAGCTTCAAACGCAACATCGACTCCTCTTCCGAGCGTTTGAATCATCAGTTTCTCCCGGGCATCCGTCCGCGCCGAATCGATGGGAATTCCCCCGAGCTTTTCTGCAAGGTGGAGCCGCCATGGGAGTTGTTCAACAACAAAGATCGGCTCCATCTTCGCCTGCTTCGCCGCCTCGAGAATAAGAAGACCAATCGGTCCTGCTCCGATGATGACTGCAGAGTCACCAGGCTTTACGTTCGCGAGGCTCACTGCATGCAGTGCTACCCCCAGAGGTTCAAGAAGAGCACCTGACTCAGCGTCGAGGGCATCAGGAAGGGAAAAACATGTTTTTGCAGGGACGACGATGCGCTCGCAGAAACATCCGCCGTCAGGAAAGAGACCACAGAAGTGAAGATTTGTACAAAGGTTAGGATGTCCACGCAGACAAAGCTCACACGTTCCGCACGGTTGGGCCGGATCGACCGCCACACGCATCCCGGGTCTGAGCAGGCCAGAGTGCTCACTCAACGGCTCTTCCCCCGTCGAGATAATTGCGCCTGCAAACTCGTGACCGGGAACGATTGGTGCTTTCAGCTTGGTATCCCCGATGAGCGCATCAAGGTACATATGCAAATCGCTGCCGCAAATTCCCGCGGCGTCGACCCTCACGAGGACCTCTCCCTTTCCGGGTGGTTTTGGATCGGAGAGCTGTTCGACTTTGAGGGTGCGCGGACCGTGAAGCCTGACACCTATCATTGGCATAGTCTAGTCGCTCTTTTCTTAGTAAATACTTTCGCCGTCATACAACATTCCGGCGGGACGATTGAAGGCGAGGTCTTTGATTCCGATCAACTTCATCGCATCCCACAGGGAGCGTCCCGCATGATCAAATGCGATCGCGGTATGGTGAGGGAATCTCTTTTCCAGCAGGACATTGCGATAGAATCGCCCCATTTCCTTGACCGCGAAGATCGCGATGCAGCCGAAAGATTTCGGATCGATGTTCAGAATCTCTCCTTCGGCCACGTATGCTTTGAGCTCCGCATTTGCAGTCGCCTGAAGACGAAACGCCGTCATCCTCCCCGGCCGAATCTGACCTTCGAGCGTGCCTCGAGTGATGTTCGGTTCCCTCCCCGGTTCCATCAAACGATGCATGATAAGTTGATATTTCATCGTGAACGACGCCATGCAGGCAGAAGAGGTATTGCCGCAATGAAATCCCATGAAGAGGTCGTTGTTCGAGTACTGCCCTATCAGGGCTTTCGATTCCTGGTACATATCCTGAGGCACGGTGTTGTTGATGTCCAGGATTGCTGCCGGCAGTTCGGTCGCACAGACCGCTATGTATTCGCTCAACGCGCCGTAGATATCCGACTCGCACGAGATCGGGATCCCGTGCGTTGCCAGCCGCGAATTGATGAAGCATGGGACGAACCCGAAGAACTTCTCGAACGACGGCCAGCACTTGTTGGCGAAGACTGCAGATTTCGACGCTCCTAGATTTTTCTCCATGAAGTCGAGAAGAGAGATTTCAAACTGCGCCAGCGGCTCGAGCAGGTCGGGATACATGTTTCCCTTCCCCAGTTCCTTTGCCATGTCGCTCGCAATTGACTTGATGCGCGGGTCGCCTTTCTTGGAGAGGAAGAGGTCGTACATATCCAGCTCGCTGTTCTCCATGATCTCCACACCGATGTCGAACAGCGGCTTGATGGGTGCATGACACGTCAGAAAGTCGTACGGCCGCGGTCCAAACGAGAAGATCTTGAGCTGTTTGAGACCGAGGTAGACTCTTGCCACAGGATGAAACTCACCGATCATGGTTGCCACCTCAGCAGCCGTTCCGACCGGGTTCCGTGGGATGTGGACGTTCAGGTTCCGCAACCCGACGTTGTATGAAGCACTCAGCAACCCGCAGTACGCATCGCCTCTCCCTTCGTAGAGATCCTTTCCGCTTTCCTCCGCTGCTGCTGCCAGCATGACGGGTCCGCCGAATTTCTGAGCCAGCAGAGTCGTTGGTCCCTCCGGACCGAAATTGCCGAGGTAGAGCACGAGGGCATTGACCTTCTTGTCGCGCAGTTCATCGAGTGCTTTGAGAACATCATTCTCGTTCTCTACGACAGTCTGGAGTTCAACCAAAGAAATGTTTTTGGCCTTGCATTCCTCCGCGACCCGGATTCGTCTTTTTCTGGAGAGTTCAGCGAGAAAGCAATCCCTGCTTACTGCAACAATTCCCATGACGACTGTTGGAATATTCTTCATTTCATTTCTCCTTTTGTTTCACGCTATTCCTGCCCATAATACGAATCGGGTCCGTGTTTCCGTTTGAAATGCTTGTCGATCAATGTCTTCTTCAATCGGGGGGTGGACGGGTTGATCTGCAAGGTCAACAAGGCCATTTTCGCCAGCTCCTCGAGCATCTGACTGTGATAGAGTGCCTTCTCGGGCGATTCTCCCCACGTGAATGGCCCATGGCCCGCAACAAGCACCATAGGAATTTCCTTGTATGACCTGGCCGCGAAAGTATTGACAATCTGCTTCCCCGTTTCTTTTTCGTAGTCTCCCTGTATCATCTCATCGCTCATGAGTTCTGTACATGGAACATCGGTCCCGAGGAGATCGGCATGCGTTGTCCCCATGATAGGGATAGGCTTCATTGCCTGAGCCCATGCAACAGCGTACGTCGAGTGGGTATGAACTATTCCACCGATTTCCGGGAATGACCGATAAAGTTCTGTATGGGTCTTGGTATCCGATGAAGGACGAAGTTTTCCTTCAACCACCTTGTCATCGAGATCAACAATCACGATATTCTCCACCGTGAGGTCGTCGTACATCACTCCGCTTGGCTTGATCGCAATCAAACCCCTTTCTCGATCAATTCCGCTGACGTTGCCGAACGCCCGGATGACAAGGCCCATCTGTGGCAGTTCCCTGTTGCAGCGCCAGACGCGTTCTTTGAGTTCTTTCAGTGAGCTCATGGTGTCTTCCTTATGCTGAGAGTTTCATTCTCGACATACTCTCCAAGTGCTGTATATCGCTCATACAGAACTCGGTATTTTTCTGCGTTCGTCGGGTCGGGTTGATATTCCTTTTCCATGCCGCCACCCATCGCAGTTTTTGCTTCTTCAACGGAAGAATAAAGACTAGCGACCGTTGCAGCGAACATTGCTGCACCGAGTGCACACGTTTGTTCTGACTTCGGAACTTTGATAGGCATATTCAGAACATCGGCAACGACCTGCATGATGAAGGGAGACTTCTTAGCGACTCCTCCCAACCCAATGACTCCCTGGATCTTCACCCCTTCCGCACGAAACCGCTCTACGATTTTTTTCGCGCCAAAGGCTGTCGATTCGACGAGAGCCCTGAAGATTCGCGGTGCATCGCTGCCGAGCGTCAATCCTGTGATAGCCCCTTTCAGGAGCTGGTTCGCGTCCGGAGTACGCCGTCCGTTCATCCAGTCCAGTGCAAGAATACCCGACTCTTCGACCGAAATTTTTGAAGCCTCTTGGGAGAGCTGTGAAATGAGATTCTCCGAAACTTCTTCCACGATCTTTTCCTTCATCTCGCCGTCGAGGTAGGAGCTTTTCGCGACGATATTCTCCACGGGCCACATCAATACGTCGCGGAACCATGCGTACACGTCCCCGAACGCCGATTGACCTGCCTCCAGCCCAACCATCCCCGGAATGATAGAGCCATCGACCTGTCCGCAAATTCCTTTGACGAGATGATTGCTAAGATCCTCTTTCGGGGCAATGAGCATGTCACAGGTCGAAGTTCCCATGATCTTGAGGAGTTGATACGGTTTGATCTCTCCCCCAACTGCGCCCATGTGAGCATCGAACGCGCCGACGCCAACCTTAACTCCGGTGTGCAAACCCAACCGTTTCGCCCATTCCGGAGTCAGCGTTCCTGCGCAAACATCGCTTGTGTATGTCTTCTCAAACAACCTCGCCCTGAGTCCCTTGAGCAAAGGATCGAGCATCGAAAGAAACTGCTCGGAGGGTAATCCTGAGAAGGATGCGTGCCACATCGCTTTGTGTCCGGCGGCGCAACGGCTGCGCATCATGGTCATCGGATTGGTTGTACCTGTGAGGAGAGACGGAATCCAATCGCAGTGCTCAACCCATGAATATGCTGCGCCGCGGATCGAAGGATCGGTTCGCAGAACATGGAGGAGTTTTGCCCAGAACCATTCCGAAGAATAGATCCCACCTTCATATTGAGTGAAGTCTATCCCGCCCCAGGTTTTCGCCAATCGATTAATGTCCTCGGCTTCCTGGATCCCCGTGTGGTCTTTCCAGAGAACAAACATCGCATTCGGATTTTCGCTGAATTCAGGAAGAAGCGCCAGCGGAGTTCCCTGCCGGTCAACTGCCACGGGTGTCGACCCTGTCGTATCTACCGAAAGACCGACGACGTTTTCTACTGTCCCGGGAGGAGCAGCCCGCAACGCTTGTCTCACAGTTGACTCGAGCCCCTCGATGTAGTCGAGCGGATGCTGACGGAATCGATTCTCTGAAGGATCACAATACTTCCCTTCCTTCCATCGAGGATAGAGAAACACTCCGCTCGCAATTTCTTTTCCCCCGACACTGTCAATAAGGACCGTCCGGACTGAGTCCGTGCCAAAATCAACGCCGATGACAATCGATTGTGTCTTCATTCTCAGTCTAGCCCCGATAGTATTTCACATTGTTCTTCGTCAGGATATCAATCGGCACCATGATGGTTTGCTTCACCTTTTCCCTCAGGACGACATGTTCATAGAGAGAGTAAATGCCCTCGTATCCTTGTGTCGACGGGCATTGACTGATGAGAAAACCGATAAGCCCTTGCTCGAGGTAGTGAAGGTTCTTTGGTACGAGATCATAACCGATAACGGTCACGCCATTCGCGGCCGAGAGTGCCTGCATCGAGCGTGCAACCGAATGTGTCCATGCGTTCGATACAAAGATTCCTTTGAGAGGAACCAACTCTTTCACAATCCGGCCGACAACATCCGCGAATGCCGGCTCTCCGCCATGGCTATCGACTTCAAACAATTTCGCCGTCATGGTCTTGCCGCCTTCGACACCTGTGAGAAATCCCCTGATCCGTTCCCTGAGGTGAAAATCGTCTGGCATCACCTTGATGACAGCGACGTTTCCTTCCCCTCCCGTGATGCTCTGCAAGAGGCTGGAAGCGAGGAGACCGCTTTGAAACGGGTCCTGTCCGATAAACGTGAGACAATCGGTCCCGGGGATTGACGAGTCGAAGAAAACGTATGGAAGTCCTTGTGGGATTGTCGGAATCAGCTCTTCTGCGATCCGGGAAAGGACCGGTGCGATGAGCAAGCCATCGGGATTCGATCCCAACGCTTCCCGAAATGCCCGTCCGAATGATGCGTTCGAATAGCGATCGAAGAGAAAGTATGTTGCCGACACCTTGTACATCTCAAGTTCGCGGCAGGCCTTGTCGATCCCGTTCGCGGGGAATTTCCAGTACTCGCTGTCCTGAGAGAGGCGCGGCATGATGACCGCAAATCGATACACCTTTTTCAGGGAGAGGTTCCGCGCATGAATATTTGGGCGATACCCGAGTTCCCGCACGATGCGCTGCACCCGATTGCGAGTCTCGTCCGACACCCGGCCCCTGTCGTGCAAGACGCGGTCAACCGTGCCTATCGAGACTTTCGCCTTCGCCGCGATGTCCTTGATGGATGTCACTTCACTGCATTCCTTCGAAACGCACGCACGTTGTTCTTGTCGATAACGATGGTACCCGTGTCGATATTCCTGGGCAGAGGAATTACTTTGGCCTCTCTCCAGTTGTTCACAATTTGGATATTGTTGTGGTTGAGATCGTAAAGCAGCTGGACTCCGAGGTACGCCATCGCGTATGTCCGTTGCGCGATGGAAGCCTCAATGATCCCCTGCTCGATGAATTCCAGTGTCGTCTCGTTTCTGTCCATTGCGATGATTTTTACTTTTCCTACCTTCCCTGCCTCCTTCACGGCAACGGCACATCCTTCACCGCCGGCGGCATCAACGCAACCAAACGCTGCGAGATCCGGATATGCCTGGAGAAACGACCGGGCGACTTTCTCGGCCTCAGTTGCCAGCGCCTGATCGTTTCCAATCTTCACAACTTTGATGTCCCGAAATGTCACCAAGACGTCTTTGCACCCCCGAGCGCGTTCTTCGTGGTTGAGTTGACCGGGAATCATGAGAAGAGCAACTTCGCCTTTCCCTCCGATCGCCTTCGCGATCATTGCGCCCGTCTGCCTTCCGGCATTGTAATTGTCCGTGCCGATGAATGTATAGCGCTTGCTGAGCGGTTCGTCTGTGTCGATGCACACCACAGGAATTCCTTCGTCGATCGCACGATCAATGCTGGGCCTGAGAGCATTCGAAGCTGGAGCGATGAGAATTCCAGCAGGCTTGCGCGCAATGAGTTGCTCGAGTTCCTTGACTTGCTGGTTCGGATCGCCTCCCGTCGGACCGCGCAGCTCCGACTTCACACCGAGCATTTTTGCTTTGTCCTCCAGGCCAAGCCTCGCGTCCACCCAGTACGGGTTTCCAACGGAGACCCCGAGGAAGACGTATTCTTCGTTACTCGCTGTTGACGTCTGGCCATCCTTGGTCGCCAACGTCGAACCCCAAGGCCTGAACACCAGCAGAAGGATGACGATGCAGGCAAGTATGACATTGATTGCTCGTTCCATACGCTTGTTCCTTGTAGTAGTAAGAAACCGAATGAACATCTTGAGCCGCTCGCGCGTCAACTGATCCAACATGACGGCAATGATGAGAATGGTACCCGACACGATTCCTTCCGCATAGAATGAAATACGGAGAAACCCCAGTCCGTTCGTGATAATGCTCGTGAGCATCAATCCCAAAAATGTTCCGAAAATCGTTCCACGTCCACCGGAAAGACTGGCACCCCCGACGACAACTGCGGCAATAATTCGCAACTCAGCGCCGCTTCCTGCAATGGGAGAAGTCGCTCCCGTCTTGGCAGTAGCGATGACCCCCGCCAGCGCCGAAAGCATTCCCGTGAGCACATACATCCAGACCTTCACACGATCGACATCAATGCCGGAGAGACGGGCAGCCTCTTCATTCCCTCCGATGTAGTACGTCTTCCTCAAGAACCGGGACTTCCTTAAGAGAAAATCCGAGATCAGGAGAAAGACGAGCATGATGAGGATCGGATAGAACACTCCAAACAGCTTCTCCTGACCAATGACGAGAAACCCGTCGGGAAATCCTGTGATGGAGTTGCCCTGTGTGGCAAGCAGGACGATGCCCCGAACAATCGTCATCGAACCAAGCGTCGTTACAAACGGATTGACCTTCACTTTTGTGATGAAGAAGCCGTTGAAAACCCCGACAAGCGCTCCGGCGAGAATCGCCGCGACAAATGCCACCGGCGTCGAGACTCCGCTTTGCAACAAAATCCCGACGATGAGACCTCCAAACGCAAATGTCGATCCCACGGACAAGTCAAACCCTCCCGTGATGATGACAAACGTCATTCCAATGGCGATCAACCCGTCGAGCGACATGCCCATGAGCACGGCTTCGAGGTTCGAAAGAGAGAGAAACCGATTTCCTTCCCCCGGCTGGGCAAAATAGAAGGCTCCCGCCGTGACGATCACTGCGAGCAGGATGACGAATTCGCGGACCTTGAAGAGTTTTTTCATAGAGAACCGTGATGTGTGCGTTGGAACATCAGATCCATGAGAGCGTGTTCGCTCATCTCCGACTCGAGCTCGCCAACAATCGTCCCTTCTTTGAAAACCAGGACGCGATCACTGAGCCCGATGACTTCGGACAATTCGGACGAGATCAGCACGACAGACCCGCCCTTGGAGGTGAACTCACGCAACAGGTTATATATCTCAATTTTTGAACCGATATCGATCCCGCGTGTGGGTTCATCCACGATCAGGACGGTCGGCTTACACGCCAAACACTTTGCGAAAAGGACTTTTTGTTGATTTCCACCGCTGAGCGAGCTGACTTCCTGGTCGATGCTTTGGACTTTGATGGCAAGATCCTCCACCATCATGGTTGCGACATCCGTCTCCTTTTGCTTTGAGAGCAGGATAGATGTGCTGCACTCTTCCAGACAGGTGGAGGTCACATTCATTGCAACGCTGTGATTGAGGAATAAGCCCTGATCCTTGCGATCCTCAGGCGAATATACTATCCCATGCCGTATAGCCTCGTACGGTGTGCCGAGATCGACAGGCATTTCCTCCAATGCAACGGTGCCTGAATCCTTTGAGCGATAGGCGAAAATTGACTGCATGACCTCACTCCGGCCCGAGCCGGTCAATCCGGCAACACCAAGAATTTCTCCAGCCCGAAGATCGAAAGTGATATCACTGAAAGCATCCTTCAGGCAGAAATTCGTAATCTTCATGCGGGACATGCCGAGCTGCAGTGCCTTCGGTGGGTAAATGTGGTGGATTTCTCTTCCCACCATGTCTTTGATCACCTCGTCACGGCTTGTGGCCGACGCCTCCAGCGTTGCAATGTGTTCTCCGTCGCGAAACACCGTTATCCGGTCCGCAATCCGAAACACTTCATCGAGTTTGTGGGAAATGAAGACAATCCCGGTTCCCTGGCTCTTCAACTGGTTCAGCAACTCGAACAGCCTGTTCACATCCGGGCGCTCCAACGCCGATGTCGGCTCATCAAGAATGAGGACTTTGGCATTCAGCGACATTGCCTTCAGAATTTCAATGATCTGCTTCTGAGCAAGGTGAAGATCGCCGACGATCGTCTCGGGACGAATGGCAATGTTGAATTCTTTGAGATATTGTTGTGTGAGGTTGTTCAGAACGCGGTGGTTGATCAATCCGTAGGATCCGGGTTGCCGATTGGCGAAAATGTTCTCCGCCACCGACAAGTTGTTGCACAGGCTGAGTTCCTGGAATACTGTGCTTATCCCAAGGCTGCGCGCTTCCTGAGGCGAGAGCGGATCGACTTCCTGTCCGGCGAGGAGGACATGTCCGCCGTCCCTCCGATGAACGCCCGCGAGGATTTTCATCAACGTGGATTTGCCAGCCCCGTTCTCGCCGACGAGTGCATGGATTTCCCCTGCTTTCAGCGCGAAGGATGCTCCACGCAATGCGCGCGTTGGTCCGAAACTTTTGGTGATCGAACTGATTTCCAGAAGAGGTGTCATAGAGACGGTTGAGGCGGAAAAGAACCGCGCTGGCCTCGGGCAACATTCGGGGGTTCAGGCACGGTGCGGGAGTTGCCGGGTTGATTCGAACAAAGATGCGTTAACGCACACGCAAATGCAAGCGTTTTCTAGTAGTGAACGTTGCTTCACAATGGAGGTGACCGTCACCTCACCCGGTGTACTAATGAAGGTGACGGTCATCGTTGTTACTTTGTAGAAAACCGATAGATCGTAGTCGAGGAATAAGTCTTCCCGGGTTCCAGGACAGTCGTTGGGAATCCCGGCTTGTTCGGAGAGTCCGGGAAGTGTTGCGTCTCGAGGCAGAACCCGTAACGATGCTGATACTTCACTCCTCCTTTGCCGACATGCGTTCCGTTGAGGAAATTGCCTGAGTAGAATTGCAGACCGGGCTCGGATGTCAAAACCTCCATTGTTCGACCCGAGGACTTCTCATAAACCCGCGCGGCGAGTTCCATCGATGCCAACGGTTTATTGAGAACCCAGTTGTGATCATACCCGCCCCCCTTTTGCAGCTGCTCGTAGTTTTCGTTGATCCTCGCACCGATGGCAGTCTGCGCAGTGAAATCCATCGGGGTCCCGACGACGCTTTTCAATTCTCCGGTCGGAATGAGACCGGAGTCAACCGGCGTGAATCGACCGGCATCGATGAACAACTCATGATCGAGAATTGCGCTGCTCCCGGCACCTGCAAGATTGAAGTACGAGTGATGTGTAAGATTGACGACCGTCACTTTGTCCGTGCTGGCTGAATAATCAATCCGCAATGCATTGTCGTTCGTCACCGAATAGACGACCCGAACTGCGAGATTGCCCGGGTATCCTTCCTCTCCATCTCTGCTCAAGTACGTCAGCACGAGTGATTCTCCCGGAACGCTCGCCTTTTCATCGACACTCCAGACCACTTTGTCAAACCCTTTCAATCCGCCGTGAAGATGATTCGCTCCATTGTTTTTCGCCAGCGTGTACTTTACGCCGGCCAGCTGGAATTCTCCCTTCCCGATTCTGTTCCCGTACCGTCCGACGAGTGCACCGAAGTACGGCGTGTCTTTGATGTAGCTTGCCAAAGAATCGAATCCCAGAACAACGTCTGCCAGTTTGCCCGCACGGTCCTTCACGAGCAAGGACACGACAATTCCCCCATAGTTCGTAATGCGTGCCTCCATTCCATCCTTGTTCCTGAGCGTGTAGAGGAAGACTTCAGTTCCATCGGGAGTTTTGCCGAAGCTTTGTTTGGTCATAGTCGACTCCTGTCGAGTGCACGAAGTGAAGAGGAGTGCAAGAATCAGCAACGTTGTCGTGAATAATGTTGAGGTTTTCATAGAGCTGTTCCTGTTATAAAGGTGATATCGTCACGAGAATATACCGCAAAGCGAAGACTCTTGCTACAGAGAACGAGCGGGCCACTCTACCTCCGTGGTCAGAAAGGAAAATCTTTCTGCGACTCGAGCGGGTTCTCGAGCTTCTGGACCTGTGGTTTTTTAGCCTTCTGATGAACGCTGTTGGCGACAACATAGATCGCCTTCCGAGGCGTCGTCGGGCATGCGTGTTCGCATGCACCGCAACCGACACAAATATCATTGTTCAGTTCGGGCAGCATCAGCTTGCCCTCATACGGCACCATCTTGACAGCCTTCGTTGGACAGTGTTCCGAGCAAGCGCCACAGTCCTTCTTTTTCGTGATGACGATGCAATCGTCTTTGATGAAGTTTGCCCTGCCAAGCTGCACCTCTTTCTTCGCTGCCACGTCCAGCGGGAGAAGCGCTCCGCTGGGGCATACCTGCGTACAGAGGACACAATCGTAGTTGCAGTAGGCTGCAGTGTAGTTCATTCGCGGCTGCATGATCCCAGCAAAACCATACTCGAAAAGCGATGGGGAAAGGACTTGTGAGGGGCACACGCTGACACAAAGATGGCACGCCGTGCAGAGATTTGAGAACCTGTTCTGGTTCCTTGACCCCGGAGGAGTGACGGGCATCCTGCGGCTGTCGTCATATGACAGAATCTTCGGTGCACTCGCATTCCCTTCGATCTGTCTCGGGAGCAACATCGTCGAAGCGCCGGCGATCACAACGCCAAAAAATGCTCTCCGCGGCGCATCCACAGGCGTAGGTCTGGATATTTCTCTTCTCTTGGGAAATCCCTCGAATTTCAAAGCGACCGTCGGGCAGGCCTCGATACAGTTGTAGCAGCCAACACAGGCATTGAAATCGATTTTCTTTGACTCAGCGTCAATGCAGTTCGCCTTGCACACCATCTCGCAAAACCCACAATCGGTGCATCGCTCCTCGACAATAGCAATCTTGAAGAACGAAATCCTTGAAACGATACTCAAGAGCGCTCCCGCCGGGCAGAGAAGATTGCAGAAGAGTCGACCATGCTTATATGACAAGTAGATCAGCAACCCCAGAAACAGGACCGTCAACAGAACGGCAATGGTCTGCATGTGCAACAATGGCATGTGATAGAGACCAAAAATACCAAGTCGCCCGAAAAGGTAAGCGACTGCATTGTTTCCGGAGACAAGAATCGGATCGCCGAGATTCGTCAGAATGCGACCAAAATTGCTGAAGGGTTCCAGCAGATCGACCAGAGCCATGCTTCCAGCGATCACTGTAATCAAACTTGCTCCCAGAAGAGCATAGTGGATCGCGACGGGCGCAGCCTTATGTTGGTACCACCGCCTCCGCCGCATCCGACCGGAAATCCTTATGACGATATCCTGCAACGTCCCAAGCGGGCAGATCGTCGAGCAGTAGACGCGTCCAAAGGCAATGGTGAGGAGAACAACGAAGAGAAGGCCGAATGAAGCAACCGTGAGACCGGTGAAGAGCTTCGCAACCGAAGGAACAAGCTGCAATGACCCGAGAAACGTTGTCAGAGTTGTAGGCACATGGCCGGTGAAGTCCAGGAAGACCACCGCCGCAAGAACAAATACCACGCTCGCCACAACAACCCTGATCTTCTTGAGTGACTGCAAGGAACTGCCTCAGACTGTAATGCGCTTGATGTTGAGATTTTCCAGATCACTTCGACCGACTCCCTGTTCGGCAGCAATCTGGATATGGCGGATATCTTTCGGATCGGCTCCGTAGAGCTTTACCGCTGCTGTGTCGATCGCGACCATGTCAGTGGAGAGGAGTTGCGCTTTCATCGTGACGACATCTTCGACAGAAACCCCACGCGGGCCATTCCGCTTCATGACGTAGTAGGCATCCACCACATTGAGCGTCGGTTTGCGGTACGTACCAAAATCCGCAATGCACTGATGGAGATCGCTGCCGTGCCAGAATCCGCGATCCCAGACATTGCCCATGAGATTCTTCAAGGAGGCCGTGATGCGCGCCGACCCATGATGTTTCAGAATAGGCACGTTGATGAAGACGTCTGCTTCAAGCACGAGTTCGTGTTCCTTCGCGGTTTTCAGGACCTTCCCCTTCGGAACGCTCACCTCGTGGTAATAATTTTCCGTGTGCCCCGGTGCCATCTTGCCGCCGGCGTCTTTGACTGCGGCTTCGATCCCGCTGTTCTTGTAGCAGCGCTGCCAGGAATCGCACGTGTGATCAAAAACGTAGACTTCCTTCGCTCCTACGCTCAGACATTGCTTGATGATCTCTGTGATGAGTTTGGGATTCGTGTTTCCACCGCGCTCGGGGAGCACATCCCATCCGACGTTTGGTTTGATCACGACCTTCTGTCCCTTTTTCACGAAGGCTCCGATGCCACCCAATGCCTCGATCCCCTTTTGAAACATCACATCCGGCTCGCCACCCCGAACAGCAACCAGATCAAACGGCGCCGGTCCCGCAGCGGGCGCAACAGAAGCGAGAAGCTCGTGTGGCTTTCCGAAGGCGAGATAGGATCCGGCAAGAGCTGATGCCCCGATTGACTTTACAAAAAAAGTTCGTCTGTCCATTGGATTCTCCGAATTGTCGTTTGAAGCCGCCCGGGAGAGGGAATGTCTTATGAAAATAGCACAATCCGTGCCACACAAACACAAAATCCCGGCCGACACCAGTCAACCGGGATTCGTCTTGCCGATCTCTGAAATCAACGCCCAATGCTGTAGTACGTGAAGCCGTGCTCCTTCATCTCTTTCGGATCGTATATGTTCCGTCCGTCAAGAATGACAGGCGTCTTCATGAGTTTTTTCATTTTTGAGAAATCTGGATTCCTGAACTCGTTCCACTCGGTAACGACGACCAATGCTTCAGCATCTTTCAACGCATCGTACGAGCGGTCGAAGAATTCTACCTTTCCGCGGAAGCGCGACTCGACAATTGCGTTGGCGATCGGATCGTGTGCCTTCACTTTCGCTCCGGCAACAAGCAACTCACGGATGATGACGAGAGATGGCGCTTCACGAATGTCGTCCGTTTGTGGTTTGAAGGAAAGCCCCCACAACGCGATAGTCTTCCCTTTCAGACGGTTCTTGAAATGCTTGTTGAGCTTGCGGAACAAGACCTTCTTCTGATTTTCATTTACGGTATCGACAGCGCGCAAAATCGTGAAGTCGTGTTTGTACTCCTCAGCAGTCTTAATCAACGCTTTCACGTCTTTCGGAAAGCACGATCCTCCGTACCCAACACCCGCGAACAGAAACTGCTTGCCAATGCGCGCGTCTGAACCCATTCCCTTACGGATCGAATCGATGTCGGCGCCAACCTCCTCACAGAAATTCGCAAGTTCATTCATGAACGATATTTTCGTCGCCAAGAACGAGTTCGCGGCATACTTCGTCACCTCGGAACTCCGTTCATCCATCACCAGGATTGGGTTGCCTGTCATAACGAATGGCTGATACAATTCCCGGAGTGTCGTCGCGGCTTTCTTGCTCTTTGTTCCAATGACAATCCTGTCGGGCTTGAGAGAATCCTGGACCGCTGAGCCCTGTTTTAGAAACTCAGGATTCGAGACAACTTCGAACGGGTATTTCGTCTTCTTTTTGAGCCGTAGCTTAATCCGATCGACAGTTCCTACGGGAACTGTGCTCTTGCTGACGATGATCTTTTCGCCATCCATGAATTCGCCCACCTGGTCCACGACGCTCAGCACATGGGACAAGTCGGCCGAACCATCTTCGGACTGGGGAGTAGGAAGGCAAAGGAAGATAATCTCATTCTGCTGAACTGCAGTTTTGATGGATGTCGTAAACTCAAGCCGGCCCTCCTGGATATTTTTACGGACCAATTCTTCGAGTCCTGGCTCAAAGATCGGGATGATACCCTTTCTCAAACCCGCGATCTTTTTTTCATCGATATCCATGCAGATGACGTGATTGCCGGTGTCCGCGAAGCACGCACCCTGTACGAGTCCAACGTAGCCTGTACCTATAACCGAGAGATTCATAAGTCCTGTCTTTAGCTCTTCGTAGAATGGGTTCGGTGATGGTGCAAAGGATTCTTTCGCCTGGTCTTCATGTGCCCCGATCAGGCTCGGTTGAAGAATTCACCCGGGCTTTCGTCCTTTCCCGGCAGAAAGATAGCAAAAGAATAAGGGAAAGAAAACCCAACGAGAGGGCAAAAATGCGGAAAGAGAAAAATTGCGCAGGTCCTTTCCCATTCCTGCCTCTGAACGCGAATGAACTTGGTCTGTGAATCGACCCATGCGTAGCCACGGGAGCAAATATCCATATTTCCGCGAGGTTGTGTCCTCCGTCAAACGGGGGCGTTCGGTCCCAAATTGGCTTGACTTTTCTTCTGGCATAGACGAACTTGACTGCGGGAGGAGAGCGCTACCAGTAGCCACCGTCGAAGACTATCTGAAGGTAATCCGTTGCCATCAACTGGATCTGCCATGTGTTGTCCGCGGTCTCTTGTTTTCCTGCTCTCTGCTTTGGCCCTGCAGTGTATGGACGCCCCGCTCGCGCCTGTCGCACCCACTTCCGATATTCAACTCAGCATTCCTCTCATCAACCGGACAAAGTATGTGTCGGAGTTCGCGTCGAAAGACACACTTCTGAAGAACTCCCCCGATGGAAGCTACTACTACACATCTTCGCAATCGATGAAGCCGATAGGGGTCGATTCCTTCAAATTCACTCCAACGGGGGGCTTTGAGCAAATTGTGCTCGGAGTATTTGCCATTGATCCGCCATCGCCGTTTGGTGATACGCTGGGATACAAAGAAATCACCGGGAGCGATCCTCCCCCCGTTCCAACGCCCTCTCCCGCACAGTCGTTTTTCCTGCCGCCAGTTATAACAACGTACGCCGGTGCCTTTGAGAATGCAACGTTCGAATCCGGGACAATCTCCCTGAGTGTACGAAACAAGTTCCCTGTCCCAATCGATTTCCCGGACCCGATCATCGTCAAGAACGGTAAGATTACTTTGCCGATTGACACGAGCGAGGTCGTGCGATTCTCGTTCGCAGGACGCTCCCTCCAACCGGGGGAAGTGAGCGTCGCCAGCGCAAGTCTTGCCAATGTCACGGCCCAAAACGCATTACGAGTCCCACCCTTCAGGATGCACACACAGGCATCGAGTGGTGCTGTGACCTTTACGCAACAGTCAGGCATTGAGTACGTCGTGTCGTTCTCGAATCTCTCCGCCCGGTCTGCGAAAGCGGCGATACCATCCCAGACATTGCTCAGCGCGAGAGATACAGTCATTACCGTTGATGACTCGGTATCGATACAGTCTGCGACGTTTCGCAGCGGTTCCTTCGATATTGTCTTCCAAAACACTATCGATGCTAACGCAACAGTATCTCTCACCATCAAAGAACTGCAGGACAAGACAACCGGTGCTCCGTTCAAAGTCACCACTTCATTTAATGGGGCAGGAACGACTCGGATACCTGTCAGTGTTGCCAACCTGAAGGTGCAATCCGCTTCAACAGCCATCGGCACCCGGCTCACGTTATCTGCAGCCGTGGAATCCATAGATTCCCAGACGCGGCGACAGATCAATAGCACTGACTTTTTGAGAGTCGATTTCCAGCCGCGTTCGGCATTCGTCATTCAATCGATCACAGGAAGGATTAAGCCAACAACGTTTAGCGTCAACGCGGGAGCGAGCGGAGTGAATTTTGGCGAGGTCTCTGACAAGTTCAAAGGGAACATTCTGTTCGACTCCGTAAAACTTACCCTGAAGCTCTGGATGACTGGAGGCTATCCGACTGATTACAATCTTCGCCTTGTCGCGATGAATCGTCGGGTCTCGCCCGCTCGCATTGATTCCCTTGTCATTCCACCTCCCGTCGGGAGTTCCATCAGGAGGTTCTACCCGGCGCAAGGAAGCATGACGCAAATTGTTCTGGACAATTCCACAGGTCTCAACAGCTTTCTCTCGCGCTTCTTCCCAAACGTACCGGACACATTCATCGTACGAGGATCGGCAACGATGAATCCCGCCGATGTTTTTCCGACTGCTCAGGGAATCCAGACGATTTATGATTCCACGAAAGTGTATGCAACCATGGACCTTTCGTTCCCCCTCAAGCTGGGGCTTGCAGGAGGCGAAGTGAGCGATATCGTCAGCCTGACCGATGGGCAGAGGTTGAAATCGGACATCGTCAGCTCTATAAAAACCGGGACAATGTACTTCGAGGTCACAAATGGCCTGCCGGTGCAACTTATTCTGCAAGCTGCATTCTTGGGAAAATCCATAGGAGGAAAACGCGATACTCTTCTGTGGATCCCGACAGACGGTGCGAGGACAATCGCCGCGGCTCCTATCGATCAAAGCGGCGCTGTGACAAGCGCAAAGACTTCCGCGTTTTATGTGCAGTTGAAAGGATCCGAAATAGAGAAATACAACGATGCTGATGCGATCTGGTACAGGCTTCAAGTCCAGACGACGGGCGGCGGCACAGTCCCGGTAAAAGTCCGAGGCACTGATTTCGTCAGCGTTCGTGCATCGGCGACGATGGTGTACACGGTGAACAAATAGTGAAGAGTCCACAGAACTGCATATCGGTCGCTTGCACTACGTGCATCCTCATGCTTCTGGCGGCGGCTCAACCGTTGAATGCCGGCGACCGTTGGAACGTACGCGCCATGGGGATGGGAAGAACTTCAGTCGCGGCCGCCTGGGGGACGGAAGCAATGGGCATCAATCCCGCCAACCTGGCCGTTCCTGGAAGAGGACTTTTCTCTTTTACCCTCGCCCCGGTCGGTGTCCGGGCGAGCACGGAAATGCTGAGCTACGATATGTACCAGGAGTACTTCACCGGAATTCCCGGAACGGGAAACGGTGGCAAACGGGACCCGAGAGTACTGACAGAGGAAGACAAGCAGACGTTGCTCTCTTCCCTTCCCGACGGACCGGCGGCAACGAGAGTCGATATTGAAATGATGGATTTTGGAGCGACGATCACGACGAACACCATGGGAGGTTTTGGTGTCGCCAGCATCGATCATGCATTCGGCTCCCTTGAGATACCGAAGGATTTTGCCAGGTTCTTTTTGTACGGTCTCGACTCTGCGGGCTCACGATACAACTTCGACGGAACAAGCGCCTCTGCCGTATGGTGGCGGGAATTCAATGTGTCGTATGCATATCGGATCGTTCTCAATTCAGGATGGATGAGGGAGCTTTCGGTAGGCGTAGGCGTGAAGTGGCTACGAGGGTATGGGATTTTTGAGACTCAGCATTATTCTGCGTCAGTCGCGAATGAACGCGTCGGAGCAAACCAGTACGTGCTCAACGCACAATTTGACTATTCCACACACAGGGCGGGTGCGGATTTCTTCAATCCGGACAACCATGCCGACTTTACACCGTTCCCCGAGCCGGCTGGCAAAGGAATGGGATATGATGTGGGTGTATCAGTCCAAATGCAACCCGGGTTCTATGTTGCGGCGAGCATTACCGACATCGGATCGATACAATGGGGGAAGAACCTGATGAAGACAGACGGGCGCTATTCGCTTCTCATGGACGATCCGTTCACGACTGAAAATACCGATAGCCTTGAACGAGCAGTGCGCGGTTACAATCAGACTGCAGATGGGTTCTCCTCANNACTTTCCTGCCGAGGAAGATGCTCCTGGCATTTGATTATACTCAAGGCCTGAACTCGTCGATGGGCAATGTCACACAGCCCCGCTTTTCGCTGGGGATGGAGTATCGTGGGATTTCTTTTCTTCCTCTCAGAACCGGGCTTTCGATGGGAGGCAGGGATGGCGTTCGATGGGCGGCGGGATTCGCATTGGATTTTCACGCTGTCTGCTTGGACGTTGCGACCGAAAACATTGGAATGCTCTTTTCAAGGAAGATTCCTCAGACAGTCTCCGTCGCGGCTGGGTTGAGGATCGTCATCTAGCACCTTCTTCGGCATGCATCTGCCTGAACAGCTCCTACCCAAGTGGGAAGCAATTCGGTCCCACCCCATTGTTGTCACACCAGACCCATCCCAAAGACGTTCGCTCCCTCTGTCCTGAAATTTCAGCAGGCGCGATGGACGGACTTACTGGATAATGCTGATGCAATGGTCTGTCAGGTCTTGAATATCGAGAGTGGAAGAAGAGGTAGATGAAAACGAGTTTGCTGAGGGACAGATTGACGAGTGATGCTTTGTTCTACTACTTCACAGCCTTCTTCAGTCTCGCCCAGGTTTTCTTGAGGTCTTCGGAAATGAGTTTCGCGTCAGCGAGAACAGGCATGAAGTTGGTGTCACCGTTCCATCGGGGTACAATGTGAAAATGAATATGCTTGTCGATGCCGGCTCCGGCGATTCGTCCTAAATTCGCACCGAGATTGAATCCATGCGGTCCACTCACCTTGTCGAGAGCGCGCATTCCCATCACGGTCGCCTGCATCACCTCGACGGCGACTTCATCCGACAGCGACCCGAGTCTAGCGGTGTGCTTGTACGGAACCACCATCAAATGACCGCTGTTGTAGGGAAACAAATTCATGACGAGGAAGCAGTGCTTTCCGCGCCAGACAACGAAGTTCTTCTCGTCACGCCGTTCTTTTGCGATCCGGCAAAAGAGACACGGTTTGTTTTTTGAGGTGTCCCGAAAACTTGCGATGTACGCAGATCGCCATGGAGCAAACAATCGTTTCAAGGGATATCCTCGCTTAGGTTATTTGCCGTCACCAAGGAGAACAATCTTGCTTCTTCCCGCTTTCACATTCTTGGTGGCGTTGCGGGCATCGATCACGCGCTTTGCATTCTTTACGATGAAGTCATAGTCATATGAGGAGTGATCCGTCGTGATGAGGACGCAGTCTGCATCCTGCAACGCCTTCTTGCTCACCTCAACAGATGTGAACTTTTCTCCATCGATTTCGACTACCGGAACGAAAGGATCGTTGTAGGCAATCTTCTTCGCACCGTCGTTGTGTAGCAATTCCATCACTTTCAGCGCGGGTGAATGGCGAATGTCATCGACATCCCGCTTGAATGCGACCCCCAAGATCAGGATGTTCGCCTCGGGAAATGTTATCGGCAGCATGCTGATCTCACGCATGACCATGTTCTTTACATAGAACGGCATGTTTTCGTTGGTCTCGGCCGCGAGGGTAATGAAGTTCGTCTGGAAGTCATATTGTCGGGCCAGCCAGGAGAGGTAGTACGGATCGATGAGGATGCAATGCCCCCCGATCCCCGGTCCCGGATAGAACGGCATGAAGCCGAATGGCTTCGTCGATGCTGCCTCCACGACCTCCCAAACGTTCACGCCCCCCATGCGATCGCAAAGCTGGGCGAGTTCATTCACCAAAGCGATATTCACGCTCCGGAAAATATTCTCCAGCAATTTCTCCAGTTCAGCGACTTTCGGACTCGAGACCGGTACAACCTTCGGAGTAATTTGCGCCGTCACGAGACACGCGAGCCTTGTGCATTCCGTGGTCACGCCTCCCACGACGACAGGTGTATTCGCCGTCGTCCACTTCTTGTTCCCCGGGTCGATCCGTTCCGGAGAAAACGCCAGGTAGTAGTCCTTTCCCGTTTTCAAGTTCGACTCTTCGAGGATGGGCTGCACATACCGTTCTGTTGTGCTCGGAAAGGTCGTGCTCTTCAGAATAACGAGGTGACCCTTCCTCAGCCGTGGCGCTATCTCTTTCACTGATGCCACGATGTAAGAGATATCCGGTTCCTTGTTCGGAGTGAACGGAGTCGGGACACAGATGTAAATGACGTCGAGCTTTGGGATATCGCTGTAGTCCGCAGCGGCCTTCAACATCCCGCTTTTTGTGACCTTCGCGAAGACCTTGTCATCGACATCCGCAATGTAGTTATGACCGGAATTAATCGCCTTGACTTTTTTCGCGTCGACTTCGATGCCGAGCGTCTCGAATCCCTTCGATGCAAATTCGACAGCCAGCGGCAGTCCGACATAGCCAAGTCCAATGACTCCGATCCGGGCCTTCTTCTGAGCTATTTTCTTTTCAAGCGCATTCATAGGGTGCTTGTAAAAATTCGGCCCGCATGACGCGGGCCAGAGTGATGTTCGTTCACAGGAAGACTACTCTTCATCTTCTTTCGCTTTTTCCTTCGCGGCGATCACCTTCTCCGCAAGCTCTCTCGGCAATTCCTCGTAATGGGAGAACTTTGTGCGATAGACTCCGCGGCCTTGTGTCATGGACCGGAGAATCGTAGAATATTTATGAATCTCCGACATCGGCACAAGAGCTTTAATTTTCTGGAAGTGACCTTCGGATTCCATACCGGCGATTTTCCCGCGTCGACCGGAAATGTCACCCATCACATCGCCCATGTATTCATCCGGGACGATCACCTCGATTTCGTTGATGGGCTCCAGGAGCATCGGCCTTGCTTCCATAATTCCCTTTTTGAATGCCATCGCACCGGCAATCTTGAACGAATGCTCGTCCGAATCTACTGAATGGTAGGACCCGTCATGGATCGTCACGCGAACGTCCACGACCTGATATCCGGCAACAACTCCTCGCGCCATCGTCTCGATAACACCCTTCTCAACCGCAGGTATGAAACGCCCGGGGACGACACCGCCGACCACCTCGTCGACGAATTCAAAGCCGGTGCCGCGCGGCAGGGGCTCGATCTTCAGATAGACGTGTCCAAATTGACCGCGGCCACCTGTCTGCTTCTTGTGCTTGTACTCAACCGAAGGGACTGTTCCCTTGATTGCTTCCTTGTACGGAATCTTCGGTTCTGCGAGATCGACTTCAACGCCGTATTTTTCCTTGAGCCTTTTCGTCACGATGAGCAAATGAAGTTCACCCTGCCCCGCGATGACCGTTTGGCTCAGTTCTCCATCAACCTGAATGATAAACGTTGGGTCTTCTTCATGAAGTGTGTGGAGCCCGGTCGCGATCTTGTCTTCGTCGCCTTTCGCCTTCGGGGCAATGGCCATTCGAATGACCGGATCCGGAAAGGTGATCGTCGGATAGGTGACCGGAAATGCTTTGCTCGAGAGCGTATTGTTGGTATGCGTGTCTTTCAACTTCACAACGGCTCCAATATCACCGGCAAGAAGTCGTGCGACATCCTTGCGTTCCTTGCCGTTCATGACAAAAATTTGACCGAGCCGTTCAGCCTTGCCATTGGACTGGTTCGTGAGATCGATCCCCGGTATTACAGTTCCCGAGAGGACTCGGAAGAAGGAGAGCTCGCCGACATGTTGCTCAGACACAGTCTTGAATGCAAAGAGCGACGGTTGACCCGAGGCATCGGGTGCGACCTGGATTGGCAGGTTCTTCTGAATATCCATTGCCGGAACCGGTCCGCGGTCGAGAGGCGACGGACCATACTGGGACAGGAAGCTCAGGATGGAACCGAGGCCAATATTCATGCTTGCGGACGTGCAAAAAACAGGGAAAATCTTCCTGGTGTTCAGCGCGAACTTCAAGCCCTTGAGCAAGTCCGCATCGTGAAGCGTGCCGTCCTCGAAAAACTTATTCATCAGCGATTCATCGGTCTCTGCGATTTTCTCGATCAGTTCTTCGTGCAATGCCTCGGCTTTTTCCTTGAGATCAGCCGGTATGTCAAGCTCAGTAAATTTTCCGCTTCCATCTCGGTTGAATTTATACAGTTTCATCTTCAGGACATCGACAACGGAATCGAACGTCAGTCCCTGGTTGGCCGGGAACTGAATAAGCGTTACGTCGTTTCCAAAGCGGCTCTTGGCCGATGCAACGGCGTGGTCAAACTCCGCGTTTTCGTTGTCGAGTTTGTTGACAACGATGACGGTCGGGGTTTGATACAACTTCGTGTAGTTCCAGACGATCTCCGTTCCGACTTCCGTGCCTTCAACAGCTTTCAGCACAACAACGGCGATATCGACAACTCTCAGCGAGGAAATTACTTCTCCAGTGAAATCGGAGTATCCCGGCGTGTCGAGAATATTGAACTTCGTCCCGTCCCAGTCGCAATGCAACAGTGAAGCATTGATCGAAATCTTGCGCTCGATCTCATCCGGATGGTAATCGGAGATGGAACTTCCCTCTTCCACCCGTCCGAATCTCGTCGATGCACCAGAGGTGAAGAGCATAGCTTCCGACAAGGTCGTCTTGCCGGAACCGCCATGCCCTATGAATGCAATGTTGCGGATCTTGTCAGTCGGATATTCTTTTTGAGACGCGGTAGCCACGGTATCTCCTCATTTTCAAAGTTGAGAGTAGGATCAGAGAGGACAACTCGAGGTGAAGCTCATCAGCCACGGGGTCGAAACCGGTCAAAGAACACCCCGACACTGCTCACGATGGCTCCGATAATCGAGGCGACCTGAAGAATGGGTTCTTCGAGTCGTTGTTGTACGCGCTCTTCGAGCACGAGCACATTGTCTGCCACGTTCTTCAACGAATTCAGCGAACTCTTGACAATGTCCACATGATCGTCAATCTTCTGAGCCGTTGATTTCAGTTTCTCAGTGATGAACGCAAGATTCTCAAGCACCGGCTTTGCCCGTTGGACAAATTCCGATACGTCGCGCCTCAATCCGGACAGGATAACAATTAAGTAGATGCTCAACGCTGTCAGACTGAGCAACGCGATCAGCTGAACAAATTGAAGAACAGTTTCCACGGCAAGTTCCTCTCGGTCAATCTAAGTACAGAGTTTCATCAATCCTGGGATGGCAGGGATCTGTTTGCACCAACGCGATCGCTAACCACCCTGCTTGGTGCGGGCGTCCGTGAGTATTCGCTCTGCGTCACCCATCAGGCCGATCGCTTGTTTCTTTGCATCCGAAATCAGGGTGTCAGATTTTTTTTTTGCCTCGTTCACGATTTCAGTAGCCTTCGTGCGAGCTTTCGCAATGTAATCTTCTCCCTTTTCTACCAATTCGCCGGTCTTCTCCTTAATATCACGCCGGAGTTCCTTGCCGCTTTTCGGTGCATAGAGCAGTGCCATCACTGCACCAACGACACTCCCAGCAATAAAACCAACGATGAGACCTTTCGCCATGCCATCATTGTTGTCGTCTGCCATACCATCCTCCATTAAGAATTCAAACCAACGAAGTACTCGAATGCAGATGAAAGTAGAAAATAAGAGGTAAAGAAACAAGAAAATCGCGGCCAACGGCGAGCCATTTCTGGCAACAAATCTTCCCTGCACGCTTTCATCAGAAGGCGTCTGCAGAGGGGCTCCCCACCGGAAGGGGAGAGTTTTGACAGAATCAGATTCGACAATCGGTTAGAGGTCTTCACGTGAAGACTACTCTAGGGTCGTTTTGGGACTCTCTGACAATGCATCGTCTTGACCGAATGGACAGCACCCCTCAAGATAAAACCGCCCTGTTGTTGCTTCTCAACAGGGCTGGAGACATCGACACAGCGGCACATTTCAACTCCAAACGTCGAGTTTACCGGTTTTTCTTTTTATGACGCTGCTTCCGCAAACGCTTTTTGCGTTTGTGGGTGGCCATTTTATGGCGTTTACGCTTCTTACCACTCGGCATTGCGTCCTCCTTTATTTATTTTGAAGAAGTGGACTAGAATGTTGCTCAAGGATTTGCTTCGCCTGCTTCCCCATCTCACTGTTGGGTGCAAGCGCTATCGTTTTCTTAAACCATTCATTGGCTTCTTTGAGGTTC
The DNA here is from genome assembly GCA_003170475.1 of Ignavibacteriota bacterium. GTDB lineage: Bacteria > Bacteroidota > Ignavibacteria > UBA10030 > UBA10030 > UBA9647. The sequence continues at coordinate 41,246 of PMZI01000071.1, read as the reverse complement.
CCAGACCGAAGGCTCACGATCCCCAGATTGAAATGTGCGGCGATATGCTTCGAATCATATCTCAAAGCAATCTCCATTTCTTTCCTCGCCTCAGTCAGGCTCGATGTCTCATAATAGCATATTCCCAGGTCAACCCTGGCGTTCGCATCCCGAGGACTCTTCTCGAGGTACTTCCGGTACTGCACGATGGCTTTGTCAAAGAATTTTCCATCCTGACAGACATTTGCAAGGGTCAGAAGGGATTGGGTATCATTCGGATCTGAGGCAACCCGCTTCTCCAGATCATTGATCTGGTTGATTAGTTGAATATTGGCGGCAGGTGCCTGGGAAGAGGCCGATACCGGCTGTGTGACTTGTTGATCACGAGAGGGGAAAAACTCCAGAGCAACAACGAGGATGAGCAATATGCCGAGAAAACCAAAGATGATTTTCCATGAAAACATAGGACCGGGTGATTCTATGTTCTTTTTCTCAAAGCGTGCTTTTCCGCGCTTCGGAGCAAGACTTGCCTGTCCGGATTGCGGCTTTCCCGAGAGGATCTTCTCTTGCACCTTCAGCTTCGTCCCACAAGAACCGCAGAAACCAGCATCAGCAGCATTTTCGGAACCGCATGTCGGACACATCAACCCGGCTGAAGCTCCGCCTCCCGAGTTCTCGGGCGTCTCATGTTCGGGCCATTCGACGGACTTTCCACAACTGGGACACGCGTGAACACCCCAAGGAATCTCATTCTGACACTCGGCACACTGAAATCTTGGCTTCATCGTTATGACGGCCCCATCGTCTTCTTCAGGTTCTCGTCAACAACATGCTTCAGATCCTTCGAGACTTTGAAGATCGGGACAAAATGTTCTTCGACCTTCACCTGCTCGCCTGTCCGCGGATTCCGCGCCATCCGACCCTTCCGCTTCTTCACCTTGAAACTGCCGAACCCACGTATCTCGATGTTCTTTCCACCCTTCATCGCATCGATGACGGTGGAGATGAAACCATCCACCACTGCCTCGGTTTCCACTTTTGTGAGCCCGGTGGCCGCTGCAATGACATCAACGATATCAGCTTTTGTCAAGGTACCTCCTGTGAGATGTTAGTACGGTGATGTAAACTTGTATTGGAGAACCGGTTGGCTGAAAAGTTCGTTTTTGATCGAGGTCAGTTCTGACACCGACTGCCCCATGAGCCTTTCCAACAAAGGCCTTACTTTGTGCTCTTTCACCACTTTTGGTTTTCCGTGGATTCCGGCCAATTTAGCTGCGATGGAAATGGCGTCTTCGTATGTTCCCAGGCTATCCACAAATCCATATTCCAGAGCCTGTCTGCCTGTGAATACCCGTCCATCGGCGTATGCAAGCACCTTCTTGCGATCCAGATGACGTTCCGTTGCCACTACCGTAACAAACTGGTCGTACACATCACCCAGAAGTTGCTCGAAGAACTTCTTTTCCTCATCTGTCGTCTTGCGGAACGGCGAACCAATATCCTTAAATTTTCCCGTTTTGAACGTTGACGCATCGATGCCGATCTTGTTCATCAATTCACTGAAGTGCAGGAATTGAAAAATGACACCGATGCTTCCGGTGAGCGTCCCGGGATTGGCAATGATCTTCGTCGCCCCGCAGGACACGTAGTATCCTCCACTCGCAGCGACAGAACCCATCGAGACAACGACGGGCTTACCCGATTGGCGCGTTTTCCTGACTTCTTCGTAGATTTCCTGGCTCGCTGACACTCCTCCACCCGGCGAATCCACCCTGAATACAAGAGCCTTAATCGCTTTGTTTTCGCGGTACTTTTTGAACTGGCGAACGATGTCCTGCGAGTCGACAATGGGTTCAACCAGTTCCACCACAGCCAATCGATCACCTGATGTACCGACGCTTTCGTCATCGGGATCGCTAAAGACCATGGAGACAACGGATATGACCAACAAGCAGCCCAGCAGAAGGAAGAACGCTACAATCCCGAGGATCCACTTAGCAGTATTTGACATTCGCCACCAGCCACGATTACCACTGTGAAGAACGGTCTTTGAGGCGGAGCCTCAGATCGCATAAGTTATTGAATTGCATGTAATTATACGAAGAGACGGTTTCAAAGTCAAATAAGAATTTCCTGTGAAGTAGGGCATCAGGAACGAGCCGCTAAATCGGTGTTTTCCAAGCATCACTCCGACCGAAGCCTTCTAAAAAAAGAAGGCCAGCCCGGACATGTGTCAAGTCGAGCTGGCTTAGACCGTTCCAACAAGTAACAGAGATAACTCTGAACTAACCGTGATGCACGAGGAATCGCTCGGCGTCGATCGCCGCCATGCAGCCGCTCCCCGCAGCGCTCACCGCTTGACGGTAGGTTGGATCAGCGACATCGCCGGCCGCGAACACTCCGGCGACATTTGTCTCTGTGCTTCTCGGTTTCGTAACGAGATATCCAACGGCATCCATATCCAGGACGCCCTTGAACAGTTTCGTGTTTGGGTGATGACCAATCGCAAGGAAGAGCCCATCGCAGTTGAAATCTGTCGAGGCGCCGGTTTTGAGATTTTTTAATCTTACACCCGTAAAGGTCTTCTTCCCGCCTTCATTTCTTCCCAACACCTCCTCTACTGCGGAGTCCCACACGAACTCAATTTTCGGATTCTCAAATGCGCGTTCCTGCATGACCTTCGAAGCGCGGAGTTCATTTCGACGGTGCACGACAGTGACCTTCGACGCGAATTTCGTAAGGTAGGTTGCTTCTTCCATGGCAGTGTCACCACCACCAATGACCATAACGTGTTGATTCTTGAAGAAGAACCCGTCGCACGTTGCACAGGCTGAAACGCCGTACCCCATGTATTCTGCTTCTGATGGGATCCCGATGAGTTTCGCAGACGCCCCGGTCGACACGATAACCGTGTCTCCCAAATACGTTGTGCCCTCGGAGACAATCTTGAACGGGCGACTCGAAAGATCGACGGAAGTAACTTCCTGGTAGACCGACTGAGCGCCAAATTTGTGGGCCTGTTCCCGGAACAAGTCCATGAGCTCGGGACCCATAATTCCTTTGGGGAAGCCCGGATAATTCTCAACTTCGGTCGTGATTGTCAGTTGCCCACCAGGCTGGAGTCCTTCAAACACTATGGGGCAGAGGTTCGCCCGAGCCGTATAGAGCGCTGCTGTAAGCCCCGCAGGGCCCGAGCCGATAACGACAACTTTGTGGTGATGTGTGTCTGGCATTTGTAGTCTTCTTCGTTGATTGATCTAAGCAAACATGACGCAGTCAAGCCCTTTTCTTTTTTCCTTCAAGTACTGCGGCGGCATTTCGCACGAGACCCCGTCGCTTCGTCCTCTTGACCGGACTGCGCCGAAACCGACGGGTGAATTCTTCTTCTGTTATCGTGGTCAGCGAGTGAAGACCAGGATCGGCGTTCTCCTGACGAGGCCGGAAGGCAAGCTCGTCCGTAGGCTTCTGGAACCGATTCCATGGACACACATCCTGACAGATATCACAGCCATAGACCCAATTCTCCAGCTTCGGTTTGACCGTCTCTGGAATGTCCCCGCGACCTTCTATCGTAAGATACGAAATGCATTTCGTCGAATCCAGAACATACGGTTCAACGATTGCGTCCGTGGGGCACGCATCGATGCAGGCAGTACACGATCCGCAAAAATCGGTTATTGCCTCGTCGTATTCCAGCTCCGCGTCGAGGATGATCTCACCCAGAAATAACCACGACCCGTACTCTTTCGTGATAACATTGGTGTGCTTCCCAAGCCAACCAATCCCGGCGCGAACCGCCCAGGCCTTATCCATCACCGGCCCTGTATCGGCATAGGCCGCCGAACGGACATCCGGCAGCTCTGATTTGATGCAGTCAACCAGCGAATGGATTCGCGGTGTCATGATGACGTGATAATCGTCGCCCCAGGCATACCGCGAGATCTTCCCTGTCCCATCGGCACTAGTATGACCGACGGGAGTGTAGTAGTTCATCGCGAGAGAAATGACCGATTTTGCCCCCGGCACGATTCGACGAACATCAACACGCTTTTCAGGATCCTTCTGCATCCATGCCATCGTCCCATGATACCCCCGAGCGAGCCATTCATTCAATCTGGCACCTTCTTCGGTCAAGAGATCGGCGCGTGCAATTCCGACCATAGAGAAGCCTAATTCTCTCGCTTTGTCTCTGACAAATCCCGTGAGTGTGTGTGGAGATTTCATTTCAAAGCCCAGTCGGGATCAGGATTGGGGGCCTCGATGAGGACATCATTCCCAACCACCTTCACGGCATAGTGTTTCAACCGTCCGCCTCCGACCGTGGCTTGGCCGGTTGTCAGATCAAATGTCCACCCATGCATTGGGCAGGTGACCTCCAAGCCGTTCACGATTCCTTCGTGCATGCTCGAAAAGTGCTGATGAGGGCATTCATTCTGCACCGCGTAAAATTGGCCCTTGATGAAGAACAGCGCCACCTCCGTGTCTTCGACAATGACACGCTTTGGGCGGCCGCTCGAACACTCTGTCAACTCAGCAGCCTTCACGTATCGAATCATGACACCCCCACATACGTTCAGTCAAAATGTGATGCGTTGGTCAACGGTGAATCCCTTGTCGCTCGGCTTCAGGGTAATTGCTTCGGCGATCGGATCGTGCTGGAGGAAGAGAACCCAACGATCCTCAAACGCGCGAGTCACAATTTTCTTTTTCTCTTCCAGAGTCACCAGCGGCCGGACATCATATCCCATCACGTACGGCCACGGAAGATGTGCCGTTGTCGGGAGAAGGTCGCAGCAAAAAAGGATGGTCGTTGTTCCGTCGGTGATCCTCGGCAACTGTTGGGCTGTGGTGTGTCCGTTCGTCACGAGCAAATCGATCCCGGGAAAGAGCTCACCCTCTCCATCCACAAGCTCCAAGACGCCATGATTCATCAACGGCACGAAATCGTCGCGCATGAAGCTCCCCCGATCCTTTTCCGTCGGCTTTTCAGACAATTCCCAGTGTTTCTTTTGAACATAGTATCTGGCGTTCGGAAACGTCGGAACAAGTTCGCCGTTCAGAAGAGTCGTCGAACCGCCGGTGTGATCGAAGTGAAGGTGAGTAAGAATGACGTGAGTGATTTCCTCAGGCCTGAGACCCGCCCGGGTGAGCGAGGAGAGAAGGTTTCCAGACGAGGTGTCGAGATTGTAGATGTCTTTCAGCTTCTCGTTCCACTTCGTCCCGTTACCGGTATCAACAAGAATATTCTTCCCGTTGCCGCGGATGAGCCAGCAGCGGGCGGCCAGCGCAATGCGCTGTCTCGCGTCAGGCGGAATCAGTTTGCTCCAAAATACCCATGGCACAACTCCGAACATCGCTCCACCATCAAGCGAGAAGCGCCCTGTCTCAAGTGAGATGACCTCATACGCACCAATTCTCATCAGCCCTCTCCTTCGAAATGCGTCGGGACCAAAATAAAGAAGGCCGGTTGTCACAGACCATCGACACGCGTATAAGATGGTTGGACACCGACCTCTTTTTCTGAAACACGAAAGCCTTACTTACGGAAGCGTGATGTCGCTGCACTGAGTTCTGCGAACGCACGATCAGGATGGAGCTGCTTCGCGCGGGCGTAGAGAACGTCTTCAGTTTCCGGCCGATTCGGATCGGGGATACAGCAATCCACCGGACAGACCGCGGCACATTGTTCCTTTTCAAAATGTCCAACACATTCTGTGCACTTCTCCGGCACGATATAGTAGAAATCGTTCGAGATTGCATCATGCGTTGCTCCCTGGAATTCCCACTGCACTCCACCTGCATAAATAGCGGTGTTGGGACATTCCGGTTCGCAAGCTCCGCAATTGATACATTCTTCAGTGATAAAGGTCGCCATTCAAATATCTCCTCTCGTTAAGAAATTGACGAATAACCCTCAGCGATACGGTGACTTCGCTGGATTCTTGGTCTAACTGATAGTTCAAGACTCTTTGCCTTGGTTTGCCAGTGCACATCGATGACATCAATCTGCTTCCGCATCGACGCATGCAAGGGGGCCAAATCAAGACCCCAATACTCAGGCAAGTAGGCACCCATTTTTGCGCAGGCCTTCACCAGCTGGCTTCGGCACCCTTTGAGGTTTCCATTATCGAGATGATAGAAGCCCACGGCGGAGTGGATCAAAGCCTGCAGAAGAACACGGTCTGGTTCGCGATAGCCCTGCCAGAAATCCTCAAGGATGTCATGCGCCTCAAAGTATCTCCCCTCGTTGAACTCCCGGATTCCCAGGTCTAATCGCTCATCCATTCCGTGCGAGTATAGCAAGAAGAGGGATAAAAAACAAGCCATTTGGCCGATATTTTATCACTTTCGGGTTCTTCGACACTCATCCTTGTCAAAAAAGAGAACACGGATTTGGTCGAATAATCAAGACGAAATTCGAATTCAAAAATTCAATGTGAGATTTTCAAAAAAATGGCACGGCCTCAATCCGAAACCGTGCCGGACTCAAACGTGAAGCAAGGATCAGAGATACTTGTGCTCTCGGACATTCCCGTCCTTGTCGTACACATACAGCAGAGGCACTCCTGTCGGAATATTTAGTTCGATGACTTGTTCTCTCGTCAAAGAGTCCAGTTTCATGACAATCGAACGCAAACTGTTCCCGTGAGCGGCAACCAATATGTTCTTGCCTGCCCTAATGTCAGGCAGGATCTTTGCCTCGAAATACGGAAGGGTCCGTGCAGCGGTGTCCTTGAGGCTCTCACTGATTCCCATGGGATTCAGTTCAGTCACTTCCTTCGGTGGAGGAACGTCGTAGCTTCTACGCCACAGCTTCACCTGCTCGTCACCGTATTTCTTTGCCGTCTCTGCTTTGTTCAATCCCTGCAGAGCTCCGTAGTGACGCTCGTTCAGCGCCTTGTCATATTCAATGGGGATGCCTTGCTGGCCCGAAATCTTGAGGACGATGTTCAGGGTATCGATCGCCCGTTTGAGAACGGAGGTATAGGCTTTGTCGAACTTGTAGGCTTTGAGCTTCTCCCCTGCCTCGTGGGCTTCCTGCACTCCCTTTGACGAAAGTTCAACATCGGTCCAACCCGTGAAGCGGTTTTCAAGATTCCATTGCGATTCGCCGTGGCGAAGTAAAATGAGATTAGGCATGGTCGTATCTTCAATTATGGATAGTTGTCGGTGAGTTGATGGTAAACGTTTTCGATTCCAAAATCGTTGACGAAACTCCCTTGTGAGCCACAAAGGCTCCAAGGCACGAAGAGAATGAAGGGAAAGAATCATTTTCTCACACACCCAGGTGTCTCCGCGACTTCGTGGCGACACTTGTCAAACGGCTCTCTACGTGACAGTAAAATATCGCGCATCCGGATGATGGACGATGATCGCTGAGGTTGACTGCTCGGGCTCCATCTGGAATTCTTCCGTCAGGTAAACACCGATTCGATCCGGCTTCAACATATCGAAGAGCTTCACCTGATCCTCGAGCCGGGGGCAGGCAGGATAGCCAAAGCTGTATCTCGCACCCTGGTATCCCTGGCTGAACAGCCTCTTGATGTCCTGAACGTCCTTGCCCGCGATCCCCAGATCCTGCCGAATGCGCTTGTGCCAGAATTCGGCCAACGCTTCGGCGGTTTCAACACCCAATCCGTGAAAGTACAAGTAGTCTTTGTAACTGTTTGCGGCATAAAGCTTCTGAGCGTACTCGGATGCTCTCTCCCCCACCGTCACAACGTGACACGAGAGAACATCGACGATGCCGGACTGCACCGGAGAAAAGTAATCGGCAATACAGAGGTTTCTGTCCTTCAACTGCCGCGGAAAAGTGAATCGTTGCCATTCCTTCAGGTCATTCGGATTGACTTCCCCAACGCCACTTGGCGTCTGGTACACAACCAAGTCGTCCCCATCCGACTGGCATGGGAAGAACCCATACACAATCTGCGGGACGAGGAGATTCTCTCGCATCGCCTTTACCTTCAGCTCCGCGTAGTCCGGGTAGACCTGGTCCTCGAGGACTTTTCGATATTCCTGATCATCCATTGTTCCCCGCACCACCCGCCACTGTCCCCGAATGAGAGCCGCTTCGTTGATGTACGCAAAGACTTCTTCAAGCGGAATATCATGAACGACGTGCGAGCCCCAAAACGGGGGCTGGGGAATTCCCTGGGCCGATCGAATCTTGGATGGAGGCACGGAGGCCTCTGTTTTCGAACGAGTCTCCGATCCGTCGTAAGCCAATGCAAGCGCGATTTTCGCCTCTGTTCCCGTCAAAGATTCTGAGTCGACGACAGGTTTCTCTTTCCGAACGTGTGATGGCTCTGCCACCCCCCCGGCAATGGCTTCCATAAAACGTAGTCCATCGAATGCATCATTTGCGTAGTAGACACTCCCATGGTAGACCGGACGGAGATCATTGTCGACATACCTTCTCGTCAGCGCCGCGCCCCCCAGAATCACCGGGATCTTCAGGCTGCGTTCATTCATGACCTCAAGGTTTTCCTTCATAACCATCGTCGACTTCACCAGCAACCCGCTCATACCGATAGCATCTGCCTTGTGTTCACCCGCCGCGTGAAGGATGGTCTCGATGGGACACCGGATGCCCAGGTTGACGACCTTGTATCCGTTGTTTGTGAGTATGATGTCGACGAGATTCTTTCCTATATCATGGACATCGCCTTTGACGGTAGCGATGACCAGGGTTCCTTTTTGTGAATTATCTTTCTTCTCCAAGAAGGGTTCCAGAATGGAGACGGCAGACTTCATCACCTCAGCAGACTGCAGCACGAACGGCAGCTGCATCTGACCTGAGCCGAACAACTCGCCGACAACCTTCATTCCATCGAGGAGAATTGTGTTGATGATTTCAAGCGCCGGAAACTTCTTCAGCCCTTCCTGCAAGTCCACTTGAAGTCCGACCTTGTTCCCATCGATAATACGGTTCTTGAGACGCAGTTCGATCGCCGCGTCCGCATCTGAGGTCTTGGCCTTCGTCTCAGCTTTCTGTCCAGCAAAATGGGAAAGCAATTCCGTGAGTGGATCGTAGACGCATTTGCGCTCGTCGTCATACCCCTCAAACCGTCGCTCGTCAAAAATAAGTTGACGACACAACACACGCGCACGCTCGTCGAGTTTAAAGAGCGGCATGATCTTCGACGCGTGAACAATGGCCATGTCCAGCCCGGCTTCCACCGCGTGGTGCAGGAAAACGCTGTTGAGAGCATGTCTCAGTTGAGGGTTGAGGCCGAACGAGACGTTGCTGACACCAAGACTTGTGTGAACACCAGGCAATTCGTTCTTGACGAGCCGAATTGCCTCGAGCGTCTCCAAAGCAGATTTTCGGAATTCCTCTTCTCCGGATCCGAGCGTGAAGGTCAACATGTCAAAAATCAAATCATGCGCCCTCAGCCCATATTTTCGGACAGCCAGATCATAAATTCGTTTCGCGATCGCGAGCTTTTCAGTCGCGGTTTTCGCCATCCCTCGTTCATCAATGGTCAAGGCAATAACAGCCGCGCCGTAGCGTTTGCAGAGTTCAACAACTTTGCCGAGGCGCTCTTCTCCATCTTCCAGGTTGATGGAGTTGACCACCGCCTTCCCGGCAATCCGTTGCAAAGCTTCTTCCAGCACAGGGGCTTCGGTTGAATCGATGACGAGGGGAATGGAGACCTGAGTATTGAAGCGTGCGACGAGCTCACGCATATCCGCTGCCTCGGAACGGCCAGCGTACGCAACGCAAACATCAAGCATATGTGCCTGTTCACGCACCTGATCGCGCCCCATCGCGACCATGCCTTCCCAGTCCTCTTTCAGCAAGAGTTCCCGGAACATCTTGCTTCCGTTCGCATTTGTCCGTTCACCAATCAGGACGGGAGGCGGAACTGTCTGGAACGGAGCCGCCTGATACAAGCTCGACGCTCCCGGAACAAAATCGATTGAGCGTGCAGATGGCGTAAGATGTCCGACCGCGGACGCCAGCTGCCGGATGTGCTCCTTTGTTGTGCCGCAACACCCCCCTACGACCTGAACGCCAAAGTCCTTGACAAAGTGAGAAAGATACTGAACAAGTTCGTGCGGGGACAAATGATAGTGGGCTTTTCCCCCGATGTTTTCGGGCAAGCCCGCATTCGGCATGACGATGATTGGTTTCGGCGAGCTTGTCGAAAGAGCTCGTACATGATCCGACATTTCTTTCGGACCCGTCGCACAGTTCATACCAATGATATCGACGTCGAATGGCTCGATGGCCGTCAGCGCCGCCGAGATCTCCGTTCCAAGTAGCATGGTACCCATGGATTCGATCGTCACAGAAACAACAACGGGAACGCGCTTGCGGGCATCGCGGAAATAGTCGAAAATCCCATAGAGCGCGGCTTTGATCTGGAGAAGATCCTGACACGTCTCCAAACTGAGAAGATCGACACCTCCCTCCAGCAATCCCTGAGCCTGAACACGATAGGACTGGGACATCTCTTTGAAAGTGATATGGCCCAACGACGGAAGTTTGGTCGTCGGTCCCATCGAACCCGAAACGAACCGGGGGTGTCCTCTCAGAGAAAAATCGGCCGCCACCTTCCTGGCAATTTGAGCAGCTTTGAGATTCAAATCATAGGACTGATGTGCGAGATCGTACTCGGAAAGGACGATGGATGTTGCGCCGAACGAATTTGTTTCGATGACATCGCAGCCCGCGTCAAGATAATCCTGATGGACGTTTTCGACGGCCGAGGGTTTGGTGATAACAAGGTACTCGTTGCACCCATTGTACCGTTCGCCGCCAAAATCGTCGGGTGTCAGGTTTTGGCCCTGCAGGTGTGTGCCCGTGGCGCCATCGAAGACAATGACCTTCTCATTCAATATGTCGAGAAAACTTTTCATCGTGTGTTGTTCAATGTCACCCAATGAGTCACGAAGGCACCAAGACAATTTTTCCAAAGTGTCTTCCCTCTTCAACAATTTGATGAGCCAGGCGTACTTCGGAAAGGAGCAACACCCGATCGATGACAGGTTTGAGCTTGCCCTGACCGATGAGATTCATGATCGTGATGAGATCTCCCTTGCGCCCCATCGTCGATCCCAGTATCTGCAGTTGCTTGTAGAAGACATAACGGAGGTCAGTCCTAGCATCATATCCTGATGTCGCACCGCATGTCACCAGCCTTCCCCCTTTTGCGAGCATTTTGATGTTTTGTTCCCAGATGCTTGCACCGACATGATCGAAAACAACTTCGACCCCCTTTCTGTCCGTAAGCATTCGTATCCTCTCGAGCACATTCTCGGTTTTGTGGTTGATGACCACATCTGCTCCAAGTTCCTGTGCTTTGGCAGCCTTCTCCTCGGAGCTTGTCGTCGCGAAAACTCTTGCCCCCAGCATTTTGGCGATCTGAATTCCGGCGGAACCAACGCCGCTGCTCGCCCCGATCACGAGCACATCCTCAGTCTGTTTCACACGCGCTTTGTCGACCAGCATCTGCCACGCGGTGAGGAATACCAGAGCCGAGGCAGCAGCCGCCTCGAACGATACACTCTGCGGAAGCCTCTGTATGTTGCGAGCCGGCACGGCAATGAAATCTGCATCTGCTCCATCGCGATGTTCGCCGATCAGCCTGTACTCCTTGCAGAGATTGTCGTTACCATCCAGGCAATGCTTGCAGTGACCGCAGGATATCCCCTGCGCAACCACAACGCGATCTCCGGTTTTGACATGATGGACAGTGTCACCCACTTCCGCAACAACGCCGGCCGCGTCCACTCCCGGTATAAGAGGCAACGGAAAGGTAACACCGGGCAGCCCTTGACGGACCCAGAGATCAAGGTGGTTGATGGAAGTCGCCTTCACCTGTACCAGGACATCTGCCGACCCGATTGTAGGAGTGGGAATGGTCTCCTCCACCAGCTTTTCGACGCCGCCGTGTTCGTGGATGCGTATGCATTTCATGAAGAGTTCCCGCCGTTTTGCTTCCTGATTTTGAAAAGTATCCAAAAATCGGCCTATATACAAGGTGGAATCAACTTCCGGTGAGATGCAGAAAGAGTACTATTCTGTGGAGGGAGGTGAGTGTGGAACAGCCAGGATGATCCGGTGGCAGGATGAGTTCTGGCATCGAATGCCGTAAGGTCACCGTAGGATCGTTAGACGGCCAACCTGTCTCAGCTACTGAACCAGCGGCTTCTCCTTTATCGCGATGCCTGTGAGCTTCAGATCATCACACAGTAGAAATGATCCGGGATGCGCTTTCTCGCTCCCTTTGTTAGGGAGCATCGTAAGTCGAAACTGAAGGACCGCCGAGCCAGCGGGTGCTTTAATTTCCTTTGAGAACTGGACAAACTTCCCCTTCGTGTCGTCCAGATACTCTTCCTGTGAGCCAATGGTGCTCCCTGCTGCATTCTGGAAGCAAAAGACCATCACGCCCTGATCCTTCCCGACAGACTGAACGGCAAACGATCCGGTGAGCTGCAGATCCCTGCCACCCGTCTCAACGTTCTTCTGACAGGCGTAGCCAGTAATCACGGAACCAAAGAAGTCTTTAACTTCTATCTTGACAGCCCGCAGACCGGCGGTGCCTGTCCTCCATGCAGAGACAACAGTAAGCGTCCCCGGGATGTTATTCGCATCCCAATTGTCCGGATTGTCTCCTGTGAACTTCTCAAAGTCCCCGTTTTTCAGGAGGTTTTCCGACCCCTTCTGGGCAAGGAGGGTTTGAGGAAGAAAGAGGACCAGAAGGAGAACAAGAAGAGCTGTGAGTGTTTTCATAGTTTCCTCCGTTCGACTCAAGAACGACCGATGCCAAAAACACGAGACCCCAACCTTGATGTTGCTGGGTTGGGGTCGTCGCAAAATTTCCCGCTCGCAATAAGACTCGCCGAGCCGGGCGATAGATTTGTCATCGAAGATGACATCGTAACCTCAGTCATCGGAAAGGCGTAAGCACTCTACCACATGAATGACCGCTAAGACCGAAACAGTTGAAGCGTAATTCACTAACATCCATCGAAGAGAGTTATCAAATGATGGTTGCCTGATCGCTAGTTCGTTGGCAGCAGCTCGGGTATCACGCCCGTGACAAAGCTCATTGAATAGATCTCGAGACCTGGGGAGTCTGTCTTCAGCGAAAGTGCATGCTGTCCGAATTCCGCATCACAGATAATGTTGAACAGTCGCGGACTGTCGACCAGAACATAACTCTGTCCGTCACCATCAAACCTGATATCGGTCCCCGCATTCGCCTTCGTCAGAGGCTTCCTGTCCTGGAGAGCAAACACGATGCCCGCCTTGTGCTCATCGACACCCATGACCGAATTCACTTCCACGGCCTCGTACGTCAGAGTCGCATGGCCTTCCTCACCGATCTCCCCATCGAAACGCATCCCTTCCCTTTCGTTGTACCATTTTCCTTTGAGGTACATGCGGCCGTCGAGATGGAATCCTTCGTCATCATACAAGAGAGTCGATTCCGGAGAATAGCCTTCTGAGTTTCCCAACGTCCCCCTCAAGTAACCGAGTTGCACTTCACCGGTCGGTCGAAAGCAAACCGTACCCGGAGTATCCGTTAAGCGAATGGGAGGCAAAAGATCAGGAAGCAATCCATGATAACCGACTTCGACCAGCAGAGACTGGAGAGCCCGCTCGAATTGGTCGTACCCTCCCTCGCCCTGATGGGAGAAGCGCAGGAAGCCGTCCTTGTCAACAAGGAACCTCGTCGGCCACATCCGGTTGGAGTAGGCCGTCCAAATAATGGCGTTGTTATCCATTACCACCGGATAATCTATCTCGAGCCTGCGAAGAGCAGTCTCGACGTTCTCAGGGTTTCTGCCGAACTTGAACTGTGGAGTGTGCACCCCGATGACTACCAGATCGAATTCATTGTACCTGGAGCACCACTCCTTGAGGTATGGCTGAGTCCTGAGGCATTCCGCGTTGGAATAGTCCCAGAATTCCAGCAGTGCCACCTTTCCCCTGATGTCTCTCAAGGTGATTGGCTCTGAATTGAACCAGAAGTCGCCGAAGAGCTCGGCAGCTCGAATATTTCCTCTTTCAAAGCTTATCATGTGGCGGCAATATATTCAATTCAGACTCGACTATCAAACGAGATGCTTGTGGTTTTGACGCAGGAGATTCAAGGTTGGGAACCCCCCAAAGCGAAAAGACCCGACAGACTTCAATTCCTGAAGATCTGTCAGGTCAATGACAAAAGGTGACTGAACGATGGAAGCAGGCTACTGAAGCGCAACTTGATACTGGCTGTAGAACTTCATGATCGACTCAACATAGAGTTGGGTCTGATTCCAGTCTGTAAAGTATCCAGCTCTGGGTTTGCCCGTTTGCCAGATGTTCCTATGGAGGTTTTGATATCGTTTCGTAAGGAGCGGAAGCATTGATTTCACAGATTGCCAATTCTGAGGATTGTAGCCCAGATACAGGGCAACGTCCTGTGCATCGAGAACTCGGTTCAGGCCGGCGTTATAGGCTGCGAGAGTAAGCCTGATATGGTTTTCCTCATCCGTGCCACCTATCGCACGGTAAAGCTGTTGGAGGTGATAAATCCCGGCTTTGATGTTGTTTGAGGGACTTTCAGTCTCATCTACGCCAAGTTTTCCGGCCAATTCGACCTGCGTCGCAGGCATAATTTGCATCAGTCCGAACGCACCCCGGTAGCTTACTGCATCTGCACTGAACCGCGATTCGTGCCTCATGACAGCCATGACCAGGCGCCAGTCAAGGTCGTACTTGTTTGAGTACTTCTTGACAATCTCACCATAGCGTTGAAGAGACCAATCGGTTCGATGATCCAGGTTGACAGCTGTGGGAGCGGACTTCGAGAGAAATGCATCGTGGTCGTCGGGTCTGCCTGCCAAAGATGACTCGGGTCTGAAGCAGCCGACTTGACAGAAGACAACGAAAATCAGAGCAAAAAACAGCAAAAAAGCATTGCCATTATTGAGCGAAAATGATCTCAATCTTCCCCCTGGTTTGTTCTTGTTTTTGAATCTCTACGATCGCCATCCTCTTTCCCTGAGAGGTTGACAATCGGTACTCCCCCGTGACAACTATCTTGATATCAACAGGTTCAGGTACCGAATGAGTATATTCTCTCAGTCCTCAACCTTAGGACGCTGTAGTCAAAATGGTTACCTGTTTAATATAATTCCTTCCATTGTCAAAATCAAGTCGCCAAGATTCCAAAATACAGAATGCCCTGAAATTCGATGAATTTCAGGGCATCTGAGAGATGCATCCAATTCTCGGAACTACCTCTGCGCATGAAACCCAGTCTGAGGCTCAATCACCTGACGGACCGAAGCCCATTCATTCCTCCCTCTTCGTCCACTCAAGAGCCGTCGTGAGGATCTGACTGACACGATCAGCGAGGCCTCGTTGCGTCGATGACAACATCGTTCAACATGCTGCTGATTGCCAAAACTGCCTGAATGCCTGCCGGAACGTCAGTCTCATTTGGCCACCGGTCCGGTGTTAAGACCGATAACCTGAAGAGTGTTAGCCACAGGACGTTCTCCAGTCTTGTCAGATGGGGAATTGACGATCTTGTCGTGAATCACCATGGTCGTTGATCCACCTCCATCAAGGTTGACGGCATTCCATACTCCAATGGAAAGGAGGAAATCAGCCATCTCCTGGAAGTTCATGCCAAGACTTCTTTCCTGGCGCCCATCCACAACGCACAAAAAGAGCTTCGTTGAATCCCTGTCGAAACCGACAAACGTCCGGGGATGACGTGCTTTCAAGAATGTGAAGTTCGTTTTCTCCAGAACATTCGTGCTGTCGGAAATAGCTTTGCCATTCGCGAGAATCCTGCCAACTCCTCCGACCATTGTTCGTATATGTCGCACAAGCGGCTCAGTACCCAGAAAGACGAGCACGGTGTCACCAACTTGCAGCTCAGCTTGTGCACGCGAGACATCGGGGCCATTGCCGATCCAGAGAACAGCTTGATCTTTGGCGATATGCATCAGGTCTGGCACTCCGCTGCGGATCACTGCCATCTTGAGTGTGTCGCCGATCGACCATGTCGAACCCGCGAGGCTCAGTTGGAAGATCATACCCTGACCGGAGAAGTTCGTTGCCGTATCAGAAAATGAAGTGTGAAGCACAATGGAGTTCGTCCGATGGATGTCATTGACCGCGTCAATCGGATAGGCCTTTCCTTTCTTCGGTCTGACCCATGCTGAGAGGCTGAACTTGTCCATAAACGGCTTGCCATCGGCATCGATGGCCAGATGAGATCGTTGCGTCGACTCCGCAAAAACGAACTGACCGTTCATAATCTGATTATTGACGGGCCAGCCGCTCGTGAAGCTGAAGAAATCCGCATTGATCGCAGCAACAACGCTATGATCCTGGCGATCATTCCTTTTGGCCTGTTCTGTGGTTTTCACCAATCCTACGGGTCGATACGTCTCCACTCTCAGGTTCTTCGCTTGCAAGTCAACAATAAGCACATCGATCGCGAACGGACCATCTTTTCGGATGGTCATGTGTATCACCCCTGGTTCCACCGCTGATGTTGCCACTGAATCCGGCGCGCTGGCGAACAACGAGATGGCCGAGAACAATGTCAGGAGGAAGAAGAGTGTCAGATCATGTTTCATAGGTATCCCTTGATAGGCTTCTCTACTGGATTTCAACGATTTTGTGCCTGCCGCGTGTTCCCTTGAGAATCTGTATGGCTCTTTTCGGTCGACGAAAATGCTTGGAGAGGACCTCGACAAGCCTCTCGTTCGCCCTTCCCTCGATCGGAGGGACCGAGACCTGCACTACGTACACACCGTCTTCGCGAACCGTGACGGCCTCTTGGCGGGCATTGGGTTTGACATGGACTGTGATTTTCATTCCGGCATCAGGCTATGTTCCATTTCCCCATTCAAGCACCTCGATTCTCACACGAGCCGTTCCCGTCTTGACCAGATCAAGTTCTTTTGCGGCCCCGAGGGAGAGATCAATGATCCTCCCTTCATGAAAGGGGCCGCGATCATTCACCCGAACGACAACGGTCCTCCCGTTCTCGAGATTGGTGATGCGAACTTTGGTGCCGAAGGGAAATGTCCGGTGAGCCGCGGTGAGATCATTCATGTCGTAGATTTCACCGTTGGAGGTCTGTTTGCCATGAAATTCGTCGGCGTAGTAGGAAGCAACGCCTTCAAGAGTCAGGAGGATCTTGCCGCTGGGGTTTCGGGGTTGGTTGGATTCGGCAGGCTTCGTCGTTTCGCCACCGGCTTCCCCTTTCGGGGAGGCTGGTGTGCCTCGCGTGGCGAACCGCGGCGACGTCGCACAACCGACGAGGACAAACGCCGCGAGACATCCCTCGAGGACTCCAAACACACACTTGTTACAAATAGTCATTCATTTGTTTCCGTCGTATGAAGTCGACGACATCCTTGACTTCCTGCGATTTTCCCTTTTTGCAGATGAGGAGAGCATCATCCGTGCTGATCACAACCAGGTCCTCGATGCCAAGTACAGCAACGACTTTGTTGCCCGCATCGATATAGTTGTTCTTCGAGTCGAAGGCGAAGACGCGCCCCTTCAACGAGTTGCCGTCGGCATCCTTGGGGGTAAGTCGGACGACCTCATCCCATGAGCCGACATCGCTCCAACCGAAATCACCCTTGACAACAAAGACGTTCCCGGCCTTCTCCATGATTCCGTAGTCGATCGAGATGCTACGGATGATCCTATACGCGTGTTCCAACGTTTGCTCGTAGGCTGAAGTGCCGATTGTCTTGGCCACATCTCTCAATTGTTCATACAGATCTGGTAGGTGGAGTTCAATTTCCCGAAGAATGACGCGTGCCTTCCATACAAAGATGCCGCTGTTCCACAGGAAGTCTCCGCTTGAAAGAAAGCGTTCTGCTGTCTCGAGGTTCGGCTTCTCGGCAAACGTTTTCACCCGATAGACCCCCTCCGACCGGTACTCGTTCCGATCGATTTCCTCTTCCTCGTTCTGAATATATCCATACCCGGTTTCAGGATGCGTTGGTTTGATACCGACAGTGACCAGAGCATCTTTTTCCTGAGCGACGTGAAGCGCCAGGCGAAGAATTCTCACAAATTCTTCCGGATTCTTCACGATATGATCTGCAGGGGATACCACCATCAATCCTTCAGGATTGATGCGCTCTATCCATAAGGCGGCAAGTCCGATGCACGCAGCCGTGTTACGGCCAAGAGGTTCCGCAAGAACGTGATCGGAGGAAATCCACGGCACGAGTTTCTGCAACATTTCCGTCTGCAGTTGATTCGTAACTACGAAAACGTCTTCCTTTTGGACAAGCGGACTGACCCTCTCGATTGTATTCTCGATCATCGTTCCCTGATCAAGAATCTCGAGGAACTGCTTGGGAGAACGGCCGCGACTTTTCGGCCAGAACCGCGTCCCGACACCACCAGCCATGATGACAGCAAATGTTTGCGACATATCTTCTCAGGGAATTATTCGAAATGAGTTCTGAAATCCCTCAGCATTCCGAGGGCTTCCTCCATCAGTCCATGCCGGGCGGCCGTAGGAGAAATCGCCCATTGGGAGACTGACGAAGATATATTGGACACGATATTAATCACACGAACGTCATCGAGGAGTTCACTTTCCGCGATGTACTTGAGGAAATCGGCCATCAAAGCACTGAATTCCTTGAACTCATCATCGGAAGTGCCGTGAGCGATTCCTTCACAGTCGTTGAAGAGACTTTCCAACTGGGCTCCACGCCCCTCAATTCCACTCTGAACAGCCTCCGAAAACCGCTCGAGCTGAGAAGCGAAACCCCTTTCATCAGCCCCTCCCGTTCCTCCTCGACCTGAAGGAGCAGAGGTGTGGCCCTGTTCCCCCAACGCCCTCCGAAATGTCGAAAGAAGGAGCGTTTCATCTTCCGGACTCGTCACAACCAACTGAGGATCCTTCTGAGCCCTCTCGAGAATCCACATCATCACAGCAGCGAAGTCCGAAAATCCCTTCACCTTGTAAAGGTTTTTCAATTCGGATGCTGCATCAGGCACCTGGCTGAACCGGGTCTTGAGCCTGTCGAATACCTGGCGTTGCTCGTCCGAGCTCAGCTCTGCGATTGGAAAATTCGTGAACAAGGATCGGACCAGTTCATTCGTCTGTGTCATATGTCACCGATAGATTCGTGGAACACGTGATGAAATATTGGTGCAGATTTCGTAGGGAATAGTATCAAGAGTTGCTGCAAGATCCCAGGCGCCGATGTGTTCGCGAAGCTGTCGGCCAATCAATACAGCCTCATCGCCGACACGAACATCTTCGGCTCCCACGTCGACCATGAGTTGATCCATGCAAATCGTTCCAGCCGTAGGAAATCTCTTGTTTCCGATAAGCACGCTCGAACGTCCGGTCAGAGCTCGCATGTAACCGTCCGCATAACCGAGCGGCAAGGTTGCAATCCTGGTTCTTTCCTTCGCGATGTATTTTCTCCCGTAGCTCACACTTTCTCCGGGTTCTACCCACTTCACCAGGGAGACCCGGGACTTCAGCGAAAGCACGGGTTTCAGCGATACGCTTTCTGTGGTCTCTCGGGAAGGATAGTACCCGTAGAGCATGATGCCAGGACGCACCATGGAAAAATAGGACTCCGGCAAATCGAGTATCCCGGCACTTCCGGCGCAATGAACGAGCCCTGCTGAGACTCCGTCCTTCTTGAGCAGGTCGAGCGCCCGATGGAATTCGACAAGTTGCTGCTTCGAAAAGGACTTGTCACGGATGTCGGCCATCGCAAAGTGCGTGTAAATTCCCTTGATTTCCAAGCGGCGGAGCTTCGCCAGAGCTTTCAGAAGCTTCTTCAATTCCGTCGGCTCAACACCGATTCTGTTCATCCCGGTGTCAATTTTCAAATGGATAGAAATTGTCTTGCCGGTCCGCAACGCGTCAGCATTGAGAAATGATGCCTCCTGCTGGGAGGAGACGGTCGCCTCAAGATTGTAAATCCCGTAGAGTGGAGCCTGCAACCTGGAAGGGAGCGTAAATACGTGGATGGGAACGGTTGCTCCTGCTTCACGGAGCACGACACCTTCCTCTGCATTCGCAACGCCGAGATAGTCTATCTTCTGCCGATCGAGGAATTTCGCTACTTCCACGATTCCGTGCCCGTACGCATTGGCTTTCACGACCCCCATGATGCGGACACTCCTGCCGACCTTTTTCCGTATGCCTCTGAGATTGTAGGCGAGCGCCTGCAGATCAATCTCTGCTACAGTCGGTCGGGTCAGCTTGGGCACGATGTTCTTTGCAACCAGTGGGGTTGTCGTGAGTGAAAGGAGCTTCTGAAAAACCGGTTGAATATAACTCTTCCTGCTTTGAATGTCAACGAAATGGCTTGCTGAGCGTCATTCGCATGACTGCGACTTCCTCTGTGAACAAAAAACCCATCAAGTTTCGTTGATGGGCTTTCGGGAGTCCGCTTCAATCTTCAGAACGACCTCATAATTGGTTGGCTACTTTCAGCCTATTGAGTGCACGAAACAACGCGATGCGGGCCCGGTCGAAATCAACATCCGATTTCTTCTCCGCCAGAAGCTTTCGGGCGCGATCCCGTGCTGCTTGCGCACGGACGACATCAATCTCGTCTGACCGCTCAGCCGTCTCAGCGAGCATCATGACTTTATTGTCGTGCACTTCCACAACCCCGCCGCTCGTCGCAAAATGGCTTTCCGTCCCGGCAACATCGACAAGTTTGACCTCGCCGACTTCAATGCTCGACAGGAGCGGTGCGTGGTTCTTCAGCACCTGAAATCCACCGACCACCCCCGGGGCACTGAAGCTCGTGACTTCCCCGCTGAAGACAACCCTCTTCGGGGTAACAATTTCAAGTTTGAATGCTTTTTCTGCCATGGGAGATTACGCTGCCATCATCTTTTGGGCCTGCTCGACAGCCTCCTCGACCGTCCCCACCATAAGGAATGCGCCTTCCGGCAGATCATCGTATTCGCCATCGACGATTCCTTTGAAGCCTCGAATGGTGTCCTCCAGTTTCACGTACCGCCCGGGTCGGCCGGTAAAGGCCTCTGCCGTAAAGAACGGTTGTGAGAGGAATTTTTCAATCTTCCGTGCGCGAGAGACCGTGATCTTGTCATGGTCGGAAAGCTCATCCATACCCAGGATGCTGATAATATCCTGGAGGTCTTTGTAGGTCTGAAGAATTTCCTTTACTCGCTTCGCAACATTGTAATGTTCGTCGCCGACGATATTCGGATCAAGAATGCGCGACGTTGAGTCCAGAGGGTCAACCGCCGGATAGATCCCCTTGTCTACGATCTGGCGGCTCAACACCGTCGTCGCATCGAGGTGGCTAAAGGTTGTTGCAGGCGCAGGATCCGTCAAGTCATCTGCGGGGACATAAATGGCCTGGACGGAAGTTATGGAGCCTTTCTTCGTGGAAGTAATTCTCTCCTGAAGTTCACCCATTTCCGTGCCAAGCGTCGGCTGATATCCCACCGCTGAAGGCATACGGCCAAGAAGGGCCGATACTTCTGATCCGGCCTGAACAAATCGGAAAATGTTGTCGATGAAGAGGAGCACATCCTTTCCCTCTTCATCACGGAAATACTCTGCTGTCGTCAATGCTGTAAGGCCAACCCGCTGGCGTGCTCCGGGCGGCTCGTTCATCTGACCGAAGATCAGCGCTGTCTTGTCAAGAACGCCGGACTCCTTCATGTCAAGCCAGAGATCGTTCCCTTCGCGCGTTCGCTCACCAACGCCGCCAAACACCGAATAGCCACCGTGATGCGTTGCAATATTATGAATAAGCTCTGTGATAATGACCGTCTTTCCGACACCGGCACCGCCGAACAGCCCCGTCTTTCCCCCCTTCGAGTATGGTTCGAGAAGATCGATGACCTTGATTCCCGTTTCAAACATTTCCCTCTCCGTGGAGAGCTCCTCGAAACTCGGCGCAGGTCGATGAATAGGGTAATATGCCTTCGCTTCGATTGGTCCGAGCGCATCGATCGGCTGGCCGATAACATTTATCAAACGACCGAGAACTTTGGGCCCAACCGGAACACTGATCGGGCTGCCGGTATCGATCGCTTTCATTCCCCTGACAAGTCCGTCGGTGGAATCCATGGAGACCGCGCGGACTCGGTCTTCTCCGAGATGTTGCTGAACCTCCACGATGAGGTCTTCCTGCACCCCTTCAACATTGACACGAGGAATTTTCACTGCATTGAGAATGGATGGGAGCTTTCCGCTTGGGAAATCGATGTCAACAACGGGTCCGATGATTTGTACGATAGAGCCTTCTGCCATTTCTAGCCTTTCAATTCAGGGTAAGTGCTTTTTGGAATGAACTGGTTTAAAAGTAACTAAACTTGCCCCGAAAATCAACGAGAACGAAGGACAGACTCCACGATGATGGCCCCGTGCATTCTTCCATTCTCAATAAAAATCCGGTTGTTGAATTTCCCGGCAGCAAGAGAACCGGCTACGTAGATCCCAGCGATATTGGTCTGCATGCTTGATGAGTCGTGAACAGGGGCCAACGAGGAATCATCGATCGCCACGCCAAGCTGCTTCAGGAGATTCAACTCCGGCCGGTAGCCGATCATGACGAAGAGGGCATCATTGGGAAGTTCCTCGTTGTGGAGGCCTTCGACAATTACCGAGCCGGGTTTGATGCTCTTGACCGTTGTCTCGAACAATCCGCGCACGTCGCCCGCTTTGATTCTATTCTCGATATCCGGGAGAATCCAGTACTTCACCCCTTCACTCAGTTTCTTGCCACGGTGAATCAGCGTCACTTTGGCACCTGCACGGAAAAGATCCAGCGCGGTTTCGACTGCAGAATTCTTGCCTCCGACGACAACGACATTTCTGCCCTCATAGGCGTATGGCTCGGAATAATAGCGGTGCACCTTCGGAAGATCGGAGCCGGGCACGTCAAACCGATTCGGAGTGTCGAAATAGCCCGTTGCCATGACCACATTCCGTCCCAGGTATGTGCCATCCTTCGTACTGACTTCGAATCCATCCGTGACTTTTCGCAGCCCCATTACGAGAGTCTGCTGCTTCATCGGCAGATTAAAATGCTTCGCCACCATTTGATAGTACCGCACGCATTCCACTCTCGTTGGCCGGAAGCCGGAGCTCAGGAACGGTACGCCGCCGATTGCCAGCAGCTCCGGAGTCGAGAAGAATGTCATGTTGATTGGAAATCTCCGGATTGCATCGGCGACTGAGCCCTGGTCGATGGTCAGCGAATCAAGCCCGTGCTTCTTTGCTTCAAGAGCGCAAGCGAGACCAGCAGGGCCTGCTCCGATGATGATGATATCGACTGGATTCATAGGCTTGTGGTGAGATAACAAAAAATCCGCCGGAAGCGGATTGTAAGGCACTCTCTTATTCACCGACCAGGACGACTCGCGCCATTGCTGGAGGTTGTGTCGTCCGACGATTTTTTGAGCTGAAGGTGGGAGTTCCCGCCCGACCGAACGATTGTGAGACCCGCGCCGGTCGTTCGGGCGGGGAACCCACGACCTGCGGTTTATCCCGACAATTTCTCCAGCATGAACAAAACGTCACTCTGAAAACGGCATTCGAAACTGCTGCTGCATACCAGAGCTGAAGGTGGGAGTTGAACCCACGACCTGCGGTTTACGAAACCGCTGCTCTACCACTGAGCTACTTCAGCGTAACAATGACCTTAAAATATAGCAAAAATCAACAACTGTGGCAACATTAAATTTCACTTCTCCGCTCTTGACAATGATTTCGGCACGGCGTACCATTCGTCAGGTTCAAATCGTTCGTTCTTTGAAACCCACCATCACTGTGGAGGAGGACTCTGTATGAAGCGAACTCACGTACCGCTGAAGCTGGACACCGAACAGCCGAAGGCATTACTCAGAAAGCTGAGCTATGCTGAGACCCAAGGCAAAGCCAAGAAGCGTGGTTACAGGGAGATGAAAGCCGTGCAGCGTGTAACCGCCGGCCATGTTCGAGGTGGGCATTCCTTCCATTGATTTCGTAGTCTCTTCACCAAGTATGAAAAAGCATCTGAGTTCCTGAGAGGCTTTTTCTTTTCTTCATGATCTGTCAATGCTCTGAGAAGCGGAATACCTTCGACCAACTTTTGCTTAGTGCTTCTCCTGCCGACTCATGAATTGCGCACGTTGGCGATCCGCCTGCCAGTTGCAGATATCCCACAGATTGGCCACCGGAATCCTCGTGTACGGCGTAGTATGCAGATAATCCGGTGCACCGAACTCAGGGGTCAGCGTTGACTCCAGCATCCCCCGACGCTCCTGCGCGTCCCACACCATTCTCCACCATCGCTCGTGTGCGAGAACATGCCGTTCGTATTCAGGAGCACGGGGATCGGGCACCTGCGGCCCCTCCTCATATCCGACCCGTGCATGAATATGGATGCACCGTTCGGCACAGTGTGCAATGATATCCATTTCCTTTTCCAGAAGCCTTTCGGAGACCACCACCCAGTGACTGAAATCGCAACTGAGTTTGAGTTCCGGAAATTGCTTGATCAAGCGTTCTGTGATCCAGGGGTTGTAGAATATCCTCCCGCGGTGTGTCTCGTGAGCTACGGATATGCCCAGCTTCGCCTCAATCTCAAGCGCCTCTCCGAAAAATCGACGCGCTTCTTCTTCGGAGAACCAATCACATCCGCTGTGACAGTTGATCAATCTCGGCTTCATCGTGATCGCATCTTCGACGGTTCGACCAAAACTCGCAATGTGGTCAGTGACCGAATCGCCGACTGTGACTATCTGAGCGATGTAATCGAACCCGTGCAGATCGAGCTGGCTCCGGAATCGCGACCTCTCAGATGGGTCCGGCAGGATATGTTCTATGCCAAAGTATCCTAATGCACGAATTTTCGGGAAGAGCGTCTCCCAAGGCTCGGTGATACCCCAGAGATGGCGGAATATGCGCAGATCCATTAGTTTCCTTTTCGAAGATCGTTGATGAAATGAGTCAGGCAGGGGTCTTGTTGTTCACATTCAACATTCTCACGCGCCGAAAGTTCCACGCTTTCGACGCGTTCAACTGCAACCGGCAGGCTAGCGCACCACCAGCAGCGGAAGATGCAGCGTCGCCCAGATGCCGAATCGGATGAAGGTTTCTTTTCGTGCACCGGGAACGAGCATCGCAAAATACACCGCTTTGGCGATTGTGTTGCTCATCATAGCAATGATGACAGCCATGGCAACAAAGCGCACCATGGTTTCCGTGGGATGGAGGACCGAGAGGATAAACGGATCGATGTCTGTGACACCAACCACAGCAGAGAGAGCCAGAAGGCCTGCGCTTCCCAGGCGTTGCGCAATGAGTTTCGTTGCGATCATCAAAACGACGAACATCACGGCAAACACCACCGACGGACGGATTTCAAATGGGTTGTGCAAATCCGGGATCGTGGTGTCACCCGATTCTTTGCCCGCGTGGAGCCGGAAGGAAAGCACCACTCCGACAATGAACAGCAGCGTCAACTTCCACCATAACGCCGGCAGGAAGGCCGAGTTAATGATCAGCACGAGCACAAGAATGCGAACATACATCATGCTGCTCGCCAACAGCGACGCTTGAAGAGCTGTGGCTGCACGAGCTGGGTTTTTGTTGGCGATACGGCCAACCGCCACAGTCGTTGCCGTGCTCGAGACGATTCCTCCCACAATACCTGACAACCACAATCCCACTTTGTCGCCGAAGAGTTTCTCCAACAAGTATCCAACAAATCCGATACTCGAGACGAGGATGACGACCTGCCAGATATGCGTTGGATTGAGATGGAATTGAGTGTAGTCTTGATTGGGAAGTACGGGGAGAATGATAACAGTGACGAGAATGAACTTCACGACCGCCAGAAACTCAGCTTTGTTGAAACGCTCGACGTACGTTTCAAGTTCTGTTTTCTCAGAGAGCAAGACCGTATTGACAACGGCGAGAGCCATGGCAATCCACACATCGGCAAGGAGCGCAAGCGCGCCGACGATGAAGGTCAGCAACGCCGAGGTTTCGCTGGTGAATCCATGGTGCCCTGCTCTGGTTTTCGTCACGTAGGCGATTCCTGCCAGGACACCCATGACACTGAGACCAACGGGAAGCATGAACGCAACTCCGGCATGGTGCAGCCATGCACATCCAAACCCAAAGAGGCTGATGATGGGATACGTCCGTACCCCTCCGAAAATTACGCTGGAGCGCTCCAGCTTCGTGCTCTCACGTTCCAATCCGACCAGAAAGCCCAGCGCTAACGCGAGCGCAAGGCGCAACTCTGTCGTCCATTCAAAGATATTCATCGTAACTTTTCCTCATGAAGTGAACGATGTTGCCACGTCGACTTCGACCACTGGTAGGACCCTTTTGAGGTCGGCGGGATTGATTTCAACCAGAAACCCCCTCTTTCCACCATTGATAAACATACGGGGCAGATCAAAAATGCTTCGCTCCACGTAGACTGGCAGTGGATGGCGAGTACCAAAAGGGCTTGTGCCTCCGAAGATGTAGCCTGTATGCCGGGTGGCCGTTGATTCATCGCACGGCTCAACGCGTTTTACGTTGAGAACCCTGGCCAGTTGCTTTGTCGATATTTCCCGATCACCGTGCATAAGGACAAGAAGAGGCATCCCTTCGTCCGTTGCCATCACAATCGTTTTCACCACTTCGTGCTCCGACACCCCGAGGGCACTCGCCGAATGACCTGTTCCACCGTTTTCCTCGTACGCATACAAATGCGGTCTAAACTCAACCTTCTTGTCACGCAAGAGCCGAATCGCAGTTGTGACCGGATACTCGGTTTTTTCCATGATGGATCCGATTCACTTTCTCCGGGGTGACATCATCCAACCAAAACGCTCCAAGCGAATCTTGTCCCCATCAAAGATAACTCCCTCACTGGTGAGAAGTCGCCGCTGACGCCTGCTGGCACCGCTTCCGGGTGGAAACGAGATCCTCCCCTGCGAATTGATGACCCGTTGCCAGGGGACATCGGCATGATGTGGCAGCGCGTGAAGTGCATATCCGACGAGTCGGGCCTGCCCGGGGAAACCAGATTCCGAAGCAACCTGGCCGTACGTTGCGACCTTTCCTTTTGGTATCTGTCGCACCATCCCCCAGATGATCTCATAGCTGCTGAGCTGCTTCATCGTCTTCACAAATTACTCTCCAGCCATCACAGCGTAGCGGGTTGAGCGTACTTGGCGAGTTCCGCAGCTGACGCCTTTTCGACATCGGCATGGAGACTACTGCCGTGAGAATCCATGGTGACGATCGAAAGGAAGTCCTTGACTCGAACATGCCACATGGCTTCCGGGATGCCAAACTCCAACAGGTCCACGCCCTCAACTTCCTCAATGCATTTTGTGTAGTACTGCGCGGCCCCACCGATGGCGCTCAGATACACCGCGCCGACTTCTTTCATCGCTGCAAGGGTTTTCGCTCCCATTCCTCCCTTTCCGATGATCGCGCGCACTTTGAACTTCTTGATAATTTCACCCTGGTAGGGCTCTTCGCGAATGCTCGTCGTTGGTCCGGCGGCATTCATGAACCATTTGCCGTCCTTCTTCAACGCAACAGGTCCACAATGATAGATGGCGCCGCCGTCAAGGCTGACAGGAGAATCGTGAGTCATGAGATGATGATGCAAGACATCGCGCCCCATGTGCATCATGCCATTCAAGAGGAGCACATCGCCCACTTTGAGGGCCCGAACTTGTTCCTCTGAAAGCGGCATCGTCAACCGGATTTCTCTCCCGGTTAATGGAAGCTTCTCCGCCTCAGCCATCTTCATGGACGGGGTGTCACCTTTGTACAACCAGCGCTTGATGTTCCCGGTCGCCGGATCGATGATCACACCGAGGCGACGGTATGCCCAGCAGTTATACGCAACCGATACGAAAAAGCACGCCGGTAGTCGATGAAAGGATCCGATTTTGCAGCCGATGAGAGTTGCCAACCCACCGAAGCCCATCATCCCAATACCTAGCTTGTTGGCATTCTCCATCACGTACGCTTCGAGCTTTGCGAGCTCAGGATTCGGATTGATGTCGTCGAGTTCACGAAACAGTTGTTGCTTCGCGTAGCTGTACCCGGTGGTACGATCGCCACCGATGGCAACGCCGAGTGAGCCGATGCTACATCCCTGACCTTGTGCCTGCCAGACGGCATGCATGATGCATTTTCTTACGCCATCAATGTTTCTGTCGACCCTTCCGAGATTGGGCAATTCCATGGGGAGAGAGTACTGGATATTCTTGTTCTCACATCCGCCTCCCTTCAGGAGTAATCGTACCTCGATATCATCCTTTTCCCACTGCTCGAAATGAACAACGGGTGCCCCTTCGCCGATATTATTGCCGCTATTCTTGCCCGTGAGCGAGTCGACCGTATTCGGGCGCAGCTTGCCCTGTTTTGTAGCTTCCTCGATGGCAAGGACGATCTGCTTTTTCATGGCTATCTGGTTCACGCCAACGGGTGTTTTGATCTCAAACGTCGGCATGCCGGTGTCCTGGCAAATCGGCGCACAGCCGTCTGTCGCCATATCCACATTGATCGCTACCGTCTGTAGAGCAAGATCCGACTGAGTCCCGTGGAGTTCCCGCGCGGCAGCGGCCTTGATCGCTCTTCGGACATCAGCAGGCAGATTCGTCGATGTTTCGCTGACGAGATTCAGCATGCTCTCTTTGAAGTTCTCCATGAATGGTTCTCCTATTTTCTCCTCGTATACGCTCGATAAATGACTCTTGGTCTAGTTCAGATCGCCGTTGTCTGGGCATTCGGGATGCCGGACGCCGGTACAGCCGTCTGCTCCCCGAATGGTTGTAGACTGTGATACAATGACAACTCACCGGCGAAGAAGAATACTTTTGTCCAGGCTTTTGAGACAATGAACAACTGCTGAAGAATAAACATCACGAGAATCGTCATGCCAGATGTCATGCCGATGGACAAGTCCAGCCAAAGATAGATAACAAAGAGGACGATCGGTACGAGCACCATGAGCACTTCGAGCCCAACCGTCCTGAAGAAGTATCGGAACACAAGCTTGGTCGATCGCCACGCCGTCTTCAGCATCGAGCGTTCGTCGTGAGTTACAACGATAATCTTGGCGTAGTCGGCTATCATGATGATAATCATCGCAGGCAAGAGGAGAATCACCAAGTACGCGATCCGAACCCAATACTCGGTGAGTTCGGACGATGCATTGTCTGAGATGGAGGTCACGATGCCACCCAAAACGCCTCCCAGGATCGATAGGAGAACGACCAGGAGCATCCCAAAAATCAGGAAGAGGCGAAGAAACCTCAAGAAGTATGTTCCACAGCCTCCCCAGAACGAGGAGGCGACAAACTTGGCTTTCTTGTCGCGAACGACGGTCAAGATCCCACCCGCCAGAAGAGTGTTGATGAGCATATAGGCAAGCAGCACCCAGAAAATTTGCCCTATGATTGACCCGATGCCGTCACGATGCAGATTGAGAAAATCCTGCATGAGCGAAAGGTCCAATCCCTGCATTAAGTTCGGCGAGGTCATTGACTGGCCAAATCCGGATTCAAGACTCGAACGGAAGGCCAACGCCAGCGGGACTGCAATCAGGAGATTTGTCACGTACAAAATCATAATCATCTTCCACTCGGATAGTGCACGTCGGAAGCCAGCGGAAAACGCTTGAAGTATGTTCATGAGAGTCACTTTCTCTTCAGTAGACCAAAGGGATTGGTCAGCCGGCGATTGCGCCGATCTGTAAAAGGTTTTGCAGCCAGAAGAGGAACTTCACCGTGTACTTCCAGAAAGGCGTACGTGCCGGCTCCGTTGTCTTACTGTTATTATTCAAATTCATGTCGATAACCATGATAGTGTCCGGATCTACTTTGGCCCAGGAGATCTTCTCCGGACGCCTGTACTTGAACTCAATCCATCGGCTCTGGCCGTCCCACGGCTCCCGGACTTCCTGTCCATTGTCAAAGTGCACAAGAATCGACGTCGGCAATTTGACCTCTCCCAACCTGCTTGCGACAACCTTCGAATCAAAGAGTTTCAGACTCTTGGTGCTGTCCGTCTTCGAATCGAACAAGATCTTCTTGCCGTCATGGTCGAACATCCCCTGGGGGAACTTCACCTCGCTGTTCTCAATGGAGGTGAGTTCGTAGTCGCATGTCTCCGTTCCCGACATCACTTGATCGAAGTACCAATTCAAGTCCTTCCCGAACTTGTTGCCATGGTACTTCGGGACGATTTCGTTCACCACAGCGAGAAAATCGCGCCAGCATGGATGTTTGAATTTCCATCGTTCAAAATACGTCTTCATGATCGTATCCATCACCGCCCTACCGACAAGCCTGTCGAATGTGGTCATGAACAAGGCTGTCTTTTGATAGGTCAGGGCTCCGTATCCCCCCTGCTTGAAAAGCCAGCCGAATGTGGCGGTCGGGGCAATTTTGGGATTCGGCATCGCAGTGTAGGACATCCGGCTTGACTCGAGATCCCCGAGAGTGAGCCCAGGCAGATTCAGCATCGAGTTCTTCGCGCCATAGTTCTCATCGACAATCCGAGTCTCTGTATATTGATTGAATCCCTCGTCAAGGAATGCTTCCTCGAATTCATTGTTCCCCACAAGACCATACCAATACTGATGTCCGAACTCATGGATCACGACCGTTTCGGCGAAGCGCACCCACGTGCCTGCCCCCCACAGCGATCCCGCCGTGATAAGTGTCGGGTACTCCATCCCTCCAGCTCCGCTGGCTCCATACGCTGGGTCCACAATAGTCAGATTGGGATACGGATATTTCCCCACATGCTTGTCGAAGTACTCCAGGGCAGTCTTTGCCGATGCAAAGTACCGCTCGGCCTGATGAACTCGTTGAGGCTGCATCAATACTCGTATTGTAACATCCCGCCATTGCTGCGTGAACTCGACGTAGTTCGGCGACGCAGTCCATGCGAAATCATGAATATCTTCGGCGTGATGGGTCACCGTTTTCGTGCCGTCGCCGTTATCCTTCGAACTGACCAGGATGCCCGTTGCCCCTAGGACATACTCCTTCGGCACGGTCATGTCCACATCATAGACACCGTAATCAGCGTAGAATTCTGTGTTCGCATGGAATTGATGACAATTCCATTGGCCTTTTGTTGCGTAGCGCTGGCCAGCTGCTTCGTAGACACCGATCTTGGGAAACCACTGTCCCACCATGAAGAAGTTCTGGAAATAGCCGGTTCGGGCAAACACCCGTGGTAATTTCGCCTTGAAGCCGATCATGAGCTGAATCGTCTGTCCGGGTAAAAGCGGCTTTGTCAATGGGATGCGAAGAACTGTTTGGTCCTCGCCGTTGTCATCGTCAGGATGAATGAACTCACTGTTGCGCAGAAGGTCTTCTCCATCCACAGTCGCAATCGACGTCACGTCCGTCCACCCCCATCCTGCTGCATCCATGTGGATACCTCGGTTCGTCCCGCCGGATTCCTTCATGAACGTGGATCGTGAATTCTTGAATGCATTGAGATAGAGGTGGAATTGGAGTTCGGTGATCCGGTCGGGCGACGAATTCCGCCAGATCAACGTTTCCTTTCCGCCCAGCGTTTTCTGCGAGGGATCGAGTACCACGGAAATCTGATAGTTCGCGATTCTTGGACTCAGAGGCACTTTAAAGATGCTCTGGCCATGCGCAAGCGTCGTGAATGTGATAAGACAAATGACAAGAAACGAAAAGAGTCGCGTTCTCTGTCTCATAGTGGATTCTTTCATCGGGGAGGATATTCAAGAAGGCATTTCAGATCAGGGGATGGACAGGATTCCGGTGGACATCCGAAATCCGGGCTGACACATCGCCGCTCATCAGTGTTCAATAGTCCCGTCGTTTGGGCATGCAACATTGGCACTGCAATGAGTGCAATATAGAGAACGAAATGAGAAATGGCAAAGGAAAGATAGGTGAAGCAGTGCAAAATGGAGCATCCAGGCAGCGAAAACGTCGCATGGAGCACTCAAAAACTAAACAACAAAGGAGATGGTGAGTTTGAGGAGGGCGAGAAGAAGCACATCAGCGAAGTTTGACGATTTGGGATCCGGCACACGTTAGCCGTTAAACCGCGCGGCAGCCGTCTATTGAAAATCACCTCCATACGACCAGTTCATGAGTTTACCATCGCTATCCACAGTCACCTGAATCGTATTTGAAGGATTGCCCGTCGAAACCGCCAGTAAAGTGACGCTCGAAACCTGTGGATTGTTCACGCTGTACGTTCCATCTTCATTCCATACCATTTTCGTCGGAATGGTGAACGTCGTGTAGTCACCCTGCCCTCCACCCATCGATCGAAGACGAACACGAAACTGATAGGCAAACGAACCGAGATGATTAAGGTCATTGATCATGGCATCGCGGTTGGAAGCGATGCTCTGTGCGCCGAAAAGAGTAATTCCGATGGCAATTGCGATGCCGACGATGATGACGCCAAGAATGACAAGCAAGAGCTGTTGCTGACCCATAAACTACCTCCAGGGGCGCGGTAGGACTTCACGGTTAGTCATACAGATGGGATCCTATCGTCCGAAAGGCTACACAAAATATGCCTTAACCGGCATCGGAACCGGCATGGAGGAATACCCCAAAAAGGGACTTTCTGGATATGAGAACGCTATCTTGGGAGGTTATTATTACCGCAACCGGAAAAAATCACTGGCCCAGTTTCGGGCGTTATTACCTTCGTTCTTCAGCCGCCTGCTTGGTTCATCAATTTGAAAAGACAGGTTCTGGGAGCGTCGAAAAGGGGTGGAAACGGAGTGCACCGTATGGATTTGGTGCGAGACAAATCAGGCAATCAGGACTTAGATCATTCGGAAATGTGGCAACTCGAGAGGATGAAAATGAGGAGGCGGCAACAGCGCTCTCACCTGAGACAGACGCTGATGCTTCCGGTTGCATGGATGCTGGGAGTCAAA
Source organism: Ignavibacteriota bacterium (assembly GCA_003170475.1). Classification (GTDB taxonomy): domain Bacteria; phylum Bacteroidota; class Ignavibacteria; order UBA10030; family UBA10030; genus UBA9647. The sequence continues at coordinate 8,351 of PMZI01000071.1, read as the reverse complement.
GGCTTATTCGAAATCTCCACCAAATGTCCACGCCGTGATTTTGCCTTCGCTCCCGACAAGAACGCTAATGGTGTTCGACTCATTTTCGGAGGAGACTGCAGTCAGAGAGAGGGTGTTCATCTCGGCTGACGCGATGGAATAGGTGCCGTCCTCATTCACTCTCATTTTTGGCGGGATCGAGAACGAACTATAGTCACCCTGACCACCCCCCATGGAGCGCAACCGCAAGCGATATTGATACGCATAAGACGAAAGGTGATTGAGATCGTTGATGATGGCGTCCCGGTTCGTTGCCACGGTTTGTGCGCTTACGATCGATATACCAACGGTGATGGCAATACCGATGACGATGACACCGACGATGATGAACAATATCTGCTGCTGGCCCATGCATTGCCTCCTTCGGATCCTCCGATGCGCTCTGTGTTTCGCATCACGCCGGAGAATTGCTTCGACAGCAGGAAGGGGGCAAGAAGCATGCCCTCAAGGCGCGGTGAGACAATCGCCAAAATTCTCGAGAAAATAGACCAGCTGGCTGTTTGCTTGCGCGCAGTCTTGAAGATCTTACAATCAACGGAAAATATTACTCTCTTACTGATTCGATTCTTATCTCAGGACGACAAGGCAACTTGACATGATATCGTGCAGTGCCTGTTTCCGCTCGGTGAACCCCGCCATGAAGTAGCCAATGCACAAGATCATCCCCGACACGATTTTCCCGAAATAGCGTCCTGTTGCACGGCCAAAGGAAATCCGATTTCCGCTGAGGTCAGTGACGACGATCCCGAGCGCCATTTTGCCCACCGTCGCCTGCTTGCTCGATGACTCCATAAGAGCAAAGTAGAGCCACTGGCCAACAACGATGAGCACAATCGCTACGAGATACGCGGCGATGGCTGCCAGGATCAATCCGATCGCCGACTCCGACTCTTCCATGATTCCAGCTCCGATGCCCACGCCTAACAAAGCGAGTCCGGGGATGAATACAACAAATGCTGCGATACCCACAATAATCTGATCGATGATGTGGGCAACGAACCGTCGCCAGAATCCGGCAAACCGAACGGGTGGAGGTTGCGGAACAGCAACTTGTGGTGGGACTTGAAGTGGTTGCATGAAGACTCCTTTCTGATTTTCAGACTGCTCACAGCACCAAAGGGCGACCGAATCGCCACGTCATCTCATTCATCTCAACTGGAACTTCGAGCTTGGCTCGGCATAATAGTGAATTTGGGCACTCGTTGTGAACACGCGCCGCATCGGCCTGATCCATCGGCGCGGGTCAAATCGCAATGGCCTGTTGACACGATTGAGCGAGCGTCTATTTTGTGTTCTCTTCGATCCAATCCAGAACAGTCTTGTACCACAATTCTGCGTTCGCTGGCTTGGTCACGAAATGCCCCTCATCGGGAAAGTAGAGCATTTTTGACTTCACTCCCTGACGCTGCAATGCCGTGAAGAGCTGGTATCCCTCACTCACATCCAGCCGATAGTCAAGCTGGCCATGCACGACAAGCATCGGCGTCTTGAAATTGGCGGCATACTTCGAAGGCGACCATTTCTCGTAGAGCTCGGGATTCAGGTACGGGGTGCCGCGGAATTCCCATTCCGGGAACCACAATTCTTCCGTCGTACCATACATGCTTCTCATGTCGAACGAACCGTCGTGAGAAACAAGACAGCGGAACCGTGTCGTGTGACCTGCGATCCAGTTGATCATGTATCCGCCATAGGAGGCTCCGGCAGCCGCAATCCTGTTCCCGTCTATGTACGAGTAGGTTTTAAGGACGTAATCAACTCCCTTCATAAGATCTTCGTACGGTTTACCGCCCCAGTCACCGCTGATCTCATCAGTAAACTTCTGGCCATAACCCGTGCTCCCTCGGGGATTGATAAGGACGGCGATAAATCCGCGAGATGTGAACATCTGCGCGCTCCAGCGATAGTGAAATTGATCACCCCACTGACCCTGCGGCCCGCCGTGAACCAGGAGTATCATGGGATATGTTTTCGCGGCATCGAATCCAGCAGGCTTCACAATGAATCCGTGCACCTTTGCTCCCGCCGCTCCTTCAAACCAGAACTCTTCCTTTGGATTCATCTCGATGGACCTCAGTTTCTCATCATTCGTCGAGGTAAGTCTCTTCACAATCTTTCCGGTTTGATCAATACGAAAGAGTTCGGCTGGTTGGCTGATAGATTCTTTGACAAGGATGAGACCTTTTCCATCCGGGAGAATCCTCAGCGAGTGGTTGTATCCCTTGTCGATCACGACGTCCACCTTTCCGGACGCAACGTCGATCCGGAAGAGGGATTCGTTGCTCTTGTCATCGGCGTTGAAATAGATTGATTTGGAATCGGGCGTCCAGAGGAAATCATTCACGCTGAAATCAAATCGTTCAGTGACATTCCGACGGCTCCCTGTCGCGCGCGCATAGAGAATGAGCTGTCTCTCATCAGCCTCGAAGCCAGCGCGTTTCATCTGCAGATACGCGATGAACTTTCCGTCCGGTGAATAGAGCGGCTGAGAGTCATTTCCCGGGTTATCCGTAATTCTCTTCGGTTCTCCTCCTTTTACAGAAACAACAAAGATATCATTGTTCGTGCTGAGTGCCACCACAGCATCTGCATTCCTCGTGAACGCAATCTCGCTTCCGTCCGACGACCAATCGTACGACCAGCTGCCACCGAGATCGATGGGAGGCGAATCCATGTCACCCGGCGTCATGTCCCTCGAGGCTCCCCCGTTTGTTGGCAGAACAAAGAGGTGTGTGCGCTTTCCGTCTTTCCAGGAATTCCAGACTCGGTAGGGGAGCTTGTCAAAGATCTTCGCTTTGACCTTACTCTGTTCCACTTGCTCGCTGCGCTGCTTGTTGCTTTCGTCGTTCGGACAATCCGGATAGACTTCCGAGGAGAACGAGAACCATTTGCCGTCAGGTGATACCTGAAGATCAGAGACTCCCGTCGAGATCGATGACACTTTCTGCGCATCGCCTCCGATGACAGGCACGGTCCAAATCTGCGCTTCTCCGTTCCGGGTTGAGATAAATGCGAGCGATTTGCCATCAGGCAACCATCGCGGGGTGTTGTTCGCCCCTTTGGCTGCTGTCAATGGCCGTGTCGGGCCGCCGTCAGCCGCGACAAGATAGATATTGCTGTTCGTCTTGTTCTCAGCCTTGTTGTGAACCGTCACCACAAAAGCTACGGTCTTGCCATCGGGCGACACCTGTGGATCAGTAACCCTTCCCAGGCTTATGAATTCGTCAAATGTCAGTGCGTGCTTTGTCTGCGCACACAACGACACAACAAAGAACAGCAAGCAGCAGAGAACGGCAATGTGTTTCACAGATCCCTCCGGTGTTCAAGATGTGATGAGTACGATGGGCAGACGACTAATCCTCCGTCTGCACAAACCATGGGTCAATGATGCAATGACAAATCCTATACCCAGCCACGCAGTTTGCAGGCCTCTGCGACTCTCGCCACTCCGACCACCATTGCCGCGAGGCGTGGATGAACCTTCTTTTCCTTGATCGCTTCTTGAACAGTGTGATAAGCTTTTGAGATCTTTTCGTCCAGACGCGTGTGAACGACCTTTTCATTCCAGAAGAACGAATACTTGTCCTGCACCATCTCAAAGTACGAGACCGTCACACCCCCTGCGCTTGCAAGGATGTCCGGGATCACGTGGAGGCCCTTCTTGTGTAAGATGATGTCTGCGTCCGGCGTCGTGGGTCCATTTGCGAGTTCACAAATGACGCGCGCTTTAATGGCGGAAACATTGTTCTGGTTGATCGAGTTCTCGAGCGCTGCAGGGTACAAGACTTGCACGTCGAGTTCCAGGACAGAATCCCGCGCGATGGGATTGGAGCCGGGAAACCCAACGACCGAACCCGTCTTCAGTTTGTGCATGACAAGGTCTTTTGGATTGAGTCCGTCAGGATTGTGAATACCCCCGCGTGAATCGCACACGGCGATGAGCTTTCCCCCTCCCAGCAATTCCTGGTGCACCAGCGCGGCCCGCTGACCAGCGTTTCCGAATCCCTGGATGGCAAACGTTCCGTGCGGATCCACGCCCAGGACCTTACATGCTTCGCGGACACAGATCACACCACCCCGGGCCGTTGCATCGCGACGACCCTCCGTCCCTCCGATTTGCATGGGCTTATCGGTCATCACACCGGGTTGGTGGACGTTGAGGATGGTCTCGTATTCATCCATCATCCATGCCATGGTCTGTGGATTCGTGTACACATCCGGGGCCGGAACATCTTTGTCCACGCCGATGTACTGCGCCACCGCACGCACATATGCCCGGGAAATGTTTTCGAGTTCGCGGTCAGACATGTTCCTTGGATCGCATACGACACCGCCTTTGCCGCCACCGAGCGGCAGATCGAGTACTGCGGTTTTCCATGTCATCCATCCCGCCAACGCTCGAATCGTGTCGACCGTCTCATCAGGATGGAATCTGATACCTCCCTTGGCGGGACCGCGCGCGTAGTTGTACTGGATCCGATAGCCGTGGAACATCTTCACTTCTCCATTATCCATCTTGACGGGCATGGTGAACTTGAATTCCCGCTGCGGCCAGAGCAAGAGTTCGCATGTCGCCTTATCGAGATTCAGAATCTTGGCAGCTTCGAGTACCTGCTGCTGTTCAACTTCGAACGAATTGTATGAGCTCATTTCTTCACATCCTTTGGATTAGATGAATCGTCCTGCCTTCCTTCTTGGGAGTCATCGAGCGCATCGAGGACAATCCGATACCAGCAATTCCTGCACATCAGCGCACGATCGACGCTCAAAAGAACTTGCTGCCACGGGCTGAGTTGCGCGCCGCAGTGGGGGCAGGACTCCAGCGTTTTGGGGCCTGTCAAACCGACGCTCTTACTCATGGTCCTCCTCTGGCTTCAATATCACACCCTTGTTCTGGTGACCGTTGATTTTGATGACAAGGGGCTTGTCAAAGCGAACAAGTTTCGTGTAGCTCAATTGCTGGAATGGCTTCTGGCGTAGAAGCCACTCCCAGTCAAGAAAGCCCTGATGGTTGTCTGGATTCACAGTGAAATAGCCGATCATGAAAGAAGTGATGTTCTGGAAGAAATGCGAGCCCTGGGAGGGAGCGACGGACATTTCCTTGAAACCCGTCTCGACGATTGCCCGGGCACCCGCGATCTGTTCCCACGTCACCGGAATGCCAAGCCAGGGATCAAGCGTGCCCCAACGACCGACGCCAATCAGCAGGTAGGGCCTCTGCTCCAGCATGAGTTGGCTATTCATCATACTCACTTCCTTGGCCACCTCACGGCTGTGGGATCGATCAAACAGATGGTAATCAACCACAACCACATCTCGAATGTCTTCGATGAGGCCATTGCCCAGAACCTGATTGCTCTGACAGATGAGTTGACCGGGTGTAAACTCTTCCACGTTGAGTTCTTCGGGCTCACGGTTGACAACCAGGGGCCTCATCTGCAGCAGGGCAAATTCTCTTGATCCCTTCTTCCTCGAAGACAATGTCACGGCGAATTCAATCTCCACGGGCGTCCCCATTCCCCACGTTCCCATGTCCAGCAGCAACTCCAGGATCTCGGGAAGCGGAAAGAGCCGGTGGTGGAGGATCGGTCCGAACGTCACCACGCGCGAACCCGTTCTGCCGAGTCCATCGGAAATGACATCACTTTCAGGAGAATACGTCGAGCCCACGTAGCCGAGTGTGCCATCCTTTTCCGCCACATCCAGGCCATAGCGCTTCACGAGGACGTCGTGAGTCTCGGCACCGAAATCAGATCGCTCATCCATTTGCAGTGCGAAGAATTCCCGTTGCGAATTATTCAGGGACTCTTCCACCGAATAGAACTGAATAAGGTCGTTCGGATACTTCGGGCAGAAGCGCACCGTGTTGCCGCCGTCCACGACTGTCTTTCCAAGTCCCAGGGCCGCCGAGACCATGCCGTCAGAGGATCGCTGAGGAGGAAGCGGGTAAAAATTGTAGGACTTTGCCACTCCGGCGATGTCCGGATAAAATCGATTCTCGTGAGGTGCTCCGGCGAGACGCTGGATGATCACCGCCATCTTTTCCTCTTCCAGGCGGTACGAAGTGACCTTGATGTAGTCCTTGGCGCTCTGGTAGAATGTCGATGCGTAGACACGTTTAATTGCATTGATGAGATCGTTCAACCGGATCAGTGGATTCGGATTGTTGTTCGGAATCATGTACGTCTCGTACACTCCCGCGAAGGGATGATACTGCGAATCTTCGAGCAAGCTCGAGGATCGCACAGCGAGTGGTGTACGGATAATATCAAGAAACGCAGCAAGTTCGCCAAGCACTCCCTCCGGAAATCCGCTCGCTTCGAGGAATCGACGCGTAAGCTCCGTGTCATCCGGACAATGGATGGCAAACTGGCGAAGGTCGTTGTCATCCAGAAATTCATCGAACACATCTGTTCCCAGCACAACGGCAGCAGGGACGTGAATCTGAACATCGTCGAATCTGTCACCTACCTTGTAGTCATTGATCAAGGTGTTGACAAATCCCAAACCGCGCGCTTTGCCGCCAAGAGATCCTCCGCCAATCCGGGCGAAACTCGACTCGGGATCGAAGCCTTCCTTCACGAAATCAGCGATGATGCCTCTCTGACGGATGCTCCTGTAGTGGTGAAGCGATTTGATGAGATCCTTTCGGAGTTCTTCCACGGTCGGATAATCTGAGACACGCCGAGGCCTGAGTTGATGTGCGAGCCAGAATTCTGTCCGCGCTTTGAGCCAGTTCGAAAAGTGATTACGTTCGGCATGGTAGCGAACGCTTTCTTCAGGAACCATGGCCAGTTGCTCCTCGAGGCTCTTCAGGTCGTTCGCCCGACCCACTTCCACGCCAGCAGGCGTGCGAAATACGAAATCCCCAAAACTGAAATACTGGATCATGAACTTGCGCAGTTCGTTGAGCAGCACAGGAGAATCCTTCACCACAAACGAGCTGCCGGTGGCATAGGCAAGATCTTCATTTTCCGGTCTGTTCGAGAGAAGAAGGATGGGAAGATCATGTTGCTGTTCCTTCACCATGTGCGCGAAATCAAGGCCCGCACGTGGATCCTGTACACCGTTCCGCGGAAAGTCAATATCGGAGATGATGCCCAGCATGTATTCGCTGTACCGCTCGTAATAGTCCCACGCCTCCTCGAACGTCGAGCACAGGAGGATTTTCGGACGCGCACGCATCCGGAGAAACTTGTGCGTCAGATTGATCCCTTCTGAAATCAGCGCCTGGGATTGCTTGAGCATCTCGGTGTAAATACTGGGGAGAAAAGAAGAGTAATACTTGACGCTGTCCTCGATGACAATGATCGTTTGAATACCGACCATCCGCGTGTCGTGTTCCACATTGATCTTGTCTTCGAGCGATTTGATGATAGCGATGATGATGCGGAAATCACCTTGCCAGATGAAGACTTTCTCAAAAACCGACGTGTCGTGATTCATGAGAAGGTACTTCAATTCGCGGTTGTCGTGCGTCAACAGGACAATCGGGATATTGATGCCGGCTTCCTTCACCATGCGGGCGAAGTCAATGGCATGCATATCGTCGATGTGGAGTGTGGTAATGATGAGATCGAACCGCCGCTCCTCCTTCGCCAGCGTTATGGCCTCGTAGCCACTCGATACGCGTGTCAGTTCGGGAGAATGGCTGAGATTAAATCCCTGGTATTCATTCCGGATAAGTTCGTAGAGACGTCCGTCTTCTTCGAAGAGATAGAGATCGTACAAACTTGAGACAAGCAGGACATCGCGGATTCTGAGGCGCATCAGATTCTGGAAGCCCTGAAATCTGTCGCCGTAGCCGTGCTCAACCCAAAGTGCGTCGGAAGTGGTTCTTATTTCATCGAAATCATTCTTCAATCGGACTCCACACGCGATCACGCACAAAAAGCTCCGGAGAGACGGAGAACCGCCCGTCTCTCCAAGAGCCTGATTGTCGTACTGTTCAGAGAATCCTAGACGACTCCCTGATCCATCATGGCATCAGCGACCTTGAGGAAGCCACCGATGTTGGCGCCGTTGACATAGTTGCCAGGCGTTCCGAACCGCTGCGCCGTCTCAACGCAGTTCGTGTGGATGCTGTGCATGATCATCCGCAGGCGATTGTCGACCTCTTCTCGGGTCCAGCTCAACCGCATGCTGTTCTGGGACATTTCCAGCCCGGACGTTGCTACTCCTCCGGCATTTGCTGCTTTGCCCGGACCATAGAGGATCTTCGCATCAAGGAACAACTTCACGCCATCGATCGTCGTCGGCATGTTTGCACCTTCGCTGACCACATAGACGCCGTTCCTGATGAGATTCTGAGC
>PMZI01000026.1 GCA_003170475.1 Ignavibacteriota bacterium | reverse complement strand
TGAGACGTGTTTTGAGTATTCTTTTGATTGCTTCAACCGAAAACATCAACCACGAACCTTGAGGTGACCAATGCGTCGTCTTTTCGCCCTTCTTCTGATTCCTCTTGCTCTGTCGCTTGCGCAAAATCCCAAGATCCCAAAAGAGGCTCTTGTTGGATACAGAGCAATTTCAGCGAGCGATTTGAGTGCCCGGCTCAGTTTTATTGCATCACCGGAACTCGAGGGTAGAGAGACGACATTTCGCGGTCAAAAAGTGGCGGCTCGGTACATCGCTTCGGAATTTCAGCGACTTGGACTCAAGCCCATCGGAGACAGCGGCTCATATTTCCAGCATTTCAAGGTTGAAGCAACGAAAATGAGCGACAAATCGAGTATCACGCTGACCACGAAGCAAGGCTCAACGCCATTCCTCCTTCGAAAGGATTTCATTGCTCTCTCCGCCCCCGAGAACCCGGTGAGTGCTCCAGCGATCTTCATCGGCTACATGGACACGAAAGTCGATTCGAACCTGACCAAGGGGAAGATCGTTGTTGCCCTTCCCGGACGGAAAGCCGATGCGAAAGACGCAAGCGTCACACCGAGAACACGACTTGGACTCGTTCGTTCATTCGCGGGAAGCATCGCCACACTCGTTGTGGCTGACGATACCGGCGCAGCCTCGATTGACGGCTTGCTCGTACGGTACGGCACGATACTCGATCATGGATCGATGAGGGTACTTGGAGTTGAACAACGCCCTGGTCGCGGTGGCTTCGGATTTCCAACGCTCGTAAGTCCGCGGCTGGCAAACGATCTCCTCAAGGAATCCGGAAAGTCCCTGACCCAGCTCCGCCAAGCCGCAGCACAAGACAGCGCATTCTCTCCGGTCATTCTGAATCAGACGACAGTCTCGATCGACATCACCAACGCTAAGGAGATCAAGACCACGGAGAACGTGCTGGGACTTCTTGAAGGCTCAGATCCAAAACTCAAAGATGAGATCGTAGTGTTTACAGCGCATTTCGATCACCTGGGCATCACCGGGGATGGAATTGTCTATCCCGGTGCGGACGATGATGGATCCGGCACAGTCACCATCCTGGAATTGGCTCAGGCGTTCACCACGAATCCTGTGAAGCCAAAGCGAAGCCTGTTGTTCATGACGGTTGTGGGAGAGGAAAAAGGATTGTGGGGATCCGATTGGTACGTGAGGCATCCTGTGATCCCGCTGGAAAAGACCGTCGCTGATCTCAACACAGACATGATTGGTCGTGTTGACAAGAAGTACGAAGATCTCAAGAACCCAAACTATGTCTATGTGATCGGATCGGACAAAATTAGCACTCAGCTGGATAGTATCCTGAAGCTCTCCAACAAGCAGTCGGAAAATCTGATTCTTGATTACACCTACAATGATGACAAGGATCCCGAGCAGTTCTATCGGAGAAGCGACCACTACAACTTCGCTAAGAACGGGGTGCCGATTGTGTTCTTCTTCACCGGTGTGCATGCAGACTATCACAAACCAACCGACACAGTCGACAAGATCCTGTTCCCGAGGATGGAAAGAATTGTTCACTTGATCTACACTACAGGATGGCAGGTCGCTAACGCCAAAATGGGGCTGGCGAAAAACGTTGGATCGTCCATGTTCTCGAAGTAGGAGAGATGTACTCAAAAGAAGAACTCTCACAAGGGCTTGACACCGCTATCGTCGGAAAGAAGTTCTTTGTTTTTGATACGATCGATTCCACGAACGCGTGCGCCCGAACACTGGGAGATGCAGGTACCACCGAAGGAGCCGTGGTGGTCGCCGATTTTCAAACAAGCGGCCGAGGCAGACTCGGGAGAGCGTGGATCGCTGAACCGGGCGAAAACCTCCTTTTTTCGGTCCTGCTGCGACCTCGTATCTCTATCGCTAGTGCGGGGTTACTGACGCTCTTCGCCTCTGTCGGCGTCGCCCGCGCGATTGAACGACGCATCGGAGAGCCAGTGGAATGCAAATGGCCGAACGATCTTCTCCTGCACGGAAAGAAGATCTGCGGCATACTGCTCGAGAATCTCTTCCAGCAATCACAAGTCGCCTATGCAGTGATTGGGGCAGGGATCAACGTAAATCAGCGGACGTTCCCCGATGAGATTTCTCTCCGAGGGACATCGCTGGCAATCGAGACAGGAAAATCATTCGACCGCAAAGAGCTGCTCCAGACCGTTCTCTCCGAACTGGATGTTCTCTACCCGCCGGTTCAACAGGGGAATTTCAATGCGATCGTCCCGGAGTGGATCAAGCGCTGCACAATGTTCGGGAAACCAGTGACGGTGCAGCAGCAGAACCACACGATGTCGGGCATCGCCCGCACGCTGAATCATGACGCGGGACTCGTCATAGAAACGGGCACAGGTCTTCAAACCGTTTACGCTGGTGACGTTTCCGTGGTTTCCTGAGCAGCGTTGTCGAACTTCTGAAAAGGGAATGCAATGCTTCTTGCCATCGATATTGGAAATACGCATACTGTTTTCGGCATCTACCGCAACGCGAAGCTGGTAGCCGATTGGCGCGCCACGAGCATGCTTCAGCGCACAGAGGATGAAGTCGGCACTCAAGTGAGACTCTTTCTCAATGAGGCCAAGATCCCGCTCAAGAAGATCGATGGGGTCGGCATATCATCCGTTGTGCCGAATCTCACGGACGTTTTCTCCATTATGGCGAGAAAGTACTTTGGAGTAGAGCCCTTGATCATCTCGTCATCTCTCAACCTCGGCATCAAGATCTTCTACGATGATCCCAATTCGGTCGGCGCCGATAGAATTTGCAACGCAGTTGCCGGATTCGCGGCATTTGGCGGCCCCTTGATCATTATCGATTTCGGCACAGCGACGACGTACGACGTCATTTCGGCCTCCGGTGACTACCTCGGCGGCGTCATTGCTCCGGGAGTCGAGACTTCAGCGGTCGATCTGCATCGGAGAGCGGCAAAGCTCCCCAAAATCGAACTGCACTTTCCAAATACGATCGTTGGAAGGGATACTGTCTCGGCAATGCAGGCTGGAATCCTGTTCGGTGCGATCGATGCCATGGAAGGAATGGTAGGAAGAATACAGAATGAACTTCAAAGAAGCGGCGAAAGGGAAGCGGAAGTCATTGCGACGGGCGGATTCTCGCAACTTATGGCAAGCCGATCAAAAACTATCGCCCACTCGGTCCCTTCACTTGTTCTAGACGGGGTGAGATTGATTTACGAAAAGACCCACCAAAGGTCAACTCGCCGAAAGGGTTAAGCCGGGGTAGCAAATCTCAGAGTTCGCTGTTCGCCCGTTCCTCGAACTCTTTCCCAATGCGTTCAATTTCCTTCGATTCCGGATAACGGGCGTAAAGAAGTTTGTAGAGCGCAAGCAGACCTCGCACTCCTGCCTCAATCCTCAACACTTCCTTCTGCATATTCAGAAACAATTGTCTCAATCGGCTCTGGTCGCCCGGCGGAAGGGCACCAAACAGCTGATCCCTCTCTACTTCCAAGTCTACGGCGATGTTTGCAAAGGCTGAATTCAGCGCCGGTGTAATCGCGTTGATGACATCATTGACCTTGTCGGTCGCCTCTTTGTTCAGCGTGATCTCTCGTGTCCGCTCTTCCTCCATAACGCTCGTCACGCGGAATTGATGCCGTTCGTGGGTCGCACGAATGAGATTCGCAAGATGCTGAATGTCGGTCTCTTCTTTGCGGCAATAGTCGTATGCTCCTAACTTCATTGACTCGACGGCAATCGTCTCCGAGCCAGCCGCCGTCAACATCAATGCCGGCGTTTCGATCCCGGACCTATTCATCCAGCGCAAGACATCCAATCCGGTAACCCCGGGCATCCTGTAATCCAGCACCACTACATCGAAACCATCCTTTTCCGACAACAGCAGGTCGATTCCCTCCTGGCCGCTCGATGCCACAACCACCTCCATGCCATATTCCTCCCTCAAGCCAAGCGCAACAACCTTGACGTAGGACGGTTCATCGTCGACCAATAATATTCGCAATCGAATCGGTTGGGCCACAATACACCTCGCCCGAGATAGTAAGCAACTTGTCGCAGAAACGCAACAGCCTCCCAACGTTCGAGCGCTGGAAGGCTGTCAGTAAACCATTTAGCTAAGTATTGGGAATCTGCTTAATGAACCCCGAGCATCCTGGCGGACGCATTCGCAAAATCAACAATTGGCGAATAGTACAATCCGAAGAGGAGCGTGGGGACGACAAGAAGCAGAAGCAGCACGATCTCGGGAACACTGAACTTCAAAGGTCCAGAGTTCTCGTCGGGGTCACGCAAGAACATGTTGCGAACAACGCGCACGTAGTAGTAAAGGGAAATGACGCTGTTGATAGCACCCACGACGGCGAGCCATATCCATTTGGCATCGAGCAAGGAGGCAAAGATGAAGAGCTTTCCAATAAATCCAGCCGTGGGGGGCAAACCTGCGAGGGAGATGAAGAAAATGACCATCGATACGCCGATGAACGGCGACCGAAATCCAAGGCCTTTGTAGGAATCAATATCTTCGCTGCCGGTCTTGTTGGAGACCAACATCACAACGTAGAAAGCGCCGAGATTCATAAACATGTAGACAACGAAGTAGATCAGCACCGCTGCAATACCCTTGTCGCTCAAGATGGCAAGCCCCATCAACATGTAACCGGCGTGCGCGATGCTGGAGTATGCAAGAAGTCGCTTCAAGTTGTTCTGCCACACAGCGACCAGATTACCGAGGGTCATGGTGAGCACAGAGAGAATTGCGATAATCTTGTTCCACTCAAAGCCTTGAAGGGTTATCCAGATGCCAGCCGGGAGCCCGACCGCGCTTGAGTCGATAAACGCAATCTTGAAGAACCTGATCAGCATTGCAAAACCCGCTGCCTTTGACGCGACAGAGAGAAACGCCGTGATGGTAATGGGGGCCCCTTCATAGACGTCCGGCGTCCAGAAGTGGAATGGTACGGCCGAGATCTTGTAACCAAGCCCGGCGATGATCAGAAGCGACGCTACGAGGAGCGCAATCGGGTTGACGGGTGAAGTCACAAGCGCCCGATTAATGGCATAGATATCCATCGCCCCACCGGTCAATCCAAAGAGGATCGAAATTCCATACAGCATGAGCCCTGTGGAGAGGGCACCGTAGATGATGTACTTCAAAGAAGCCTCTGAGGAGTCGGAGGCTTCTTTGGTATAACCTGCAAGCACGTAAGAACTCAATCCCGTCAGCTCGATCGACAGCACCATCATCAGCAGGTTTGTCGCACCTACCATGAGATACATTCCGAGCGTCATCGCCACCAGAAGCGAAGAGTATTCTACGAGCCGCTTCATCGTCGAAAGAACTTCAGCGGAGTAGAGCGAAAAAAGGAAGATGAAAATTGCGGACGAGCCGACGATCAACTTGAAAAAGGTGGCAAACGGATCGACGGCAATCATCCCCGAAAAGACAGACTCCGTGATTCCCATTTCCCGTATCGTTAACGCTATCGAAACGACCACACCGAGCAACGCAACCCACATAGACAGTCGGGGTCGCGATCGGAAGATGACGCCCACCAGGAGGGCGAGGCAGAAGGTAATCGCCAGCGTTATCTCGGGAAGAAACTTCGCAAGGCTCAGTAAGGCTTGATCAACCATGATAATGTTCTAGTAGTCGTTCAATCAAAGACAGCACGATGCGGCTGCCAGAGTAATGAATCATCGTTACAGTACTGCCCCCGCGCGAACCACCTCAACAAGGTGATTTAAGGACGATGTCATCAGGTCGAGAAGCAATGACGGACAGATTCCGAGCACGAGGACTATGACGGCCAACGGAACTAGTGTAAACAGCTCACGCCCATTAATGTCAGGGAGAGAGGCCCATTTCTCATTCGGCTGACCGAGGAAGACCCTTTGCAGGGTCCAGAGCATGTACGCTGCGGTAAGGACGATACCAAGTGTCGCCACGATGGTGAGGACGCGGTGTGTCTGAAATGCCCCGAGGAACGAGAACGCTTCCGAGAGAAATCCACTTAACCCCGGCAACCCAAGAGCGGCGAAAAACGCCACCGTCATGATTCCCGTATACTTCGGCATGGTAATCGCCAGGCCACCAAATGCATCGATGTCACGCGTGTGAGCACGATCGTAAATGACGCCGACAATCAGGAAGAGCATTGCGGTGATCGTCCCGTGATTGAACATCTGGAAAACAGCTCCTATCATTCCCTGAGTGTTTAATGCCGCCATACCCAGGAGAACGATGCCCATGTGACTGATACTGGAATACGCGATGAGCTTTTTGAAATCCTGTTGCGCCATCGCGCAAAGCGCGCCGTAGATAATATTGATGACAGCGACGAGAGCGAGGGCCCAGGAATAATAGTTTGCAAGTTCCGGGAACATAGGATAACTGATCCTGAGCAGACCGTACGTCCCCATCTTTAACAGAACGCCCGCCAGAATGACGCTGATCGCAGTCGGAGCTTCGACGTGCGCATCAGGCAACCATGTGTGGAACGGGAAGATCGGCACTTTAATCGCGAAACCAATGAAGAGCGCGATGTACGCCAGATGTCGCCAATACGTACCGACTCCGGCCAGGAGCGTACCGGGTTGAAAATTGGCGGGATTCATCATCGCCAGCATGTTGAAGGTGTACATCCTCTCCCCTGTTGCGCCATCGGGAACCGTGACGCTGAAGTAAAGGGCGATCATTGCAAGAAGAATCAAGACGCTGCCGAGCAACGTATACAGGAAGAACTTGATGGCCGCATATTCACGGCGTGGTCCGCCCCAGATTCCAATGAGGAAGTACATCGGTAACAACATCACTTCCCAGAAGACATAGAAAAGGAAGAAATCGAGCGAGACAAAGACGCCCATCATGCCTGTGTCAAGCAAGAGGAGCATTGCCATGTAGCCTTTCAGCGCCTTCGGAATCTTCCATGAAGCGAACACGGCAATGAAACTTATCAGTGCGGTGAGGATGACCATGGGCACGCTGAGACCATCGATGCCGAGGAAATAGTCGACGTGGATCCGGCCAAACCAGGGAACGCCTCGGATGTCAATCCAGGACATCTTCTCAACGAACTGCATCCCCTCCTGCGTGTTGATGCCCAGAGAGCCCTTGTTGAAGTGGAAATAGATCATGACGGCGAGGACGAGCTGCAGAAAGGTCGCAGCGACAGCGGTCCACTTCATTGCCTTCTGATTCTCCTTGGGTATGAAGAGGATCAGAATCATGCCGATGATCGGGAGGAATGTTATCCAGCTCAGAACACCGATGCCCACGAATTCCATTTGTAATCTACTCCTTCATGAAGTCAAGTCGAAAAAACCATATCCATATGCGGACCAAAGCCGCGCACTACCGGAACCAGAGAAAGAGAATCATCACTCCCAGGATGGCGAAGGCCAGATACGTCTGCACCTTTCCGGTTTGAAGCCTGCGTGTGAGCAATCCCAGGAACCCGGCGAGGTATGCCGTTGCGTTGACGAGCCCGTCGACGATGCTGTTATCAAATCCGCCGACGCCCACATAGAACAGGAAAAACGTGAAGCCGGCAACAGCGATCCCCAGAACCACATAACCTACGATAGCGCCCAGAGTCGCTTCTGCGGGCATCAGTCCGAATCCAACAACCCATCCAACATAGAGAGAAACTCCTGCAGTAACGATCATGTAGAAGATGGCGCTGATACCGGTTTCAACCCAATTGCGCTTTGTACCCAGGGTGAGCCCCTTCGTCCAACTTCCCACTCCGTTCACAACACCATCGACTATCCGATTGTCAAACCACCGTCCAAGTTTCGAAATCCCTATAGTGCCCGCGACCGCTGTCGCGTCGTAGAGCTCATCGAATTTCCACTTATTCAATAGAAACCGATAGAGTGGACCTGTTTTGGCGGCAATAAGATCGGCATCGATCTTCTTCCAATAGTAAGTGAGAAACGCCATGAGAATCCCGAGGCCTGCCATGCTCAGCGAAAGCACCATGGCCAGGACGTGAGTCTGATGAACCGACGCCTCAAATTCTTCTATCCCCGCCGCAGCAACGTTTGCAGGCACAACAGACTCAGGACGGGGCAAGGCGGAATAGACCCATCCGCTGGCCGCGTTAAATGGATTGAGGCTGAAAAATGCGAAGAACGATAGAATGGCGAAGACGATCAACGGAATTGTCATCGTCTTCGGCGACTCGTGAATTGCGTCGTATCGATGAAGGTCTTTGTGATCGCCCAGGAATGTCAGAATGACCACGCGGAACATGTAGAATGCCGTCAACCCGGCGACGAAGAATGCTACGATCGGGATATACCAGCGCCCTGTGAGGTTTGCGTACGCAAGCGTCCCGGCGAGGATTTCATCTTTGCTCAGAAATCCCGACGTGAACGGGACTCCGGAAATTGCCAGCGTAAACATCACGAACGTCCAAAACGTAAGTGGCATCTTGGCCTTCAAGCCGCCCATGTTCCGAATATCTTGTGCATCGGTCTTGTGATCCCCCGAGTGATGAAGCGCATGATGCATTGCGTGAATCACGGAACCGGATCCCAGGAAGAGACCCGCTTTGAACATTGCGTGCGTCGTCAGATGGAAGAAGCCGGCGGTGAACGCTCCGACGCCGAGTCCCATGACCATGTAGCCAAGCTGGCTGATCGTCGAGTACGCAAGCACCTTCTTGATGTCATTTTGCGTGATGGCGATCGTCGCCGCAATGAATGCTGTGATCGCTCCAATGACCGCAATGACCATCAGCGCGTCCGCAGTCATCATCGGGAACGTTCGGGCGATCAGGTAGACACCGGCTGCTACCATGGTTGCAGCGTGGATCAATGCACTGACGGGAGTCGGACCTTCCATGGCATCAGGCAACCAGACGTGCAGCGGAAATTGAGCGGACTTGCCGACAGCACCGCAAAACACCAGAATGCCAGCTGCGGTGAGCCATGTCTCACTTCCGAAGGGGATGACACCCGCTTTCAAAGATTCAAAAATTGTTTCGAAGGTGAACGTGTGGAACGTCGTGTACAGGATCAAGATACCGATGAACATTCCAACATCACCGACTCTGTTGACGATGAATGCCTTCTTTGCAGCGTCACTCGCCGATTTCTTTTCAAACCAGTGTCCGATCAGGAGATATGAACTGAGGCCGACCAATTCCCACGAAACGTACATCATGAAGAAGTTGTTCGTCAGCACGATGCCGAGCATGGAGAAGGTAAAAACGCCGAGGTACGCAAAATACCGTCCGTAGCGGACATCACCGCGCATATAGCCAATCGAGAACAGATGCACGAAGGCACTGACGATATAGACAACCAGCAGCATCGTGGCTGCAAGATTGTCAATCATGATGCCGAGGGTCATGACCATCGGCCCGAAACCGGGGACATTGCCGAAACTCACCCACGTAAAGGTCCCCTGGATCGTTTCGTTTTGGTAAGCCCCTATCTTGACGGCGAAGATGACGCTTGACAGGATCAGGCCGAGGAAAACGATTGCTGTCTCGATCAGGTCACCTTGCCGCGGGAGCCTCTTGTTAAAGAATATGAGGATCACAAACCCGAGCAGGGGGAGGAGATAGACAACAACGGCAAGCTGAAGAATCGTTTCGTGAGACATTGTCTGTTTTTAGCTCTTCTGTTCCCGAAGGTAATTCGTACGCATCAATCTTTGAGCTGATTGATCTCGTCGATGTTCACACTATTGAAATTCTGGAAAATGTTGAGAATGATCGCCAGGGCAATAGCCGCCTCGGCAGCAGCAAGAATGATGACAAAAATCGCGAAGACGTGGCCGTCCAGGGTTCCGGTCGTAAATCGGGAGAACGCGAGGAAGTTGATGTTCGCCGCATTCAACACCAACTCGATGCCCATCAGCACCATGATCGCATTCCGTCTCGTGAGGATCGCGAACACGCCCAGCGAGAACAGGATGCCGCTGATCAGCAGAAAATGCGTCAGACCGGGTGTCTGCAGCCACTGGAAGAAATCAGCAAGGACCATACGTTGGTTACTCCATCACGAAAGCACACGCTTTCGCCTTTTCCGGATCATACAGGATAGTTACGACGCCTTCTTTTCTCGCCGCGCAATCATAGCGGCACCGACCAATGCCACCAGAAGCACCACCGAAGCAATCTCAAATGGAAGCAGATAACTCGTGAGCAGCAGTTCTCCAATTCTGGGTGCGGTCTTCTCGAATCCCGGAAAGGCCGGCATGATCCTCCAATCGGTCGTCCAGAACACACCGACCAACGTACCAGCCAGTGCGGCAACGATCAGCACCGCCGGCAGAGTCTGAATCGTTCCTGTTCTCATGTCCACATTGATGACCCTCGTGGTCAGCATAACGCCAAACAGCACGAGAACGAGAATACCTCCGACGTAGATCATCAACTGAGTGACGGCGATGAAATCAGCCATGAGCAGCACATACAATCCGGCAACTCCGAAAAACGCAAAGAGCAGGGCGAAGGCCGAATAGATGATGTTCTTCGAGAACACCACAATCGATGCCGAGACCAATGTGATGACGGCAAAGAGATAGAACGCTATCGTGTACAAATCCATGGCGATTACGACTTTCCAGGTTGGCCCGGAGTATCCGAAGCCGGAGTGCTTGGTTGTTGTGATGGCGGCGCACCTGCAGGCTTGTCGGCGGGGGGTGCTGCCGGAGGCGCTGCTGCTTTTGCAGCCGCCGCGGCGGCTGCAGCTGCTGCCTTCTTTGCCGCTGCTTCCTCTTCTGCCTTCTTGAGCTTCGCCCTCGCCTGCTCGATGTCTTGTGGCATCATCACGCTGAAATTGTAAATCAGATTCTTTCGGTCGAATTCCGAAAACTCATAGACATCCGTCATCACGATGCACTCTGTCGGACAGGGCGGGACGCACAGTCCGCAGTAACAACATTTCGCGATATCAATGTCAAAGACAGGAACATGAAGACGCTTCTTCTGTCCGGTCGAGGTTGTTCCCAAATCCTGATCCGGGGTCGACTTGATCGTCTCGATGGTGATGCAATCCACCGGACACGCCATGGAACACTGGTCACATCCGATGCAATCATCAATATTGACATAGAGACGATTGCGTGCCCGTTCGGGCATCTTGAGCTTGACATCGGGGTACTGCGTCGTCACGCTCTTGACAAACAGGTGGCTCATCGTAATCCTCATTCCAATAGCAATCGATGAGAGCGCCAGCCAGATATTGTTGAAGTATATTCTTACAGCAGTCATATCAATTCTACCGTGTATTTTTCTGTCACAGCACCAGAATAAGTCCGATGGCGATGATGCACACAAACAGGAACGGGGTCAGCACTTTCCATGAGGTGTACATGAGTTGATCTACTCGCAGACGAGGCAAGGTCCAGCGAAGCCAGATCTGGAGGAAAACGAGCACCATCCCCTTTATGATGAACCAGAACAAGCCCCAGATCGGGCCGGAAAGGAATGAGCCGAAGGGGCTTTCCCAGCCGCCGAGGAACAGAGCCACTGCAACGCCAGCGACAAGAAACATGTTTGCGTACTCTGCTACATAAAACAACGCCCAACGCATTCCACTGTATTCGGTGAAGAAACCCTGGACAAGTTCGGACTCAGCTTCGGGCAAATCGAAGGGTGTTCGATTGACTTCGGCAAGCGAGGCGACGAAAAGAATCAGGAATGTGATGAGCGTAAAGGGCGTAATCAATATCTTTTGGAGCAACGGCAGCGGACCTCCGAAAATAAGCCAGTTCTGAATTCCCCCGGCCTGGAATTTCGTCACTTCCTGAAGGTTCAGCGATCCCGTGATCATGACCGCGATGAGGACTGCGAGAGCTGTGGGGATTTCATAGCTTATCATTTGAGCGGCTGAACGAACAGCGCCGAAAATCGACCACTTGTTGTTCGAGGCCCATCCGGCCATCAAGATCCCAACCACGACCAGCGACGAGATGCCGATGATGAAAAACGCACCGAGATCGATGTTGGCCCCGATGAAGATGCTACTGAAAGGAATCGCCGCGTATGCCCCGTACGTTCCCATGAAAACGATATACGGTGCGAGGATGAACAGCTTCTTGTTGGCTGCGACACTAATGATGTCTTCTTTCTGAATCAACTTGATGAAATCAGCGATCGGCTGCAACACACCGTGCCATCCCGTTCTCATGTAAGCGACGCGATCCTGCACGTGGGCTGCCACTTTCATTTCCAGATAGATGGTGACGAGGGCGTAGAGCAGAACGAACACCAGCGGCAGAGCGCTGAGCACAATGGTAACCAGCAGCGTTCCCCAGAATCCAAGATTTTGAAATGCTTCCATGATTTCAGTTAGAATATTGAGAACAAACAATCTTTTTTACGTCTGAGCGCAACTCTTATCGATCAACCTGGCCGAGAACAATGTCGACGCTTCCGGCAATCAGAACGAGGTCGGCGATCATTCCACCACGCGAAATTTCAGGCAGGACACTCAAGTTGACGAATGCCGGTGCCCGGCCTTTCACACGATACGGCGTGCCGGAGCCATCACTGATAATATAGAATCCCAACTCACCGCGGGGCGTTTCGGTCCGCGCGTAGATCTCACCGGCATCGGGCCGAATCCTCTTGGGAATTGCGGCCTGAACATTTCCGGCCGGCAATGCCGCCAGAGCCTGCTCGATGATTTTGACACTCTCTTCCATCTCACGCATACGCACAATGTGCCGATCCCACACATCGCCGACCGTCCCCATCTCTCCCTTGCCGATCTTCGGCTCCCATTCGATCTTGTGGTACACGGAATACGGATCGTCGCGGCGGAGATCCCAGTTGACACCTGAACCTCGAAGCATCGGACCGCTGCACGCGAAGTTGATCGCGACATCCTGCGGAAGCACGCCAACGTTTGCCGTTCGCTTGACAAAAATTTCGTTGTAGGTCAGCAGATCGTTGAACTCCTTGATCCGCGGTTTGAAGTAGGTGCAGAACTCTTTTGCCTTGTCGACGAACTGTGGCGGGAGATCGTGCGACAAGCCTCCAATCCAGAAGTAGTTGTATAACAACCGTGCTCCGCACGTCATTTCAAAAAGGCTGAGAATGAGCTCTCTGTCATGGAATGCATAGAGGAATGGTGTGAAGGCGCCGGCATCAATGCCGAACGTTCCGACGGCGATCAAGTGACTGGCGATGCGCTGAAGCTCAGCCATAATGACTCGGATATATTCCACACGCTCGGGAACCTCGATCTTCAGCATCCGCTCAACAGCCAGGACGTAGGAGTGTTCCTCGTTGATTGCTGCGCAGTAATCCAGCCGGTCGCAATACGGTATCACCTGCTGGTAGTTCGTCATGTGCTCAGCGTGCTTCTCAAAACATCGGTGGAGATAGCCGATATGCGGGATTACATCAACAATGATCTCACCGTCCACGACGATTTCGAGTCTCAGCACTCCGTGCGTCGACGGGTGCTGCGGCCCCATATTGATGATCATCTCGTCTGTCCGGACAGTATGGCCTAAGGACGACTTGATTTCGCCAGGATGAGATACGTATTCAGTCGGAAGTGTCTTAGTCTCGCTCATGTGAAGTGTTTGCTCGCCGTTAGTACGGAACTTTCATTCCGTTATAGAATTCTGGCACTTTGTAGTCCTTCCGAAGCGGGTGCCCTTCCCAATCATCCGGCATCAGGAGCCGACGAAGATCAGGATGTTCATCGATGGTGATGCCATACATGTCGAACACCTCGCGTTCGTGCCAGTTCGCAGTTCCCCACACGGAGCTTACGGACCGCACATGCGGATTCTCCTTCGTGCAGAAGGCTTTGAGAACGATCTTGTGCCTGTGAACCATCGAGAACAGATGATAAACGATCCCCAGACGGCCGTCATTGTAGTCGACACCGCTCAAACACATCATATAGTCAAACTGCATTGAGGGGTCGTCGCGGAGGAAGAAAGCGATGTCTTTCATTCGATCCGGAGCGATGGAGAGCCACGGTTGCATAACGTCGAGCTTCGCATCAAGGACAGCGTCGCCGAACTTCGCCTTCAGACTGTCGTGGATTTCTTGTGCCGTCATTTTGTGTGCTTCTCCTCAACAGACTTCTTTACAAGACTTTCCTTCCGCACTTTTTCCTGGAGTTTGATAATGCCTTCCAAGAGTGCCTCAGGACGAGGCGGACAGCCCGGGACATAGACATCGACCGGGATCACGCGGTCTACTCCCTTCAACACATGATAGCCATGTTCCCAGTATGGACCGCCGCAGTTAGCACAACTTCCCATAGAGATGATATAGCGGGGCTCTGCCATCTGGTCATACAGACGCTTAATGCGCGATGCCATTTTGATTGTCACTGTTCCTGCCACGAACATGACGTCTGCCTGCCGGGGAGTAGCACGCGGAATAATTCCAAAGCGCATGATATCGAAATCAGACGCAGAGGCAGCCATCATCTCAATCGCGCAGCAAGCGAGGCCGAACTGCATCTGATAGAGCGAGGAAAGTCGCGCCCAATTCAGAAGACTTTCAAGAGACGTAACAAAGACGTTGCCGTTTTCGAATCGCTGATCGAGTAAACCCATAGTGTTTGTCTAGCTCAAAGTGGTCTATTGCACAACAGGGATCTCTTCACTTGCCTTCTCACTCCCGACGTACGACTGCGGAGGCCGATTGACATGGGGGACTTCCGGACGAGGCTTATCCCAATCAAGGTCTCCCTTGACCCACACATACACAAATCCTACAATGAGAATCCCCAGGAAGACTGCCATCTCGAAGAACCCAAAGAGGCCGAAGCTGCGATACACGAGCGCCCAGGGAAACAGGAAAACGACTTCGACATCGAAAATCAGGAAGATCAAGGCGATGACATAGAACCGCACATTGAATCTCACCCAAGCATCTCCCACCGGATCTTCACCGCATTCATACGGAGCATTCTTACCCGGATAAGGCCGATGGGGCCTTAAAATCCATGACACGAACATCCCGGCCGCGACGAAAATGGCGCCGATGATGAGGAAAATGAAAACCTTGCCGAATTCTGTGAGCATATCAGTGCTCGATGAGGAAAAAACGGTGAAGGAAAGTGTTAAAATCGGACATAAATATATAGATGATTTGCTGTTTTGTCAAGAAAATGATAGGAATTCTCATAACGGAGGGACGCCCATCTTCCTGAACTGGGAAGGATGGAGAGTTGGGAAACTCGAGACGAAAATGTCCTCTGTCGATCATGGAAGGGAGCATCACAGGTGAGAAGTCCTGGACCCCGAAATCCTTTCACCGCAACAGTTTGAAAACGCAAAGTCTCATCTTGATTTGAGTCTCTTGAGTTTTGCTTTCAGCCGGTTCTGGACGGCATCGCTCTGAAGTTCCCTCAGAGCATCCGACGCAATCCATTTGGCTGCCGAGGAATTGAGGGATCGTATCTTCGTCGCAGTCTCGATCGCCAGCACGTTGAGTTCAGGAGTTCGTTTCCCTATTTGGCGCAGAGCCCAGTTGGCACCTTTTTTCGCAAACCAGCGCTCATCCTCCGACTCCGCTTGAATCCTTTTCAGCATCGGGATAAACTCGCGGTCCCTGAGATCTTTTTGATGAACAGCCATCCCAGCCATCAACACGAATCCCGCTCTCTTCACGAACTCTCTTCTGTCACGGGACCATCTGAATGCCATTTCCATCGCGTGCGGTGTGTTCGCAAAGAGCACAACACAACAAGCGTCACAAACACCCCACGAATCAAATTTTCCTGCCCATTGAGACATCTGACGCTTGGAGACTGCATCCGGATCGCCGACAAGAGCCGCGAGAACACGTGACTCGGGTATACCTGTTCTCCAGAGTTGCAACGACAGCGCCTGGTCCTTCCCGATCTTTTTCGCAAGTGCTCTAAGTTTCGGAGCTGTGATGCCCAATGCCTTTTCCGTTGGCAACCCAAATCGGCTGAGGCCGATAACGACGGACGGATCCGCCATCCGTCGAAGTTCCGCTATGACATCTTTGAGATCCATTGGGCTGGTGCGAGGAGAAAATGTGGTCGAGTGTGAGAAGTCCTTTTCAACTCTTTGGAGACACTATCCAGGGCGTCTCTTGTCTCCCGTCGTTGTAATTGGCAAATCGCGCCATCACAAAAAGAAGGTCCGACAATCTGTTCAAGTAGACGATGCATAAGGGCCCAATCTTCTCCTTGCGGGAGAGTCTCACGACGAACCGCTCTGCTCGTCGGCAAATGGTCCGGGCCAGGTGAAGCTGTGAAGCGATCTGTGAGCCACCGGGTAGAACAAACGTGGAAAGCGGTTGAAGACGGGCATCGAGCCTGTCAATCGTATGTTCAAGAGCAGAAATGTGGTCGTCCTGGATTCGCTGCAGATGTGCAGATCGAGTCTTCAGTGGAGTCGCGAGATCCGCGCCCAGAACAAAGAGGTCGTTCTGAAGATGGGAAATGATTTCATCCAGCTCCAGCTGCGGATTCAGTGCCCGGGCGATTCCGAGTGCGGAGTTGAGCTCATCGACTGTACCGTACGCCTCGATGCGGAGCGAATCTTTCGAAGTTCGTTTTCCGCCGAAAAGCGACGTGTTTCCTTTGTCACCGGTTTTCGTATAGATTTTCATCCTCGACCAATCCGTTGAACATCAAAGCGCAATTCCAACAAAATAAAGAATCGAACGTCATTCTGAACGGAGCGAAGTAAATCTGCCCACCTTGTCGGTATTCACAAGGGCAGGTCCGAAGGACTCCTTCGGAGCGAGGAATCTGCCATCTTGGTTCAGATTCTTCAATCCGATCAAAAACATCGGAACTCAGGATGACTTCTGGCACAGCCCTGTCGAAATGTCGATCACATCTTCTCTATCGCTTCTTCCGGGAAGCTTCCCAAAATTTTGGGAGCTCATTGTAGAAGTGGGCAAACGTACGGATCCCGCCAAAGAAGTTGTTCAAATCTATGTACTCGTTGGGCGCGTGAGCATTCCCCTCCTCAAGTCCAATCCCTAAAAGTACCGTATCAATACCAAGGAGCTTCTTGAACTGTACGACGATGGGAATCGATCCGCCTTCGCGCTGGTAGAGGGGTTTCTTGCCAAACCCCCGCTCCAGTGCTGCCACCGCCGCCTTGACACCCGGACTATCGACGGGAGTAATTGCCGGTTCGCCGCCATGCAAATTACGCACCTTGAGCGCTATCGTCTTGGGGGCAATTCTCTTCAAATGCTTTTCGAACAATTTTGCCACTTTCTCCGAGCTCTGATTTGGAACAATGCGCATAGAGATCTTTGCGTACGCTTTCGATGGCAACACCGTCTTTGCACCCTCTCCCGTGTAGCCTCCCCAAATTCCGTTGCACTCGAGCGTCGGGCGTGCCCAGCGCCGCTCGATGGACGAGAATCCCTTTTCTCCGTAGAGTTCCTTCACTCCCAACGACTTTGCATACTTCTTGTCATTCCACGGAAGCTTCTTGAACGCTTGGCGCTCCGCTTTGGTCAGCGGCTGCACATCATCATAGAATCCGGGGATCGTGATCCTGCCATTCTTGTCGTGCAACGACGCGATCATCTCCGTCAGCGCCTGAATAGGATTGTGAACTGTCCCGCCGAATGTGCCCGAGTGCAGATCACCGTTCGGTCCAGTAACTTCAATCTCCATGTAGGAAAGTCCTCGGAGCGCATAGCACACAGAAGGAACACCTTTCGCGAACATGTCTGAGTCGGAAATGAGAACCAGATCGGCTTTTAAAAGATCCTTATGATCTTTGACAAAATCATCCAGATGATCACTGCCGATCTCCTCCTCTCCTTCGACGATGATCTTGACGTTCATCGGCAAGCTCCCGCCATTTTTCATGTAGGCTTCGAGAGCCTTGAAGTGCGCGAAGACCTGGCCTTTGTCGTCCGTGGAACCTCGCGCGTAGAGATTGCCGTCGCGAATCGTGGCTTCGAACGGAGGGGTGGTCCACAGATCCACCGGATCCACGGGTTGCACGTCGTAGTGGCCGTAGAGAAGCACCGTTGGTTTGCCCGAGGCACCCAACCACTCACCAAACACCACCGGGTGGCCGGGAGTATCCAGGATTTGTATGTTCTGCATTCCAATCTTTTGCAGCTCTTGTGCGATCCACTCGGCACATCGTCGCATATCCTTCGCATGGTCAGTTTGCGAGCTGACGCTTGGGATTGCCAGAAACTCTTTCAGTTCGATCAGGTAGCGATCTCGATTCGCTTCAAGGTATGTCAGAACCTGTTGCATGGTGTAAGCCCTTCAGTAAGTCAGTCATGTGCGAACCCAAAGGTTGAAACCGGAGTCAATATATTTATCGACCCTCCGAAACGCAAGGAGTATCAGCAGCTCTTGGATTCCCTGCCGAATCGTTCCTGTGAGGGTGAGCGGTCGGATTCTTGTTTCTAGGACAACAAATGTCTAAATTCTTCCAGAAATTCAGATATCCGAAAGGAGAGAATTATCCTAATCACTATTCTCAACATTGCCCTCCCGCTGCTTTACTTCGCGCTCGTGTGGACATACGGAAAATCCTTTTTTCGGGATCTCCCTTGGGCCAAACGAGTCAAGAGCTCATTTCTCCTTGTCGTTCTCACTGCACATTTCATTTACCTGCTGGCCCGAACGGTCTCTTTCAGCCATCCGCCGGTGACTTCTATCCCCGAAATTCTTTCGATGCTGGCGTTCTCCGTCTCGGTTACGTACGGTGTCATTGAACGGCGGTCCAGAGCAACGGAGACGGGGTACTTCATTCTGAATATTGCCTTCTTCTTTCAGCTTTTTTCCTCGGTGTTCATTCATGATATGCCAATCGTTCCTGAATTCATGAAGAGTTTCTGGTTCGGTGTGCATATCACAGACGCACTTCTTGGGTATGCCGCTATCACTATTTCGGCAGCATACGGTCTGCTGTATCTGATGCTGTATCACGAGATCAAAGCGCGTCAATTCGGAGTCATCTATAAGAAATTGCCGAATCTTGAGACGCTCGAACGAATGAACTTCATAGCGATCACGCTCGCATTCATCTTCTTGAGCCTCGCTATCACTGCCGGAGTGATCTGGTTGCCTATGGCATTTCCGGGAAACTCGTACGCCGATCCAAAACTCATTGGGACCGCGTCGATCTGGCTGATGTACGGAGTTGGGATCATCTCGAAAATGCGCGGGCTTCTGCGTGGCCGAAGCCTTATGGTACTTTCCATCTGTGCGTTCTTGGTGGCGGCATTCTCGATGACGATGATAAACCTGTTTTTCAGCAATTTCCATCACTTCAACTAGAACCCTGGACCGAGATTCAATCCCGTGATGTTGGCTTGCGTCGGCATATCGCACCACACTGCGCCACCCGGAATGATCGAAGAGGTTTTCTTTTCGGAGGCAGAAGTACGCTCTCTTCTCCCGGAACTCAAATCGCTCGGGATCTCCGAGGGGGTCATCTTCTCCTCTTCAAGCCGCACAGAACTCTATGCATACAGCGATCAAGTCGATTTGCTTGCCGATTCGCTGATCTACTTCCTCAGGAAGAAGAAATCGATCGAAGCAAGGGTCCCTGCTGCGAATTTCTTTTCACTGAACGGCAGCATCGTTGCAGAGCACTTGCTGAACGTGGCCACCGGATTAGATTCCATGATCGTCGGGGACAATGGTGTTCTTACCAAGATACGGTCAGGATTTGAAATGGCAAACCAGACCGGCGTGGCTGGCCCCATCATGAAGCGCCTTTTCGATATGGCACTCAAATGCAGTCAGAAAACATGCGACACGACGTCGATTTCCGAGGGAGCGATCTCCGTAAGCAGCGCGGCAGTGGAACTTGCGCAACACATTTTCGATGATCTCAAACGGAAAACAATTCTCATTGTGGGAAGCGGGGAGACTGTTCAGCAGATGGGGCTATCGTTGAAAGAGCGAGGAATCGGGGCGTTCTATGTGACGCACAACTCGGCAGAGAAAGCCGAGATTCTTGCCAGGACTCTCGGGGGAATGACGATTCCTTTTGATGCCTTCCGCGAAAGGCTTTCGGGCGTTGACATCGTACTCTCCTCGCTCCAATCGGCTCCATTCATTCTTTCCAAGCAGAACATCAAGGACGCAGAGCGGGGCCGGACGCGCGGCACGCTCTTGCTGATGGATCTTGGAATGCCGAGGAACATCGATCCCTTTGCTACTGAATTGGAACAGGTGTTCCTCTACGATCTCGACACGCTCACAATTCTTGTCGGAGAGAATATTTCCCGCAGACGAGCGGAGATTCCCAGGGTGCAGGCGATCGTCACGGGGGAACTTGCCCGCCTCCAGAGGTCGGGAAAACCTTGGGACCTTCTCATGCAACCGCGGACCTGAACTTATTCCGCGGCCCCCCGCCAAGCCTCGATGAGCCCCATAGATACTGACAAGGAACGCAATTTGGCGCGGATCCCCCGGACGCGTGCCAAAAATCACTATACAAATTAGGGGAAAAGATGTATATTTGGAGGACTTGTTGGTTGAGTAAGGAGATGAGAGGGGATTGCAGTTGGGTCACTTGGCTGCGTCGAATCATCGTTGAAAGACCTGTATCACGAAGCTATAAGGGGAAAATCATGAGAACACTATTGAGGGACACGATCCGGCAGATCGCTCTTGTGGTCACATTCGTTGTGATTCCGTCTCTCCTGTCATCGCAGACGCCGCAACCCAAGCCGGCGACACCTTTGCCGGAGGACAACATCGCTCCGGCTGAATTTACAGCCGCGTTGAAAGAAGCCTGGACATTCATCAAGGATGAATCGGAGAACTATACTACTGCGATCGGAAAGAAGACCGAATTCGAAACAACCGCTGAATTCGAGAAGCGGTCTGTTGTCGCGCGCCAGCAGTACCTCGCGAAGATTGCGAAGTACGTCAAAGACAAAAAATACGATATTCGCGTTATTGGCGTGGTTCTCAAAGCAAATTTGAATCTGTATGATGCGGACGGTCAGGTCTACAATGTTACCTGCCCATCCGTCATTGAGGCACCCTACAATATTCCTACCGTCACAACAGAAATCCCGCAGAACGCATACGTTGGACTTGCAGACTCCATCAGGATGGGATATCGCACCTCTTCCATCTATTTAAAGTTTAATCCGTATTTCCGTTGGCAAGTTGGACGCGATATCGCGAGGGCCGCGAAGGATGACGAAGCGAACGTCTTTTTCCGAATCCGATTCAAAGTCGACATGAGCCAGGGCGAATCCAAGAAGGGCTCACGATTCACTGTTGTCCCGAAGCAAGTGATGCTTTTCAACCAGAAGACGAACACTATCTATTGGGAACAGACAATTCACTAACGCTGAACGCGGGACAAAAAAAAGTCCGGTGGACGCATTGCGTTCATCGGACTTTCTGTTCTTCTGGCATAGAGTCACCGCGCTCTGAGCTAGGCGCTCCGCCTCAGACATCCCATCTATCCCCCCACACCCGAGCCTTCCCCTAAGTTACCGCCGTTGCTTCAGAACGTACTACCTTCTTTTCCGGACGCCGAAGGGCCTGTTCAAGCTCCTGATGGAATTTCGGATGAGCGATGGCAACCAGCGCCTCGGCACGCTGTCGAAGGTTCTTCCCGTGCAGGGAAGCTACTCCAAACTCTGTCACCACATAGTGCACATCGGCGCGTGTCGTCACTACGCCGGCCCCGGGCTTCAGCTGGGACACAATGCGGGACATTGCACCGTTCTTGGCGGTTGACGACAGGGCGATGATCGGCTTTCCGCCTTTGGAATATCCAGCCCCACGGATGAAATCCACTTGGCCGCCAAAACCGCTGTAGATTCGGCTTCCGATCGAGTCGGAACACACCTGCCCGGTAATGTCGACTTCAATCGCGGAATTGATGGCAACCATCTTCACATTTTGTGAGATGATGAAGGGATTGTTCGTATAGTTGCACTGGCGCATCTCAAACAACGGGTTGTTGTGAACGTACTCATACAACTTGTCCGACCCAAGCACGAATGTCGCCACAACTTTGCCGGGGTGAAGAGTCTTTTTCTGGTTCGTGATGATTCCGCGGTCTATGGCTTTGGCGACGCCGTCGGAAACCATTTCTGTGTGAATTCCGAGATCCTTTTTCCCATCCAGAAGCGACAACACAGCGTCGGGAATGCCGCCGATCCCCAGCTGCAGCGTTGAGCCATCTTCGACCAAACCTGCGATATGTGTGGCGATCCTCTGTTCGAGTTCCGACGATCCCCCTTCCTTCAGGGTTTTCAGCGGTTCAGAACATTCAACCACTTTGTGGACTTTCGAAAAGTGAATGAATACATCT
The DNA here is from genome assembly GCA_003170475.1 of Ignavibacteriota bacterium. Classification (GTDB taxonomy): domain Bacteria; phylum Bacteroidota; class Ignavibacteria; order UBA10030; family UBA10030; genus UBA9647. Next base: position 258,792 of record PMZI01000026.1, on the reverse strand, counting down.
CCCAATGTCCGGGGCATCCTGTCATTCACCTGCGCGATGACCAGTGTGGCGCTCTCTGCAGCCGCCTTGGAAGCTGCACACTCCACCCCAAAGCTCATATACCCGTGTTCGTCCGGCGGGGAAAGGTGCACGAGAGCGACATCGATTGGGATGACTTTATCAATGAAAAGGCTGGGTATTTCTGAGAGGTGAACGGGGACATAATCGGATCGACCTTCGGTGATCGCCTCACGATCGGCAGCGCCAACAAAGAGCGAATTGTGTCGAAAGTATTGCTCCATCCCGGGCATCGAAAGCGGATCTTCGCCAAGCATGAGGATGTGGTTGACCTCTACGTTGCGGAGATCGTCCTTTCGTTGCGCAAGCCCCCCGGCAAGCAGTGTGGGAGTTGCCGCATTTCCGCTGATGTAAATGCGATCATTGGACTTTACGACCGAGACAGCTTCAGCGAGAGAGACAACTTTGGGTTTGTATTGATCTAACCAGCTCATAATGCACGCTCAAATCAAGGTTCCTGTTGCAGGATTGTTGATAAGGTGATTGATGGACTTTGGCTTGAAATCGAAGATGCGCCCAATCACTTCATTTGTACAGAACCCTTGGTGGGCGCAGACCCCCTTCGCCAGGGCAGGATTTTTCATCAAAGCATTCACGACACCGATTTCTCCCACTTCCTGTATATAGGGCAAGAGAGCATTCGTCAGCGCCGTCGTTGATGTGCGCGCCACAACCGCAGGCATATTTGGGACGCAATAGTGAACCACACCGTGCGCAACGAAAACCGGATCGTCAATCGTGGTTGGTCGACTGGTCTCCACACATCCTCCCTGATCAATGGAGGCATCGATGATCACCGAGCCGGGTTTCATCTCTTTCACCATTGCTTCAGTAATCAGGTGAGGAGCTTTTTCCGCCTTCAGGAGGACAGCACCGATCAGCACATCTGCAAAGCGTGCCGCACGGGCAATATGATAACTCGTCGCAACGCCTGTGGTGATTTTCCACTGGAAGAGATGCTCCATCTCGCGCAATCGGTTCAAGTCTTTGTCCAGTACGGTGACATTCGCTCCCATGCCGATGGCCACTCGAGCGGCCGTCCGTCCAACGGCTCCTGCTCCGAGGATAACCACATTGGCGGGCGGAATCCCAGGAATACTTCCAAGAAGTGTTCCTCGTCCGCCATGATCCGCGTGAAGGAAATGAGCCCCCACCTGGATTGCGATCTGTCCGGCGATCTCACTCATCACTTGAAGAACTTCGAGGTCCCCCTTTTCGTTCTCAATAAGCTCGAACGCTATCGCCGTGACTTTCTTTTCCAGGATTCGCTCGAGTACCTTGCGCCTCGAGATGGCAAGATGCAGGAACGAAAAGAAGGTCTGCCCTTCTCTCAACACTTCAAGTTCTGTGTCCGTCGGTGGCGAAACTTTGAGGATGATGTCAGAGCGATTAATGATCTCCTCAGAGCTGTAGGTGATCGTCGCCCCGGCCAATTGATAGTCCTCGTCACGGAGAAGGATCCCGGCGCCGTCCTGATGCAAAACGAAAACAGTATGTCCCTGGGACTTGAGGACCTCGACCCCAGCGGGCGCAAGAGCCACGCGGCGTTCGATCGAAGGTTCTTCTTTAAGGATGCCTATGTTCATAGCTTTCCTGCTAGAAGGTGATTGATAGTTGAATGGCGGTCAAGATCTTGAGGAGTACGTCTATCGGAACAACAGGCAATCAGCGGAGGCGGCATCGGACTCATTCCGGTGATGGCCAAAGGACAGTCAGATAGGGTCAAAAACCGTGCCGACCGGCATACATTCGCCTGCAGCCACGATGAGCGGGAATCTTCACGGACGGTGCTTCGACTTTCCTACTGATAGGAAGACCCTGGGTGCACTTCCCAAACCTAGAAACACGAATCGGAACAACCTCAAAATGGCGTCCAACGTACCCACCCGTTTTGGCTCAGGTTGAGAATCCATCGATGCAGAGCCCCTGTGCGTCGTGTCACTGAAGGAAGAGGGACTTGTTGCATTTCGGCCAAAGATACTATTATCTTGTGTGAGAACGTCATTGCGGGGCAGAAGTAGCAACGGATCCAGTCCGCTTCCATTTGATCTATTGGCATCCAGGAGAGTTCTATGGTTTCACGCAATATCCTGATCGTCGAGGATGATCCAGCTGTAAACGCTTCCTATCAACACATTCTGAAGCGGTCGCTCGAATACAACTACAAGATAAGGAGTGTTACTTCTGCGGAAGATGCCCTTGAGTCTGTGAAAAAAGCCGGGACGTTTGATGTCATCCTGCTTGATTTCTACTTACCGGGGATTACGGGTGGCGAATTTCTTCGGGCGTTGAGAACGCGAGACCAGGACACCGTGGTGATCGTGATCTCGTCGAGCCAGGACTACAAAATCGTCCATGATGTTTTCAAGCTTGGCGCTGACGACTATCTGACGAAGGAAGAACTTGCCAACGCGTATGTGCTCGAGAAAGCAATCCTTGCCGGACTCGAAAAAAAAGAATATCAACGAGCGATGGCGAGGAATGAAGTTGTGCGGCAGAGAATGGATGCCATTACAACCATCATACGCACAGTCCATCATGAGCTCAACAACCCGATGGCCATCATTGATCTGACTTTGAGCAAGCTGACATCTTCGCCCGAGCTGACAGATCCCCTGGTCAAGGTCCAGATTAAAGAAATTCAGGACAATGTCGATCGGATGTCTGACATTCTGAGAAAGCTCCTCAACCTGCGTGATGAGATGTACAACGAAGGGCTTCGGGGTTTGAAACTCTTCGCAGTTCCGGACAAAGCCTCCTCCGGCAAGAATCAGGAATAGAGTGCCCGTTGTTGGAAACACCAATGCCCGTTGCAGTTTGCTGCGGCGGGCATTTCTATTGATGCTCCAATGATGGGTGGACGGAACGACTTCGATCTGGTCGCAGGCAGGATCGCATTCTCTTCTTCAGGATTGTTGTCGTCCTTTCCCGTTGAATTTTGTCGTAAGCGAAACAATCAACCCGAACAGTATGAACACCGCTCCAGTCCATACAACACTCATAAACGGTTTTACGCTTGCCTCAACAACGAGCAGCTGAGCCTTTGCGACCGGAGGTGCAGAAAGGACATTTCCTGTGATCGCTAGGTCGATGGTGGAAGGAATGGATTGCGTTCCGATGTTCATCGCGATCAGGTCGAATCCAATGGATCCGTCCTTTGTTGTTGCCCTCTTCATTTCCACCTTTTCTGCTCCACGATAGACTGTCACCGGGGTCACCTCTTCAATTGTAGATCCTCGCTTCACTTGAAGTACCACTCCGACCGGAAAGTTGCCAGCCCCCGTCGTCGCCTCCATCCCTTTGTGATTCGTATCGAAGCGAAGAAACGTCACTGTCGCATCGCCGAGAGCTTTCGATTCCCCTTTCTTGAGTTGAAGTGTGCTCCCATTTCCTGTGCTTGCGGTGGGAGGTGCGACGTCTTCAAGGGAAACGGGCTCGATATAAAAATCCCTGGTGAGAAATGCCGCATAATCGGGATTTCGCATCAGGCTGTTGTTGTATTCGCTCTGGAACATGACAGGCTCGAGCGTGAACTGCGATCCTTCTTTCGCCACCTTGACGGAAAACAACCATTTGCCATCCTGCATCTGCTTCGAACCCGTATAGGTGAGTTGATGCCCAAGGACTTCCTTCGATTCGTTGAGCGGAAGAGAAGCGGTCTGTTTCTCACCGTACCTTCCGGAGCCAATGATTCCCAGGAAGAGCAGCGCGAGACCGATGTGCGAAAGTGTCCCGCCTGTGTGCCGGACATCTTCCTTTGCCAAGGCGATGAACCGCATTGCATTCACGAAAAATGCGAACAAGGATGCGAACGCCAACAGGCCCATCATCACATCATGCAGACCGACGGCGACGAGGATCGCTGTGCCAACCATGGCGAGCACTAAGGAAATTGCCGATTTCTTCAGCAAAGTCGCTCGGGATTCTTCTTTCCATTGCAGCCCAAGGCTCAGACCCAGCAGAATCATCATGCCGATAGCAATCGGGAGATTGGTGTTGTCGTAGAATGTCCGCTCGAGCGTCGCCAAGGGCACGAGAAGATAGCTCGTCCCAAACAAAATCACTAATGCAATCGTACCCATCACCGCAGAAGCGATGCTCAGGAACGATTCGCGGGTAAACAGAGGCGACCGAACAGCAAGTGTTCGCAGGTCCTTCCAGCGAACGCCCAGCATCGAGATTCCCAGCCCGACCAACGACAGGATCCAGAGGACAAGACACGCATAAACCCATCCGCCGGGATTCACAAAAGAATGAACAGAGGATGAGCCAAGGATGCCGCTCCGCGTCAGGAAGGTGCTGTAGACAACAAGAACAAAGGTGCTGATGCCAAGGAAGAAATTTGTTCGCGCCAAGCCGCCCGTTCTTCGTTGAACGAGCATGGTGTGAATGAGAATAACGCCAACGATCCACGGGACGAGCGAGGAATTCTCGACGGGATCCCAACCCCACCACCCTCCCCAACCCAAAACACCGTACGCCCAGTAACCGCCCATCATGATGCCGGTGCCAAGTGCGACAGTACCGCCGATAACCCAGGGAAGAGCGCTCGGAATCCATTCCTGATACGCTTTGCGCCACAACGCTGCCAGCGCGAAGACGAACGGGACCGCCATCGCTGCGAAGCCTGCGAACAGCATGGGTGGATGAGCAATCATCCAGAAATTCTGTAGGAGCGGATTCAACCCGCGACCATCAGTCGGAATAGTACCGACCGAAACATCGTTTGGATATGCATGCCAGATATAGGTGAAAGGAGATTTGAGGATGAGCAACAACAGAAGAAAAGCCTGAATGAGAGCATACAATGCCATCGTTTCGGCTTCTATTCCTTTGCGACGAGTGTATGCCATCAGGATCAGACCGATGCAAGATCCGCACAGCGCCCAGAGCATGAAGCTTCCATCCTGGCCGGCCCAAAATGTCGTAACGAGGAGGTCAAGCGGAAGAGAACGAGAGCTGTACTCCCAGACGTAGGCAAATTCGAATCGGTGCGTCAGGATATACACCAGCAGCAGGACGGAGGCCGCTAGAATACTGAGAGCCATGATCCCGAAGCTGTTGCGGGCGAGAGCCAGCATCCGCGTGTTCCGTGTTGCGGTCCAGTAGAAAGAATACGCAGAAACCGATGCCGCCACAAATGCAATCCAAACAATAAAAACCCCTACCATATTCTCCCCTGCCTCTCCCTTTCAGTGCATGGTTGGATGTAAAGCACCGGAATATCAGCTTTGATCAGAAGGAATACTCCTGATCGAAGACATTGATTTTTCCGTTGATATGTTTTGTTTTGTCGATGATCTTACCGTCCGTGCTGACGATCCCGAAATGGCAGCTGCCGCATGTCGACAACGGCACGGCAATATGTCCTTTGGGAGGCAACCCATGGCAGCTGCCGCAAGTCGCATCAGCAGAACCATTCGTCCAGGCAGGCGAGTAGTTCAACCCAACCATCAGAGAATCACTGTAGGCAAACTGGGAGGTCGATGTCGCCTTCCTCACTCTCCAATTCCCATGACAGTATGTGTTGTTGCATTTGAGCGTAGATGGATCGTAGGAAGGCTTCGGAACCAGAGTCCCGCTGCCCGTAGGCAATGGAGCAAGTTTGTCATTGAACACCACTTCAGCTGGCAATGTCCCAAGGTGTCCGGCGGAGGAAACTTGAGCCGGGACTGCATGGCACTCCTGGCATTTCACTGCGACACCCATGGCGTTTGTGGCCAGGTGTTTCTGGTGAGCACCGACCCCTCGAACACTTGTTGCCGTTGCGCCGGTGACGCTCTTCGGCGGGGCGCTGGCCAGGAAATTGCTCGCTGCAGCTGTGAAATCACCGTGACAGGTGTTGCAGGATTCTGGCGATCGAGGCGTGTTCGTAGCATCGACATGACAACCTGAGCGCATGCAGGTCACATTCGCGATGGTTCCACCTGCGTACGCAGTCCCATGACATGTCTGGCACGACGACAGCGGATAGTTCAGATTGTAAAGGTATGTGCCGTGCGTCGTCCCCGTGGAGAATCCCGAAACGTGCGGATAGGATGCGTGACACTTGAAGCACGATTTTCCGCTCGTTCCGCCTGTATACGTCGATCCGTGGCACGTCTTGCATTCACTCGTCTGCCAGCCGATCGATTTGAGATAGGCTCCGTGAAAGGAGGCCGAGGCGGCATTGTTATCCCAGTTATCGTCGTGCACCTGCAGATTATTGGATGTCGCAGGTGGCAGAGTCGTTTTAAGATCGCTGCACGAGGTCAGGACTGAAGCGACCAGCAAGAGGAGCGCAGCGGTGATACTCGACAATGATCTATTTGTTCTCATAGGTTTTTCGCTCACTTATGACAATAGCCGCAGAACTTTTGACCTTTTACTCCACCCACTCGCGCATTGGCGTCGGTGTGGCAGACATAGCACGTCGCCCCCGGGTCGGTGTGCCATGAGCCGTGTTCTCCATTCATGTATCCCGGGTCATGCGTCCGCGGGTTCGTGCCCTTGATCCCATCAGAATCCATGTGGCATTGAATGCATGCCGGATCAGCCCCCTGAGTATCATGGCATGCCGCGCAATTCTCGATATCGCGCTTCGCGAGTTTCGCATGCAAGCCACCACCACTTCCCACACCAAACGTGATGAACCCTGCTTGCTGATGAGACTGAGGCAGGAACTTAGACTGATTGACGTCGCCGCCGGCGTTGTGACACGTCGCGCAAAAGGTCTGCTGATCGTGACACGTCTGACACTCTGTTCCTTTTTTCGAGGCCGCAATTCCATGCGTAAACTTGAAGTTCAAATCGTGGACTTTGGTCAGTTTCATTCCCTGGCCGCGATCGATCGCGGCGATCCGCGGCGACATCGGCGAGGTCAAGTCTTTTCCGGTCAGATCGACTCTGATGAGATCGGAGCCATTGTGGCAGTCGGCGCACGTTTCCTGCGTGTGGCACGTTGCGCAGGTCGCCGTCGACGATCGGGCGATGATCTTGTGTTCGTGTACAAAATCTGTCCGATTGTGTTCCCGCGGCCGAAGCGCAGCTAGGTCCACATGACACCCCTCGCATGCATTGGATGCCTTGACGTCATTATGGCATGTGTTGCACGTTGGCATGCCGGGTATCTTCACTGATACTCCAATCTCGGCCTGGTCGACACCCGTGTGGCATTTTTCGCACTCGAGCTTCCGACCACTTACGTGTGCCTCATGCGAGAAAACGAGGTTACGTTTCGGCAATTCAGTCGCCGTATACGTCGAGGGGTCATCGCCGGTGTGGCAGAAGTCACACCTCGTGTTCAGCTGCTCTTCATGGCAACTCTTGCATTGTTCGTGTTTTGCCAGAAGAGTGTCTGTAGCGAGTCTGCTTGTCGGCGCCATCGTATGGCAGTCGGCACAGGCAACGCCCGCATCCCGGACGTGAAAGCGGTGAGAGAACTTGACGGTGCTCGGTTGCTGCTGCCACTGACTCACCTCACGTGACGAACTTATCACAGTGAAGGCAAGCAGGCAGGCCACGCCGAAGAGAAGACCAAAAGAGACCCGTCTGACGGTCCGATGAAATAAGTGTTTTGCCATGACCATAGGATTCTTGTTAGAAGATTCCAAGTTGTTGACTTAGGAGATAACTGACCCTGACGAAAAATCGCATATCGTTATTGTAGATCTTGTTCTGAATCCACTGTGCCTGAGCATCGACCGAGAGCAAGCGAATGGGTCGATAAACGGCCCCCACGGAAAGGCTCAATGCATCATCGAGGCTGGTCGAGAACTCGCTCAACTTGTAGTGGGCGTAGCTGAGCATCAATGTCGGCGTGAGCTTGTTTTCGAAGAAGGGATAGCCAAGGCTGAGGGATGCGGCACTCAATTCGCCGCCATTTCCGTCATCTCGCGTGACGCTGAATGATACATGGTTGCTATTAACCCCCAGTGTCATCTGATGCGAGTCGCCGTCATTGTAGGAGACTGCACCATACTTGGCGAACAACTGCCATTCCGTTCCGAGAGCATATTCCGCCCCGATCTCATATTCCTTCATCGTGTTGAATGCAAAGACCGAAAAAATGGAATTGAACAGAAGGCGCGGTTCACGCTGCAGGTACTCACCGGTCAGACTTAACGGTTGAAGAGCCGTAAGACTTGACGCTTGGAAAGGTTTCACCCGAGTGAAGAACTGGAAGCGCGAGTTCTTATCGAGCAGAAGGTCATAGTCATAACGAAGATACCCCGAGGCCCAATCCTTGTATTCCAAACTCACATCACCGCTGACGTATTCCTCGGCTGTTGCTGTGGGCGTGATCTCAACCGTATACGGATTGAACAGCGAGTCCCGTCGAATGCCAAGGTATGTTTCTGGCTTGATATTCTTCTGCATGTAACTCACGGAGAACTGGGCGAAATCAAGCGGAGAAGCCGACAACTGTCCGCCCGCCATGAAGTTCTTGTCGGTGTTATCGATCAGTCTCGCCTCATAGCGCTCAGCTGGGAGTGCCCCATAATATCCCGTAAGCTTGTAGCGGGAATCGAGGAACTTGAATGATGCGAGACCGCCATCGATGGTGCCATTCCCCACCCCGGCGAAGACAGCCTGACGTCCCAGACTCACATCGACCATGTTGCCGATGTTGGCCCATTTGAAATAGAGGTTGTAGAGCCTGAACGTCGGGTTGTTACTCAGAGGCCCGGCGAAATCGTTGAATCCCTGGAGGTAGGTGTGCAACGAGAGCTGTTCTCCTGAGAGAGAGAGCTGCATCGTTTCATACCCGTAGAGATGCTCTGAGGATTTGCCGATGGTGTCTTGGCGCTCCCAAGCGTATGCAGAGGTGACAAACCGTGCCTGCAACCTTTGGGCGTGGGCGCCCGAGACGGAGAGCACGATGAGAATAATAAGAGTTGTCAGTTTCTTCATAATGATTCAGTGAAATAGAGTGTGATTATGACGATATCACAGTTCCTATTTGATTTTGGAGTGAATGTTCGGATCTGCCGGTTTCCGGTGCGTTGGGGGGAAATACCTGTCCCACTCAACTAACGTTTATCAGATGCCATGAACCAGGGGCCGATCAACTCTGTCGTCAAGACAAAAATCCAGATCCTGCCCGAGAACAGATTGTAATCATGCAGTATTGCGGTCCACGGCACGTGCAACAAGTAATGCTCAAAAACAAAATCGACACCTACACTCAAAACAACCCACAGGACTCCGATAAAAAACAAATCGCTGTTTCCATACTCCTTCAAGACCCTGTTTACCAATACTGATGAAGAAAGAAGAACTACTATTATCAATATCAAAACGCCTAACACATGCCCCATGTGCTCTCCCAACCTGGGGACAAGAAACAGGCTCCGAAACATCCCGTTCATCATCGAGGCAACGGCGATAAAGAGCCAGACTTCTAGGGATCTCTGGATGGTGGTCCGATCCATTCGACAACCTTCCTCCCCCGTCGCTTCGGTAGGAAGAACCGGCGCTGCACCGCTCACCGCAGCGCCGTCTCCTTCGTCCTACAACGTGTGCTATCAACCGAGAGAGCGCGCTTACGGCTTCGGCACTGTGTGTTTGATCTTTGCCCAGTACTCGTCGAACTTGAACGCTTTGTTTGTCGGACTCTTTTCGTTATGGCACGTCTTACAGAACTTCTCGATAGCTGCTGCATCTTTGAACTCATGCAAACCAGCTGCAATGGCTTTCGGCTTGTCCTTCATCGTCGCCATGGTCTTATAGGCCGAGCCCGGTCCGTGGCAGGTCTCACACTGAACACCGTCCTTGACATCGTAGGTGCCGATCAGTTTTGCATCAACGGCCCCGTGGCATTCGAGACATTCCGGAGCTTCTGCGGCATTCTTAATGTTCTTCGCCTTTGCAATTGCCGCTGCCTTTTCGCCAGTCAGAGTTTTGTAGGCTTGAGCATGCGCAGATTTTGACCAGACGCCGAACTGATTGCCGGTCTTATCAGCTTTGTGGCACATAGAACACGTCTTGACGCCGACGTACTTGTTCTGAGCCTGGGCGGAGAACCCGACCACGAGCACCAGAATCAAAAGCAGGGTGAGCAAACGAGTAAGCATAGACATCCTCCTCTGATGGTTTGGATTTGAAGATTGGGAGCTACTGAACTCCCTTAGCTTGTCGACGTTCAATACGACGAATGTAAACATACAATGAAATAGCCAGGATCGTGATTGCGAGCGTTGCGAGACCGAGTCCGATGCGTCGAAAAACGTATTCGTCCAACGCATCTGTGGCTTCCGCCGACACGGTCGCCGATACGACAAGTCCTTTCGATGCGACTTCTCTGAATCGTCCCTCATTGAAAGCATGAACCATCGTCCGCGATTCGAGCCGCGCTTGATGAGCGTCCCGGAGCTTGTACTTCGCCTCAGAGATTTCCATTCCCTTTTGCTCAGCTTCGTTCACCAATTCGGAGGCCTTCTTTTCGTTGTTCTCCAGACTGTCGATGAGACTTCTCATCGCTTTGGCAGCCGCATATCCTTTTGCATTCTGCGCCTCGCTGTGGCAGCGGCTGCAAACGGCCTCACTTGTCACACCAAGCAACTTGTTCGTGGCGACGATGATCTCGTGATTGCTGTGGCATGTCTCGCACTCGGGCAGCTTGCGATCGTCGAACGCCTTTTTGTGCGGACTTGCAGAGAACAGATCGGCATTTAACGCGTGACATGTTCCACACACTTTGGAAACCGACGATATGCCGGGAGGCGTGGCGGCATGATTTCCGTGGCAGCTATTGCACGCCGGAGCTCCAAGATCATGCTTCGTCAACAGCGCAACCCCGTGAACACTCTTCGAAAACTTGTCAAATTGGTCCGTCGGAATCTTGTATTCCTTCATATACTCGGCATTGCTGTGGCAATGTGCACACGTCGATGGGACATTGGTTGCATAGACTTTTGATTTCGTGTCTTTTGCATTTCGGATATCATGGCTCCCATGACAGCTGGCACACTGAGCAACCTTCGCGTCCCCTTTTGCATTGCGAATCCCGTGCACGCTTGTTCGGTACTTGTCCAACTGGTCCACCGGAAGCGATGGATTGTACATTCGCATGAACGCCGCATCAGCATGACACTTGGTGCATGTCTTCACAATATTGAGCGGGAACACAGGGGATGACGCATTGCGCACCGCCACAATCCCATGAGCATTGTGACACGTCGTGCACTGAACGATACGCTCTTTGCCGTTGGTCGCCAGCTTCCCGTGAACGCTTTCCTGAAGATTTTGGAACTGATTCGTCGGCAGATTGGAGCCAAAGCTCTTCATCTTCGCCGCATTGGCGTGACAGTTGGCACATGCCTTGGAGATCTCGTCTCCCTTCGGGACTCCAATGTATCCCGCTTTGGCGTTCATCGCCTGATCCATTTCTTCCGTCTTTGAGTCACCGCCATGACAACCGGCGCACGAAATTCCCTTTGCATGATGAATATCGTGCTTGAACATCTCAACCGGTTGGCCGCCGACAGTGGCCTCATGACAACTCAGGCATTTGTCCTGTGCACGCAGAGCGTTCGCCGAAACGCACACGAGGAGTGCTATCCCCATCATCATTCGCGTGATTCGGTTCATAGGATCCACCCGACGATTGTCAGAATGATGATGTAGAGCACGATGAACAAACCGATATAGTTGATAAATCGGTTTCGCTCACCGCGGGAACTCTTGCGATCCCAGAAGGGAACCAACAACCACAACAACCCTCCGAGCCCAAAAGTCATGATACCGAGCACTTCACCATCGAACACGAAAACTTTACCCGGGATGTACTTCAGAGTCTGGAACATGAAGAGGAAGTACCATTCAGGTTTGATCCCCGCGGGCGCAGAAGCAAACAAATCGGCCTTCTTGCCAAGCTCCCACGGAAAGAACACCGCCAGAATCGCCAGAAGATTGAGAACAATCAGCCAGAGAAGCATGTCACGGAGAAGGAAGTTTGGGAAAAACGGCATTGTCTTGCGTTCCTTCGGACTTTCTTCTTCGTACGACAATGGTTCACTCATTCCCTGTCGCTGGACCAGAAGCAAGTGGATTCCCAGGAGAACAGTGAAAAGACCCGGCAACACCGCAACGTGGAAACCGATGAAGCGAGAGAGGGTTGCTCCCGTTACTTCTTCACCGCCTCGGAGGAATACCATCATCGGTTTGCCAACAACCGGGACGGCTCCTGCGATGTCCGTGCCTACCTTGGTTGCAAAAAAGGCCAGCTCGTTCCACGGCAGCAGATAGCCGCTGAATCCGAATCCCATCGCAAGGAAGAACATCAACATTCCCGTCACCCAGGTAATTTCCCGAGGCTTGCGATACGCCTTTCCGAAATAAACGCTGAACATATGGATCAATGCAGTCAGTATGAACAGGTTCGCCGTCCAGCTGTGGATCGATCGGATCAACCATCCAAACTGCACCTTGGACATGATGAATTGTATGCTCTCAAACGCCAGTGCCTCTCCCCCCTTGTAGTAGAGGAGGAGCAGAATGCCCGTGACAACCTGAATAATGAAGAGGAATAATGACACGCCGCCAAAGTAATACCAGATGGAATGGCTGTTCACGGGTACGTACTTCTTGCCCATGAACTCGACAAGCCCGTCGAGCTCGACGCGTTCGTTGATCCAATGATAGGTTTTTGACCAGAGTGTCTTCATGCTTTTTTGGAAATCAGTATGTCTTCACCTTGGATCACAACCCGATATTCATCCAGAGGGCGCGGCGGAGGTCCTGCAACATTGCGGCCGTTCAGATCATAACGACCGTTGTGACACGCACACCAGATGAGGCCCATATCTTTTCGATACTGCACCGTGCAATCAAGATGTGTGCACGTCGCCGAGAATGCCCGGAACTCGCCGGCAGCATTCCTCAGGAGAATAACCGGCTTGTTTCCAAACCGGACGATGGTGCCGCTGTCTTTTTCTACGGCCCCGACCTTGCCCGCCTTCACACTTGTCACTTCCACTTCGGCCTGCTTCGGCGGCTTGAGATAGGCCATCATAGGATAGAGAATCGCAGCCAGCCACGCAATCAGACCACCCCCAAGGAAATACTTGAGGAAGTCTCTTCTGTTTTCTTGAGTATCCATCGGCTCGGTAGATTCAGCCATCGTTTTTCAAATCTCTCCGTTGAACAGCGACCAGCGTTTTGCCGGCTCTGCCAGCCTCAGAACGACGGTCCCTTCGACATCCCGGTGAACAAATCCCACGTTACTGGGAATTGTGACAATCGCTGCAGTTCATTTCCTTCCACGCATCTCCGATGTCCACGGGATGCTTGTACTCGACGCCCTGAAGGGAGATGCGCAGATCATCTTTCTCTGTTTGTTGTGCAAGAATCGTGTGACAGACATTGCAGTCCCTCGAAAGCACCTTTCCTTCTTCCGACACGTGCTTCCCATCATGGCAACGGAAGCATCCGGGATAATACATGTGCCCGATGTTGTCGTTGAACTTCTTCCAGCTGACATGCATTTCAGGGAAGTAGTTTCGGCTGTAGATCTTCTGCACTTCGGCGATGGCACGGTCAATCTGCGCACTCTTTTTTGCCGCGACATCGGGGTGATTCGAACGATAGAACTCACCAATCTCCTGCTTGATGCTGTCCAACGCCGCAGGCTTGGTTGTGTAGGGATGCTCCAAAGCCTTCACCGCAACGCTTTTGATGTTCGGCAACTCGGGGTCGATCCAACCTAATGACATCACATGATCGATCGATCGTGCCGGCGGATGATAGATGTGCGTCGGACGATTGTGACAATCGATGCAATCCATCCGCCGCTTCTGAATCTTCTGGATCTCTGCATCAGAAAGCGTTGATTCCGTCGATTTGTAAGTGATGATCTTGCCTTCTGCAGTTTTTATCCGAACCCAAGGGATGACCTGTCGCTGGGTGTCTACAGCCGCGTACGTCACTTCATTGGCGATGTTCATGTGCCAGTGAATGCCCGATGTAGGACCGGCCTCAATGTTTCCGCCTCCGACTTTGACCAGCAGATTCAGCGACCACCTGGTATTGTTCTCATCAGAAGTGAAATAGGTATTCATCAACTCCTTCTGACTGAAGAATTGCTTCGGCCAATGGCATTGCTCGCACGTTTCCTGAGCAGGACGCAAGTTCTCGATGGGAGTCGGGATTGGAGTTGGGTATTTGTTGAACAACGTTGCATATACCTGATATGCACCGGACAATTTCGAACGGACAAACCAGCCCGCCCCCGGACCGATGTGGCACTTTACACATCCGACGCGTGCATGTGGAGAGTACTCATAGGCCGTATATTCCGGCTCCATCACCTTGTGACATGTCTCGCCGCAGAATTGATCAGAATCGGTGTGCTCATACGCCTTGAAACTGCCGAACGCCGAAAGTATCAGAAGAAGGATCGTCCCAAAAGAGAAAAAGACAAAGGCCGTGCGATGCTTAGGATTATTCAGGTCAATGATCGGGAGATGCGTTTCAGGTTTTCCCGCATGCACTCTTCGTCGCTCACGGAGAATCCCAAATATTAGAATGGCAAGACCGACAATCATCACTCCAGGAAGCAACACAAACGCGACAATTCCCATGTATGGCTTCGGGTTTTCCGCAAAACTCTCAATCACCATCAAGAACGCAATAAGCCCCAGGCTAACGGCAGCAATCGCGGCGCCGACAAGCGTCACAGGGTTATAGAAGGAAGCTGGGAAAATGCGTTTCATCAGAATTCTCTATGAAAATCGGTGCTTCAGCGAAAGGTGTTGGTATTGATAATAATATCATGAATCCTTACTTGCAACGATTTTCTTCCCATTATTGATACGCGAAGAGCATGGCATAAATAATCCAAATGACGATACTGAATCCTACGCAGAGCGCGGTCCATGCGAAAGTCCGTATCACTCTGATGACAATCGGGGGATATTGCTCGACCATGGACACATCGAGTTTGCCTGTCTTGACGAGCGCTTCATACTCCTCCGGTTTGTCCTCCTTAAGTTCGTCAAGAGTCATTCGGCCAGTGAAGACGACGATGTCCATCGGGAACTTCTCCGGACGGAGATGCGTGTTAAAGAAATGCACCGTGAAAATGAACCCGACAGCGAGCAACGCCTCGTCACTGTGGATAATCGTCGCGACGTTCAGGTACCATCCGGGAATGAACCTCGTGAAAAACTCGGGGAACCAAAGCGTCAAGCCCGTCGATCCGATCACCGCGATTCCCCAGAAGACTGCGAAGTAGTCGAATTTCTCCCAGTAGGTCCACCTTCCGTACGCGGGCCGTGGACCTCGGCCAATGAACCATTTGAAGTTGCCGATCAGATCCCGAAGATCTTTCCTGTTGAACACCATGGAATCGGGACCGAAGATGAATGAGCGCCACGACGTGTAGTGGTGCCTTTTCATTCTGACGATGTCCACAATGTGCGCAATGAAGATCCCGATCATCGCGACCGCTGCCACTCGATGGATGTAGCCGGCAGATTCGAATCCTCCGAAGAGGCGCGAAAGAAAAGCCGCCCAACCGGTATACGCGAACTTGAGCGTCATGCCGGTCAGTGCAAGGCTCATGAAACTTACAATCATGACAATATGAAGGATCCGATTCAATCTCTTGAACCGAAGGAATTGCTTTTCTTCGGATCCTGTGGGCGGAACCTCGGATGAGGTCAGTCCCGGAGATTCTGAATCAGGCTTCTTTGTCGTTTCCATTCTTTCCTTTGTTCTCTTGCTCCATTCGTTTCCGATTTGCCCGCTTCATCTGCAGAGCTCTCGGCAGCCAGAGGAGCGTGTGAATTCCACCAATAACAAATGTCCCTACGAGCAGCGATGTCATGCCCCAGAATGTCCAGAAGAGAAACGGGTATTTCTGAGGATCATGATGCGTCGCATGTGTCAAATATCCGGCGAACTTGCGTGTGGCGCCAGCATGGCATTTCTGACACGTCGCGACGACATTCTGGCGACTCAAATGGGATTGAGGATCGGCAGTGGCCAGAATATCGTGGGCACCGTGACAGTCATAGCACTTCGCTGTTTTCGTGTATCCGAGCTGCGATACTTTTCCGTGATAGGTATCGAAATATGTTTTCGCAATCGCCTCATGACAACGTCCGCATTGTTGCATGATCTCCAGCTTGAATCCGGTCTCGTCTGCACGTCGGATGGTGTGCGCCGTGTGGCAATCGTTACACACCGGCAACTCTTTGTCCGTCTTACTCACAAGCACAGAATGGATACTGCGCTCAAATTGTTCTTCGATGCCATGATGGCAGCGGCCGCACGTTTGAGGAACGTTTTTCCGGTTTACGCTTGACAATGTGTCGGTCTTGGGCAATACACTGTGCGGAGTATGGCAACTGGTGCAGGTGGCGGTAACCGTGAGACCGCTCTTCATCAACCCTTTGCCATGGATGCTCTCTGTGTAATGCTCGATGATTTCATGTTGACTGCCCGTGTACCGTGCCGCCGCCTTCTGTCCTTCACGATGGCACCGTGCACACAAGCCTGGGACATTCGTGGGAAACGTGGGCGAGTTGGGGCTCAATTTTCCAAGGACACTGTGCGTCCCGTGACAATCCTTGCAGGTCGGACCGTTCGGATCGTTCTTGCTCACGAGCTTCCCGTGTATGCTCACCTGATATTGCTGTGCAACCTCCGCGTGACAGGAGGAACACTCCACTTTCTTTGTGATCGTCTCACAAGGCCGGAGATGAGAAACGCTGACTTCGGAATGGCATTGGCTACATGACACTTTCTGGTGTCTCGAGTCTCCCAATTCCTCGATCTTCACTGTCAGAGAACGACCATCCTTCGATGATTTCAGATCCCGTCTCTCGTGGCATCCGAGGCAATCCTTGTCGGCCATTCCCTGCGTGTAGAAGACTTTGCGAATCTTATGCGGCTGATGGCAGTCGACGCATGCCGGTAATTTGTTTGCTTCCTTTTCCCAGAGTTCTCCACGGATGACCTTCCGATGCACAACCTCGATCTGGGCATGGCACTTCGTGCACGTCGCAGCGATGTTGCGACGAGCGATCGACGATGCCGGATCTGTGTGAGGAAGAATGGAGTGCGGCGTGTGGCACGACACGCAGTTGGGTGCAACGATAAGCCCTTTCTTGAACAGCGCCTGACCATGGATACTCTCAGAGAAATTCTCCAGGATGTGATCCTGATGGATCGTTCTCTGGGCTGTGACCGGAGATCCCTCTGTGTGACACTTACCGCAGAGGAACGGAACCTTCAAGACTGAGGTCGGAGACATGCGATTCTTAGCCGACAGGATATCATGTTTGCCGTGACAGTCTTTGCACCGCGGTGCAAGTGCATCTCCCCGAGCAATAGCTTTTCCATGAAGCGATTTCGCATGAAGCTCCTGCTCCGTTGCATGGCAGGTTCCGCACTTCACCTCCGCCAGACCCTCGGCGTGCGGCAGTTCTTTTCCTTCCAGGTCGGTATGGCATGAGACGCAGGTGAGTGCCGAGTGAACCGACTCTCCGAATCTCTTCTCGTCGATAAACACCGGGAACGATTTCCCCGTCTTCGTGCCGGTCAACGCCTTGTCGCTGTGACAAGCGAAACAATCGGAGTTCTCCTGACCCATCGCTGGCACAAGCCAGAGAGCAGCGAAAAACACCAGCCCGAGCCACCGGAAGCTCGAGCGAGCGTCTTTCCTAGAGCGATTGGTCAAAGTGTGAACCAATTCTTCCATTCCGTTACTTCTTGGCCTCGGCCGATTTCTGGTCCTGTTGTTCGCTCGCTTCCTTCATCGCCTTTTTCATCTCCGCGTCACGGATTTCTTCGAGTTCAAGAGGATGTTCTTCTTCCATCTCTTCTTCCGTCAGCGTTCCTTTCCAGAACGCCAGGTTGATGGGATAGATATCAGGATTGAAGATCACGAAGTAGAAATGCCACACGATAATCGAAAGCGTTGCTAACCACGCCTCGTAGTAGTGCACCGTGCGGGCAACATCCCACCACAACTTTGTCAATAGTCCGAGGAAGGTATTATCAAACCAGAGGATGACGCCGGTGACGGCCATAACGATCGTTCCCCAAATGAGAGCCCAGTACTCAGCTTTTTCGGCATAGCTGAATCGGGCAAACTTCGGCTTTGCAGGCGATATCCCGAGGTTATGTTTGAATACGCCGATGGCGTCTGTTACGTCCTCAAGTCTTGGAAACAGATCGCGAATCAGCTGTTTGCCTCGCGGCACGAAGAATACGTAGTACACATGATAGAGACTTGCCGTGACCATCACGACTGCTGCGACCCGGTGCAGGATTCCGCGAAGTTCAAACATCACAGGACTGACATCGCGAAGAGGTGCCACCCACCATGCATCCGGATACTTCAATGCAAATCCTGTCAAAACCAACGTAATGAAACTAATCAACAAGGTGGCATGCTGAATGCGTTCAGCCAACGACATCCGGAGATACAATCGGTGACCAACCGTAGGCCATGGAAGCAAACCGCGGCGATACATGAGCTGGCGCCTGGACTTCTTTATGAAATCGAGCACATTGTGGAAGAACATGCCACCGATCGTCACGACAATCAGAATAATATATCCGGTAGAGACCAGAGACAGAATATCATCCTTCTTCTCGCTGGCGACGATGTGGACGGCCCCCTTCGTGAAATTCTCATTGGCACCGGGATGGCATGTACCGCAGGTCTTGACAAGATTCGCCTTGTTGATTCTTGACGACGGATCAGTTGATCGCTTGATATCATGGACACCATGACAGCTCGCACAATTTGCAACCTGGACGGATCCAGCCTTGCCGGCAAGCCCATGATAGCTGTCCGAAAAACTCTTGAAACGATCGCTGGCGAGACCAAACTTCTCACTGAGTTTTACCGAGCTATGGCAAGGTGAACACACCTGACTTGAGACATTTCCCGCGGCCACAGGCGAGCGAGGATCCGAAGTCTTCAGGATGTTGTGCTCACCGTGACAATCCGTGCATACAGGCGCCGACATGTTGCCGTTTTTGACTGCCAACCCGTGAACGCTGTAGCCATATTCATTGGCAACACTCGCGTGACATTTTGCGCAAGTCTGAGGGATGTTCGCTTTCGCAACGCGCGAAGTCGGATCGGACCCCTTCTTCATCTCATGACTGCCGTGGCAATCGACACAATTTGCTGCCTTTCCATTTCCACGCTGCAGTGCCGCGCCGTGAACACTTCCTTCGTACGCGGCGATGAATCCGGTTGTCGGCGACATCGCAGCCTTGACGTTCGGATCATCGAGATGGCATGAAAGGCAAAGCTTCTCCTGGGCGATCTTGAGCTGCGTGGTATCCCGCGCCGCGCTCACGTGAGCGATTTGGTTTCTATGACACTCGATGCAGCTCGGAGCACCTTTGACGCCGGCAATCTGCGCATGCCGGTGAGAAGACTGCGCGAAAGTTCTTCCCACATCTCGATGGCATGATCCACAGAAATCCGTGAGCTTCGAAGCATTGAACCTGGAGCCGGGCTCCTTGGGTGACGCAACATCGTGCGATCCGTGGCAGTCCTTGCAATCAACTCCTGATCCTCCGCTCGCACCAGAAGCAAGATTCATCTGAGGATGGAACTGGTGTTTCAAGGGAGCATCTTTGTGGCACGCTCTGCAGTTTACCGGATCAATCTTCGCTTTATGAGGAACGTTCTCTGGGTCGAAGCCGACATGGCACGAAACACATAACATCTTTCTGTGCGAGGACTTTTCAAATACTGCCGCATCGACGTAAATGGAGACCTGCTTTCCCTTCTTCTCCATTGTCAGCGACTTGTCACTGTGACATGCGAGGCAGTCTTCGCGCGATTGAGCATCAGCGTGAACGGAAAGAACCATCCACGCCAGAAAGACAATCAGCACGAACACAAGTCTTGAGTATTCTCTCATTTTCTTGATTAATTGCCTGCTGAATTTCTCTACAATCAAACAAAGCCCAAATATTCAACCATTTTCTCGCAAGTCCCGTGCCAGCCTCGGTGACTCTGGATCACGCGAATTCCTTAACAAATAACAACAATTTGGTGTCGCTCCTTCGATGGCTTTCTCCCGTGCGAGAAGTGAAAGAAACAGATTCTCAGATTGGAGAAACCAAACTTCACCCAGATCAAGATCCACAAGACACGGATATCCAATGAACATTGCTGGGGTGGAAGAGGTACAGAATCATGAAGGCGGGAGGAACTGCGCCATTTTTTGAGATCGGCGGGGCCAACTCTCAGCCGTTGGCTCTCCCTTGACAGTGGGCACAAGAGGAGACTGTCGGATCACCAAGCAGGGTCTCAATGGCAATCTCTCTGCCACATCGAATGCATAACCCGAACTTGCCGTATGTCATCCGCTCCAACGCCTCTCGGAGGCGCTGAACTGACGGAGTCGGCTTGTATGTCAGTACGTGCGTCTGCAGGATGACGGAGAAAACCTTGTCAGGCGATGGATCAGGTTGAGAGACGACACTCCGCATTCTGAGCTCGTTGAGAACTTCGATGAGGGTTTGATGGTAGTTTTGCCGCAGGGTGGTATCAAGCTGCCGGAGCATCACGAGCTTGACTTGGCTCAGGTCTGTTGTTGCTTTCACAGCACTTCCCCCCTTTCGAACCGCCGAGGAGGTGAAGAAGCGCGGAGCGACCGGCTCGCTAATGGCCATCCAGGAGCTTATGGACCGCGTCCGCTACTGCGTTAACATCGAAAGGCTTGTAGAATACGAAATCCGAAAGATCTCTAATCGTCTCTTCAATCTCAGGATTGAGCTGTCGGTACACACGGAGGATGATAACAGGCACCTTGAGCCGACTCGTCCGGAGGACGTTGATCTCTTTCAAGATGTCGGACGGAAACGAAAACAGATCGATGAGCAACAACCCCGGCGAAGCATTGCCAATTGTCCCCTTCAGATTGTCCAGCTGTGTTTCGCAGGCAATCTCGTACTGATCCTCGAGCAATAGCGAAAGGCTCTTTGCCAAAGCCACATCCGGACTGAAGACAAGAACCCTCTTCCGTCCATCACTTTGGATGAGCTTGTCTTTCGCAGCATTCTTCACTGTGGTTGTTCCTATCGGATACATAGTCGTCACTTTCCTTTGGTAAACCGCTCAAGATGTATGCCAACTTCATTTCGTAGAGAAATTCATCGGCAGAAAGTGTCGACTAGCGTCGTTACCTTGATTTTCGCACTTATTTGATTTGCGCCAACAGCCTATTACCGAATTCCAATAACTGCTTTCTCATTTTCTCAAAAACAGAAACCCTTTGCCGCATTGACTTTTCAGCCTATCCGCTAGGTCGTTTTCATGCAAGGGCATTCCAGGAAATGAAAAGGCGGGGTCCTCAGGCTCAATGCCTGAGAACACCCGCCTTGGAGAAATCCAGACTTACTTTAACAGGGTCATTTTCTTGGTGGCAGTGAATCCTTCCGCCTGCAGATGGTAGAAGTATACTCCGCTAGCCACTGTCCGTCCATCGTCCGTGCGACCATTCCACATCGCCCGGTAGTTGCCTGCCGACATCGACTGATTGACAAGCGTCGCTATCTCGGCTCCCGCCAGGTTGTAGACCACGACCTTCACGTTCGTCTGCTTTGGTATCGCAAACGTGATCTCGGTGGTTGGGTTGAACGGATTCGGATAATTCTGACCAAGAGCAAACTCCGTCGGCACTCCGCCCGAGTTCTCGACCCCTGTCAAGATGCTTACCGCGGTGTAGGGGCTCTCATTGCCAGAGGCGTCAATTGCCGATACCTTGTAGTAGTACGTCCCTCCGGTCTGACTCAGCACATCCTGATACTGAAGTCCCCGGACCTTTACCAACGGTGACGATGGTGTGAACGAAGCTGTTGTCCCGCGATAGATCGCATACTCATAGACATCGGTCTCCGAATTTGCCTTCCACTTGATCGTCACGGTGTTCGTCGTGAAACCAGCCGAGACGACCTGAGGTGCGATCGGTGAAATGTTATCCGTTGAGTATCCGCTATCCGGTTGCGTCGAGTACGCCACTGCGTTGTCCTTCGAGTAGCCGGCAATGTAGAACACTGTCCAGCGCTGACCCGAGGTCTTCGTCGAATCGAACAACGTCGGAGCAACGAAGGAGTACTGTGGCAGATTCGAAGCCGGCGCGCCGCCAACATATGACCACACGCTACCACCCATGACTACCTGGCTTCCTTGACTCGTTACCTTCATCATCTCTGTGAAACTGTTTGCCTTCTTCACGGAGTTCAGGCTGGGCAACATCGGATCTTTTCTCCACACACCGTAGTTGATCACAGTGTTGTAGCTCCATTGCTCGGCCGGGAAGGCATTCCACACGACCTGAACCTTTCGGCCATTGTCGGAGGGAACGTCTTTGATTGAGGCAATGCTTGCTGCACCGGCGGTGAGCTGTAATTGCTCGATCGATGAAGTGAGAAGACCCTTCGCATAGTTGTAGTTGTGCACGCCGAAGCTTCCGTCGTTGGTCACAAACTGGAAGTTGTAGGCGGCTGCTCTCTCTGTGAGAGTGAGTTTGCGCTTGGCTGATGCCGACGCGTTCTTCTGATTCTGCCATGCGATCGTATCCGTGAAGAGGATAGCCGTTCCTTTTGGAGCTGTTGCGGCCACAATCGTGTCGCGCTTCGGCAAAAGATTATACAACGTGGACAGATAGTTGTTCGTCTTGGCCTGGGTCAAGTCGACAAAATCCATGGTAACCGTTCCGTGGCATTCTGCACAACCGGTCGGATTGAGAATCGTTGTGGTGTCTTTTCCAACGATGTTGTCAAAAGCCACCTTGAATGTATGGCCGCCGAGTTTCGTTATCAGGGTATCCGCTTTTGTGAAATTCGAAGCAGACGCAGCAAGGAACGATGGCGAACTGGCCATGTGACACGCTACGCAACGCTCTTTGATACCGCTGTGAGAAGAATTCTCGTAGTTGTAACCCGGGAACTCCCATCCGCTCCACATTCCGTACGCAGCGTTGTTCTGTTGAACTGAGCCGGACGGTGCGAGAAGATACGCGTTGACTATGTCCAGAGTGAATGGACTCGCGTCCGCACCGATCAGCATTGAGCCCTGATGCGAGGTGTGCAAGCCACGTGTGCTCTGACGAGTCTCGTGGCAACCGATGCAGGCATCACCCACTGTCTTGGCGCGGAGCTGCATTTCATTCGAACCGTTGTGCGGATCATGACACGTGGAGCAACCGATGGGCATTGGATTCTGATAGACCAACGCGCCGGATGCGGGAACCGGTTGGGCCTTGCCGCCAATTGTTTCATTGATATACCCCTGCGCAGTGTGACATTTTGCGCAAACGGCACGATCGGTGAATTGAACCTGAGTTCCCTCGGCCGTCGAGTTTGCATGTGCTGATCCTGTCCAAGCGTAGCCAATACCATGTCGATCACTCGAGAAGTGGCATACTGCACAAACATCAGCTGAGAGCGTTTCATCCAATTTGTTGTCGCCCGCTTGCGGAAATACGCCCGCGCCGCCAGCATGTTGGCCTGCAGGACCATGGCAGTTTTCGCACATGATCCCTGCCGATGCCATTGACTTCGGATACTTCGCGACGAGCGTGTCATAGACTCCAGGATTATTCGCTGGAATCGTGGTGAAACCTTCTGTTTTCGCAATGTCAAAGAAACCATTGTTTCCAACTCCGACAGCCCCATCGACCCCGGCGGAATGGCAACTCATGCAACTGCCAAAACTGAAGTGACCACCTGCTGTGTTGACGGCCCGCTGGACTGCCGTTGCGTGATTGGTCTTCTGCCAATCGGTGAAGTTCGTCGGGTCCACGAGGTGACAAGCACAACCGTTCGGAACACCGTTCGACTTCAAGCTGATTCCTTCACCCACAAACTTGGAAGCGGTGACCCTTATCGAGACTGGTGTCGTCGTTCCCTTGGCTGTCGTCGCGGTCATTGTCACGGTCCAATCTCCCACGGTATCAGGAACGAAGTAGACGTAATTGCCATTGAGTCCCGCTGCCGTATCCAGAATCGGCTTCGTGACGCCAAGCGGATTCTTCAACGTCCAAGTAGCACTAGAGACTGGATTCAAGGTGTCGGTTGTCAGGCCACCCGTACCGCTGTAGATCATCGGCGCCAGGACGATACGACTGCCAACTCCGATGGTCTTCAATCCAGTCGCCGCCTGATTCTTGTTGGCACTCTTGAACCTGTCGGGCACACCCACAACTTTGATCGTACCTGTTTGGGTCTGAGCCAGAACAAGACCCGACAGGATTGAGATCATCAGCAGGAAGAGGATGCCAACGAGTAGATGTCTCTTCATAAAACCTCCGTCTTGATTTGTTTTAAACCGTTTCACAGATAACTCCAATTTGAATCAAAATCTTCTTTGCGCGAGAGCAGATGTACTTCGGTTTCTAGGACCTCCCTGGCCCCTACCGAGAACGAGAATACTTGACTTCTGTTCAATATTTGTGCCGCAAATGAGAAAACAGCGAACCATTCCTAGACTGCAAAAAATGGAAGAAATCCCTTATCCCCTAACACAAATCTAGCTCTGTTCTCAGGATTGGCAAACTCAACTCCCGTTCATTCCGACTCATGAAAAAGTCTCGATCTGCCAAGCATGCCTGACGGCTGAAATTCCCGTCCCAAAAGCGAATACTGTTGATAAATTCAGCATAATCCATTGATTTCACGGGCAGATGTTAAACATTTTCAACTATCGTGCCGTCGATTTTTTCAACGAAACCAGAGGCATGATTGCCAAAATGGTCAGATTTTAGCCATCTTCTCGGCGAGTTCATGTTCCTGATTATTACTCTTGCCCTGAATACCTTTGGCCATTTCCGAAGATGGGAAATGAGGGCTCCCAAGCAAGGAGGAGGGTTCGAAATCATCAAGTATCGTCATCTGTTCAGGGGAGATCAAAACTAGGCCGGGAGAATACCAGATTGTCAGTCGCTTGATTGCACAGTATCAGAGGGGAGGAGTGGGCTCACTCCTTGATCCATTCATGGGTGGCAGAGCGGAGTTTTTGCATAGCGAGAATCACAGATTCGCCGGCATCGGAGGGGAGAAGACCAATTATTTCCTGGTGAACTGTCACATACATGAGTTTGAGTTGATCACTTGTCTGGACTCCCTCAGGTGTCAATTGGATCTCAACGACCCGACGGTCCTTGCCGCAAACACTTTTCTTCACGATCCTTTTGGCAACGAGTCCATCGATGATCCGTGTAAGACGGCTGCTGGAAAGCCCCAGCCTATTGGCCAGAACGCCAGCAGCAACTTTTTCATCGTCACCGATAGAACGTAGAAGCTTGAACTCTGCAACGGTAAGGTTCAGCTTGTGCGCCGTCCGTTCTATCTTCACCTGGCAGTTCTCAAGCAGCTCATACGTGAGATCCGCCAGTTGCTCTGCGAGTTCATTGTCGTGTGTGCTCATTGGAATCAGCGTTTGAACTGGTTCGATCGGCGACAAACTCATCATCTGACGTCGCCTGAAGACTCAGAAATACATGCCATTCTAAATTTTGACAAGAGCAGCCGGGTAACAAAATGCCCACAGGCGGCAATGCCATGCATTCAACAAGCGGCTCACCTGTGGGCAGATTCTGTTCCTGAGTTTGTTCGGGGAATGCGCCCTCCTCACCTGCATTGACTGACAGAAGAGAGAACGGATTCTCTCGTTGTTTTGTCGCACACTCGATGCTGGGGTGCTGAGGCCGAACTCAGAAAAGAAAGTTCACGCCATCGAATTCATCCTCTGGCACCTCAGGCGGAAACGCTCCAAAATTCTTCAGAGCACTTTCGTCATCAACGAAATGGAAAGCTCCTGAATCATCCCCTCGAAAGCGACGAAGATACCATAGTGTTCCGCCTACGGCGATGGCAGCGACAAATCCTACAATCCACCAGCCCGGCTTCATCATCTAACTCCTTGAAGAAGGATGCGCTTCTGGACTTCCCCTTAAACCGTAGCGCATCTGTGAATCGAGCAACAACATCTTAGTTCAGTGCAGCATTCAATTCCGAAGCGTGCTCATGTTCGGGCTTCCCGCACTCATCGAGATCTTCGATGGAAAGTTCGCGAAGCTTCCGATATAACGACGACAAACTGATGCCAAGCAACTTCGCAACCTTGCGTTTGTCATTACCGTTGACCTTCAAAGCATCTATAATCAATGCACGTTCGTAGGTACGAACTGAGTCCTTTAAGTTCCCCGCAACCAATCCGTCTGATCCGACAGGTGATTGCATTCTGTTTCGCTCCATTGGTTCCTCCTGTTGATTATCTGGTATCTGCAATATCACGGTGCTGGAGTAGAGTCCTACCCCATTTGCGAAAGTGCAAGGAACGTGCCAATTGGAAGTACAGAAAATATGCAGGGGGACTGCCAAATTCGACTCGAATTGGCCAGCCCATTTGAGGGGGATATCGCAGCTTGTTCAATATTAGGAATGACGGGACGAGAGAATTCTCAAACTTTAGAACGGGAGCAAAAGGTTGCTAAACAACAATAAATTGTCCGCCTACGGACTCTTTTCATTGCTATCGGGTCGGAATTTCGAGCTCTTCCATCTTCCGGTACAGTGACGACAGACTCACCCCCAAGGCGAGAGCGGTCGCTTCCTTGTTGCGATCATTCTGCGCAAGCACTTGTTCGATATATGTCCGCTCGAAGGCCTTGACTGCATCGCGAAGGGTCTGATGACCACCGGGGACGATGGACGTATGCTGAGCTACAATCAGACGGAAGTAATCCGGCAGGTGTTCAAGACCGATGAATTCTTTGTCACAGAAGATAACAGCTCGTTCCACCGCGTTCTCGAGTTCACGGACTTCGCCTTTCCACTGGTACTGAATGAGCGCGCCCATCGCTTCATTCGTGAATCCCTGGATGGGCCGCCCCATATGTTTCCTGTACGCTTCGAGGAAGTGTTGACAGAGAAGCGGAATGTCTTCTTTCCTCTCGCTGAGCGACGGCAAGTCCACTTCCACAACGTTCAGCCGATAAAACAGATCCTCCCTGAACTTTCCATTCTCTACTTCCTGCCGGAGATCCCTGTTGGTCGCTGCAATGATGCGGAGGTCGATGGTGATTGGATCCGTATGCCCGACCGGTATGACTTCCTTCTGTTCAATAGCCCGAAGCAGCTTGACCTGAAGATGCAACGGGATTTCGCTGACCTCATCAAGGAAAACCGACCCTCCATCTGCAACCTTGAAGAGTCCTTCTTTGTCGGTCGTCGCTCCGGTAAATGATCCTTTCTTGTGGCCAAACAACTCACTCTCGAAAAGGGTCTCCACTATCGCGCCGCAATTGATGGCGACGAATCTCTTCGCCTTCCGGTTGCTGTTGTAGTGGATGGCTCTTGCAACCAGTTCCTTTCCAGTGCCACTTTTCCCCGTAATCAAGACCGTTCCGTCACTCCCGGCCACCCGCTTAATGATCTGGAAGATGTTCTTCATGCTTTGACTTTGACCGATGATCTGGTCGAAATCATATGTCCTGTTGATCTCTTGCCGCAGCAATGAGTTTTCAAGCGACAAGGCGCGGTGCTCGAGGAGCTTTCGGATCCGATGAAGGATATCATCGAAATCAATCGGCTTCAAGACATAGTCGTATGCACCCCGGCGTAGTGCCGCGATCGCCGTTTCTACCGAGGCGAACGCAGTGATCATGATAACAAAGGTCTGGGGCGTCCGCTTGGTGATGTGCTCCAACAGCTCCATTCCCCGCATTTCGGGCATTTCAATATCTGAGATCACAACATCGAACGGATGGGCTTCCTGTTTTGATAGAGCTTCCCGGCCGTTAGCCGCCTCTTCTACCTGGAATCCCTCTTTCTTCAGAACGAAACCCAGCGATTCCCGGATAATCTGCTCATCGTCAACAACCAAAATGCGCTCTGCCATCAACTCCTCTGCTCTTTTCCATTGACCGGTAATTGAATTGTGAATGTGCTTCCTCTGCCAAGATCACTATCGACTTCGATGTCTCCTCCAAAACTCTGGACTATTCCGTAGCTAACCCACAGACCGAGACCAGTCCCCTTCCCAACCGCCTTCGTCGTAAAGAACGGTTCAAAGATTTTTTCGCGATCGTCCGGAGCTATTCCTTTCCCCGTATCTTTGACGAGCACTTCCACCATCTCCCCATCGACACGTGATTGGATCCAAATTGAACCGGGCTTCCCGTCAAGTGAATCGACAGCATTCATGAGGATATTGATGAAGACCTGCGCGAGCTGGTCCGGCACGACGGGAAGGCTCTGCAGATCATCCGCCAACTCAAGCGTGAAAGCAATGTCTTTAACCTTCTTGCCGTACTGGACGATGTTCAGAGCCTCACGAATGACCTTGTTGACATCCGTCGGCTTGATCACGTAGGACGAGGGACGGGAGAAATCGACGAGGTCTCTAATAATCCTGGCTATCCGATTAATCTGATCCTTGATCAACTCCAACTTGTCCTTCGCGAACTCATCCGCCGTGGTCCGTTGGATAACCTGCACGAGTGATGAGATAGAGGTCAGAGGGTTTCCAACTTCGTGAGCAATGCCCGCCGCAAGGGTACCGATGCTTTCCATTTTTTGAGAACGCACAAGCTGTTGTTCAAGGATCTTTTGCTCTGTAATATCACGGTGGGCACCAAGAAAACCCACGATATGTCCGTTTCCATCCACGATTGGCGAAATAACCAACTCGGTGTGGAAAGGACTCCCATCTTTCCTTCTATTCTCAATTTCGCCAACCCACACCTTGCGGGTGGTGATGTGGTCCCACACGGATTTCCAGAACTCACGCGAATATCTGCCACTGTTCAGGATTCTCGGATTCCTTCCAATGAGCTCTTCGTTCGAAAATCCGCTCGCTCGTTCAAACGCAGGATTGACGTAGATCATTTTCCCGCTGGCATCGGTGATCTGTATGGGATTGACCGTGTGCTGCATGACGTTGGAGTATCGGAGGTAGTCAAGTTCCTTCTTCTTCTGCTCCGTGATATCCTTTGCGATGAGGACAGAATAGAACCGTTCCGCAGTGTACAATCTTCTCAGGTCTACCTGAACATCCATGATGGTCTTATCGGCGCGGACGAATTTCGTCTCAAGCGACTGCTCGCCGTAGTCCGTCTTGAGAATGCTCAGGAGCGTCCTTCGTTGCTCGGGCTGAAGAATGATTTCAAACGAACTGTGCAGAAGATCGACCGGGGCATACCCTGTCTCGGTCGCCGCAACCACGTTGTGATCGACAATCTTCTGATCACTATCGACAATAAAGATCATCTCCGGCAGGAGGTCAAAAACACGGCCATATTTTGAGGAACGGAGTGCCATTCAAGTGCCCTAAGTGAATGAAGTTACTCCAAGTTCGCTTCATTGGCAAGAGAAGATGGACCGAAGGTTACGTCTTTGCACCGCCTGGAATCGCCGAAAAAGCAAGAAGCCACGCGTATTCACGCGTGGCTTCGGTTTGTATTGGGATATGGTGGGTGGATTAGATACTACGGCTGATACGTACACTGATACGAGGTCTCACTTCGTTCTGGATCTTCTCGCGCAGTTGAGTCGATTGATCCCTCAAACGTTCGCGGAGATTGTTCGTCTCAATCCTCAGATTATCGAAGTCCGGATGAACTGATCCGATCTCGATCTCAGGATCGATCGAAGGCACGTTGACATCGAACTCCGGCACAGTAAAGAACATGCTCTCGTTACGACTTTTGAATGGTCCTTCGTTGAACCAATAGTGATACCCTTCTCCGTCATTCCCCTCTTCGACTTCCAGCGTAAGGGTCTTCCGGACTCCCTTCCTCAGAATGTCTATTTCCGCCTTCTCTCCTTCATCATAGATTCCCAAAGCCCTCGAAACATCGCGCAGAACCTTGATCTTTTTCTTCCCTATCACCGTGATCACATCACCAGCGTTGACTCCAGCCTTCTCCGCCACACTCCCTTTTTCGACCTCCCACACAAGCACGCCCGTTCCTTCCGGGACATCAAAATACTTCGCCAGTTGATCATTCAGTTGCCTCAGCGCCATTCCCTGCGCATTCCGGCCACCCGAGAACAACTCGGGTCCACTGAAAGACCTGGAGGATCTCACCGTGAAGCTTCGGCTCTCCTTTTGCCTGCCAACAACAACATCAATTGTTTTCTTGTCGCCTTTGCGCATCACAACAACCGGCACTTTCGTCCCGGGTTTCGTATCGGCAACTGCTTTCTGAAGTTCTGACGCATCGGAAATAGTCTCTCCCCCAAACTGCACGATCACATCCTTCTCCCGGATGCCTGCCGAGTCCGCGGGGCTCTTTTTCACAACGTCACTCACGAGAGCTCCCTCGCGTGATTTCAACTCCATCGCCTTCTTCATTTCAGAAGTGATGTCCTGGATGCTTACACCGAGCCACCCACTTTTCGAAGAACCTGTTTCCTTCTTTTGCACCTTGAGGATCTGGGCACTCGCTAGACCAAGTATCCCTGCGAGCATTGAACACAACACAAAACCGAGAATGAGTATCCTTTTCACGATGATGTCTCCTCATAGAAGTTCTTGATAGATTCGTTGGGTGTTGCTCTTTCACCGTTAGACGACGGACTCGGATTCGTGTTCCACGATGAGGTGTTGGGTCACAGGAGATGGCTCGAAAAATACCGACGATGGGACGAAACGGACGTGGGCAGGGATGAAATGCGGCGTCAATTGGAAT
The DNA here is from genome assembly GCA_003170475.1 of Ignavibacteriota bacterium. Taxonomy (GTDB): domain Bacteria; phylum Bacteroidota; class Ignavibacteria; order UBA10030; family UBA10030; genus UBA9647. The sequence continues at coordinate 228,076 of PMZI01000026.1, read as the reverse complement.
AGAGATGTGAGAAGAAGCTGGAGGGTCAGGCGATCAGCCGAGTGCGACACTGATCGAAGACGAGAACCAACATGCCATGGACTGGAGGAGCAAGCCGTCTATTTCTCTTTCCGCGTTTGTTGCACTCCTTGTCCAGTCCAATCAGGTGGAAGCCTGTAGCCAACCATCCGCTTACCAATATTCAAGATGATCGAATCTTCACCGATCGTCTTCACACGTGATTGGTCGAACTCCTTTTTCGTCAGGAGTGAATCCAGGAACACGGTGATCTGCGTGCCTGTCGGATTTCTCTGAAGGAGTGTCTGGACTGAAGCTGCTTCTTGGAGATGAGTTCGCTGAGATGCGGGGAGGTCAGAAATAAGTTTCTGTGTGACAGTGAAATTCTGAATGGTGTTTTGACTTGCCTTGGCATTCACTGATTTACCCGCCAGGAAGTTCTCTTCCTTTCCTTTTCGAAGGACCGCTCGCTCATCCTTCGCCTTCGCCCCGGTCTCCATTGGCATGGGTTCATTTTGATCGCGTTCCGTGATCACGATTCCCTGTACCCAGGCCGCTGAGACCGTTGAAGAACCTGTTACAATAGTGATTCGATCCTTTTTCTCGCGGCGCTCTGCCTCTTCGGCGACATTCGTCGCCTTGAGGTCTTTGAGCCTATCGACTCGAGCATCCGTGATGTTTCCCGATTGCGCTCCAGCCGCCCTTGGCGCCCCAGCGGCAAGGCTCGGCGCTTTTTGCCTGTTCTCAGCGGCCGATTGTCGTGAAGCATCGCCAGCTGGCTTTTCAGCGTCCGTCACTTGCCTTTCAGGCGAGCGCGGGGGCTCAGGCTCGACATGTTTCTCGATCCTGTCGGTCCTGTCTTGTTTGTCCGTCTGTGTTTCGTTTGCGGCAAACCATCTATTATAGATGCCAATGGTCACCAGAAGCACTATTCCCGCCGCCACTCCGGCAACGCGATACCAGCCGGCGCTGCGGTACCTACGTTGTTCAAGCCTCTGGGCCAGCCTATGCTTCACGGTTTGGCGTCCAGCAAGGCGGATCCCTGCGGCGAGTTCGCGCTCTTTCGCCACAGCTATCCGGCATCGGTCACACTCTTGAAGATGCTTCTCGAGTCTTGCGACTTGAACCGATTCGAGTCGACCAAGCACAAATTGCTCCAAGAGGTCTTCGTCTTCTGACCAATGAATATCTCTGGATTCAGACACGTCGTTTGTCCTTTGGCGTTACTGGAGCCGATGAAGTGCTTGCTCCAGCGCTTTCTTGCACTGGTATTTCTTGGCTTTGGCGGTGTCGGCATTTGCGAAACCCAGATGCACGGCAATTTCCTCCATCGATTGTTCTTCCCAATAGAACAAAAGGAGCAATTTCCTGCATTGCTCTCCGATCGTCTCAAGGGCATCCCTCACCATCTCCACCCGCTCTGTCGCAATGAGGCCCTCCAGCGCTGACGGAGACTGATCTTCATGAGCTTCTGGATCGATTTCGGCAGACGAGAAAAGTTTCTTCTTTCTTAATCGCTGCAACCACAAGTTCTTCACCGTCGCGTAGATGAAAGTACTGAGGTGCGCCTTGTACTCAAAACTTCCTGCCCGGATTCGCTCCCAGAGAATCACGAGCGATTCCTGCAGCATATCGTGAGCGTCCTCAATCGTTCCGTTGTTGCGGGCAATGTACGTCGCAATCGGTCTCCGGTTCGACTCGTACAAAGTCACCAAAGCTTCCTCGTCCCCTTTTCGGATGAGATCCAGAATCTTAGCATCGGGTGTAAGAAAAAAGAGGGACAGCTTCATTTACCTTTCAATAGTTAATGTCATCAATAAGCAGAAGGTGAATGACGAAAACCACCAGAAAGTACTAATAACCGCACTCTATTTCAAACTAACCACCGGAGGCTTTATGACACGGATTCATGGGTTTTTGAAGCAAATGCTGCTCACGGCGGCCTTCAGCGCTTTGCTGTCTGCCCAATCAATCCCGCAAACCATCGCAGGCGACAGAACCTCCGTCGACCTTACGATCTACAATCAGAATCTTTCGCTCATCCGCGAAGAAAGGACGATCAAATTGATCAAAGGCCTGAACAGGGTCACCCTGCCCGAGATCCCTTCGACCATCGACGGAACATCGCTGCACTATCTGAGTCTTGTCGACCCGCGAGGTGTGCGCGTCCTCGAGCAGAATTATCAGTACGATCTCGTTCATCAAGCGAAGCTCCTCGAAAAATACATCGGAAAAGAAGTGCAATTCATCCGTGAGGAACCTTCAACAAAAAAGGAGTATTCGGTTCGTGGGAGACTGATCGCAACAGGCTATGCCTTTCAGCCTCAATATGGAAATTCTGCCCCAAGCTATTACTCCACCGGAGGAATGATAGTGGAAATCGGGGGCAAAATTGAGATCAATCCTGTCGGGAGGCTGGTCTTGCCTGCATTGCCCGAGGGCTTGATTCTGCAACCGCAACTCGAGTGGCTTCTCAACTCGAATAAAGATGGTCAGCATAAATCTGAAATCAGCTACCTGGCCGGACAATTGTCGTGGACGTGCAACTATGTCGCATTGCTCAACGCCAACGATTCAAAAATCGATCTCACAGGGTGGGTGACGATTACGAACAACTCCGGCACCAGCTTTCACAACGCAGGGCTTAAACTGGTTGCCGGGGATGTCAACGTCGTCAAAGACGCGATGAAGTATGATGCCATGCTTTCAGGCAAGAACATGCGAGCCCAGGAGGCCAACGCACCCCAGTTTCAACAGTCAGAGTTGTTTGAGTACAAACTGTATTCCCTGCAGCGCCATACCGACATTAATAACAACGAGACGAAGCAGATTGAACTCACATCGGCGAATAACGTGCCTGCGCAGAAGGTCTTCATCTTTGACGGCCTCGGAGACCAATGGAGATATTGGTACCGCAACTATTCCTATCGTTCGCAGGGAAGTTTCGGACAGCAGTCAAATTCAAAGGTTGGTGTTTATGTGACCTTCAAAAATGACCAATCCTCCGGGCTTGGCATCCCACTCCCGAAAGGAAAAGTGCGGGTCTACAAACGGGATGATGAGGGCAAAGAACAGTTCGTAGGCGAAGATCAGATCGACCATACACCGAAGGACGAAGAATTGCGGTTGTATCTTGGTGATGCATTCGACATCGTCGGAGAACGCGTGCAGAAAGATTTCAAATCCTACTCCTCCGGGCGGGTTGTCGAAGAAACCATTGAAATAAAAGTGAGAAACCACAAGGAAGAGCCGGTGGAGATACAAATCTACGAGCACCCCTGGCGTTGGAGCCAATGGGAGATCGTCAAAAGCACCGGCGACTGGACGAAAGCCGACCAAACGACATTGAGGTTTCCTGTAAAGATCAGCAAGGGCAGTGAGAAGACAATCTCTTACACCATCCGGTACTCATGGTAACGTCATCCTAATCAGCGTGACACGGTTTTTCTTGAATGGGGGATATCTTTATGAAACGCACTATCATAGCAGTTTTGACGATGATCGGATTCTTCTCCGCAGGCTTAGGTCGCACTCCCGATCAGAAGGTGACAATCAACGGCCACATCAATTGCCCCTTCGTGTCCCATAACGGCGGAACCGCGTATCTCTTGCTTACGATTGCCGCGCCTGCGACCGAGCCGAAACTCCGTCAACCGATGAATTTGGCTGTTGTTCTCGACCGCAGCGGGTCGATGGCAGATCAAAACAAAATTGAATACGCAAAGAAGGCGGTGCGGTTACTTATCGATCAGCTACAGTACGACGACATTTTTTCGTTTGTCATCTACGATGATGTGGTCGACGTGCTCCGTGAGGCGAAACCAGTCCACGACAAGAGAGAGCTTCTCTGTCTCCTGGATGAGGTTTTTCCACGTGGGGCGACTAACCTTGGAGGCGGACTTGCCGAGGGTCTCCGCCAGGTCGAGCGTCATCGTGACAAAGAATACCTTAATAGGGTCATTCTCTTGTCCGACGGTCTTGCGAATCGTGGTGTGACAGATCCAAACGAACTCCAAAGAATGGTTCAGCGCTACCGCGGCAAATCAGTTTCCGTGACAACCATGGGTGTCGGGCTGGGATACAATGAGAATCTCATGATTCGACTTTCGGAGAGCGGCGGCGGCAACTATTACTTTATTGAGAGCCCTCAGAGCCTCGCGTCCATTTTCCGGAAGGAGCTGAAGAGCCTCTCGTGCGTGGTGGCGCAGAACGCTTCGGTAGAACTGCGGCTCGGTGACGGCGTGCGTCTGCGCGACGTTATCGGCTACGAACATCGAGGAGAGGGGAAAGAGATTGTGATTCCGATTGGTGACGTGTATTCGAATGAGCACCGCGAGTTGACCGTCGAACTTGAAATTCCCGAGGGAACGGGCGTATTGAATGTGGCAAAAGGTGTGCTGAAGTACGACGGGAAACGCGGATGGTTCGAGTCGTGGCCTTCGTTTGCAGCGGAGATTCGCTACACGAAAGACCTTTCCGAAGTCGACAGGAATCGAGACCATGAGACTCAGGCCAAGGCAGACGTGGCTGTTTCCACCCGCAATGTGGAAAAGGCACTTCGTGCACTTGATGAAGGTCGGCGCGAAGATGCCGCCAGGGAGCTGAAAAATGCCCAGGATGCCGTGATGGCATCCCCGGCGGCATTTTCCACGGGCGCTGGAGCATCACTGCTGATCCAGCAGAAAGGAAGACTCGAAAGTTACCAGCAGCTCCTCAAAGACAGCACTGACGATCGGAAGGCCAAGAAGGCAATCCAGTACGAGAACTACCAGGTTCAAAAAAAGTGAGGGGCGTGAACCCCCGAGGTCAATGTGGAGAAACGATGGAGTCTTGAAGCAGGATCGTCGTTGGCAAGTCAACGAGCCCAACACAAAGCAAAACCCCCGAGGACTTGAGGCAATACTCGAGAATCCTCGGGGGTTCGCTGCTCACATTCGGAAGTGCGTAGTTTCTATTTTCCTTTTCGGATGTAAATATCACCATTGAAGTTCGTGATCTCGATCTCTTGTCCTCCACCATTGATTGTTCCGCGCATTCCGCGCTCGACGGAAATGCGGAATTTCCCTTTTTTACCCTTCGCATTGTCTTCTTGTTTGGCGGTTTCACTCTTCACTTTCATGTCAAAGTCGCTGTAGATCTCTCCCTGATCCGATTTCATGTAGACGTTTGCCTTCACATCGGAAGGAAAGGTCACATCGATTTTCCCATTCAGTGAGCTAAAGGACATCGACTTCTGTGGATTCACCTTCACGAAGGTCGCCGTGAGGTCCTCGTTGAGCGCATGAGCAACGGCAGATCCGGAGATCCCCGAGAGCTTGACGGAACCATTTGTGCAATTGATTTCCAGATCCCCATTGACGTTCTCCACCTCGATATTGCCGTCATTCACCGCACTCAGGTGCATCGAGCAATTCGTCGGAACGCGCAGGGTGAGGTCCACCGTGCGCAATCCTCCGCGCATCCCCGTGCTTACCGACACGGTGTTGTCATCCTCTTCGACCGTCAGGCCCGTGCTGTTGTTCGGGATGAGTTTCAAGCCGCGCGGCTTTTCGGATTTCTCCTCGTCGTCTTCCGAAGCCCGAACTCGTGCTTCGACAGTAACGTCCTTGACCGCCCCCCCCTTGACCATAATACCGCCGCTGATTAAGCCCACCTTCAACATCACTGGACGAGACGGATCTGAGAGCGGGACGCTGACCTTGTCAACCGTTGCATCCTGAGCAAGTGCCAGCGCAAGCGAGCACACAGTCAACATACTCGCCAAAAATATCATTCGTGAGTTTTTCATTTCAAGTACTCCTCCTGTCATCATTTCGTTTATTTGTCTTGCAACACTTGTTGAGTTCACACTCTTGCCTGTCGGATCAATCGACTCAATCTTTTTTGAGGACGTAGATGCTGCCATTCAGCGTATCAAACACGAGCTCCGACCCACCCTTCCCAACCCGAACGGTAGAGGAATCACCGCGCCGGTAGATTCGACGAGATCCATTGTGCTCTTCAACGGTTTTGTTCTCTTGAGGGAGTGTGGAAACCTCAAAATCGGAATACACTTTTCCGTTGAACGTCTTCAGCTTCATGTCGGCATTGAGCCCGTCATGCAATACAACTTCGATCTTGCCGTTGATCGTCTTAAAGGAGCATCCAGAGCCTGGATTCTCTGCAAAGGAGACCTTGATAGGACCGTTGACCGTTTTCACAACAGCGGGTCCGTTGATGTCGCTCATCTCAATCCCCCCGTTCACGTTCGTCACTTCAAACTCACCTTCCACACTCCGGACCATGACCTTGCCATGATTGACGGTCTTCAAGAAGAGGCTCATTTTATGTGGAACCTTCAGATCGAAATCATAGATGACGTCATATCCGTAGTAATGCCAACCCTTGTAATTGCCCTCCTCGCCGGCGCGCCAGGGCGCATCGACATAGAGAATGAGCTTGTTCTTCTCCTCCTTGATATCCAGGCTCACATCCTGCTTTGCCTCTTCGATCTTCTCGTTCGATTCCGCCCTTATCTCTTTGCGTGAGACGAGTTCAATGGTATCCCCGTCATAGCCGACTACGTTTATCTCGCCATTGATGTTATCGACAACGAGCTGCCGGTGATCGGTGGACACCAACGTGAAACTCTTCTTTATCTCTTCTCTGTCTGAAAGTGCATTTCGTTGACCTATCGCACCTCCAAGCGGCACGACCACCAATCCGCCGCCAATCAACAGGATCTCAAGCCATCGGTTTCTCATATCCCTCTCCTTCAATGAATTCCCTCTGTTCCCATTTCTTTGAGGCGCTTTTCAACCTGCCCACGAACGGTCTTGTTGAGGTCCTTGTTCTTGAGGAGTTCCTTCAATGCAGCAATGCCCTCGGAGTCGTGGACGGTCGTGATGACCTGAATCAGCGCTAGCTGAATAAGCGGAGAAGTCTGATGTAGCAGAGAACTGATGATTCCCTTCTTGACTTCTGTTTCGTCGTAGTACTTCGCAAGGGCATCAAGTGCAGCGAGCCGAACGTTGACGACGGGATCATAGTTAACGGTCTCGAAGAGTGCTGAGAAGACCTCCGTATCCGGCCGGACAATCCGCTCTGTCCAGTTTGCTCCCCGGATTCGTTCGCTGGCAGATTCCGTCTTTAAGAGGGAAAGCATGACGAGCCGCTGCATATTGACGACCTCGCTTCGAAGTTGAGCAACGTCACCCCCGGAGTTCTTTCCACCACCGTCAATTCTAAAACCGATGACATATCCGACAAGCAGGCAAACTAACGCGATGCCAAACTGCATCGCCGGTTGCTTCGGCCATAACCGCCCCAACAAGTTGCGAAGTCGGCCGCTTGACTGAATCTCGGGAGCTGAGTGAAGAGCGCGGCCGGATTTCCGGCGTTCGAGTTCAGCGTAGAATCGTTGACGCATCCGGGGGCTTGGCCTTTCATCGGGCAGCCGGCTAAACTCCGTCCAGACATTTGCCAGAGCCGTGTACTCCGCCTTGCATGACTTGCAAGCCTTGAGATGTCGCTCGATAGCAGACCTGTCAGCTTCGCTCACGCTTCCGCGAAGATACTCGGGCAGTTGATTCAGAACGTGGCTTGATTTCATCATGGTGTCACCTTCATTCTCTCTTCCGCAAAATCATTACTCAACTCCTTGATCGCCTCGTCATGGTTTGTCCTGTGACAATTTGTGGTATTCCCGTCTCAGATCCTTCAATGCCCGGTGCACTCTTGCCTTGACGGTCCCTACAGGGCAATTGAGGATGGTGCCAATCTCTTCGTACTTCAGCTCCTGATACCTGCTCAGAACAAGGACCTCTCTTTTTTCAGCAGAGAGAAGCGCCAGAGCCTTTGTGAGAAGCGCCGATTTCTCGTGATGCATGAGCGAGTCATCAGGAGCCGGTTCCTGGTCGGGCATATCCCCAGCATCTTCCAATGGCATTTCCTTCTTCCACTTCCGGAAGTGGTCGTTGGCCGCGTTGCGGGCGAGTTGAAACATCCAGACTACAAACTCTGCGTCTCCGCGGTACGAATGCCCATATTTCAGAATTCGAAGAAACACCTCTTGGACGAGGTCCTCGCTGGAGTCACGCCTGTTCGTCATACGCACGAGAAAGTTGTACAGCTTCACGTGGTGCCGCTCGAACAGGATGCCCAGTTTCGCGACATCGCCATCGCGGACCTGAAGCATGAGCTCATTATCTGTCACTGAGAGTGAATTCACTCGACCCCGAATCAGATCCCTCGCGGGAGTTGGTGGCTTGTATATCGACCGGTCACTACTAAAGACCGCACAAGATGAAAAAGGTTACCTCATCGACAGTGAGATCGTCGAGATTTCTTGTTCCGGCAAAATGTGTGAAACTCTCGGCATTTGCGAGCTTTCTCCCAATTAGCGCTGCACGAAATAGTCACGAATTAACTTGACATTGTGATATCACTATGATATCATTATGCTATCACAGAATCACAAAGGAGGTTTACCATGAACACGATCACTGAATCCAAGGCAAATCAAGTCAGCGGCTATGCAGCGTTTCTCTTTCTCGTCTTTTTGCTGGCTCTGAATGCCTATTTGGTCTACTTCATTATTGAGAGCAGGACGCTTGGTTATCTCTGGGTGGAGATCCCGTTGTTCATCCTCACCATGATCCTCCCGGCGGGATTCTTCGTTGTTCAGCCGAACGAGGCTCGAGTGCTTGTTCTCTTTGGCAAATACATCGGCTCTGTTCGCGATTCGGGATTCTGCTATGCGAATCCGTTCGCGATCAAGCGGCACGTGTCGCTGCGTATAAGGAACTTCAACAGCGAGAAGATCAAGGTGAACGACCTCCACGGCAATCCGATTGAGATCGCCGCAGTCGTTGTGTGGCGTGTTGTCGATTCTGCACGTGCGCTCTTTGATGTCGACCACTACGAGAATTTCATTGCCATCCAAAGCGAGACGGCCATCCGGGCGCTGGCTTCCGAGTACCCGTATGATGCAGAGGACGAAGACGTTCCGTCGTTGCGCGGCAGACCGCAGGAAATCTCCGAGCGGATGAAGCATCAGGTCCAATCCCGACTCGATATCGCAGGTATCGAAATTACCGATGCGCGCATCAGTCATCTCGCCTATTCTCCAGAGATTGCGCAGACGATGCTCCGACGCCAGCAGGCTCAAGCAGTCATTGCTGCCCGCAAAAAGATCGTCGAAGGAGCAGTGAGTATGGTCGACCAGGCGCTTCGCACCCTCAGTGAACAGAAGATCGTGACTCTCGATGAGGACAAGAAGGCGACGATGGTGAACAATCTCCTCGTTGCGCTCGTTTCCGAATCTCAGGCACAGCCGGTTATCAACACTGGCACACTCTATCAATGAGCGACAAAAAGAAATACTTGCTTCGGCTGGATGAGAGCCTTTACACCGCACTCGAGACATGGGCCGGACACGATCTGCGCAGCGTGAATGCGCAGATCGAGTTCCTGCTCACCGAAGCGCTGAGAAAGGCAGGGCGACTGAAGACACGGGGCGAGGGCGGTGAAGCCTCCGGCCCTTCCTCGTCAACTTCCTGAGTGTCGGGAAAACACGACGGCAGATACCAGGCCGAGCCACCGACATGGTGACGCCTGGCTGGTGTCTCGTCGTTGGGTTGCAGGGGAACGAGGGCGGATTTCATTTCCGAAAGACAAAATGCTATGAAGAACATCAGATCCGTTATTGATCATGAGCTCTCATGGTCACAGCAGAGTTTATTCAAAAATGAGTTTGAACTTCGCTTTGGCGGAGAGCTCGTGGCCACTCTGCGACTCCCGAAGATGATGGGGAATTTAGCTGTTGCCGAGAGCGGCGACGGGAGCTGGACTTTCCAGCGAACTGGCTTCTGGAAAACGAAGACCTTTATCAAGGCGAGCGGATCCGCTGACGAACTGGGGAGCTACAGAAGAAATACCTGGAGAGGCGGTGGAGCGTTGGAACTGACCAATGGCCGGAAGTTCATTGTTTGGAAAAGCATATGGAAGAGACTCTCGGAATTTCGAACAGAAGAAGGCGAGCCTCTCTTCGAAATTCAGCAGCGCGGCTCCTTCCGACTCTCTGCTTCGGTGAGGATGAACAGGAGAGCACTTCAAATACCGGAACTGCCCTGGATGGTGTTATTCGGATTCTATCTGGAAGTCATGGCGCGGAATGATGCCGCCAACCATGCAGCGACCTAACCAGTGGAGGCTTCGGCGAGAGCAAGCACATATGGCGGCTAAAGCAGATGCCGTTGAGCGGCAACGACTCCAACCCCCTTTTCGAATATGTATCCGGAGCGGGATAGTCCCGATTCGATAGCAGCAACCGTAGCAATCACATCGCTCCCCGTGACCGCCCCCATGTGACCTACCCTGAAATACTGTTCGCGGATGGCTGGATGAAGTCCACCTGCAACGATGACCCCTGCCTCATCAATGTACTTCAAGATCCCTTTGTCGACACCCTGCGGATAGTAGACCCCGCTCAGCGTTGTTGCACAGTTCTCCGGGCGCGTCGGCACTTGCTTCAAGTTCAGAGCGCTCACCGCGGCTTTGAATGCATCGCTCAGTTTTTTGTGCCTCGCAAACCGAACCTCCATCCCTTCCGCAAGAATGCCCTTGAGACTGACATGGAGCGCCCACATCAGGTTGACGGCAGGCGTCGCGAAGTAACTCGGCTTGCGTCCCTCGTAGGCTTGCATGATGGGGAGCCATTCCGTCCAATCTGCATAGAAGTTGCCGACCAGCTTTGTTCGCGTGCTGAACGCTTGCATCACCCTAGGTCCGGCGACAACAACCGCCAGGCCGGGTGGTACGCCAAGTGCTTTTTGTGAAGCTGTCAGCGCGAGGTCTATCCCCCACTCATCCTGCCGCATCTCTTCGCCTGCGGTCGCGCACACTCCATCGACAATGACGAGTGCTCCATATTTCCGACCCAGTGCCGCAAGATCTTTGACATTCGTGGCGACGGCCGTCGACGTGTCAACATGTGTAATTGTCATCAGCTTGGGTTTGATCGATTGAAGTGCGGACTCCACTTCGTTGACAGATGGGGCATCTCCGACTGCCTGAGCATGGACATGAGTGACTGCGGCTCCATAGCGCTCGAGAATTTTCGCGAAGCGGTCACTGAAATATCCCGTGTTGACGACAAGAGCGCGATCTCCCGGCTCGACAAGATTCGCCGCAGCCATATCCATCGCCAGCGTCCCTGAACCCGGCACCACGAACGGCTGCCCGCTTGGTGCAAGAAATACCTTGCGAAGATCCTCCAGGACCTGGCCAAAAACCTCGATGAAGTTCTGGGCAACATGACTCGTGGTTGGCATCCCCATGGCACGAAGCACATCGGGTGTAAACTCGATCGGCCCGGGGATCATCAGGAGTTTTCTGTTTTTCACGAAGTGAGTTCCTTGACGTCGAAGTTCTGTGATAATTCAAAATACGCACAGATTCAGTCAGCGTCAACAGAACACTTTTGGCAGGAGGTGTCTGAAAAACGAAAGCGCCCCCGTTTCCGGAGGCGCTTTGATGTGAGTGAGAGAGCAGGCTTAACTGACCGTCGTCAGAAGTTCCTTGTCAATCGCTTCCTTGAGGGCGTTTTTCGGCAATGCGCCGACTGCCATCTTTGGTTGCCCGGATTTTGGCACGAGGAGGAGCGATGGGATGCTTCGGATGCCAAAAGCGCCGGCGAGTTCCTGCTCCTCGTCAGTGTTGACCTTGTAGAAATTCACTTTACCGGCATACTCTTTCGAAAGTTCTTCGATCACGGGTCCAACGACCCTGCATGGACCGCACCACGGTGCCCAGAAATCCACGACGCACGGCAGCTCACCTTCGTACTTCCATTCCTTGTTGGCTTCGTAGTTGTACACCTTCTCGAAGAATAGTTGTTTTGATAGATTCTCAGCCATTTTCTGCTCCACTGTTTTGGGTTGTGTTCATCATTTGCTCACAAATGAGATGCATGATTTGAGTGGAGGATTCAAACAGATGGCCAAAAAAAATGCAGCAGAACCAAGCAGTTTCACTAATCCATGGGGGCAGACTTAACAGTGGCAAGTAATTCTATAGAAGGGTCAAAGAGCAAGGTCTTAGGTGGGAATCTGAGTTTTTGGGGGAAGACAACGCGATATGATCGTTCGGCAGGAACATTGACAGGCATCGTCTGGCTGCCTCCGTCGGTCGTTTGAATTTCGACCTTCAGTGGAAATCGATACGGCTCAAAGCCTGAATGTTGGTCGATCTCGAGTATCACTGTTTGTGATTGAGCATCGTATTTCCAGCCCACGGCAATTTCCGGAAAGCCGGGCCGACGCAGCCATTGGTCGAAAAACCACTGCAGATTGGTATGGGCAAATCCCCCAAGATCATCGCAGAGATCGTCGGAGGTGGCGTTCGAATGACGATGACGCATGTAGTACACTCTGATACCGCCGAAGAACAGGCTGTCGCCCAGCATTGACCTGAGCATATGAAGCGTCCATGCTCCCTTCTGATAACTGTTGGTGTTCAGAAGCTGCATCAGCTCGGTCTGAAGCGTATCGATCACGGGTCTCTGGCGAACTTCCCTCGCATTCACCACCTCGTCGCGCAGTTCCTTCATGCCGGTCCTGAACGCGGCTTCTCCTTCGCTTTTCTCGACCCACAGTTTCTCAAAGTATGTCGCAAATCCTTCCGAAAGCCACACATGGCCCCAGCTTCGGGGCGTTACCGCATCCCCAAACCACTGATGTGCCGTCTCATGTGCGATCAAACCATACGTCATCATGTGACGCCGGAAAATATCTTCCGCATAGAAGATTGCGCTCGCGTTTTCCATTCCACCGTATCGGGTAGAACTCTGCAGATGTGCGAGTTTTTCATACGGGAACGGCGCGATGGTTTTCGAAAAGAACTCGACAATCTCACCCGCACGCTCAAAGGGACCGGGAAGATAGTCTGCCTGCTCCGGAAAAACATAGACGGATTGCGAGACGCCCGGCGGGAATTCGCTGAGCCCCAATGCAGTGAGGCCAAGGTCATAGGAAACGAGCGGAGCCGCTGCAATCACCATCAGGTACGGAGCGATCGGCTTCGACATTCTCCACGTCGTCAACCTCCACTTCCCCTTCGCATGCTCATCTCCGGAGTTCAGAACTCTCTCTCCCATCAACGCACCATTCGCAACGATTGTTCGGTCAGTCGGCGCAATGATGTTCCATGTCACCGAAGCTTTGTCCGCCGGATCATCGAAAGTCGGAAGCCAGTAGCGCGCTCTCGCGGGCCAGTTGTCGCCGAAGGCACACCACCGCCCTTTGCTGTCCGTTCGAATGATGAGTCCGTCTCGTACTTCGCCTGAGTAGTGGATATTCACAAGGAGGGTGTCAGCTGGTTGCCGTGTTTTCGGGTGGAGGGAAACTCTGAGAGTTGTGTTGTCTTTTTGAAAAGCAGAAGGTTTGGAGTTCACCCACACTGTATCGACCTGAAGGCCCACGAGATCCAGAATGAGGTTGTCAGCAGACGATGATCGACGTACGGTGATCACGGCGTGAGCGTCGATGATGCGTCCGGCTTCGGGGAGCCGGATGGTGAATTCGTAATTCAGCACATCAATGCCAGCGTGGAGAGTGCGTTGTTGAGCATTGACGCCACCGAAACAAGCCAAAAGCGATATGAGGACAGGCAAAGCCCTTCGCATCAAGTCTCCAGCATCAGTTCTTCTGATAGAGTTTCTTACCCGCCTGTTCGAATGGATCACCCGGTTTCCAGAAAGGGGCAACGGGCAGATCACCAATCATGCGAGCCGAATGCACAAATGCTTTGCAGAACTTAAGGAGATACGAGAAGTTGAAGTTCTCGTCTGCCTGATCAGCGGCACGATGATAGTATTTCGTAATTTCAGGTCCGAACGCGTGGAAGCCTTCGCTGAATGTCGGAGCAGGAACACCCTCGTTGGCAAAGGAAAGGTTGTCCGAAGCATTAAAGAGACCCTTGAGTGCGTCGGGCTCGGCCATCACCGTCAGACCATATCGTTCGGTCCCCGCCTTGATTGCGGGTTCGGAGTTGGTTCTGTCGAGACCCACCACAGTGACGATCGTCGTGTCGTCATATCCCGCGCCATCGATGTTTAAATCAAACACGATTTTACCCATGGGTACGGGTGATTCAGCAGCGAGATACTTGCTTCCAATCAGTCCGACCTCTTCACCGGTGACAGCCGCGATGATGACAGACCGTTTCGGGGAAGCTTTTGAAAACGATTTAGCGGCGGCGATCAAGGCCACGGTCCCCATGCCATTGTCCCTTGCACCATTGTAGATCGAATCCAACGAAGCTCCTTCCGGCTTGCCCACGCCAATGTGATCGTAGTGAGCCGTCAGCAGAACATATTCGTCACGGAGCCTGGGATCCGAACCGCGGAAGAACCCTATGACATTGCGAGCAGGGATCTCCTCGAGCCGGAATCCATCAGTCTGAAGCGCAATTTCTCCGCTCGGCTTCGTTTGGATTTTTAGAAGAAAGCTCATCGAGGTATCCTCGACAAGAAAATGAGAGAACATTCCGCTGACAGGACCTGTCTCAAATCCCGGCCTGATTAGGTACGAAGCGATAGATTTCCAGTCGCGCTGTCCCTGGTAGAGTTCAACAAGAGCGACTGCACCACGAGCCTGCGCTGCACGCCGTTTCACTTCGGCGATCGTGACAAGTGATCGACGGAGGTTGGTCTCCCCCTGTTCCCCGAATCGCGCCAGCACAACCTTTCCTCTGACGTCTATCCCCTTGTAGTCGTCGATCCCTTTTTCGCCATCAACCATTCCATATTCAACATATTCAAAACGCCCGCTCCACTTCAAAGGCCCACCGCTTCTCAGAATCATTTTGTCCGGCTGATTCAGTGAATCTCCCCTCAGAACGACAGTACCATTCCCCGGCGGTGTTCTTCGCACCATGGGTACGCGTTGGAAGTATCCCTCCGCAGATTGAAAGGTGCTCAGACCGGATTTCTTGAATTCTGCTGCAATGTATCGGGCTGCTTCATCGCACCCGGGCGTGCCCGTCATTCTCCCCAACAGCTTGTCGGAAGCAATGAATCGAAGGTGCGCTGCCAGTTCCTCCTGACGAAGTTTGTCTTCTGGATAGGTCGTCTTCTTCTGCGCCGGAGAACCGACGACAATAAGTGCGAGACAGACTGCAGCGAAGAGGATTCTTTTCGATTGTGGGGACGGTGTCATGATTCTTTGCTTTCATAAGGTTGATGTGAAGAACGCACACAATTCATGGAACGGGATGAGGGCGCTATCGTGCGAACAGGATAGCGACACCTGCGACCGCGATGGCGGCCCCGAGAACTGCCCGCCAAGAGATATGATCTTTCTGAATGTATTTCACCAGAGGCAACATGAGAATTGGGACCGTTGCCATCAGCGTGGCAGCGATTCCAACAGTCGTGTTGGCAACAGAAACGAGACTCAGGGTGATACCGAGAAAGGGACCGAGGAACGCTCCCAGTAATGTCAGCAACAACGCCTTTCTGTCTTTCCTGTAAATCGCGAGAGCGTTGTCGAACTTCCCCGCAAGCCAGGCAAGAGGCCAAATCACTATCGTGGACGACACAATACGGACGAGAGTGGCCACAAAGCCATTGATGGGACCTTCGTTGAACGCCATCTTCGCCATCACCAGCGCGGCTCCCTGCCCGGCTGCTGCGAGGAAACCGAACACAATTCCCTGCACATGCATGCTTTTAGTTTCCGTAGTTGTCTCACGACGTTCGAGCACCACGAGGGCAATCCCAAGAAGAGTCACAACCATTCCGAGCGCTGCGATCCAACTCAGGATCTCGCCGAGAAGCATGTAGGCAAGGAAGGCACTGATCGCCGGTGCGACCGACATGATCAGCATGCCCATGCGAGCACCGATGATTTCGTAGGATTTGAAAAGGAAGGTATCGCCGATGACCAAACCGATGAGGCCGCTGACGACGAGATTCCAAAACTGGGATGAGGAGAGGTGGATGTCGCCGCCGGTGATGACAACCGCAACAAAAAGCAGGACTGCCGCGAAGATCAGGCGGGTGACGTTCAGCCGGATCGGGCCCACTCTCAACGTTGCCGCGGAAAATGCAAGTGAGCTCCCAGACCAGCACACGGCTGTCAACAATCCGCAGAGCTCACCGATGAATGGCATGCTGCACTATTCCTGATTGCGGTTGGATGAGATCGATTGTTCTTTCAAACTCCTTCTGAGCCTGCGAACAGTGAATGAAGGTTCAATGATCCGGCGTGGGACTTGCTCGCGAGGGTGACGTATGTCCTCGCCAACGCGTCTTTTCCTGCCCCGAGGACTGTGCTGACCAGCCCTAAGGCTTGGCTGTATTCGCTCGGCGGCACACTTTGCACAATTCGCGTCCACATTGCTTCCTCAAGAACGTTGAAAGCAGTCTGAACCTCGGCGAGATCGTAACCGGCAGCAAACCGCTCACGTGCGATTGTTTCGGCGTGGGCAATCATCGGGCCAAGGTTTCGCTCCTTGACCGCTCTTGTTGTCAGCACAAAGAGCGCTTTCAACCGCTGATGGGTGTGTTCTTTTCCATCGCGAATGTAGTTCTTGAGATGTGTGCGCTCGACGGCAAGGTTCGCGGTCGCGAGAATATCATCAGACGAATCATGAAGGAGTTGAGCGAGATCCATATCAACCTCTGCAATGACTGCTATTGAATTTCGAGATAGTCTTTGTCGGGAAGTTTCGGAAATGGAGCATGCGGCTCCATCTGGTACCAGTACGCTACCGAAGCCATATCATCCTGAAGTGGCAGATATCGACCCTCTGATCGCCAGCCCAAGGCCTGAATCGTCACTTTCAGATCCTTGTCAAATCGGATGGGATCCATGATATGCCAGCGATAGAGACCAAACCGCTGCTGCGATCGATAGAGTCCGTCGGGTCGGATGACCTGTGCCAATCCCGTATAAGGCGAGTTGAATTCCTGATACTGATGAGTGATCGGATTTTCAAAATCGTATGATCCGCAGAAATAGTCCTCGGTGCCGGTCCCGCAGATTGTTGGGAACTTGTCGTCACCATCGAGAAAGAATTTAATCTCCCCTTCTCCCCACCAGCCTCCATTGTTCACTCCCCACGCGAGGTAGGTGCCGACGTAGTGCCCCCAACCTTTCACGCCATCGAGGATGGTGTACACGGATTTAAAGGGGAGCGGATTGACGCGACGAAACTGAGCATGAAAATACCCAATGTCTGCAGGGACGTCTGTAAGCGTGTAGTCGACTTGATAGTACAGCGTCATGTCGCTTTCGCCGATGTTCTCCATCGTGATCTTGCACGACTTTCTGAATGGCATTTCCCAATAGCAGTTGAAAGCGCTTCCCGGGTTCACAGCAACCGGGAGCGAGGAAATCGGGGCAAACGTTCCCCAACCATTGGCGAAGAAGTCACCCACAGGCACTTCCACAGACGGATCTTTCTCTCCATCCCAATAAATGCGCATGATAGTGTAGCGCCAATTTCCCGTCGGAGTCATCCAGATATGCTGGATGGCGCCCGGCCCTTCGACTTCAGCCATCGTGAAGACCGTCTTTTTTTCTATCTTGACGGAGGGGGATATCTTCCACCCCTGACCCAGTTCCCTGCCGGCTTTTTCCCCCGTGCCGGTCGTCGCCATCCCCGCTTTCCCCTGCTCCCCTGTGTAGTTCTCCGCGGAGATCGATCGGGTCTTGGCTTTCGAGAGCCTTGAGAGATTGCCCAGTCCCATATGCAAACCATTGAAAGAGCTCCCTTGAGCGAATGCCTCGGTCGCCATAAAACCTCCTATGATGAGGAAGCAGAGAAATCGAATCATACGGTTCATGTGTTCCTCCTCGTAACCATGGTGGACTGTTTCAGGAAGGATGCAGATCGAAGGTACTCGTTCAATGGTACACTTGCAACCCGGTCGCAAAAGACGCACTCAACTGTCCAACAAGATCGACCCAGGGTGTCATGATCCACACCCACACATCCATGTTTCATCCGATGAATCATGAAGGAATCAAGAGAGATCCATACAAACCTCGGCGATTCCTTCTATTGAATTTCGAGATAGTCTCTGTCGGGAAGTTTCGGAAATGTTGCATGCGGTTCAGTTTGGTACCAGTACGCTACCGAAGCTATGTCATCCTGAAGTGGGAGATATCGCCCCTCTGATCGCCAGCCCAGTGCCTGGATCGTCACCTTCAAATCTCTCTCGAATCTGACAGGATCCATGACGTGCCACCGATAAAGGCCAACCCGTTCTTGTGAACGATAGACTCCATCAGGTCGAATCACTTGCGCCAACCCTGCATAAGGCGAAGCAAATTCCTGATATTGGTGGGTGACAGGATTTTCAAAACCGTATGATCCGCAGAAATAGTCTTCAGTGCCGGTCCCACAGATCGTCGGAAACTTGTCGTCTCCGTCAAGGAAGAACTTGATCTCGCCTTCTCCCCACCAACCTCCATTGTTCATTCCCCACGCGACATAGGTCCCTACATAGTGGCCCCATCCTTTCACACCATCGAGGATGGTATACACGGATTTGAAAGGAAGCGGATTGACGCGCCGAAACTGAGCATGAAAATACCCGATGTCTGAAGGAACGTCTGTGAGCGTGTAGGCGACTTGATAATACAGCGTCACGTCGCTTTCGCCGATGTTCTCCATTGTGAACTTGCACGACTTTCTGAATGGCATTTCCCAGTAGCAGTTGAACGCACCTGCCGGGTTCACTGCAACCGGGAGCGAAGAGATCTGGGCAAATGACCCCCAGCCATTTCCAAAGAAATCTCCCACCGGCACTTCCACCGATGGTTCCTTTTCGTCATCCCAATAGACCCGCATAATGATTTGACGCCAGGTCCCCAGAGGCGCCATCCAGATATGTTGGATGGCACCCGGCCCATCAATTTCGGCCATCGTGAAGATCGTCTTCTTTTCTATTTTGACGGAGGGGGATAATTTCCACCCCTGCCCCAGTTCCCTGCCGGCTTTTTCGCCTGTGCCACTCGTCGCCATCCCCCCTTTCCCTCTTTCCCCTCTGAAGTTCTCAGCAGAAATCGATCGAGTCTTGGCTTTCGAAAGTAGCGAGAGATTCCCCAAACTCATATGCAAACCGTTGAAAGAACTCCCCTGTGCAATCGCATCGGTCGCCATGAGACCTCCGAGGATGAGGAAGCAGAGGATTCGGATCATTCGGTTCATGAAGGTTTCTCCTTGTGACCACGGTGGGCTGTTTCGGGAGGGTTCCTGAAGAAGGTACTCGTTCAACGATCCTCTTGCAACTTAAAGATGAAGGAAGCGCGGGACCTTCCACTGCGAAGGGTCCCGCGCTTCTTCGTTCTCATGAATCCTGTTTCAAGCCACCATCTTTGACCCGCTGAGAGCTCCGGAGAAAAACGCATCGTAGGCGCTCATGTCAAAGTGTCCGTGTCCGCTCAAGTTGAAAAGGATCACCTTCTTCTTTCCTTCGACCTTTGCCTGCTGAGCTTCCTGAAGTGCGGCTTTGATCGCATGAGCCGATTCCGGAGCAGGGATAATGCCTTCTGTCCGTGCAAAGAGAACTGCCGCCTCAAACACCTCTTCCTGCTCGTATGCCAGCGCTTCAATCAATCGATCCAAATACAAGCGACTGATGATCGGCGCCATTCCATGATAGCGCAATCCACCCGCATGAATCGATGGCGGAACGAAATCATGGCCGAGAGTGTACATGGGAAGAAGTGGAGTCAGGCCTGCAAGGTCGCCGAAGTCATAGCGGAATTCGCCTTTGGTCAATGAAGGACAGGACGCCGGCTCGACAGCAATCGCACGGATCGGTTTTCCATCGATCTTGTCTTTGATGAACGGAAGTGCGATGCCTCCGAAATTTGATCCCCCTCCGACACAACCGATCACAACATCAGGGTAAACTCCCGCTTTCGCGAGTTGCTGTTTCGCCTCCAGACCGATGATGGTCTGATGCAGAAGCACGTGGTTCAGAACGCTTCCGAGCGAGTAGTTCGTGTCTTCTCTTCCCGCCGCATCTTCAACCGCTTCGCTGATGGCGATACCCAGGCTTCCCGTGGAGTTCCTGTCGCGTTGCAGAACCGCCCGTCCGGATGCTGTGTCGGTACTGGGACTTGCTACAACCTCTCCCCCCCACGTTCGGATCATCGATCGCCGATACGGCTTCTGGTCGTAGCTGACACGCACCATGTAGACCTTGCACGCAAGACCAAAAAAATTGCAGGCATAGCTCAGCGAACTCCCCCACTGTCCTGCTCCTGTCTCAGTCGCAAGTCGCTTGATACCAGCCTGCTTGTTGTAGAAAGCCTGCGGGAGCGCAGTATTGAGCTTGTGGCTGCCGGCGGGACTTACCCCTTCGTATTTGTAATATATTTGGGCTGGAGTATCGAGTGCCCGCTCCAGTTCGATCGCCCGAAACAGCGGAGTCGGCCGAAACATGGCATAGGCGTTCCGGACCTCGTCCGGGATTTCGATGAATCGTTCTGTGCTGACCTCTTGCTTGATCAACTCCATGGGAAAAATGGCGGCAAGATCCTGAGGACCGATAGGCTGTTTCGTTCCCGGATGCAGGGGAGGATCGAGCGGTTTGGGTAGGTCGGCGAGAATATTGTAGTACGCCGTCGGGATCTCGTGCTCTTCGAGTGTGATTTTGCGTTGCATCGTAGAACCTCCATCAATGAAGAGTGAATGAATTTTAGGAAACGATGACAGGAGGTTCCGCCGAACAATGGGAAGGGTACAAAAAGAAACGGTGGAACGCTCCATTTCGCGTTTCCACCGTTTGAAAAGACAATCGAAGACTAGGCTACGGTATCCGAAACGCGAACTGACGCCAAGGCCACCGCCAAGCCCACTGCTGATTGAGATATGATCTGTCCGGATTCATTCTACCGATAGTATAGCAATTTGCGGCATCGTTGTCAAGCCTGAACAAGATGTCTGCGGACCGTGAGAGTCAACGCCGATGGCAAGGTGTTTCCCAGGAAATTCACCATCTGTTTCAGTTTTCGGGAAAAAATCGTACCTTGATGCAGACATTGTCATCAGTCGCTATCTCATCATTTCACTTCCAGAGAAAGGATTCTTCGTTGAAATCATCTATCACTACACTCGTGGTACTTCTTCTCCTTCCGACGGCCATTTTCGCTCAGCAAAAAGAAGGCCTTCAAACCATGAAGGGAAAAGTCAGCTACAGCATCGGCCTGGACATCGGCCGGAACATGAAGCGCCAATCGATCCAGGTTGACGTCGATCTTCTCATGCGCGGCGTCAAAGACGGCTTGAGTGACGCAAAACCGGCAATTTCGGATAGCGTGATGCAAGTGACAATGGCAGCATGGCAAAAGGAAATGATGGCCAAAGCAACCGAAACGCAGAAGAAGGCCGGAGAAAAGAACAAGAAGGAAGGGGACACTTTCCTCGCCGAGAACAAGAAGAAACCCGGCGTTGTTACGTTGCCCAGTGGACTGCAGTACAAGATTCTGAAAGAAGGCACGGGCCCCACACCAAAAGCAACCGACACTGTGGTCACTCAGTACCGCGGGACATTGATCAACGGCAAGGAATTTGACAGTTCTTACAAGCGCAATCAGCCTGCAACTTTCCCCTGTAACCAGGTCATTGCAGGATGGACGGAAGCACTACAGAAGATGAAGGTGGGATCCAAGTGGCAACTTTTTGTTCCTTCCAACCTGGGTTACGGTGAGAACGGCGCCGGAGGGGATATCGGTCCGAATGCCACGCTGATTTTCGAAGTCGAGTTGATTGATATCAAGAAGTAAAAGAGACTGTCGCCGCTCCGTTGCGGAGAAACTCCGCAACGGAGACCGGTAAGGAAAAATCTCTGAATTCCTAGTGATGTTCAGCAGTAACAGTCTTCGTGAGGTGGACGGTAAACGTTGAACCCTTCCCTATATCGCTTTCCACACTTATTTCGTACCCCATCAGCGAGCAAAGCGACCGGGAGATCGTAAGACCGAGACCGGTTCCTTCGGATTCCGAGTTTCCCGCCGGCTGGACACGCTCAAATGGTTCAAATATAGCTTCCAGCCGCTCTTTCGCAACCCCCACTCCGGTATCGCTGACCTCGATCCGAATCGGTCGACGAAGGACATCAACAATCACCCGCACGATGATTCCGCCCCGCTCGGTGAATTTCAACGCGTTTCCCAAAAGATTGATCAACACCTGCTTAAGCTTCTGCCGGTCCGTTTCGACAGCCTGAGAACCTTTGGGAATATCGGCGATCATGGACACAGACTCAGCACGGGAGTGCCCGCGCAGATCGGCAATCGTTTCCCGGATGAGTTCGGCGAGCGACACCTCCGAAATGTTCAAGATGAGTTTCCCGGACTCGATGACAGAGAGGTCGAGCATCTGACCGATGACGTTCAGGAGGTGAGTGGCATTGCCGGTGATTCTGTTCAGATAAAAGAGATCGTGTTCGCTGAGGTTTGCTTCCTTGTTCTTGGACAGCAAATTGGCAAATCCAATGACGGAATTGAGGGGCGTGCGCATTTCGTGGCTGACATGGGCGAGAAACTGCCCCTTGATCGTGTTTGCCTGTTCAGCTCTGCGCTTCGCTTCATCCAGCTGTCGAACAAGGTCTCCCAGATGCTGATTGATGCGCGCAAGTTCGTCTTTCTGGGTAACGACCTCTGCAGTTCTGACGAGGACGCTTTGCTCGATATCGGTTGCCAGTGAGCGGATCTCTTTGAGCGCATCCTGATGCCGCATCGCGCTGCGCGCAAAGCAGATGAGTCCAAGAGTTTGTCCAGCGCCGTCGGACACGGGCATCATCGCTAGATGAACGCGGAATTCAGAACCATCTTTTCTCCTGGCCGAGGTTTCTCCCCTCCAACCCGCCGCCACCGTCTCTTCAGGAGCAATCAACTTCTCTCCGACCTGAAGAATGAACAGGTCAAACGATTGCATCCGCTTCCCGAGTAGTTCTGCCGAGGCATATCCGAACCTTTCGAGGAATGCTCTGTTAACAGAGACAATGGTGCCTTCAGCATCCGAGATGCACACAAGGTCAGCCGACATGTCGAGTGCCTGGCTGAGAAGCCGGATCTCATTTTGGAATTGTCTTTGTTTGTCCATCGGGAAAATCGAAGGAGCGCTCAATCCGCAACGGAAGGCAACATCACCGTGACTGTCGTGCCCTTGCCATATTCGCTTTCAAGCACGATGCGTCCACCGTGAATTTCCACAAGCCTCCGTGCGACGGTGAGGCCAAGCCCGGAGCCTTGCTGCTCATAGACCTTTCGTTCAAACTGCATGTAGGCTCCGATGTTGACCAATTGCTCAGAAGTGAGTCCCCGTCCCTGGTCGGTAATCTTGAGGACAAACTCATCGTCCGCCGATTCTGTTTTCACGCAGACGGCGGAACCCTTCTTTGAATACCGAACGGCGTTGTCGAAGAGTTCCTCAAACACTTTGGAGAAATAATCAGCGGAAATCGCGACGTTGCCGGGTGTCAAATTCAATGAGAGATCAGTCGTCCGCTCGGCATCATACGCTCGATGGCGCGCCATAATGTCGATGATCTTGTCGACGCCCATTGTTTTGTTCTTCCGAAGCTGATCGATTTTTTGATAATCCATTTTGACAATTTCGATCTGGGCGTAGATCAAAAAGTTTTCGATCAGGCGGTCGAGCCGTTTGCCGTTCCTGTAGATACGTTCGGCCATTTGAGAGACTTCGTTCGGATCGAGATCCACGGATTGTTTTCGCAAGATGTCGGCGTAGCCGAGGATGCCATTCAAGGGGGTACGGAGTTCGTGAGGAAGAGCAGTGCTCAAATGCTGACGCAGCAGCTCAAGTTTTGACTCGGCGTGCTGAAGCATTGTCTGGTGCTTCTGCAGCCGTGTTTGGACGGCGGATATGAGCTCGTTCTGCGAAAATGGCTTGAGCAGATAATCGTCGGCACCGAGGTCCATTCCCTGGCGCATTCCTGTTGCTCCCGCCTGTGCGGTGACAAGGATAAACGGAATCGAAGCGGTGGAAGGATTGTTGCGAATGGCCGCGAGCACCTCATAACCATCGACAACTTCCATGCGCACGTCACAGAGAATCAGATCTGGCAACAATTTGCGCGCGAGCTCAAGTCCCTCCGCTCCATTGGCTGCCCCAGAAACCTGGTAGCCGAATTTTCGAAGTGTGATAGCAATGACCTCGCGAATCGCGGGTTCATCATCGATAACGAGTACTCTTGTCATGGATGCTGATCGTCCAGAGTGGTGGTCGGGTGCGGTTGTAGTCCTGACCGTAAGATAAGAGAAGGGCTCTCAGAATACAACTCTTGTTCGACGGCAGGAAAAAGAGGTCTCAGACGTGCCGCGTGGGAAGCTCCGGAATCTGCAGCAGAGGTGCACGGTAACCAGTTCTCTGGATCACCGAAGGACCGACAGGATTTTGCTCTTTCTGGGAATCGCGCTGTTTGTGCGGATCTCGGGGCTAAGAAGAGAGAAAACCGGGGGCTCTCAACAAAGCCCGACTGCGCCCATCACCTCATAATATCGATGGTGCAGTCGGTTTTTTCCCCCAGATTTACAGCTTCATCCCCTACTCAAACCACGACACAATTTCGTATTGACCTGTTGTTGGAAAGAACGGCGGGGCATCAGTCATGAGCCGCTCGTCATAGAAATAGTTCTTGAGGTAGCCGCTCGTGAGATGGGGGGGGCTGCCGGTAAACGTCCCAACGGGCTCCCGGGTATTGTTCTGGATCCCGCCAAGGAGTTTGATGGTGCCTTCGATACCGCGAGTGGAATAGTCTTCGGCCATGAACCCACCGGTACGGCAGAAGACTGAGGCCTGGAGATCGATGCTTTTGCCGGCGTTCGCGGCATTGTCAGCGATCAGGACACTGTTTTCAGCAACCAACCCAAGGATGTCGCTGGAAGACCCTGTGAGGGGATTATGTGCATACGTGATGCCGCCGTCAATGTAAATATTTCCTTGTTTGCCTTTCCCGGTCAACCCGCCCGCTCCAATGGTTACTCTTCCACTCAAGACACCGCTGACATGCACATTCGTTCCGTCGGCGTAGATGACACCGTTCGGCGCCAAGGTCGAAACGAATTCTTCATTCCATCCACTGCCGACGCCCTGCTTCCACTTCACCTTGCCATTCGACTCAAATTGAATGTAGACAGAATCCGGACCGGTAAACTTCTTCCCACTTGCAGCAGCATTTTTCAGAGGATTGAGATCTGAAGGAAGACTGATGTTTACACCGGTGTCATACCCCCCCTTGAATACAGGCTTGTCGACGGTTGGGCCGGTGTTATAGATAATCGGTTTCAGTGAAGTGCTTCGTTGCATGAACACCGGCTTGCCTGCGACACGCAGATTGTCCTGCGTGTGCATTGGACCCCAAACAGTATCTCCCGTAATCCACCAGATGCTTCCCTCCACAACGCTGTAATAGCCAAATCGAGAGAAGCTGCTCGGTTGCAGGAGGCACGACACGGTTCGCGTCATGTTCTGAAACGTTCCGACGGCGGTAACCCGGACTCTGTTGTACGTCGTGTCTCTTACCGAGCACGAGAACGTACCATCGCCAAACTGCTTGCTTGCAAATCCCGCGCGCCATGCTGAGTTCTCAAACAGCGACCGGGCAGTGAGATTCATTCCAGATCCCGCTATCGTCCGGGCCATGGAGGCATTGTAGTAGTAGGTATAATTGATCATGGCATCATTCGACACTCTCGCGATGTTCGATCCGATCATCAGAAGTGCTGTGCCGAAACCCATAACCATAATCAGTGCAGACCGTCCCATGACGTTTTCTCCTTCTCTAACGGTTTCGCAAGTTGCGCGATGCGAGACGGATTTGTTTCCAATACACTTTGAAATCTTCCTGAGCGGAGGCCGAGTCGTGATACTGTATCGCCGTCAGCGGAGCCGGACTTTCCAAAGAGAGATTGACCTCGAGCGTGTATATGAGTTTCGGATCTGTGACCGGAGATATTATCGTGTCTCCCAAGGCGTCAAAATACCGGAGGGCGAACCGCGTGACTCCAAGATTCCATCCCTTTGTCGTCTCTCCGTTCACCACCCGGTACAGGAGGCGCTCCCGTGGATTGTTCGGATTGACGGCAACGGTCCCCAAAGAGTAGAAAATGGTGTCGACAACACCATCACCGGTATCATTGGGATTGGAAGGGATGTCGGTGAGGAACTTGATGCTGTTCGAATCGGCACTGACAATCGCAATGTTGGGTGGGTTGATCTTCGTGAAGTCTCGGCAGTATCCGATTTTTCGGAAGTCATATTCTACAATGTCTACCAGTGCCACGAGACCTTGCTGAAGATTCAAATTGTCCTGATAGATTGCATTCGTCTCGATCGCCTGCGCATTGAGACGCAGCGCCATGAGCAACAACAGCCCGCCAATCACAGTCGAAGTGACGATATCAAAGATGGTACTGGTACCCACGGATCACCTGAATGACCAATAACTGAAGAGATAGGACATGCGAATGGTGTCCTGAGAGGCAAGCCCTTTGACGTAGACCGTAAGCCTCTTGCTGAACGTCCTGTAGCTTGTGGAGACGTTTGGACTCATGGAGTCGACGTAGGAAACAGTGGCCCATCGATAGAATGTATCAACGTCTTTGATCCTGACAGTATCTTTGAGTTTGTTGTAGTCATCGAAGTCGTTGTAGTCTTCACGTTTCTCGCCGAATTCCGGACCTAGCGAATCCACGGGCGTACAGTCAGAAGTGACTTGGAGAAGTCCCTCCAGGGAATTCTTGTCAAATGCTTTTCCCTGCGCTTCTTCAATCAACGAGGTTGCCAAAGAAGTCGCGAACAATCCAATCTCCGTCTGCTGAAGAATGATCCCATGTTGCATGAATGTTCGGTTCACGCTGACGACGTTTGTTCCCAGGAACACGATGGCAATGATGGTGAGAATTGTTTGTCCGGTGTTCACAGAGGTCTACCTCACAGAATCATCATCGGGAAGGGAGTTGACGGTATTCGTAGAAATTATCGCGCACAAATGGTGCCAAGACATCATTCGGAAGCCAAGGATGCACCGTGTCTCGAGGAATCGGCCTATCAAGGCTTTACAGGAGTCCCGATGCTGCACCATTTTGGACAGTGATGGTGCACCATGTAAATTGTACAATCTCCATCAACATCCGCGAAATGCGAACACGGAGGAACTAGAGCAAATATTGAGCGATGAGATATGATCTGATGAAGGAGAGGAAAATGGATCGGAGAAAACGATGTGTCGGTCGAAGACCAAAGCAAGAACCCCGGATGAGCTGTTCCACTCAAAGACTCTGAGTGCGCTCAACCGGGGTTCCCCATCAAGAAGAAGATCTCAAGATTACTCAAACCATGAAACGACCTCAAAATTTCCCGTTGTAGGAAAGAACGGGGGTGCGTCGTTCATGAGCCGGTCGTCATAGTACGTGCCACCCGGCTTGAAACCGTTGACGATCGTGTTGCCGGAAAACGTTCCCGTGTAGCCGCCGACGTTTTGAATCTGTCCACCAACTGTTGTCAACTTTCCTTCAACTGGCCTGGATCCGTAGTTCTGGGCCCACAATCCGTCTGTCCTCGAAAACACGGAAGCCATCAACACGAAGTCATTGTTCGGACCACGGTTCATTGTATTGTCCGTAATCCAAAGCTTGTTCTCGGCAACGAGACCGAGCATGTCAGTGGAGTATCCGTGGCGAGGATCATCTTTGTAAACAATGTCGTTATCAAGCCACATGTTGCCCTGGGTAGTACTCGCTGTCGTGCCGCCAACTCCGATTGTCAATTGTCCGTGGAGCGTCCCTTTGAGTCGAAGGTTTGCACCAGTCAGATAGACGGCTCCGTTGGGAGCGAAGGAGCTGATCGGCGTAGTCGTCCAACCTGTGCCAGTCCAATCTGCTGCTCCACCCTGTCTCCACGTCACCGTTCCATCGCTATTGAGTTGAATGAACACATCGCCACCAGCACCTGTGAAATACTTACCACCAGACTGTGCCGCCGTTTGAAGTGGTGTGAGGTTTGCCGGCAGCGTCACATTCACACCGGAAGCGTATCCCCCTTTGAACACCGGGTGTGCACCATTGTAGTTCCAGATCCCGTTCAGACTCGTCGCCTTCTGCATGAACACAGGGCTGCCGCCATTGAAGTAGGCTACGTTGATAGTGTTGTTGCAATGGAACGGACCCCAGATGGTATCACCGCCCCCCCAGAATCCGTTTTGGTCAGTGACGCTGTAGTAGTTGAATCTCGAAAAGCTACTCGGTTGGAGGACACAGGAGACAACTCGTTGTGCGCCAAAGAAGCTTCCCGTGGACACTACTTTGATTTTGTTACCACCAAGGTTTTGTACCGTTACGTTGAATGTGCCGTTGGCAAAACTCTTGTTGGAGAAACCAGCCGTCCAGAGCGAGTTCTCGAAAAGTGCCCGCGAGGCCATGTTCATACCGGCACCCGCCACTGAGTGCGCCATCGCATTATTGTAGTAGTAAACATAGTTGTCCATCGCCGCGCTTGAGACTTTCGAAATATTCGAACCAATCATCAGCAGAGCTGTCGTGAAACCCAAGACCATGATCAGCGAAGATCTTCCCATCACAACTCCTTCAGAATTCGTTAAGTGACTTAGCTATCCGTCTTCAGCTTCCTGGAATCTCATTCTAAGACTGAGTCAACTGGTATTTCCAATATGAGAATGAGTCAGTTTTCCTAGAGCTTTCTCTGTCTATTCCTTAGAGAACAAGCATGTGTTCCTGTTACTGCACATATGGTGCCAGAAGATGAACACAGCTTGGAATGCTCTCGGATGTCGGAAAGGATTACTAGATAAGGAGTTGCCACCCCAAGCGCCTCAATGGGGATGAATGAGGTCGGAAACAGGTTGTATATTCTTCAAACTACTGGCCCATGAAACAGTCTCGTGCGGAGGTTCCAGCGGACGCGGGTATACCCTCAAAGGTCAGAGATTTTTGCGACAAACGGCTGAGGAGTTGCCCTGAAGCGACTAGCACTTGAGTGAAAGAGCTGACGGCAGGATGTCGATGGAGCATGGGAGATGGCCGAGGAACTCGCCATCGGATTCGATGGGGACGATTTCGCTTGATGTTACCTTGACTGAACGGCCCTGGAAGTAGCTTATCCAGGACAGGTTGATGTGCGTTCCGATATAGATCCGGGGAAAATTGATGAGGCGCGAAGGAATGCTCTGTTTGTGGATAAGCACAACATCGAAGAGCCCATCATCGACTTTTGATTTCGGGGCAAAGTGCATTCCGCCTCCTGCGTAGGCCCCGTTCGCAACTACGACACCGAGTAAATGGCCGGTGGCGACATGCTTGCCATCGATTTCGACAGTCATGAGCTGCTCTCGATGCCGTGCAGCTGTTGCAACAGCCGTAATCCCGAACCCAAGAAACCCACCCATCCATTTGTGATGGGCCTGAAAACGCTGGACGACGACCGCCGCAATCCCCTGCTGACATTCATTGAAGAAAAGCTGTTCGCTCGCCTTGCCTTGATTGTCTATAAAGGCAACTCGGCCAATATCCACTCTACGATAACCCGAGCCACATACTGCTTCGATCTGCTTCAGGGTGCCCTTGGGAAGGGCGAATCCTCTTGCCGAGTCTTGCGCTGTTCCGCTGGAAATAATCCCCAGCTGACAGGAGGGATTGATAAGTTCGCCTCCGTCGGCGAATCCATTGACGGACTCATGAATAGTGCCATCCCCCCCTACAACGACGATCAATTCTGCTCCCTGCATGATCGCGGCGCGAGTGGATTGAGTCGCATCCAGAGGTTTGGCCGTTGCGAACACAGTCACCTCACCCTGGAGGCGCTTTCTCAACTCCTGCACAATTCGCTCGTGCCGCCGGGCAGTCTTCCCTCCTGATGATGAGGGGTTGACGACAACATGTGTCCGGGGAGAATTCATTCTAAACTCGATCGATGGAGGGATCTTTGATTGTGTTGAAAGTAGTAAGTTCCCATTGCATAGTCAAACCCCGCCCAGAAATAGGAAAAACAGGCAAACGAGTTCAAGGGAATCACCTCACGAAAAAGTATTCCGCACTTAACGAACATCAGATACTTGAGTTTTTTCAATCAAAGGTGTATTATTCATGTAGCCCGCCATTCCAGTCACCGACGCGGCAAAAGAGCACTTTCGCATTCACCAACATCTGCGAGAAAACCGATGAACGAAATCCTTGAATCCCTTCAACGCTGCGTAGAACGCGGAAAAGTCAACATTAAATCCCCTTACCCGCCGGACATGAAGGGTCAGGACGGAACGGACGAACTTGCGAGGAAAGCACTCGAGGCTGGAATTGCGCCACAAGACATTCTTTCCAAAGCACTCATCGTCGGGATGCAAAAGGTGGGAGTACGATTTCGAAACAAGGAAATATTCGTCCCCGATGTTTTGATGGCGGCAAAGGCAATGGCTGCCGCGATGGAACATCTGAAGCCATTCTTTAAATCCGACGAGCTCAAACACAAAGGGACGATCGTCATAGGAACAGTTTTGGGTGATCTTCATGACATCGGCAAGAAACTCGTGTCCATGGTCATCGAGGGCTCCGGTTGGGAAGTCGTCGACCTGGGCACCGATGTCTCTCCGGACAAGTTCCTCAAAGCTGTCGATGAACATCCGGGTTGCGTTGTTGGACTGAGCGCATTGCTGACGACAACGATGGTCAACATGGAAGCGACGGTACAGCACATTAAGTCGAAACACCCTGCAGTCAAAGTAATCATTGGCGGGGCACCGGTGACAGAAGAGTTCGCCGCGAAAATTGGGGCGGACTACTACTCTCCGGATCCGCAAGGTGCCGTGGAATTCTTGAATACCCGTTGCACGCCGAACTAGGGATGCCTGAATTTCCGACACCTGAAACTTTTTCATTCTCTCCCTCATTTCAAGAGCTCGCAATTGATCGAACGATCGTCGAGAGGGACCTGGGGTATCGAAAAGGTCCGCCTCCCGAGATCGTTCGTCAATTGATTGACGAAATCTTGCCTGAAGTTCCGCTCCGACTTGCCATTCAATGTGGCTTCCGAATTCTCCCTCCGGACCTTTTCTCGCTGACGGAATCCGGGATCGAGTGCGGTGATGTTCACATTTCAACCGGTCCCATCATCGCTTCACAGCTGAAGAAGTCGACGACAGCCGCGTTGTTCGTCTCGACGGCCGGTCCACTCCTTGAGCAGTGGTCACACCAGCTCATGGCGGAAGCCGACATGATGAAGGGATATCTCGTCGACGCCATAGGTTCAGAGGTCGCTGATCGAGCGTCCGAGTGGCTGGAGAAGCGCATTGCGGAGCGCGTGACGCCTCGAGGATGGACCATCACCAATCGCTACTGCCCCGGGTATTGTGATTGGCCTGTCACCGACCAGCAGAAATTATTCTCCTTCTTTCCGCCGGACTTTTGCGGCATCTCCCTCACACCCAGTTCGCTCATGATTCCCATCAAATCGCTGAGCGGCATTATCGGCCTCGGACCCAATGTGAAGCGCGGCGCCTTCCAGTGTTCGATCTGCGAGCTCAAGGATTGTTTCCGAAGAGTAGATGAATCAGAGCTCGCCGCGGAACAGCGATGAAACCGAAGATTGTCGTCGTCGGAAGTTCCAACACCGACATGATCGTGAAACTCTCCCATCTTCCTGCACCCGGTGAGACGGTCATCAACGGATCGTTCACCATGGCAGCCGGAGGGAAAGGCGCGAACCAAGCTGTCGCAGCCGCACGCGCCGGCGGAGAGGTCACACTCCTCACGAAAATCGGCGCCGATCTCTTTGGGAGCCAGTCGATGGAAGGCTTCAGGAGAGAAGGGATCAATGCTGAGTTCGTGGGAACTGACTCCGCCGCTCCTTCGGGCGTAGCACTCATCTTTGTCGACGACCGTGGAGAGAACAGCATCGGAGTTGCCTCGGGGGCAAATGCCGGATTCCATCCATCTGACCTTTCGGAGACACTCGATCTCATTTCATCGGCCGACGTGCTCCTGGTCCAGCTCGAGATACCTCTCCCCACCGTTGAAGCAGCGATTCGGTGTGCCGCGCAGGCTGGAGTTCGAGTTATTCTGAATCCTGCACCCGCCCGAAGGATTGACACTGAGGCGCTCCAGTTTGTCTCGGTCATCACTCCTAATCAGGCCGAGGCCGAGGTTCTCACCGGCATTCCACTGGTAGATCACAAATCCCTGGAAGCTGCAGCAAAGGCCCTGATGTCGCAAGGAGTCGGAGCCGTTGTTATTACGCTCGGGGCACGTGGTGCATTTCTTGCGGAAACCGAAACATACGAATTCATTCCGGCCTTTTCTGTGAAACCCGTCGATACGACAGCCGCGGGAGACGTATTCAATGGAGCGCTTGCCGTCTCGATTGGCGAGGGGTCGAGCTTGCGCGAGGCTGTAGGTTTCGCGAATGCAGCCGGGGCTCTGTCAGTTCAGAAACTTGGCGCGCAACCATCTGCACCGCGGCGATCGGAGATTCTCGATTTTCTTAAGGCGAGAACCCAGGAGTTGTAGAACCTATTCATTTGAGACAGAGAAGATTGTTGAGTACCTTTATTCGGAAACGTGGAGGATCACAAAAGGATGAAACAGGAAGAAGTCCAACACCTGCAAGCCGAGGCTGCTGCTCTCCTGCGGAAAGCGAACATTGCATTCAGGGAGCAGGAGAAATACTCGATGGAAGTTGCCGACTTTGGACTGAATGATATTCAGCATCTGGGGCTCGAGATCATCGTGTATGAAAACAATGAGAGGTATTGCGCGAAGGAACTCGTTCTCCTCCCACGTCAGATGTGCCCACAACATCGTCATCCGAGGGTCGATGAGCTCAACGCCGGGAAACGGGAGACGTTTCGATGCCGGTGGGGAGAAGTGTATTTGTACGTCGAGGGCCCGGCCAATCCAGCCCCCAGGGCCCACGTTCCCGATCGATACAAAAAGCACCTCTCCGTATGGAACGAGACGATTCTTCGGCCGGGCGATCAATATACCATCCCACCCGACACATTACATTGGTTTCAGGCCGGAGATCAAGGCGCAATCATCTCCGAATTCTCGTCGACGAGCAGAGACGAGAGCGACGTATTCACCGATCCAAACATCAAGAGAATTCCAGAGATTCGCTGAAGACAGAAGCACCCTATGATGACTCCAAAACAGAGGTTCACTGCGGCTTTGACGCATCAGAAACCTGATCGGTTGCCCGTCACCACCCACCACGTGATGCCGTATTTCCTCACGAAGTACATGAACGGCATTTCCAACGATCAATTCTTTGCCGATTTGGGGATTGACCCCATACGGTGGCTCCTGGCGTACCAGCCAGACGAATCGAAGGGAGAATACTACGACCCACATCATGTCCCTGGATACCTCGAGGCTCATCGCGTCACCTCCGACACCTGGAGGATCGAGCACGAGGCGATCCCCGATCCCCGATATGAGACGATTCGTTACAAGTTTATCACGCCGAAGAAGACCCTGACAACTGTCCTGCAGAGCAACGAATACACCTCATGGGTCAGCGAACGGCTTGTGAAAGAAAAATCTGATATCGATATCATTGCCAAATTCGCGGTGAAACCGAAGTGTGACGTCGCTGAGGTCAATAAGCAAGCGGCAGAATTCGGCGAGCGGGGGATGTTCCGCGGATTCGTCAACTCTTTCGATGTGTATGGCCAACCCGGTTGTTGGCAGGACGCTTCTGTGCTCTTCGGCATCGAGGACCTTATCATGGCAACGTTTGAAGATCCCGATTGGGTCAATTCGTTCCTGAACGTGATGCTCGAACGGAAGAAGGTTTTCATCCAATCGATGAAAGGGGCACAGTACGACGTTATCGAACTTGGTGGCGGCGATGCATCGTCCACGGTCATCTCTCCCGATATCTTCGACCAGTTTGTTGCTCCCTACGACTCTCAGCTGATTCAACTCGCCCACGAAGCAGGACAACGAATCGTGTATCATACGTGCGGAGGAATGATGGCGTTTCTCGAACGGCTTGCAGATATGAAGCCTGATGCTTTGGAAACGTTCACTCCAGAATCCATGGGAGGCGATACGATTCTTGCGGAAGCAAAGGAAAGAATTGGAGAGCGCGTGTGCATGATCGGCGGGTTCGACCAATTCCACTACTTCAAAGGATGCACGACAGAAGAAACGAGGAAGGCGGTGCGCAAGTGTTTCGAGGAGGCCGGAAGCGGCGGAGGTTATATACTCTGTCCTTCTGACCACTTTTTCGATGCAGACATAGAATTGCTGAAAGCGTTCGCAGACGAAGCCCACAAATGCGTTTACCAGTGAGCGCGTTTATGGCGCCTTTTCAAGTTCAAATAGCTTGTCCTTGGCACCTTGCAAAGATTCAATGATGCTCTAAGTGTATTTCAGCGTGAGGATCACCTTCTCCCCAGCCGGCAGGCGATAGCGAACCCGGTTCAAGCCTCCCTTCCCTTTCAACCTTTGAAGCGGCACAGACTCCCTGGAATCAAGAGCTATCTCCCCTTCCCCGTGAGCAGGCGTTTCCACGACAAGCAAGCGACTTCCAACAAGTCCTTTAGTCTCCACGCGAATCGGTCCCAGGACAGTGTTGGCCGTAAGGGAAAGCGATTCGATATCCGCGAACTGCGGAACGATTTCGTATCGTTTGAATCCAGGTTCGAGTGACTTGATCCCTGCGATATTCATATAGAGCACATACAGCGGTACCACAGCACAATGGCTCCATTGCGATGTTGTATCCGGCTTCACGATCCAGAATTCCTGGAGTGTGTTGTTCAAACGGACAGAGTCCATCGTTGCCCAGCGGGTTCGCAGGTCCCTGACGACCGCATCAGCGCGCCCCCCCCTCGCAAGCGCCCACAACCGCCATCCGGCATTCGCCGGGTATGAAAATCCCATTTCAGGCGGCAATTCTGCAAGCGCATCAAGCGCCGCCTTCTGTTTGCCCCCTGGACATTGATCAAAGAGTATCGATGTTGCGAGCGTCCGGTCTGACAGACGGGTCTCCTTCTCCTCATGCAGCCAGGGAAGATTGTCGACAAACAATTCCCTCTTACGATCCCAAAACGTTTTGACCGTTTGCTTCAGCAGAGCGGCTCCGACCTCCCTGGCTTCTGCAGCCCATTGCCGATCTCCAAACTCGTCGCAAAGAGACGCCAAAGCGTGTTCGAGCATCGCCGCCGTGTAGAGGTTGAACGAACACTGTTTGTGCCGCTGTTTCTTGAAAGCATTATGGTCAATGTAGAGCGACGGCACACCAAGATTCTCCGCGGGCAGTAAACCATCGTCCAAGCGAATCGATTTCAAATAGCTGAAGAACCTGAGAAGACGAGGATACGGTTCCCGCAAAGCATCGAGATCGCCTGTGTAGAGATAATGATGCCAGCAGTCAAAATTGAATCCGACTCCGTGATCGAGGAGCGGCCCCCAGAAGGTCATTTGCAATTGACGTTCCATCAGCCGAGCGAGACGATCGTAGGCCGGCCAACAATCGAGAAAATATCCATCGATGGTCATTCCTTGGCTAAACGTCGTCATGTATCGTGCCGTCAATCGAGTATCACCGAACGCAGAGTAGATCGCGTGCAATTGATGCCCGCCGTCACCGCTGTATTGTTGGCGTTCGCGCGCCATGCCATCAACGATGGTCTCTTGCGCACAGTTGTGCAGCGTGTTGACCGAAGCGTCGAAGAGCCGCTGAAGTGCAGACTCGGAGCACTTGATGTCGGGGCTTGCAGGCCAGGGAAACTCTCTCCGACGAAGACCAACATTTCGCACGGTGACCTCTCCAGTCGCCCCATGAATATGAAGTTGCATCCAGCGACAGCTTTCAAAATCGAATGTCTCGAAATCGTT
The DNA here is from genome assembly GCA_003170475.1 of Ignavibacteriota bacterium. Lineage (GTDB taxonomy): Bacteria > Bacteroidota > Ignavibacteria > UBA10030 > UBA10030 > UBA9647. Next base: position 192,203 of record PMZI01000026.1, on the reverse strand, counting down.
GACGCCTTCCTTGCAGATGAATCGCGTCCAGGCATAGAACTGCGTATTGAGGAGCGGCGGGCCTCCGACTTCGTGGGATTCCTGAACCATGAGCTCAATGACGGTTCCCTCCGGCGCCTCAATCGTAAAGTGCGGCCATCCAACGATCTGTTCTTCGAATTCGAATGTGAGGGCTGCCCCGAGAGCTCCGTCGAGTTTCGTCTTCCAAGTCGTGGCATCGATCTGTTCGGCGGCGGAAGAGCGGACCGCTTCATAACTGTCATCCGTTGAGGTATCAAAGTACTCTTCCGGCGAACGTTTCCACCGAATCCAGAGTGACTCGGAGAGTTTTTCAACAGCGACGTCGTGTTCATGCAACATCGGGATTGAACGACGGCGCAGCTCAGAAATGTCCTTCGTTCCGCGTACTTCCAACGCATACTCAGGATAGGTTGAACACGTCGGCGGTTTATTTGCCGGACAGAAAATGTCGATAGGGAACAACCAGTTGTTATCCGGTTTGAAATTCAAGCCAAGCCATCCATATGGATACAAGCGCGCATCGAATTGCTCCTGCAATGACCTCACATACCAGCGTTTGTAACCTCCTGGTTTCCAACTGCGGGCCAAATGAGTCTGCCAGGTCGTATCCGAGATGATGTCGATATTCCTTCCGTTGGTGGTCTCAATCCCAAGATTGAAGAGAAATCCGGGCTTTCCCATGGGATATGTTCCATCGCCGAAGCCGTAGTAAAGGACTTCTACGCCGAAGACATTTTCCCCTTCAGTGAGAAAGGATGTGAGATCGAGAGGATCAGCTTCCACCCAGCGCGGATCGGATGGAGCCGGTCCCCACTGAACCCGCTTCCCATTGACGAAGAGTCGATAACGGCTGTCCGCAACGATCCACCCTGACGCTTTTTTCGGCGGCCCATCAAGCTTGATGGTGCGGCGGAACAAAACAACGGAATTGGAAAGTGTTCGTGCAGAGGGATACCAAATCCATTCAGCTGGACTCAAATCGAGTGCGTTCGGAGACGGAGAAGGGATGGAAGGGATGGAAAGTTGTTTTGCCGCGCTTTGCCTGCGGTTCACTTTCTCACCCTGCGGCGAAAACGAGAGAAGCGGGAGTGCGAGGCCCCCGAGTGTGGCCTTCTTGAAGAAATCGCGGCGATTGAATCTGGGCGCCTTGCGTTTGCGGGATGCCATGCCAAATCCCTTTCGAATCTGCCATGGAACCGTTTCTTCCATGGAGTCTGGTCGCGGATCTTGGTTGGAATTGTCTATGAGCGATTAAACTCAGCCAATGCGTCGAAGAAAGCATCAATGTTCTTCAGCGGCACATTCGGCGGCACATCGCATCCTGAAGAAAGGATGAAATTGGCAAAGCTCTTCGTTGACTGAAGGAGACTCTCCGTTGCCGCCCTTATTGTCTCCGGCGTTCCCGATTTGAATACGCCGACGGGGTCAAGGTTGCCCAACACAAGAACTCCGGGAGGGAGCTGTTCCAGCGCCCCCGTAATCGTGCATCGGTTGCCAAAGTGCAATCCCGCTGCGCCAGTTCCGTGCATCGAGGACAGTAGGGTGTCGGTATCTCCACAATTGTGGAGAACAACGAGGAAGTTCTCGTCCTGAGTTTCCAGGACGATTCGCCGCACGAATTCTGACGAGAATTGAGTGCAGAGATCTGCTGACAGGACCCCGGCAACAGGTTCCGCTATCACAATCCCGTTTGCTCCTACCGATTTGAACGCCTTCACGTACGTGATGAGAAACCGTGTGCATTTGTCCACCAGTGACAAGATGCTCTCCGGCTCAATGAGAATTGCCGTCATGATTTCGGTGACGTCGTACAACCGAGCCGCGAGCGAAAAGGGTCCAATGCATCCGGCGAACACCGGTCGATCCGTGATTACCAAGGCAGCCCGGCGTGCCGCCTCAAGCCATTGACCGACTCGTGCCTCTGAGAGATCAGGAATCGCAAGTCGCCCAATAGATTCTTCATCATAGACGCATCTTCCGGTCACAGCGGGAACTTCATTGTCAGCGAAGCGAACCTTTGCCCCGAACGCCTCTGCCTCCACGGAGAGATCCATGATCATAGTCGAAGCACCGGTGGGATAAGCCTTTGCGACAGCCTGAACGGCGCCTGCATGTAATTCCGAACTATGCACCGTCTCGTCAACCGTATGTCCGGTGAGATCAATCCCGGGGTGCGTCATGATGGGGATGGCAATCCTTTTGGGCGAAGCGAGTATATTGTTTTTCCACATCAGCATATTTCTTTGCATTCCAGTCCCCGAGTTCTATTGTTTCACAATTTCAAAGCTCGACCGTGTTCGTATGTCATCAGCCGAGCTGCCGATCAGCACTTCGATGGTTCCCGGTTCAACGACAAAATTCAATTTTGAATCGAGGAGCCCAAAATCATCCCTCGCAAGAGTGAATGAGACTGTCTTCGTCTCATTCGGATTCAACGACACCCGCCTGAATCCTTTGAGCTCTTTCAACGGCCTGGTGACGCTTGCGACCGGATCATGAATGTAGAGTTGGACAACCTCTTCGCCTTTACGGGCACTTGTGTTCTGGATATCAATCGTCACTTCAACTGTGCCCGTGGGAACAATGTTCGCGGGCTTCAACTGTAGATTGGTGTAGGAAAATGTCGAGTAGCTGAGCCCGAAGCCGAACGGAAACAGAGGCTTGCCGCTCATCCCCGTGTAGTCGTCGCCTCTGCCTGTTGGTTTGTGATTGTAGTAGAGCGGGACCTGTCCAACGGTCTGTGGGAATGTGATGGGTAATTTGCCTCCGGGATTGTAGTCGCCAAAGAGAACATCAGCAAGTGCGTTGCCTCCCTCTTCTCCAGGGTACCACGCTTCGACAATCCCCGCCACGTCATCAACCCAGTTCTTCATTGTTACGGCGCTACCGGCAATCAACACAACGATCGTTGGCGTGCCGGTTTCACAGACGGCGCGAATGAGGTCTTCCTGTTGTCCCGGGAGATCAAGGTTCGCACGATCGTACCCTTCCCCTTCAACGATGCCGACGGCGACAATGGCAACTTCGCATTTCTTCGCAGCATCTGCAGCTGCCCGGATCAGAGGATTGACCGTCCGTTTCAAATCCCACACGAGGCTCGCATATGCCCAGCCCGTGTTCTCGTAATACTCAATCTTCAGATGATAGGCGTGTCCAGCTTCGAGCTTCACCGGGACGGCATCAAGCGACGCACCGCGGTCATACCAACTGTCGATGAGGAGTTTCCCATCCATCCAGAGGCGAACACCATCATCGGATCCGAAGCCCAGTGTATAAGTGCCTGATGATGAAGGGATGAGCGTCCCCGTCCACCGTACGGAGAACTGATCCGAAGGGATCGTTGAATCGGGAGACCCATTCGCCCAGGTGAAATCGATTTTTTGGTCGATACGCACAAGTTCGGGCTTGCCCGAGAGATCTTTGTTCTTGAAGTATTCACCTTTCATGCCGTGTTCGCCCGGTTTCCCTCCCTCCGGAATCAGAAATTCCGGCTGGATTGGAGGATAAGCCGCGAAGCCGACTTCACACCCTTTTTCCGAAACCACTTTTGTCGCTGATCCCACTGTTCCCTTGATTCCGTCGAGCAGCGATACCATTTTCATACCGAATCCGCTGTACCCCCCGAGATTTACAATGCCTGCATTTGGGCCGATAACAGCGATCGATTTCAGATCCTTTCTTAATGGCAGCGTGTTCTTTTCATTCTTCAAGAGCACGATAGCCTTGCGGGCAGCTTCACGCGCCAGCGCCCGATGATCAGGAGAGTCGTTCAAAGCCGCAGCGGCCTGAGGGTCTGCGTACGGATGCTCAAACAGTCCAAGGTGGAATTTCGCGCGCAAGATGTTTCTCACCGCGTCATCCACAGCCTTCATCGAAACAGATCCGTCTTTCGCGGCTTCCAGCAACGGCGCACCATAAAAGTCGATATCGGGCAGTTCCATGTCCATTCCAGCCTCGACTGCCTTGATTGCTGCTTCCTTCGGAGTCGCCGCCACGAAGTGCTTCTCCATGATTCCTGCGACCGAACCATAGTCCGAGACGACAAGACCTTTGAATCCCCACTCCTTCCTCAAGACATCCGTCAGCAGCCACTTGTTCGAAGAAGCCGGCGTTCCATCGATGGAATTGTACGATGCCATCACTGACCATGCCTTCGCCTCCTGAAATGCAGCTTTGAACGGGGGGAAATATACTTCACGAAGTTCCCTCTCCGTGAGACTTATAGGATAGCTGTCCCGTCCCCCGTCACCGACGTTTGCAATGAAGTGCTTCGGCGTTGTCAACACGCCTTCGCCTTCGATACTTTTGCAGAATGCGACTGCCATACGAGACTGCAGGTATGGATCTTCGCCGTAAGTCTCTTCTACTCTTCCCCAACGCGCATCACGGGCAATATTCACTACGGGTGACAGCACCTGCCTTACTCCCCGGCTTCTCGTTTCTTTTCCGATCACAGTCGCGACCCTTGCCATGAGATCGACATCCCATGTTGCAGCCAGACCGATCGCCTGGGGAAAACTCGTCGCCTGGTTTGAGACAAGACCGTGGAGGGCTTCATCATGGACGATGATAGGAATACCGAGCCGCGTCTTCTCCATCGAGAGTTTCTGAATTTCGTTGATCTTCTCCGCTTCTTCTTTCGGGCTCAACGAACGATAGATCGGGCCGATGCCCCCGATGCCAACCACCGTCAGGGTTTTTCCCCATTCGATCTTCTTGAGCGTACATTGCAGTTGTGAGACCTTCTCCACAACAGTCATTCTCGCGAGAAGGTCGTCGATCCGTTGTTCGGTCGCGATCGATGAGTTTTGATACGGGAGTTTCGTTTCCTGTGCGGATGCGACGAAGGGAACTAGCGCGATGAACGCCAGAAGGAAATCGAGCAGTGCCAGGAGAGACAATCGGGCAAATGGGTTCATGGAGTACATCCTTTTTTTGTTGCCAGAGTGGGTCGAAAAAGTTTCCGGGAAGGTCATCAGATTGGATTGAGAAGATCAGCCACCGCCAAATTCACGTGTGGCGGAAAGAAGAGCCAGGTAGTTCTCATACTTCACATATTCGGGAATGCTGTTGCCCGACCCCACACAATAGCCGCCATTGTAGCCCGCTTTTGCCACGTTCTCTTTCACGATGCTGCGGATCTGTTCTGTCGTGCCTCGTGAGAGGATATCGACATCGACATTTCCCAGGAGACACAACTTGTCGCCGTACCGGGCCTTCACCTCTCCAATGTCCATCGCCTTTGGTTCAATGGGATGCATTGCGTCAACCCCACAGGCGATAATCTCATCGAACACATCCCACAGAACGCCATCGGTATGGTAAAGCAATGGCTTGTTGTATTTCCGTGCGAGATCGCCGATCCGGCGGAGCCACGGAAAGAAATACTCATGGAGTGTTTCGGGAGAGACGAGCAGTCCTCCGGTGAACGCGATGTCATCGCTATACCAAAGCGCATCGACGGCATCGGATTGTGCGAAATATTCGAACATGCTCATCACGAGCTCGCCGATTTTCCGATTCAGTTCCTTCACGAAATCGGGATTTTCATAGATTGCCAACGAAAAGGCCTCAAACCCCATCATTTCCCATGTCATCGTGAAGATGTCGCCGTATTGGCCGATGACACCCATCCCTTCCGGCAGAATGGATCGTATTTGTTCAAACTTCCAATAGTCGAAATCAGCTTTCTCGGGAAATTGGTATCGTCCGAAATCTTCTGGGTTAGAGATAACCCCGGAGGTTTCGGAGGCCCACGTCCGAAAGAGCGTTCCATCTTCATTGAATGTTACATGGTCGCCGAGCCCGATTTTTGAAGGATTGAAATCCGCAACCGGTTGAAGCTTCACATAGTCGTAACCGGCCTTCTGCCAGAACTCGACATCATCTTGTAGGGTCATGACAGGCGTCCCCATGAGCTTTTCTTTGATCGATGGGTGGACGCCCAGTTCGATCATGGGAACGTGACTCCCTTTGCCCCTTCGCAAAGTTGTTAGAAGCGTTTCAAAATCCGGTCTCATAAGTCCTTCGTAATACGCGAGAGCTTAGTCACACGACGATCTACGCCTTCTGGCTCAGTACTCTTTTCAGCGCACGGATGTATTCAGGATTTGTGCCGCAGCATCCACCGATGAAATTCGCGCCGGCAGCCTGGATCTTGAGTGCATAACCGGCGAAACTCTCCGGCGTTGAGTTGTACGTCACTTTGCCGTCGATGACTTCCGGCAATCCGGCGTTGGGTTTGATCCAGATGGGAAGATTCGTCGTCGACCTCAGTCGCGAACATATGGAGACGATGTATTCTGTCCCCATACCACAGTTGGCCCCTATCACGTCGGCGCCCGCAACTTTGAGTTCTTCTGAAGCCTCCTCCGGCGTAATACCCATCATAGTCCTCTCAAATCCCTTGCCGGAATCATACGTCATCGAGACAACCACAGGGAGACCAAGGCGTTGTACTGCCTTGAGTGCAATCCGCGCTTCGGCCAACTCGCTCATCGTTTCAATGACAAAACCGTGAACTCCTCCCTCGGCGAGTGCAACTGCCTGCTCTGCGAATGCTTCGTTGAGTTCGCTCTCCGAGACCTCACCCGAAAAGACCATCTTCCCTGTCGGGCCGATTGAGCCGAACACCAAGGCTTTGTCGTGAGCAGCTTTCCGGGAGATCATTGCGCCTGCCTTGTTTATGGCCGGCGCTTTGTCTGAAAGGCCGTGGCGTTCGAGCATTATTCTATTTGCACCAAACGTGTTGGTCAGAATAATCCGACTTCCGGCGGCGACATACGATGACGCAACCTGCTCGATGGCGGCCGGGTTGACGAGATTCCAGTTGTCCGGACATTCGCCCGGTGCGAGTCCAAGGTTTTGAATCTGCGATCCCCAAGCACCGTCGGTAACCACTGTCGGCTCTGTGAGCAATCCCTTGATTAATGGATGCATACGATTTCTCCGTTCGTTCTCACTCGTCCTCTCCTCGTTTTCTTATTTCAACCTGTGAACTAGTTTCGTGGTTCCGTATCTTTGACGCAACGGAAACCGACCGTGGCATTTCGGTCTAATCCTTGACCAACCATCAAAAGTATCTGCGGATTGTCGACACGCTGGGGACCACCCTGAATATACCAAACACTTGCCTTCGGATTGTAAAAAGAACCGCCACGAATAATTCCGAAGTAGTTGCTTCCGTTGTCGTAGACGTCGTTCGTCAGCTGCCACACATTTCCAACAAGATCCATCACATCAAATGGACTTTTCCCTGACGGAAATTGGTCGACGGCCGTCGTTCGGCCGAGGCTGTTGTTGCACCTCGTCGAATCGAATTGATCCCCCCACGGATATTTCCTTGCGTCAGTGCCCTGAGCCGCATATTGCCATTCGGCCTCCGTTGGGAGGCGTTTCCCTGACCAACGGGCGTAAGCCTTTGCGTCGTCTAGACTTACATTGACCACAGGATGATGCTCCAGACCTTTCGGGGGTTTTCCCGCAATCCAATGCTTCAGAAAGTTCGTCGAGTCTTTCGGCTTGTAACTCGTTGCAGTAACAAATGACTTGAACTGTGCGTTCGTGACCGGATAGACATCGATGAAGAACCGCTGAACAAAAATGCTGCGGCCGTCGGCATAGTCCGGATAGGGAATCGTTTCATTCGGGCTGAGAAAGCTCCTCGATGTTTTGAATGTGAATACTCCAGCAGGAATCGCGACCATCCCGGAGGGAGCACTTTCTGCGGCTCGAGTTCGTTCAACTTTCGATATAATCCTGGGCGTCGCAAGTGGTACGTTGACTACGCGCTCATCCAGAAGTTCTTTTCCATCGAACAGCTGGACTACGATTTTTTCTTCATGCGATCCAAGCTGTCCTCGCAGAGAGATTGTTCGAGCCCCAACCGGGAATTCCACAAAACGGCAACTGTAGGAAGGCATCCCGGCCCAAACGATCACCTTGTTCCCGCGGCCTGCATCGAAAGAGAGCGAGTCCTGATTCAATTTGACACTGAGGACATTCGGCAACCAGGCAATGCAGTCGACATTACCTTCACGCCGTGTGCCAAGCCACGACCTGCTGAAACCCTCGACCGTTGCCGGCACGAATGTCCGATTGCTGAGAGTCACCGGCTGAAGCTCTTCGTGATGCCACAGACTCAAATAATGGCCTCCTGTTGTCCGCTGCACTTCAAACAGTGGTCCGTTATATCCTTCCGGCTTGAGGCTATACACCGTGTAGAGAGTTTTCGAATCTGAGGGCCATTGATTGACCCAGATGCTGTCGGTCGCTGTGTGAATCAGAGGCGTCCAGTCATGGCTGAGGAATACAGATGAATTCTCGCGCAGTATCTTTGTCGTCCTGCCAAGATACGTGAACTCTTCATCCATCCAATCAGGTCGACCCGGTCGCATGATGTTCAGCTCCACACCATAGCCATTGAAAAAAGAGACAGCCGACTCTCGGTGAATGCGCCCCTCAGCAAGTTGAACGACGCGGAAGATCGCATTCTCGGGTTTAATAAGCTTGTTGAGATTCAATGGTGGCGGCATGAAAAGAGCATCATGCACTCTCCCGGCAACAATCGCAGGCATGTCTTTGGGCACGGCCATCCCCTCGCTGTACAGGACAATGCCCGGCTTCACTCGATCCGCTGCAGCCTGAAACTCCTTGTTCGACTCTCCCCACGTGTCCAGCACAACTCCGTCGGCATCGATGCACTTCAGAAGTGATTCCATCCCCGTGATGTGCTCTTCGTGTCGTGTACTCTCATCCCAGGGATTGTAGGAGATGAAATACCGGCCGCCGCGTTGATGCATCACCTGGGCCTGACGCCGCAGCTCATCGAGACCGCCGGGGAGATCGCGGTACATGTCCCATTGATTCCGCTGGTCCAAACCAAGGCGAGGCCAAGTGGGCCAGATCATGTATGCATCATAGCCGCCAAGGACCTTGTCCTGAGCAGTCATGAATTCATCAAAAATGCACTTCTGTTCAAGAGCATCATAATACTTCTTGTCCCAGGCAAATTGAAGGAGCAGAAGATAACTGTGACGAATCCACTCGAGATCCTTTCGCGCATAGAGTCCGTCATCAAAGCTCTCGAGATCGTACAGCCACCTTTTCTGAAACATCATCCGCAGTCCCTCGCGCCAATCGCCGGCATGGCCATCAATATGTAAGTCATATTGAACAAAACCTCCGGGTTCGAGAATCGTCCGGAACCGGCGCTCATCCGCCTTTCCTGATGCTGTCCTTCGTGCGATGGCTGCCAACGATCGTGACGGCGAGACAAGAGCGTCACAGAATCCCATCTCCCATGCATTGTCCGGCAAGACAACACCAATCGGCCCCACCCCCGGCCTGAAAAGTTGCGACCGGCTTAGTCGATGAATGAAGTCTGAAGAGCCCGCTGAAATAATGTAAACATGATCCGACCCCCTGCCGAGAGGAACAACGTTCGAGATTTGCTGTTTCTGACCCGACGAGTTGCGGAAGGTCAGCAAAGCCCTCCAACCCGGGCTGAAATCTCTCTCAACCCTGACGGAGCCACTGATTCCCGAAGCGTGAGTCCAGGACAGGCTATCACCGCCACGGCTAGCGGTAAGGCTCAACGAATTCACGACTGAATCGTTAAGCTCAAAAGTGAAGAGCGGAAGACTGTCTCTGCAGGATATCCGATTGCCATCTTCAGCGAGAAATGAGTGAACAACGATGCCGTGAGTCGTCGAGACGTCGAGATCCTTGATAGATTGTGCGCTACAGAACGTCAAACACCTTAGCGCCGCAGCGAGACCGAGGATTCTCGACACAAAACGGATCGATGGAAATCTAAAGAACAGTGATGAAGAGACCATAGAAGCTTGGATTCCGCACACAACGCGGGGTGATACCACGATTGATTCCCTTTGCTAGTTTTCAATCATCGGCAACAAACACGTTCCCGACTGAATGTGCGTCACGTACACGTTGCTTTCTTTGCCTGTTCGGTGACGATAGCTTTTCTTCATTTCCTCGACAAAGTTGTCGACGCCCTTTTGCTCGACCAAATTGATGGTGCAGCCCCCGAATCCGGCTCCCATCATCCTTGCACCCAGCACACCGTCAATCGACGAAGCAGCATCCACCAGGAAATCCAGGTCAGGACTGCTCACCTGATATCCGTCCCTGAGTCCAGAATGCGACAGATACATCTGCCCGCCGAATGCTCGAAAATCATTCCGATGAAGATCTTCACACGCCTGAAGCACACGCTGATTTTCCCCGACGACGTATGCACATCTCTGGAAGATGATCGGCTCCATCTCATTGCGATGCTCGTTGAGAAGCTCCGGACTGACGTCCCTCAGACTTCTGATCTCCCGCTTGTGTTTCTGAAGAATTCCAACCCCGGTCTCGCATTGTCGGCGTCGAATGTTGTATTCTGAAGAGGCGAGGGATCTCTTCGCCTCTGTCTCACACAGCACGAGGGCGAGATCGTCTCGTTCGAACGGGAAATATTCAAATGCAAGAGATCGGCAATCGATCTTCAGAACTTTTCTGTCTTCGCCGAAGATGTTGACAAACTGGTCCATGATCCCGCAGTTGAGGCCGACAAAGTTGTTCTCGCAACGTTGACCGAGCTTCACTAACTCCATGCTGCTGATCCCGAAATTGAACAATTGATTCAGAGCGAACGCGAACCCGCATTCAACGGCGGCCGATGAGGACATCCCCGCACCGATCGGGATATCTCCGCCGAACACCACATCACAGCCAGGAATGCTGAGCCCCATCTTCTTCAGTTCTTCGATGACACCGAGAAGATAGTTCGGCCATCCTTTCTGCGTCCGCTCGATTGAGGTGAGTGCAACGGAAAACTCATCCTTCAAGTCAGCGGCGTAGAAGCAGCAGAGGCCATCATTGCGGGCTGACACGACAAAAATCAACGCTCTGTCGATTGACGCGGGAAGGACGAAACCCTCATTGTAGTCCGTGTGTTCCCCGATTAGGTTGACCCGCCCCGGCGATCGCACAATGACCCGATCGAGCCGCCTTCCAACTTTTTCGCGAAACACCGATTCAATATCTGCTTGGCGAATCGTCACGATAGAGTGCCCGTTATTCGGTCTCCGAGCGTCGATTTGAGAAGAAGAACACGAGTCCGGCGACGATCATCACCACTCCCCACCACAGTTCCGGGTGAAGTCGAGAGAGCACTGTCTCTCTCGCTGGCGGGCTGAGGTAGTTTGCGACACCGGCAATGACGACCACAGCTCCCATGGCGCTGAGCATGAGACCGACAAAATACCAGATTGGCTTCATTTCTTTTGGTTCTTTTTCCATCGGAGCTCCCGGTTACCAGAAGTAGATATTCAGAATGATCAGGATAATCACAGCGAGTACGGCAAACGTCTCGGGCTTTCGGTACCAGAGGATTCCATCCGCAGCGGCTGCGGGCGTTAGACCCTTCACGAGTCCGACGAGCTCCGCCTCCGGTTTCTTCTTGGTGAAGAGGCTGATGACAATCGTAAAGACGAAACAAATCAACCAAGCCCACCATGCCCTCCAGAAATTGGAAGCCATGTCGCTCTGAACACTCGATAACGTGATCAGTCGAGGGTCGATCCAACTGAATTTGACGGCAAGAAACATGGTGAACGACGATCCCATCCCGGCCAAGAGACCCCAGAAAGCTCCGTTGGGGGTAATCCATCGTACGAACATTCCAAGAAGCATGGTGGCGAACAATGGAGCATTGACCCATGAGAAAATTGCCTGCATGTAGTCCATGATGCTCGGAAAACTCTTTGCCCAATACGCTGTGCCAACACTCAGCAAAATACCCACAATAGTGGCAGCGCGACCCATCCGGAGCAGATGTGCATCTGAGGCTTTCCTGTTCAGAACTGAATGATAAATATCGTATGTCCACACTGTGTTGAAGGCACTGATATTTCCAGCCTGACCGGCCATGAATCCCGCAAGCAGTGCCGTGACGCCCAGACCGACAAGTCCCGCAGGATAGTACCGGGCAATCAAGAGGGGCAAAGCGGAGTCATAATTGACCTGTCCGCCGTCCTGCAACAAAGCGAATCCACTCTTAGGATCGTTGGCAAGCACAATGGCGATCAAGCCTGTGAGAATGACGATGAATGGAACGGCCATCTTAAAGAACGAAGCAAGAATTGGAGTCATCCGTGCCGTCCGCAGATCTTTCGCGGAAAATGCTCTCTGGACGACGAGAAAATCCGTGGTCCAATAGCCAAATGAGAGAACAAACCCGAGTCCAAGAGCTATGCCACCCCACGTAATGAGCATTCCGTTTTGAGACGGATCACCGCTTGAAGACCACAAGGTCGAATAGGAGACAGTCTTGTAGAGTTCATCGACTCGATGGAAAATGTCATGGATGCTGCCGATCTCGACGATCCCGAGGATCGAAACAAGAAAGAGCCCGAACCAGATGAGGAAGAACTGGATGATCTCCGTGAAGATCGCGGACATCAACCCGCTCAATGTCACATACGCAGCAACTGTCGCCGCCGAAATCCACATGCTGACATTCCAGTCCCAGCCAAGGAATGTGTGCATGACAAGCGCCATTGCGTAGAGATTGATACCTGAGACGAGCAGTGTCATCCCGGCAAACGCAATTCCATTCAGCACCCGGGTCTTTTCGTCAAATCGAAGTTTGAGGTATCCCGGCACCGACTTGATGCGACTGCTGTAGTAAAATGGCATCATGTACAAACCCAAGAAAAGCATGGCGGGAATAGCGCCAATCCAGTAGAAGTGCGCGACATACATTCCGTACTTGAAGGTGTTGCCTGTCATGCCGAGGAGTTCAAGCGCTCCGAGATTCGCCGAAAGAAATGCAAGCCCGGCAACCCAGGCACTGTTCTTCCGTCCTGCAAGAAAGAAGTCATTTTCATTTTTCGTGAATCGCCTGAGGTACCAGCCAATCCCCAGCACAAAGCCGAAATAGAGGGCGATGATGAGCCAATCGGAAAATGCAAGTTGAATGGATTGCATCAGGGGTTGTCCTTGCTTTGAGAGAGTGATTATTTGTTCGAGATGGAGGCATACTCGGCAACAACTGCCGGTCGTCCTTGAGACGACAATACCCAGTGTTCTTGGTGTAGCTTACGCGTTCTTGATTGGAAAATCAAGCATTTTGGAGTGTCATTGATCCAGCTGAACTGCGCGTTCTCATTTCAGCGATGAGAGACGCTGAAGGGTTTCAACCATCCATCGGACCTTGGAAGCATCCGCAACCATTCGAGGAGAGTGAACGAACTTGGCATCAGAGGAACCTAGCACGAGCATAGTCGATACGGACCTTAGCGCATGGATCTCGTCAACACCTGTCTGCTCGACGACATTTGCGACATTCTCATGAGTAATACCGCCGCCGGCAAGAATCTTCATCGAAGACTCAGCTGCGTGAACAAGACGGGTAAGCGTTTGCAAGCCGGCTTCTACAGACGGCATCCCTCCCGACGTCAATACTCGATTGAATCCAAGCCGAGTTAATTCTGAAAGTGCCGCGAACAAATCAATCGTCTCATCAAATGCACGATGAAACGTCACGGACAATGGCCGGGCCATCTCCAGGAGGATCGCATTTCTCTCAGCGTCGATCCTTCCATCGCTGGAGAGGATTCCGAAAACAAGACCATCAACGTCCAGTGCTTTTGCTTCCCGGATGTTCCTCTTCATCTCCGAGAATTCAGCCTCGGAATAGCAGAAATCCCCAGGCCGCGGCCGGATCATCACATGGATGTTCAGGGCGACGTTCTCCCGTACAGATTTCATCAACCCAGCACTTGGCGTGACTCCCCCGTGCTCAAGATCAGCGCACAGTTCCACCCTCCCTGCGCCACCTCGTTGTGCAGCGATGGCGGATTCGGCAGAATCCACGCAGACTTCGAGGATCAACGATCGTCTCCTATTTTGCGATGTACTCGGCGTCATATACTTTCGTCACGCCGTCTTTGTGCAACGTGTACTGCAATCCTTTGCGATAGCTCATTGCGCCGACTTCACCCGCTTTGTTCAGCGCAACGAAGCCCGCAAGGAAATCCTTCCCTTCTGCGTACTTCGGTTGCTTGTGAACGATGCGCTCGAGCGCAATCCGACAAGCATCCTGAGGTGACTTGCCGTTTCGCATCAACTCGACGACCAGAAAACTCCCAGCGACCTTAATGACAGCTTCCCCGATGCCTGTGGAAGTCGCTCCGCCAACATCGCTGTCAACATAGAGCCCGGCGCCGATGATGGGCGAATCTCCGACTCTTCCGCGTATTTTCCAAGCCATTCCGCTCGTCGTACATGCACCCGCCATGTTTCCCTTTGCGTCCATTGCGAGGAGACCAATGGTGTCATGGTTGTCCTTGTCCACCTTCGGAAGATTGTACTTGCTTGTCTTAAGCCATTGCTTCCAGGCTCTTTCAGCCTCCGGAGTCAAGAGGTTTTCCTTCTTGAAACCGTTTTCCAGCGCAAACTGCAGTGCTCCGTCTCCTGCAAGAATCACGTGCTGCGTTTTCTCCATCACGAGCCGTGCGACTGAGACCGGATGGATGATGTGTTCCAGAAAAAGGACTGAGCCGCAATTGCCTTCACCATCCATGATGCAGGCATCGAGTGTGACCTTCCCGTCTCGATCAGGGAATCCGCCGTATCCGACGCTCGTCACTTTTGGATCTGCTTCAGGAACCATGACGCCTTTTTCAACCGCGTCGACAACAGTTCCACCGGCTTCGAGCGCTTTGAGGGCGGACTGAGGCACTTCCTTGCCGAAATCCCACGTGGAAAGAATAATTGGGCCCTTGGATCCTGTCTCGGCATGCGAGAGGAAACCCGAGCGTGGTTCCGAAAGCGCGTTCTTCGTGATCATTGTTGCGGCACCTGCAAGGGATGCAGTCTTGATAAACGTTCGACGTTTCATACGATCATCCTTTTCCTGAGTGACTAGGCATCAGTTCCATTGCGCCAGAGTATTCCCGGTTTTACGATTCACAAACACAAGTGCCGATCGCTGTGCCCGAACAGTTATGCTCAACGGCGTTCTCGATTCGCTATGAGTCCACTTCGCTTCAACATCACGATCGCATTCGGATACGAGGGTGTACAGGACGGCATCGTTGAATACCGTTGGCGCGATCAACACGGACGAATCCCGCTGATCAACTTCACAGACCGAGGCTACTCCGGCTTCCTTGAGCGCATATCGATAGAGAGCAGCTGTAGTGTCGGGCGTATCGGAGATTTCTACAGGCAAGGGGGACCAGAAGATCTTGCCTTTCCCGCGCCGAACGATCGAGATTGCCGGCGTCTCACCTTCTTTCACGACGGACTTCTCGATGCGTTGAAGCTTCTCACCGCGATAGCTGAGCCGATATTCTTTGCGACCAATGATGAGGGATTCTTCTTGTGTGACGGGGCGTGTAGAGCAATCGATCCCGAGCTGCTTCAGACGCGGTCGTTCCAACCAGTGCTCATTAGCGTCGATGGTGCCGGTCAGGAGGAGCGCTGCACCATTTTCGACAAGCTCAACAATTTGACTCCACGCGCCGTCAGTCAGCACCCCCGGCGAGGGAAGGATCAGGAGTTGCGGGACCTCTTTGAGTAAATTCAATCGGTACTCCGAAACTGCACGCATGGGGACGTTGCACTGATAGTACATTGTCCTTACCGACTGGCGCGTTGCATCAGAAGCGGAATTTCGCGTTGAAAACATATTCGAATGAGGTATGATAAGAACCACTTCCTCATTCTGCTTCCCCTGCATAAGGTGTCGCTGGGAAGCAAAAAAGCGTGCATATTCCGTCACCGTGCGCAGTTCAGGCTTGAATGTGCCGTCTACGCGGAAAAGGCCAATGGCGGCCTCATTGTCTGACTTCATGAAAGGATTGGTATTCCAAATCCATTCAATGAATCCGGCCCCGCCGATTCCCATCGAAATGGCGAGCTTGCGCTCAAGGAGGCGGGCAGCATCGATCTCTGTTCTCCATGCGCTCCCATCCATTTTTTCGTAAAACATGACGCCCGTTTCTTCGACAAGGTTGGGCTTACCGGGCGCCTTGGTGAGCACGTTATCCCAGACAAGATCATCATTCAGCCACCAGTTGTGGATGCAGGTAAATTCAACGCGGTCACTGAAGAATTGAGGATTGGGTCTGTCACCGGTTCCACCTTCATCCTGACCGATCGTGATGAATTGATGAGAGTTGCCGTTGCTCCTGATGGCCGAAGTCATCTGGTCGATCCACAAACGGAACATCTCCTGCGCGAACAGACGATAATCGACGGCCTTGATGGGACGATGTTCATCGAAAATATTCAGATCCGAAAAATCCTGCGGTGTCGGCAGCGAGGCCGGCTCATCTGCCGTAGCCCGATGCATCTCCTGGATTTGCATCGCCCGTTCGGGATCTCCTTCATCTTTCACCCGGTCGTTCAGCCAGTTGGCCCAGGCTGTGCTCTCGAATCTGTCATAGTTAGGTTTGCACGTCCATAGCTGCTTCGGATTACAGAAAGACGGTTCGTTGATCAAATCCCAGAAAAGATCGTTGACCGTTCGGAATCTGAGCGCTAGTGTACTCACAAATTCCTTCTGCGCGTTGACGGAACGCGGATCGAGATAGGGATTCTCTCCTCCCCATTGTTCGGGGACGAATGCGAACAACGTGAAGATCAGAGGAATATCGTGCTTCCTCGCTGTCAGGACAAAAGCATCGAGCGAACGCAGGGCTGCTTCATTGGGCGCACGGACATCCAGCATCATGTTTTTCCAACCCGTCCATATTCCGGTCCGGACCATATTTATCCCCGCCTGCTTCATCTCCGCAAAGTCTTTATCCCAGAGAAACGGATTCGGCTCCAGAAGAAACTTCCGATGCACATCTGAAATCATGTAAGTCGTGCCGGTTACGGGGAAAGGCTTTCCGTCCCGGAGGATGTAGTTGTTGTCCAACCCATATGGCTTCCCTGATGACAGTAGTTGCTCATCACGCATCCAGAATCCGGAGGTATGGCGGAGAGAATCGTCACCTGAAGGCAGGGGGAGCGTCGCAGCAACGCGATAGAGCCCCGGCGAGAGTTTCTTCTTTCCGCTCAGCGTCACGATGCCCAACGCCAACACACCCTTTCCCTGTAACGGGACTTTCAGGAGATCCAATGAGTTTCCTCTTGCATCCAGAAGCTCAAGTTCGCACTCCCTTGTTGCGATATGCTCAACATCCCCTTTGGGCCGGCGCAATTGCAGAGTAACTGACGGAATTTCACCGTCACGGTACGAAGCAAACGATGTTCGAACGGTAAACTCTATCGCGCCGAGCAGTGCTACGTCGGCAAGCGTGCGGATTGCTTTCGGGGATATTGAACCCGAGAAGTTGGCCAGAATCCATCGCCCTCCTGCGAAGTCTCCCTGCAAACGATCGATCTGAAGAATCGGTGCGACGAGCCTCCGATCGTCTTTGTCGAGGCCAAACACCAGCGGGTCCAAGCGTGCGTCCCGCGCGCCTCCAGTTCCATCTTCATCGGGAAAATCTTTCGTTACGGTAAATCGGACGTAGAACTCATATACTTCCGTCGCCTTAAACTGATCTGCCAGCTCATGAGAACCTACATCTTTGTATGCCTTGACCGCCGACGTTGAAACCGGGAATGCCTGGGTGATACCGAGCTTTTTGTGGTATTCTGTCTGGCGGACCTCTTTGCGCCAAGCATCTTTTGTCTTCACCACAGGTCTCGAGAACGGGACTCCACCGAGGTTTAACCAGTTTCCGCCTTCGCGAAGATAGCGCGAAACAGGAACCCATGCCTCCTTGGGAAACGCCGAGCCGTAGGGCAGAACAAGAAGCTGAAACGAATCAGCGCTGAGTTTTTCTTTGAGATCTTTCAGTCCCAGAAACGCAACGTCGTAGCCAGCGAAGGCTCGGTCCAAAATCGAGCGATCCAGCGCCAAGCCATCCACTGCCGGAAACGACGGCTCGAAGAATACGGCGACCTTTGGTTTCTCGATCGGTTCAGATGATCGATTGGCTCCAAACGAAGAAACCGAACTCGCGACCGACCCCATCGCCAGACCGCTTGCCGCTTTAAGAAAGTCTCGTCGACGGATTTTCATAGCTCCAACCTCGTAGTAACAGTGATTTCATCAACAAACTACCACCTCGCGAGACGTCGCAAGATCGATCGAAGTTGCGTCATCCCTATTGAAGTGTCAACATTCTCGGAGGGATCTGCTGTTTTGGCATACCCGGGCCCTCAAGAGAGACAAAGAGGTCGGACGCTCCGCCTGACTGGAAGTACCACACTTCCAACTTGTGCTTGCCTTTGGCCAGCGTCGCCTTGCCGTTGAGCTCCATCGTGCTGTGGAGTCCATCATTGTTGATCAACAGCTTGTCATCCAGAAACAGCTTGCTTCCGTCATCTGACGCAAGAAAAAGTATGTAGTCGCCATCGCTCGGAAGATCAATGAGGCATTTGAATTGGAATCCGTAGTCTCCCCAGCGATGAGGCAGGTACGCGAAACTCAAATCGAACGTCTTCCCCGACCTCAACGGCTTCATGAGAGCCATATCGGGAAGCAGAACCCAGACATCCTCAAAATAGTTGTACGCAATTCCATTGACGTTCGGGTCCACCGTCAGAAACGAGGTCGTGATCGTTGAACTTGCCTTCACTCCGGGAATCTGGAGCATTGCTTTGAGCGTTTGGTCGCCTTTGATGGGTATCGGCTTTGTGTACGTTGGTGACGACGTGGTTGGCTCCTGCCCATCGAGCGTATAATAGATTGTCGCGTCCGGAACCGGATTTGTCATGACCGCAATCGTGTCTTTGAAGATCACCTTCCGGCCACCACCTCCGATCGGCATCGGGACACGGAAATTAATGTCGCGCAGTGCGAGACGCTGATAGTGCGGAGTCATCCTTTGCATGAAATCTTTGAAATTGCGCTGGGACTTTACCGTCCACACCACTTCGCTCAACGCTATCATCCGTGTGGCCGCCATATATTCGACCTGCCGATAGTTCGGCATCCACTCAGTCCAGACATTTCCCTGAGCACCAAGAACATGCTTCGACTCTTCTGGCGACAAGGCAGCAGGAACCGGTTCGTATGAATAGACTGTGTCGATCGGCAGAAATCCTCCGATGGCCTTCGGCTCACCTGCTGCACCCTGATAATAGTCAAAGTAGCAGTGTGACGTCGGCGTCATGACAACATCATGTCCCGACTTCGCTGCCTCGATACCACCCTCTATTCCCCGCCACGACATCACCGTCGCTTTTGGCGGCAGACCGCCCTCGAGAATTTCATCCCATCCCACCAAGCGCTTGCCGCGGGCACTGAGCATCTGTTCGACCCGTTTGACGAAGTAACTTTGAAGTTCCTGCTCATTCTTCAGACCATTCGCTGCAATCCGATCCTGGCAGCGCTTGCAATTGCTCCATCGAACCTTCGGACATTCATCGCCACCGATGTGAAAGAACGGACCCGGGAACAGAGCCGACACCTCGTCGATGACCTCTTCGACAAACCGGAAGGTCTTTTCATTTCCCGCGCAGTAGACATCATTGAACACTCCCCATTCTGTGGCCACCGCGAACGGTCCGCCGGAGCACGAGAGTTCTGGATACGCTGTCAATGCTGCCTGCGAGTGACCTGGCATCTCAATTTCCGGTACAACAGTAATGAAATGCTGACGGGCATATTCAACGATCTCCCGAACTTCATCCTGTGAATAGAAGCCGCCGTGCGGTGTCCTATTCCCCATCGTCTCCTTCCGCCACGCACCGGCAGTCGTCAGTCGCGGATACTTCTTGATTTCGATGCGCCACCCCTGGTCCTCCGTGAGATGCCAGTGGAAGGTGTTTATTTTGTACGAGGCGATCATGTCAATGTATCGTTTCACTGAATCCATCGAGCAAAAATGCCTACCGACGTCGAGATGCATCCCCCTCCACGAGAATCGGGGTTTGTCCTCGATCCGCACGCAAGGAATTGACCATGCAACGTTTTCTGTTGGTGCGCTTTTTTCAATCTCAACGGGCAGAATCTGATACAGCGTCTGGACGCCGTAGAACGCACCCGCGGGAGTAGTCGCTTCAATACGCACGAGCTTGCGAGTTACTATCAGTTGGTACCCCTCTGAGCCAAGATTGTCATTGCCGGACAGCGAAACGACGATTGCATCTTCGAGTTTGCTCCCTGACGTAAGGGGCGCGACAACGATCGGGTATCCCGTTGACTTCCTCAACCGGGAGGCAAGCACTTCGGCGATGCGCTGGATCTCACCAAGACCACTGTACAAAACACTCGTCGTTTTCGTGACAAGGAAAGTCCCGTCATCTCTTTTTAGAGAGAGAGGTTTGGGAATGATGGAGATCGCAGGTTCACTCTTTGTGATGAGAGGATTGGATGAACCTTCGGCAATGAGTGTACCAAGGACCAGAATGATCACGGTTCTGAAGATAGTGAGTGTCATAGTTTCTCAGTGTATTGATGTGAGAGGACGGAAGGGGGGGCACAAACTAGTCATGATACTTCCGGTGGCGAAATCGATCGAGGGAGACGGCGATCACGATGATCGCTCCGGCGACGATCTCCTGCACCCAGTTGGGCAATTCCATTTTTGTACAACCGTTGGCCACGGTCGTCATAATGAGGGCTCCGACCAAACTTCCCATGATGCTTCCCTCGCCACCGGCAAGGCTACCGCCGCCGATGACGACGGCAGCGATGATATCCAGTTCCATCCCTGATGCAGTTGTGGGATCGCCGACCGTCAGGTAGGAGTACTGCAAAACCCCCGCCAATGCCGCGAATCCGGAGCCAATGACATAGACCATCAGCTTCGTTCGTTCAACGGAAACGCCGCAAATCCTCGCAGCGATTTCGTTGGAGCCGACCGCAAAAACGTGGCGCCCCGGGCGGGTGTACTTCAGTACGATTCCGACAATGACCGCGAGGAGGAGCATTAACCACACTCCGGGCGGGAACAGCATCCACGACTGTTGATCCGTGAGCGTATTGAGAAGCTTTGTGAGCCATGTTCCCGGGGTTACGATCATCGTTTCGCCGGCGAGGCCTTTCGCCGCTCCCCGCAATGCACCCCACATCCCAAGCGTCACGATAAACGGCGCGAGCCTGACTTGAGTGATGAGAAGGCCAATCATGGATCCGCAGATCATACCTGCAAGAACTCCACCCATGGCTGCAACAAGAGGCGGGGCTCCGCTATTCAAAAGAAGAGCGACGATGACCGTTGTGAGAGCAATGACGGAACCAACGGACAGATCAATACCGCCGCTGATGATCACGACGGTCATCCCAAGAGCTGCAGTTCCCACGACGGCAGTCTGGAGGAGCATCAATTGGAGATTGCTGGCGGTGGCAAACTTGTCGGGCGTGAGGATCGCAAACAGTGCGAACACAAACACAAGCCCTATCACCGGGCCAAGATTTTTGAGCCAGGATTTCATTTGATGAGGTGGTCAGAGGTCCTATTTTTTCAAACCTGCTTTAATGTCTTCAAGCCCGACCCCAAGCGTCGCACGGGCGATTGCATCAAGTTCTTTTTCCGGTCCCTCAAGATGCATCGTCCTGCTGACGTGAGTAGCGGCCCCATTTGGTTTCAACGCGAGCGCGGGCGACGAAGTCTCAAGTTCATAGAAGTGACCCAGCTGGGCGGCACCGGGTTTGGGGGGACCATCGTTGTAGCTGTTGACGGCATCGCCGCCAAACGGCTTTTTCTGGATCTCCCACATAGAGTTGACATAGTCGCTCGACCCCTTGGGGAGCGTAAACTGAATGATCGTCAGAACCTTGTTCAGTGCGTCGTAGCTGCCAAACATCGATTTTGCACGACGAGGCGGCACGCCGATTTTGCTGCGATAATTGGCGTCGGCAGCAAAATACATCACACCGTCCTTGATCATCAACCGCTCTCCCGGCACCTTGCCAAAGTACGTATCGTTGACCACAGGACCGAGTTTTGACTCTTCGCCCTTCATGAAAGGCACTACAATCGTGGTTGCATCCGCCGCATTGAACATTCCGAGGATCCAGATCGAGAGCAAGCCACTCTCTTTGGCCCAGGCCTTCGTTCCAATATTCTTGACGGAGTTTATCGATTCATACGCCACAACCTTCACGGTCGGTTTAATTGTTACACCGAGATTCTTCTCTGCGCTCTTTGCGTCAAGCAAACGAATTTCCCGATTGACTTCGAGATTGAACGTCGTCCCGGAGTAGTTCGTCAATTCGATCAAGCGACGGCAATGCACGCGATCCTGAGCCTTGCCGACGAGTTCGAAGGGCTCTGTGTCAACGGAAGCCGGTGTAAACCAGTGATCAAGATCGAATGAATCACCCTTTTTGAAGAAGACCGAATACTGCCCGCCCTCCGGCCCGATCCAGAATCGATCCTCACCGCCGTAAACGTTGATGTGTTCTTTCTTTTCACCTGAAGAGATCAGATCACGATTCACCCAACCGTAACTGATGCCCTGCGCTCCGCCAGCTGTGCTGGTCATGACCCGGCACTGATATCCCGGTATCACCGCTACCTGGTTGGATCCAGTCTTGTCCGACAAGACGATGACATCCACATGCTGTTTCAGGAATGCCACATCATCCGTAAAATTGGGAGCCATCGTCTTCCCTTGTGCGAGGCCCGATTGAGTTATCATAGCGACCACCATCAATATGAGAACTATTTTTTTCATCGCTCCATCTCCTTGTTTGCTTCGAGTCATCCAGCGTCAGTTTCCGAGTAGTTTCTTAATTTCCGGAGTGTTGAGATTGTCGCGAGTGATCAATCGAACACCAGTGTCAATTGTTTTCGGCACTTCCTTCCCCTGAAGTTTGGCGACAAGCGTCTTCACGCCTTGATATCCCATGAGCGTTGGATCCTGGGCCACCAACGCATCGATCTCACCACTCTGAAGCGCTTCGATGAGCGGAGGCGAAGTGTCAAACCCCACGAAGCGAACCTTACCCGCCAGATTCATTTGGCGGAGAGCCAGGAGCATACCAAACGTCGAAGATTCGTTCGGACAGAAGACTCCGTTGGCTTCCTTGAGTTTGTCGACGATGTTCATCGAGGCTGTTTTCGCCTCTCCTGCCGTCGCTCCCGAAAAGCGATTGTCCACTGTGATTCGGAGCCCACCGACTTTTCTTATTCCTTCGAGAAACCCCTCCTCGCGTTCCATGGTGCTCGCAGATCCTACCTGATACCGCAGGAGCACAACGTTCCCTTTGCCACCGAGCAACTTTGCGAGATGATCTCCACCGAGTTTGCCCCCCTTCTTGTTGTCCGTCGCAACAAAACTCACGTAGTCTTTGCCAGGTTCGCCTTTCAATCCACTGTCAAAAATAACAACAGGGATCTTCTTCTCCATTGCTTCCGCGACGGGCCTTTGCAGAGCTGTGTTGTCCAAGGGTGCAAGAACGATTCCTGTGACGCCTTCCGTGACAAACTGCTCCACGATAGCAATCTGCTGGGCCCTGTCATTTTCCTTCAGCGGTCCCTTCCAGATGATCTCGACTCCGAGTTCTTTGCCTGCCTGTCGTGCCCCGGCTTCGACCGATTTCCAGAATATGTGCGTGGTTCCCTTTGGGATAACCGCGATCTTCATCTTTGGCTGGGCCAAAACAAAGCCCGCAAGAAGTCCAGTGAGAAGAACTGCAACAGCAAAGCGTGCTTTCATATTTCAAACCTCACCTGATTGGTAGAAGTCCGACTTCTTCTTCGAATAGCCGGAGTAAGAGTCGGACTCCATACTCGTTCTTAGGAAGAGAACATCTTTCGCATCACAAACCAAACATTTGCCGGCCGCTCAGCCAACCGCCGGACATACCACGGAAACCAAAAACTCCCGTAACTAATCAGAACTCTCACGCGGTAGCCCTCACGCGCAAGCCGCAATTGCTCGCTCGTCTGAATTCCAAACAGAAGGTGAAATTCGTAATCCGTGTTCGAAAGCCCCAGTTGCGCCGCCTTGTCCTGGAGAGACGCAATGAGTCTTGTGTCGTGCGTGCCAACGACAAGCTTTGAGCCTGTCCTTATGTGCCGCATCAGCGTTGAGGAGAGCATGAAGAAGTTCGCGTCAACATCTGATTTCTTTTTGAAGGCAACTGAATGCGGCTCCTTGTAGGCCCCCTTCACAAAACGGATGGCAGGAGAGTACGGCAGAAGCCCGTCCAGATCTTTTTCCGTCCTGTAGAGATACGCCTGCAAACAAAGACCGACATTCGGGAACTCCTTCCGCACTCGCTTATAGATGTCGAGTGTCCGATCCACATAGAGGCTCTGCTCCATGTCGATCCAGACCGTATTGCCTACCGTCTTCGCCTCTGAAACAATCGCAACAAGATTGTCGATGCAGGCTTTCTCATTCAGGTCGAGCCCGAGATGAGTAAGTTTGACAGAAACGTGGGTATCCAGTCCTCGTCGTTGGATCTGATGCAAGGCATCGACGTATTCTTCCGCGTCTTTTCTCGCTTCGGGTTCATCTGTGACGTTCTCGCCGAGATGGGTAAAAACCGTGCTGATCAACTGTGGCTTCAACTCTTCGGCCGCTCTCAGGGCATCCGCCAATGCTTCGCCGGGCATGAAACGCGAAACGGCGCGGCGGATGAATGCGTACCTCGGCAGTGCCTGGCGCAGCTTTCGGTTTTCAGAGATCCACAATAAAGTGTTGCGTGCCAGCCCCATCAAGCCTCTTTCAGTACAAGGATGAAAGGTGCCCCTGGTTCTTGTCGAATCGCGTTGAACGCACTCCGACTGCGGAAGCAGCTTTGATTCATTGAACAACTTTTTCAGATGTCGCCGTGCTTTCTGAATTCGTTATTCCACGAAGGGCGTCATCTTTTTCTATCTTTGGAATTCTCTTTAGCCAAATCAATTGCCTCAAGGAAGAAACGAGTCCCGCTATTGTCACTCCGTAAATGACCACGGAACCCGAAAGAATCGACAGTACCACGAGAAATAGTGTGAAGGAAAAATAGCGTCCCGATTGCACCAAGTATCCTGTCCGTTGGTGCATCCACAATTTCCCGTGAATTCCTTGCCGTCCCGCCCTGTAACCGATCCAATTGCTGATATGTTGAGTATCAACAATGACAAAGAGCCCCCATATGTATCCAAGAAGCAATTCACACCACATCCGTGGAACCATCATTAACATTATTGACACAACCGTTCCAATGGCCAAAGCAGCGATGAAGTGCTTCGGATTTATCAATTGCCTCTTTGGTATTGAACTCTGAAAAGCGGGATGGCCCTCGATCGTGTTCGTCGGATAGCTTTGATAATGTTCAGAGTAATGCTCGACCCTTTCCTTCTCTTGAGCAATGGTAAGCAGCCAGTCGCTCCACATCAGGAGAACAGTTATGAAACCTGATACAATCGGATGATCGATGAACCAATCAACCATGGTGCTTCAACTTTCCCTTTTTTGCCTCGTTTAGTTTCATCCGCGCCTTGACCAGCTTTTTTATGAGCACCACCGGAAGTTTGTCGTCAAGAGGAAAGCGGATGGTCGCCGTAGCAGTTTCATAATCTTCCAGGTCCTTCTTGTATTCTTGTATCACAGGCGGCGGTAGATAGAGTCCGATGTGGTTTCTTGAAAGTCGAAAATAGGCCAGACGTCCCTTGTAACTGTAATAAGGCATACCGTAGCTGATGCGTTCATCGGTGCCCGGTGCGACATATCTGATTGCAGCCCTAAGCGCTTTGAGTTTGCCCTGCACCTCTTTTGGAGCCGCCGCAATGTATGCCTGCACGGTCTGTGGTCCTGTCTTCATAAGGGTTCAGTGTGATCACAGTATGAACCAATCCAATAGTCATCTTTGAGCTGTCGTTTGGTGTCCGACTGCAAGCCTCTTTCGGCCGCCTGAATGACGTCTAGTCAGCGCAAAAACGCCTCCTGCAGGCCGCCATCAATGCTTAGGATCTGACCGGTAGTTTTGCTCAGTCGATTGCTCAAGAGCAGAAACGCCGCTTCCGCCTGATCAGCGGGAGTGATAGCCTGCTTAATCAATGACCTATCAGCATAAAACTCTGCCAGTTTGGCCCTGAGCGACTCGGTTGTTTCTTCTTCAGAGCAGGCGATTTTGTATTTTGCCAGCGAAGCGATGAGTCTGTCGCGTGGAAACATTGAGCTCCCGGCAACAACGGTTGCGGGTGCAACACCGTTCACCCTGATCAACGGCGCAAGCTCGATCGCAAGTTCTCTTACCAGGTGATTAGCGGCGGCCTTGCTCGTGTCATACGCAAGGCTTCCTTCCTTCGAAACGACTGCGTTGACACTCGTTGTTATGATAAGACTTCCGTTCAGCCCCTGCTCTTTCCAGACCTTGTTCGTCTCATCGGCGACCAGGTAGGCACCCGTGACGTTGACGGCAAAGGTATGCGCCCACTTGTCGTCGGGGATATGGCCGGTGACATCAGGAGGAACAAAGACTCCAGCTGTCACTACCATCCCATCGATCCCGCCGTACGCGACAATCACGTCGTCAAGCATGGCGCGAATCGAAGAACGATTAGTGGAGTCGGCTGAAAGTCCAATCGCTGGACCGCAGTTCGAGATTCCAGTTCCGGCAACGCCGATACCGAACCCGAATTTGTCCGTGATTTCTTTCGCAGTTGCTTTGGCAGCATCAATGGAAAGATCCGCGCATACGACATGCGCCCCCTCTTTCACAATCCTATGAGTGATCTCCTTGCCGATACCGCTCCCGGCGCCAACAACCGCAACGATCTGTCGTGCGAGCTCTTTCTCAGGCGGCATGCGCTTCAGCTTTGCCTCTTCGAGAAGCCAATATTCGATGTCGAATGCCTCCTGTTGTGGGAGAGCGATGTATTCGTCCATCGCTTCTGCACCGCGCATAACCTCGACCGCACAGTTGTAGAACTCAGCAGTCACCCGAGATTCGCTCTTGTCCTTGCCCCATGCGATCATCCCAAGTCCCGGGATCAGGATGACAGTCGGATTCGGATCGCGCATTGCCGGCGAATGAGGATGCTTGCAACGGTCGTAATACGAGGCGTAATCCTGGCGGTACTTCACCAGACCATCGGAAAGCTTCTGCTTGAGCTGATCGACCGTCTCACTTGAAGGATTCCAGTTCACATACAACGGCTTGATCTTCGTTCTGAGGAAGTGATCGGGACACGATGTCCCAAGCTCGGCCAGGCGTGACGCGTCCGCACTATTGACGAAACGAAGAATCGTGTCGTCGTCCTGGACGGTGCCTATGAATCGCCTCTGCTGGCTCACCGCTCCCCGCAACCAAGGCAAGATCTGAACAAATGCTTCGCGTCTCTTGCCCGGCTCAAGCGAGCGATATCTCTTCCCTCCAAAGGTCTTATCCCCTTTGTCCCGCGATTGAATGTATTCGGCTGCTTTTTCAATGAGACCGAGCGTCAGATCGTAGCACGAGCGACTTTCGTTGGTCCAGTTGATGATCCCGTGCTGGCCAAGCAAAACCCCTTTTGCGTTCGGATGCTGTTTGCAGATTTCCTGGAGCTTCAAGCCTAAATCAAAGCCCGGTCGCTGCCAGGGAGTCCAGACGATATCATCTCCGAAAATCTCTCTTGTCAGCTTCTGAGAATTCTTGGAGGCGGCTATGGCGATCACTGCGTTCGGATGCATGTGATCAACATGCTTGTACGGAATGAAGGAATGGAGAGGTGTGTCGATAGACGTCGCACGTGGATTCAGATTGAACGTGCAGTGCGGATACATGCCAACCATCGCGTCTTCAATCTCGGTCTTTGGGCCTTTTTTCGCATTCTTCGAATACAGCGGTTGCAGTCCGACGAGCTTGTCCTGATATAATGAAGAGAAATTCTCCTTTGTCGATGTTCTGAGATCTCCTCCCGAGCCTTTCACCCAGAGAACTTCCACCTGTTGACCTGTCAGCGGATCGGTCTCCATGATTTTTGCCGATGTATTCCCTCCGCCGGTGTTGGTGATGCGTTGATCCGTGCCCAGGAGATTCGATCGATAGATGAGTAATCCGACGGGATCGAGCTTGGCAGCTGCCGACTCATCCCAAAGATAGTTGACGTGCTTAAATGTCTTTTCTGAATGCACAATATCCTCCCTCACTCGTTAGAGTTTCATCTCACGTTTACGCACCTCTTCGTCTCGTCGCGATGCAATTCGATGAACCTGGGCCTTGCTCATGAACCTCGGTCCTCCGAACAGAGTCGCGCCAATCCAAATCGACGCAGCTTTCTCCGCCATCATCATCGCCGCCAGCACAGAGTTCGCAGTTGCTCCGATGGTGATGATCCCATGATTCTGCAAAACGATGACCCGGGGAAAGATTCTGTTACTTTTATAATATGCACTGGTGCCCGATCGAATCGCCCGTGCCAGCTTCAGCCCGGGATCGGTGTAGGGAATATACAGTGATTCGCTGCCGCAGCAGACAACTTCGTCCGGAAATATTCTCTTCTGAGCAAACTCCTTCGCGCGCGGCGAGCAGAGAATCTGATTGACTGCAGGAGCGTGCGTATGACCGACAAATTCGATGCCGGGGAGACTCAGCAGATATGCGTGAAACAGCGTCTCGACGGAAGGTTTCTTGGCATGCTCATCCGTCCGACACGCGTAGAGAGCGGCGTCCACCTCCTGGTCTGAAGCATTCTTCCTCTCGAGAAAGCTCACCAGCGGTAGTGTTCTGCACGCCACGAGATCGTCTGTGGAGAGCGTCCCCAGATTGCAGCCGCTCGCCTTGACGAGGAAGGTCTCCGGGTCAACGCGGATAGAGGTGTTCCCCTCTCCAAGAATTGCCCAACCCCGATCTTCGCGACCAAGTTCATGAGAAAGCTTCATGAGGGCGTCCCGTTTCTGAGCGAGGTTGTCCATCCTAGTTCTTCACACCCTTTGCCATGAGCAAAGCCTCTCCAAGTTTGATGTTTTTGCGTACCTCGCCTGCGGGCCATACGGTTGGCGGCAATAGCCGCTCAGTGGGAGCCTGATTGAGTGTCAGTTCGATTGCCACCGAATTCTGCTTTTGCCTGGAAACAAACCATGCGGTTGCTTTGCCTGACCAGGTCAAGCTGTCCTTGGCTGGGCTCACATGGAACGTCACTCTATGCTTGCCTGCAGTAATCGCGACTTTGTACCACTGCGATTTCCCTTCCTGAAATTCCGTGGAGACCTTTGCATCCTGACCATCGATCTGTGCGGTCACCTTGATCCCGACTTTCTTTTCCGTGGCGGTATCCTGTGCCAGAAGGACGGCGATCATTCCATCGATCGCGCTTTCTCCCACCGTCAAGTTTACTTCGAGGCCATTCTTCTCATCCGTCGCGGCAAGAACTTTGCTCCCTTTCACCAGCTCAGTCACCGGACCGTTTTTGACCTCGGCTATCAGTTTCTGCAGCGCTTGCGAAGTTTCTGCACTTGATATCAAGACGCTCGGATTCAAGACCTTCACCTCAGCCGATGGACTGTGAAGAGAGAGTTTCCATGATATGCCGGATTGCCCCACGACGTCAAAAACAACGCCTGCCAGCAAAGGCTCGCATGCGTCCGAGACCGGGAAGACTTCATAGACCGCCATCTCAAAACCGTCTAAGGGAAGAGTGATGACATCGCCTGTCTTATAGAGTTTCGGAGAGGTCCAGCGAGTAGGATAGAGACGTTGGAGAACAAGCGAAGAAGCTTTCGGATCCAGGCCAAGTGCCGCCTCGAGGGCAACCGTCAACTTCGCATCTTCGATGACGGGATTTCGAGCAGCAATAATCCCCCTCTTTCCGCTGAAATGAACATATCCGTACGCCTCACCTTTGAGCGGATTTCCGCCAATCAGCTCCGTATGCATCAGAAGATCAAAGTTCTTTCGTGCCCATGCCATTGAGCGCGAAATGGATGTCCACTCTCCATCGGAGAGAATATCTGGTGAGATGTAGAGCTCATACATCGCCACACCGCGGGCAAAATAGAGAAGTACATCGTCGGTGAACTTGTCGATCGGCTCAGCATACGTCCCGACCGATTCGCTTTTGCCTTTGATGATCCCGTGAGTCATCAGGTTTGCAATGGGGAACCAGAGCCCCTTGAGCTTCCAATCCTCATACAAGACGAAGTCACGATAGGTGATCGCCCCATCACGCATGCTGATCGACGGCACGTCGGCGAATCCGTAGTCTGCTCCCTGCATCCAGATCGTATTTGCGTACTTCACCCACCACGGACTCATCCACGTCCCTGAGCTGATATTGAGGAACATATTCGGGTTGCGATCTCGGGCAGTCTTGCACATATCTTCGACCGATTGGAGAATTGCTCTCCGTGAATAGACATCGATAGGATGACCATGATCCGGCTCGCTGCATGAGAACTGGATCCCATCCCATTTGAAATATCCGACGCCATTGTTCTCCACGAAATCTGCAATCCGTTCTTTGAGCAAAGCGCTGTATTTCTTCCCTCCGACACACAACATATCATTGACGATCTCATACCCATGTTCTTTCATGAACCCAAGCCTTTGTCTGCGAAACGAATATCCCCCCGTCGGACCAATCCACATCCCGAGACTCGTGTTCGTCTTCTTGAGATCATCCGACAATGGCTTCAATCCGTTTGGCCACTGTTCCTTCCGAAGAACCCAGTCGCTCTTGTACACATCCCATCCGTCGTCGAGGACGAACGCGTCGAGCTGGATGTTGTGCTTCTCGATCATGTTACGGCGAAGAATGTCCGCCATCTTGAAACCGGTCTGCTCACTCATCACGTTTTCTTTTGGCCATCGGGGATATTCCGGCGAACGAAGATCGTACCAAGTATTGTAGAGAGAATAGGACCGTAGTCGCGCCACACGGATATCGTTGACATACTTGTCGAACCAGAGTTTGACATAGGTGTCAGGAGTCACGCCCTCCACCACCCAGTCGCTTCTCAACCATGACTTTGGAATCCGGTCGCCGAGTTCTGCACTGCAACGGATGGTGTGGATTCCTTTTGCCTTCGGCTCGAGCTTATTGTCAGCGGCGGGATATTCTGTTCCAAAGAAAGCACCTCCGGTTTTCAAAAGCACGGCGATAGGCTGACCAAAGCCCCCCGCCTTCACTACCTTCGTTACTCCCTTGATTTCTCCCGCGCGAGGCACGAAGAAACGGACAAGATGACCATTGCCGGCCGTATCACACAAAGCGATATTCCTCTTGACGTAGAACCAGGATGGCTCGAGGCGGTAGGTCACCATGAGTTGAATCAGGTGGTCAACGCCGCCAAAGTAAAGGACAAGCTCTTTCGCACCTCCCGCACTCTCCAGAATTTCCTGGCGCTGAAAGGCGAAGTTCTTTTTCGTGAAGGTCACCAGATTGTCTGCACAGTTCGATTTGCCGGGAGCGTCCCAATCCGTGTACATCAGATCGACGGCGAAATCGGCGTCTGTTTCCACGCCCGCCACCGAACCTCCAACTGTCTGAGCCCACGACGATCGGACCTCCAGTTTGTCTGACAGTAACTGATTTCCCTGCACCTGCACCGTGCACCGCACCTGTTGATTCTCAATCATCAGCTCCGTCTTTGGGCTAGCCTTCTGCTTTTGGATGAGCTGTGGTTGTGCAAAGACGTCGATCAAAGATCCGATCAAGATCGAACACAGGACAATGCGTAACAAGAAGCGATTCAAAGAGGGCTTCATGCCAGGGACACCTTTCGATACCAGTGAGAACCTGCAACACGTGGATGACGCGGAAGAACGCAACGTCAGTAACCTAGTAAAGTAACTGAAGATACTGTCTAAGATCTTCATTTTCCAGAAGATACGGCGGATCTACGCCTCGCCGAACGGCTTGTCAATGGCTGTAGTTTCCATGCCACCAAGAAAACGGGCCCCGTCGTCGGTCACAACGAAGCAATCCTCGTGACGCATCCCGAATTCTCCATAAATGTAGATTCCGGGCTCATCACTGAATGTCATCCCAGGTTGCAGTTTGAGCTTGTTCTCTTTCACGAGGTAGGGGAATTCATGACCATCCATTCCAATGCCATGACCCAACCTATGACTGAAGTACTTGTATCCCGGCCCGTAACCCGCATCTTCGATGACCTTCCTTGCGGCATGATCGACATCCTCGCAAGGTACACCGGGTCGCGCCGTCTTCAACGCAGCCGTCTGAGCGCGTTTCACGATGTCCCAGACCAATTTCTGTTTGTCTGAGGGTTTGCCGTAGACGATCGTTCGCGTAACGTCTGATTGATATCCTTCAACACTGCAACCACCATCCACCATGACAACATCTCCATCGTGAAGTGTGCGGGGAATCCGTGAACCATGAGGGAATGCAGTGCTTGGACCAAACTGGGGTCCGCCATTGCCTCTCACACCCATCTGTTGATGAGCTGTGCTGATCACGTTCGAGAGATCCCGCGGGGTCATCCCTTCTTTCAGCTGTTTGAATCCCTCCCTGTAGGCGAGCTTCGTGATTTTGTTGGCGAGATCCATGTACCCGATTTCCTTCGGGGACTTTATTCCTCTGCATCCTTCTGTTACCACGGCTCCGTTGACAAGTTCAATCTCCGGAACATCTTTGCGCAAGCCAAAGACGATGAAACTTCTCGTCACAGGGGCGATTCCAAGTCTGCCATTGGGAACCCCCAAATCCTTCATGACGCCACCGATAAGCTTGAAAGGATTCTCATGTTCTTCCCACGGTCGCAGTTCCTGATCCTTGGGGATCATTTCCCGTGCGCTCTCCGCCTCAAATGACGGCCACACCCAGATTGTCTTTCCCTTCCGATTGATGAGGGCACCGAAGGTCCGTTCACTGAGGAACCAGTTCACATTCGTGAAGTACCCGAGATCCGAGCCGCCGCTCACGAACAAAGCATCCATCTTATTCTTGGCCATGATTTTTCTCGCCTGCTCCAACCGCTCCTCATAATCCTCTGGAGCCATCGGCTTCACGCCCGAAACCATGTTCTGAAGATTCGCATCCTGAGCAAATGCCGAGCCTGTAAGTATCTCGCTTACGAATCCAGCGGTTGAGATTGAGAGCCCGCCGACCTTGAGAAAACTGCGCCGTGAAATCATTGTGTCGCTCCTCTGAGTGATGAGAAATGTGAAAGCCTCTACGTTCGTAAACGGAATTCTTGTTCCTACTCCGATAGCGTGATCTGCTTGCTGCACCGTACGAGCCTCGATGAACTCGCTACGCTGATTTCAAATTTCCCCGGCTTGACAGACCATTGTTTCTTCCCAACATCATAGTAGGCAAAAGCGTCTTTGCCCAAAACTACTGAGACCTTCTTAGTTTCGCCGGGTTTCAACCAGATTTTTTCGAAGCCTTTCAGCTCTTTCACAGGTCGAGCCACGCCGGGGTCGAGCTCCCCCACATAGATTTGCGCAACTTCCGCCCCTTCGCGCCCTCCCGAGTTTGTGACTTCAAATTCTACGCTAACCTTTGGCTCCTGAGCAATCGACGTCGGCGTCACCATGAGATTCTTGTAGTCGAAGGTGGTATACGAGAGTCCGTAACCAAACGGGAATCGCGGCTCGATGTTTTTCGCATCGAAATGCCTGTAGCCCACGAAGACCCCTTCTTTGAAGGCAATCTTCTTGTCGACTGCAGAGTACGAGTTGAAAACCGCGTTGTCTTCCCATCGCTTCTCAAACGTTGCGGGCAGTTTGCCGGATGGACTGACATCCCCAAAGAGAATTTCCGCCAGCGCCGTCCCACCCTCCTGGCCCGGATACCACGCATGGAGAAGGCCGGACACGTCATCAAGCCAATCCGACATCGCGACATTTCCACCAGCCGTAAGGACGACGATCGTTTTCCCATTGACCTTAGCCACTTCTTTGATCAATTCCTGTTGTTTTTTCGAAAGGGCGAAGGTCCTGTCAAATCCTTCTCCCTCTGTCGTTGCGTCAAAGCCCACGCAGACTACGGCAACATCGCTCCGAGCAGCTAGTCTGACGGCTTCAGCATCTTTCGGCGAGATTGCTTTCGACCAGCCAAGAGAAACCTGCGCATTGCCTGTATGTTCATAGTATTCCAGCTTGATGTCAGCGAGCGTACCCCCCTTTAAAGAAAGTCTTGCCTCTTTCAATGTCGCAGCCTGCACCCGCCATTCGTCGATGATCTTCTCCCCATTCAAAAAGAGCCGGAAGCCATCGTCACCCTGGACAAAAAACTGATATTCGCCATCAGAATCCACACGAATCTTCCCCGTCCAGCGGATCGAAAAATCATCTGGTGGGAAGCCTGATGCCGGCGCGGACTCCCCCCAATCAAATCGTATGTGTTGATCGACTCGAGTCATGGCGGGAGATCCTGACAGATCTCGATTGGCGAAATACTCGCCCTTCAGACCGCGAACAGACTCTTTCCCCGGCAAAGGACTGAGGAACTCCGAGCTCTCGAAAAGCAATCCGACGTCATTGGTGACACCCGGGCTGTAGAGCACGTTGATGTGCTCTCCGGACACAGAGGTGATTCCGTCAAGGAACGAAACAGATCGAAACGGTCGCACTTGAGAACTGCCCCCTGCACCAGTGACCGTCGGATGGGCCGTTGGTCCAACGACGGCGATCGAGTGTATCTTTGTCCTGTCAAGAGGAAGAATGTTGTCTCTATTCTTCAGCAGCACAATGCCTTCCCGCGCTGCCTGCAAGGCCACCAAACGAGATTCTGGATTGTAGAGCGGTTGCGACGAGTCAAGTTGCTCGCGATCGAAGAACCCAAATCGGAACATGACGCGAAGCATTCTGCGAACCTTGTCGTCGATGGTTGCGACGCTCAATTTGCCCGACTTGATCGCCGGGAGAAGTGTATCGCGATTCATGTATGCCCCCGAGGGCATCTCGAGATCGAGTCCGGCATTCGCCGCAGCCACTCCGTCATACGTTGAACCCCAATCCGACATCAGCATGCCGTCGAATTTCCAATCGCCTTTCAGTATTTCTTTCAGGAGATGTTCATTCTGCGAACAATGAACCCCGTTCACAAGATTGTAGGCATTCATGACGGCACCAACATGTGCTTCTTCCACAGCAGCTCTAAACGTGGGGAGATAGATCTCCCGCAGTGTCCGCTCATCCAAATCCGAGCTGACGGTGTGCCGATCATATTCCTGGTTGTTGACAGCATAGTGTTTCACCGTTGCGACGACCCCCTGGCTCTGAACTCCGTTGATGTACGCTACCACCATTCTGCTGGCGAGATAGGGATCCTCCCCGTAGTACTCAAAATTGCGCCCACACATCGGAGCTCGATAGATGTTGACGCCCGGAGAGAGCATGATATGGACGCCTTTGGACCGCGCTTCTTTTCCAACCGCTTCTCCGTAACGCTGGGCGAGCTCTTTGTTCCAGGATGCAGCAAAGGCAATTCCGGCAGGGAAGGCGGTAGCTTTGCCGTAGTTGCGAACCCCGAGCGGCCCATCAGCCATTTTGATCTTCGGAATGCCTAGTCGTTCGCTTGGACGGATGTAGAAGCTCTCCACTCCTCCTAGCATGTCAATCTTCTCCTCGATGGTCATCTTGGACAGAAGATCACTGACACGCTCTTCGACTGGTGTCTTCGGATCTTTGTACCGTTCAAGGTTTTGTGCAAAGGCGGCTGTCATGGAAAGAAGAACGACCGCAACGAGAATTGGATAGAGAGGTTTCGGTTGCATGATCACCATTCCTTCACTCCAGAGAATCGATGAACAACGGAAGTGGCCCGACTTCTTTTAGAATGAGCCTTTGAGAAGCCGGACTTCTGCGTACTGCTAGGAAAGCTTGAACACCCGTTCCATCATCATCCACTTTTCATCCCCCTTGGCATCGGGCAATTGCTGCTGGAACCTGGCCACAAACGCGGCCCACTCGGGCTGCCGCGGGAAAGCGGACATCTTCTTCATGGCTAAGTCGAAGTCGACGGACTCGTCCGCTTCGACGATCATGAACATCCGTGTCCCCCGCAGATAGATCTCCATCTCATCCAATCCTGACTCCCGGATACCACGTGGAATCTCCGGCCAAATATTCCCGGGCTCATGCCAGTACTTGTATTGGCTAATCAGTTCGGGATCGTTCTTGAGATCCAGCGTAAGGCAGTATCGTTTTTTCATTGCTGCTCTCCCAGGTATGAAACTTCACATAGTGTCACATTCATCGCCTGACTGCTCATCCGTCGATTGACACTGATCGACGGATCTTAATCCGAATCGTATTTGCTATTTCCTTGTCTGAGACCAAAATGAGATACCCACCGCCTCCCGCACCCGACAGTTTCCAGCCCTGTGCTCTCGTTCTGTAGCGTTCGATGATGTTTCGGATGCCCTCATCAACCATATTCGGAAACATTGCCGCCTGCGCGTCGAATGATTCAGTGAATGCAGCACCAAACGCCGCCAGATTCTTTGAAATGATGGCTTTCCAGCATTCGTCTGCCGCTTCAGCCAACCGCTCCGCGCCAGAGGTATCGATCCGCGTTCCTTCAAGAACGGAAAACGCACTCGTGCGAGGTCCCAGAGTTACAAGAAAGAGATGGTCTTCCAAAAACCGGAGAATCGATTCCTCAAAGACCGAATCGATTGTGCGCGGCCAGTACTCGCCGCGGTAGTCGAGCCTGTTCAAGCCCGGAAGAACGATTCCGAGCGCATCCTGAGATCCGGAAATAACCTCAGTTCCCGGCGGATTGTCATAGCTGAAAAGCGTTTTGGCAAGTCTCTCTTTGTCACCTGATGGGATATCTGAGTGCCACAACTCGATCGCTTTGCGCCTCGTGCTCGACGCCATTCCGCTCCTGTCGTTGAAATCAATCGTAGGCTCGATCGAAATGGTCAGGACTGAGCCGGCGCAGTATCTCGAAACAAATGGTTGATCGAGCCAACCCCCTGCCAGGTCGATTCGGAACGGAATATTACATTCCGTCCGAAGTGCCGTCGTCGTGCGGACAGGCAAATTTCCATGCGGCACGCGTTTGCTTACCACATACTCGAGTCCGTGTTTACGGCAATAATCCTCTTTCTCGGGACTGCTCCCATCTTCGTTCACAAACAGAATGTCGGCGTCAAGGGCATCAGGATTGTCAACAAAATCCAGGATGCCGGACCCAGCGTTGACAGTGCAACGAGTAATGCAGCGCAGAGCTTCAAGCATGAATCGCCTCTCAGTCTGATTGTTGACCGGGAAACGACCCTTGAGCTTGTGAACAGTTTCATCCGACCCTATCCCCACATACACATCACCGTGGCTTGCTGCCTCCATGAGGAATGCAACATGTCCACTGTGGAGCATATCGAAACAGCCCGTGACAAAAACCTTTTTTCTGTTGTTCATTTGTTATCATTTTGAAATAGGATGAAATTCCAGGGGTAACTGCGATGACAATTTCTCTTTTGCCCAGTCCCCACGCACACCCAAGGAAAAGGGATCCAGAACCTGGCCGCGGGAATCAACCCGTACAGAGTCCTTTTCGATAGAGAGCACCGAAACCTTCGCCCGTACTATGCCGCTGAAGGATTCTACACGAGTTCTATCATACTCTACCACAAGAAACCCATTGAACCGGAGCGTCCGACGGCCCCAACCCGTGAGCTTTGAGATGTCCTCCTCGACTCTGTCGGGGGTTGCCGACGGACACACGCTTCGGCTACGGATTTCTCAACTGATCAAGAATCGGTGTCGCAAGCCCCTCGATCGAATCCTGCGCTGACTTGAGCTGTTCAAATATCGCGATTTCGTTATTTCCCTTTCTCAACCAGGGTGCGGGAACGTAGAGGGTCTGCTGTGGTCCGATATACCAGTACCGTCCGATGTTGTGACCATTGATCCAGACACATCCTTTCCCCCAGGGACGCATATCAAGGAATGTGTCTCCGGTTTCCTCCAATAAGAAGTGACCCCTGCGAAGGACTGGCACACCATCAAGAACCTTCCCGGCGAATTGCTCGTAACCCATATGGTCGAGAGGAAGGCTATAGATACTCCAACGGTGCAACTCTTCACCAGCCAACCAGGCGGAGCCCGTGATCCCTTTGCGATTGTCCGTTATCCGCTTCCCATAGTTGATCCTTCCGAGATTCTCCACGAAAATGTCCAGCGTCGAGTTCGCAGTGTTGATTGTCACCTCGACGGAATCCTGGCCGAGACGCCGATCGAGCACCGCCACGCGAGTCTTGTTGACGTAGACCAATGCATAATCTCTGAGTCCGTCGATTTTCAGCAGACCCTTCGCTGGATTCTTCACCGTTGTCCGATACAGAATGTAGCCGTATCCCTGATTCAGATCCTCCATGGAGAGGAGAGTATCCGAGATCATCGGTTTGCCGAGGAGCGCGTAGAGGTTTGTCACTTCAGAAAGCTTGAACGCAGGAACAGCAATGATCTTGTTGGCGGGCGGAACGTCAGGCATTCTCACACTGGGACTGAGATGTTTCGCAATCACTTCCCGCATCGCCATGAATTTCGGCGTCGGCCGGCCTGCTTCGTCGAGAGGGGCGTCGTAGTCATATGTGCTGGGCTGAGGAAGAATCGGGTGTTCCTTGTTGTAGTTTGCGCCATTCATGAATCCAAAGGTCGTTCCACCATGAAACATGTAGAGGCTTACCGAGACACCCTCTGTCAACAACGAGTCGTACTTGCCGAGAAAACTCTGGACCGGGACGATGTTATGCTTTTCTCCCCAGCTGTCAAGCCAACCTGGATAGAACTCTGGAATGAAGTACGGCCCCTTTCCATCGTTGTACTTCTTCACCGTATCTCTCAGGGACTTCGCGTTCTCCTCCCCATTGATCGCAGGCAGCACACCCGGCAGGTATCCGGCTTTGCACTGGTATGGCCCATCGGCGGTAAACAACGGGACATCGATGCCGGCTGACACGATCATGTCACGCGTCTTTCCCATGAATTCCTTGTCGTCGCTATATGAGCCGTATTCGTTCTCAACCTGAACCATGAGGATCGGACCACCCTTGGTAACCTGAAGCGGGGCGATTTCATCGCCGAGCGCCTTGATGTATCGCTCACATGCTTTGAGAAAACGAGGATCCTTGCTCCGTACGAGAAGATCTTTTTCTTTCAACAACCACCATGGAAAGCCGCCAAACTCCCACTCTGCGCACGCATAGGGACCGGGTCGAACGATCACCCAGAGACCCTCTTCCTTCGCCATCCGTATGAAACTTGCAATGTCATGATTCTCCGTCGAGAAACCGAACTTACCGGGTAGCGGTTCGTGAAAATTCCAGAAGACGTACGTTGCAATCGTATTCAGTCCCATTGCCTTCGCCATCTGTAGCCGATGGCGCCAATAGGGGCGCGGAATTCGTGCAAAATGCATCTCGCCGGCGATGATTTGAAACGGCTTCCCGTCGAGAAGAAAATCTCTTTCGCCAAGAGCAAAGGTATGTCTTGCAACCTGACCCGAGAGGTCACACTGACAAAGCATCAGAAAGAGAACAGTAATTGTGAAAAGTCTCATAACGTGGCCCGTCGTGGTTACTGAAGATTAAACGTGACCGAGGCTCCCGCCTTGGCTTTGAATTCGATAAAACCATTCTTGAATTGAATATCCGTCACCCCGTTCGCCTGCGATTTTACTTTCCGTCTGTCGAAAGGATTCATCATCTTCACCTTTCCCCCTTTCTCAGCGGTAACGGTTACAGATTGCGTGCGACCGTCTTCCCGGATAGCGGAGACCAGAAGCGCTCCCTCGGCCCGAAGTTTTGTAAACGACGCTGTTTGCCAGCTGGAAGGGATTGCCGGAAAAACTCTCAGGATGCCGTTATGACTTTGAATCAACATTTCCTGAATGCCCTGCGCACATGCGAAGTTGCCTTCGAGCGTAAACGGCCTGTAGGTAAATTTCGATTTTCCGCTCTTGGACTGATCACCATTGACGTGGAAACTATTGGGCAGGCAGAAGCATGTGGCAAATGTCCGGAGAGCCTCAGCAGCTTTGTCGCCATTGCGAGCCCGAGCCCACATGCTGCCCAACCACGCGTACGAGTAGCCGCACCACCAATCCGTTCCGAGCCGCTCCAGGTCGCCAAGCGAGGCCGAGATGATTGCCCGATCCTGTTCACCCCGATCCCAATCAAGCAGGCCGAGCGGATGAATTGACATCAGATGAGAAAAGTGACGGTGGGATTCTTTCAATTCATAACCTGGTGCGACAAGCAGTTTTCCGTTTTGACCCATGGCGAGTTCGGGCCACTCTTGCCGAATGGTGTTCCACCTGTTCGCCTCCTCTTGCTTCCCCAGTTCCAGAGCGAGCTCTTCGGCGACGCCATAGAGCCATCGGACAAGCGACAAATCGTAGTTTGTCATCTCCTTGAACCATGCGTCGAGCCGGTTGTCATTAATCTCCGGCGAGGAACTGAGCGGGAGTTTTCTCCTTCCAAGGCTATCTCGCACCGAGAGTTGCTCCAAATGCACCGCCACCTCCTGAATCCACGGATACGCTCGCGCTTTCAGAAACGTCCTGTCCATGCTGTAACGCCAGTGGAGATAAAAGTGCTGAGCAAGCCATGCGGATACGGTCGGAGAGAGCGAGTATTGTATCCATCCCCCCATCGGTGAACCGGTAAGGGTCGAAACTCCCGGGAAATCGATTCCTTCGGTGCCGAAGTAGGTCCGAGTGTATTTCTCGGCGACGGGCTTACACCACCAGAGCCAATCGAGGAATGCGAGTTCTTCTTCAAGATGATTGCCGCTGTAAGAAGGCCAATAGCTGAGTTGCGTATTAAGATCGTGGTGGAAATCTCCCTTCCACGGCGGAAGCCGGCTATTATCCGCAGTCCAGACAGCTTGAAGGGTTATCGGTGGAGCGCCGCGGCGCGAGGCGCTCCCGAATTTGTACATTTCGAGATACCATTGTCTCCGGAGGATCGAATCCGGGAGCGATATCGAAGATTGTTGCCAAAATTGCTGCCACCATTGTCGGTGCGTCTTGTAGACATCGTCAATGGAGAAAACCTTCGGCACTGGTGAGCTAACGCTTTTCTGATCTGTCAATTGATATGGACTGCTCGGCACGATTGACCAGAACCCGCTCAAGGTGTTGTTCGCATCGTAGTGATAGACGAGTTCGACGTTGTACGAGAAACCGTTCCAGCACTCCTGATGATATCGGATTCGTCTCTGCCCGCGGGCACCAACGCTTTCTTCCACCACGGGCGAAGCGTATCCCAAGCGACGGAGGTCATTTCCTCCGGGGCCACTGTTGCCATGATCCTTGACGGTGTCAGGCAGTGCATACGGAGGCGGGACAAGCATTGGCCTGATCTTGGAGCTCAGTCCTCTAATCCTGAACCAGCCAAATGGCTGGGTGGCATGAACGAAGCTCTCCATCTTGACTCCACTCTTCCAGGAAACAGTGCACACTGCATCCTCAAGATCGAGTTCAACTTTGTCCACCTCATTGATTCCGGGGATGGGGAGCTCGAGCGCAGCTCCGGGAAGTTTGGTGGGAGCAGCGTCGCGGTCATAGGGCACATCTCCCATTTCCTGGGCTCTCCGATAGTCACCGTGCAGTGCTCGTTCGACAACCCAGGAGTACCGGAATTCGGGACGGTCGAATTCCTTGATCTCGCGCAAGTCCCACAAATCCGCACGGTCCAGTGACATCCGAAGAACACTGTCACGTTGCCAGATCAGCGCACCGATCAGCCCGTTACCGAGCGGAATTCCTTCATCCCAACTCCGCGCGAGTTTGCTGAACCGAAGACTGTGGTATTTCGTAACGGAGATGTGGCGCAAAGAGGACACAGGTCCATCCCCAAAAGCGATCGAGGCGAGGAGACACAACAACCAGAACACTTGAACAGTTCGCGAGGGCATTTCGGTCACGGAATAAGTTTATTCTACCACAATTTCATCCACGAACAACCACGCCTTGTCTCCCTTCCCCGCATGCCAATCAGGACAGACGCCAACATTCTTTGCGTAGACGCGGATATATCGAGCCTTCACATCCTTGAGGTCTTGTGATAACTCCCGGATGGATGTCTCCCGATGACCGATCGGGGCAGGTATTTCGAATTTGGCCACAGTTGTGAAATGCTTCCCATCAATTGAGACCGAGTATTCGACAAGCGTGGGATAGAAGATCCAGGATACGGTTCTCTCGAAAAAGCCCGCTGCGATTCTCTTGATCGCGGTTGGTTTTCCCAGATCAACAACCCCGTCAAGATCGGATTGATGAAAACCCTGCCAATTCCCATCAGCGAACGTCAATGAACCCCGAAGCCCGTTCACCAATCCGAATTCTCCCCCTCCTGTGTAGAGCTCGTACGGATATTTCAGCTTGACCGACTTGAATGACGCTTTGTGGATGAAGACATCTTGGCTCGAGATTTTTCCAAGAAGCACTCCTTTCGAGAATGCTCCGGCCTTCGCGGTCGTCGCTTTCGAGATTGCGATGGGACGTTTGTACTGGGGGGATGACATCGTGGGCTCGGATCCGTCCAACGTGTAGCGGATCGAAGGGTAGTTCATTTCATTCGCGAGCGTAAGCTTGATCTGTTTCTTGAGTGAGTCGACGCTTGGCGTTATCGTCACAAGGTAAGCGCTCTTCGAATAATTATATCCAGAAGCTCGATAGCGCTTCATCTGATGTTCCAGTCGATCCGCAAAGTCCGGCCAGTTTCGTGATTCCTTCGGCGACCAGACAACCTCAGCGAGCGCAGCAATGCGGGGAAGCAACATATACTCTGCCTGTTCTGGAGTAGGAATGAATTCACCCCAGAGGCAACCTTGCGCTCCCAGGATGTGATTTGCCTCCTCACGCGTAAGTCCTTCGGGAACAGGTTCGTACGAGTACACTTTGCTGATGGGCAAGTAACCACCTCCAGCAAGGGGTTCGAGATCCTCTTTCCCTTGGTAGCTGTTGAAATATGTATGCGATCCCGGAGTCATCACTGCGTCATGACCTTGTCGTGCAGCCGCCGCCCCACCCTCCATCCCGCGCCACGACATAACAGCGGCGTTGGGCGCGATTCCTCCCTCAAGGATTTCATCCCAGCCGATGAGTCGACGATTACGGGAGTTCAGGAATTTTTCGATTCGCTGGACGAAGTAACTCTGAAGTCCCGCTTCGCCCTGCAAGTGTTCATCTCTGATCCTGGCCTGACATTTTGGACACACTCTCCATTCTTTCTTGTCCGCCTCATCTCCTCCG
The DNA here is from genome assembly GCA_003170475.1 of Ignavibacteriota bacterium. GTDB lineage: Bacteria > Bacteroidota > Ignavibacteria > UBA10030 > UBA10030 > UBA9647. The sequence goes on along the minus strand of PMZI01000026.1, from coordinate 149,061 downwards.
ATATGAATGAACGGACCGGGGAAGAGGGCCATCACTTCTGTCAGGATATCCTGAAGAAAGAAGAACGTGCTATCATTGCCCGCACAAAAGATATCGGTGATGGGCCAAACGCCGCCGGGCGGGACAGTGAACGGCCCGCCGGTGCAGGAGAACTGGGGATATGCTGCAAGAAGAGCTGTTGTATGAGCCGGCATTTCGATTTCAGGAACGATGGTGATGTTCCGCTCCGCCGCATACTTGACGATCTCCCTGATCTCGTCTTGTGTGTAGAACCCTCCGAGGGTTGCTTTTTCTCCCGGACGCTGAGGATCGCGGACACTCCATGGTTGCTGTTCCCTGTCCACTCTCCACGCTGCCACTTCTGTGAGCTTAGGATATTTCTTGATCTCAATTCTCCAACCCTGGTCGTCCGTGAGATGCCAGTGAAAGACGTTCATTTTATGCATCGCGAGAATGTCAATGTACGTCTTGATGAATTCCTTCGGCAAGAAGTGTCGGCTTACGTCAAGATGTATCCCCCGCCACTTGAAGCGGGGTGAGTCCTTGATTTCTACGCATGGGATACTCCAGTTCTTCTTCGTCACCAGGCCGGACTTGTAGATCTCCGGCGGCATCAATTGAAGCAGCGTCTGCACACCGTAGAACAAACCAGCATGCGAATTTGCGCTGATCTGAACTCCGCCTTTTGCGACAACCAACGAATAGCCCTCATCTCCAAGCTCCGGATTGTTTGCGGTGCTAAGAACTATAGCAGACTTTGCATGTTTCCCGGCCCCGACTTTGCTCAGCTTCAACCCCGTAACACTGCCCAATCGTTTCGACAGAGATTCAGCCACCCCTGCCTGGTCAAGTGAATTGTCCGAGAAAGAGATCACAGTGCCTGAAGTCAGGATAAATGATCCGGCCTTTTCAATTACCGAAGAAGGTTTTGGGACGATGCTTGTTGTTGACCTTGCCTGAGAAAACGATATGGAAGACATAGCACCGATCAAGACGAAGCAGAACAAGATTCTAGAATACATTCGTGGTTGCCCGAAAAATTGACTGTGTTGTGACTGATTGAACTGGACTACTTCTTTATGAAGAGCATCGAAGCAGGTATTTCCACTTTCGAGCTCTTCGGACCCTCGACAAGCACTTTGATATCTCTCCCGCCGCTCTTCTGGAAATATTGCACCGTGAGTGGATGCAACCCGGCAGAGAGCGCAACGACCCCATTTTTCTCGACCATCGAATGGAGTCCGTCATTGTCGACGAGAAGTTTATTGTCTACCAACAAGCGGCTGCCATCATCCGATGCTACGAAGAACGAATACACACCGTCTTCAGAAATTCGGATGTAGCCATTGTATTCAAGCCCAAAGTATTCCGGTTGAGATCTTGGAGACAAATCAAAGGTCGAGAGTGTGCCGCTCTTCAGGGCTTTCAGCTTCGTGAAATCAGGAAGTGCGCTCCAATCCCCTTCGTAGTACGAATACTGAATGCCACTGACAACACCATCGACATTTGCAGCAGGTGCTGGCTTCACCTTGGTGAAGGTCGCAGAAACAGGGCCGCTGACCGGCTTCCCTTCGCGGAAACACCGTGCCGTTACAGTTGTCGTAGCTCTCAAAGTGACCGGGTCCGTCACGTTTTGCGATGATGGGGTCGGGACGCTTCCGTCGAGTGTGTATCGGATCTCCGCGTTCGAGCGAGGAGAGCTGAACGAGACATCGAGAGCATCGATGAAGATGTCGAACTTTGCGCTGATCGCGGGGGGGCTCGTAATATCAAGCTTCCCATCGACATCGAGGACAACCACGGTGTTCATTGGATCTGGCGCCTTTGCGGGGACACTGATCACAAGAGCGTCTCCGTCGCGCCCAACCATAAGCGGCGTGCGATTGGCATCGGCAAGAAGATAAGCTCCCTTTTCCTGATTGAGAATGCCGGGCACAACAAGTTTTCCATCGGACGGCCAATCGAACACATGGAGAAACAGCCGTACTCCACCGTCGACCGGTTTTTGAGTACATCGCCCCCAGCTCAGGCTCTTGAATGGGCTCGCCTTCGTGGAATAGATCGCTTCGCCGTTGACCTTCATCCATTCGCCGATCGCACGGAGGCGATCGATGCTCGGCTGTGGGAACACTCCTTCCGATGTAGGTCCGACATTCAGAAGAAAGTTGCCTCCCTTGGAGGCGATGTCGGCGAGTTTGCGTATCAAATCCTCAGGGGACTTCCAATGATCATCGTGCTTGTTGAACCCCCAGTTGTTGTTCATCGTCATGCAGGTTTCCCAATACAGACCCGGCATTCCAGTTGCTGGGATTTCCTGTTCAGGCGTACCGAAATCGCCTGCAAACTCGCCTGCCTTCGTAAATCCCTCCATTCCGGATCGACCCGCTCCAACCCGATTGTTGATGATGATATTCGGCTGCAGGCTCCTCACATAGTTATAGATTTCCGTCCCGTACTTCTGGTTCCAAGTGGATTCCCACTCTCCGTCGAACCAGAGAACGCTTATTTCCCCGTAGTTTGTAAGAAGTTCTTTCAACTGGCTCTTCAAGTGCTGAACGTAGCGGTCGTAGTCTGCACCAGTGGTCGACCTGTCCCTTTCCCATTCCCTTCGCGGCAGATAATCGGGATGATGCCAGTCCATGATGGAATGATAGAAACAAATCTTGATCCCTTCTTTGTGGCACGCATCGGCAAGCTCTTTCAGGATGTCTCTCTTGAATGGCGTCGACATCACGTCGAAATCTGTGTACTTTGAGTCGAACAAGCAGAAGCCGTCGTGATGCTTCGATGTAATAGTGATGTACTTCATTCCGGCATTTTTCGCCATCCGCACCCAATCGGTCGCGTTGAATTTCACCGGGTTGAATTGTCCGACAAACTTGTCATATTCCGCCAGCGGAATCTGGGCTGTCGTGCGGATCCATTCAGCGTGATTTGTGCTTCCCTTCCACTCCCCGGCAGGAATCGCATAGAGCCCCCAGTGAATGAACATGCCAAACCTGGCCTGGCTCCACCAATCCATGCGCGCTTCATATTGTGCACGCGACTCGTTGAGATAATTCTTCACATCTTGTGACTGAAGGTGAACGACGCAAAAGAAGGCGAGGAGAAGGGCTGAAATGGGCTTCATATGCGCGCTCTCCGGATGACGGAATGGGAAATGCCTCACATGCTCGATCATGAAGATCGAATCATGGCAGGAGCAGCGTTGTTTTCGTGAAGACAGCGAGCGGAAATGCTCTGAAAAAGGGGAAAAATTCCCTTCAATATTATGGAACAATAACGAGTTAATCAATACATTTTGACCATGAGAACGATACAGGCTCATGCAGGTCGACAGCCAGAACCCGATTCCTTCGAGGGCAAGACCTATTCGCTGCGACCTGATGCAGTGTTCTCCGACAGGTATTACGAAATCATTGAACAACTCAGCGAGACCCTCCTCCAATCATCCCCAAACCCGCAGACATTGTTGCTTGATGTACAAGAGCTGGGAAAGCACAAACGAGCCCTGCGAAAACTTCTGACTTCGGACGCAGGTTCCCCCGATACTCTCCTCCTCCGCACACTCAGCAGTACGCTTCACCCGTTCACTTCTGGAGTGGAATTACATCTCCGCTCGCTTCGGGGTTTTGACCGATGGAATCGGACGTTGACAATGTCCGAGGAACAATATCATCTCGCGATGGTCGAGATCGAGCTGGTGAACAGTATTTACGGCGGTCAGTTCCGATCATGCAAGAAGAAATTCGCGTTTCTCCCCCACTGCCTCCGCGATCTCGAAGCAGAATGCCGTTCTGCGCAGAGAGATATCGATTACGTCTGCAAAGGGTGCTCAGACGACTGCAACGTCAATCATGTGAGCAAGACCCTGAGACTTCATGGGGTGAAGCCCTACGTATGGATGACTGCTGATCTACGCTCGGTCTTTCGGAAAGCCCACAAGGAAGGAAACAGTCTTGGTGTGCTTGGTATTGCGTGCGTGCCGGAGCTCGTGCGAGGGATGAGGATGTGCCTCAGACACGGCGTGCCCGTTGTAGGCATACCGCTCGATGCGAACCGATGCGCCCGCTGGTGGGGCAAGTTCTACTGGAACACTATAAATCTGGCAAAGTTGGAAGATTTGCTGAAGGACTGATGATGTGCCACGCACCTCGCAGGTGCGTGGCAACTTGTTGTTGCCTACTTCCGGTTCACGCGAACAAATACCGTTCCGTAAGCTGGAACGTGAATCCCACCCTCCAAAGATTCTCCAGTTTTCCCGAACGCATCGCTCGCATGAATCGAAACGGGAATGCCCCGGTTCCAGAGCAAGGTGGTAGCGTGATTCAGAGAGGTCGGATTGTAGAGACACAACAACCAGGAGCCATTGGTCCCGATCGGCTTTGCAGATATCGCAACAATGCTATTTGATTCAATCTCGAAAAGCGAGTTGTCGGGTTTCGCCGGACCCGCGGCAGCAACTGCAATGAGTGGTTCCCTTTGACCCATCCCAAACCGGACAACATCTTCCATCAAAAGCTCCCCATGCGGCTGAAGTGAATAGCGGAAGGTGATCATCCCCTCCTGATCCGCCTTGTAGTTCGTGTGCCAGTAATTGTTCATGACATAGGAGTAGAGGTTCTGCGCGTTGTCGGTTTCTTTCAACCAACGCCTCTCTGCAGTGATTGATCCAATTTCGATGAGCGGGGCATCGGGAGTTGCCCAGGTAATCCCGCGCTGGTCGTTGGAAACGTCAACCCAGCTTTGGACGGAGAAAAAGTTCTTGCAGGCCCCCGGCAACTGATCTTCCTCCGGACGAACGATTCCATGAGCAACATCGTATCGAAGCTGCCCCTCTGGAACATTGAAAGGAAACGCAACATGGACCCCTTCTTTCGTCCGGATCGCTTCCTTGTCCAGTCTGTTGATAACGTCGACACGGTTGACCCCTTCCACCACACGTACTTCGTACGAGAACTTCCTGCAACCGGGAGCATCTGCCTCGACGAGCAGAGAAGACACGAGTTTCCCTTTCTCCTTCACACTCACCTTGACATTCGTCACTCGCTTTGCGTCCTTGGGATCCGTTCCCGGGACATAAATGTATTCATTCAGTCCACCCTCCTGACGCGTACTGGCCAACTGGAGACCATTTCTCTTCCACTCCAAACTGCTGATGACACCGGTGTTGGGATTGACTGAGACTGAGAGAAGACTGTTCTCAATCGTATTTCCGGAGACGCCAGCAGCACCAACCATATGAGCGACCCCTTTTCGGACGAACAACCGCCTCGAAGACATCGACGGAATCTCTCTCACCAAAACCGCCAACTCGCCGGACGTAAGGCGTTGTGATGGAACAGGATTCCCGCCTCCATCGACAACCAGGTCACCGGCGGCACTCTGATCCTCTGTCAAATACACCACGTCTGTGCGATCCCACGAATTCGCATTGTAGACATCGATCCCAAGTTCTCCTTTCTTGGATTTCGATTCTCCCGCAGCGGCTTTCACAAGCAGGAACTTCGAAAGACTGTCGGCGTCGGTCGCAAACCGCCGCTTGATCTCCCATTGACCCTTCACAAACGACGTGTCTGGGTCCGTAATGCTGTTATACGCCCCCCAGGTATGTTCGTCATAGAGAATGACATTGCGCCAGGCCGCAACGAATTCCTCTGTAGGAAACGGAGCCGGAGAACGCATCGCCCACACTGCCTCTGCTTGAATCAATCGGTCTGCCGCCTGCCTGTTCAACGCCGTCTCAGAAGCAGAAGATGCCGCTCCATCCTCCCAGTACGGGGTGAAATCACCTCCGAAGGTCGGCAGCGTGGAACCATATCGCCGCTCGAATTCTGTGAAGAGCTGCTCATGGGTCGCAATGATAAGACGCGGCGCCGAGTACCGCTCGTTCCACCGCCTCACGAACTCGGAGAGATTCGGATCCGGCGGACCATTGTCTCCCCCAATGGTATAAGGAAGTTGGACGATGTCGTACGGATAGTCCAGATCATCGAGCTTCCGAATGAGCTTGAAGATTTTTTCATCTCCCAACTTTGACAAATCTCCCTCGTGAAAGCTGGCGTAGCTTTCGCGCGCAACCCACGTGAGGATCTTCTCTTTGCCAGACTGCGATTTCCAGTAGAATGGCCGATCTCCCCACGTTTCAAGTGTGTAGCCGATTCGGTCGGTTGGATTCGGGGAAATCGAAAAATACTTCACGCCGCTCTGAGCCAACGTCGGGACCATCCCCCAGCTGAAACCCGGGACATCCGACACGAGCGCCGTCGTAATGGGAAGGGAATAGGTCGATGTGAAATTCCTGGCAAACTCTGTGAAATGACTCATTTCCGTCGCGCCCGCGAGGCCGGTCAGGAAGTTCGCATAGAGAGCGTTCAGTCCGAGACTTCCATCCCGAACGGCATCGATGACCTCCTGTCGTTTTGATTCCGACGCTTGTTTCAGATAACCGTCCAAGGCCCACAAAACTTCCATGTTCCATTTGAAACGAGCATCGAGAGGGTAGTCTTTGGTCTTTTGAATGAGATCCAGTGCGATCTCGAGGTTCTTCATTTGTTTCTTTTCAATGTTTGGCTGAAGGTCTGTATACCCAATATCGTTATGGGAGTACGACAGAAGATAGATGTCTCGGCTTCTTACGGGTCTCACGGGCACGAGCCTCCTGCTTATTCTGACATCATTCACGGTGAAGAAAATGGGAATTTCCTTCGGCTCCTTCACCACGGTGATGGGTATGTAGAATACGTTCGCACCGACAGAGAGTACCGTCGATGTGATTTGCCGATCTTTGACGAAGATCTGGATAGCCCTTCCTCTCCTGAGATTGTCCAGGCTCAATCGAATCATTTGGGATTCACCAGTCTTACTTCGCAGAATGCCGGGTTCCAAACGCACGCGCGGCTGGAAACTGAAACTGTACTGGAATGTCATAAACCAATCGCCGCTCTCCGCATCCTCACCCACCACCTGGATCGTCAACGGTTTGCCCGGGGAAACAAGTCGCTTGGGGATAGTGAGAAGCATATAACCGAACAAATCCCCTACCCTGTCCACCGTCGTTGACTCAAACGAGAGCTCTGCGCCGTTAGGGGCTCGGACTTTCCACTTCTTCGCCGTCGTATCTTTCAGGTTCCTGAACGTCAACCATTTCGTGCCGTTGACAATGAAATCAAACTTGTGCACTTCATGGGGATTCTGGAATCCATCCTTCTCCAGCCCCCCGAGCCAGATAAGTCGGTATTGGTCTCCGAGGAATGCGTCAGGAATCGTATCTGTCTCCCATGTTATCGAATGGGCATCCTTTCGAGCCCGGACCAGCAAGGCCGTTTCCGCGTCTGGGTGCGAGGAACGGTAGGCAATTGTCTCGCCTTCAATGGACTTTCTGTATCCATTGAGATAGGTACCGGCGTCAGCGAGATTCGCCGAATCGACTTTCTGACGAATGTTCAGATGAATCTCCTCGCCGAGGTTCTGTGAAAAACTCACCGAAGTTGTGGCCAGAGTGATGAGCAGACAGCAATATGCTCGATTGAGTAGGTTCTTCATCATCACACCCCGTGAAATGGTCGAAAATGCCTCACTGCAGCTCCGCATATCTCATTTTGTCCCTTACTCCCGTGTGCCTTCGCCAAACTAGCCACCTTTGAAGTCAAAGGCAACTTGAACGATCGGGTCTAGAAGCCAATCAGTGAAAGGACTTCTGTGATAAGCGCAAAATCCTGATCTATCGAAGCCCTCCCAAGCAACGACATGCCACCGGGTCCACGCAACTCTTCGCGGATAACGGAGAAATCACTTGTGTTCCTATTGAGTACTGCAGCCAACCATCGAACGAGAATAGATCGTGGATCTCTCGACATTTCCCCTCTCAACTTTGTCCCGAACTCCTGCTGTCCCAGCTCACGCTCAGCCAACGCACCAAACAATCGCTGAGCACCACCATCAGCGCCATGATCGCTTGTGAACGAGACCACATGCTCGAAGAGTTTCTTCGCTTTGTCTTTTGTGCCGGACTTCTGTAAACACAATCCCTCGAGATAGTCCTCCAGCCGATTGTCAACATCGTACGGCTTGCCGGCTCCCAATCGCTCCGGCCACTGACGTGCCTTCTCAAGCAGCTTTGCCGCCCGGTCATAGTTGCCTGCCTTCATAGCCTCGGCGGCTGCGAGGACTGAAGCCTGACGGTATACCTCCCGTGTATAGCGCGCACCCTCGAACGGCAGCACTGTCAACGTGTCGAGGATCTTCAGGCCGGCAGCATACTGGCGGTTGAGCACGTAGGACCTCGCGAGATCGAAAAGAGCAACATAGCTCGATGAAAACTTCTTGGCCGCAGACCTGGCGATCTCCAGAGCCTCGGTGTAATGAATCTCTTCCGTATAGTAATCAATCAGAGCACGATACGCTCTCCACTCGCCCTGTCCAAGTTCTAGCGCCCTCTTGTAGTCACGGAGTGCCTCCGCGCTTTGATCGGCTTTCAGAAAATTGCCTCTCGTGAGATAGAAGGACGCATTCGTAGGTTCGTTGCCACAGGCAGCAAACTGATCTCGAGCTGCATCAATTCTGTCTTTGCTCCAAAGAAGAAGCGCGAGGTAGTACTTCGTTTTCCAGTTTGGCTTCGCTGTGTCTGCCCACTTGAAGATTTCGGCCGATTCTTGACGGAATGGAAACACGAGCGACGTCGATTGCTCTATTGCCTTCGCGAGGTAATCATCGGCTTTTTGCGGTTGATGGGTGACATTGCTCAGATAGGCAAGCCAGTAGAACACCATCGGATGGGCCGGCGATTGTTGAAGCACGAGCGCAGCATCCTCATAGAGTTTTAATCCAAAGTAGTAGCTTGCAAGCTCAAGATAGCTTTCGTACGGAAGTTCATTTCTGATCATGGACCTGAGCTGGTCGAAATTCTCCTTCGCACGATCGATCAAGGAACTCTCGAAATCTGCAAGGTGGCTCAGCGCATCGATTGCTTTCAAGTGCGCAACCGCATCTTTGGCAGACTCCGTCTTTCTTTGAACCCGATAGAGTACTATCAACAACCGGCTGGCCCGCACATTTGATCGATCATAATCGAGAGCGCGAAACGCGTAGGCTTCCGCCGCCGGCCAATGCTTCTGAAGAAAGGCGACCTCCGCCATCTCCGCATTCGCCGCAGATCGATACTTCATTGATCGTGCAGCCGCACCAAATCCATCCAGTGCATCGTAAAAGCTTCCTAAGTTCTTGTTGATGACACCATAAATGAAATTCGCATCAGGATCGTATGCGTCATTTGCCAACGCACGACGTGCATATTCCAGTGCTTTCTGGTACTCCATTCGACGGCAGTAGATCTCAGCGATCCCCGCAAGTGCGGGCGTGTAGACCGGGTCTTTCAAAAGACAGGCAAGGTATTTCTCGAGTGCGCCCTTGTAGTCTCGCTGTCGAGCTCGCTCAACCGCATCTGTATACAATCCACCAACACTGTTCCAATCGAATTCTTTGTTCGTTTCCAACGGCCGCTGGAGCTGCCGGCGCGCCGCTTCCTGACTTTTGAATGAAATCAAATCACCAACACTCACTTCGATTTCCCCGTCACCTGAGCGTGTCAGGGAGTCAACAAATACCTGCAGCGGCTGAAGATTGAGCTCCCTTCTGTAAACTTCTTTGCCGCCGATACTGACGACGAGAGGTTGAGTCGTTTTCTCCAACGGACAGTATGCAACTCTTAGCATGCCACCTGTTGCCTGAACATTCAGCGATCCATGGAGATTTGCCTCGACAAGACCACCGATATCTTTGAACGGAAACCATGCTTCAACAAAGTTCTCCTCACTCAGAGGAGCGAACGCCTGATGCTTGAAAGGAGTTCTTGTGCTCCCTGCGGCGGCCTGATTGAAGAGCAACCCGGACTGGATCTCGACATATTGTCCGTTTCCAAGCTCCGGATCCGTCAGAAGATCCTTCCATATCTCACCTTCCCTCGAGAGCGCCCAGATCCAGATTTTCTTCCCCGGCTTGTCCGTATAGGGAGACCAGTGAACGACGCCGAAATCGCTGTTCGCATAATATGCAGCGTAGGTGTCCGTGTATGTACCGAGAACGTGATACGACTTGGCGGGTCCGAACGCATTGTTGGCATAGCGTGAGATGTCACGCCCAGTGTTGTCACGCGGCCACGAAAACGCTCTACCGCCATGGTCGATGAAACCTAATCCTGGATAGAGAAGCTGCAGGTCGGGACTGGCATCCGCGGCCGCATTCATCCAATGATAGAGAGACGTATTGAAATCTGTCGGATTGTACCAGAACGATTCGGTCTGAAAATACGCTTTGTCTTTCGGCAGACGAATCTCGACTCTCCACTCGGTCCGGGACGCAAGATCGAGAGCGCCAACAATGCAGCTGACACTCCCGTCGTCGTTCGTGCGGGTCACATAGTCCACAGGAGATGATGTCGCCGGAGTGTGACCGATGTCGCCAAAGTTGAATTCAATACCTCCCGAGGTCCAGGGACCCCGCATCGCGATCTCCCGGAACTTCACCACATTGTTGGTATAGATGAACGCTTTGCCAGTGGATTTTTCGAACGCGCCCAAAATTTTCCCGCCAATCTCCGGCGCAATCGTCACCTTGATGTAGGGGTTTTCAAGAGTCACAACCTTCCATTTCCTCTCCACCGGCGTAATACTGTATCCCTCAAACCGAAAGTAAGGATAAATGTTGGTCATCCGGGCGATGGGATCAGGATCGCTGAAAGGATATGTCCGAAAGACCTGATTTGATTCCCTCACCGTCGCCTGACGTGCCTGTGCAATGGACATCGTGATGCAAATTGCGAACAGGAAAGCGATAGCGTTGCTCAACCGATTGCGACAGTGCATGGAGATTGCCTCCTACGAGTAGGGGTATGACGTGGCCACGAAGACGGCCCACAGGCCTGACAGATGTGCTCGCGATGATAAGAATTTTTCGGGAGAAGAAGTAGCGGGTGAATCAAAAAGGACAATGCTGGTCGGAATCACTCAAGACCAGACACCTGGAATGCGCGCACCACAGAATCTGCACTTTCCCCTTTCGAGGTTGCTGTTGAGAATCCTGAACCCCCGCCTCTCGATAATCATCTTGCTGCATTTGTGGCAGTACGTATTCTCTGCCATATGACCCGGGACGTTTCCGATATAGACATACTGGAGCCCTGACGTCAGAGCAATTTCCCTAGCCCGCTCCAGGGTCGACACCGGAGTGACAGGAAGCTGCGTCAGTTTATAGAGGGGATTGAATCGACTGAAATGCAGGGGGCATTCATGAAGTCCATTCTGGACAAGCCAATCACACATCCGTTTGATCATATCCAGGTCGTCCGTCCACGTCGGAATAATAAGATTCGTGATTTCGAGCCAGACTCCCTCTTCTTTGAAGATCTTGAGAGATCGAAGCACAGGCTCGGAGTGCCCGCCGTTGAGTTTCATGCAGATTGAATCGTCGAAGCTCTTCAGATCGATGTTCGCAGCATCCATGACCTTGCACAAATGGCGCAGCGGTTGTTCGTTGATATAGCCGTTTGACTTCCAGACATTGCGGATTTTCTTCTTTCTCGCCAATACGGCAGTATCGTATGCATACTCGTAGAAGGTGGTCGGTTCCGAGTAGGTGTACGCGATCGACTCGGCGTTGTTCTTCAAACATTCTTCTACTGTCTGATCCGGCATAAGATCAAAGTTCTGCGTTTCTTTCGGACTGAATTGCGAAATCTCCCAATTCTGGCAGTTGAGGCACGAGATCGTGCATCCCGCAACAGCCACCGAGTAGGCGCGGGTCGATGGCAGAAAATGAAAGAACGGTTTCTTTTCAATCGGGTCGACGTGCACTGCGCAGGGATTCCCGTAGGCGATGGAATACATCTTGCCGTTGTGATTGACACGATTTCTGCAGACACCGGTGTCACCTGCCATGAGTATGCAGCCATTCGGGCATTTTTGACACTCGAGGCCCTCACCCACCCTTCTATAAAAGAGCGCCTCCTTGCTCCATTTCCACAGTTCATCAGGAATCGGTGACGGTCTGGCCAGCCCCACCGCTCCTTTCGCCAGTGGCTCGAGGCCCGTCATGCCGAAAGCCATCCCCGCAGAGCATATTGCGCATCGTCTCAAGAACTCGCGCTTCGAAATCATGTTTGGTTCCATCGCATCACCTTACAAAATTTTCCGCTCAATCGACTTTCTTCTACCAAGCACAACAAGCGCCGTCGCCATGCTCAGGATACCGGGAATGAGACTCGCGGCTACGATGCCGAAAACGGGTATTAGCACGACAGCGACGAGCAATGCACCGAGAGCAGATCCAATGGAGTCTACTCCATACAGCTCTGACGCCACGCGTTGAGGCTGCCCCCGACGAAGATCCGCTGCAACCGAGAATTCTACTCCAACCAGAACCGCAATCGCAAATGTAAGGAGAACAATCGACCCATGGACGATGGCTGCTGATCCCTGAACCTGCTGAAGCATCAGCAAGACAACAGGAAGAAGGAAACAATACATCGCAACTGCCATCTGAACCATTGCATACTGGACAATAGATGCCCGAGGGATAATTTTTATTCTCCAGAAAGCACCCACCGCCAACCCTGCCATAAAAACAGTCACGACCAAGCCCAAAACCTCATACACATATCCATAAAGAACCTGGAATGCAATCAAGAGGAGAACCTCGATCGACGAGGCCGCAAATCCTCCGGCAAAAATACCGGCACTCACGGAATTCATCTGGAAGCCGGCAAACACAAGGAAAAGGAGAGCAATCCCCCCGACGAGCCAAAGATTGCTGCGGAAGTAGCTGAGCCAATGGGCGACCTGGCGATAGTAAGAGACCGGAGTGAAGTCCTTGTTCAAAGGGGCATCCGCCATCAGACTGCGCTGGAGAAGATCACTGCGTTGTGACAGAATCTCGTCATCGAGATAGTATTGATTGACATAGGTGTTTTCGATACCTCGCTGTAAGACCAGTTTGCCGATGTGGATATCGAGGCTAGCATCGGAGCTCAGGAAATACGTTCGCAAACCGGGAACGATAAGAACCTCCTTGAAAACCTTCCTCAATGTGTTCATCATCGTCGAATTGATGCCGCGCGCTTCTTCACTTTCATACTCCGTTGAGGGGAGAAGTGCGAGGGAGAGAATCCCCTCCGGATTCATTCGCTTCTTCAGCGCTTCGAAGAATTCCAATGTGTAGTAGCGATTGATCTGAACCGTTGAAGGCTCCGGAACATTCAGAAGCACGACATCGTACATGGCCTGTGTTTCTCGGACAAATATTCTCGGATCGACATTAAACGTGTTGACCCGCGTATCACTCAGGGCCGGAGAATACGATTTGGCGAGTTCGACCAAATATGGATTCACTTCCACATAGTCGAGTCGATGGACCTTGTGCTTGAATATCTCGCGAGCCGCCCCCGTCATCGCGCCAGAGACCAGGAGCACCGTCTGAGGCGCACCATGTTGCAGCATCGCGTAGTGTACCGATTCTTCGGCGCTCGTAGCATCATCTGTTGATGCGAGCAGGACGTTATTCTCGTAGAAGTTCTCTTGTTCAGCCTGTCTCGTCACCGTGAGACTCCCATACGGCGTGTCCCTGGAGAAGAGGACTTTCTGTTCGGGAAACAGGCGGCTCTTCGTCAACGCATCGACATTGAGGAGAAGGACGGGAAGAACCATGAGGATAACCAACCCCCACATGACGATTCGAGCTGTCGGGCGTTCACGCACAAGGAAGAGAGCTGCAGCCAGATCGAGCGCCATCAACGCCGTCAGGCATTGAAACGTGTTCAGGTAATGGAAGAGGACAAGACTGAAGACGACACCGCCGATCACACTTCCGATGGATTCCCATGCGTACGTGGTGCCGATCGAGACCGGTTTCTCAGTCTTCGTATTGAGGTTTGCGAGCACGGAGAAGGAGGCCCCCGACAGTACGCAATAAGGAATCAGCAGGATAAATGAACTCCAGAAAATCGGAACGATCCCCACCATAGCTCCAAGCGGGAACACGATATTCCTGAGAAGGCGCAAGCCCAGAACCGTTGCAAAAGGCACAACTGCAATGAGAATCAATAACGGGGGAAGGAGATCAATTCCGCGCCTGCCCAGGTAGCGACCGAGGTAGGCTCCAATTCCGGTGAGTATCATCCAGTTGGCAAGGAGCGCGCCAATGACAAGTTCGTTTCCGAAGAAGACAGAGAGGAATTCGCGAAGCAGAATTACTTGCGTGACTAGCGAGGTGAGACCGACAGCCACAAGACAGATCGTCAGCTGAGTTTCGATTTCCTGGTGCGGTGTCTTCATAGGCTGGTATCATTTGCATTCGTGAATTTGAGCACCTATGCACCTCTAACGAAGATGCAGATCCTTCTCACTGAAAACCAACGCCTCGTACACGTACAACTCGGCATCCTTCCACCCGTTCCAACCGATTCCCGCCTTGTCTTGCGCACAATGACCGAGGAACTCTTCTTTCGTCCAACGAGTCTCTTCCGCCACTTGCGGAAGAAATGTCCCGGCTCGGTCACCTTTTTTGATGTAGATGCCGTGTTTCCCCAGTTGAAACTCGTCAATGGATGTGATCCGACGCATCGGGGTCAGAACAGAGATCTCGATTTCAATCTGATCGATCTCTTGAGGCGAGACCGGAGGAAACCTGTAATCTTCCGATGACGAAGCGATGGCCATTTTCTGCACGACTGCATACAGCGGCTCGCTGGCATCGAACCTCCCGATGCATCCACGCAGATCACCGTTCTTCCGAAGCGTCACGAACGCCCCGCAATTTGTGACCAGCGATTTCGAGAATGCCGCCGGATCCACCACAGCCACGCTTTTTTGCTTCACCTGCTGTTCAACCGTCTGTCTCGCAAGGATGAGGAGGTCCTTCTTCTCTTTTTCGTTGAGATTGAACGATTCCTTTTTCTGTTCGAGAGTTCGGGAAACGACCATGGCACAGTATCCGACCACCTGATCCTTCTGCCCCACGGATGCGTCACCTGAATTCTTGTAGTCAATGAGTTGCACATGGATATGAGGATCATCTTGAATCATGTACAACAACGTCAACACGCAGGGCCATCCACACAAACTCGTTGCCATATTGGGGATCCCTGCCTCTGCGTTTGATTTCATGACTCGCAGGAGAGCATCGGGCGATCGCGACACGATGGCATCGGCAGTCGCCTTGTCAGCTTTGATGGCATCGGCGTAGGGCGGATAATGAGAGAAATCAGAACTGATAACGAAGAGATTGCGATCGTTGAAGTAGGGCCGAAGGACTGCAGCGATGTCCCTCAGCGTCGCGGGAAATCCCGCACCAACCACGATAGGCACGATCAAACAGTTCTTTCCATATCGGTACTGCAGGAACGGAATCTGCACCTCCACGCTGTGTTCAGAGAGGTGAGCATCGGTGCGCGAAACAAATGTCTTACTTTTCCGGATGAGCTCTTTTCCGAGCTGTGTGTTTACCTGAACTGTGCCAAGCGGCGTGATGAAATTCCCCGCGGTATAGACCGAAGCTCCTTCAAATCCGACATGATGGCTCGGGCCGAGAATAAAGACATTGTCATATCGCCTTTGGGGATCGAGCTGACTGAAAACCGACGCGGCAACGCCGCCGGAAAAGACATAGCCGGCATGCGGCGAGATCACCGCCGCGATGTTTTCAATCTCTTTTGAGGGCACGGCGCGGGAGAAGAGGTCTTTGAGCATCGAGCGCAGTTCCCCCGCGTCTCCAGGATAGAATTGCCCCGCGACAGCGGGCTGCCGGTCGATGGCCGGAGAATTTTGTTGCGCATCTGCCGCACACCAGGGTACGATCAGCGCCAGCGCGAGAGCAAAAGCGCGTCGTTTCGCCATAATGAACCTCGTGGATGTTTCACGTTCAGGAAGCTCAAATCTGCCTCGTTCAAAATTACTTTAGTTTGAACCGAAAGGCAAACTTTGCCAAACCGCTCACTGGCATTGAACTTCCTGAAAACAAAAAGGGCATTCCGAAGAACGCCCTCCACCCACCAAATTCCTGGTGCTAGAAGTAGTAAAGGTACTTCACCTTCAGAACACTGACTCGATCTGTCACGTGAAGTGTATTGGGAAGGAGCACGCCCACCGGATCAAACTGGTCACTCCGATCGCGCACCTCATTGACTGCAAGGTAGATCCAGCTCTTTGGCAGGAAACTATACGAAAAGAGGAAACCGAAAATCAAGTGCTCTGTCCTGTCTGTCGACCTCAAGAGAACGTTGTCGAGATACATTCGAACGTTGAGATCATTGAGCGGAGTCACAGAGACATAGGGTCGGGCGTTGTAGGTGATGTCCTGAATCTTGCCTTCGGGATTTCCCTCAACATATATATTGTAGGATGTTCCCAGATCGACCTGCTTGAGGACATGCCATCCCACCTGAGTCCCAAGAGAGAAATACGTTGCGAGATAATCTCGGGAGAAGTTGTATGTCTTGCTGATTGTCCCGTTGACGTTTGCATTCCAATTCGGCGAGACGTTGAACCATGAAGAGTAATCGAGTTCATACGAGTCATATTTAATTCCCTGATCCTTCGAACGCCCTGCAACGAAATCAAACTCAAATCCCCAGTTGGTTCTGAACTGCATATTGAACACCAGCACTCCCGATTGTCCGGTGTACGTCTCGACCTCTTTGTAGTTGAACATGAATCCTCCCATGAGGAGGATCTGTCTGACATATCCATCATTGAAGTACCAACGCGGCCCTCCGAGACCCGTCAATTCGCCGGTCCCCAGCCATGGGACGTACCCCACTTGTTCCACTTCAAAATTGTTCCCGATGTACTTCCCACGGATCAGTACCATCAGGTTGTCTTTGGCCATCACAAGACCGGAGGAAGCCGCAAAATCACCCTGCCGGCCCTTAAACGAACGGGCGAGTTGGTACGAGAGTTGCCAATCAGAAGCGCGGAACGCGCCGTCGAGATCGAACACCGCATTGTCCTGATTTGCGTCATGTTTGCCGACGACGAGAATGCCGATCGATGAATTCTCGAGAATCTGCCTTTTCAATCGCACGGATCCGAACAAGGCTCGACTCTCTGTGGTCTTGACACCGTCAACGTCGTAGTCGCGGGCACCAGTCGTTGCGAGGAAGCCGCCATACTCCCAATCGTCCACGCGACCAAACGCTTTTGTCCCCAACTGAAGAGGAACGTCGGATCCGTCCGGCAGGCGCTTTCCAATCCTTCTCGAGTAAAACAATTCGAGCGGGCGGTAGAAGCCCGTACCCTGTTCCCTACCTGAGGGCGTGAAGATTTCGGCGCCCTGCGTGAAGAACGGCCGACGCTCATCGAAGTACGTTTCGTACCGCGTGATATTAAAAGCGAAGGGATCCGCTTCAATCTGGGCGAAATCAGGATTGGCGGTCAGCTGGAATGTCAGTTTTTGCGATGGATTATAGAAGATGTCGAGACCCGCATCAGGCTCACCTTTGTACTTGCCATCTTGAAGATAGGTTGCCCTCGTTATACCCACAGGATAGAACTCGAGGTTATCTCCTTTGATATTCGGTCGAAAATCCTCGAACACCAGTCTGCCGAATTTCGAGACCCGCTGTCCTTCATTTTCTTCATACTTGTTCCAGTACGTATCTTCCTGGCGCGCCGGCATCCATCGATCGAAATCGATCCCCCACTCGGTGAGTTTCTCGTCATATTGAAATGAACGGTAGGGCAGTTCCATCTCGACAACGAATCCCCAGTCATACACTTTTGTCTGGGCAAACCAGACTCCATCCCAACTGTAGTCTCGATTTCTGGCGTCATCGAGCATCCGGCAGTCGGAGCGGGCACCGGAAGCTACCACTCCGAATTTGTAGGCAGTTCTTTTGTCGAGGAAGGTGTCCAGAAGAATCGAGCAATAGTCGCCGTCGTTGTTGTCGAGCCTTCCGGTAATCACCTGGATGCTGTCTCTCTGGTCATAGCAGACCATAAGACAGTAGAGAGCTTCGTCAGTCGAAAGGACTTTCGCGACCGTTCTACGCGTCGAAGGTACACCATAATACGGTTGTTGCTGCATGAAGCCATCCGCGGAGTCGGCCGTGCTCCATATCGGATCGATGACACCATCCACAACCACTGGTATAGGGCTTCTTCTCAGTTTGATGGATTTCGGACTGTCGGCTGACACACCGGGAGAACATGAAGCAAGGAGAAGCATAATCAGCGGCAAGCGCACAGTGAAGTTTGACGACTCGATGTGCCACCTCAACGAATTCAGAACTGGAGTTTGAGTGAAACCGGCGTGATAACTAGAGGACGAGATTGTCTCAGAGAAGTTGCATTTCGAGGTGCATTCTCAAGAGGACTTTCCACGAAATGGGAAACGTCAACAACATCGAACGTGTGAGTTAAGGCGTTGTGCCTGTTGATTCTCGCCTTCACATTCCATAGATTCTCCTCTAACAAAGCCCTTCCCCACTCTCTTTCCCAAAACGTAACACAACAATGGAAACAGAAACCTCTTCTCAGGTTCTTGCGGGCCATCGGCCTGATTTCCCGTCGCTGGCGCGCACGTTCCGCGATCGCCCGCTCGTCTATTTCGACGGACCGGGCGGCACTCAAATGCCCCGGCAAGTCATCGAATCGATCACAAACTATTATGCTTCCTGCAACTCCAATACTCACGGATGTTTTGTCACGACACGCGAATCCGACCTGTTGCTCCAGGAAACAAGAAGAGTCATCGCAACATTTCTTGGCGCGAAGGATCTGAATTGCGTATCGCTCGGCGCAAACATGACGACTCTGAACTTCTCCCTCAGCAAGGCCCTCGGAAGAACAATGAAACCGGGGGATGAAGTCGTCATTACGCAACTCGACCATGAAGCAAATCGTGGACCGTGGCTCTCGCTCGAAGAACGAGGTATTGTGATTCGCGAAGTGGCTTTGAGACGAGACGGGACTCTCGACGAGAATGATCTGAGGGCGAAGATTGGTCCAAAAACACGCCTCCTTGCTCTCGGGCTAGCTTCGAACGCACTCGGGACGGTCAACAACGTGGCACTCGCACGAGAACTTACGTCTAAGGTCGGAGCTTGGCTGCTTGTAGATGCCGTTCACTACGCGCCACACTTCTCTTTGGACGTCAGAGCACTGAACGTTGATTTCCTTCTTTGTTCCGCGTACAAATTTTACGGCCCTCATGTTGGAATCCTTTATTGCCGGGAAGGTCTGCTCGACCAACTCGAACCGGACCGCTTGCGAACGCAGGATCAGAGCGCGCCATACAAGATCGAAACGGGCACCTTGAACCACGCCGCAATCGTCGGCGTCAAAGCGGCCATTGAATATATCGCCGCTCTCGCTTCCGGTCCCGATCTGAGATCCAAGATTGTCTCGGCGATGAAGCTGATCGGTCAACATGAACGCCACCTCGCCAGCGAGTTCTACAACGGACTGTCAACGCTACGCGGCATTACCATTTATGGCCAGCCGTTTGGCTCTGCCTTGAGAGCTCCTACGATTTCATTTACGATCGAGTCGAAGACCGCCGAAGAGGTTTGCACTCGCCTCGGCGAAAAGGGCTTTTGCACATGGGACGGTCATTTCTACGCTCTCCGTGCAATTGAGGCCCTGGGTTTGCTCGAGCGAGGAGGGGTAACGCGTGTCGGGATCTCACTGTACAACACGATGGACGAGGTTTCGAAGCTCCTTCATGAAATCGCACGCATCGCAGAGGAGCAATAATCATGCAGGCTGAAAACAAACCGGTGCGCGCCCTGTTCGTCGGCTTTGGAAACGTCGGTCAGAAAGTGGCGGAAATCCTCTTCCTCGAAAGAGAAAGACATCCCAATGTACGGAGTCTTGATCTGCGCGTCGTTGGCATCGTAACGAAATCTCGCGGCTCGCTCGTTAACAACAATGGTGTGGACGTTGTGAAAGCGCTGCAGGAGATTCGAGAGGGAGGGCGCTTCTCCTGGACGAATTTCGAACTCACGAACATCAAGGGGCTGGACGCCGTCCGTCAACTTGACTATGATGTGTTGGTCGAACTCTCCACTCTTTCGATCGCTCAAAAGGGAGAACCGGCTTTGTCGCATGTCAGGGAAGCCTTAAACCGTGGAAAACATGTGGTCACTGCTAACAAAGCGCCCGCAGCGTTCGCCTATCACGAGCTCACCTCCCTCGCACACGACAAAGGAGTGAGTTTCTTGATCGAATCAACCGTGATGGACGGGACACCTGTCTTCAATCTCGCAAAGCACGGTTTGAAAGCAGCCTCGATTCTCGGAGTGTCCGGAGTATTGAACTCCACGACCAACTTTGTCCTCTCACGCATGGAGCAGGGAGAATCGCTTGAAGCGGCAGTGACCATCGCGCAGAAGGAGGGCTTCGCTGAGGCAGACCCAAGGCACGATCTCGAAGGATGGGACGCTTCCGCCAAGATCACAGTTCTTGCGAACGCATTGATGGGTGCCTCACTCACACCATACGATGTGGACCGTCAGGGAATCACCCACGTTTCAGTGGCGGACGCTCAGACTGCTGTCAAAGCAGGCAAACACCTGAAACTCATCTGCAAAGCGTGGAGAGAAGGCGAACAGGTGAAGACGAAAGTTGCACTTGAGGAAATCGAACGGGGGCATCCTTTTGCGCCGATTCGGGAAAGCGGATCGATACTGATGATTGAGACAGATTTGCTGGCACCGTTCGTGATCACAGAGACGGAACCCACTCTCTCTGACACGGCGTTCGGCGTGATCAACGATTTGATGAGTCTTGGTTCCTGACGGATACCTTTGAAGGCTACATTGGCTTGGTCCGTATCATGCTGAGGAACTTCACCATGTTTTCAACGAGCGCTCCCCACGTATATGGCTTCTGGAGCGTGCCGACCAAAGCAACCCCTTTGAACACCTTCTTCACATACTGATCGCCGTAGCCGGAAGAGATGACAACCTTGACATTCGGATTGATTCTCCTCAGGACTTTGAACGTGTCCTCTCCGCTAATGCCAGGCAATGAAAGGTCAAGAACCACGAGATTGATTTCGTCTTTGTGAGTGCGATACATCTCTATGCCGAGTTCTCCCGTCTGCGCCGTCACGACGCTGACGTCCTGTTCGGAAAGCGCTTCTGAAAACGCATTACAGATGTCCGCCTCATCCTCGATCAGCAGAATGACTTCTTTCACTGGTCCTCCAGCTTCTATTGAAGTAGCATGGTTCGTCTAGTTAGAACCCCTGATGTTCCGTTCTCGCGATAATTTCATCCTGTAGTGCCACGCTCAGATCACAGAAATAGTCGCTGTACCCCGCAACTCGTACGATGAGATCGCGATGTTGTTCCGGATTTACCTGAGCCGCCCGGAGCGTTTCTGCATTGACAACATTGAATTGAATATGATGTCCACCCATCGTGAAATAGGACCGAACCAGGTGGGAGAGATTCTCGATCCCTTTCTCTCCTTCAAGAAGCTGGGGCGTGAACTTCTGGTTCAATAACGTCCCCCCTGTTCGGACATGATCCATTTTTCCGGCGGACTTGAGTACCGCCGTTGGCCCTTTTCTATCAGCTCCTTGCACAGGAGAAATCCCCTCCGAGAGCGGCATCCAGGCCTTCCGGCCATCTGCAGACGCACCGGTGACTGAGCCGAAGTACACATGACAGGTCGTCGGGAGCATATTGATCCGGTAGACGCCCCCCTTTGTGTTCGTTCGGCCGTTGACAACGGAATAGAATTCGTCGAACACCCAGCGCATGATATCATCGGCCTCGTCATTATCGTTGCCATACTTCGGAGTCTTATTGACAAAGAGCAGCCGTTGTTTTTCCAAGCCCTCGAAATTCGCCGACAGCATCTTCAGAAGATCCTTCATCGCCATCGTCTTGTTCNNCCTCCGTTGTTGTAGTCTTTCCCGTTCTTGATGCAATCGTCTATCAGGATCGAGAGAAACGGCACAGGCATGTGCTCGGCATAGAGTCTTTCGATCACGTTGTTGCCACGGAGCTTGATCTCAATGAAATACTTCAACTGTATTTGAAACGCCTTCTGCAGATCCTCAAATGACCTGAACATGGAAGGATCGCCGCTCTCCAACCCGATCTTCTTCCCCGTTCGCGGATCGACACCATCGTGCAACGTAATTTCGAGCACCTTCGGCAGATTGAAGTATCCGGTGAGAATATAGCTTTCTTTTCCAAACGCTCCCGTCTCTACGCAGCCACTCGTCCCACCATTGCGCGCATCTTCAACGGTCTTGCCCTGGCGAAGAAGTTCTTCCACAATCGTGTCGGCGTTGAAAATCGAGGGTTGCCCCCTCCCTTCCCGCACCACCCTGCAGGCATGCTTCAGAAATTCATCAGGATTCTTCCTACTGAGCTGAATGTTCGAACTCGGTTGGACGAGCCTCATTTCATTGATGACATCGAGGATCAGATGCGTCAATTCGTTGACACCGTCAGTTCCGTCCGGCTTCAATCCGCCCGTGTTAATATTGGCGAAATCTGTGTACGTGCCGCTTTCGGCAGCAGTGACCCCCACCTTCGGCGGGGCGGGCTGATTATTGAACTTCACCCAGAAGCATTGCAGAAGTTCTTCTGCCTTCACACGGTCAAGAGATCCGTCCTCAATGCCCGCCTTGTAGAATGGATAGAGGTGTTGATCGAGCCGGCCCGGATTGAACGCGTCCCACGGATTCAATTCTGTGATGACTCCGAGGTGAACAAACCAGTAGTACTGGAGAGCTTCCCACAAGTTCGTCGGCGCGTTCGCAGGAACACGGCGGCAGACCGATTCAACCCTCAAGAGCTCTGATTTGCGATTGGGGTCGTGTTCCAGATCTGCAAGCGCTTTGGCCTTGTCGGCATAACGTGAGGCGAGGATGAGAATAGCGTCGATAGCGATGCTCATCGCCTTCAACTCTTCACTTTTGCTGTGAGCTTCCGGATCATCGATAAAATCGAGCAAGCGAAGTGCCTCGTCGACATCCTTCTTGAAGCCGAGCATTCCCTTTCGGTAGATCTTGTCATCGAGCACCGTGTGGCCCGGAGCCCGCTGTTCCATGAATTCCGTGAAGATGCCAGCCGAGTAAGCTTCCTTCCACTTTTCCGTCATTTCCTCGAAGATCTTTTCGCGGATGGTCTTTCCCTTCCAGAACGGAATGACCTTCTCTTCGAACTCCTTCTTCGTTTCCTCACTGACCCGGAACCACACCTTTTCCCGACTATTAAGAATTTCGAGGTCTTCTTGCGTGTGGCAGCAGAGTTCCGGAAATGTGGATGTCGCCTTGGGTGCCGGGCCGCGCTCACCGACGATCAACTCACCATCGTTGATACAGATTTCTTTGTTCTCCATGATCCGCTTGAAGGCCATGGCACGGCGGATCGGCGGAGAAAGAAACGCTCCCTCCCGATAGAACTCGGTCATCAGCAACGCCCTCTCGGCTGAAAGGTAGGGAATTGCGGTGACGCTTTGTTCACGAAGCTTTTTGACCCGTTCGGTCATACATCAACCCCCGATACAAACCGAAGAAACATGCTTACGAAGCTCTTTCACGATCACACTCAGATCGTCAGCGGATGGCGGATGTGTGGCGTGCATTTCATTTTTCATCCCGAGTCGGCGATATTTCTCGAGTCCTGACACGTGATACGGCAACAGGTGAATTTCGCGAACATTGCCGAGAGAAGAAACAAAAGAACCGGTGGCTCGAATCTGGACAGGGTCGTCATTAAATCCCGGAATAACAGGGATCCGGACGATGACCTCCTTCCCGGAATCAGCGAGATGCCTCAGATTTTCGAGTATCTGCTTATTAGAAACGCCCGTGAACTCGATATGTTTCGCATCATCCAGCGTCTTCAAGTCGAACAAGAAGAGATCCACGAACGCACTGATGCTTTCGAGCATCTGAGGCGATGTTAAACCAGTTGTATCCACCACCGTATGAATATTCTTCTCTTTGCATTCCTTCAGGACTTCGGTCAGGAATTCATGCTGAAGGAGAGGTTCTCCTCCGGAGAATGAGGCACCACCGCCGGATTGATTGTAGAAGACAGTGTCTTTTTCGATTTCTCGGATGACCTCTTCCACGGTTACTTCTTTTCCCGCCATTTCCCTCGCCTCAGAGTTACAAACTTCGATGCAATCACCGCATTCCACGCAAACGTCACGTTGTGTGACAAATCCGCCGTCCATCTTTTGAACCGCGTGACTCTTGCACAACGAGAAACAATCGCCGCATCGAACACATCGATCGTCGCGCAGGATTAATTGCCGGTCCGATGAAATCGATTCAGGGTTATGGCACCACTTGCAGTGAAGCGGGCAACCCTTCAGGAAAATGGTCGTGCGGATCCCGGGGCCGTCATTCACAGAAAAACGCTGTATGCTGAAAATGAGACCCTTCATTTCGGCGACTGCAAGAAGATGACGAAAATTGGACAGTGTTTGCAAAATACGTTGAATGTTGCCTAGAATCAATTCTGCACCAGAGATGCTCGATCGCCCCGCATGATGACCTCCCAGCGTCGACCTGGCCACGGAGATCTTGCTGATGAACAATATTTCGTATAGATTGACGCACCGAACAGTTCTGCCCGTTGATTCATGACGGACTGAATGGCCTCTTGACTTGATGATCAGAAAAGGAACCCCTTATGCCACTGCCGAAATATGCTTACTTTGGAGACAAGATCGTTCCCTATCCAGATGCGAAGGTCGGATTGCTAACGCACGGGTTGAACTATGGAACAGGAGTTTTTGGAGGGATACGAGGATACTGGAATGAGGAAGAAAAGGAATTGTTCATCTTTCGACCGCTCGACCACTTCCAGAGATTCCTCGAGTCGACACAGCTGCTAAGGATGGAACTCCCGCAAACGCGTGAAGAAGCTGTCGATATTCTCCTTGAGCTCATTCGAAAGGAAGACCTGCACGAAGACATATACGTCCGACCGCTCGCATTCTATGCTGATGAGATCATCGGTGTCAGATTGCATAATGTCACCCCGATCATGACAATTTCGGTCCTTCCCTTCGGCCGTTACATTGACAAGGAAGAGGGAGCGCATGTAATGTTTTCGTCGTGGAGACGGATAGACGACAACATGATTCCAGCCCGGGGGAAGATTACCGGCGCCTATGTGAACTCTGCATTGGCGAAAAGCGATGCGAACCTGGCGGGATTCGACGAAGCCATCATGATCAATCAGGACGGACATATCGCAGAGGGATCTGCCGAGAACGTTTTTATCCTCCGGAAAGGAAAAATCGTCACTCCGCCGGTGACCGATAATATTCTCGAAGGCATCACGCGGAATACGATGATCGCCCTCCTGCGCGATGAGCTGAAGATGGAGGTTGTGGAGCGTTCGATTGATAAGTCCGAAGTGTATCTCGCTGAAGAGGCATTCATGGTTGCCACGGGTGCACAGGTTGTCGCGATAACAAGGATCGACCACCGCAAACTCGGAAGCGGCAGCATGGGACCAGTCACGCAGAAACTGCGCGATCTGTATTTCAATGTCGTCCGCGGCAAGGTTGCAAAGTACCGGCAGTGGTGCCAGCCGGTCTATGGCAAGAAGTAGTCATCTCAGGATCTGAACGTACATGGCCAGGCCCCGACTTTCGTCGAGGCCTGTTTCATTTCCTTCGTTGTCCGTCGGCTGCATACTGTGCACCGATCACTTCGCCCCGTTTACCTCTTTCAGAGCCTCAAACATCGCGATGACGTTCTTCAGTGGAACGTTGCCCTGGATGTTGTGGACAGCGTTGAAGATGAAACCGCCCCTCTTTCCGAAGATATCACATCGCTGCATGACTTCTTTTCGAACTTCATCGACAGTCCCGAACATCAGGGTCTTCTGCGTGTCAATTCCACCCCCCCAGAACACAATGTCTCGGCCAAATTCCCTTTTCAGCTGCTCAGGGTCCATGTCGGAGGCTGAGCATTGCACAGGATTGAGAATGTCAAACCCCGACTGAATAAACGATGGAATCAATCCCTTGACCGAACCGCAGGAGTGTTTGAACGTCTTCCACGTCGTGTTGAGATGGACCCAATCGTTGATTCGCTTGTAGTACGGGTGGTAGAGGGACCGGTACGTGTCGAGAGAACAAAACGTGGACCATTGCGTCCCGAAGTCAGTTCCGCACACAAAGACAGCATCCACCAGATCACCGACCCGGGTCTTGAGCCTCACCAGATTGTCGATCGCGACGGAGCATTGCTTTTCGAACACTTCGTGTATATATGGCTGTCTTGTCAATGTCGAAACGTACCATTCTTCAATGTCACGAATTCCCTTCGGTTGTTTGAGGAACGGAGCAGGCACAAGGGCAATATCTCCAAACGCCATGCCGCCGAACGTAGCGATGACAGCTCGCCCTGTCTTGGCCTTCGCGACTGCCTCACGCGTGAAGTAGTCGAGGGTATGATCACTCATTACCGAGAATTCTTCCATATTGTCGCGGGGATCGAGCTTCTCTTCGTCGATCGGGTCCTGCCGGATAATGCTGTCGAAAAAGAATCCCCCCTTCGGCATTCGGCCCGATGCTCTTGCCTTGAGATCCCCCTTCGGATAGATGAGCGTATCACCGTTCGGTTCCTTGGTCGTCACAAGCCGCTCAGAGACGAGGATCTCAAGTCCACCCTCCATCCGCCAAGGCTTCCAGAGTTCATTGGGAAATCCGAACATCGTCTCTTCGGGATCTACTCCTTCGACATCGATTCCGAGCGCCCGCTTCAAATCTTCATCAATATACCCCAGCATTTGATATGGTTCGTGGACCTTCACAGGCTGCCGAGCCAGGCCATAGTGATCGCGCAATCCTGCGACAATTTTCACGTGGATGCCAGTGACCGCCGTTCCGCCGAAATCGATGGGGATGCGATCGGGTTGTTGGTGTTTGAGAGCAGCGACAGTTCGTTCTTTGCTGGTCATAGGACCTACTCAGTGTTTGTTTCCCGCGGCTATGGACTCTTGACGCGCAATCGGATGATCACGGTCACCTTTCTTCACCACGCTGTGCTCATTTCAGAACAATCTCGATCACCGGAACCACCGAATCCGGCTTCTTTACCGGAAGCTTCAAGATCACGGTCTCCGTGGAGATGTTGTCCAGCTTGTTCTGGAAGGGTCGGTCTGCCTTTCCGAATTGGACCTCAGAGCCATCATGCAACAGCTGAGCGTATTTGATCTTTCCGGCAAAACCGTTGAGAAAGAGATTGCCGAGCGGCCAAGAGAGCACGTGCACGTAAAGTCGTTTCGTTTGAGGATTGAACGTCAGCAAGCAATTGTCCGGAGCTTTGAATTCCGGCGGAGCCTGCGTGCATCCATAGACCGATCGACTGTTGTACTTCATCCACTCCCCCATCGATTTCAACCTGTTTTTCGCGCGCTCGTCAAACGCCCCCCGGGAGGTTGGACCGACATTCAACAGAAGATTGCCGCCTTTGCTGACCGTCTCAACAAGCAATGCCACAAGCTGCTCCGGACTTTTCCAGCCTTCTTCGTCACGATAGTATCCCCAGGAATCCGAGAACGTCTGACAAGTTTCCCACGGAACCTTTTTGCCGTCGATGGTGATCCAATCACGCGGGATGAACTGCTCGGGCGTCTTGAAATCCCATCCGCCCGGGACATCATCCAGGTCAAGGCGATCGTTGACGATGATATTGGGTTGCAGCTCGCGAACCATCTTCAGCAGTCGTTCGGAATCCCAGTCGGCACGCCCCTTTCCATCCTTTCCTTTCGGGAAGGAGTAATCAAGAAACAAGCAATCGATCGTTCCGAAGTCCGTAAGGATCTCGCGGACCTGGCTGAAGAGATACTCTCTGTATTTCGCCATGTCGCGGCTTGCGGCCTTCTTCTTGATCTCCTCATTGCCATACATTGGATGGTTTCGGTCGACGACATATTCAGGATGATGCCAATCGAGCAGTGAGTAGTAGAACCCGACATGCAGTCCTTCCTCCCGAAACGCCTGCACGACCTGCTTCAGGAGATCTTTGCCATACGGAGTCTTGGTGGCTTTGTAGTCGGTGAACTTTGAATCCCACAGACAGAAGCCCTCGTGATGTTTCGCGGTGATGACGAAGTATTTCATGCCGGCGGCCTTCGCCATCTGTGCCCATTCCTTCGGATTGAAAAGATCGGGATTGAAGTTGTCGAAATACTTCTGATACTCCTCATCCGTAATATGTTCGTAGTTCTTCACCCACTCATGGCGAGCCGGCAAGGCATAGAGACCCCAATGGATGAACATTCCAAAACGCGCTTCTGTCCACCATCTCATTCGCTCGGCTTTTTGTTGATCAGTCTCAACGCGAAGCAGAGATTGGGCCACAACGGGCGCGGCGAGTAGGATGAGTACAAAACAAGGATAGAGAATCTTTCGAAGGGACATACGATCTCCGTTCAGTGGGAAACGGTGGGACGGTACGAGATTCAAGGTGACTGTGCGAACCAATCAAAGATATTCCACATTGGACAAAAGCGCAAGCGCATCAACAGCTATTTAACCGCGGAAATTCTAATCACCCATGCGTGCTCGCACGGTGGATTCTGCCTCACCTCTTCCGGCACCTCGATCGAGACGCCGGAGCCATCTGGTTTCCAACTCAAGTCCCGATCCACGCCCAGCAGGTTTACCTTTGCTCCGGGGACTGGCTGAAGACTTTGGAGCAAAATGCTCCGGGGAGGTTGATTCTCGTCTTTGTCGGGAAGGTACACTGCATAGACAACTTCTCTTGCTTTCTTTTTTGTGAGACAGACCTTCCCCTCTTTATATGGTGCGATGGCCCGGGTTTCATAGATCGCTTCGCTATTCACTTTCATCCAGGCAGCGATGCCTTTAAGGCGATCATATGCGTCGGCCCCCCACTCTCCTTCGGGTGATGGACCGATGTTCAGTAACAGATTCCCGCCTTTGGCAACAACGTCGACAAGGAGATGAATGAGTTCACGCACAGACTTGTATCGATCAGTCTTGACGTAGGACCAACTTGTTGCCATGGTAATGCAGGACTCCCATGGAACACCCAAGGCTTTTTCCGGGACCTTGTTCTCAGGTGTCAGGTAGTTTTCGAATCGTCCGTTCACCCAACGATCGACCACCAGAAGCCCCGGTTGATGCTGGCGTGACATCTTCGCAATCCGGGCCATGTCGATATCCTGATTGTAATTGTTCTTCTTCCCCCACGACTCGAACTCCTTCGGCATGTTGTTCAGCGGTCGGACCCAGGCACCGTCCATCCAGAGCAAATCGACCGAACCGTAAATCGTCATGATTTCTTCGATCTGGTTGTACGTATAGTCTTTGAACGCTTGCCATCGGGCCGGATATCTCGCCGGATCGTAGTTCACATGGCGATCAGGTGTTGGAAAATACGGCCACCAGTAGTCCGAAGAATGCCAGTCCGGCTTTGAGTAGTAAGCGCCTACCATCATCCCTTTCTTTCTAAACGAACTGAAAATCTCTTTCGCGACATTCGATTTCGGATTACTACCGAAGGCGCAATCAGCTGATGTGATCTTGTAGTCTGTTGTTTTCGTGTCAAACATGCAGAAGCCGTCATGGTGTTTCATCGTGAAGATCACATATTTCATTCCAGCGTCACTGGCGGCCGCTGCCCAGAGATCCGGATTGAACTTGATTGGATTGAAGGTCTTCTTCAGTCCCTCGTACACTCTTTTGTACCCATCGTAGTTGTCCGCAAAGGGGCCCTTACGTTGGCACCACCCTTCATCCTCGCCACAAAGCGACCACGACTCAACAATTCCCCATTGGCTGTAAGTCCCCCACGTCACAAGCAAGCCGAACTTGCAGTCCTGCCATTGCGAGAGTTTTGCGAGAACGAGGGGATCAGTTTCGGGGACATAGTTCTCCTCCTTTTCCTGAGCCGCCAGAGGAATCGCAAAGAGGATGCATGCCAGAAATCGGAATAGGATTGGTCTCATGGAAGTTTCTCCCTCATGGGCCTGACGGGATGGAGTTGAACGAAAGCTCTTTCGTCTGTCTCGTTTAGTTAGTACGTTTGTGACGCGCCGTTCGTACGGACACACTCAAAGCTCTGCAAGAGCTCGTATTTCCACTTCGCAAGGTACAGAATACTGAATGAATTCCAAAGACCTCCCGATTTGAATTGGGGGGAATGTGGACTGTTTCTCTCAAGAACATCGACAGCGGGAGATCTATGACGAACGAACAAATTCAGAACGACAAAGGAAGTTCATCGTACATCGCTCTTGTCACTATCATCGCAGCTCTGGGCGGGCTCTTGTTCGGCTACGACACGGCCGTCATCGCCGGAGCAATAGGATTTCTCCAATCGCATTTCCAGCTTGATGCCGCGATGAAAGGCTGGGCAGCCGCAAGCGCCCTGCTGGGCTGCGTGATCGGTGTTTCATTCGCCGGGCAGTTCAGTGATCGGCTGGGACGAAAGACGACTCTCATATTGTCCGGAGTGCTCTTCCTTGCTTCTGCTGTCGGCACTGCGCTCCCAAATGAATTCTCTTACTTCGTGCTCTTCCGTATGCTTGGCGGAATTGGCGTCGGCGTTGCATCGATGGCGTCACCGATGTACATCGCTGAAATAACGCCTGCC
This sequence comes from Ignavibacteriota bacterium, assembly GCA_003170475.1. Lineage (GTDB taxonomy): Bacteria > Bacteroidota > Ignavibacteria > UBA10030 > UBA10030 > UBA9647. The sequence continues at coordinate 118,455 of PMZI01000026.1, read as the reverse complement.
GCCGTCAGGGGCAGAATGGTCTCCGTGAATCAGTTCGCGATTGTCACGGGTATGCTCATTATCTATTTCGTGAATTACTTCATCTCTCTTCAGGGAGACGAGGTGTGGAACGTCACGACTGGCTGGCGCTGGATGTTCGCTTCGGGAGCGATTCCGTCCACGATTTTCCTCGCGCTCCTGATGTTCGTGCCGGAAAGCCCCCGCTGGCTGGTCGAGAAAGGGCAGAGCAACAAAGCGAAAGACATTCTCGCCAAGGTTGGCGGAACGTCATTTGCAGAGAACGAGCTTCGATCAATCGAGGCATCGCTGAATCAGGAAGTGGAATCACTGGGGCAGCTGTTTAAGACTGGCTGGCGAAAGGTGATGTTTCTTGGCATCGGTCTTGCGATCCTGCAACAGGTCACCGGAATCAATGTGTTCATGTACTACGCTCCCGAGATTTTCAAAAAACTCGGTTCTGGTGCGAATACGGCCCTTCTGGAGACAATCGTGGTGGGGGCCGTCAATCTCTCGTTCACGATCATTGCAATCTGGACAGTGGACCGCCTTGGACGAAAGCCTCTCATGATCATCGGATCTGCCGGCATGTTCGTTTCCCTGGTTGCAATGGGACTCGCGGCGCAGTTCCACGTGGTTTCCATTTGGGTTCTCCTGTGCATCCTGGCATACATCGCTTGTTTTGCGTTGTCCGTTGGACCCGTCACATGGGTTATACTTTCGGAGATTTATCCAACCCGTATCCGCGGCAGAGCGTTGTCGGTTGCGACGTTCTTCCTCTGGAGCGCAAACTTCGTTGTCTCTCAGACATTCCCCATGATGGATGAAAACCCCGCATTGGTGGCGCAGTTCAATCATGGGTTTCCCTTCTACGTGTATGCGGTGTTCTGCATCATTCTTGTGCTGACCGTCTGGAAATTCTTTCCGGAGACCAAGGGACACTCCCTGGAGGAGATTGAACGATTTTGGAACATCCCCCCATCGGATGCAAAAGGCTGACCCAAAGGAGTTGTTTCGTTGTCGGACTAAATCTCGTGCAGATCGTTGTTCGAGCAAAAGAGTCAAGAGAGAGGGGCTCGATGATGAGAAACTGAAGAGCCCTTCAGAGGAGGGTGTTGCAGCAAGAAACAAAGCGGGAAACGAAAGCCCGCCCGGCCAGCCAGCAGTTGTGCGATACTACATTTCAGTGGAGATGACCGTCACCCCGGAGAGAGCAGAACCAGGTGACGGTCATCATCAAACACTACCCCGCCAGGGATTCCCATCCCATCTTCGATAGACTGCGATAAATAGCTGCGAAGCAGATCACCGCGATCGCAAGAAAGCCCAACCCCAGAAGAGTCTCACCGAAAATGATCTTCCCGAATCCAAAAAGCGTCATGTAAATCATCAAGCAACCGAAAGCCCAGTTGGAGAGGTTGAGAAGATCATCCTTTTGTGGAACGACATCCTTCACTTTTGCGGCGATAGGCCCCCACATCCTCGCGGAAGGTCTTACCTTGCGGTAAAACGGCATGAGGATTTCGTCGGGCTCTGGTTTCGTGAGGAATGTTACGATGAGCCAAACGGCCGACGTCACTGCGGTTGTGATAAGCACCAGGTGAGCAAAGTCGAACGCATTGTCGCTGCTCATACCAAAGCCGAATTCCAGCGTGAGAGAAATCACGAATGCAGACAACATTGCTGATACCTCACTCCAGGCATTGATCCGCCACCAGAACCAGCGAAGGATGTAGACCATTCCCGTCCCGGCCCCAAGCGCCATAAGAAACTTCCACGCCTGCGCAATCGATTCCATGTAGAACGAAACGACAGCGGAGCATATCATCAAGACAATCGTCGCAACTTGGGAAGCACTCACGTAGTGTTTTTCTGTCTCACTTTTCTTCAGAAACCTTCGGTAGACATCATTAACGAGAAGCGAAGCGCCCCAATTCAACTGCGTACCGATGGTCGACATGTACGCTGCTGCAAAGGCAGCGACCATCAGCCCACGCAAGGAGACGGGAAGATCCAGCATCATGATTCGGATATAGCCTGACTCGGGATCATGTGCAAACGCGGGATCATTTTGGAACCTCACCATCGCGACGAGAGCGACCAGGATCCACGGCCAGGGACGAAGAGCGTAGTGAGCGATGTTGAACCAGAGCGTGGCTAGAATCGAATGCTTTTCATTTTTCGCGGAGAAGATCCGCTGTGCAACATATCCCCCGCCTCCGGGTTCCGCCCCCGGATACCATGTCGCCCACCAGTTCACAGCGATATATACAAAAAACGTGATCATCGGCATCCAGACCGAATTCAGATCTGGAGTGAAAGACATCACCGAGCCGGTTGAACCTGTGCCGGCATTTCTGACTTGGTCGATGTGCATCAACCCTGCTTTGAGTCCGCTCATCCCTCCGACAGCCTCGACCGCAAAGACTGCAAGGGCAATCACCATTCCCATCTTGAGAACGAACTGGAACAAATCCATCACGAGTACACCCCACAACCCCGAGAGCGTCGAGATCGAAGCGGTGAGGATCATAATCCCGATGAGAACGCCCGTGGCGGGCAGTTTGTCGATTCCAAGGGTAAGGGTAAGAATCTTGATCATCGCAAGATTTACCCAACCCATGATGATAAGATTGATCGGAAATCCAAGATAGAGTGCGCGGAATCCCCGAAGGAACGCCGCCGGCTTTCCGGAGTAGCGGATCTCAGCGAACTCCACATCGGTAAGAACGCCGGACCTTCGCCAAAGCTTCGCGTAGAAAAATACGGTCAACATCCCGCTGAAGACCATACTCCACCAAATCCAGTTGCCGGCGATGCCGTTACGTGCGACCAGCCCGGTAACGGCCAACGGAGTGTCTGCAGCAAATGTTGTAGCAACCATGGAAGTGCCGGCAAGCCACCAGGAAACGTTTCTTCCTGAAATGAAGTAATCGCTCACACTGCCGGTTGCTTTCTTCCGATAGTAAAATCCGATCGCCAGATTGAAAGCGAAGTATGCGAAGATGATGATCCAGTCGAGAAGAGTGAGCTGCATAGGACCTCTGAAGTTAGCAAATCATCGGGTCATCGAGTGATTGAGCCATCTGGTCGTTAACCGATGGGTCGCTCTCCGGATGGCTCGATATCGTTAGGGTTTCAGGAGTGCTTCTATCTGAGTGATCAACTCGTCTACCATCTCATTGCCATCCCTGAAACCGGCACTCATGAATTGAATCTTGCCGTACCGATCGATGACAAATTTGGTAGGGATCCCCTCTACCCCGAAGCGCTGAGCAGTCGCGAACCCATCATCATAGACAACCGGGAGCGTGAGCTTCAAGTCTGACATGAACTTCTTTACGGCAGCGTCACGGGTTGGCCCGGTGATTCTTTCCGAGGTATTTACCGCTATGAAAGTCACGGTCTTATACAACTCGTACCGCTCGAACACCTTCTGCAGGTGAGGAAGGGAAGCTTTGCAGGGAGCGCACCAGGTCGCCCAGAAGTCAAGAACGACAATCTTTCCACGGAGATCACTCAATTTGACGGTTGCTCCATTCATGTCTTTGAGGGAGAAATCGGGGGCAGTTTTGTTGAGTCCGGTTTTCAGAAGCGCATTCTCTTCCTCGACCTTGGCGGCCTTCACCGTCTTGTCATAACCATTCAGCGACCCGTGCACTTTCGTGAAGGCGAATTTGAATTTCTCCACAATCTTCAAGTTTGACTTCGCCTTCCGAATGCAATCAAGCCCCAGCTTCTCAGCTTCCTTGTACTTTACATTGACAACGTAGACATTGATAAGGTTTTCATTGAGGATGAGATCCTCACCGTTTTTGATGCTGTATGCTTCCGCCAGAACGGGCTCAGCCTCATTGTTCCTTCCGAGCTTCGAGAGGCCAATGCCGCGAACCGTGAGAAGACCGGCAAGTGTATTCGACTGACTTTTCTTCCATTCCGCGTTTGTGATATACGGGGGTTTCGCACTGTCATCCTGTTTGCGCACGATTTCGATTCCCTCTGCCAACCAGTTTACAGCCTGCTCCATTTTCACCCCTCTATCAACCATGATCGAGGTGAGGGTTCGGTACAATCCGGGATCGAGATTCGGTGACGACCTGAGGAGTGCGTATCCTTTTTCGTGCTGCGAGGTTTGGACGAATCCCATCAAGAGTTGACGTTGATTTGAAAGGAGCTCATCCCCTTTCATAGGAAAGTCCACCATGTATTGCTCAAGAAGGCTGGTTCTACGGAGAGGGTCTTTCTCGTTCGAGATCTCTCTCATCCGCGTGACCGATGCGACTCTTCCTTTCGGATTTTCGGAGATGAAGACCGTTCTCAGCGAGTCAGCTTTCGCCTTCTGCCCGGTTTGTTCAAGCCAGACCAGGAGCATTGGCAGCGCTTCTTCGTTCTTGCGGAAGTGTTCTAGTTCGCCGCTCAGCTCTTTCTTCACGAGTGCCACAGCGGCATCCGTCGGCGCCGGGTTCATCTCCAGATACCAGGCTAGGTTGACAGCGAAATAGTAATCAGGATATGCCCGGCGCTCTTTCGTTATGTCGGCTTTCGCTTCAGCAGCATCCAGCCGATATTTAAACCCCTGATAACCGCCGAAGGCAAGGACAATCCCCCTCCAGTAGCGAGTTCCTTCAAGCTCTTTTCCATCCGGTCCGAGGACCATTCCACTCCACCCTTGCTCGACATTGTCGTCTTTGAGGTCTCCTGAAACGAACTGATACAGAAGTAACCGCGCGTCCTTCTGATCAAGTTTGAAGTTCCCCTTCCACACATTTCCCGATTTTTCCATCGGTATTTCCAGCAACACGGGGGTCACGCCCGCTGCGGGCAAAACAAGGGCATGAAGCGAGAGCATTGATGGTTTGAGGATGATGGCTCCCTGAGCGGCGGGATTGTAGACGGCAGTAATGGTTTCTCCAATCTTTGGGTCCTGAGGTGCGAACGTTGCGACCTGGCCAAACGCCTGCTCACGAGCATATCCTATAAGAATCCACACTGCAATAACCAGTACCGTTTCAACCTTCCGCATACGAACCATCTCCTGCCATGATGAAGAAATCGATTGCTTCGTTCTCATTCCGTGAGCACGAACCAACAGTGCCTGAAGCACCTGGGGTGGTTAAGGTACGGACAACAACGTGAGCTTTCAAGCTCTATTTGAGGCAACCCAAGGGAATGAGCTCTTTTCGTGATCTCGATTTTTCACTTGATGCATCCTTTTTTTTCCGATACTTTGACACGTTATTCTCCGAGCCGAAAAGCCAGCATCATTGTGCTCTCTCATCATTCACCAGAACGGAGGTATCATGCACAACTCTTTACGAACCTTGCTCCTTTGTTCGTTGGTTGCGCTTCTGAGCATTCCCGCTCTCAGCCAGCCATTCGGACCCCAGAACCTGGGTCCGACATTCCCGACCGACGATCCCATTGTGAAGGGCATCTACAAAGAAGCGATGGAGTCGTCACAACTCCCGAGACTTGCCCACGAGCTCCTCGACGTCATCGGACCACGGCTCGTCGGATCTCCCAGCGTTCTCAAGGCTAGTGATTGGGCAATCGCGAAATATAAAACCTGGGGGATCGAAGCGAAGAGCGAAAAGTACGGTGAATGGAGAGGCTGGGAGCGAGGAACTGCTCATATCGACATGCTCCAACCCCGCGTGAGGACTCTCGAAGGCACCATGCTCTCATGGAGTCCTGCGACGAAAAAGGGCGGAGTAACAGCCGGACTGGTCGTTCTTGCCGACGTCCCGGACTCCGCGGCGTTTCAGAAATGGCTCCCCGCGGTGAAAGGTAAGTTCGTTCTCGTTTCGGCTCCATCCCCGACGGGCAGGCCTGACAAAGTGTGGGAAGAGTTCGGTACGAAAGAATCGTTTGACAGCCTCAAGGCGCTTCGGACGAGAATCAATGACGAGTGGCAGAAACGCATCAAGAAGACCGGATTCCGCTCCGATACACTCACAACAATTTTCGAGAACGCCGGAGCGGTTGGAGTTGTATCCTCGCTGTGGTCCACCGGCTGGGGAGTGTACCGAGTGTTCGGCACGACAAGTGAAAAGGTCCCAGTGGTAGCCCTCAGCCTGGAAGACTACAATCTTCTCTATCGACTTGTGGAATATGGAGACAATCCGATCATCAAAGTGGAGATCGAAAGCAAGTTCCTTGGAGCGGCACCTGCATTCAACACGATTGGAATGATCAAAGGCACAGAAAAGCCCGACGAGTATGTCGTTCTGTCGGCACACCTCGATTCGTGGGAAGCCGGTTCCGGAGCAACGGACAATGGAAGCGGAACATTGATCATGATGGAGACCTTGCGCATCCTCAAGAAGTTCTATCCAAATCCAAAGCGCACGATCGTGGTCGGCCATTGGAACAGTGAAGAACAGGGACTGAACGGCTCCAAGGCCTTCGTGAAAGATCATCCGGAGATCATTGAGAAGATCCAGGCCGTCTTCAATCAGGACAACGGCACCGGACGGATCACCAACATCGGTGCTTCGGGATTCCTTGTCGCAAGTGAGCACCTGGCCCGATGGCTAGCGAGAACACCCGACAACATTACACGCGGAATTACGATGAGTATCCCAGGGATGCCGGGCGGCGGCGGGACAGATCACGCTTCCTTCGTCGCGGCAGGGGTGCCCTCATTTGGACTCGGTTCGAACATGTGGGACTACTTTTCCTATACATGGCATACCAACAGGGACACCTACGACAAATTGGTCTTCGATGACCTTCAGACCGATGTCGTACTGACAGCGTGCCTGGTCTACCAGGCTTGCGAAGATCCGACGTTTGTCGCCCGTGACCGACGTGTGATGCCGAACGATCCCCGGACAGGCAAGCAACGTTCATGGCCCGAGGTACACGATGCAGAACGTGCCGGCCAATTGAAGAAGTAATGCTGACAAAAGAATCCTGCAGTTCAAGCGCCCGATCATGTCGTCGGGCGCTTGCGTTTTTCACACCACCGCCGTCCATCCTCTACCTGAGGCCACAGACATTGTCATTGACTTCTTCTTTAAGTATAATGGGTTTGGACTTCAAATCTCATCCCTTCCTTCTGAGAATTCCGACTTTCTTCCTGTACTCGACAAAGAGTCGGAGTCACATATAAAACGAGGCTTTCACATGAAAGCAACAACCTTCATCCTGGTGATCCTTATGGCATCCATCGGTTCACAAAGCACATCATCATCGCAAATCAAGCCTGCGACACTTCGGTGCGAATACCTCACAAATCCGCTCAACGTGGATGTCGCCAATCCCCGGTTGAGTTGGGTTGTCGAGTCACAAGAACGTGGCGTGCTTCAGACCGCGTACGAGATTCTTGCAGCAAGCTCACAGAAACTCCTGGATCAAAATCACGGAGATTTGTGGGAGAGCGGAAAAGTGTCGAGTGACCAGTCAAATCAGGTCCGCTATGCAGGCGCCCCCCTTGGTTCCCGGGCTACCTGTTTCTGGAAGCTCAGAGTCTGGGACAATCATGGTCATCAATCGGGTTTTTCCAAACCTGCTGCGTGGAGGATGGGACTGCTCACAGCAAGCGACTGGAAGGCGAAATGGATAGGATTGAAAGCCGATCCGTCAGCCGATCTTCGTCCGGCCCCCTATGTCAGAAAGGAATTTGTCTCGTCCAAAACCGTTCGCCGCGCCCTCGCGTATGTCACGGCACGCGGGATGTTTATCGCGAGTATCAACGGCAATCGAGTCGGGAAAGAATTCCTTTCGCCGGAATGGTCAGACTATAAGAAACGGATCCAGTACTTGACGTACGACGTGACAAGTCAGATTAAGAAGGGGACCAACTGCCTGGGTCTTACGATTGGTGACGGCTGGTACAAAGGATACGTCGGTTTTGGATTGAAACCGAACAACTATGGTGACCAAACGAGTGCTCTGCTCCAACTCCACCTCGAATACACCGACGGAACAGAAGAGATCGTTGGCACGGATGCAACATGGAAAGGATCGTACGGACCGATTCTCTATTCGGACATGCTCATGGGAGAAAGTTATGATGCCCGTAGAGAAATGAGGGGATGGGACAAGCCGGGTTTCGATGATGCGCACTGGCAATCGGTGGATATCTTTCCCTCATCCGACGTCCACCTCGTTCCGCTTCGCACAGAACCCGTTCGCATCACACAGTTGTTGAAACCCAAGAGTGTGACCGAACCAGTGAAAGGCACGTTTGTGTTCGATCTTGGCCAGAATTTCGCCGGATTCTGTCGACTCAAAGTCCGCGGACAGGCCGGAATGAAAGTGACCGTGCGGCACGCCGAGGTGCTGAATCCCGACGGCACGATCTACACAGCGAACCTACGGAGGGCAAAAGCGACAGACTTGTACGTCCTCAAGGGGGGCCGGGAAGAAGTGTTTCAACCGCACTTCACATTCCATGGCTTCCGATACGTAGAGGTGACAGGCCTTTCAGAAAAGCCGCGACGCGATGCGATTCTCGGATGTGCGATCAACACGGATCTTCCGATCACGGGCACCTTTTCCTGTTCTGATTCGATGGTGAATCAGCTATACAGCAACATTCTCTGGAGCCAGCGCGGCAATTTCATCAGCATCCCGACAGATTGCCCGCAGCGTGACGAGCGACTGGGCTGGATGGGTGATGCTCAGATCTTCGTGCGAACGGCATCGTTCAACATGGACGTGGCATCGTTCATGACAAAATGGATGTTCGATGTCGAAGACTCGCAGTCGCCGCAAGGAGCATTCAAGGATACCAATCCTTACATCGACGGACTGGGCACCGACGGTGCGCCTGGCTGGGGGGACGCTGGAGTCATCGTTCCATGGTACATCTATCGGTGCTATGGTGACAGAACCATCATCGAACAACACTATGAGGCCATGACCCGTTGGATGAAGTACATGGAAGAAGGAAATCCAGATCACCTCCGGAAGAACCGCCTCAATAACAATTATGGAGACTGGCTCTCCATCAACGCGGAAACGCCGAAAGATCTGCTCGCGACTGCCTTCTGGGCATACGATGCATGGCTGATGTCGGATATGGCGAAAGCCGTTGGAAAGACCTCAGATGAACAGTACTATCGATCACTCTTCGAATCGGTCAGGGCGGCGTTCCAGAAAGCTTACATTGCTCCCGACGGGCAAATCCAGGGTAAGACGCAAACTGACTATGTTCTTGCATTGGCGTTCGATCTGATGCCTCAAAACCTTCGCAACCGGGCAGCGGAACTTCTCGTGAAGGACATTCAAGACAAGGGGAATCATTTGTCGACGGGGTTCATCGGCGTGAAGTATCTGAATCCAGTACTCACGGAGAGTGGAAATCTTGATCTTGCATATCTGCTGCTCTTCAACACAACGTTCCCTTCGTGGGGATATCCCATTACGGCAGGTGCAACAACGATCTGGGAACGATGGGATGGTTGGACAGCGGACAAGGGTTTTCAGGATGCCGGGATGAACTCGTTCAATCACTATTCGATGGGCTCAGTCGGCGAATGGCTCTACCGATACGTCGCAGGAATCGATCTTGACCCGAATGTCGCAGGCTACAAGCGCTTCGCCATACACCCGCGCCCGAATGAACGACTGAAATACGCGAAGACGGGATACCTCTCCATTCATGGTGCGATCAGGGCAGATTGGGTACGTCAGGACGGGAAATTCACCCTGAAAATCAATGTCCCTGCAAATACAACCAGCGTAGTCTACGTCCCTGCGTCGAATCCGGACAATGTCCGTGAAGGTGGCAAACCGGCGAAATCAGCGGAGGGCGTCAAGTATCTCAAGACTGAGGATGGTTGTGTGGTCTTCGAGGTTGGATCGGGAGAATATGTGTTTGAGAGTCTATAGGAAGTAGGCCTTCCCTTCCCACTGCGTGCAGGCAGATTCCAACAATCCCTGAAGTGAATCTCGCTTCAAGGATTGCGCATCTTCTACAATTCCACTCTCAACTCACCCTTCGGTCCAATCGAGCGGACGAGGAGTTTGTGTCTTTCATCAGCTTCCACCATCCCCCAATGAAGGGCGAACTGTTGAAGCTGAAACTCGATGGGGTACTTATCCGACGTCCCAATCACTACTTCTTCTGCCCCAAGCTGGGCGGCTGTGTGGGCAATGGCGTACGCGACATTATTCGTCGGCACGACAATCGGGATGACGGTCTTTCCTTCCTTTTCCGCTAGCTTGATCACCTGCGAAAACAACTCCTCCGATTCCGAATCAATCGTATTGTCAATTTGTGTATTCCCGATGCCGGTCAACACCTTCGCTTTCATCACGATGACATCGGTCGAGTCCGGATCAGTCTCATCGAGACATTTCTTGAGATGTTGGAGACGATTGAGCGAACGGACAGCGACGAGTTTTCGCCGGCTAAATTCACACCCGATCGATTCCGCAGTCAGTTTGTCCTGCGCAAGAACATTGAATCGTTCAAGATCATGAGCCTTGTGGGCTACCCTTTTCTCGTTCATGTGTTTTGAGATAGCAAACACGACATAGAGAACGGCAGTGAAGGCAATTCCCCCCTGCGTGGCGATCGGTTTTGTCAAGAGGTTGACTACGCCAAGAGCAAACAGGACGATGAACACGAATCCAAGACCGATAGGAATCTCAACACCCGCAATGGTTATGTTCGGCGGAACCCTCCATTCCCTCACCGACCGATCTTTGTATCTCAACACAATCATCGAAAAGGCCATCATCACGAAGCTCCAGACAACACCGAATGCATAGGCTTCACCGAGGAGAAAAACATCTCCACGACTTGCCAGAATGATGAGCGTCTGAAGAAGCGCCAGCGTGTTGATGATTCTGTATGACGTGCCGAACCTTTCGTGCGGCTTTCGAAACCATACATGCAACACTCCGTCTTCTGCAACCCGATTGAGAACGCTGTTGGCCCCGATCAGAGAAGTGTTGACCGCCCCCGACAAGATCAGAAACCCTGTCAGGACGACGAAGCCCTGGAGAATCAGTAGAACTGATTGTGGTCCGACAAAATGCATCGCCAGTCCGCTGAGCGCATTCTCGTTGTAGACGCCGACGAGTTCTGCCTGCGGAACGATCATCGACGCGAACAAAGCGTTCAGGCCGGTGAACACAAACGCGAACAGGAAGATCACCATTCCGGTTCGTTTCAGATTCTTGAGCTTGGGTGCCTCGATTTCGCGGTAAACCTGCGCGAGTGTTTCCTCCCCGCTCACAGCAAGAATCGCGTGTCCCATACCGACCAGGACTCCCACGGCCCCAATCGTCCTCAACCAGTCGACGTGCTTCAGCCAGCCTAGAGAATCGTCTGAGAGCTTGATCGAGAACGGCGGAAGGTGCACGCCTCGAATCGAGATGGTCACAATCGACCACACGAAGAGGATGACAGCCAGCACTGACGTAACCTGAAAGATTCGCAATGCCTTTTCGCTCGACTCCTCGATGCCGATAATATTCTTGCGCCAGAAGTATGCCTGAATCAAAAGAGCAGTCGCCACAGAGACCACATTCTCATTGAGAACGATATGGGAACCGATAGTGTGAAGGAGCGAATTGATAAGTCCGGAGAGATATTGGCCGGCTGAAACGGCGCTGATAGGAGCGGTAATCAAATAGTCGAAAATGAGTGCCGAAACGGAGAACGTGGCCATCTTTTCCCCGAGCGCCTCGCGGACAACTTTGTAGACTCCACCGCGAACAAACATGCTGGAGGATTCGATATACACCGCGCGGATTCCGTACGCAAAAAGCATGACAAAAAGAATAAACCACGGCGCTGATGGACCTACGGCCTTCTCTGCAATCCCTACCGCATAATACGCACTCGAAGCCAAATCAGAAAGAACGATCGCAGAGGCTCTCCAGAAGGAGATAAACGAAAGCATGACCGTCGTAATGATGACGACCTTAATCTTCTTTGCGCTCGAAGAATCTGATGGTTCAGGTACAGAGATGTATTGCTGCTTCATAGCTGGTGCGGTGCGGTGTGGTCTAGATGGAAGTGGTGCAGGGTGGTGTCATCGGGATGCAGCGACAACTATCTCCGTCGTCGCTTTCCGATGGTTCGAAGGGACCTGCGACGATTGAGAAGCCAAACATCAATGATAGAGCAGTATTCATTGTAATTTTTCCGATGATAATCTAAGGGATGATTCGCTGAAAAGAAACATAAACCCGCCCTCTATCCTGAATGTGACGAAAATGAGCGAAAACAGCATGCATTGAACGGCGCTCGTCTGTTCAATCATTATTTCCTCTGAATTGTCGAATTCCTCGAGTACTTTTCGACGATTCAACGTTATTAGTCGAAAGGTTGAACGACAGATGGCCATCCCGAACCTCGCTCACGAAAAAGAGACGCTCATTCTTGATGCAGCACAGAACAGGATTGCGCGTTTTGGATTCTCCAAAGTTACAATGGACGAAATCGCCCAAGACATAGGACTGGCGAAGGCCTCGCTGTACTACTATTATCCAACAAAAGAACACATTTTTCGGGCTGTCGTTGCTCGCGAGCAGGACAAGTTTCTCCAGCAGACAAAGAAGATCCTCCAGCAGTCCGGACCCGCTGGAAAGAAGCTCAAGGCCTATGTCCGGGAACGCATCTCCCTCGGAAAGCAATTAATCAGCCTCACCGCACTCAATTCCACTATTTGGCAGGAGTCCAAGCCGGGTGTCAGAGATCTCTTTGTTGCTTTTTCGCGCCAAGAGATGAACAACATCACTTCCATTGTCAGCGAAGGAGAGCAGAGCGGCGAGTTCGATGTGGCTTCTCCGGAGAAAACTGCTGAACTCATTTTGTATGTTCTTCAAGGACTTCGACTTCGATTTCTCCAAGCTACTCAAAATCAAAGAGAGACTCGCATTCAAATTGACCATTTCGAGAAGCAAGTTGATTTGCTTGTCGAGATTCTCTTGCACGGCATTGTGAAAAGAAAAGTATCATAGAAAGGATTCAACAAACATGGAACAATCTCCACGTCAGGATGACCAGCGGCCGCAAAGTCAACAGGCCAAATCCCAGCATCGACCACCCGCTTCCGACCCCGACGGCGGAAATGACGACGAAGCCATTGAATCTATTCCTCTGTATAGGAACTTCAAGATCGTCATTCCGCTTTTCATCGTCATTGTCGGAATTTCCATTTTGGCTTACTATTGGTTTATCGGATCCCGCGAGTATGTGAGCACCGACGATGCTTACGTTGACGCCAATCGGGCAGCCATCAGCTCGAAGATCCTCGGACGAATCGACAGTCTGACGGTGAACGAAGGCGACACTATCGAGGCGGGCCAGATCCTCGTCAGGCTCGACGACAGCGATTTGCGGGCACAACAGGCACAGGCTCGCACCGCGATGGCACTCGCACAGGAAAATATTCTGCTTGCCAACGTTAGCCTTGAAAAGGCCCAAACAGATTATAGACGGGCGATGGCTCAGATCAAAGACAATGTCATCACGAAGGAACAATTCGACCACGCTCAAAGCGAGTTTGAATCTGCAAAAGCACGCATCGGTATCGCGAACGCTCAGGCGAACTCTGCAAAAGCCCAATGGGCAGTCATCGAAACCCAGCTCAAGAACACGATCATTATGTCACCGATGAGCGGTAGTGTGTCCAAACGGTGGGTTCTCGCAGGCGATGTCGTATCACCCGGGCAACCGATTTTCACTGTGTACGATCTAAAAAATCTCTGGGTGACTGCGAACATGGAGGAGACGAGTATCGGCGCGCTTCGGGTCGGTGACAATGTTGAGCTCAGCGTCGACGCATTTCCGGACACGAGATTCTCAGGAAAGATTTTCCAGATTGGATCGAACACGGCCTCTCAATTTTCCTTGATCCCGCCGAACAACGCTTCGGGGAACTTCACGAAGATCACACAACGAGTCCCGGTGAAGATATCGATCTCCCCGACTCCCGGCCTGGTGGACAAGGTGATGTTGCAGTTGCTCCCCGGCATGTCCGTTGAGGTGAAAGTGAAATTGAAGGCAAGGTAGCGATGGCACTGTTCTCCACACATAAGATCAAGAGTTCGTTCATCCAGCGTCTTCCGTCCCTGCATCATGAGCACAGTTCCTATCGTTGGTGGGTACTGCTCAACGTCATGATTGGCACGTTCATGGCGGTTCTCGACGCCACGATCGTGAACGTTGCCCTTCCGAAGATCATGGCCACATTTGGAGTGGACGTAGAGAAGGCCGAATGGGTATTGACCGCATATCTTTTGGTCTTTGCCGTGATGCTGCCGACGTCCGGCTGGGTGGCGGATCATCTCGGTTACAAACGCACATATTTCGGAGCCCTCTTTCTTTTCACGCTCGGTTCGTTTCTGTGCGGATTGGCGTGGAATGAAGATGCTCTCATCATGTTCCGGGTCGTTCAGGCTACCGGTGCCGGTTTTCTCATGCCCGTTGGCATGGCGATCGTTGCGCGCGAATTCCCGCCAAAGCAACGCGGCATCGCGCTCGGTTTCTGGTCCATAGCAGCTGCTGCTTCGGTTTCACTCGGACCGCTCATCGGCGGTTACCTGGTGGACAACATCAGCTGGGGCGCCATATTCGACGTCAACGTACCGGTTGGTATCGTCGGCCTCTTCGCGACGTTGGTCATTCAGCGTGAATACAAGACTGAACAAGCCAGATCGTTTGATCTTGTCGGATTCATCTCTGGTTCGGTCTTTCTTGGCGCTATGCTTCTCGCTCTCTCAGACGGCAACGCCTCCTGGAATACCGGCGGCTGGACTTCCCGTTTCATCGTCACGTGCTTCATCGTGTCCGGTACCGCACTTGCCGTGTTCCTGTTCACCGAGATGACGGTTGAGCATCCATTGATCGATTTGAAGCTCCTCAAGAATTTCAATTTTGGCGTCACGAATGCCATTCTCTTTATTTTCGGTCTTGGGATGTTCGGCAGCACTTTTCTGCTTCCACTCTATCTGCAGAACTCACTCGGCTACACTGCCCTTCAAGCGGGAGCGGTATTTCTTCCTGTTGGGATCTTGCAGGCCCTTACCGCACCAGTCGCGGGCTATCTGTCGGACAAAGTGAACCCCAAGATACCTGCTGCCATTGGCCTCTTCCTTCTTGCGTTAAGCATGTACCTGAATGCAGCGCTCTCCCTCAGCACCGAGCACGCCCAAATCATGTTGCCGCTCTATATCCGCGGATTTGCGATGGGACTGGTGTTCACGCCGCTGACAACGCTTGCACTGTCGGATATCCCGCGACAGAAGATTGCTCAGGCATCGGGACTGTTCAATGTCTTGCGTCAGCTTGGCGGCAGTTTTGGCGTCGCGTTAATGGGGGCGCTTCTGACCAGACGCATGATCTATCATAGCGCGATGTACGGACAAATGGTTGATTCACATTCTCCGGCATTTCAACAGGTGACGGCAAATCTCGCACATTTTAGCCAGAATGTTGTCGGTGGGACACCAGCTGTGGCGGCAATGAGAGCCAACGCGCTCGTTTCCTCAAACGTTGTTCAGCAGGCCTTCGTACGCGCTATTAATGACGATTTCCTCATTGCGGGGGGAATCACGGCGTTAACATTAATCCCGCTTTTTATTCTTCGAACTCACAAGAAGAAGCGGAACCAAGAACAGAAACCGGCTCCACCCATCGAGTAGAACGGACATTTTCGATGCATCCATTTTCCAATGCCAAGGAATTGAATTTACCATGAAAAGCCTGCTGGTTTGTTTCCTGTCATTCCTGACCTTAAGCACAGTTCTCGGACAAGACACACTCACGGTCAATCAGGTCGTCCGACGTGTTCTGGAACGCCATCCCGCCATTATTCAGGGAAATGAAAACGTTCGGGCGGCCGAAGCACGCGTGCTCCAAAGCGCCAGTCCGTCCTATCCCGATGTTACCACGGAGGCGAGCTATGCCTTCCTCGGACCGATTGCCAAACTGGCGTTTCCCGGACTCGGGGAATTCAGGCTCTACCCGGCCAACAACTATGATGCTCATATCGCGGGGCGCTATACGGTGTACGATTTCGGAAGGATCGACGCAACCGTCAACGTGACGAAGTCACGCGTTCAGTCGGGCCACGACGCTGTTGAGCTGACGAAAACCAATCTCGCGTATCAGGCAATCCGCGTATTCTATTCAATTCTCTTCCTTGAGAGAAGCATCCAGGTCCAGACAGAACAGATTGAAGCCCTCCATCAACACATGCTGACAACGCAGAAGCGGGTCAATGCAGGAACGGCCACAAGCTTCGATGTACTGACGACGCAGGTGAGAGTCGCAGCAGCGCAAAGTCAAAAGATCGATCTGGAAAATGCCTGTCAGAAGCAGCGGGTCGTGCTCGGTCAATTGCTTGGATTGGCGCCGGGAGCACAAGTCCCGATACGAGGCGATTTCGAACAGAGCACGGTTTCCTCACCAAATGAATCGCTCTTCCAGACGGCTGCACAGCAGAGGATGGAAATCAAACTCGCCAAGGACGCCGAGCAGTCCGCTGAATTTCAACGCGAACTTGCCGCCCTCGGCAACAAACCCTCGCTAAAGGTGAACCTCGCCTACGGACTTAAGAACGGATTCATCCCCAACCTCGATGTTCTTCGGGGAAACTGGGTCGCCGGAGTGAAGGCGGAATTGCCCCTCTTCGACGGTTGGCGCACTGACCACCAGAAGGAAGAGGCAGAAGCAGCGATGCTCGCTGAGCAGGCACGGCGGCGGGATATCGAACAGCAGGTGAGCTCTGATGTGGAGCAGGCTATGGCAGATGTTCAAACAGCAGTGTCAAAAATTTCCATTTCTGAATTGCAGGTGCAGCAGGCAAAAGAAGCCGTTGCGATCGCGCAGTCACGGTACGAGACCGGCACAGTAACAAACCTTGATTTACTGGACGCGCAGGCCGCCGAGTCGACCGCCAGACTTGGACACCTTCAAGCCATGTACCGATGCGTGATCAGCAAATTCGAACTTCAACGAGCGATCGGGGCAAGACCGTGGGCGGGACAGACGAATTGAAGAACAATCGTTCTGCGAGAGTCACTGGCAAACGCTCGAGTGGAGCTTGAATAAGCCTCATTTCTCCTGCTGCCGAAGGTATCCCTCGAGACGACGCATCCGATTTTCCATGACGGATCTATCCCAGGTCCCCTCAAAGTAGGCCGCCCGAAACAGGGAGAAACTTTTCCCTGCCTTGAGTTTGAGGACAACATCATAGGATATGCTTCCCCCTTCCCTGTTTCCCAGCCTTCCAATGTGCATTCCGCCGACTTCATCGAACGAGATCGAGCGTTTCTTCGGTCCGAAACGGTTCACGTCCTCGATAAGAATGCTGCGCGTCTGAGGATCCACGCTGATCGTCCTCTTCCCCCCCATCACGAGCGTCCAGATGCCGATAAGAAGGAGAAGCAAACCAAGCAGAAATCCCGCAAGGCTGTTCGTCAGACCCGAAATGTCAAAATTGCGGAAGCCGACGGCCAGGATCAAACCAACCATCAGGATGGTCCATGCAAGAAATGCTTGTTTGCCCGGACTGCTTTCAATTTTCCAGGGTTCCATACCGAATCCACCCAGTTGAAGGAATGCTTCCTTGCGACGTACGCAGATTTACATACTCACTTGATGTCTGTACCCATATATCTTTCCTTGAAGGTCGGGTTCTCTCCAGCGAGTTTGAGGAACACGTCCAGAGGTACTACCTCGAACTGGGAGCCCAGCCTATCGCAGATCGATTTCACTCTCGCGACGTCACTGTATTCTCTCACATGGACGAGCAGAAAATAGGGTCGATCATTGTTTAGAGCGGCAAGCTCTTCGAGGTCAGCGGCAGCTTCGGCTTCCGGCTTTTCTCCTGATAGGTAGTAATCGTACGAGATGAAAGGCCGTTTGTCCTTCACAGCAAACGTATGTGAGGCAAAATATCCATTCAGGAAGCCGATCACGCTCGGCATCCCCGTGTAATAGGCATCAACAATCTCTTTTGTCAGCTCGTTGTTTCCTGCTTCTGTCTTGTCGGCAGAATAATCCATGATTTCAAACACCTTGAGATCGAGTGAATCCATCAGGCTCTTGGCATTCTCAATTTCTTTTGGAAGCCATTTCTTTGGGAATGCCTTGGGATACATATAGGAAGAACCCGAAAGGGCGCCAATGAAGTAATCGTTCGGCGTTGCCTGCGAATAGAAGTATTCCATCATCGCCGGAGACATGTACTTGAATTTCATCGACACTTCCCATGCGTAGGGGATCGAACCTCTTCCCGGCTTCACCCATGCTCCAATGCCAAGCCCATCGGTTTGTACCAATGCGAGATAGACTTTCTTCTCGGGGGTGTATTTCTTCCCCGGTTGAATATTGTGATTGTTCTTGAATCTGAAGCCAGGTGTCGGCGGAACGCGATACAAGAAACTTGTATTGGGCAAAGAATTTAATCCCTCGACTGAAAGAGCGTGAGATGAGGTGAGGGTGACCCATTCTTCTTCGAGGTCTTTCTTATACGAATGCCACCCCATGACCTGGCTGAGGGATTTCATGTCCGAGAGCAACTTGTTCGTCAAGCCGTACTCCAGCGTATCGGTTTCCCGCGACGAGAGGTCTGTGAAGAATGCCTTCTTCGTCATTCCATAGTCGGCTACAGCCGGCAACATCAGCGAACCATGATCCCCTCCGAGCCAGACGATGAGATCCCTTGAGCATCTCTGCCAATACTGTTGATACGCCCATGTATAGATCTCATAATCTGTTTTTCCGGAGAACCTGCCCCTAAAATCCTCGATTTGTTTCAATCCCAGGCGTTCGGCAAGCGGGATCAGGTCTTCTGGAATCACAATTCCCTTCTCGAGTCCGGCAAGTGTGTAGGCGACGATCAAGGAAGTACGAACGTTCTTGTCCCAAACGATGTACCCCTTGATTTGTTGTTTGAAGATTTGAAGTGCCTGCTCCAGCGAACTGAGCCGTGTGAAGGAGTAGTGTCGCTGCTTCTCCAGATACGTGAAGAGCTCCCCCGTGTAATTGAAGGGGTACTTAGGCCCGAATACGAAATACAAATTTGGTTTTGTTTCATTGACAATGCCTTGGAGGGAGATGAAACAAGCTTGCGTGCCGAGGGCGGAACGAATGTCCCAGTCGTCACTCATTTGATACACGTATGCATTATTTGCGTCCGCCTTCTTGAAGACATAGGTCAATTCCGAACCGATCTTTCTGCTGCTCCGCATTATTTTATATGTGAGAATGTCCTTGTCGGAAGAGAGCTCGAACGTGTTGTCAACCTCGAGCTGTTTCGTACCTTGAGAGCCTGCAATGGCGTAGCTTTCGTGCATTGCCAGGATGTTTGATTTTACCCATGTAGCCGTGACTTCCTTCTTTGCATGCGGTGGAATCTTCAATCCCATGTACAGATTGGACATGAAGGTCCCATCCGTCACAGTCACCGTGTTCTTTGCACCATTAGTTTTCAGAACCAGCGTTTCCGAGCATTTTCTTCTTGGCCCAAACTCTTTGACGAGAGTGATTTCATCCTGCTTCACGGTGAACTGAACCGTCATGGATCGGAAATAGTCAAGATCAGAACTCCCTTCTTTGATCAAGTTCCACTTCCCCTGGAAAGCCATATCCTGCGCTGAGACACCTGTCAAGGCCACAAGCGACACCACGACACTGAGAATGAGAGATTTCATTGTTTCTCCTTAGGTATTACTGAGAATTTTTCGTGGAAGAGACGTTGGTAAGGTGAATCAGTAGATGAGCGCATGTCATGCGTGCGCTTGTTCACGGTGCAATTCGTACTCGATGGTCAAAGGATCATGACGCACTCCCGAGTCATGGAAACCCAGATGCTCGAGAACCTTGAATGAACCAGGATTCTGACTTGTCGTATGTGCAATGATGCGTCGCACGCGAGCATCCTCGAATGCATACCTGACTAATTCATCTACCATCTCGGTCACGTAGCCGTTGCCTCGCCAGTCCGGAAGCACAGAGTATCCGATTTCAACTTCCCCGGCTTCATCGGGCGGGCCAAGGAATCCCCCCGATGCGATCAGCGGACCCGCCTTCTGAGAACCTCGACGAAGAACTGCATACCATACAGACCATCCAACCATTTCGGCACCGCCCAGATTCAATTGATCGAGAAAGAATTTCTGAGCCCCTTCATCATATTCACCCGGCGGCCAGCCTTCCGGGACCTCAGTTTCGAGCAGAATGCCCAGTTGGCCCGGTGAAACAAGCTCGGCTCGAAGGTGGTCAACCGTGGCGGCAATGAGGATGAGACGGTTCGTGAATCTCTTGATATCCCGCATCGTCTAAGCTCCCGCCATCCCGAGAACCTGGTCCGTAGTACAAATCTGAGCGTACTCACCCTCGAGATTTCCCAAAGACATCGCGTGAACTTCTTCAGCAGTGTGAAGGCATCCATCGAAGTCTCTCCGCCCAAAGGTAAATGTCGCATCAGACACCACGATCGTGCGGAAACCCAGGTCACCCGAGGCCCTTGCAGTCGACTCGACAGAATTGTTGGTGATGACTCCCACAATCACCACATCCCCGCAACCCGACCCCCGCAATCTCGCTTCGAGATCCGTCCCGATGAATGCGGTGCAAACATGTTTGGTAAGAATAGTTTCCCCGGGGTGAGGCTGCGCAATCTCCTTGAACTTCACTCCGTCCTGTCCATCCCGATATGTGGATTCTGACAGACTGGAAACATGGCGGACATGGATGACGGGCATGCCGTTCACCCGCCAGTGCGCAAGCAGCCGCTCCACGTTCGACTCAGCCCCGGGGTTATTGCGTACACCCCAAGAGGGATCATCGATCGCCTTTTGAAGATCGATCAAGATGAGCGTCGTATTCTTCGGAAGTCTCTGCACTGTTTAGCTCTGGTCGCTTTGAGTTTTGCTATTGCCACACCGACAAGATCGTTCCCATGACAAGGAGGGAGAGGAGCCAGAATGCATTGTCGAGGATCCAAAGCTTCCAGGGCCTCTTTTCATATATCACATTCGTCATGGTTACAGGAGCGATAAATCCCAACCAGCTGAAGAAACCGCCCATAAGGCCACCGGCAACACCGCTTGTATTCACATATGCATTGCCGAATGCGATCGAGTGCATCAGAACAAAACTCATTACCAGTGATCCGATAAAGACCAAAACCATATTCATGGGGACCGGTTTCATTTCAGTGATGCCTGTGAGCCTCTTCCATAGGCTGCCAAAGACAACGGCGTACCAGACGGTAGCGATCAGATAGTTTGCGAGCGCTGCGACGAACACAGCAAGGTAGTTTACGTGCACTTCCATGGACGAAGTCCTCCTGTAAAGATTATGAGAGTGGCTTGGATAGCGCTTGCTACTTTAGGAACACTTGGCGAACGAAATCGGCGAGGGCTTGATTTGTCTCACTGACTTCAAGCAGAGATCCACACGGCCTGAGCACCTCCTTTGATTTCACTTCGACGCCAAGAAATCGCCGTCCACAATCAAGAGTTTCACCTCCCCTTCGGCAACAGAACGGTGATTGCTCAGATTGTCCGATACAACGTATGTCATCCCTTTCCTCAGGACATACCGCTCACCATTTTCATGTTCTGTGGTGAGTTCACCCTCAAGGCAATGAACGATGTGCCCCTTCTGACACCAGTGATCAGCCAGATACCCTTGAGAATAGGTCACTATCCGGATTCTCAGACCCGGAAGTTGGAGCGTTTTCCAAAGCGCTAAACCCGTTTGTCCCGGGTGCTCGACGTTATCGATCCGGGACCAATCGAGTACCTGGAAAGGAATATTGTTTTGGGACATGGTCTTGACACCCCGATTTGTAATGTCACTAGCTTTGTTAGCCAACATCGATGAGAATATTCAGCCCGGGTTGTGTCATACTGATCCTGCTGAAAAAGAGTCCTTTCGGATTCGGGCTAGAACCATGACCCTCTTCGATTTCCGCCGGACTGCAATCTTGGATCCATGTATCGCCAACTCAATCTCAAATTGACGTAGAACCGACTCTCGTCCACTCTGAAGTCGGCGGGTTCCATCCATGCAACGTTCATCCGCTGCCAACTCGTTGTCGGATAAATGAACTCGAACTTGCCGGGCGCAGTGGTCACCTTCACCGGCATGCGGAACTCCTGAGCGTCGGCATTCCATCGATATGTCGCCATCACCGAATCACCTTTGAACGTCAAACTCACCTCAAGCTGAGGAACCTTCGTGGACCTGAGGTACTGGTTGAAGAAATAATTGTAGTCCTTGCCCGTCTTTTCATTCACGAACCCAACGACATCCTCGGCCGCGATCGTCGTGTAATGGAACTTCTCCATGAGTCCTTTGAGGATCGAGAACCAGAGAGAATCATTGTCGATGACACTGCGAAGCGTGTTCAAAACAAGTTGTCCCTTATCGTACATGTCTCCGGAGCCCTCATTCTGGACGCCGTACTTCCCGATGATGGGCTCAGTGTTTCGAACGTTCGGCTTCTTACCGTTGATGTACTTCAAGGCTTCGTCATATCCCCATTGGTCTTCGACAAAGAGCGCCTCTGCATAGGCTCCGAAGCTCTCGTGAATCCACATGTCGGCAACATCTTTGGATGTGACACCATTTCCCCACCATTCATGTGCGCTCTCGTGGATGATGATGAAATCAAATTTTAAGCCAACGGCCGACGGAGCAAACCCGCGATAGCCGCCGAGCCAGAGATTTCCGTAGGCGACTGCACTCTGATGCTCCATTCCCGTATGAGGGCACTCGATGAGTTTGTACCCATCCCGATAGAATGGATACTTGCCGAAGTACTTCTCGTATGCCGCCATCATCGGCTTGACCTGCTCGAACGTTTTCTTTGCCCGTTCCAGGTTTTGCGGCAGAACGTAGTAGTCCAGCGTCAACGCGGGATTGGCCCCATACGTATCGCTGAAGTGCGCGTATTTACCAACGTTGATCGTGACGCAATAGTTGTTGATTGGATAGCTGACAAACCAATCATAGCGAGTCCATCCACTGGGAAGTTGCGTGATCGTACGAAGGCGCCCGTTCGAGATATCCGTGAGTCCCTTGGGAACAGCAATGCTGATGAGCATACTGTCCGGCTTATTCGCCTGGTGATCTTTGTTCGGCCACCAAAGGCTCGCTCCCGTCCCCTGGCACGTGACCACGACCCATGGATTGCCGGAAGAATCCTTCGCCCAAGTCAAGCCTCCATCCCAGGGAGGCCTGGAAGCCACTGTAGGAATGCCTCCATAGAAGATCTTGATGTGGTGCATGGAACCCTTGTCAAGGGTTTTCGGGAGATTAACGAAAACGGCGTTGAATTCGCGGGTAAACGGCGCGGGCGATCGGTCATCAAGGACGATCTTCTCTATTTCCATGTTCTTGAAGAGGTCAATCTGCATTCTGCTGAATGCACTCATGACCCTGAAGTAGATGTCGTTCGATCCACGAACCGACTGGTCAGCAGGATTGACCTTGACGTCGAGGTGATAATATGTGAGATCATAACAAGTCCTTTCGGGCGAAAGCATCCCTCTGAGAGTATCAGCACGGGTGAATGTGGGAGGTTTGGGTTGAGCAAGCACGCAGGAAAGCGACAACGCTAATCCAAATGACAGCATCGAAAGCATCTTTTGCATGCATACTCCCTTTGAAGAAAAGTGGTCTCCAGGTTTATTCTGTGAAGCTAGGCATTATCTCTGCCAAAACCGATTGGACGCTTTTTCGGCTCCGGCAACGCCGGCGGATTCATGAGCTTTCGGATCTCTTCAACGAGATAGAGAATCCCTCGCTCGTGAGTATCCAGCCGTTCCGTGAGTTTACTCTCCAACTCCTGAAGCTTTGTTGTCATTTCTCGGGTTGCCATAAGCATTCGTCGTATCTTGATGAAAGCGCGTACAACGAAAACACTCATATTCACGGCGCGGGGACTGTTGAGGACATTGGCCGCCATTATTGCGCCGTACTCAGTGAATGCATAAGGGAGGAACCGAGCGTTCCGTCTTGATGCGGTCGCAAATTGCGACCGCATACTTGAGGACCGCAATGATCCGGTTACTATCTGTGAGCGGATCTCATTTGCTTCACGCCGAGTCAGCCGAAAACAGAAATCCACTGGGAATCGTTTTGAGTTGCGTCTCACTTGTTCATTGAGCCGTTTTGTGGAAACACCGTAAACGGAAGCGAGATCTGAATCGAGGATGACGCGCTCGCCTCTGACGAGAAGAATAAGCGTATCCACACGGGTCGCTACGATATTGGTCGTACGCTTTCCGGGCATGAGAAACCTCACAAGGTATCATCATTGTTATCTGTCGCTAACAGATTACTGAGGTTTCTTCAAACATGCATTGCTCGTCACTTTGCCTTTTTTAACGAGCAATTTTCACCAGAACGACTCCGTGCCGAGGAACAGAGGCCTTGAACTCATTGCTAAACTTGCCAAGGTCCTTCTGTCGCCAAAGGTCGCGCACCACCTGCTTCCCTTTGATTCCCAGGTCGCTCCAGCGGACTTTAATCTCTGACTTCCAGGGACCCCGATTGAATAAGCCGACTGACTTCGATCCATCTTCCATGTCCTTCGCCCACACCTCAAGATCGCCATCCTTGAGAACCCGGCCAGCTTGTTTGCCTAATGGGTCCTGACTGACATCGAGCACTTCGTCATTCGTGAGCAAGTTCAAAGTGAAATCATCCATCTGAGTCATATCGCAGCCGATGAGAAGCGGAGAGGCCAGCAAACACCAGAGAGAGATGTGCGTGTATTGTTCATTCGGCGACAATTTCGTTGGATGGAGTTGCGGTCCCCATCCGACTTTGCCGACAACAAGCATATCTGGGTCATTCCAGTTTCCGGGTTTCGCATAGAGTTCGTGTCCAGCCTGCGAAAAACCAATTTCAGTCATGCTCTCCCAGGTATCAGTGATGTCACCGGTCGTGCGCCAGCTGTTGCCGCCAACGTCTCCTCCCCATTTCCACACATCTCCCATTCCGTACTGACACAGGCTGAAGACGATGTCGCGCTTCACTTTGTCAAGCGCGGAGCGCATGACAGTGTACGGCTTCTGCAATTCCGGCAGGCTCTTGTCTTTTGCAATACTGCCATACGAACACCAATCATATTTCAAGTAATCGATGCCCCACTCAGCGTACTGTTGTGCGTCTCTTTCTTCGTTTTGATAGCTCGCGGTGAATTCAGCACACGTCAATGGACCCGGTGATGAGTAAATCCCCATCTTTAGTCCTTTGGAGTGGATGTAGTCGCTCAACGCCTTCATATCAGGGAATTTCTTGTTCGTGTTGATCATCCCTTTCTCATTACGAGGCACACCTTTGAGCATCGGATCATCTGTCTGAGGTTTGATCTCCCAACAGTCATCGATGTTGATGAATGTCCATCCGTGATTGATCAGGCCGCTCTTCACCATCGCGTCTGCAGCCGAGCGGACTTTGCTGTCATCGACAGCGTTCGCGAAACAATTCCAGCTATTCCAGCCAAGAGCCGGAGTCAGTACGATTTGATCTCCGACAACGATTTTGAATGGTCTTGTTGACATCCCCAGGGCATTTTTTGCTTTGAGGATGACAACGCTGCTTCCTTTCTCCAGTGCCACTCCTGTAATTTGGCCCGTATATTTGTCGAGGCTCAGCCCGGCGGGAAGGCCTTCTGCCGCGAACTCCATCGGCCGCTGTCCGGTCGCTGCAATCGTGAAGAGGAATGGATTGCCCGGCCGAACGCCAAATACCTTCGGCCCATGAATTTGGGGGCGAGGCGAAGGTTGTGGCGTTAGCACAAACGGCGTGACGTTGGCCTCATGCGTATGAAGATACGCGCTCCGGAGCTTGCTCAATTCCTCGGTCGTCTTGGCCTTTGCTGCCATACCTTTTGCCCGCTCCATTCCTTTCGGAGTGTCGAACATTGACCCAGCGACGTATCGCCGAGCAAGTTCTGCAAAATCGCCGGGCTTCCATTCAGCGGCCCATATGCTGTCTTTGACCTCCCATTCCATTTCCCGGATGCTCTTCTTGTCTGTGAAATCGTGCTTCAGCAGTTTCCAAACAGCGTTCATGCCTGCATCCTCTAGCCGGAAGTAGAACGCATAAGCACCATCACCGTTGTTGACCTTCATGAGGAATCGGTTCTCTCCCTTTTTCAACACAAGGTCAATCTTTTCCTGGTCTGGCTCACACCCGCGGGACACATCATTTCTGAAGATTTCAGTCCCGTTGACCCACACCTTGATCCCATCGTCACTGCCAAGAGAAGCTGGGAGTATTGTGTCGTTGAGTACGGTGATGATTCTCATCATGTACGTGGCGCATTTGGTCTCCTTTCCGAGGTCAATCACGCGCCCGTCGGACCAATCCGCCTTCTTCTGCCATTGCAAACCGCGATACGATTTTGATAGATCGATTTCCTGCTCCGGCTCGAAAACCTCAGAGAAAGCGCTGCCCCCCTTTGCGATGAATGGACCAATCGAAAACCACGGACCGAGAATTCTCTGGCGGAATTCAAGATCACTGCCTCGCTGTTTCAACAAGGATTCTAATGACAAACGGATGGTTTCATGCCAGGTCGATTTCTTGACGTAGAATGTGGGATCGCCGGCTATGAGTGTGGCCGTGACAGACACGAAGCAGATGAAGAGGAGTCGGATTCTTCTGTTCATGGGGGAGATCCTCCTTGAGGAAGCAGATATTCGTCACACCGAATCGAGGCGCGGCCGACGGTGCAGCCGTCTCACAATCGTCTGAATGACGTGGGAGATACGAAAGACGCCTCACGCGGCAGGTTCCGCGTTACCAGTTCTTTGCCAGCTTCTGACGCAACACATAGGCAAACACTCCGAATGCACGAACAGCTTGCGACTGTGGATGGACGCTTCCCACCTCATCGACGTGGTAGCCGTCTTCTCCGCCGCTGGGATTCCATCCATTCCGGATTCCGTCGTCACCGAGACGATGAAGAATCACGGTCGCTTTGCCTTGATGATTTGTCCAAACATGCTCGAGCATTTTCTGGATTTTTCCAGGAATCTCCGGGAGTTCATCAGGAGCGATGAGGTAAGCATCCAAAATGAAATGGACGAACGCGCCATTCCCATCCATCTTGAGTTGATAGAAATCCTGAGAGTCAACCCACCCGTTGGCCGGGTCCATGATACGTTTTGCTGTCGCGACAACGATCTTCTTATACTTGGGATCCAAAGTCATACGGTACATCGCGGCACCGATGGAACAGTACTCCGCTCCTTCCCAGGGAATCTGCTTTCCGAAGGCAGCCAAGCCCGGTTTCCCCTCCCATCTTCCATTCCCGCGATAGAGTGTCTTTTCGATCCCTGGATATTTTGCATCGCCGTTCCAGACGAGCATGGCATCGTTGTAGAATTGTTTCTCCTTCGTCGCCTCATACAACCAGCATGCGACCGACACCATCTGGTTCATGTTACTGTTGGTGAAGACCTTGTCATCCATCTTCCAATTCTTCGGCCAGTTGTACCAACTCCAGACTCCCTCATGATTGGACAGCCTTCCCTCGGCCTTTGCATCGAGATAGCGCTTCTTCGCATCCTGCACCCAGCCTTTGAGATTTCTCCCGGTGAAGTGCCACCAGTACATTTCTGCGAGACAAATCCATGCGCGGTCATCGACCCAAGTCCCGTTGAACATGTTGAGCATGTTCATGCTTGTGCCATAGGCGACAAGGAGCGTGGTGTCGTGCGTGACTGCAAAGAGGTGAGCAGCCCCGATGGCACCGTTGGCTCCTTCCCATCCAGCCGAATAGACGCGGCGAAAGAGTTTGTGAACCGAATATGTCCGCTGCACGGTCTTTTCAAGAAGCTGCAGTCCTGCTGATTTCTGCTGATCCTGACAAAGGATTGAGGAGTCGGACCCAATCGGACCCGAGAACGGCAGAAGCAGGAGAGTGGCGAGGATTGCAGCAATTCGTGATCGAGAGTTCATAATGTCTCGTGATTGCTAGAGCAATTAACCATCGATCGCCTCCCAGAGTTCTATTTTGTTCCCTTCCGGGTCGAGAATCCAGCCGAATTTTCCGTATTCATATTCCTCTATCTCACCGACGACCGTTACGCCTTCGTTGCGAAGTTCATCAAGCAGGGCCCTGAGGTTCTCCACCTTGTAGTTCAACATGAAGGGTTTCTGGCTCGGATCAAAGTACTTCGTGGCCGCCGGAAAAATGCTCCAGGCAGTGATGCATTGTTTCTCCGGCGCGTCGAAATCCCTCCACTTGAAGACGGCGCCCTCCTTGCCCGAGTCGATTCCCAGATGCTCCCGATACCATTCTTTCATCTTTTCGGGATCTTGACACTTGAAGAAGATCCCGCCGAGTCCTGTCACTCGCTTCATCGTACGCTCCTCTCAATCCACCCCAATCACGGGCCGATTCCTTTTTTGAAGTTCTTGATTGATTATCATAAGGTCGCCCGTCCCTGTCTTCAACCGTTCCCAGCGAGCGAGAATATCTGTCAGACCCTTCTGTTGATCGCGAACAGCAGCGATAACCTGTGATGTCGGTTTCGCGTCGGCGCCCTGGACAATCCCCATGAGCAGCAGGAGTTTTCTCTGGATCCCGGCGAGCGTTTCCTCATTGCTCCTTGTGGCATATTCCACATCGTAGAGCGGATCCACATCCTCCGTCCAGACAGAACCATCGACAGCGGAGGCCCTTTTCCCTGCCCGATTCAGCAAACCCTTCCAGTCCTTGTCGCCTCCTTCTTTGAGAATTGATTGGATCGCTGCCCGAACCTCATTGATCTTCTTCCGAACGCCACCGACTTGATTCAGGCCGTTGTAACATGTCATTGATAAATCGAACTGTTCCTGCAGTACTTCCTTCGGAGCAACGACTCTCGGATCCATCTTAACATTGAGTGTCTGCGTGGAGGTCTGTCCGTTTGTTGTCAGGCGAACGGTGTACTCTCCCGGAACCACCCAGGGACCAACTGGCGAAAGAGGTGTGTCATGCAGCACCGCTGTCATCGGATAAGAGCGGCGTACCTCTGGCGGAGGCGCATAATGAAGATCCCAGATGAACCGCCGCATCCCTGCTTTACCGGAGAGGATCTGCTGCGGGCGGAACCAGTACGATGGATAGGGCAGCGAGTTTTCATCCACCAGATCCGGCATGTCGGCACTCGAGAATCGACGAACGATCGATCCGGCGGCGTCCAGAATCTCGAGCTTCATGTCCGAGGCATCCGACTTCAGATAGTAGTCGATCATTGCGCCATCCGGCGGATTTGTCCCTGCAGGCTCCTCCGGAGGAATAGGTGTATCCGTGTTGAGATTCCATCTCACGCGATAGGTGAGCTGAGGCTTGAAGAGAAAGGCCCCGGATGCCGCGACCCGTTCATTGATTTGGCGCAAAGGGGTCACATTATCCAAAATCCAGAAGGAGCGACCGTGTGTCGCAACAGCAATATCATCGCCGTGGATGATGAGATCACGGATGGAAGTCGCCGGCATGTTCAGACGCAATGATTGCCAGTCGTCGCCATCATTGAAGGAGACATACACAGCTCGTTCGGTCCCAGCATAGAGGAGTCCTTTTTGAACCGGGTCTTCACGAACGACGTTCACCGGTCCGTCGTCCGGCAACCCTTTTGCGATCTCCTTCCATGTCCTGCCTCCATCGTGTGTCCGATAGATGTGAGGCTTCATGTCATCAAGTCGGATGCGATTCACCGCGGCATAGACGGTCTGGGGATCGAAATGCCCGGCATCGAGCTGGGCGACCTTGCTCCACGCAGTCATTTCCGCAGGAGTTACATTTTGCCACTTCTTTCCGCCGTCCCAGGTTACATGAATCAAGCCATCATCTGTTCCGGCCCAAATGATATTGATATCAGTCGGGGAAGGCGCGACAGAATAGATGACACCTCGCCGCGGTTGTTTTGCCAGAGCAGGAGTGTTATAGATGCCAATATTGCGGGGCACTTCGGACGATTCGCGACTCAGGTCGGGACTGATGATTTCCCAGTTCTGTCCTCCGGTCGTCGTCTTGAACAAAACGTTGGCTGCAAGGAAAAGAACATGTGGATCCGCCTGAGAAAAGAGAATCGGCATGGTTCTGAGGAAGCGGTATTTGCCTGAACGAATTGCCTCCGGGGCAATATTCTGCACTTGACCCGTCGCCTTGTCGTACCGCGAGACCTTGCCTCCATAGATGATA
This sequence comes from Ignavibacteriota bacterium, assembly GCA_003170475.1. Lineage (GTDB taxonomy): Bacteria > Bacteroidota > Ignavibacteria > UBA10030 > UBA10030 > UBA9647. The sequence goes on along the minus strand of PMZI01000026.1, from coordinate 88,321 downwards.
TTGGGATTCAACGGATCGGGAGCAACATACGCATACTCATCGGCACCAACGGGATGCCACTCACGAAACGAGATCTGTCCGTCGGCGCCGCGGCTTCCGATACCCACGGAACCGCTCTCCTGCTGACCACCGTAGAGATTGTAGGGAAATTGATTGTCGGCACTCACATGATACAATTGTGCCGTAGGCTGATTGTACCAGGAGCTCCAGGTCTGTCCGCCATTGACTGTGAGCGTTGCGCCTTGGTCTGCCGCGAGCAGGATGATATCCGGATTTTCGGGGTTGATCCAGATTGTATGGTAGTCATCGCCACCGGGGGCGCCTTTAAATGCAGTGAATGTCTTTCCGCCATCTGTGGATTTGTACGTCGCGGTGTTCGCTACGTAGACGATGTCTTTGTTCTTCGGATCGGCATCGATCTCGGCGAAATCATCGCCACGTCCCCACAGGCGCGCGTCTGCATTCACAAAGTTCCATGATTCCCCGCCGTCATCAGAGCGGTATATCCCTCCCTTTTTCTCAGCCTCCACTGTCGCGTACATTCGGTTCGGATCGCTCCCTGCAATGCTGAATCCTATTCTTCCCAGTCCCTCCGGCACGCCGGGGAGCCCTTTTGTGAGTTGGCGCCAAGTCTTACCAGCATCTATGGATTTGAACAGGCCCGATGTTTTCCCTTCCCACGCCCCATTTTCCCACGGTCCCTGTCGAGCTGCCCACAAATCAGCATAGATGATCTCTGAATTTGAAGGATCAAACGCGAGAGCGATGGCACCGGTGTTTTCATCTTTGAACAGGATCTTAGCCCAGTTGGCACCGCCATCGGTCGACTTGAAGACACCTCTTTGATCGTTAGGCCCATACGGATGACCAAGCACTGCTACGTAGACTTTGTTGGGATCATGAGGATCAACGAGAACGGCGCCGATTTGCTGAGCTTCGTTCAGTCCCATGAACTTCCATGTTTTTCCGGTATCCGTCGACTTGAAAACACCGTCGCCAACCGAAAGGTCGGGCCTTTGAAGTCCTTCGCCGCTCCCAACGTAGATGATGTTCGGATCTGATGGAGCAACTGCGAGAGCGCCGATAGAACCGGTCGGCTGGTCATCGAAGATCGGGATCCATGTGTGGCCGAAGTCACTCGACCGCCATACTCCGCCGTTGTTGACGCCGATGTAGAAAACGTTTTGATGCCCTGGAATTCCTGTCGCTCCTACGGTTCGGCCCGCTCTGAACGGACCAATCATCCGCCATCGCATGTCTTGATACATGTCCGGACCGAACTGTTGCGCTTGGACAAACTGAGTAATGACAATTGGAAGGAAGACGAGAAGGCGCAAGAAGATCTTCACCGGTCACCTACATTTTATTCGTGGGAGGGATGTCTGGTCAAAAAGCTAACGCAGATTGCTCTGAAAGGCAAGAAGTTTGAGGATTGCGATACCTTTGCAGGTCGGTGTGACAAACCGTCGTGCATGCATTGGCATAGGTTCCACGCAACTCCAAGGTGAGTGGAACTTCTCCACTGCATCGGGAGATGGGTATTGCAACGTTATGCTTATTGAGGTACATTAGCAACGCTGTTACCTTCCGATCATCTCACCTTACGAAGGTAACCGGGCAGTCCTTTGCACCCTCGGGAGGTTTCACAGACGGAAGTAATCAGGCAATAACAAGAAACTCCATGCACATTCCAGACGGCTTCCTTGATGTAAAAACTGCAGTCGCAACAGGGCTCTTCTCAGCAACAGGGCTCGGTGCCGCACTGCGGCATGCCGGAAGGCATCTGCAGTCAAGAAAGATACCATTGATTGGGCTGACGGCTGCCTTCATTTTTGTCGCTCAGATGTTGAACTTCCCAGTCGCAAGCGGGACTTCCGGACATCTGCTCGGATCAACGTTTGCCGCCGTGTTGCTGGGACCAAGCGCCGCGATCATCGTGATGTCCTCCGTGCTGATCGTTCAGTCCTTCATTTTTGCCGATGGAGGTATTCTCGCTCTCGGCGCCAACATCTTCAATATGGCAATCGTCGCCCCCCTGGTTGGATATGGCACTTATAAGGCGCTGCGGCTCCTGTTGCAGGGAAGCCAAGGCCAGCTGGTCGCGGTTGGATTTGCTTCATGGCTCTCGACGGTCGTCGCTGCCGTCTTCTGTGCGGGTGAATTGGCGTGGTCTGGAACTGCAGCCTGGAAGGCAGCCTTTCCCGCAATGGCTGGCGTCCACATGCTCACAGGACTGGGTGAAGCCGCTATTACTATGCTCGTCATTGCCGCCATTGGCCGGACTCGCCCTGAACTCATGAATGATATTGATGATTCAACGGCATCCAGCAGAGACTCGGCGACATTTGTGTACGGCGCCCTCATCGTTATCGGGCTGTTCCTCCTTGTCGCCCCTCATGCCTCTCCTCTCCCGGACGGGCTCGAGAAAGTGGCGGCGTCGCTTGGATTTGAGCAGAAGGCTGTCTCCGATCCTGCCATCTCTTCACCACTGAAAGGCTATCAGATTCCCGGAATTCAGTCGGCCTCGACAGCAACGATTGCGGCCGGAGCCGTTGGTGCGATCGCTGTATTCGCCCTTTCATTTCTCTTTGCGCGTGTCCTTATCCCACGGCGGAAAAAAGACGCGCACTCTCCCACTCCGCCTATTCAATCCTAGAACACCATGCGCCACGATTTCCTGGACCGTTACAGCAGGCTTGACAGCCCGATCCATCGGCTTCCAACCACGGTGAAGCTCTTCGGAACTCTGTGCGTTGTTGCGTCCAGCGTTTCCGTATCTTTTGCACATTTTTGGTTCTTCATCATCGTCGCGGGGTTACTCCTCATTTTATCAGCCCTCACATCTATACCCTGGAAATTTATTTTCGGAAGGTTGATTCTTCTCGAACCATTTGCCCTCGGAATTGCAGTCATGGCTTTGTTTCAAGAGAATGGAGCGATGGTATTTCTCTCAATTCTCGTAAAGAGCTCCCTGTGTTTGTTCACTGTGATACTCCTCTCGAACACGACTCCTTTCTCGAAGCTCCTTCAGACAATGAAGCGTCTAGGCGTTCCACGGCTGCTTGTCACGATTCTTGCGCTGCTGTACCGGTATCTCTTTGTACTGATTGATGAAGCCGAGCGCCTCAATCGAGCACGCGCAAGTCGAACATTTTCGTCAAACCGCAGAAAGAAATGGCATATGCTCGCGTCATTGATCGGGCAGCTTTTTGTCCGTTCAACTGAACGGGCCGAACGGATCTATGCTGCAATGACCGCACGGGGGTGGAAATGATCTCAGCGATTGAAATCCGGAATCTCAGGTTCAAATATCCGGACGGCAAAGATGCGTTGTGCGGCGTCAGTTTCTCAATCGCCGATGGTGAATGTGTCGGATTGGTGGGTCCCAACGGATCCGGCAAATCGACACTTTTGCTGCATCTCAACGGAATACTCCCCGAGAAGTATCCTGCAACCCCGAACGTCGTCATCTATGGAAGACCAATGAGCGAGACAACGGCGGCAGACATCCGGCGCGATGTCGGGTTGCTTTTCCAGGATCCAGACGATCAGTTATTCTGCCCGACGGTTTTTGAGGATGTGGCCTTCGGACCGCAACAGTTTGGATTGAATGAAGAGCAGGTTCGGAATACGGTGGCAAAAGCTCTCGAGCAGACAGCGCTGCTCGGATCAGAAAACCGTTCACCGCATCATTTGAGCAGTGGAGAGAAAAGGCGGGTGTGTTTGGCTGGAGTCCTGGCTTGCGAGCCAAGAGTACTCGCTCTCGACGAGCCAACGAGTAATCTTGACCCACGCGGTAAACGAAGTCTGATCAAGACACTCAAGTCCATCCCTGCGACTAAGATCATTGCAACACATGATCTCGAAATGGTCGTCGAGCTTTGTTCCCGAACCATCATTCTCGATCAGGGAGCCATCATCGCCGACGGTCCAACAAATCAACTTCTCGGTGATGAGCAGCTCATGCTCGCACATGGGTTGGAGAAGCCTCACATTCTTCGACATATTCATCCGCACTGATTCGCTCCTCTCCCGGCCCACCCTTCCTGTGCATCGGAGTAGACAACTCGAAGCTTGCCTAGATGGTCAGCTGAAACCCGACATATCCGTTGATGGCACCATCGCCACGCATGGACCGACCTATGGAAAACAGTATGTGGTCGTTTTCGTTGAGATTGACGTATCCCCCAACGTTGAAAGCTGCTTCGGATCCGGAGGTCTGGCTATCGGCAGTATGATAGATAATCTCGCCTCCAAGTGTCAGGACCTTGGAAAACGTGTACTGGGCTTCCCACCCGGCGAAAATCCAGTTCTTCTGGTCCGGCCCGGGGTTGTACCAGTAGCCACCACCTCCATACGTCGTGAAGTCTCCCCAGCTCTTTTGAATCCAAAGAGGAAGGTATATTTGGGCTTGGCCATTCCCGAGTCCCTGGCTCCTGTCACCGGTTGGTATTTCGACCAAAGGGAATGTGCCTACTTGCGGAGTGCTTTCCGTTTCCTCAACGAATCTGTACTTCACACCGAGCTCGATGTCACCAATGCCGTAGCTGGTGTGTCCATTCGCGCGAACATACCCCATCGGGGCGAGTACGTGCAACTGGACGTTTGGAAACGCCCCATAGTTGATCTCGACGTGCGGCAACGTTGCGTTGTTTCCGGATCGCTGGAAATGCTGAATCGATGACAGGTAGAACTCCCAATGAAGGAATTCCACCGGTTCGGGATCGTCCGTATCGAATGGCGGACCCGCGAAGGCCGGTGTGGCTACAAAGAGCAATAGGAAGAGGATGTGTCCGGTCGAGCGCTTCACGTGAACAACACCTACGCAAGAGATGAAAAAATGGTCACCATACGCTGCATCTGCAAAACAGTCGCGGAGAGAGAAAGATTCCATCGCGACAACCCTCGCGATCATGGATGCTTACACTCGAAGGAGCATGTTTTTTTCCGAATCCTCATGCAAAGACGTACTTCTCCTCGAATACTCAGAAGTATCCACTTTTTTGATACACTCGGACAAAATCGATGTCGTGATACTGAGGGAAGGTGGTCGTCGAGTCCGGATTTCCGGGCCAAGCACCTCCCACAGCAGTATTCAGTATGAGATAGTGCGGAGTGTGAGGAATTCCGGCGGTTGTCGCATGTATGAGTTGTCCGTCGATGTACCAACGAATTGAATCCGGCTCCCATTCCAGCGCGTAGAGATGGAAGTCCTTTGAGAAATCAACATTCCCGATCCATTTTCCCGAACTGGTCTCTTTCGTGCCGTCGAAGGTGTAGTAGTGGAGCGTACCGTACACGGTGTTGGGTTCGTGGCCCAGGTATTCCATGATATCAATTTCGCTGTACCACGGGCGCTCCTCAGGTATCAACCGTTCTTTCCCTTCTGCGACCGCCTGTGACATCAGATACTCCATTTGCCAGTTGCGGTTCTGAGGATAGAGCCAATGCGCGGGCCAAAGTCCTTTGCCAGCCGGCAACTTCGCCCGGATCTCAAATCGACCGTAGACCGGAGCGAACTTCCCTCTCGTATCCAATCTGCCGCTCGTGTACTTCATTGACCCATACGATCTGACTCGGCTCCTGAGTCGCAGAATGCCATTCTCAACGTAGACTTCATCGGGAAGATAGTATTGGAGTTCGTTGTGCTTGCTGTGTTCTCGCAAGAGAACGTTCCACTTGCTCGTGTCGAGGCTTCGGCCCTCAAATTCGTCGTGCCAAACTAGTTTCCATCCTGTGGAGGCGCGCGGCTGCGGTTGCGAAAGAAGTCCGCAGTAACACCACAAGCCCAAAGTGAGCGAGATCATGATGCGAGTCATGGGCACAATCTCCTGTATTTCCGGATATGGCACGAGAACTGAGAGAACAGGTCGCCTTGATTCGACCTCGATCCCGTGGTCAAGATATCATCGACGACAACTCTCATAGGACTTTCAGCTCTCGCAAGATACGGAGCGTTATTTCAATTCTGGCGCCGGCAAAACTCGGCTCGTCGGATTGAGGACGCTGGATACACGTCGCGAAGAAGCAGACATCGCTCTTCGTTTGGACATAGCCGACATACCATCCGATGTCCTTGCCGTCCTGATCACTCCAACCAGTCTTGGCCCTGAGTGTGTAGGTGATGGTGTCCTTCGCGATCATGATCCGCCTGACAATGTCCATCGTCCGCTTGGAGAATGGCAGATCTCCCGTGTACAGGCGTCTCAGAAAAAGAACTTGTTGCTCAGGGGTGATCCTCAATCCGCCCAAAAGCCAGAACTTGTCTATGCCTCCGGACGTGTCCGCATTGCCGTAGCCGACGAGATTCAACCACTTCTTCATGCGTTCGCCCCCGACCCGCCGGGCAAGTTCCTGGTAGTACCAAACCGTGGAATTCTTAAAGGCGGTCTTCAAATCATGGTCTTTGTTCCATTCAGGTCGACCCTGGACAACTCCGTCCCATTTCATGACAAAGCTCTCATCCTTGATGACGCCAGTCTCAAGTCCAATAAGTGAGTTGCATATTTTGAACGTCGATGCCGGAGTGAAAGGCTTCCTCCACTGTTCCTGGTCCATTAAGATCCATTTGTTCTGCTTCAGGTCGTAGAGCGTAAACGAACCCAGAACATGGAACTGCTCGAAGTATTTCGCGAAATCGTCCCGCACTTCGATACTCGGCCGCTGCGCTAACGCAATGGTGCACAACGCTCCGAGAACCAAAACCTCAATCAGGCGCGAAATTCCCTTGTTCATGACTGCCCCCGTACTGGCACTGCCAGTTCCTTGAGAAGTTCTTTCTCAATCTGTCGTCGAGGAGTAGCAACATCGAGGTCGAGATAAAACTCCACACGATTGATGCTTTCTCCTATCAGCACAAACATCGCCACGAGCCACAGGTTCGCGTGCACACACAGGAGCAGCAAAGGAAGAACGAATCCCACCGCGATCCTGACTCCCGAAGCAAAGAGGCTCAGCAGGGATCTCCTTTTGGTTTTCAGGGCTCCACGGATGTAGATCGCTCCGCTACCAATCAAGATTGGAATAGAGAGAAGTAAAATATGAGCCAGGACTGCAAAAAACAAGATGCCGGTTAATGCTACGCTTCCACTCTTCTCAATAGGGACGTACCTTCGCTCCACCGTGGCGTACACCATGTCGATTGAAACAAGTGTTGCGAGCCCCAGGAGAATGCACGGGATTGCCAGCAGCCCTGAGGTTGGCAAAAGAAGGGAATATCCCGATAAACCGATGAAAATCGTGTAAGCTACAATTTCTCTGCTGAGCCAGGACGATCGGATGTTCAAAAGCGCTCTCCATGCGCTCCCCGGCCTTCCAAGGTGCGCGGTGCTTACGACCAACCCCGCAATCGCCAGAGCCATGAATGCCAATGGAGGAAGAACTTGAACCTCGAACAACTTGGCCGCCGCATCCGCAAACAACAGAGCCGCCAGGAGCGTGAAAAGAATCAATGGCCATTCTGACCTCAGACTGGTTTTCCGTTCACCTCTGAATTGCGTCTCCTGAAAAAGCGCGCTTTCATTCTCCGTCAGTTGCCTCGTCGCACTCGTTGGCCCCTCTTTCTTGCGCAAGGGAACGACTCTTATACTCGGCCATATTCCTTTATCAATGAACCCCGGGATGTCAATTGCCACTCTATTTTCGATGTCGCCGAAGTCGAGGGCTCCAGTCGGACAAAGATTTGCGCAGTTGGGCTTCTTCCCTCCGATGATCCTCTCCTTGCAAAGTGTGCATTTTTCGATCGTCCCACGAGCCGTGACGTATTTCGGAGCATCATAGGGACAAGTCCATGTGCAATAACGGCAACCGATACAGAGATCCTCATCATAGTCGACGGTGTGGTACAGAGGATCAATGCTGAATGCGTTTGCTGGACATCCGTTCATACAGAGCGGATCGTCACAATGGTTGCATGCTAACGAAAAATAGAAGAGCGACAATCCAGGGTGCTGGAATGAGTTGAAGGTCGTGATGGAGCGCCACGATGCGCGCTGCGTCTCATGGTTCTCTATCTGGCATGCCACAACGCAGGCTTCACAGCCAACGCATTTGTTCAGATCGAAGATGAATCCTTTTCTCATTTCACTTTTTCAATTTCGACCAGGGTGTCATGGAATGCTGAGCCGTGTCCCATATCGGTCTCTCGTCCTCTCGAGAAGAGGTTCGGAGAGCCCCCCTCCGAAAGCCACCAGCCATTGTAGTACGATACGCATCCTTTTCGTATGCTGAAATTCAGCTTCACCGATACCTTCATCTCACCTCTGGCGTTGAATACCCTGACCATTTCTCCGTCAGCGATTCCTCGCTCCAGAGCATCGGAGGAACTCATCTCCAAGGTCGGAGTCGGCGCAAACTGCCTGATGATATCAAGATTGCCAAACTGAGAGTGAATCCGGTTCTTCGTATTCGGAGAGAGGAGTTGAAGAGGAAATTCTTTCTTGTGTCTTTCCTCTCCTTCGATGAGTTCTTCATACGTAGGCAGAGGATTAACACCCCAGAGCGTTTTGGCCAAATCCGATTTGAGTTCAATCTTTCCTGATGGCGTCTTGAAGTTCTGGTCTGAAAAGGCGATCTCTTCCAGGCCAGGAGCGAGGACGGGACCATCCATGAGTTCCTCCCACTGTAGCTCAGGGAAGTCCTTCATTCGTTGCTTCAAGTAGGTTTGAATGTTCTCATCGCCCGGCTCGGGTAACCACTTCGAAATCTCCTCTTTTGAGTATCCAAGCTTTTGCGCCAGAAGGTAGTAGATCTCTGTCTCAGGCTTGACTTCTCCATCCGGCTCCAGGATTTTGGGTTTCAACTGAACGTAGGGATTCCAGTACGAGCCAATGATGTCCGTTTGCTCGAACATGTTTTTCGCCGGAAGTATGATATCTGCTTCCGCAGCGGTGTCAGTCAGAAATTGTTCGACGACGACTCTGAAGTCGAGTTTTCGCAATGCTTTCAACGTTGCATTCGAATCTGGATTCTGCGCTACCGGATTGCCCCTTTCCACCCAAATCATTTTTAGTTCGGGGATTTTCATTCGAACCATGTCTGCTGCAAGCTTCGCTTTGGATACTCCTCTCCTGAAAACCCCGTCTGAATCCATGGACGGATAATAGGACAATGGCTCTTTGACTCGATCAAACACATAGCTCTGAAGGTTTGCATAATGGAAGCAGGCACCGGGCTTACCGATATTGCCGGTCAAGATGTTCAGAGCGAGGATCGAGCGAATCGTCTGTCCGCCATTCGAAAAACGCTGCATCCCGTATCCGGGTGCTATAGTCATCGGCTTAAGGTTCCCGACGTAGAACGAGAGCTGTTTCAGTAATTCCACCGGCACGCCTGCAACGTCCGCTGCCTTTTCGAGCGTCAGATCCTTCACAGTGCATTTGAAATCTTCAAACCCGAGAACGTTGCGGTCGATGAACCCGGGATCAACCCATCCATTGCGAATCAGCTCAGCAGCGATAGCCAGTGCGATGATTGCGTCGGTCCCCGGCCGCGGCTGAATCAGCATGTCGGCTCTCTCGGACGAGAGTGACCTCCTGGGATCGATGACGACAAGCTTGGCTCCTTTTGCCTGAGCCTTCTCAATGAAAATCATCTGCTGGATGTTCGTCTCAACAGGGTTTTTGCCCCAGAGGATGATGAGTCCGGCGTTTTCAATATCCCAGGGGACATTGTGTTTGTTCTCACCCAGTGTCAATCTCACAGCTTCCAGACCCGCGGGCCAACAAAGATTGCCGTACGTGGTTGTGGCCCCTCCAAACATTTCCCAGAACTTGCTGCTGAAATCATTCACCATTCCCGCCATCCCGCTCGACTCGTAGAACAGGATGCTGTGGGGGCCAAAGTTGTCCTTGAAATAGTTCAATCGTCCACAAATCGTCCCCAATGCTTCATCCCACGAGATTCTCTCGAAGCCTCCTCCTGTAGTCTTCTTCATTGGGTAGAGAATTCTATCGGGTGAATGAGCTCGCTCGAAGTAGCTCAGCCCCTTGAGACAGACCCCTGCAGGCGTCGCCCTGTTCGCAGGATGCGGCTCCATGTTCACAATCCTACCGTTCTCAACGTGCACCTTGAAGCTGCACGTGCTATAACAATTCCTGGGGCAGACTGTGGAGTGAAGGGACATGACGGGTGATTCGTGACTGGTTAAGTAGTTAACTGGTGATTAGTTAATTGATAGATTGGTGAGTTGTGGGTCGGGCGAATGAGTGCCGAAAGTCGCACGCCCATATTTCTACGGGCTTGAACGTCAGGTTCTTTGGGCACATGCGGTATCTGCTTCTGAAAGCAATATGAAATTGAAAGATCTCTACTTCAGTAGCAGCATTTTTTTGGTCTGGACGAATCCGCCTGCCTCCAGGCGACAGAGGTAGGTACCGCTCGGCAGATTGGTACCCTGGAAATTCACGGTGTACCATCCGGGCGCTGCCATTCCTTCAAACAAAACAGCAACCTGGCGTCCGAGCAGATCGTACACCTTCAGTGTGATATAGCTTGATTTCGGAACGGCATATCCAACGACCGTCGACGGATTGAACGGATTCGGGTGATTCTGCTCCAGCGCAAACGATTCAGGTATCGAAGATTGAGCATTCGACTCGGCACTCGTCGCCCCGGTTCGCATGATGAACTTGATCGCATCCGCTCGTAACACAATCGCCGAGCCTGACGGTCCAGCAACATCGCTGACAGTAACATCAATCGGCGTGAAGGCCGGGAGAGACTTTGTGAGTAACGTTACCCATGCGCCGCTCCCGACGTTCTGATCAACCACTGTGCTGTCAATCCTCGAGCCGTTGACCGAAAGGACATATTTCGCGCCGGTCGAGGCATTCACGGTTTTCGGAACAATCATCTGTATGTCATACAATCCCGCTTTGGGTAACGACACAAAGAATCGGGCATAAGCTCCCGTACCGAGGGATGCATAGCGGCTGGTAGTTCCGTATGCTTGCGCGTTACTGAAGTTCCACGTCCCATACTCTTTGTAGTGTATCCCATCCTCGTTGTCGATTGCAGTGAAGTAGCCGGCCACCCTAGCAGAGACCTGGATGCCGAGGCTCGGCTGCAGCGGATCATCACTTGCGATGAACATGGTGTCAGCAATGGTCTTGGGGATGGCTGAAAAACAAGCGATCGTCAACAAGGCTGATTGCATCCTGGGTACAACAAGTGGAAACATCGTCACGGGAAATATTGCGGTCGTCTTTGAAGCGACGGATCGTATCGTGAGGTCGAGCGTACCCAGATTTCGGACGGTCAGTGTATACCAGGTCGTATCCATCTCGCTTACATCACCAAAATCCACCGCCATCCTATCGACAGCGATCTGTTTCTGTCTCACGAGAGGCGTTATTTTCACCACGTCAGCTGACACAACTTTGCCTGATTGACCCTCCCCCTTGACGACCATCTCGACTGCCGGGCTTCCTCCTATATCAAGCTGTGATGTCGCAAGATAAACCCAATCCCCTGAAGGGACCGGCTTGTCGAATGAGACGTTTTGACTGACCACTCCCTTGTTGTAGATGAGGAACGACGCCTTGCCGGCAGCATTTGAAATGGAAGGAACCTGCACGAAGATATTATAAAGTCCGGATTGCGTGATCGTAGGCTTCCATTGAGCCTTGGCAGAATCCGCCGCCCCGAGGGTAGCCGTCCGTGCATCAATCCCCCAAGCCCGAGTCTGGGTTGTTGTCCATGTCCCGGCAGATTCAGAGTAGCCGGCATCCCGGTTGTCAACATACTGATCATCAGGCAGATACCGGAGGAATGCTGTCTGGAGATTACCCGACGTGTCGGTCGCTGCCACACCGACTTTTGCGAGAGAACTCGCCGCGACCGCGTCAGTGGTCCATTCATTGGTTCCCGTTTGCCGGGCAGCCACGTGGGAGTACCGCTCATATAGATCCTTCACGGCCACAAACGGCTGCGGCTGGAAAATAGGTTCATTCGTGGTGATGACAAACGTGACATTTTCGCCGACCCTCCGCTCACTTATGTTGACAACGGGAGGAGTGACATCGGTGGTACCACGCCACCGTTGCATTGCTTCGACGGCCGTGCAATAGCGAAACTTGACGGCAGGATACTTTAGGGCTGCAATGTGTGCAAGCCTGTCGATCTTCTGCATGTTATCAGGGAAGTCGACCTCCGGCAGGTGCCCCCACAGGCAAGCAACCTGGTCCACACCGGCATTCGCCTTGGCGAAGATGGCCACCATAGCGGCCGAATCAACACCTCCGATGTGAGTCGATCGGAGATTCCATCCTCTCAAAGAACCTGGAAGTTGGTAATTATCATATGATGGATGGAACGGTACCCATTCCTTGGACGATTTTGACCAATCATAGACGTTGTCAATCGGCTCGACGGTGGTGACGCGGACATTCGGCCAATCGTCATGCATGGAAAAAGGAAGAAGCGTATCGAGATACCGCTGCCAGTCGTTGTCCATGTAGTGCCACCCACTGCGAAATGAAACCGGAAAGGTGTATTCTTCGAGCAGATATTGTGCGAGGGTGACATCAAAATCGTCCTGGCTTTCAGTGAATTTGTGCGCCTGATTCCACCAGAAAACCCCGTCCTTGTCGTAGTCCGTCCACACGAACGTATGGTAGTGCATCGTGATCTCATCGCCGAATTTCTTTATGGCCTCTCCGTGATATTTCCTCATCAAATACAGCGTCATGATATTTGGCACAGGGTAGTTCCTATTCGTCGCATACCGAAAGATATTCCCTCCCATCATCCACCACGTGAACTTTATCGTCTGACCATACGAATCAACCAGAGGTGTGCGAAACGATGGATCCATCACTTTGTAAGCATTGTTCGTTGGATCCGTGAAAAGTGCGTCAGCATAGGTATCGTTGAACCTGTCAACGCCCATTCCATCCCAAATTGCCGTGTCTGATCCAAGGACGAGATACACTTTTCCCTGACCGAGCAGATTGGCGATGGATGTAAGCGATACGAAGAGAACTAGCCGGATTGTTCTTGCAAGGAAGGATCTCGACACGGTGCCTCCGCAACAGTGAGAGAAAGGAGCAACAGAGGAAAACTACTAGAGTATGCTCTGAAAGGCAACACGAATGTCACGAGTGGTATTACTGGGAAAAGAAAAATCCCGACCGGCGACAACCGATCGGGATTCTTTGGTGAAGTTGCGGGAGGTTATTTCATTTTCTCACATTTGCACTCACCCATGCCGTCGCCGCCCGTCATCGGGCCACCCATTCCTGGCATACCTTTGTGCATTCCCATTCCACGGCCCGGTGCCATTCTCCCACCACGTTGCATCATCTTATCCGGACCCACCATTCCTCCGCGCATGCCTCCGCGATTTCCCATCATGCCACCAGAGAGAATTCGTTCGTCGAACTGCTTTTTCTGTTCGGGTGTAAGAAGATCCCTCACCGCTCGTTGATGAAGAATCATTTTCGAAGCCATCTCATTCATCACCTTGGAGATCTCTCCCTGGATGGACTTCACTTTGCTTTCATTGAATTTGTCCGCCGTGATCTCGAGCTTCATGTTTGCATGAAGCTTCTGAAGATCTGCGCGCATGGGAATCATTTCCTTCTGATGAGCAAGACGAAGATCCTGGATTTTCGTCCTTTGCTCATCCGTCAATTTCATAAGTCCCATCATGCCGCCCGGACCGCCTTTCCCCTGCATCATTCCCTTCATCATCTCCATTCTCCCCATTTTTCCTGCCGCTGGCGCGGGGGCTTTCTGAGGATCCTGTTGCGCGAAAGCAAGTGCGCCGAGGAATATCGTAAGCATCAACATCACAACAGTCATTCGTTTCATCGTGTTTCTCCTTTGTATGTTTGGTATGGACCACTAGAATCGGATCGTCCGGGCGTCTGCCTACCCCACATCGAACCCCTTCCCATCATACCGGCTCCGTAGCGCCCAATCTGGGGGCGGGCTTGCATGATAGCGCGGAAGAACATGTCCTGTTGTTCCGGTGGGAGAAAAGATTTTGCCTGGAGTAAATTGTGAATAGCTTTCTGATTGATCAACAGTCTGAGATCCGAGATCTGCTTGAGATTGTCGGTAATGTGGCCCATGGGGGGCGGATCATTCTTCAGAAGTGCTACAGTGGTGTCTTCGAGCACAAAGATTTTTTGTTGAAGATCTCTCGTGTCCTCCCGGAAGGTCATCATCAGTTTGTGCATACGTTCGCGCACTTCTGGCTGAAGCCGCATCATCGGTGTTTCCGGAGCCATCATCCCGGCTGGCCGTCCGCCTTCGGGCGACATGAGTTCTGCTTCCTTCGGTCCCCGCAACATATGGACCACAAAGACACCGATCGTCGAGAGATTGACGACGATGAGAAACAGAAGTATGCCGACAAGCACTTTCGTTTTCATTTCGATACCCCCTCATTCACCAGCGTGACGGTCTGCCAACGTTCTCCAATTCCACTCTCTCCGAGATAATTCGAATACTCGGAAATAATATGCTGGTCCGTCACAACGGAAGGCTGGTACGAGAGCTTCTCTCCCATGTAGATTCCGACAACGATCGCAGCAGCAAACGCCACACTCCTCAACGACCAGCGGAGAATGATCTCCTTCCTCGATGGTCTGATCGACGCGGATGCTCTTGCCTGAGCACGAATACGCACGGGCATGTATGGATCGGGGACCAGAACACTCTGTGACGTTGCCACGGGAAGCATTGCGGCGGACATGAAATCGAAGTACTGCCTGCAGGAACTGCATTCTCCGAGGTGTGTTTCGAGTTCCTGTCTCGACTGCGAACTGAGCCTTCGCTCGATCCAAGGCAGGAAGAGTAGTCGTATGTCAGAATGCTGTTTCACTTGATTTGGCCTTTCAAAGAATTAGACAACTCGTCGCACAGAAACTTGCAGCTTCCAGAATGCTATTTGAGATAGGGAGAGAGCCTCTGTATGAGCGCTTTGCGGGCTCTGTGGATTCTTGATTCCACCGCACTCAAACTAAGATCAAGCACTTCAGCGATTTCGTTGTAGCTCAGGTGCTCATCTTTGAGGAGAACAAATGGCACTCTGTATTTTACGGGGAGGGCATCCACAGCTCGCTGAACAAGTTGAGCTGCCTCGGACCGCTCAAGAATTTCGTCGGGCATCAGAACATCTCCTCCGCCGATTCCGGACATTTCGACCTTTTCCCGCTTCAGGAGATCGCCCACGGTCTCATCCAACAAGTCAAACCAGAGCATCCGACGTTCTCTTCTCAGATAGTTGATCGCGTGATTGACAGCAATTCGATAGATCCACGTGTATATCTGGGATCGTTTCTCAAACGATTCCATATTCTCGTAGACTTTGATGAATACATCCTGAAGGAGGTCATGGGCAACTTGTTCGCGGGAGGTGAACCGGTAAAGGAGATTCAGCGTGCGCTCTGCATAGACTTCGTAGATCTCTTCGAACGTCGGCACATTCCCTTTTTCCTGGGATTTCGTTGCTCGGACAGTCTGGACTGATAAATCTTTCAAGGGAAGATTGCTGTTGTTCTTATCCACGTTTCACAGTTCTACTTGTACAATTAGACAATGCAGAATCGAAATCCTTGCAGACGCGCACTCAACGGTGATCGCGACAAATGAAAGACTCAAATGACAATCTTGCGCCCTTTGGTCTCGGGAAATGTCCAGATCCAAGCTCCTGTCAAAAGCGCAAAGAGCGCCGCAAGTGAGATTCCGCCTCCGAGTCCATATCGCTCAGCAATGCCGGCGATGATGACCGGCGTGAAAAACTGGATGCCGCGTGCCAGATTAAATGCTGAGCCCATCGCTGTGTTGCGGATGTCGGTGGGAAATAGTTCGGCAAACAGCGGTCCATAGCCGCTGAACATCCCGGTCCCAAAACCCACCAGGAACATGCAACTCAAAATGATGGCGGGATAGATCACAATGATCTCCCACAGAAGAGTGATCATGATCAGTCCTAGCGCCATGATGACCGAATAGACAGAGTACGCGGGCCTTCGGCCAAACCGATCTGCCACATAGCCAAAGGACAGATATCCAAACACTCCACCTGCCTGCGTCACAAGCATCCAGAGAGCCGATTTGACAAGAGAGAATTCGCGCTGCTGATGCAAATAGCCCGGGAGCCAGGAGTACGTGAACCAGTAGGCGGACATATCGAAAACAGCAAGGATAAGAGATTGCAGGAAGAGCTTTCGATACTCGCGGGAAAACAGAGATGCGAACTTGCCAAGAATCAGAGTGAGCGACCGCATCCCTCTGGCCGACTCGACTGTATCAAGTCTCTTTCGCTCCAGCCAGACATCGGACTCGGGGAGTCTTCGTCTAATGTAGACAATGAGCAGTGCCGGCAGAATGGACACAAAGAAACAGGCTTTCCAGCCGATGGCGGGCGCGAGGAAACCACCGACCAATGATGCCAGCACGATGCCAAACGGCGCTCCCGTTTGCATCACCGCACCATAGCGACCGCGAACATGGGCGGGAAATGTCTCGCCGACGTACGTCTGTCCCGTCGCCCATTCACCGCCAACACCGAGTCCAGTGACGATCCGAAAGAGGACGAGCATTTCGAGATTTGTCGAAAATCCGCTGAAGAATGTCCCAACACTGTAGGTGAGAATAGTCCATTGCAGAACACTCTTTCTTCCATACCGATCCGAGAGAATGCCGAACATGACGCCGCCGAAAGCCGTGGCCGCGAGCGATGATCCCAGCACATAGGAAAGCTCCATGTTCGAAAGCTGCAGTTCTTTCCCGATGGGGATGAGAAGGAAGGTAAAAAGAATCAGATCGTAGAAATCGAAAACCCACCCGGCCCAACTCATGAAAAGAATTTCGAAGTGCTTCCGGGTGGGCTTTTGATACTCATTGAGCAACACGTGGCTCATGAGGTACCTCTCTCTCAGGAGTGGCTGACCGGGTCTTTGGTCCAGAGTTTATTGACGACAAAGATCAGTGCAGTGCCGCTGATCACGAAGACAATGCCAAGAATGAGTGCGTTGGTCATTCGACCATAGAGGAAATTGCCGACGGCGAACAATGAAGACCAGATCGTCGTGCAGCCTGCCACCCATCCCAGCAGCGCCATCGGAATGTTCTGGCCCGTTGCTTTCGCCTCTTGAACCGAGATACCCGCTTCCACTCGGATGTTTTTCCATCCCGGACCAAACGGTCGCACTTTCCGGTAGAACTCGACAAGGGTCTTACGGTCTGTCTCCGGGCCAAGAAAGGCAGTCAACAACCAGCACACTGTCGTGAACGCAATCGTGATGAGAAGCGCAACGTGTGTGCTCATATGAATGTCGTTCCTCGCCAGGATGAGAATCACGATCGACACCGTAAACGAGCTGACCATCGCTACTACTTCACACCACGCATTTACGCGCCACCAGAACCAGCGAACGAGGTACAACAGTCCCGTCCCAGCACCGACCTGCAAGATCACATCAAACGCATCCTTTGCCGTGTCCAGAACAAACACCAGGCTCGAGGAACAAACGAACAAGATCACCGTACCAATTCTGCCGGCGAGAACGTAGTGCTTCTCTGTTGCATCCTTCCGGATGAACCTGCGGTAGAAGTCATGAACGAGATAGGACGCCCCCCAGTTGAGATGGGTAAGGATCGTGGAGGAATTCGCCGCGATGAGCCCACCGACCATCAGACCAATGAATCCAACGGGCAAGAACTTCAGCATTGCCGGAAAGGCGATATCGTGACCGAGCAAATGCGGATCGAGATTCGGGAACGCAGCCTGGATGTCAGACAATTGCGGATAGATAATGATTGAGCAGAGACCTGTGATGATCCACGGCCATGGACGAAGAACATAATGTGCGATATTGAAGAACAGCACAGCGCCGAGCGCATCTTTCTCTGACTTCGACGCCAGCATCCGTTGTGCGATATAGCTGCCACCGCCGGGCTCAGCCCCCGGATACCACACCGCCCACCATTGCACAGCAATAGGCATCACAAAGACTGCAACGGCCATGTCCCAATTATTGGTGAAATCCGGGAGGATGTTCAGATAGTTGAGGCCGCCAGGACCTTTTATTGTGGATAATTTGTCCACCAACCCGCTCAGGCCGCCAATCTGTGGAAGTGTAACAGCGAAGTAAGCCGCCGCGATCACCGCAGTCATCTTGATGAAGAACTGGACCATATCGATGACAAGCACACCCCAAAGTCCGGAATGCGTCGCGAAGACAACATTCAGGAGACCCACGGCAGCGAGCGTTTGCCAACGCTCAAGTCCAAAGAGGATTCCTGCAATCTTGCACGCTGCCAGGTTAACGGTTGCCATGATCATACAGTTAAAGAACAGACCCAAATAGACAGATCGGAATCCACGAACGAGGCTGGCTGCCTTTCCGGAATATCGTATCTCGTAGAATTCGAGATCGGTCATCACGCCGGATCGTCGCCAGAGCCGCGCATAAAAGAACACCGTGGCAACCCCGGTGAGGACGAATGCCCACCAAACCCAGTTTCCTGCAACGCCATTGCGGCGCACGATGTCAGTGACGAGGTTCGGTGTGTCGCTGCTGAAGGTCGTCGCCACCATCGAAAGTCCCGCGAGCCACCAGGGGACAGCCCTGCCGGAAACGAAGAACTCAGATGTACTTTTCCCCGCCCTTCTCCCAAAAAACAGCGCGGGGAAAAAGCAAACAATCAGCGAAACGGCAACGATCACCCAGTCAATGAGCTGAAGATGCATTCTGCTGGTCCTTTCTGTTTGCAGTAGAAGCCCGACCTCTTGCTCAGCCCACTCGGATGAGAAGTCGGACGTCTCACCGGAGGTCTTATTTCGGATATCCTACAGTCTGAGAAAACATAACTCTCTGTTCGGGGCGCAGGTTCATCGCTTTTGCAAGGGCAGGTTTGTCCACCATGCCCCTCATGACGGCCACTAATCCCTGCGACGCGCAATAGAGATAGACATTTTGTGCAATGAAACCCACATCGGCGGCACCGTAGAGAAGCTGATCCTGTTCGCTGGCGTTCTTCATCTTCGCCGCATCCGTCACGTAGACGAGATTCAACGGCGCATCTTTGACGAAAGGCTGCTTGCCCGTTGCCTCGCGCAGATCCTTGGCGACCACCGGCTTGAGTACGTTTGCCTTTGCGTCATACAAATAGAGAGCTTCGGGCAGAGCGACATAGACATCGACCTCCTGCCAATTCATGGCCGAAGGGGCAGTTCGTTTCCCCGATTCGGGGCGGTTGATGCCGAACGCAGCCCAAAGAAGATTTGAGAGCTCCTGCTGAGGCAGAGCCTTGGTGTCGAATGTCCTTGCCGATTGTCGCAATTTCAGTGTTTGCATCAATGGTTTTCCGATGTCGGTCTGGGGGGCCGGCAACTGGATCGGTTTTGTTTCTTGGGCAAAGGCGATCGTAGCCCCTGCAAGGAAAATCATGAGGATGATGAGCGCAATTTGTTTCATGCTAACCTCCCGGTCAACCGAATTCGTGAACAAGGTACCGATGATCTCACGCACATCTTGTCAAATCATCGGAAGAAGGTACGCCTGTATCATCACGAGAACTCCGACGAGACAGGCAAGAATCAAGCTGTTCCAGAAAACGTATCGCAATATCGCCCCTTCACTCCCCTGTTGATTGGTTGCTGCTCCGGCAACGACGATGCTCTGTGCATTGATCATCTTCCCCATGACACCACCGGAGCTGTTCGCTGCCGCAGCGAGGATCGGGGAGATTCCCACCGCCTGAGCGGTAATCTGTTGCAGATTTCCGAACAGCACGTTCGAGGATGTGTCGCTTCCGGTGAGAGCAACACCCAGCCACCCGAGCAGAGGAGAGAAAAAAGGAAAAAGAGAACCCGTGGCCGCGAACGCCAGCCCGAGTGTTGCATCGAGTCCGCCATATCGAATGGTGAACCCGAGACCCAGCATCGCTCCAATCGTGAGCAGCGAGATGCGTATCCGCTTCAGGGTTCCCCAAAAGATTTGAATGAGCCTGAGCGGTGATAAACGCAAGAAGAGTCCGCTGACAATCCCGGCGAAAAGCAGACTCGTTCCCGTCGCTGAGAGCCAGTTGAGGAGATACACAGCTTCTTCTGCTTTCGGCGTCGTTACTATTGGGACGTTTCTGAACACTGCCTTGTCCAAGACCGGTACGTGAAACTTCAGAGATGTGACGCTTCCGATCCCATCCAGGAAGGCTTTCACCTCCGGCAATCCCCAAATGAAGACGAAGAGCGAGAGAAGAATCCAAGGCATCCATGCATTCCACAATTCTCGACGAGTATGCTCGTGCCCTCCTGTCGTTTGACGTTCTTCGGATTCGAATCGCCAGATCGTGCGCGGATGCCAGAATCGCAGGAGAAGGACGAGAGCTGCCATTGAGACGAGCGAGCTCGCGATGTCGACTACCCAAGGCCCGTGGTAATTGCTTACGAGAAACTGCGTGCAGGCAAAACCAAGACCGGCCACCAGACATGCCGGCCAGACTTCGAGCGTGGCTTTCCGACCCGCCATCGCCCAAACGACCCAGAATGGTACGATGAAGGAAAATAGCGGGAGTTGACGGCCGACCATGCCGCTCAACTGAAGAAGAGGGAGACCTGTCACACCTGCCAGGGCAATGATCGGAGTGCCGAGTGCTCCGAACGCAACGGGTGCGGTATTTCCAATCAGGGAAAGACCCGCCGCCTGTAATGGTCGAAACCCCAATCCAATGAGCATCGCAGCAGACATCGCGACGGGCGTCCCGAACCCCGCTGCACCTTCGATGAATGCGCCGAAACAATACGCTACAAGAAGAACTTGGATTCGACGATCGTCCGCCAGCCCGGCAATCGATTCCTTGACTATTTCGAACGTGCCAGTAGCCACGGTGATGTCATAGACGAAAATCGCACAAAGCACAATCCAGCCGATAGGAAACAAACCATACGCAGCGCCATACACGGCGCTGACAATCCCGAGTTCCGCGGGCATACGATAAACGAATGTCGTGACGAGCAGTGAAGCTAGGAGGCCAAGAAGAGCGGCGTGATGTGCCTTGAAACGGAACCATCCAAGAAGGCCCAGCAAAACAACAAGGGGCAACGATGCAACGATCGCTGAGGCGAAGAGGCTATCAAAAACCGGAGTGTAGGATTGAGTCCAGGTCAATGCGTTGAAATGGTCTTGGAAGGTTTCGGTGCAGTAACAATCTGTGGTGCGAAACTACCAGAGTTTTCGCAGAAAGGCAACCACAACGAACGACTTTCCGGACGTCGGAACCACGGTGTCTGGAGAGATTTCACCCACCGTGGTCTGACAAACACTCTCGACTAAGAAGGCAGAGCTTCTATTCCCACCCCTCCGCTGCAAGAGACTCATGCAGCTTATCGGGGTGATGGCGGCAGAAGTATTCGATTTTGCTTGAATCCTCGTGCGCCTTGCTGTATGTCCATCCCTTCTCCATCAGGTTTCTTTCGTGGAGTTCGTGCAGGAGGACATACGGGCGCTCGATCTCTTCCAGATCGTTGTCGATCCATACCTCGTCATGGGGTACAAACTCGTAGACGTGGTCGTGTCCACCTTCGGTGAAATCGACATCAAACGCGCTTCTCACGAGACGGCCGTCAACAATCCAAACCTTCACCCCGGACTCAAGCGTTTTCCAGAGCTTCAGGTGGACTTTCGAAGGGTCAGCCAGGCCGCGCCCGGTTTTGACCTTCTGAATGTCCCCAGCTTTCTCACGCTCCGATTGTTCCTTCTTGTCCGCAGCGACGAGCGCATCATCATATGGGATCCCCTTCTTCATCAGTTCATACTCGACCAGCAGGTGGTCAATGAAGAATTGCTGCTCGTCTTCCGTCGCCTCCTGGTCAAGCCAGAACTCTTTTTCGGGAATGAACTTGAATGCGTAGTGTTGGGCGTAGTTCGTGAATTCCTCGTCGATATGCGTTCGGACGTACGTGCCATCGACAACCCAGACAGTGATGTTGCCCCGTTGGCCCACTTTCCGGACATAGGGTGGTTTGAGTGTTTCTTGCATGTTGCCTCCTGAGTTTCCNNGCGGTGAGATTCCAAAGAAGTATCGCAAGAATGAAGATAGCCCATCGCATCGCGTAAACCTCTCTGCGCCGACTTTTCAATCACGAAAGAAAGTAGCGCTTCACAATACCGATAATGATGATCTCGTTGATGTTCGCCTGATCAGTTGTCACATTGTCGTTGCCCGTCGTTACGATGATCATGTTCTTTGTCGGGATGACGAAGATGAATTGGCCGGCAAAACCTGCAGCCATGAAAACGGAATCTGTGGAAGAATAGTTATTCCACCACAGGTAGCCGTAGTTCGTGGAAGTGAAATCCCCCCATATCAGATTCTGCTGATTGCGGGAAATGAGCGACTGCTGAACCCATCCCTTTGAGACGATTTGCCGCCCATCGATCATGCCATTGTGCAGGTACAGCTGGCCGAGACGCGCCAGATCCCGAGGAGTGAACCTCGAACTGCTCCCCCCTGAATAAATACCTTGCGGATCGGTGAGCCAATCACGTACAGAAATCTTGAGAGGCTGAAAGAGAACCTTCTCCGCAAAATCGTACGTCGACATTCCGGAAACGCGTGTCACGATGCCGGAGAGGACGTTCGCATTCGGTGTAGTATAAACAAACCGATCTCCCGGCGAATATTCCAATGGGAGCTTGAGGGCCGTGGACATCCAATTGACGCTGGGTGTGAAGGTCGAGGTGTGATCCGCCGTTTCATCCCAATCGATCCCGCTTCTCATCGTCAGAAACTGTTCTATGGTCCAGTCACGTTTACGCGGATCAAGATTGGAGGTGTCGAGGTCCGGGAAGAACCCGAGGATCTTGTCCTGAACGGAACGAATCAATCCCTGATCGATCGCGATTCCAATGAGAGCCGATGTAAGACTCTTCGTGGCAGAGTGAATATCGAAATCATTTCCCTTGAGGTACCCGTTGTAATATTCAAGGACGAGGGAATCACTGTGCACCACAAGGAAGCTGTAAATGAAGGGGTTCTTCCCGATCTCTTGCACTGCCGCGGAGACTTTGGCCTGGTCGAGTCCTTGAGCAGCGGGAGTGGACACAGGCCAGGCATAGGGATCGCGGTAAGTGAACTTCGAATTTGTCGTGCTTCCATCTGAGGCAGGATTTCCCTGGCATCCGAAGGCTGAGAAGGCCAGGATCAAGAGAAAGGAGATTTTCGCCGCCGTCGCCACGGACCTCTTCACGTTCATTGCCTCCGGAGATGCGGGAAGAAAACCCACACGCTCACCGCACAGAGGAGCGCAAGTCCCCCATTGATGAGGACCGCCTCTGAAAGACCAACCCTTGTTGCTATCTCGCCCGTCCATAATGATCCAACAGGCATGAAGCCGAAAAAGATCCATGTATACGCCCCCATCACTCTTCCGCGCAGATGCTCGGGAGTTGAGGTTTGGACCAGCGCGTTTGCCAGGTTCATGACCATGATCGTTCCCACGCCGATGCCGCCGAGAATCGCGAGGGATGCCGGCAGCCAGTGGAACAGTGCAAACGCCATAAGCAGAATCGGAGTGAGAATCGTCCCGAAGGTTACAAGCTTTCCCCGGTAGGATATGCGACCGAGGGTCGCAATGATGAGCGCACCGATGAGCGACCCCACACCCCTGGCCGAGTACAGAAACCCGTTGGTCGTTGCACCGCCCCCCAAAACGGATACAGACCAGGCTGGAACCAGCGTATTGAGTGAGAGTGTGAACATACTGTTCATGGCAACAATCCCTATCACGACGCGGACAACTTTATGCTTGACGACGTACAGTATCCCTTCTTTGAATTCACTGAAAGCCGACCCTGACATCGAAGGGTAAACATGCGGCTTCAACTTCATCCTTCTGAGCGCGACAATGACAGCGATGAACGAGATGCCGTTTATCGTGAAACACCATCCGGGTCCGAACAAAGCATAGGTAATGCCGGCGACGGCAGGTCCGATTGCCGTGGCCGTGTGAAACATGGTTGCATTCAGAGCAATTGCATTCGTCAGGTCTTCGCGATCCACCATCTCCCCCACGAAGGCCTGCCGGGCGGGAGCATCGAATGAGTTCGCGACGCCGAGAAAGAAGGAGAGTACCAGGACGTGCCACGGTTCGACAACGTGGAGAAACGTCAGGGCTGCAAGGATGAACGCGAACACCATCATTGCCGTTTGCGTTATCACCATGAGCGCCCGGCGGGGAACCCTATCCGCAATAACGCCGCCATACAGCGTGAGGATCCACGTGGGGACACCAGCAGCAAAACCGACATAGCCCAGATACGCAGGGGAGTGCGTCAGTTCGTAGATCAAATACCCTTGAGCTGTGGTCTGCATCCACGTGCCGAAGAGCGACACGACCTGGCCCTGGAACCAGAGGCGATAGTTCGGATATTTCAGTGCGGCAAAGGTTCTCTCTCTCCTTGATCTTTTTTCGAGAGGCTTCTGTCCTTTGTCCTGCTCCGGCTTGTGATGTTCTGGCATTGTTCGGTTATTGTTATCGAGGCTCCGAGGAAGCCTTGAAGACACTCTTGAGCAAAGCGAGATCGACATTCTGCTTTGGCGAAAAATCGCGACTGCCAACATACTTCTTCAGGCTGAAAAGAAATTGTCTGGCGACGGCCCGCTGACCAAGGGTCGACGTCAAATCGATGCTGCAAACGAGGATCTTCCCTTTCCCAACTCTCCCCTCAAACACCAGCGCCAATTTTCGGTTCGTGAACCAATCGTCGACCACTTGCACGAGGGGGCGAAGTGACGGAGGCAGTGAATCGAGGATCATCGCCCGTGACTTCGTTATGAGATCCCACCACTGCCAGTTTGAATGATATTCGGTGGGGAAGTACTTCGAGGCCGGATGTTGAGGATCACACAGAATGCCTAACGTGTGCGGTGGCTGCTTCGATGTCCACGCCGTGTTCCAGAAAATACTCGAGAAACCAGCAGGAACCGTTGAATTGATAGCACTGGTGTCCGGGAGCAACAACACAGTTTTTCCGGAGGCGAGAGCCTGTTCGACTTCGCCGTTGAGCTCATGAGCCACTAGCACATCTTTGTTGTCGACATCCGGGAGAACAGCCGGATACACCCAGAAATCCCAATCGTTCGAGAACCGGCCGACACGTATTTCCAGGTTCAACTTCGTCGCCGACACAATTCCCGCGAGCGAAACGTGGACAGTCCCAAGCGAAAACGAGTTAGAGATTGGAATATCAGTGACATGTAAATATCCAGCGGTGACAGTTTTCCCTTTCATGTCTCTCACCCGCCAGGAGGGCGTGACGTTCTTCAGCGTTTCAGAACCAAAGTGAGCTACTTCAATGTCGGCTGAAAACTCCTCGTTGTTTAGATATACTCTCTTCTTCATTCTCGCGAGCGGGACCGTCGAATTGCAGAACCTCGAATACTCTTTCGCCGTCACATATCCCTTCTCCTGCCAGAACGGATCGAGCACTCCAACAAGGGCCGTTCCCTGACCGGGGAAGTCGTGCAGATCCAGAAGCTCAAATCCAGCCATGCCCGGTGTTCGCAATGCTGCTTCGATATCAGCCTTGTAGCAGAGCACCTGAAGCTTACCCGAGGCCATCAAGAAGTTGTTCGACTGATCGCTCATATGGTTTTCACGGAGCGTTTCTTGAAAGATCTCAAAGTTCTTCGCTCTGAGAACACCAGTATATTTTCTGATCTCCTTGAAGTTTGGGTAGGCGCACCACTGTCCAATCTCGTGGCTGACCACCGGCTTGTCGTACTTCGAAATGATTTCACGGAAATCGAAGTCCGTTGTCGGCGGCTCCTTGTTGATACTGCTATTCAATCCATCACCCCATCGCTGAATGCGAGGCTTGTCGGTGACGTGAAAATCGCTTTCCGCTATCTGAGGCCAGCCGGCCCCGCTGGTATAGACCCGGCGTGCGTCTTTTGCCTTCCAGTAGTTTACAAACTTGCCGAGAAAGGCGGATTGATTAATCCCGGACGGCTCGTTCCCATACGACATCATGCAGAACGACGGATGATTACCGTACCGAGTGACGATCCTCTCGCTCTCCTCAAAGAGCCAGATATCAAACGGCTTGCCATCACCAACGGTTGTCCAGGCACAACACTCTACATAAAGATAGATGCCCTCCTGATCAGCAGCGTCGAACGCTGCTTCGGGCGGGCACCATGAATGGAACCGAACATGGTTTAATCCATAAGACTTACAGACCTTGAAGATGCGCTTCCACTCGTGGATATCCATCGAAGCATATCCCGTCGCCGGGAAGATCGCGCACTCGAGCGTGCCACGCAGGAAGACAGGACGACCGTTGATAGCAAACCTCGTCCCCGCAGTTTTGAATTCCCGCATGCCGAACTGAACCACTTTTCGATCAGACACAATCGACGACGCCTTCAGTTCCACCCGGAGCTGGTAGAGATTGGGCTCGAATTCATCCCAAAGCAGCGGACTGTCTCCCATCGGATACGTGTCTTCAATATGGGCGTTGTCCCCATCGATGGTGAACGCTACCTGTCGTGCGTCAATTGGTTTCAGGTTTGGGAAACGAGGGGTCTTCGCCGAGACGGTAAGGACTCCTGACTGCGGAGTTCCCGTTTCATTCGCAAGCGAGATTTTCACTCTCACTGACTTCGTCGAAAGATCCGGAACGATGGTGACATTGGAGATGAAGAGTCGCGAGCTCGCACGCAGTTCGATGTGTCCGACAATACCATTCCAATTCGTCTGAGTGTGATCACTCACGCTGTGTGCGTTGTGTCCGACGTCGATCTCTTTGATTCGGTTATCAACACGCAGGGTGATCCGGTGTCTGCCTGCAGTCAGAGCCATCGAAAGATCATACACGTGCGGCGTGCTCAAGCTATTGTTCGTGCCGATCTCGCGTTCATCGACCCAAAGTCGAGTTTCCCAATGACAGCGCTCCAGGAACAGCTCGACATGCTTCCCCTGCCATCCTCGCGGAATGTCGACAGATTTCTGATACCATGCAGGTCCGACATACACCTTCACAGGATTTAACCAAAAAGGGACTTTCACATTGCCGGGCTTGCGATACTTCTCGTACTTCTTGTCTGTGTACCAACTCCTGTCGACGATCCCTCCTGTCCACTTCGTATCGACGCTGACGTCGTCTCCCTTTCCATTTTGAGCCATCGATCCGGGCAGGGTCACAGCCTCTGAAAGATCCTTCGCAAACCAATGTTCCGCGAGACCGACGTCGGAACTATCGATCCCGAATTTCCATTCCCCTGCGAGGTCAATCGTTGATCGAGTCTCTTGCGCAACGACGAGATTCGAGGCCAATGACAGAATGACGAGCGAGACAATAGATCTTGTTTTCATTGATGTTTCAATCCTGAAGAGAAATCTGTCGCCTTCCCCACGATGCTGCGTATCAGTAAAACCACCATTCGGATCCTTCACGTCGTTCAGGATGACGTTTGTCTCATTCCCACGCTCTGCGTCGAGAGAAGATCCGGATCAATGGCTGGCGTCGTACTCTTTGATCTTCTGCTTGATCGTCGCCTCCGCACCGTTGTACATCTCCTGGATGAATTCATCCTGGAAATTGTACACGCGCTCATCAAAGCTCATGGTGTCGATCCTATCGAACAACATTTTCCGAGCGCTCTCGATATCTTTCCCGTAAATGTGGTAGGAGTCGGCATGCCAGTTCAACCTCGCAAGGTCAACCTTCTTTCCGGTTTTTGAGGACAGGCCAGCCGCAATAATTTCCTTATTGAACTGGATGAAGCCAAACATGTTCATGAAGTTTGCCCCCCATGCATCATTGCTCCGGAATCTGACGTTGCAGTTAAGCCACCAAGTGCCCTCCTCGTCTTCCAGCACTCTGTACCAGAGCGATTGCAAACACGGAGGATCGTAGCATGAGATGTCGATATTCGGCATCCAGGTGATCATTTGCGCCTGACGTGTGAATGGCTGCTTCGCGAGTTTCTCGATGACAGCGTCAATTTGATTGATGCAGAAAAATCCGGCCTGCTGAGACGTCCCGCCGACGAGTTCCTTCCACGCCCCGTACGCCGCAATCCGACCGTGATAGGTGTACTCCCATCGCGTATCCTTGGGATCGTTTATATTCTTCACCCAATGATCTTTGGCTCCCATGAGCTCCATCGTGTATTCCTTCAAATCGTCAATCCCACCCGGAAATGCTTTGTGAATCATCGGATCAGCAAGAGGCTCGAGGACGGTAATATCCATGGTCGAGTCGAGGCTCAACGGATCGTCCGGTTTATCATATTGCGTTTTGAAACGGACTCCATTCAAGTAGAGCTGCACTAGCGCTTTTTCGTAAGCCTGGGCCAGGGTTTTTTCGCAGACGGTGAGGACAGGGATGTTGCGTTGCATAGGTGTGATCCTTCTTTGTAGGTAACTCAGACTCTGAAAGCAACGAGAGACAGCAACGGTGCTCTGACAAGCGACGTGGTGAGAGATATGACGAAGCTACAGGAGATTCGATTGAAAGGCAAGAGAACCGGAGTTTGTTCCAGTTTGGTTCAAGACTACCCTCGACACTGATCAGACTTCGAAGAAGGTGACCTTGTTTATGAATTTACTGCCTCGAACATCGCGATGACGTTTTCGGGCGGAGCATCGGCGAGAACATTGTGAACCTGCTGAAATACAAACCCGCCGCCCCGTTTGAGGATATCGACCTGATGACGCACGTGGCGCTGTATTTCCTCCGGAGTACCCTGGGGAAGTATTCGCTGCGTATCACATCCGCCGCCCCAGAAAACCATCTCGTTTCCAAATTCCCTTTTCAAGCCGGCGACATCCATGCCGCTGCAGCTAATCTGGACGGGATTGATGGCATCCAACCCGGCGTCTATGAGATCCGGAAGCAGTTCCTTCACCCCACCGCAACAGTGGAGCATTACCTTAACATTTGCCAGCTTCTTCGCCCGATTCCACATGAGTTTATGGCGTGGCTTGAAGAACTCGCGATACATTGCCGGCGAAATTTGCGGGCCGCTCTGCATGCCAAGATCATCACCAAACACAATAACGTCGATGAACTGACCTGCGACACTAAGGAAGTGCTCAAGGTTCTTCAGATGAGCTTCCACAATGCGATCGAGAAATGCATGAGCTTGATCGGGGTCTTCGGCCAGCAGGAGAAGAAAACCGTCATTTCGGTACAAGAACTGCCCCATCTCCAGAAGATTCCCGCCAAACAAGCCGAGAATTGCCCGCGTTGTCTTTTCGCGAAGTCGCTTCGCGCCTTCACGATAAACATCATCTCCTCCAGGACCCTGGACCAGCGGTCCCGGTGGTGAGGCGATTGCTGTCCACATGCTTTCGGCCTGAGCTTGCGGAATCTCCTCTAGACTGGCTTTCTCGAAAAACGGGTAGTAGGTCTGCTCAAAATAGAGGGCACCATCGGGCATTTGGGCGATGACTCGTCCCGTGTTGGATCGAATCACCCAGCGTTTCGGTTCCCGCTCCGGGACTGACCACGCAGGCACTTCGCAGGGAGTGCCATCCGGAAGAACCCAGGGAGCCCAATCTTCATCTCGCATCGCAAAGCCGCGCCCCAACTCAATGGTGTCTATGCCAAAGTAATTCAAGACGTCGTCATCGAGGACGGCCATCTGCTGAATGATATCATAGACACGGGTAGTCCGGGAAGGCAATCCCAGATATTGCCGCAGTTTCGGATAGAGGAGGGCAGAGATCCCGGAAGAACGATGACCGGAGCAATCAATCGGCACACGGTCGGGCTCGCGATGATTTAATGCAGTGAGTACTCTTTCTCGTGACGTCATGTTTTCACCGAAGGGCACTGATGTTGAAACTACTCCAGAGGTCCGACCTCCTTCTCAACTTCCTCGAGTATCTCGCACGACTTCACGACCTCTTTCATTTTTGTGTGATCCGGGTACAGCGGACGATCCTCCCCCAGATGTGCGACGTGTCTGCGTACCACTTCCCGGGCTTTGCGCACACCCACACCGGGCGTGAACTCACGGAAGTCGAGCGCCTGCGACGCAGCAATGAACTCGATGCCGAGTATTCCAAAAGCATTATCGAGTATCTGACCGTTCTTGATCGCTGTGTTCATCCCCATGGAAACAAAATCTTCCTGATCTGCCGCCGCAGGAATTGATGCTACGGAAGCGGGCGCACAAAGTATGCGTTGCTCCACGATAAGGGTATCGGCCGTGTACTGGCTTAACATATAGCCTGAGAACATCCCGGCGCCTTTCGTGAGGAACGCAGGCAATCCTACGCTCAACGCAGGATTGAGAAGTCTGTTCAATCGACGCTCGGAAAGCACACTGACCATCGTGACTGCCGTGCCGGCCATATCCATCGGAAGAGAGATCGGACTTCCTTGAAAATTCGCACCCGTCAACGTCAGATTCTGTTCCGGTAAAAAGATCGGATTGTCCGCAACGGCATTGAGCTCAATCTCAACCTGACGCCGGGCATGCGCAAGTGCGTCGTGAGCCGCTCCGATCACCTGTGGGGACGAACGCATGGAGTAGGCATCTTGCACCTTCGTTTTTATTTTCCCCGACAGCAGATCGCTCCCCTCAATACACTTCATGATTGCATTGGCACTACGGATGGCACCCGGGAATCCCCGAAGTTCATGAAGCCTTGTGTCGTATGGTTTCAAATTCGCAAACAAGGCTTCCAACGACATCGAACAGGCGATCTCTGCCTGCTTCAGCCACCGGTTCATGTCATACAAATGGATTGCACTCATCGCAGTGAGCAGATTCGACCCGTTGATCGTGGCCAGACCGTCACGGGCAAGCAGACCAGGGACGGGTATGCCGGCTCTTTCAAGAGCCACGTTGCCCGGCAGACGTTCGCCTCGATAATATGCCTCTCCCTCACCCATCATCAGCAGGGCAATCTGAGACATTGGCGCCAGGTCTCCACAGGCGCCCACTGAACCTTTCTGGCACACAACGGGGGTCACCCCCTTGTTCAGCATTGCCACCAGCGTTTGCGTTATCTCAGGTCGGCATCCGGATCTCCCCCGGGCGTGCACGTTGATCCTGCTTGCCATTGCCCCGCGCACATATTCAATGGGTGCGGGATCACCAATCCCAGCGGCATGATTGTAGATCAGAAATCTCTGAAACTGCTTCACCTGATCATCATTGAGGACGATCTCGGAAAACTCTCCAATGCCGGTGTTCGTTCCATACATAATTTCGCGAGCCTCGAGCTTCCGTTCGAGCATCGCACGGCACGTCTTGATTCTTTCGAGTGCGTCCAGATGAAGCTCGACAGTTTCACCGAATCGAGCTATTCTGACGAGCAGTTCAATGGTAAGACCCGATCCCTGGAGGACAATCGCCATACAATATCCCTTCGTTTCTGCTATTTCGTGCTAGGTGCTGGAGAGTGTTTTTTTTGCATCTCAAAGCTACGGCAGAAGAGGTTGAAAGGCAACAAAAAGAGGCGGGAGAAGGGAAGAAAACCGCACGAGGGGAGCGTCACCGCAGAAACACAAAACCCTCGAGAGGAGACTGATCCTTCAAGGGTTGTTCAATCCTGAGAATGGATTTGTTCCGTTACGATGAATTGTCGCACCGCCTTCAGGATTCAGCGGGCGTGTGCATCCGAATTCAGAGGGAATCCAGCGAGAGCACGAGTTGATCCACACATCGGGACGCATCAAATCGTTTCTGCGCTCCTTCGCGCGCATGCCGGGACAGAGAGACTCTCAGGGTCGTGTTCTTCAACAAAAGAGTAATTGCCGTCGCAAGTGCCTTTTCATCGCGTGGCGGAACGAGGATTCCGTCCCATCCGTTTTCTACGATCTCTGGAACACCGCCGGCACTCGTGGCCACGACCGGCTTCTGCATCGCCATCGCTTCAATGAGGACCAAGCCAAATGTCTCACTGTATGAGGGGAGGACAAAGACATCGATGGCCGCAAGAAATTCTGCCACATTTTCTGTGAACGGCAGAAACCTGACGTGGTCGCTGACGCCGAGTTCTCTCGCCAAGTCGACGAGATACGCCCGATATCCTTCTTCTCCCTGCGTTTCGTCTCCGGCAATCACGTAGCAGACATCCGGTCGGCGTTCGAGCACTGAGGGCAGGGATCGCAGGAATTCCTCCTGGCCCTTCTGTGGATCCAACCGACCCAACACACCAACAAGTGGTTGGCTTGCAGAGAGCTTGTACCCCTTTCGGGCCCGCCGTTGGCTGTACAGACGCGGATTGAACACTCTCGTGTCTCTTCCCAAGGGAACCACACGTATGAGTTGCTCAGGCATCTTCGTGTTTTCCAGAACCTCCTGCTTCATGCGATTCGTCAGGGAAATCCAGAGCGATAGCTTGGAATACATCCATGTGTGAAGAACATCTCGTTTGCTGATCTGGGATTGCATCTGTTGGTAGAAGACGAGTTTTGTCCAGGGGTGAAACAGCTTTGAAGCAACAACGACGTTAATGTCCTTGGATTGCATGACCATAGCGATATCGATCCCGCGAGCTTTCATGAGTCGGGCGAGCCGTATCGATGTCAGGAAATCGCCGTATTTCATTTTTGGTTTGAGGAATTCTACACGAAGGCCGTGCTTTTCCGCCTGACTCGCGAGAGGAGTGGAAGCAGGAACAATCAAGGTACATTCTGCATCTCTCTTCTTGAACTCGACCGCAAGTTGGATGGCTGTGAGTTCAAGCCCACCGAATGATGAGGAGAAGCAAATTATTGCCAGGTTGTGATTCCTGGAGAAACTCATGATGTTCTTCATGGTCTTCGCCCGCCCTTTCTGACTTCATCACAAACCGGAAGACAATTCATGTCATTAGACGCACGAAGTACAAACGTGGTTGAAATGAAAAAGGTTCTATGAATAGAAATTAACGGACGACTTCGAGGATTGGCGAGGGTATTGGGAACTCAGAAGTTTCCCGGAAAACACTAGCGTACGAAGCGAATCGCTCGTATTTTCCATAACGTTTGAGGGGTTGTTGCGCTTCATCATTCAATAGAGCCTCTCAAGTGCAAGAAACTGATGTCGGAGCTGTCTAATATAAACGATCAGGATTCGAATCATCGACCGAAGGGAGCGCAAAGAATGCCAGCTACGAAGCAATCTCTGAACTTTTCAATCATCGTGTTCCTCTTTGTCCTGGTGATCTCATCGATCAACGGATGCAGTTCAACACAACAACTTGCCAGCCGATGGAGTGAGCATCCGGTACTCATGGATGCGAATCTCGGAGATTGGACGGACTCGACGGTTTTCGTTGAGAAGGAAGGCGTTCGATATGGCATCGCGAACGACGGTGAATATCTTTATGTGTGTCTCCTTTCTTCGAAGGCAAATCTTGGACGCCAGATTACGTTTCGGGGAATGACCATTTGGTTCGATCCGAACGGCGGCAGCAAGAAAACCATCGGAATACGATTCCCTATCGGCGGGATGGGCATGGGACGATCTGAGATGGGTCTGCAGCAACCGGACCAAGATCCTGAACAGAGGGGAAACAGATTCGAGGAAATGGAACGACAGTCGCTCAACGAGTTTGAGTACCTCGGCCCCGGCGAGAATGATCGACAACGCGTCTCCAGACTTCAGGGACAGGGGGTGGAGATGCACATGACTGCGACTCCGGAGCGATTTCTTTACAAATTGAAGATCCCTCTTCAGTATTCTTCGCAACACCCTTACGCGGTAGAAACGCACGCAGGAGCAAAGGTCGGCATCGGAATAGAATCAAATACTGCTCCGAAGATGGCGGAGGGTGAGCGGGGCGGCGAAGGCCGCGGAGAAGGGACCGGCGGCGGGCCGCCTGGTGCCGGCGGTGGTCGAAGCGGCGGACGAAGTGGCGGGATGGGGCGCGGTGGACAGAGACCACCCGGAGCCACGGCTGCTACCGTGAACTTCAACATATGGAGTCAAGTCCAACTCGCTGAAAAGGCTCGATGAGGCCGTGAGCGATCTTTGGAAAAACAAAAAGGGCGTTCATGTGAACGCCCTTTGTTTCGTTACTGGTGCAAGGATGTCGGGAAACCTCAGGTACGCTTAAACAAACGCTTCAGTTTCTTCCTGAATCCATCTCGTTCCCCTTTTCCTTCTTCCATCAGTTTGCGCCAGTCAGTTTCTTTGACTGCATTCGCGGAAGGCGATGCTACCGTCTTTTTCGAATCGCTTTGCCTATGCCCTTGACGTGGGGGTTGGTTTCTCGTGCTCTCCTTCCGGTCATTCCTTCTTTGAGGTTGACGGGATTGTCCGGCACGTTCACCACGGGGATGCTCTCGATGCTCTCTCTTTTGCGAGTGCGCCTCTTTTGCCTCGGCAACGGGAACTTCCTTTTTCGTATGGTCAAAACCCGGATATCGCTTCAGCTCATACTTCTTACCGACAAAATACTCGATACTCTTCAGGTACTTGCGTTCCTGATTTGATACAAACGTAATAGCATCTCCGCTTAAGCTTGCTCGACCTGTTCGCCCGATACGGTGAACGTAGTCCTCCGCGAACGCAGGCGTGTCGAAATTGATAACATGAGAAATTCCCTCAACATCAATCCCACGAGCTGCGATGTCCGTTGCGACGAGAACATTGTATTGACGCTGTTTGAATCCTGCGAGCGCACGCTGTCTCTGCGCCTGTGTGCGGTTGGCGTGGATCGCAATCGATTTCACACCGCTCTTCTCGAGGCGGCGAGAGATCTTGTCCGCTCCATGCTTGGTACGGGAGAAGACGAGCACACTGTCAAGAGTCTGCGATTGCAGAATGTGGAGCAGCAAACTCAACTTTGTGTCCTGCTCAACAGAATAGAAATTCTGGCGGATCGCTTCCACCGGACGCTGTTGCTCTCCGATCTCGATGAGCTCGGGATTGTGCTGAATGGAAGCAACAAGGGCTTTGATCTCTTTGGACATCGTCGCTGAGAAAAGAAGCGTCTGGCGTTTTGCTGGGATGCGTCCAATGATAGTTCGCACATCATTGATAAATCCCATATCGAACATCCGGTCGGCCTCGTCGAGAACGAGCACTTCAACGCGGGACAGATCGATGGTCTTGCGATTGATATGATCCAGAAGGCGTCCTGGTGTGGCAATAACAATATCGACACCCCGTCGCAAGCGCTTGATCTGGTTCTCCATATTGACGCCGCCATAGATCGCGAGGCTTTGCAAAGTCGTGAAGCGACCGTACGTCGTGACGAAATCCTCGCCCTGTTGAGCAAGCTCTCTCGTCGGAGTGAGGACGAGTGCCCGCGGATGCCGGTGACCCGGATGTCCCGGGATCTTCGTCAAATGATGGAGCAGCGGAAGCACGAACGCAGCGGTTTTCCCTGTGCCTGTCTGGGCACAGCCGATGATATCTCTTCCTGCTACAGCAAGAGGAATGGCGCGTGTTTGAATGGCAGTTGGTGCCGTGTAGCCCGTGGCAAGGATACCTTGAACGAGCTGGTCTGAAAGACCGAGTTTTGAAAATGGCATGAATAAATCCTAACGATTGATGATGAAGGTGAAACGCGCTGCGGTGGATGGACAGGGCTGGAGATGGTAGGATGCAAAGTGTCTGACGCTGCTGAACCGGTGGTGGCACAAGGTGCGACCCGATTGGTTCTTCCCAACAATACCTTAGCTGCTTGACATCAGAGAGCGAGTCTCGTGATCCGCCCCCGATGCATATTGCACGGACGCGGTGGCCGCCGTTGGCGGCACATACAATATACTCCGAAATGCACAGACTTCCTACTGGAATCAGTTCAGTCTGTGAGAGTGGAGCTGAAGAACGTCGAATCCGACTCAATTACGGTGATTAGAAGATTGAACCCTGTTCCTACTCATCAACGGTGAGCCGGTAGCCGATCCCTGACTCGGTGAGAAGAAGCTTTGGATCTGAGGGATCGTCTTCAATTTTCTTGCGCAGTTGCCCCACGTACACCCGCGTGTATTGTGTCTCTTCCGCCTGGGCCGGACCCCACACCTGCTCAAGGATGAACCGGTGCGTCAGAACTCTTCCTGCGTTTTTGACGAACAACGCAAGCAAGGCGTACTCTGTCGCCGTGAGTTTGACTATCTCGTCCCCCTTCCTGACAATGCGCGAAGAGAGGTCTACCGACAGACCATGAGAAATGAACAGAATCTTTTCTTCAAGTGTTAGCCGGTGACGCAGAGCTGCACGGACGCGCGCCAGTAACTCGCCGGTCCGAAATGGCTTCACCAGATAGTCATCTGCTCCGGCATCCAGACATCCGACAATATCCTCCTCTGCACTCCGGACCGACAACACCAGCACAGGGACCGTCGACCACTCGCGCACTTTCTTCAAAACTTCTGAGCCATCCATGTCCGGCAGGCCAAGATCGAGTATGACCAATTCGGGTCTCTCAGATGCCGCCTTCATTACACCCTCGTTTCCAGTTGACGCGGTATGAATAGTAAATCCGTTTGTCTCCAGGGTCAACTGAAGGAGGCGCCTCATCTGAGGTTCATCGTCAACAACAAGAATGACCGGCTTGGATGTCATTGGGGCTTCGGCTCAGATTGAAGAGATTCATTCTTGAGGGGAATACGAATCGTAAATTCTGCCCCTCCGGCGGCCCGGTTCTGCGCAGCTATCGTTCCTCCATGCGCTTCTACAAATCCCCTGACAATCGCGAGTCCCAGCCCTGTCCCACCGGTGCTGGCGTTCGGAGCACGATAGAATTTGTCAAATATCCTCGGCAGCACATCTTGAGGGACACCCGGGCCGGTATCAGCAACGATGATGACACCCTCTCCGTTTGAGACAAAAGAATCAACTGAGATAGTTGTCCCGGCGGGAGTATGCACAACTGCATTATGAAGGAGATTCACCAGCACTTGCTCCATCAATCCGAAATCGAGCATCATGAGCGGCATGTCATCCGGAATGTTTACGGTAACCGGATGAAGAGCAAGTTCCCTCTCAAGTTCCTTCGTTGCGCCATGAATGACATCACGGATGTCACTCCAGTCGAGCTTGGGTTGGAGCATTCCCGATTCAAGCCTTGTCATATCGAGGAGATGGGCGACAAGCCTATTCAACCTCTCTGCCGCAATATGAATCTCCTTTGCATAAACGAGGTTTGTCGTGCCCGACGGAGTTGCGACGTCCCGCATGAGGTTTTCTGATGCACCCATGATTGTGGCCACGGGAGTACGCAGTTCATGAGAGACAGAACTGAAGAGGGTTTTGTAGAGCCTTTCTGATTCTTCGATGACGATCGATTTCTTTGTGTATTCGTTCAAAAGCTCCCTCTCAACCGCCGAAGCAATTTGCGTGATGAAGTTCTCGAGCAGCGATTCCTGGTCAACACCCAGTTTCCGATTTTCGCGCAATCGGACGCTGATGACACCGAGGGGATACCGAGGTCCGGAAATTGGATAATAGGTCGCTTGAGCGAATGGCAGTGTGTCCGTGTTTTTTCCGGCGGGTTTTTCATTCCAATAGACCCACGCCGAAACACTGATCTCTTTGGCGTCAGGGACCATCGAACTTGCGGGATGCGGCTGCGGACTGAGATCGCCGTCTGCTTCACCAAGGAAGACTGCGACGTCCGCTTCGAAATGCTTTGAAATGTTCGTGACAGCGGCCTTGATGACCTCATCTTGTGAGTGAGCCGAAGAGAGATCCTTCGCCAATGCAAAGAGCGCCGATGTTCTTTCTTCACGTTGTCGGGCTGCCTTGTCCCTCCCCCGAAGTCGGGCAGAGAGCACGCCGGTGACAGCCGCAACGATGAAATAGATCCCGAGCATCATCATGTCTTCGAGGTGACCGACGGAAAACGTGAAGAGCGGAGGAATAAAGAGGAAGTCCCAAGCGAGTGCTCCGACACCAGCGGCGATGAGGACGGGGCCGGGCCCCATCCTCAAGGGGAGCAAGGAAACTGCGAGGAGAATAATCAAGGAGACGGATCTGTATCCTCCAATCAGAGGTGTGAGAGGAAAACAGATGAGCGCGGTCAGCAGCACGACCGCTGACGACAGGAGATACTGAGCGTACCCTGATTCGATCTGCGGAAAAACGAAGTGGTTTTTCTGGTGCTCGGTCTCCTCCTCCCGTGCCACGATATAGATGTCAAGGTCATGGGTTCTTTTCAGGAGATCGTCGACGAGCCGTGATCCGCGGGAAAACCGGCGCCGCCTCGGGTTACCGATGAAGATCTGGCCTGCGTTCTGCTCGCGTGCGACGCGGAGAAGAGCCCCCGCGATGTCCTCATCCGAAGTAATGATTGTTTCGGCTCCGAGCTCGCGGGCAACTTTGACATTTTTCAGGAGCTGATCTTTTTCCTTCTCATCTGACACTCCGGACGGTTCGACATAGACCACCACCCAGGACGCATCCATGGTGTACGCAAGTCTTCTCGCCCATCGGATGAGCGATATCGAACGGGGACTTGGACTAATCCCCACCACGAGGCGCTGACCGGATTTCCACGGTCCCGGGATCCGTTGCCGCTGCATGTAGTCCCGCAGCTGACGATCGACTCGTTCCGCGGTGATGCGCAGTGACATCTCGCGCAAGGCAGTCAAATTTCCCGTGCGGAAAAAATTCTCAATAGCTTGCCTGGAGCGCTCTGGCGTATAGACCTTGCCTTCCGCAAGTCGTTTGAGCAGTTCATCCGGCGAAATGTCGAGGATTTCCACCTCATCTGCGGCCTCAAAGACAGAATCCGGCACTGTCTCGTGGACCGTGATACCAGTGATCTGGCCTACTGCTTCAGCTCTGCTTTCAAGGTGCTGGACGTTAAGTGTCGTGAAGACATCGATGCCGTTATCCAGCAACTCGAGCACGTCTTGGTATCGCTTTGTATGCCTGCATCCGGGGGCATTCGTGTGGGCCAACTCATCGACAAGCACGAGCTTCGGTTTGCGCGCAAGGACGGCATCGAGGTCCATCTCTTCGAGGAGAGTGCCACGATACTCGATTGTCTTGCGGGGGATAATAGGGAGGTCCTTCAGAAGGGCTTCTGTCTCAGGTCGCTTGTGTGTCTCGACATAACCAACGACAACATCGCCCCCCTTTGCTATTTCCCCATGTGCGTCCTTCAGCATGTCATAGGTTTTCCCCACACCAGCGCACATGCCGAAGAAGACTTTGAGTTTTCCCTTCTTCTCCTTCTCTTCCTCTTTCTTCATCATGCGAAGGAGAGTGTCGGGATTAGGGCGTGATTGGTCGGAATTCATTTGTCGGTAATATATAAAGATTAAGCGTCAGAATCATTGCGGCATACAGACCTGAATCTCCATTGAAGTCCCCTTCGATGCCAACGAGAAGTGCAACAACGGACGGCGTTTCATTCATGTGCTCATTGCACGATCAGTCCTTCTCTGCACTCATGCCTCTGATGATCGATCCTTTCAGGATTTGTACCTCAGCGCGCGTGCCGCCCGAAGCCCCGAGGATTTTCACCTTTGCAGCAGTTTTTCTTGGACGTCCAAACGAAGAGTAGTCATCTCCATAAAATCCTACCGGCCGTACAATCCGATAGACATCTCCGACATTCGGCCTCGTCCCCTCAGGAAATGTGAGATATACTCTTCCGTCTCTCTTCAATTCGATCAATGGAAGATCATAGATCGGGCCATTCCCTCCAATCATGAACGGGCCAATTGTCACTCTAATAGGTACGCCTTTCATTCGAGACATAATCTGGAATTCAGGATACCGAGGCATGGATCTCCCTCTATTGACCAGGAAATGCTCCATGGCGTTTGTCTGGTTTTTCATCCTCTCACGCGAGATTTTGGAATTGCCGAGTCATGGCCTGTAGCAAGTATGGAACTGATCGCCCCTATTGAGCCTTCCGTCCTCTAGAAACGGACGATGATCGAACCGATGATCCGATTTTCGCTGGTGACGAGATCGGCGACGAAACCGGTCGGGTCTCCAATCGGAGGATTCCAACCATTGGGTGATGTGAGTCCACCGTGTCCTGCGAAATATGGGACAGACGCCTGGCGATGAACAAATTCAAGACCCCACGTGACGTGTTCTCCGGGCATATACTGAATGCCGGTGGAGAAATCCCAGGCGTCAAACTGATCGCCAGGGTTTTGAGTCAGAACTCCTGCGCCGGTAGGGAGCAAAGCCAGATACCGCCCGGGATTATGGAGCATGCCTCCACCAAAGGTCCAGGCAAAGTGCTCTTGTTCACCAAGCCAGAGCCGGTGATAAAACATCCAACTCAGAAAATTCTGTGCGGGAGTGGTTGCGTCGCCGTTGAAAGGTTTCACACCGCCGCCATTCTCAAAGCCAATATCTCCGGTAAAGGAGAATGCAGCCTTGGGAATCGAGGCACCCGGTGCTTGACGATAACGAACAATCACACTGTTGTCGCTGTGAAACCGGAAACGTCCGGGTGTATTGGGAGTGTCCCATCCGCCATATGCGCTTGCGAGGATAGAGAGCCACTCTTCCGGGCGATAGACTGTTTGGAAACCCAAACCCGGCTGCTGATTGAACATGGCGTACGTTTGCCATCCGTTGATGATCCAGTATTCCAGTTTTAGTTTGTCAGTAGGAAAAGTCTGTATGCGTATTCCCGTAAAGAACCAGGGTGTATTGTCAGAGGTGAAGGAATTCTGATAGTTCCAGTTTTCAAAGTTGTTGTACCCCATGAGTCCGACATACGACTTGAATATACCCACATCGATATTGATACCATGCATTGAGTTGAGATGCATGCCGACATATCCTTCGGTCACAAATCGCAGGGCGGTGTACAAGTCAAACTGACCTCTCAGCGGAGTGGCGTCATTGCGCGGAACACCTGTCGCGCGGGTGCCGAACTGTAGCATCAGTCGCCCCCGTGCACCGCTTTCAGGATCATGAAAGTCACCGCCGACTTCAATGTAGGAGACATTGAATTCGTCAGAACGAAAAGTCGCTGTGGATCCCGCATTGGTATGGTCTATCGGATGATTGAAATTGAAATTGTAGTTCATATCCATCGTCATATCACCGGTGAAGTACTTCGAGTCGAGCACCTGCCTGTGAAGGCGGCTATTTCCTTGGAGCCATGTGAAATCGCCCCAAGCGAATGGTTCGCTGGCAATCTGTTCTGCAGAAGTCGTCTTCGCAGAATCTGTTTGGCCAAAACACAACGACGACATTGAGACCAAGAGAAGAATAAATCGTTTCATAATCCCTTTCCAAGTGTTTTGTCTAGTACTCTCGTGAGTTTCATTCTCCAAGAAGGTCACGAGAGATTCATTCCCTTCAGGAGCATGTCGATAAGTTTGATGCCAGCAAACGGCGCTATGACACCGCCCACGCCGTAGATAAGGAGATGCCTGCGGAGCAAGTGCACGGCGCTGATAGGACGATACTTGACTCCTTTCAAGGCCAAAGGAATCAGCGCGACGATGATCAGCGCGTTAAAGATGACGGCAGAAAGGATGGCGCTCTCGGGAGTTGCGAGGTGCATGACATTCAGTGCATTCAACGCCGGATACGTGGTTGCGAATGCAGCCGGGATGATCGCAAAGTATTTGGCGACGTCGTTCGCAATGCTGAATGTCGTCAACGTCCCGCGTGTCATGAGCAGCTGTTTGCCAATCTCTACGATTTCCAGAAGTTTGGTGGGATTGCTGTCCAGGTCGATCATGTTTGCCGCTTCGCGGGCTGACTGCGTCCCCGTATTCATGGCAACAGCAACATCTGCCTGAGCGAGAGCGGGTGCATCATTTGTACCGTCACCGGTCATCGCTACAAGCCGTCCCCCTTTCTGATAGTCACGGATCAGTTTCAGTTTGTCCTCTGGTTTTGCTTCAGCCAGGAAATCGTCGACGCCGGCCTCTGCTGCGATGGCGGTCGCAGTAAGTATATTGTCACCGGTGATCATGACCGTCTTGATTCCCATCTTGCGGAGATGAGCGAACCGTTCTTTGATTCCGCCTTTCACGATATCTTTCAAATGTATCACCCCGAGGACTTCCGTATTCTCCGAAACGACAAGGGGCGTCGCTCCCATCTTGCTGATCTCTTGAACGATCTGCAGAACCTGGGCGGGATACACCCCTCCCTGTTGCTCGATGAAGTTCTTGATTGCATCCGCGGCACCCTTGCGGATAATCCTTCGGGAGTTCTTGCCATCGGATTGGATGTCGGCTCCACTCATCCGGGTCTGAGCGCTGAAAGGAACAAACTGAGCAGAGATTTGATGAATGTCTCTCCCCCGCAATCCATATTTCTCTTTTGCAAGCACCACAATGGATCGACCTTCGGGAGTTTCATCTGCGAGTGACGCAAGTTGGGCGGCGTCAGCGAGTCGCTCTTTTGAAATCCCGGGTGCAGGCGTGAATTCAGTGGCCATGCGGTTTCCCAGAGTGACCGTGCCAGTCTTGTCCAGCAAGAGAACATCAACGTCTCCCGCCGCCTCAATCGCCCTACCGGATGTCGCAATCACGTTGTGGCGAATCATGCGATCCATTCCTGCAATACCGATTGCGGAGAGCAGTCCGCCGATGGTGGTAGGAATCAGACACACCAATAGCGCAACGAGAACCGTGATCGTAACGGGGGTACCCTGACCCACTGCCGTGACACTGAAGATGGAGTACGGCAACAAGGTGACGCACACGACGAGGAAGATGATCGTAAACGCGGCAAGAAGGATGTTCAGTGCAATCTCGTTCGGAGTTTTTTGCCGTTTTGCTCCTTCAATCAATTTGATCATTCTGTCAAGGAATCCGCCCCCTGGTTCCGATGTGACTCGTACAACCAGCCAGTCAGAGAGGACTCGAGTTCCACCCGTGACGGCACTTCGATCACCGCCGGATTCACGGATCACCGGAGCACTCTCTCCCGTGATGGCGCTCTCGTCCACCGATGCGACTCCCTCAATCACCTCGCCATCGGCTGCGATGGTATCGCCCGTCTCGACGAGAAACAAGTCTCCCTTCTTGAGTTCGGTCGACGAAATCAAGTTGAACTTTGAACGATCACGCAGTGCGGACATCAATTTGGCTTTTGTGTCGCGACGCGAACGCCGCAATGCGTCTGCTTGCGCCTTCCCCCTGCCCTCAGCCAGGGCTTCCGAGAAGTTCGCGAAGAGAACGGTGAACCAGAGCCACAGTGAGACACTCCCTATGTACCATGCGGGAGCTTCACCTGTACCCGCTAATGCCTTGATCCAGAGCGCCGTCGTGAGGACGCTTCCGACCTCAACGACGAACATGACCGGATTGCGGGCCATCCAACGCGGATTGAGCTTCATGAGGGAGTCCACGAGCGCGCGACGATACATTCCGGATGTTAGTCCCACGGGTTTCTTCAGGTCTTGTATTGTCTGAGTTGTCATTCCTTCATTTCCCTTTCAGGGTCCTATTGCATCATCATTAAGTGTTCAACAATCGGTCCCAGCGCGAGAGCCGGGAAAAAGTTCAGTGCCCCCACAATCAGAACGACTGCGATTAA
This sequence comes from Ignavibacteriota bacterium, assembly GCA_003170475.1. Taxonomy (GTDB): domain Bacteria; phylum Bacteroidota; class Ignavibacteria; order UBA10030; family UBA10030; genus UBA9647. Next base: position 44,923 of record PMZI01000026.1, on the reverse strand, counting down.
CCAGAAAACAAACAGAGGAGTGTGCGTCGGCAACGTTCCTTCGCTCACCGGAATGAGCTTCTTGCGGACGAGCGACCCGGCAAGTGCCAACGTCGGAACCGCGAGCCAATAGCGGCTGATCAGCATCGCCAAGCCGCCAGTGATGTTGTAGAATGGGGTATTGGCGTTCAGTCCGGCAAAAGCGCTTCCATTGTTGTTTCCCTGAGACGTGAAGGCGTAGAGGATCTCGCTAAAGCCGTGCGGGCCGGGATTCGAGATGGAGCCCGTCCCTGCCTGGGAGACGACGGCAAGCGCCGTGAGCAGAAGCACCGTGAGCGGCATTATCAAGATCAGAAGCGAAGCCATTTTCATTTCGTACGCTTCAATCTTGTGCCCGAGGTATTCCGGTGTACGCCCTACAAGGAGTCCGGCCACAAAAACGGCAACGATCACAAAGACCAGCATTCCGTACAGTCCGGAACCGACACCGCCAAAGACCACCTCTCCGAGTTGCATCATGACAAGCGTCACCAAACCTCCCATGGGGGTAAACGAGTCGTGCATGGCGTTCACGGATCCATTGGATGCCGCCGTGGTCACCGTCGCCCATAGTGACGAGTTAGCAACACCGAACCGAACTTCCTTCCCTTCCATGTTGCCGCCTGGATTGACCGCAGAAGCAAATTGGTCAATACCCAGAGCGTTGAACTTTGGGTTGCCCCGCGATTCTGCCTGATAAGCGACGAAGAGCGCCACAACAAGAATGATCATCATGGCTGCGAGCAGCGACCACCCTTGCCGGGTGTCGCCGACCATCTTGCCGAACGTGTAACATAATGCCGCGGCGATCATCAAAATCGAAAACATTTCGAGGAAATCGGTCAGCGGGGTGGGGTTCTCGAGCGGATGTGCCGAGTTCGCGTTGAAGAACCCGCCTCCATTCGTCCCCAGTTGTTTGATGGCAATCTGAGATGCAGCCGGGCCCATGGCAATCACTTGTTCCGTAACCTTCGCCCCGCTCGTGTCAGCCGTCGGCTGTAGAAGCGACGCGGAGACGTAGGGTGAGAGGTTCTGCACCGAACCTTGCGAAACGAGGACAAGGGCGAGAACAACAGCCATAGGCATGAGAATATAGAGCGTGCTGCGCGTCATGTCGACCCAGAAATTCCCCAAGGTCTTCCCGGAGTGCCTGGCAATGCCTCGGATGAAGAGGGCGAGTACAGCCATCCCACCCGCGGCGGAAACGAAATTCTGAACCGTCATTCCCAACATCTGCGTCAGGTAACTCATCGTGGTCTCACCGCCGTACCCTTGCCAATTTGTGTTCGTGGCAAAACTCACCGCAGTGTTAAAAGAGGAGTCCGGCGAGACTGCACCAAGACCTTGCGGATTCAACGGCAAAAACTGCTGGAGACGCTGCAGTGCGTAGACGACGATCAACCCGACAAAATTGAACAAGAGAAATGCAACGGCATTCTGTTTCCAGTCCATCTCTTCGTCCGGATTGATCTTGGCAAACCGATAGATCAGCCTCTCCACGGGACCAAAGAGAGGATCGAGAAATGTTTTCTCCCGCTGAAACACACGGGCCATGAACGCGCCGAGCGGCTTGGCCAAGACCACCAACGCCGCCAGATAGACAAAGAGTTGAAGCATTCCATTCGTTGTCATTCGAACATCTCCGGTTTCAAGAGTGCGATGAAAAGATAGACGAGCAGGGCAACCGAAATGAGGCCCGTAACGATATAGATCCAGTTCATGGCTTTTCCTCCGACTTGTTTTCTCCGAGGACGTCGCACAGCTTCATGAGTCCCCACGTCGCTACAAAGAACAGAACGGTAGTGCCGAGATAGATGAGGTCCATACTATTTTGCCTCCCGTGTCGATTGAATGTTGTCGAGTGCCAGGTTCAGCTTGAGCACATTCACGCGGGGCTCTCCAAGAAACCCGAGTTGCCGCCCTTCCGTGTTCTCCTCTACGAGTGATCGAACTTGCTCTACGGCCAAGTTACGAATTCGCGCGACCCGCTTGACCTGGTACAGAGCGGCCGCAACGCTGACGTGTGGATCGAGGCCACTCCCGGAGGCTGTCACAAGATCAACCGGGATTGGTTGCATGTTTGACGTGTCGGCGGCGCGGAGATCTTGTATCCTTTTCTTGGCGCCATCCAATAACGCAGGATTGAGCGGTCCGTAGTTCGATCCGGTTGACGATGCAGCGTTATATGCGAACGGGCTCGTGGCGGACAGGCGGCTCCAGAAGTACTTCGAATCACTGAACGGCTGACCGATAAGTTCGGAGCCAATCACCCTCCCGTCTTTCTTCAGCAAGCTTCCATTTGCCTTCTCCGGAAAAACGACTTGCGCGACTCCGGTAACAATGAGTGGATAGATCACACCCGTTATCAGAGTGAAGAGAGCGATCGTGATGATCGCTGTTCGAGTGGACTTGAGGAACATGGATCTCTCCTTTGTAGTGGAAATGAATTGCGTCAACGCTCTTTCATAAGAAAATTCACGCAACCAAAATGGCATCGCAGCGGCAGAAAGGCAATCAAGAGAGAGTAAAAAGGTGGGTGAAACACATAAAAAGAATGTAAAGAAGGGGGGCGACACAACCATCCGTGATTTTATGGTGCAATTTGCGCGAGTTGATGGGTATGCCTATATTGTCTGGTACAGCATCGTCCATGGCAGTGAACAGGTCTTCGTCAATAATCCACATATTCTCGCGATCAAATCCCGTCCGCCGGGTGACCCTCTGCTCATGCGCCGGGGTACTTGTTCTTCTCTGCAGCGTTCTCGCGCAACAGAAACCTCAAGGTTCGGTCGTCGGAAGAGTACTGGACGATTCCACTTCTACCCCGCTCTCCAACGTCAATGTCTATATCGCCAACACCACACTTGGCGGAAGCACGGATTCAAACGGACGATTTGAGATTCGGAACATCCCGCTCGGTTCCTACGAAATCGTTGCGTCGATCCTTGGGTACTGCGTCTCCTCTTCGCGAGTGGTTGTGAAAGAAGGCGGGACAAAGGCAGTGGAACTCCGACTGAAGCCGACGAGCCTCGAAGTAAGCGAGGTCCTGATCTCTGCTCCCGATCCTTCGGAGTGGCGAAAACAGCTTCAAAGGTTCAAAGACCTCTTTCTGGGAACGACTCCGTTCTCGAAGGAATGCACTTTGATGAATGGAGAAAATCTGGACTTTGTTGAGAATGAACCCATTTCATTTGCTGCAACCGCCCGTGCTCCCCTGAAGATCGAGAACGTCGCTCTAGGATATCACATTGAGTTTGTCCTTAAGGTGTTCAAAGTCGTCAACGATGTGATGACCGTTGAAGGCTTGCCACGATATACCGAAATGAAGCCTTCGAGCGAAGCAGAGTCGAAACGTTGGAGAGAGAATCGGATGCACGCCTATCGGGGATCACTTCGGCACTTCCTCACGTGTCTTTTCAGAAAGGAATTGACACGAAGCGGATTTGCCGCTCATGAGTTAGGATCGCTGCAACTCGATCAACAGGTCATGTCGCGGAAGATTGTTACGGAGGATGAGATTCTCCAGGACAACTCGGCGGATTACAAAACAGTCGCCTTTCGCGGATATCTCGAAGTGGAGTACGCGGGTGAGGTTGATGCCGGTTTCAATTTGCTGCGGAAGTCGGGGACCATTGCTCAGGTTTCATGGCTGGCATTGAATACCTACACCATCACCATCACCGAGCGCGGGCTCATCGACGAATCATTTCCGACGAAAACGTGGGGGTACTGGGCATGGAAACGAACGGCGGACGCCTTGCCGCTCGATTTCGAGCCAGATCAGGAGTGACAAAAGGGGGAGCCAGCCGAACCTTCAGTTCATTCGCTTCACGATCACTTTGTTCTGCTGATTACAGATGTCCTTGCCTTGAGCTGTGAAGAGATAGTCGATCCTATCGCGATAGAACTCAGTAATCTTGCCTCTGACCATCTTCAGCGTGCTGTTCAGGAAATGATTTTGCTCCGTGAACCCTTCCCCCAGAACAGCAACGGCAGCAGGAAGCCACCGCTCAGGGAATTCTCCCTCATATGCGCCCCCTTTCTTGTACTGCCCAATCTCTGACTCAAGGAGTCTCAGCGCGGCCTCCTGTCCTTCCGCTGTGTGCGTCGTTAAATTGCGGGACTTGAGGTATCCTAACAGATTGTCCTTGTTGGGAACGATGAGTGCCACCGTATAGGTGGACTGGTTATTATAGAGCATGATCTGATCGATGAAGCGTGAATTGCCGACGAACGCTTCTTCTATTCCTTCCGGACTGTATTTCTCTCCGTCATGGCTTATAAGCAGGCTCTTTGCCCTTCCTAGCACGTATAGAAAGTTGTCACTGTCCAGATATCCTAGGTCTCCTGTGTAGAGCCAGCCGTCACGTAGTGTCTCGTTCGTGGCTTTCTCATTCTTCCAATAACCAGCCATCACGTTTTCGCCTTTCACCACGATCTCTCCCTGTTGTCCTACCGGAAGATCGTTCCCCTGGTCATCATAGACTTTCACCAAGAGGTTTGGCACGATGGCACCGGAGGAACCGAGCTTGTGACGAGCAGGCACATTCGCCGATATCACAGGTGCTGCTTCAGTCAGGCCATATCCCTGAAACATGGGAACGCCAATCGCATAGAAAAACCTCTGGAGTTCGATATCCAGGAGTGCTCCTCCTCCCACAAAAAATTCCAGTCGCCCCCCGAAGCTCTGTCGTATCTTTCGGAAGATGAGAAAATCGAAAAGTTTGTATTGCACTTTTGCCGCAAAGGTAGCATTCTCGCCGCGGTTCCACCCAATCCCGTTGAACGCGTATGCAATTTCCAGAGCCCTCTTGAAGAGCTTCTCAATCGCCGGGCCTTTGTCTTTGATTCCCTTCTCGATGTTTTTGCGGAAATTTTTCGCCAGCGCCGGAACACTCAGAAGAAATGCCGGCCGTGTCTCCTTGATATTCACCGGGATGTTCTTCAAGGTTTCCAGTCCGGTCTTTCCGATCTGAACGGATGACATGCTTGCGCCATTCTTCATCAACGTGTAAATGCCGGCTGTGTGCGCAAAACAATGGTCCCAAGGCAAGATGAGGAGCGAAGTGTACCATTCCGGAATTGGCAGCAAGGCCGAAGCCTGTTCTACATTCGCTGTGTAGTTGCGGTGCGACAAGATGATCCCCTTCGGATCCGCAGTCGTGCCCGACGTATAGCAGATATTCGCCGCGTCAGACTCCCGGACCGATTGCCAGCGGCTGTCGAACTCGGTGCGGTGATTTTGGAGAAATCGCTTGCCGCCTTGAATGACATCAGCAAAAGGTAATTCGTCCTCCCCACGTCTGACATCGCCGTCGAGGACGATGATCTTTTCGAGATCGGGCAGGTCACGTTTAATGGAGCGAAGCTTGTGCAGTTGAGACCCGGAAACAACCGCCATCCGGCACCCTGCATGAGCCAGACGAAAGCGCAGGTCAGTCAGCTCTTCGATTTTCACAGAAAGCGGCACGTTGATTGCGCCGGCATACAGCATCCCCAATTCAGCGGTCACCCAATCATTGCGCCCTTCGGAGATAAGTGCCAGCCGGTCACCCGGCATGATGCCTAAATCCATCAAGCCAGCCGCGCATTCGTGGACGGCTTGATGCATCTGTTTGTAAGTCTTCCCCTCAAATTTCTCCCCTCGTTTTTCCCACATCAGCACGTTGGCCGGATAGCGAACGACGCTCTCTTCAAACAAGCTGGGAATTGTCTTTGGTGTCGAAATATTCATGATCCATGTGATGTTGTTTGGCCGATCGGTGCGGGAAAGGGCTGAGTCTCTGAATGAACCTTTCAAAACTACTGTAGTTCGGAGAGAAAGGCAACAGCGATGAGGCGCAATGTTGTGGAGCAGTTGCTTCTTTGTCGGGAATGGGATACAATAGAATTGAACACCATAGGGATGATCACTGTCTAAGGATCAGGAATTCATGGCTGCCTTCCGATGTTTCTTCGTGTTCCTTGCATGCTCTCTCGCGTTTTCACCAATACGCCTTGCCGCACAACCCAATCCCGAGATGCACCTGCGCAAGGTGGTGGATTCCGGAGGTCCACTCATCCGCGAACAGGCTGCCTACGATGTCCTCTTCTATCGGTTGATGTTCACCATCGACACTGCTGCAAAATCAATTACCGGCACCACATTCATGCGAGCTCTCACGACGGATACGCTGAGCACGCTCGTCCTGGATCTGAGCTCGACATTCAACGTTCAATCCGTGATTTGGAAGGGCCAGCAGCAGTTCAACAAGTCCCTTCTCTTCAGCCGTCCGGCGGGGAGACTCTGGATTACTCTGCCCTATGTTCTGCAGAAGTCCGACTCGATCCTGGTGGAGATTTCCTATAAGGGAACGCCGAAGGTTTCCGCGAATCCGCCCTGGGATGACGGTTTCGTCTGGACACATACGAAAACGGGAGAGGTGTGGGCCGGGGTTGCATGCGAGGAAGGAGGAGCCGATCTCTGGTGGCCCTGCAAGGACCATCCCTCGGATGAACCCGATTCCGTCGACTTGTACTTCACCGTGCCGGCGTCGCTCACCTGCGTCTCAAATGGTCGATTGCTCGGCGTGAGTGATAATGGGAGTCTGAAAACATTTCATTGGTACGTGTCAGAGCCGATCAACAATTATTGTGTGACTTTCTATCTTGGACCATTGCAACGTATCCCTATCGATTACCAGAGCGTCACCGGTCAGGCCATTCCGAGCGAGTATTGGTTTCTTCCGTACAATGTTGACTCTGCCAAGAAATACTCGTCAATCTGGCTCAAGGATCTGCGATTCTTCGAAGAGGTGTGCGGTCCTTTTCCGTTCAGAGCTGAAAAATACTGCCTTGTCGACGCTCCGTATTACGGGATGGAGCACCAGACCTGCATCGCATACGGAAACAACTTCAACTTGAATTCATATGGCTTCGACTACATTCATCTGCATGAACTTGCTCATGAGTGGTGGGGAAATCTCGTGACGGCGAAAGACTGGAGCGACGTGTGGATTCACGAGGGATTCGCAACGTACATGGAAGCTCTTTTTGTGGAACGGATGTCCGGTTTCTCACGATACAAGACCTATATGGCGGGCATGAAGGGCTCCATTCAGAACTTGAAGCCTGTCGCTCCGGACGCACCAACGACTGCAGCAGCAATGTTCTCCAGCAACGACGTGTACTACAAAGGAGCCTGGATCCTTCACACGCTTCGCCACTATCTTGGCGATCAGATGTTTTTCTCGATGTTCCGAAAATTCGCTTATCCTGATCCGGCGATGGAGTCCGTCACTGATGGCCGACAGTGCCGGCTGGCGACGACAAACGATTACCTTCAGATCGCAGAGCAGGCTACAGGCAAGAAACTCGACTGGTTCTTCAATCTCTATCTCCGGCAACCGACTCTTCCGAAGCTGCGATATAGCAAAAGTGGTACGGTTCTCAGCCTGCAGTGGACAACACCAAATGCCCTTCCCTTCCCGTTTCCTGTTGATGTCAGGGTCGGGACCAAGACCGTGGTCGTGGACATGCAGAATGGAACCGGAACGGCAACCGTTCCCGCCGACACATCTTACCAAATTGATCCCGACGGATGGATTCTGATGGGCACGCCTCAATTGACAAATGTCGCCGAACTAAACGTCCCGACTGAATTTGCGATCGGCGTCTATCCCAATCCCTTCAACCCGACGACAACGCTGCAACTTGAGATACCGAAGCGCATGCGCGTTTCCGTGGAACTCGTGTCTGTATCTGGTCAGCGTATCGCAGAAGTCGTGGATGCCACGTACGATCCGGGATCGCATTCGATTCCGATCAATGGCACGAACCTGAGTTCCGGGGTGTATTTCGTGTTGGTTCGAGGAGACGAGAAAGTATTAACAACGAAGATCGTTTTGTTGAAGTGAGAACGAACGGCGAAGGTAAAACCTGAAGGTGCGGATTCGAATCCGCACCTTCAGTGAATTCTCTAGAGCAGACCACGTTTCTTCAACAACGGTTCGATCGACGGCTTCTTCCCTCTGAACTTCTCATATTGCTTCATCGCATCGTCCGTGGCCCCTTTGGCCAGCACGTGTTCCATGAACGCCTTGGCAGTGGCCTGATCGAACAGTCCTTTCTCTTTGAACGCTTCAAACGCATCCGCGTCCAAAACGGCTGCCCAGATATAATAGTAATATCCTGCATCGTAGCCTCCTCCCGCACTCCAGATATGCTTGAAGAAAGTGCTGCGATAGCGAACCACGATTTCGGGCATGAGCTTGATCTTGTCGAGTGATTTCTGTTCAAGCTCGTTTGCATCGACAAGTGTCGGTGAGGTGAGCGAATGCCAATCCATATCAAGGAAGCACGCTGCAAGATATTCGACCGTGATGAACCCCTGGTTGAATTTCTCGCTCTTCGAAACCTTGTCGATCAGGGCTTGGGGGATAATCTCTCCGGTCTTGTAGTGCCGTGCATACATGTGCAGAACTTCGGGATCGAATGCCCAGTTCTCCATAATTTGCGACGGCAACTCCACAAAATCGCCGGGAACGCTGAGGCTTCGATACGTTTGGTTTTGGAGCAAGGCGTTGAGTGCATGTCCGAATTCATGAAAAAGCGTTCCAACCTCTTCCGGGCTGAGCAGGGCCGGTTTACCGCCCGTCGGTCTCGAGAAATTGCCGACGTTGTAGACCAGCGGCGTCACCATCATGCCATCACGCCACTCCTGGCCCCGGAAACTACCGCACCACGCACCAGCCTGCTTGCCGGACCTCGGGAAATAGTCGGTATACAATATGCCGAGATGCGATCCGTCGCTGCGTTTCACCTCAAACGCTGTCATGTCATCGACATACTTTGCTATGTCCTTCCGCTCGATAAACTGAAGTCCGTACAGTTTCGAGGCGACATCGAATGCTCCCTTCCTCACATTTTCAAGGAGGAAGTAGGGACGCAGTTCATTTTCATCGAGATCGTATTTGGCTTTTCTCTCCTTCTCCGCATAGTACCACCAGTCCCAGGGTTCCAGCTTGAACGTGCCTCCTTCTTTCTTCTCGAGTTCCTGCAGTGCATCTCGCTCTTTCATAGCATTCGTCAGCGCAGGCTCCCAGAGCTTGTTCAGTAATTCATAAACTGCCTCGGGAGTCTTGGACATATTTCTCTCTTCAACATAATCAGCATGGGTCTTGTACCCAAGGAGGTTCGCTCGCTCGACACGCAAGGATGCGATCTTCGAAACAACGGCCTTGTTGTCAAATTCATTGTTGTGATCACCCCGCGTGATGTACGCCTTGAGGAGCACCTCTCGCAAGGCACGATTCTTCGCGTACTGAAGAAATGGTATCATGCTGGGTTTCTGCACAGTGAAGACCCATTTCCCATCCATTCCGGCTTTTTTCGCAGCATCGGCCGCGCCGTCGATGACGCTCTGAGGGAGACCCTCGAGGTCCTGCTTCTTCTCGACGACAAGCCTGAAATTGTTTGTCTCCTTCAGAACATTCTCGTCGAACTTCAATCCCAGCAGAGAAAGCTCTTTATTGATCTTCCGAAATCGCTCCTTCTTCTCAAGAGAGAGATTCGCCCCGCCTCTCACGAAGTTCTTGTACATGTCATCGAGCAGTTTCATCTGTTCGGCATTCAATCCCAGCTTCTCGCGTTGCTCGTAAACAGCCTTGACGCGCCAAAAAAGTTTCGCGTTGAGATTGATGTCGTCATGGTGCTTTGACATGATGGGGGCAATTTCGTTCGCGATCTTCTGAAGATCGTCGTTGGTGTTTGCACCCTGAAGGCCATAGAAGACGCTGCCGACATTGTCCAGGGCCAGCCCGCTTCGTTCGATCACCTCCACGGTGTTCTTGAATGTGGGCAGTTCCGGGTTGGTGACAATCGCATCAATCTCCATCTTCTGATACTTTATTCCTTCGAGGAAAGCAGGAATGAAATGCTCACTCTTGATCAGGTTGAAGGGCGGAGTCTCAAACGGAGTATTGTACTTTGCGAAGAATGGATTCATACCTGCCGGTTCCTTCCTTTGCTCTTGAGCTGCGATCAACGAAACAAGACACACGATGGCACTAGTAAAGAAGAGTGATTTCATGCCGAAACTCCCTGTTTTGTGTCGACGAAGTGTGGTGCGACGCGGATGCAATCAATATAGAAGATTATTGCAAATGCTGCCCTCGAGTGGCCACCGTGTGACGGCAAAGATCATCTTGTCGAGGGACTGAGCTGCGCGAGTAACGTCCACTATTTCTGCTCTGCTTATGGAAAACCTTGGACGAGGCCAATCACACAATCCCCTTATCAATCAACCTCAAATTCGCATTCCTGGGAACGCAATTGGCATGCGGTCTGTTCTGTCTTCATTAGCTTTTCTGTTCTCTCACGCCATTACCTGAAGGGCACCGGTACCCATGCCACCAATAGTACCTGAAGCATCTGTTCAAGCCAGACCCCTGATATCAGCTGTTTTGTTGATCATTTTCCTCACAAGCCTGTTCACGGTCAACTCCCTCGGACAGAAGAAATCCATCAAGCAATATGTGCACGACAGATGGACGACTCAAAATGGCTTCCCACAAAACTCCGCCTCCGACATCGTTCAGACGAAAGACGGATATCTCTGGTTTGCAACACAGGAAGGGTTGGCCAGATTTGACGGAGTAAAGTTCACCGTCTTCGATCGCGCCAACACGGACGCACTCCCTGATTCCTGGCTCTTGCGCTTGATTCCGGACAGCAGCGGAGCTCTGTGGATAAGAGTTCAGGGATTTGCTCCCGGCTTAACGCGATATCAAGACGGAGTCTTCACACATTTCACAACCAAGAACGGACTTCCGAGCAATACCGCCACCTCCGCGGCGGCGGACAAAGAGGGAGGAATCTGGTTTGGGACATTCGGAGGCCTGAGCTATTTCAAAGGCGGAAAGTTTTCGAATTACAGTGTGAAGGACGGTCTCCCGAGCGACACCGTCAATTCACTTGGTCTTGACAGCAAGAACAACCTCTGGATGAGCACTCCCAAGGGGTTGGCGCGGTTCAGCAATGGCAAGATCGAAACTCTGACAGGAACTCCTGCTTTTCCTGATACGGCATTCTTCAGGGTGCGTGATTTCAGCAATATTTTTGAAGACAGGAGCGGTACTCTCTGGATGCGGACGCGGCGCGGCGTTCTATCCGTTTCCGGAAGTTCGAGCAAGCTTTACACAAAACAGGATGGATTGTCAAGCCTCTCTATTAATGAGATCACCCAGGACTCCAAGGGAGACATTTGGTTCGCCACTGGAAGCGGATTGACTCGATTCCAAAACGGAAAATTTGTCACGGTGAACGCTTCCTCTGATCCTGATGAAAACACCATCTACTCGATTCGTGAGGACAGTGAAGGAAGCTTGTGGCTGGTGACGGGCAAAGGGATCAAGAGGTATGCAAATGGCAAGTTTGAAAGCTACAGGCAAGATGATGGCTTGTCTGACAATGTCGTCCAAACCATGCTCATTGATCGGGAAGGGAGCATCTGGTTGGGTACCTTCGGAGGCGGGATCGATAGATTCCGAAACGCTAACTTCATCACCTACTCCGCTCGCACTGGGTTGACCTTCGACAACGTGCAGCCAGTGTTCGAAGACAGCAAGGGCGCCCTCTGGATCGGCTCCAACTCCGCAGGTGTGGACCGTTTCAAGGATGGCACAGTTACTTCGTATACATCGAAGAACGGTCTGCCGTCAAACGACATACGTTCTCTCAGAGAGGACAAGGAGGGAACTATCTGGGTCTCAACCAGTCGCGGGCTGGCCTCCTTCAAGAATGGCACATTCACTACGCAATCCCGGCAAACCGCGAATGGTCCGGAACCTCAGGGCAAAGCAATGGCGAAGCTCAAATCCGGCGCTTTCGTTGTCTCGTCGAACAATCGCGTCTTCATTGCACGAGGCGGCAGGTTCGCCCCCTTCTTCAGTGTGGACAGTGTCGCCACTCCCGCGAACTTCATACAGGACATCTGGGAAGACAGCAAAGGGACCCTGTGGGTCGCCACCAACCAGCATTTGTATTGGTTCAAAGACGGAAAGCTCAAGCAAGTTTCCACCGAAGACGGCTTTGTCGGTAACTGGGTTCAATCGTTTTACGAGGACAACGATGGTATCGTTTGGCTCGGGGTTTCGAGTAATGGTTTTGCCCGGTTCAAGGATGGAAGGTTCAGCATGATCTCTCCGAAGCAGGGTCTTTTCGACTTCAACGGCTATGTCCTGTTTGAAGACAGCCAGGGTTACATCTGGTCGTCGTGCAACAAAGGCGTCTTCCGCGTAAACAAAAAGGAACTCAATGATGTCGCGGACGGGAAGTCAGAGATGGTCCACAGCACATCGTACGGAGAACCAGACGGGATGGAAAGCCGGGAGTGCAACGGCGGGTACTCTCCCTCCGGGTTCCGACTGCGCGACGGCCGAATCGCCTTCTCGAGCGTGAAGGGCGTTGTGATCGTGAACCCTCTCGATATCAAGCTCAATCCGTTACCGCCTCCGGTCGTCGTGGAGCGACTTCTTGCCGACGGATCTTCGAAGAATCTCAATGGGACAGTGACACTCTCTGCCGGAACGAATCGGCTCGAATTCCACTATGCCGGACTGAGCTATATCGGCGGAGACAAAGTGCGCTTTAAGTACAAACTTGAAGGAGCCGACCCCGATTGGATTGATGCCGGCGGCAGGCGCGAAGCGTACTATACAAACGTCTCACCGGGCGACTACACATTTCGAGTCATTGCCGCAAACAGCGACGGGATTTGGAATGAAAAGGGAGCTTCTCTCGATTTCGAGTTGAAGCCGTATTTCTACCAGACGAAGTGGTTTCTTGCACTCGCCATTCTTCTCTTCTTAACAATCGGTCCCTCCATCTACTACTGGCGGGTCCATAGTTTGAAACAGAGGGAAGCAGACCTCGAATCTCTCGTGAACAAGAGAACAGAGGAGCTCCAAAACACTCTGACGAACCTCAAGGATGCCCAGCACCAGCTTGTGCTCTCCGAAAAGATGGCATCGCTGGGGCAATTGACTGCTGGCATCGCTCACGAGATCAAGAATCCGCTGAATTTCATCACCAACTTCGCCGTGCTTTCCAAAGAACTTGCCCATGAACTTCGTGAAGAGCTAGCTCATGAGAAGAATCGTGTCGACCCGGAGCGAGCCATCGAGATCACAGAGATCCTCGATAATCTCGAACAGAACGTACAAAAGATCGATGAGCATGGGAAGCGGGCGGATAGCATCGTCCGCGGCATGTTGCTCCATTCCAGGGGCAAGGCCGGCGAACGTCAGGACACCGATCTGAATGCCCTCCTCGCGGAATATACGAATCTCGCCTATCACGGCATGCGGGCACAAGATCAGTCGTTCAACGTAAAGATCGAGACCGAATTTGATCCCACGATTGGCAAAGTCAGCATCGTACCGCAGGATCTGAGTCGTGCGTTCCTCAACATCGTCAACAATGCGTGCTATGCAGCGAATGACAAACGCCGTTCAGCGACGAACGGGTTCAGTCCAACAGTCAAGGTGAGCGCCAAGAGCCTCGGGAACAAGGTCGAAATCCGGATTCGCGACAACGGCAACGGGATACCAAAGGAAGTCATCGACAAAATCTTCAATCCATTTTTCACCACGAAACCGGCCGGTGTCGGCACAGGGTTAGGGCTCTCGATCACCTACGACATCATACGGGAAGAGCACAAAGGAGAAATAACGGTCAACACTCAACCGGGAGAGTTCACCGAGTTTGTTATCGTCATACCGAAAGATTCCGGAAAAGGAGTTGTCGCATGATGAAGATTATGGTCGTCGACGACGAAAAGGACGTTGAGTTTCTCTTTCGGCAGGAATTCCGCAAGGAGATTAAGCAGGGCATCGTTGAATTGTGCTACGCATTCTCAGGTTCAGAAGCGCTGGACTATCTGAAGAGTCACAATCCGCCTGACGTCGTCTGCATTCTCTCTGACATCAACATGCCCGGAATGACCGGGCTGGAATTGCTGAAGATCGTCAAGGACCGATTTCCGCATATCAAGGTTTCGATGATCACCGCCTATGGGGATGAATACAACTACAACACAGCGATGAGCACCGGTGCCGAACATTATTTCACCAAGCCCATCGATTTCACCAAAGTGAAGAAAGAGATCTTCGATGCGTCCCCGGCCTTGTGAGCACCTTTCCCAAGGGGATACGAAACGCAGGAACCATCAGCTGTCGAATTCCGATTTGCATCTGTTTGAAATGAGCAAAGGAGTAGCGAATGTCGCATAAGATTCTTGTTGTCGATGATGAGCCGGATTTAGAGTTGCTGATCAAGCAGAAGTTCAGGAAAGAAATCAAGGACGACAGTTTCCGGTTCGTGTTCGCTCAGAACGGCGTGCAGGCACTGGAGAGGCTCGAAGAACACGAAGATGTTTCCGTCATCCTTTCCGACATCAACATGCCGGAGATGGATGGACTCACTCTTCTCCAGAAGCTCGGGGAATTGAACAATCCATTGCTCAAATCGGTGATCGTCTCCGCTTACGGCGATATGGAGAACATCCGGACGGCGATGAATCGGGGAGCGTTCGACTTTCTGACGAAGCCGATCGATTTCAACGATCTGGATCTCACCGTGCGCAAGACCATGCAACATCTGGAGGTGATCAAGACCGCACTCAAATCGCGCGATGAACTCGTTGCCGTGCAGCGTGACCTCACGACCGCCGCGCGGATCCAGCAATCACTGCTCCCGAGCGTCTTCCCTCCGTTTCCGCTGCGGAACGAATTCGAGATTCACGCAGAAATGATCACAGCGAAGAATGTCGGCGGTGACTTCTACGATTTTTACTTCCTCGACGAGGACCGGCTCGCGTTCGCAATTGGAGACGTTTCCGGAAAAGGGATTCCGGCGGCAATTTACATGGCCGTCTGCCGGACGCTTCTGAAGGCAACCGCGCACCAGGTGGCTCACCCCGGGGAGGTGCTGCGGAGGGTGAATGCACTGCTCATCCCCGAAAGCGAAGCGTCCACGTTCGTCACCATCTTCTACGGCATTTTGAACACTCGTACCGGCGAGGTCCAGTATAGCAACGGAGGTCACAATTCCCCCGTACTCGTGCGGGCGTCGGGAGAAGTCGAACAACTGCCGATGACGGACGGATTCCTCGTGGGTAAAATCGAGCATCAGGACTACGATGCGAAAAAAGTCCAACTCCAGAAGGGCGACGCGATCTTCCTCTACACCGATGGAGTCACCGAGGCAATGGATGCCGACATGAACATGTTTGAGGACGAACGACTGATTTCCTATCTCAAAAAGACGAACGGCTCATCGATCCGCGAAGTTGCACTCGGGAGCCTTGCGGCGCTCAAGGTGTTCGCGGGCAACGCCCCCCAATCCGATGATATTACCGTCATGATCCTTCGCTATCTTGGCAGGAATGCTTCCTAACATCAGATCGATGGCCGGCAATTCCAAACGAATGTCTTCCGCCAAGATCCTTGCTCGACTCTCTGCTTGATTGGCTCGTTTGAGTTACCGATATTGCCTCTATCCTAACCGAGCAGATGATATTTCATTGATTGTCATAGCATCCTCCGGCTGAGAGAGAGCACGATGGGCATTGAAGAGTCCGTGATGGAACACAGGATCGACACCGTTCTCATCGTCGATGACGAACAGGCCCTTCGATCTGTACTCGCGAAAATGCTGATCGACGAAGGATGCAGGGTTCTTACGGCAGCCGACGGCACAGATGCACAGGCCGTCCTTCAGGCAAATCCGGAACCGATCAGTGTGGTCATTCTCGATTGGATGATGCCGCAAATGACCGGCATCGAATTGCTCCGTTGGATGAAGAAGCAGCCGCACATCGAGCATATCCCTGTCATCATGTTGACCGCCCTGGACGATCCCGAACGCATCAAAGAGGGAATCGACGCGGGTGCATTCTACTATCTCATCAAACCCTTTCAACGATCCCTCCTGCAGTCGATTCTTCGAGCCGCAGTCAGCGACTACCATTCAACCCGCCAGCTTCTCGACAGATTGAAACAGTGTGCGCGACCTCTTGCCTTTATGGACGAGGGGACGTTCCGGTTCAGGACCCTCGCAGAGGCGGAGCAGCTCGCCGTCATGATTGCCAGTGCCACTCCGGAACCCGAGCATGCGATGGTCATCGCTGAGATACTTCTGAACGCCGTGGAACATGGAAATCTTGGGATCACGTACGAGGATAAGGGAAGACTCGTTGAAGATAGTACGTGGCATGAGGAAATCGAGCGTCGGCTCGCGCTTCCGGAAAACCAAAGGAAATATGCTGTCGTCCGGATGAAAAGAGACGGGAACAACTTGCGAATCGAAATTGAAGATCAGGGCCCCGGATTTGACTTTGAACGCTATGCACAGGTCGACGAATCCAGGCTGTTCGACAATCATGGCCGCGGGATTGCCATTGCCCGATCAGCCCTTAAAGTAGAATTCGTGGAGCCGGGCAATAAGGTCATCGTCACAATACCCACGGACATCTCTTAAGGATCCGACTTTAGGTCTCTGCTGTATGAAACAAGAACCCCTGTCCACAGAATGCGACAGGGGTTCTTTTTTGGCTCTACGTTCTTGTCCGTCTTCGGGACTTCCCGCGTCAGTTCGGCGTGTATTGATCGACGGCCTCGAGAAGAAGATTTCGGGCGGCACGATATACCGCAATCTCCTTGCTGTATTTGTCGAACGCTTGAAACACCTGGGCGATGATCTGTTGAGCTCGGGCTGCATCATGCAATTTCAGCTGAGCAAGAAGTTCATAGTCTTCCATCCCGATCCGATGAGCTTCAAACCTCTGGCTCGAGAGAGGGCCTTCACGAACCGGATAGAGAATGTGCGAATCTCCGGCAGGCAGAAACTGGCCTTCCATGTGAAAACGCACAAGTTCTTCAAACGGTTTGTTGGTGTGGAAATTAAGTCCCCAGTGCAGAAATCCCTGCAGATTGAATTTCGCCAGTCCCCATCCGATGTACACTTGCCGTAGGTGCTCCATATCCAGAAGTCTGTTCACCCATGGGCCGCCGGGAGCCAAGCAGGTATAGACCCACACCTTGTCGCCGGCCGCTTTTCGTTGGTCAAAGAATTCCTGGTTCGCCTGATATTCCTGGACCTGCGGACACCAGATATTGACGATGCCGCTCACGTTCGTCGTCATGGTGGCTTCGAGGATTCTGATATCCTTTTTAAAACCCCGAAGGAGTCCGACGAGCTTTCTGTAACGATCCACGTACTCGTCTGTCGGCTCGTCGAACACCCCTTGCACCCACCGTCTGTCCCAGCCGTTTTCCTGCATCATGCCAATAATGCGGATGGCCATTTGCGTCACCATTCGCTTCCCTTTGTCAGAGATCGCGTAGACCTCTGCCCCATCGGCTGCCCGGACAGCCAGCAGCATATCCAAGGATCCTAACCAGTCTCTGCGACCCACAAATGGCGCACCCTGCACCGTCTGGAATCCTTGTTGAAAGAAGAGCTTGATCAGGCGCTCCAGGCGGTCCCGCCGGAACGACGCCACGTTTCCGCTGCTGTCAAACGTAAAGTAGTCTCCCCAGGTGAACCAAAAAGTGTTCTGTCTTCCTCTGGCCATCGTCTGCGCATACTTCGCGAGCATGTCCCAGAATGGTTCGCTCCACTTCTCCACGCCGTGAGCACTGCAGATGTTGTCGAGGTTATGCCAATTAACGTAGGAAATGGTGGATCGGCTCACCGGAGGAACCAATGCACGGTGCACGATCACGACGAATTCCAGAACCTCGACATGATCGCCGAAGTCGATCCGGAGGTGGTGAGTGTACGCCCCCGGGGATGAACTCGAGTCCATTGGTATCTCAATCCGCAGGGCTATGGACGAGGAGTCGACCGTCATCGGCGAAGTTATAGGGCGGAATGGATCGTAAATTCTAAAGGGCGCTTTCCTGATGACGTACGGGTTCACCTTGCCGCTGTATTTCTCCGTGTTGCGGTCGAGCCCGGAGTTCTCGGTGACAGGAACATCAATCATCCGATACCACCGTATCCCTGATGTCGGCCTGCCGTTATCGTCCGACTCAGAGAACACAACCTTTTCTGTCCCCTGAAGCCCGGTCATCATGAGATGGACACTTGCAATCGTGTTCCTTGCCGCGTGCACCGTGAGCCGCTTCACCGGTTGATCCAGTTTTGTATCGGGGTAGAGCTCCTGCAATTCATCGATCAACCCGACGACGGGCCTGGCTCGAGGCGTTGATGGCCGGGGCACTTCGCTCGCAACGAGCTGTGACGCGAGAAAGCAAGTCATCAACATGAGCAGAACAAATTCCAATCGTGACTTCATCTTCCACCTCAGTGATTGTTTCATTTCTTCAAAGCATCCAGGAGAGACTTCAAGGGAGGAAGGCCGTACCCCTTGTCGTGGCTCCAGAGGACGACGCCGTTTTCATCCAGGAGAAGCACCCGGCAATTACGTGGAACTTCGGTCCCCGTCCATTGTGCAATTGTTCCGCCATCTGACCCGTACACAGTGACGACGTCCTTCCATGATTCCTTCGGGATACCGCTTCGCATTCCCTTGTCAATCGATTCTTTGAATAGTGACGGAAGCAGTCCGGGGATGGTCGGCACTTCGTAGATCGGCGGCAGCGACAGGTCAGCCGTGAAGAATCCAATCCCCCATCGGTCGACGTCAAATTGTGTGTCCTGCACGTATCCAAGAACCAGAATGACTTTCTTGCCTTTGAAGTGATCAGGGAACACTATTTCGTCTCCGCTGAGAGACTTGCCGCGAACGCTGGGAAACTGCTCACCGACGATGATTCTGTTCGGATACGTCGTTCCACAACCGGAAAGAAACCCGAGTCCAAATATCGTTACAATGAGGCGCTTGATGGAGGAGTTCATTTTCGTAGGATCCTTTCCTCAGAAAGAGTTCGTTGATCTAAAAGACAACCACGATCCATGCTACCGATGCCCGCCAGCCAGTCGACTCGCGGCCGGCAGGCGACGCAATGAATACATTGCCCACACACCTCCGAGGGGACCGATCGACAGGAATGCGAATGCCCACCTCCAACTCACCCAATCGACAAGGAGTGGGATGAATCGAATCGTGACCATGGTCAATAAGAATCCAAGACAGGTTTGAAAGGTGAGCGCCGTTCCGACATGCTCCGCCTGACACAATTCACTCACACAAGCTGAGAACTGTGCTGAGTCAGCGACGATGGCAAACCCCCAAATGAGGCAGACGAGTGCCAGCACGGCGGGGCTGCCTCCATAGAATAGACCAACGAGAAGAGCACAGGAACCGCTGACTATCATGGAGACAATCGTAATTGTCGTTCGACCGTAACGGTCAGCCAAGAATCCGGCTAGCACACTCCCTAACCCGCCGACGGCGATGACCGCGAACGCCACTACGCCTGCCCACAGAGGATCGATCGAAACAAGCTGAAAGCTTGAGAGAAGGAATACGGGCAACCACGCCCACATTGCATACAGTTCCCACATATGTCCCAGGTACCCCAGGTTTGCCAATGCGAGCTCCCGCTGGCGCACAATCCCCAACGTGTACCGCCAGTTGACCCTTGGAAGACTTGAGCGGTAAGGGCCTTCTTTCACGAAAAAGAGGGTCAATACTCCGCCAAGAGCTCCCAGACCGGATGAAAGGAACAGAACCGGTCTCCAGTCTCCCACTCCGCCGAGAGCGTTAATGAGATGCGGCGCAGCCGACCCCACGGTCAGTGCTCCTACGAGCAAACCGATTCCCAATCCTCTGTCCTGCTTCGTCCAGGTGGCCATGATCTTCATGCCGACAGGATAGACCCCGGCCAAAAACAGTCCGGTGAGAAATCGCAGGACGAAGGCCAATCGCACATCGATTGCGAGAATCGCAATCAAGGCAGTGCTGAGTGCGGCAAGAACAGATGATACAGCGAACAATCGCTGGCCGGGGAAGTAGTCGGCGAGATTCAGCAGCGACGATCCAAAAGTCCCAACCACAAATCCGATCTGAACAGACATGGTCAGCCAGGCGACGTCCGCGCCGGTGAGCTTCCAGCTCGATGTCAGCGCCGGTACTATGGCAGTGGCAGAGAACCAGACCGACATCGCGAGAAGTTCTGCGAGACACAGAACCGAGAGTACGCGCCGTTTCGTCTTCAGAGCGGGCGTTCCTGTTCCATCGTCCATAAAATCAATCTGAGCGGGATTCAGGTGTCGAGTGCTTTCCGAACGCTTCTGAGAAAATCATTCGGTTGGTAGGGTTTCTGGATGATCTCCTTTGCACCGGCTTTGATCATTTCTGCTTTCAACGCTGGTTCGAGGAATCCGCTCGCGAGAATGACCTTGATTGCAGGATTATTCTGCTTCAGCCGCAAGAATACTTCGCTTCCTGCCAACCGCGGCAAACCAATGTCAGCGATAACGAGGCCAATCTCTTCGCGATGCAGGGAATAGACTTCCAGTGCTTCAATTCCGTCGCTCGCCGTGAGAACTTGATATCCTTTCGCGACAAGAATCGTCTTCAGCATTTCCTGTAGCATCACTTCATCTTCCACAATGAGGATTGTTTCTGCACCTCCGGGAACATCGTCGAGTGACGCCTGCTGCGGATCGGAGGTTTCCTCAGAGATCAATTGTGTCGGGAAATAGACATGAAACGTCGAGCCCACACCCACTTCGCTGTCAACATCGACGAAACCGCCATGGCTTTCCAGGATACCGTAGACTGTCGCGAGCCCCAGGCCCGTGCCTTTTCCCTTTTCCTTTGTCGTGAAGAACGGCTCGAAGATCCGATGTTTCGTTGCCTGATCCATTCCCTGCCCGGTGTCCGAAACCTGAAGAACGATGTAGGTTCTCGACCCGACATTCGGAAAGTGACCGGGCAATCTCTCACGGCCAACGAACGTCGTTGTGATGGAAAGCGTGCCGCCTTTCGGCATGGCATCGCGGGCGTTGATGCAGAGGTTAAGCAGAAGCTGATGCAACTGATTCGGATCGGCGATGATGGGGGGAAGACTCTGCTCAAGCTGTAAGCGAACCGTGATCGTCTTGGGAAACGTTTCACCGAGGAGTCGGGTCGTTTCCGAGACCACCTCATTCAGCTGAACGGATTCAAAAAGAACGTCGGATTTGCTCGCAAATGTAAGCAACTGTCGCACCAGAGCTGCGCCGCGATGCGACGCCTGAATAACAGAGTCGATATTGACGGTTTGCTTCGCAGGGTTTCCCTGATTACGTGGAATGAGTGACGCGTGACCGAGGATAATTGCGAGGATATTGTTGAAGTCGTGCGCAATGCCTCCGGCAAGCGTACCAAGGCTCTCCATTTTCTGAGCGTGACGGTACTGATCCTCAAGCCTCTTTCGATCGGTCACATCACGTGCGACACCGATGAGCCCCACGATCTTGCCGCGTTCCTTCTGCGGGGTGATCGTGAATTCACCAATGACATATCCCCCGCCCTTCCGATGAATACGAATCTCTCTCACAGGAACTTTCGCCCCTTCGAGTGCGCGGATGAAGTACTGCCTCGCGCCTTCCACATCCTCGCCATGGAAGATATCATCATACGTCTTGCCCAACCACTCTGTCCGACTCCATCCGGTCGATGTCTCGAACGCCTGATTCAACGATGTGATCACCCCACGCGGGGTTGCCGTGAAAATCACGTCCCGTGCCGTGTCGATCAAGCTCCGGAAACGTTCCTCACTCTCACGCAGATTGGCCTCGGCACGCCTTCGATCGGTAATGTCCGTCGCTGCTCCTATCAAGGCGATGGTATTCCCCTCCGCATCCCGCACGACAGACGTCGAGAGGTGCACGGGAAATTCAGTCCGGTCTTTCCGCCGATTCAGTATCTCACCTTCCCATCCACCCTTGAGGGTCGCCGGCAGGATCTGTTCGACGACACTCGGCGGATTGCTTGCCGAGCGTACAAGAGCGATTGGTTTTCCAACGATTTCCTCCGGTGCATATCCAAACGTTTTCGAAAATGCTTCGTTCACAAAGAGCACGTTATCTTTGATGTCAGTGATACTGACACAATCACGGATACTCCTCAACGCCTGGGCCAGCATAAATAATTCCCTGGCAGCCTCCTTTCGCTTCGTAAAATCGTCAACGATTCCAATTCCTCCCTTAACTCGACCATACTCGTCGAACAAGGGAGCCGTCTTCATCATCACCCAAACCTGTGCGGAACTCGTCGTAGCCTCATACTGTCCTTCATACTGTCCTTCGCGGCCACTGATCGCTTGGCGAATCGCGGGCAAAACACGCTGGTCCTTAATCGCATTCAAGTTCAACCCACTCAGTCGATCGCGGGTGGATTTCAGGATTTCGACAAACTGTTGGTTGAAATCGGTAACCCGCAGGTCCGTGCCGAAATGGAATACCCCAACGGGTGACTGATAGAAGAGTAATCGATACAGCTCTTCACTCGCCCGGAGCGCTTCTTCTGTCTTCTTGCGCGCGCCGATGTCTCGGAACGATCCTTCAATGCCGACAGGTTTCCCGTCAGCGCTCTTCAGGATATGAGCGTTGACGGAGGCCTCGATGATGAGTCCGGATTTGTCCCTCAGGCGAAGGTCATAATCGGAAACTTCCCCTTTCGCCTGAAGTGCTGCAATGAACCTGACCCGATCGCCTTGATCAGCGTAGAGGTCGACAACGGACCGGCCGATCAATTCCTCTCGAGTATATCCGGAGTATCTTCTGACCGAAGGACTGATATCAATGATCAAGCCATCAAAGTCGACCTGATAGAACAGCTCCTGGACATTTTCAAAGATTCTCCTGTATTTGGCTTCGCTCTCCATAAGAGAGGCGACAACAGCTTTTCGAAGCTCCTCGGCATCCTCCAGGCGTTTCACTTTCACTCGGAGAGTTTGTAGCTCCTGGAGAAGTTCCTCTTTTTTCTGTTCTGGGTCTTTCATTAGTTCCTTAGTTCAACGGCCTTCAGTTCCCGGAGAGTGCGGTCACACATGAGAATTTCTCAGCTGTGTCGTATCGACATGATGTCCCCATCGTTCACGACGTATTCTTTTCCTTCCAACCTCCACTGCCCGCTCTCTTTGGCTTTGGCAAAAGAACCGCCCAGCGCGATGAAATGATCGTACTGAACAACTTCTGCCCGGATGAATTTTGTAACGAAATCCGAGTGGATGACACCGGCTGCTTCCTGCGCTGTCATGCCTCTCTTGATTGTCCATGCTCTGCATTCATCTTCGCCCACGGTGAAGAAGGATTGGAGCCCCATGAGTGCATATGATTCTCTGATCAATGTCCCAAGCGCCGACTCCTTGATGCCGTATTCTTCCATGAACACGGTCGTCTCTTCGTCCGGGAGTTCCGACATTTCCAGTTCTATCTTACCGAAGAAAGAAACGATCTTCGTCTGCTTGCCGGACTTCTTATCTGCCACTTGCTTGACGATAGAGGCGGCATCTGCACGTTGAGACTCGTCAAAGTTCAAAGCAATCAACATCGGCTTGACTGACAGGAGCTGGTACGTGCGGAGCACACCCATCTCCTCTTTGGTGAAATCCACTTCGCGCAGAGGCTTCTCAGCCTCGAGCGCCTGGCGACACTTTTCGAGCACAGGCAGCTCGCGCTTCACGTTCTCGTCGCCTCCGCTTTTGAGGAGCTGCTTTTTAATCCTGTCAACGCGCGTCTCTACCAGCGAAAGATCTGAGAGGATGAACTCCACCTCGAAGGCAACGATGTCTCTCATCGCGTCAATCGACCCATCTGGATGGGGGACAACGTCATTGGCAAACAGGCGGACAACCTGCACGAGGGCGTCGTTTGTCTTGACGTTTGAGAGAAAATTCGTAGTGAATTGTGTCGATCCCGACTCTCCCTTTTTTAGCCCGACGACATCGACAAACTCGATTGTCGCATGGACCGTGCTTTTGGGAGAGAAAATTGCTGAACACTTGTCCAGCCGTGCATCAGGGACTTTGACGATGGCGTGATGAGCTTCTGCTTTTGACAGGACCGAAGGATCAAGGTGCGTCTTTGTGATGGTCTGAAACAGGGTTGATTTGCCGCAAAATGGGAGTCCAACAATGCCGATTTGCATATGCTCACTTTCAGTGTTCAGTTTGTGTTTGGAACAATATACAACTTAATGTCTTTTTCTCCTGCCTCGAATGGAGTAATCGTAGGAGGAAGGCACTCACCCCGCCGATGTTCTCATCCCTGCAAAATATCCTTATATTCGGTGTGAACAGTCGCTTCTTCACAACAACGATAATGACAGAAGACTATGAATCGGAGAATATGCGTCGGACTTGCCTCATTTGGAATGTCGGGAAAGGTATTCCACGGACCTCTTCTTCACCATCACGCGAACTTTACCATCAAACGGATCGTGGAACGAAGCAAGGACGAAGCTCCCACACTGTATCCCGATTCAATCGTTTCGCGATCCTTCGACGATCTTCTGGGAGACGATGACATTGAGCTGCTTATCGTCAATACTCCGGACCAGACACATTGTGAACTCGTCAAAAAGGCACTTCAGGCTGGGAAGCACGTTGTCGTCGAAAAACCGTTCACACAGACGGTGGCACAGGGGGAGGAACTCGTTGCCTTGGCGCGAGAAAAGAGATTGATGTTGACTGTCTTCCAAAACCGCCGCTGGGACGCAGACTTTCTCACGGTCCAGGAGGTCGTCAAGAAGAAGATGCTCGGCCGACTTGTTGACTTCGAATCACATTTCGACCGCTACAGATATGCCATTCAGCCGGACACATGGAAAGAGCAGGCGGAGGCGGGAGCCGGACTCCTGTACAATCTCGGATCTCACATGATCGACCAGGCGCTAGTTCTTTTCGGCATGCCGGAGGCAGTGACTGCGCTCACTCGGATTGTGAGGAACCGCGGTGAAGTCGACGACTGGTATGACATCAAACTTCATTACCTCGAACTCATCGTTTCCACAAGAAGCAGTTACCTGGTAAGGGAGTTGGGGCCGCGTTACATCCTGCATGGGACGCTTGGATCTTTCATCAAGCACGGCCTTGATCCTCAGGAAGAAGCTTTGAAACAAGGCAAAGTTCCCGGTGGAGCCGATTGGGGAAAGGAATCACAGGAATGGTGGGGGCTGCTGAACACCGAGGTCAACGGCACACAACGGAAGGTGATCGTTGAATCAAAGCCGGGAAATTATAGCGCGTTCTACACTGATGTCTACGATTGCATTGTTCATCACACCAAGCCACCGGTGGATCCGGAGGATGCGCTCAACGTCATCCGGATCATCGAAGCGGCGAAGAGAAGCAACGAGGAGCGAAGGACAGTGACTCTCGGTGAGGAGTGAGTTGGTGAGTGGTTAATTGGCGTTGAGACCAATTATCCAATCAACTAATGAGAAGCTATCTCAAAAATGGATGTCACTCCCGTCCCGAAGGGATCCCTTCGAGAAATGCTTCTGTCGGGAGTGCAGAAGAGAGCATAATATTTGCCCAAAGCCGCTACAATCTATGTTCTGGATTCCCCGCCTGCCCCGCGAGAACTTTAGAGGCGGGCAGGCCGCCTAAGACATGCGGGAATGACAATCCGTCCTTTGGGGGTATTTTTGAGATGAGTTCTAATCAATTAACCAGTCAACCAATCACTTCTCGGCCTCATATTTCTTTATCACGAGGTACTTCGCCTCGGTATCTCCGACATTCCGGATTCCATGCTCAACATTCGACGGACAGTAGAGGCTTGAAAACGGACCGGCCACCTTCGTTCTACCGTTGAGATAGAACTCAACCTTTCCTTCCAGCACAAAAAAGAACTCATCCTCTGGATGGCTGTGGGGTGGGTGCGTTGCCGAGTGTGGCTTCACGACGCTCATCTTCAGCGTCTTCCCGTCAGCCAGATCTTTGTTCACGAACCAATATTGATACCCGGCCTCAGTTTTCTCGGATTTCTTCCCGTCGAATTCGTTCACGCAGTTGTCGATATTGTATCGCACACTGTCTGCGTTCTTTTGAACGGCCGGTTTGGTCTGCCCTTCTGCGCGAAGCAAGCCGACACACCCAAACGCGGCGACACACAGATATCGACTCCAGTTGCTCCTCCTCATTGCTTCCTCCGATTCAAAGATTGAATACCGATCGGGACGGATCTTGTCAGATGCCGTCGTCATATTTGATTGTCTCTTCTTTGGACTTCTTCCTCTGCGTCCCAAAGTAGTAGGTAAATCCAAAATAAACAATCCTTGCATCACGTGCATTCACAAGTGTTTGATTCAAAAACGGGGTGTTCACCTCGGTGGTGCGCTTGAGCGTATTGAACAGATCAGCGACCGTCAGAACCATCGTGACCTTGTTCTCGAACAGCTCCTGGCGAATCCCCAAGTTGACGACGTACGTCGGAAGATTTTCCCCTTGCGGCGTCAACCTGCGCGAGTTATAATTGGCATTCATCTGCACCATGGAGGTCTTCGTTGCATTGACATTGAGCGTCATTGCCCCACTCCAGCTCGTGGTCGACTTGTCCTGACTGTATCCAAGATTCGAAGCATCGATCTGATTAAAGAACACGTTGGCGCTTGCGTGAGCGGAGAGGATCTCGTTGATGCCCCCTGAGAGAACAACCTCAAGACCGGTAGCCTGATCGCTCGCCAGGTTGATTTTTGTCGTCAGCAGAGTTGAATCATTGACCGGCAGGATGATGGATGAGAACCGGTTATACGTGTACCGGTAATAGAGAGCCGGCAGAAACGACAACTGATCCGTCTCGAACTTGCAGCCCAGTTCGACGGAATGAGAAAACTCAGGAAGAAGTTTCGGGTTTCCGGCGGAGATAGTGCGCGGATCGCGGTACTCTGGAAAGGGATTGAGGTCGTCTCCCTCTGGTCGATGAGTACGGCGGCTGTAGCTCAGCCGTAGTTCGGCTGCCTCGTTGAGTTTATATGACAGATGGACCGAGGGATAGACGTTGAAGTAACGGTTCGAGATGATCGAATCCAGCGTCACCAGGTTGGAGGTCACGTATGACTGCTCGGCCCTGAGTCCTCCCATCAAACCGAAACTTCCCAAAGATTGTTGATACGAGGCGTAGAAAGCGTGGACATTTTGGTCAAAGATGAATCTGTTCGATCGTGTGAGGTCCTTGATGAATCGGTTCTGAACCCCATCGAAGAGTTCTGCGTACAAATCCATGTCGACGTTGTTGAATTCACCTGCGTACCCTGCCTCGAGGGTCGATTCCTCGGTGAGCGGATTTGAATAGTCTGCGCTCAGCTCGGTCTTCTTTTCAGCAGTCTTGAGGAGCGTGTTGTCAAATTGATTCGGCTCCGGGGGAGACCAGAAGATATCTGTATAGTGATTGTTTTCCTGTTCCGGGGCACGGGAGTAGTTGAATTCCAGCCGAAGCTTGTGATCCTTTTTCGCAAACTTGTGCTCGACGAAGGCTTTAAGGCCACCCTCCTCCTCATACTGATTGTCCCATCGATTGCGCCCATAATTGTTCGTCGTCACATGGTTGCTGTCCTGCAAGATCTTCAGTGATTGTTCAGACCTGGTAAATCCGTTGTGGAAGTAGTTGCCCGATATTCCGGCGCTCCAGAAATCATCGAAGTTGTAGTCGCCTCCCGCCGAGACCATATGAGAAAGCGGATTGGCGTAGGAGAACAGATTATCCCGATAGAAGGTTGTGACAGAAGCGGAGTCGACTTGACGGCGCGTATCGGAGTTGATTCGGTTCCGGCTGTCCGCACGCAGACTGTAGTTGGCAAAGAGATTCAGATCACCCGGATTGTACGTGAGTCGTAGATTGCCATTGGCGCGGTTCTTATTGCCGACGTTCGCGGCAACGCTTCCGTTCGTCCCCATACCGATGTTCTTCTTCAGCACAATATTGATAATCCCGGACGCTCCGTCGGGTTTGTACTTGGCAGACGGATTCGTGATGATTTCAATTCTCTCGATGGAACTCGCAGGCATCTGCTGCAAGACCGTGGCACTGCTCTTTGCCATGAGTGGAGAAGTCTTGCCATTGATCAAGATCAAGACGCCGGAGGAACCCCTCAGACTCACATTCCCATCGATATCCACTTCCACCGATGGAATGTTCTGCAGCAACTCACTCGTCGATCCCGATTTGCTCATGATGTCCTGACCGATGTTGTAGATTTTTCGGTCGACTGAATTGTTGAAGAGAGCTTTTTGTCCCGTCACGACGACTTCGTCAAGATTCACTGATGACTCTATCAGGGGAACGGACCCAAGGTTCCAGCTGGAATTGCGGGCATCGATTTTGTGATACGAGGTGAATCGTTCGGCGTATCCGATGAAGCTCAGTCGTATAAAGTACTCACCCGGAGACACATCGATGAAGCTAAATTTCCCCTTTGTGTCCGTCTCTGTTCCAGCGACAATGGCACTATCGGCCTTGTTGCGTAGGACGACATTGACGAATTCCATTGGTCGGCTCGTGGCTTTGTCAACGACCGTTCCGGAGATCGCTCCTTGCTTGAGGTTCTGTGAAAAAAGGCTGAGAGTCAGAAAAAGGCAAACGATTGCGATCCGGAGTGAAGACTTGAGGAGCATAGAATGATGTCAATAGTTGGAACAACAGATTGAGGGAAAAACAGACGGTAGTTAAAAGCTTAAATATAGCTGACCAACATGAAAATAGAATGAAATCCAGGTTTCGCCACGCGAGGATGCTCGAATCCCCATCGCGGGATCGGGAGGGCATTCACAGGTTAGCCTCGTCCGGGGCAAAATGGTGGGTGCGACGGGGACAACACTTCTTATCGCGAAGAAACGCGGATCAAAACACTGCGATGATTACGATTGCCGAATCTGCGGAGTGCGGTCTACACGATTCTGACTTTGATAGTATGATCCACATTTCGCAGGTCATCGAGCAGCGAGTCTTTGTACTCCTTGTCGACGTCTGCGATCGCGTAGCCGATCAGTTCATTCGTCCGAAGATACTGGGCCACGACATTAACATTGTTCTTGGCGAAAATGCCGTTGATCTGAGACAGTACCCCCGGCACGTTATTGTGAACGTGGAGCAACCGGCGCGCCTGTGAACCGTTGGCCCGGGGAAGATTGATCCTCGGGAAATTGACGCTGGTGAAGGTGCTGCCGGTAAGAAGATATTCAACGAGTTTGTTGGATACGAATTCCCCAATGTTCTCCTGAGCTTCTTCCGTGCTTCCACCGATATGCGGCGTAAGAATAACATTGGGAAGAGACTGCAACGGCGTCGAGAATGGTTCGCTTCCGTCCCTTGGTTCCTTCGGGAAGACATCGATTGCAGCTCCGGCAACTTTGCCGGATTTGACGTTTCTGGCCAGAGCATCGATATTCACGACGTGACCACGGCTCAAGTTCAACAGAACAACGCCGTCCTTCATGATGGCGAACTCTTCTTCGTCGATGAGGTTGGTATTTGCAGGATTGCCATCAACGTGAATCGTGACGATGTCGACCTTCTTCAGGAGATCACTCAGATTGCAGACCTTTGTTGCGTTCCCAATATTCAGTTTGTCCAGGACGTCATAGTAGTAGACATCCATCCCCAGCGCTTCGGCAAGAGTCGATACCTGAGATCCGATATTGCCGAAACCGACGATGCCCAGCTTTTTCCCTCGTACCTCTCGCGCATTCCCTGCAGACTTGTCCCAGGTGCCGTGATGCGCCTTGACAACTTTGTCATGCAGTCGCCGAATGAGGAAGATGATTTCCGCAATCACGAGTTCTGCGACGCTGCGAGTGTTGCTATAGGGTGCGTTGAAAACCGCAATGCCCCTCGACGATGCAGCATTGAGGTCAATCTGATTCGTACCGATGCAGTAGGCGCCAACGGCAATCAGATCGGGAGCGTTTTCCAGGACGCGCTTCGAGAGAGTCGTACGAGAACGCAATCCAAGAATCGAAATGCCTTTCAACGCGCTGATGAGCTCATCCTCTGTAAGCGCGCATGCCTCTGTGGTTACGCTTAACGCATGAGCCTTCAGGCCAGCGATCGCGCGGTCGTGTATGTTTTCGAGAAGAAGTGCGTTCATTTTCGATCCGGTGCAAGGATATGCCAACATTTATAGCTACGCAAAGGAAGGAAAAAAGTCAAGCGGGTAAGGAAGAAAACTCGAGGGAACGACGCCGGAAGGATTCATACGTCTGAAGCGGTTCCGGCGATGCCGGACCCGAGACGATCACTGAGACTCATAGCAGCATCCTGGTCAACCATCCAAAGCAGGGTTCCTTCCTTGGGCATTACGAGAGTGGCGGGCAACTCTTTTGTTGCTTCTTTCGCTTCGAGGACTCGTGCAAGAATCGACGCCTTCTTCCCTCCTGCTACCAGGAACAGCACCCGACGCGCGTTGTTGAGAGTGCGGAAGGTAAGAGAGATTCGCCAGCTTTCAAGTCGAGGAACATACACAGAACAAACCAGAGATTGTTCTTCATCGAGCGATTTTGTCTGAGGGAACAAGGACGCGGTGTGCCCATCCTCACCCAACCCCAACAACACAAGATCGAACCGCACTTCCTGATGCCCGAACTCTTCCTCAAGTTCCTGTTGATAGCGATGGGCTGCTTCGTCCGGGTCGAGCTCTCCCTGGATTCGATGGATATTTCCCTCGGGAATGTCGAGATGAGAAAGTAGCTCATGATCGACCATTCCGAAATTGCTTTGTCGATCGGTCGGTGGAACAGTTCTCTCGTCCCCGAAGAACAGATGAACCTTGCTCCAATCCACAGAATGAGCGAAGGGGGCCTTTGCCAGTCGGCTGTACATGCTGCGCGGCGTTTCTCCCCCCGACAATGCAACGGTGCAGATTTCACGAGCTTCAATGGCCGAATTTACGATGCGAACAAATTCCTGAGCTGCCCCCAGGGAGAGATGATCGTTTGAGAGAAAAGTCCGTACGGATGGTCGAAGCTTTCTGCTCATTTGATGAGCCCTGCAATCGGTCCGTCCTCGGTTCCGCTCTCATGCACCCACCAACGTCCGTCACGCCCCAACAAATCATCTGCGGCACCCGGGCCCCAGGATCCTTTTCTGTATGGAAGGATCGGGGGCGCATGTTCGCCTTCCCATCCTTCCCGGATGCTATCGATGAATTTCCATGCAAGCTCGATTTCATCGCTCCGGGCAAAGAGAGATGCGTCGCCGTTCATGGCATCCAACAACAGTCGCTCGTATGCCTCCGGAATTGCCTTCACCCCGAATGATTCCCGAAAGTTGAACGCCATCTCCACCGGACGTGTCTGCATGCCTTCATCCGGCACTTTTGCAAGAAAGCGCAAATGCATTCCCTCGTTCGGTTGAATCTGAATGCTCAGGCGATTCGTAAAGAGTTCAGTTTTCCCCGCTTGAACATCGAGTATCTGTGTCGGCGGACGACGAAACTGTACCGTAATTTCGGAAATTTTTTCATTCAAGAGCTTGCCCGATCGCAGATAGAACGGTACCCCTTGCCACCGCCAATTGTCGATGAACAGCCGAACGGCGGCGAAGGTCTCGGTTCTCGAGTCTTGTCCAACACCGTTCTCGGAGAGATATCCTTCATACTGCCCTCGCACTGTCGACAGCGCAGAATGCTCCGGCGAGATTTCTCTCAAGGCGCTGAGCACCTTCACTTTTTCATTTCTCAACGTGTCGGCATCAAAGACAGCCGGCGGCTCCATTGCGACAAGCGCGAGCAACTGGAGAAGGTGATTTTGAAACATGTCGCGTAACACTCCGGCCGTATCATAATAATTCCCCCGATGCTCAACTCCCACGGATTCTGCGACGGTGATTTGCACGTGGTCCACATAATTCCTATTCCATAGGGGCTCAAAGATGGCATTGCCGAATCGGAACACGACAACATTCTGAACAGTCTCTTTTCCGAGATAGTGATCGATCCGATAGACCTGATGTTCCTGAAGAGCTCCGTGGAGCACGCTGTTGAGCGATAGTGCCGATGCGAGATCCCGCCCAAACGGCTTTTCCACGATGACCCGCCGATAGCCCGTTTCCGTTTCTGAGAGAAGATTCGCGCCGGCAAGATGCGTGACGATTATCGGATAGAATTCAGGTGCCGCAGAGAGATAGAAGAGACAATTCTGAGGAGATGTGCTGACATCGTTTATTCTCAATGACAAAGCGCGGTAGTGCTCTTCACCCGAAAACTCGCCCATCTGATAGAACAACAGCTTCGAAAACTTTCCCCACTCCGCCTCGTTGAAATCGTCCGGTTCGAAAGTCAACACCGCTTCCTTCATCTTCTGACGGAAATCGTCGTCCGAATAAGGTCGTCGGGCGAAGCCGAGAACGGAAGTACCTTCCGGCAGTCTCTTCTTCTTGAAATTGTTATAGAGCGCAGGGATAAGCTTGCGGGCGGTCAGATCACCTGAAGCGCCGAGTATGACAATCACATTGCTCATGTAAGACGTCCTTCTTCAGGGTTCTGGTCACGTCAACGTGTTCACACTTCTGAGTTTTCCAATCACCATTTGGTCAGAGGAACCCAGAAGGTGCTGCCGAATGGATTGGTATATTGCAGATTCACCTTCTGAAAGGCCTTCGGAGGGATGCCGAGATCTGCCAGAAAGAGATTCCCCGTCAACTCCGGAGAGAGGCCGGTCTTGGGCAGAGCCAGGGTGATCGTCCAACGTGGCCGAATGTAATCGCCGGGTGTCTCCCCTGTTGTCGCATTGACACCGGAGGGAACATCCAGCGAAAGAATTGGGGTCTTCGATTCATTTGCCCACCGAATCAGAGCTGCAGCTTCTCCTCGCGGAGCGGAATCCAGTCCATTTCCTATCAGAGCGTCAATGATAAGATCGTATGTTTTCCCGGAAAGAGCCGAAGACACCGTTTCCTTGGCAGGTGTGGAATTAAGGATTTTCCTCTGGCAGGCCGCCGATTCATTCAACTTGGCAGGGTCGGCGTAACAGACATCGACATTGACCGAGCGATTCGCTATATGCCGGGCGGCGCAGAGCCCCCCACCTCCGTTGCCTCCGCTTCCGACAAGAACCAAAACCTTCGCCGACTGCCCCTGCCATTTCAGCACTTCCAGGGAGAACTGTGCCACGGTGCGTCCTGCGTTTTCCATCATTTGGAAGAGCGTCAGGCCCATTTCCTCAACAGCAATGCGGTCAACCTCTCGCATTTGCGAGACATTCACCGGGGGGACTTCTATTCCTGCCTCTGTCTTAAACCCATTCATCATTTCAAGAACTCCTTGGACTGGTATAGAACAATTATCGTGTAGCTAGTAAACAGGAATTCTGAGCCGAAGGTTTCCTTGCCAAGAGAAAGAGGGGATCCTCGATTGTGACCGTTCTGTCCGTTGCCTGGTTCATGAGTTAACTCGATATATGGTTAAAGGCTTGGCTTGTTTAAAGCCCGGTTCACCACTCACGATTTAGCAACTCACCAATGAACACACTCACCTACTTGACAGCGGCCCTGATCTTAGCGACAACGTCTCTTGAGTAGTAGCTGCATACCCCCTTCTTCGCTACAGGCTTAATCTTCAAATCTGCAATCGCCTTCTTCACTTTCGCACCTGGAATAGCAAGTTCCTCTGCAATCTTGCCAGCGGTCATGAGATCGGTCTTGTCTGTCGTATTCACTGTGAGCCTCCCTTTCAAAGAGAAACGGTTTTTTCGGTCACTGTACTGCTTGTGATGGTTTTGGGGCAATGCCATGGAATATCAATTCACTTTCGTTTCCGGTGCGGTCCACTGCCGATATAGCGATATTCGAGAGCGATTCGATTCGTGTCTGAGCGATTGCCTGATCGCCCCGTCGGGCTCGTGGCCGCTCCAGTACAGCTGTGGACAGCGGCAGTGCGATACTTCGCTCCTGAGCATTCAGGATTGTGTACTCCCACGCATTGTTGTACTTGTAGTACACCACCCAACGAAAGACGTCCGTTGGATTCTCATGAGTCCATGAAATCGCGAGCAATGAGTCGCCGACGATTGACGTTTCGAGTTTTGGAGCCAACGGAGGTTCGTCATCGAGCCATGGGGACGGCGGTACGAGTGCCATTTTCTGATATGGGCCTGACCTGAGTCCTGCATTGAGCGTGCTGCTGTCTCTCTGAAATCCCTTCATGCTGAAATGAATGTGTCCCGGCGCGTCGTTGACGAAACCACGCTCTATCATGATCTGGTTGAAGACCTCATCCACACCTTTGTCGTTTGCCGTCCCTTTGAGATACGACACCGTGTACATTCCCGGCCATACATGGCGAGCCCTCGTGTTCTCCTTCACCCACCAACCCAGCAACACAGGAAAACTCTGTGGAACTTGATTGACGGCCCAGTAAAGCTGCGGTGACCAGTAGTCGATCCATCCTTCGTGGAGCCAGAGAACGGCGTCGGCATAGAGCCCGCTATACTGGTCAAATCCTTGGATTGACGGTGGATCTCCGGGCTTTCCGATGCCGAAGGGGCTGATGCCGAATTTCACGTACGGCTTTTCCTTTTTGATTCCGTGATACACTCGTTCGATAAATGCATTCACCGCTCCACGCCTCCAATCTTCACGTGTGAGCGATCCTCCGGATTTCTGGTACTCGGCCCATGTGTCGTCATCAGGGAATGATCCGTCTCCGTAGGGATAGAAATAGTCGTCAAAATGTACTCCGTCAATGTCATACCGCCTGACGACGTCCATCACCACACTGTAAGAATGATCCTGAACTTCCTGTTTTGCCGGATCGAGCCAGTACATTCCGTCTTTGAGCTTTTTCGCGAGTCCCGGTCGTTTCCTGACAATGGAGCTGTCCGTGACTTCGCCCCCCTTTGCCATATGGGCGCGGTAAGGATTGAACCATGCGTGGAGCTCAATCCCTCGTTTGTGGGCCTCCTCAACCCAAAATTGAAGAGGATCATAGTACGGATCAGGAGCCTTTCCCTGAACGCCGTTCAGGTAATACGACCACGGTTCCAGTTGGCTTGCGTACATCGCGTCACAATGAGGACGCACCTGAAGCACGATGGCATTCAGACGAAGAGCAACGACAGTATCCAGAATCGCAAGCGCTTCTTTTTTCTGAGTCTCTGTAGACAATCCCGGTTTGGTGGGCCAATCGATGTTGTCCACCGTTGCAACCCAGACCCCCCGGAATTCACGCTCTACTCGCGGACCGATCTTTACTTTCTCGGCGCCGCCTCCCTGCCTGAGAGTGGCACAACCTGAAACCATGACGAGAGCACACACGACGCTGATCAAGACTGGGAGCCGCTGTGACATGAAAGTTTCCTTTTGGGTGATCATTGACGACGGGGATTGGCGAGTGGTGAATGTTCTCAATTCTGAAAATGACATTCACGATCATCTCGAGTGCTGAAATGGTACAAAAGGGACGGTTCAATTGCAAGGAAGCGAGAATCGATCTCTGAGATCAGACGGCGAGATACGAAAAGATCCCATTCACCTCGTCGTTGCCTCTGGAAGAGTCAGGAGCTATATTGAGTTCACTCACTTCTGATCATTTCGCTGAGGACTTCTGATGGACTGTACACTTTCTTCTGCGCTTCGCCTTAAGCATCACCCTGTTGCTCTCCTGTGGACAAATGACAAGCCAACTGACGCTCTCCAGTTTCATCAGGACAAATGGGGTTGCGTCATGGCAATGTTTGCTCAGGCGGCAACAGGAAAGACCGCTGTGTTCGATCGGCAGACATTCGGTTGCCTCGGAGGAGGTGTCGGGCTGGGATTCGGGAATCAATACGTCCATTGGCGTGGAGGGATCGAGTGTTTCTATGGATTCCTGTCGAATGGAAATGCAGATCGCGCGGATGCTTCGGAAATCGCAGAGCAGATAGCACGCACGGGGCGCAAGGTCTCCGTCGAGCGTTTCCTCCACGGCGAAGGGCTTGTCAAATCGCCGGAACTGGCAAGGGTGTTCGTCGATTCCATGCCGATGGTCGATATCGCCGAGCGATATGTTGTGTTCAAGCCTCTCAGCAGCGTCGACGAGTCGAAGGAGCAACCGCAGGTCGTGATTTTCCCGGTCAACGCAGATCAACTTTCGGCGCTGGTTTCACTCGCCAACTACAACCGCGGCACCCTTGATGCAGTTACCATTCAACCGGTCGCAGGGTGTCAGAGCATCGGTATTCTGGCGTATGAGGAAGCGATATCCGAACGCCCCCGCGCTGTGATCGGACTGACCGATATCGCGGCAAGAACGTACACCGCCCCAACACTCGGACACGACATTCTCACGTTTGCTGTTCCGCTGAAGATGTTCCACGAAATGGAGTCGAACGTTCAGGGCAGTTTCCTTGAAAAGGAAACCTGGCACTCACTCACTGGATCATAGTCGCATCGTCTTCTCTTCGAAGTCAACAAAAATCCCCCGAGGATACCGGGGGATTTCGTCTTTTACGAGGCAACTGGGGCTATGGTCTGGCTACCTCTTTATCCATCGAGCGATATCTTCGATCACGTACGCGGCAACGTGACCAACCTTTTCGTACTCCGAAGGAATCGACTTTCCTTCACCATCGATGAACAGATGATTCAGTTTTGGATATGATTTGAATTCCACGTTCCCCTTCCCACCGAGCGTCGTCTTCCAACGCTCGAAATCTTTCATCGTGACTTGATAATCGCGTTCTCCTTGCAGTACGAGCATGGGTTGTTTCAATGTGCGGGCAGTCTCCGGAGGATCATATCCGCGCAAGTCGAGCCAGTACGACGGAGGCGCAGAAAAGACCAATTCCGAAGATCTTGCATCGGATGCCTTGAGACTCTTGATCTTATCCACTTTTGTCCGGATCTCTTCAAGCTGTTTTTTGTCCGCGTCTGAAGTCTTTCCTTTGAGGCCGATGATGTAGGTCATCTGTTCCAGCATTGCATCTTCGAGAGGCCGGGTCAGGCCGGCCAGTACAACAAATGCTGCGATTCCGGCATCGAGTTTGCCAATGCGCGGCACAAGCATCCCACCGAGGCTGTGTCCCAAAACAGAGATCCGATGTGCGTCGATTACTTTCGTCTTTCGGAGGAGCTCAACAGCGGCGAGAGCATCGTCAATCGTTTCCTCTTTCACAGTCAATGAGTTCATCAGGGACACAATACCTGCGGCATGTTCCTTGGTCCGCTTCTCATAGCGGAGGACAGCAATGCCGTTTGAAGCAAGACCCCACGCCAAGTCACGAAACGGCTTGTTGGGCCCGATGGTCTCATCACGATCGTTGGGGCCAGATCCGTGCACCAAGACAAGAGCAGGAAACGGTCCATCTCCACTGGGAATGCTCAGGGTTCCGTGCAGAGACCATTCGCCGCTTCCCACAATGACTTCCTCTTCTTTGAACGATCCTCGATTGACATACAACGGAGCTTTGTATTCGGAGGCCGACTCAGCGAAGAACAAGCCCGCGACCCGGCCGGCGGCATTGAAGACCACTTTCGTATCAAAGGTCTTTCGCTCACACTGGCATGTGACCAGAACGATGTCATACGCCTGATATTTCTGCACCTTCACACCGGTCATGTCCTTGAACGCACCCACCTGCGCTGTGACCGCTTCCCATGTCTCTTTCAGCTTTGCCTCGGGCATAACGGACTTCATCGTGCTATCAAACATCGCAACGGCTTTTGCATATTCACCTTTGGCGAGCAACTCGACGAATTCCTTTCCGGCGATAGCGGGACCTTCTTTTTTCGCCTGATCCGTTTGCCGAGCACTCGAAAGAGCCGTTGCGACAACAAGAGATACGAGAACTGCGACGAGTCCGTGTTTGTTCATTTCACATTTCTCCATGGTGGACATTCATAGGTTTCAAGCCCTGGAACCAGCGCTTCACAATTGATGAGCAATAAGGCGTGCGATGAGGAGAGGATGTGCGGAGTTTCGCTGTTTGATGGTCGATCAGTGTTCACGAATCCGAGAACTGCGATTGTCGTCGGCCTCAAGAGTAGTCATCCAGATTGTACCCCGCTCTTTCCAGAGCCCGTTTCGCTGCTTCCAAAATGTTCGGTCCACTTTTGTGGGGAAGCACCGGCACCTCCGGAAGATCTTCAACCTTCTTCATCAAATCATCGAGTTGTTCGCCTGCAAGGCGTTCGCACAGATCATAGAGTCCCCCCTGGACCTCCTCCGCCCGGTTATGGTTCGACAGGATTCCTCGAAGCGCCTTCACAATCTTCGTTGAGGGAGGGGGTACCAGTAAGGCCACGAGCGCGCCGTGCTCAAGCCTCAGTTTAGGTGCAATCGCGAGAGGCTTGCCTTCGCGCACCTTCTGAGCCTCAGGAATAATGACGTTTTCTTCCATCTTGATGTGCTTAAGCAAACCGGCGCGGAATTCGCCGTAGAGATCCAGATCATATTTTGGAGCGCTGGCCGTCGCTTGATTCAGTATTTTCTCGAGCCTTCTGTGGTCTCCAACAAAGAATTTGTAGAGGGTGCCGTTCATGTACTCCCTAACCACAATGGTTAGAAGAAGATCAACAATCTCTTTCTGCAATCATCGGAGTTTCAATGTAAGTGACGAAAAGGCGACAATCAAGACAAGAGCCTAGAGGTGTCGAACAGATCCGCGGCTTTCAGAGAGGCGCTGTTGGGG
This sequence comes from Ignavibacteriota bacterium, assembly GCA_003170475.1. Taxonomy (GTDB): domain Bacteria; phylum Bacteroidota; class Ignavibacteria; order UBA10030; family UBA10030; genus UBA9647. The sequence goes on along the minus strand of PMZI01000026.1, from coordinate 6,362 downwards.
AAAACTTCTCCTGTTGCTTGAACGAGTGCGTCGAGTTATATTGCTCCAGGTCGCACACATTCCCATGTTACGTCCGCGCAATACAGAACAAGATTGGTGTGAGTTCGAAACGACGGGCAGGTCTCATGAAAAACAGCACGATCACCGGCGTCATACTTGCCGGCGGCAAGAGTTCTCGCATGGGCGTCGATAAAGCTCTCTTGAGGCTCGACGGTCGCCCTTTCATCGCCCACGTCGCCACGACTCTGCAAGCGATCTTCGACCGGGTTATCCTGATGACAAACGACGCTTCTGCATATCGATTCCTCGGGATGGAATCCTTCGAAGATATCTATCGGGATCGAGGTCCACTCGGCGGGATACACTCGGCTTTGCTTCATGCCGACGGTGCAAACATCTTCGTATCTGCCTGCGACACTCCTTTCATCTCAAGAGAGCTTGTGACATTTCTGGCCGCATATCCCACAACCGCTCCCGCGGCGATAGCTCATATGCATGAGCAAATCCATCCTCTCTGCGGCATCTACACACACCAGTGCCTGCAAACGGCGATAGATCAACTCGAGGCCGGGCAGTATCGGGTTCTCGAGTTCGTCGACAAGCTCGGAGCGACCATCATACCAGTTACTCCCGATCTCTCCTTCTACAAAGACAACCTTCTGAGCAATTTCAACACTCCGGAAGACTATCCACCCGACGCGAACAATTCCTGAACGAACCCTCATCCCGCGGAAGCAGAACGATCAGTACGATATCCAATTCCTGCTCTCTTTCTTCAGAAGGATGATATGCTTCTCTGCGATCGCCGCCTTCAACAAACTGGCGATGAAGCCGACAAATGCCAGCTTCCGGAGGATGGGAAGCGCAAGCCAGGCGGCAGCGAGATGTCGTCCGAGACTCACCACCTCGCCCCAGACTTTCGGAACATACCGACGCTGCGACGTGCCCAGGACATCCGCATAAATATTTTCTGCGACAAGTCTCCCCTGCTGAAGTGCGAACTGAGCTGCCGCCGGAACGGGATGCCCTGTCGCGGGATTGATAGCCAGGGCATTGTCGCCGATCGCGTATACCGACGGATCAGAGACAGATTGGAGGTACTCATTCACGACAATTCGCCCCGATTGCCCGATCGAGAATCCGCTCTCCCTGGCCACATCAGCAATTCGGATCCCGCCGGTCCAGATCATTGTCCCGGAACGAAGCACTTCGCCGTTGGAGAGCGTCACACCCGACAATGAAACCTCCACAACTCTTGTATTTGCCAGAAGGCGGACACCTTTTTCGAGCAGCCTCTTTCGAACTTGCTCCCGCAGCTCTTTGTCCGAAGCTGGGAGTATGTCCTCCGAAGCCTCCACGATAATAATTTCGGGCGAACCCCCGGAGAGTTGATAATCTCTGAGACTCTGAGAAATGTGGTCTACCAGTTCCCCGGCGAGTTCGATGCCGGTCAGGCCGCCTCCCCCAATGACAAAGCGAAGCATTCGTTTTCGGACGTTCGGATCAGGCTCTGAGGATGCCCTGGCACACATCACCGAGATGTGCTGATAGATTTTCTCAGCATCTGAGGCACTCTGAAGCGTCAGAGCGAATTGCTCGAGACCTGCGATGTTGTGAAAGTTGGTCTGGCTTCCGAGGGCAACGACGAGGAACTCAAATGGGAAAGGCTGATCTCCGATGTGTATCGTCTTCTCGCGAAGATTGATCGCTGTGGTGATTCCGAGGTGGAAGATGATTCTCTGGCGTCGGATGATCCGACCAATATCGATCGTTACTCCGCGTTTGTGTACAGCAGCTTCATGAAGCTGGGTCTTGAGCGTGTGGAACGGGTTCTTGTCGATGAGGTGAATACTGTAATCAGGCAGATGGCGAAACAATCTGTCCAGCCTGAGTGCCGCCGTGATTCCTCCGTACCCGGCACCGATGACAACAATGTTTTTCGTCCCGTGCTCAACAACCACAGTCGCTCACTTTGAAATTGATAGCCGATGCGTCCCTGAGGGTGCCAACACCAAGTATCCCTCCGCTCCTTTCAACACCGGAAGATCCCTTGGAATTCCGTCGACGAATACTTTCGCAGTCGGATAACCTAACGTGAGCAGGCACCTTGAAGGAGAGACATACTGAATGTCCATGCCCGACTCCGTGGCCCGGCATCCGAGGAGTTCACCGGAAAGAGCAATGAAACGTAAGGACCGTTTCGCAGGAATCTGATCTTTCGAGGCAGGCTGAATCGAAAGTCGATGATTCCCCGATGGGACGAGGATCCGATCAGTCCCGTGACCCAGCCAGAGCTTTCCGTCGATGAACACAGTTCTGTCTCCAACCCCGACGTTCAACGAGACTGTTGCGCGGCTCTTGATATCCCATACCTCGCCGTTTTGTGTTATGGTCGCGCCGGTTGCCATCGCTCCCGGTATCAGCGGCCAGTCTTGTTCAAAGACGGACGACTCGCAATAGATGCAGACGCGGCCATTCTGTTCAGCTGCTGCCTGAATTTGTTGCAGCAATTCAGTGCCTGTTGCTTGATCAGACGAAAATCCATACTGAGACAAGGGGTGAACAGGCACGACATTGATGTCGATCATGGAACTTCGATCGGGAAGGAGAGAAACAAGAGTCTCGCGCAGATGACGGTATCGGATTGGCGGTGCAATCCACTCCATATAGGGATCTTCGACATTCAGCGTGATTGCGTATTCCCTTGCCAGAGCAAGCGTCGCATTGAGATCAAATCCGAGAAGGTGATTGAACTCGGGATGCAGACTATTGTCGACGATGGTATGAATCAGCTCCCAGTCGCGATTCCCTGTTCTCTTCAGGTCTACGATGAACTCAACGACGTGCCGCAGCAAGCGATTGTTGACCGTTTGCCTGTATTCATAAAATTTCTCCAGCCCGGCAGAATCGCGCTTCCAGAAATGTTCCGAGGCTGGGTTTTCAAGCTCCAGAGGATCAAAGCCGCCCACCTTGGCAAATTCCGCCCGCATGGGGGTACCGAAACTGGTAAAGTAGTCAGGCCTTTCCGGACCCTCCAACGCCTCCCCCCCCGCTCCCGTGATGGTGAACTCGGCAATGTCGATGCCGTCCCAATCCAATTGGAGTTGCCGGGACAGATCATTGAGTGCTGCGTTCATGCAACCGGGATTCTGAAGATCCATGAGATTAAGCCAATCCAACTTCGCATCCTGAAGAAGTGCGTTCTTTTGTCGCCATTCGGGATGCTGATTCCAGAATCCCTGTCCGACATGCGGCCATTCGAGCCATGCATAGACAAGAATACCATTCTTGTGAGCTGCATCGATGAGTCTTTTGTAGTCGTATGGAGGCGTGCTGTTATAGTACCACGCTGCAGCGTGCACTGCGCGGATTCCCCATGTTCTCCAGAGAGCAGCGAGACTTTCCATGGGCATGGTGAAGCGGTAACCGGGATCGAAATACGCGTCTATCCCATGGCGCCGAAACGGCGGAGTTGCCCCGAGTTCGCGAACCATGGCGTGAACCAGCGTCGGAAATCTCGAATACCCCTTGCCGCTGATTTCGTCAAGAAGTGGCGCAAGAAAAATGTACTTCCCTTTGTCAAGAAGGGCCGACACGGCGAGAGCGTGCCCCGTCGATGAATCAGCGTAGAGCACATGCGCCGACGAGTCCAGAGGGGCGGCAATCCACGGAACCCGTGGCCGATCCGACCAATGCAGATGGTTGAGCGGCAGGCTTTTGTCGAGAACGACACCGGTTCGTGCAACGCCTCCGTGCTTGATGCTGAGCGCAGAAGAGAGTGGACTCACCCCGTCGGTCACCAGTCTGATGCCTCGCCGCAGTTCAGCGAGAATCAACGCAACTTGTTTTCCGGAGAGGGATCGGGCGGACGCTTGTGGGACAATCAGGAGAGTCTTCTCGCCAAAGGGCGTCGTGAGCAGATGTCGCGGATCGACCTTCTGCGCCTCGAATCCCATGCTTGATGTCATCGTCGCGAAACTCTCCTGGTCGACGGAGTCTTCCCGGGACGCTGATCCATTCCAGAGAATGAGAGCATTCATTGGCCCCGCAAGGGCTTGTGATTGTTTCTCCTGGCCCAAACCAGCAAAGGGTTGCGCAAGAAGGAAAGCGATGAGGAGGACAAGATTGCGGCGTACGTTCACTGTGAGCACCAATGAGAATGTTGTATGAGCAAGTCTGTGTGAGCAATCGGATGGGAAGACAACTCTAAACTACGCTAGTGTGTCCTCAAAGGCAACAGGACCCGGAACGATCGCAGAACCCAGGAAAGATGCGATTCGCCGGTGCGCTTCTCGGCATGACGATTAGCAGCGTAGACGACGAGCAGAGTCATCCCGTCAAAAGACAAGAGGCCCAGAATCATTCTGAGCCTCTTCGAGATGCCATGCAAGAACAGTGTGCGATGAGTGTCATCAGCGAAGTTGAGACACATGAGGCACACCTGAAAGACCTCAATCCGCTATTTCGTCTCCAGCCCTTTCGCGATTTCGATTTGGACCTTCTGCTTCTGCTTGAACTTGCCATAGCTCAAGGACACCGTGTAGGTGCCGGGCTTGACAAAGAGCTGTCCTTCTCCTCCATACTCTGTCAGAAGATCCTTCGTCATTTTCAAATCCCAAACAACTCGATTGATCCCGGGAGAATTGGGACCTGTGAGGTTTGCCACCGGCTGATCTGACGAATTCGAAATCGAGATCTTCACGGGTTCGCCTGTAAACTCCTTGACGAAGTAGTTGATGAGAGATCCCTGAGGAGGATTGTCTCCGCGATAGACCGTTGTCCCCAGCGATTCGACGAATCCGGGCAGCAGATTGATTCCAAATGCTTTTCGCGGTGTGAAGAGATGAGCCTCATTCTTCTGAACGCTGTCGACCAATTCTTCGAAGGGCCGGATGTCATCGAGAATGAAGATGCTTCTTCCATGGGTTGCCACCACAAGATCGCGTTCCTGAGGTTGAATCACGATGTCATCGACTGCAACAGTCGGCAACTCTCCTATTTTCACCCAGTGCTCACCTCTGTTCAGGCTCGTAAAAAGCGAGAATTCTGTCCCCGCAAAAAGAAGATCGGGATTGCTCAAGTCTTCCCGAACCACTTTGACGGGCCCATCGGCGGGAAGATCACCCGCAACCGATGTCCAGGTCTTTCCACCATCGACTGTCCTGAAGACGAGTGGCGAGAACACTCCGGTGCGGTGCGCGTCGATAGCAATATACGCCGCTTTTGCGTCGAAATGGGAAGGCTCAATTCTGCTGATCCATTGTCCCCTGACATTTTTTGGAAGATGTTCTGTCAGGTCAGTCCACGATGCCCCTTCATTCTCCGTGCTCCACAACTTGCCGTCGTCCGTGCCGGCCCAAAGCATGCCGGCGTTGAGCGGAGATTCGGCAAGGGAGTAGACGACGCCATAGTTCTCAGCACCGCTGCCGGTTGTCATGATCTTCTTCGGGTCCTGCGTTGAAAGGTCCGGACTGATAGCGCTCCACTTTTCTCCCCGATCCCAGAATTTGAAAACTCTGTTTCCCCCGAGATACATTGTCCCTTTCGTATGTTGGCTGGGAATGAGAGGGCAATTCCAGTGAAAGCGATACGCCGGTTGACCTTCGGCGGGCTGAGGGCGAAGTCCCTTGACTTCTCCGTTTGAAAGGTTGAATCGATGCACGAAGCCCTCTTGCGACTCGGCATACATGATGTTTCTGTCATCGGGATCGAAGACACAGTAGAACCCATCGCCGCCTTCAATGTTCGTCCAGTCGCAATTGAGTATCCCTTCCTTTGAGTAGGTCTGGTTGGGACCAAGCCAATTTGCGTTGTCCTGAAGACCGCCGGCGATGCGATAGGGCGTGCTCGTGTCCACGGCGATGCGATAGTACTCGCCCGCGGCGAACTTATTGAGATGATCCCAACCTTTCCCGCCTTCATAGCTCATGTAGGCTCCGCCATCGGTGCCGAGGATAATGCGCTTTGGCCGCTTGGGATCGATCGCAAGGGCATGACAGTCAGAGTGAACCTTGCTGAAATACTCTTCTCGAAATGTCTTTCCGCCGTCGAGCGAGACGTGAAGCATGAATCCAAGGACGTAGACGCGGGAAGAATCGGACGGATCGACACGAATCTGGCTGAAATAGAAGGGGCGCGGATCGAGTGGATTCACTCGCGTCCAGCTCTCCCCGCCGTCTGACGAATGGAAAACACCTCCCGATTTACTTTTCACCTCATCGATATTGACCGTTCCGCCATCATCACTCTGAACGACAGCATACAAGATCTTCGGGTTTTTCGCGTAGATCTTAAGGCCGATGCGACCCGTGTTCTTCGGCAGGCCATTGTCGAGTTTCTTCCACGTGGCGCCCGCATCGGTG
>PMZI01000012.1 GCA_003170475.1 Ignavibacteriota bacterium | reverse complement strand
CTAGAGATGCCCTTTAGAATGATTGGTCGCGGTTGATGAGCAGGTAGAAAAGCACAAGACGTCACCGTTGAATCGCAGACCCTTTGCTATTTTTGTGGAGGACTCCTGGAATCACTCCGCGACAAATCTTGATGACATCTACACGATGGAGAGATGAAGAAGAGCGGACGACGGTGGATGTGATTCTTGTTGACAGCGGAGAGCGAAAGGGGAGATGCTGCATTAGGCGCTTGCCCTCAATTCCGGGGCTGAGAGACCGTGCTCAATTTCTCTTCAACTTACAGGGTGCACGTAGTTGCCCTGTCGAAGTTCTCATTCCTTCAGTTTCGATCGCAAAGGGCAAAAATNNGGGTGCAGAGGTGTAGCCCTAACGGGGATCGAACCCGTATTTCGGCCTTGAGAGGGCCGCGTCCTAAACCGTTAGACGATAGGGCCATAATGGAATTGCGAATTGTCAATTGCCAATGTCGAATCGAAAAAGGAAAACACAATTCGAAATTCACAATCCCCAATTCGCAAATCTTTTGCTGCCCCGCTAGGGCTCGAACCTAGACTCTTCTGATCCAGAGTCAGACGTGTTGCCAATTACACCACGGGGCAATTGTTTTCGTCACGCACCCCAGAAACCCCGACGAAGGCGGGGTTACACCACGGGGCAATTGTTTTCGTCACGCACCCCAGAAACCCCGACGAAGGCGGGGTTACACCACGAGGCAATTGCTCGCTTTCTGCACCCAGGAGACTCCCCACGAAAGTGGGGATACAGGGGCAAAAATTGCCCAACAATATACAAAACCAACCCCTCTTTGGCAATACCCGGGGCCTGACTTTTGCCGGCTTAACTTGCCGCTAGCTCGGCCACGGCTTTCAACGTCGCATCGACATCTGCTGATGATGTTAAAAGACTCGGAGAAAGCCGCGCATAGAGCGTGGCATACGGTGTGACCGTCGCTACGATTTTCTTCTGCATGAGTCTCTGCACCACAGGAATCGGCCCCATTCCCCTCACTTCAAAACAGACAATCCCAGCTGAGAGATCAGGAGAGAGCGGAGTATGAAGCACGACGTGTTTCATCTTTGCCAGTCCTTCTTTGAGCTGGCTGTTCAAGGTGTGAATCCGCTCGGCAATCCTACTTTTGCCAATCTGCAGATGAAGCTTGAATGCTTCGTTGAGAGCCCACCTATGCTCGAACGAATGAAATCCCCCCGGAGTCATGGTGGCGCCAACTGGAATCGGCTCGGGCTTGCGATACTTCATCCAAATTTCGTAGGCAGGTTCGTAGAATGTCGGAATGATCGGATTTGCTACAGGCCATGCGTCCGGTTTGCCCCAGACCAATCCGGTGCCGCGTGGACCGAACATCCACTTGTGCGTACCCGCAACGAGGAAATCGCAACCAAGATCACCCACGGTTATGTTCTCAACCCCAAGACCATGAACACCATCGACGCATAGAAGCGCGCGGTCGACTTGATCTCTCCCGGCGTTGATCTTTGAAAGTCCTTCTGCGATTTCCCTGATCGGGAGTTTCACACCGGTTGATGAGTGAACCCAGGTCACGGCGACGATGCGTGTCTGAGGCCGGACGGATTGCATCAACGTATCGACCATTTGCGAAATGGAAGCTTCTGCCGGTTCATGATACAACTGTACCCGGCGCACCAATGCTCCCGTTCGGCTCGCGCGGTGTGAGAGAGAGGTTTCAGTCGAGTAATGATCGTGGGTCGTCGTCAGGATCTCCTGACCCGGCCGAAGCGTCAGTCCGCCATACAACAGGCCCAGCCCCATCGTCGTGCTATCCGTGAGCGCGATGTCCCCCGGACTTGCACCGAGATATTCTGCAGCGGCCGAGAGGACTTCTGTTTCGTTCTTCGCTTCATTCTGGCGGAGGCACATGACGGGATTCGAGTCGAGTCCCTGCCGATGGCGCTCGATCGCCTCCCGAACGGGTTTTGGATGAGATGCCAGATAGAAAGCCGCCATGTGTATCATGTCTCTGTCCGCGTTGAAAAGTGCTCGGACGTCCTCCCACGACTGAAGACGCGCGGGCGCTGACTCTTTTGCGTGGGCCCACATCTTCCCGTCGGGCAGTGCTGCGAGACCCAGGAAGAGGCCGGTCCGGACGAGGAATTGCCGCCGCTGCAGTCGGAGATCGAGATCAGGCGTGGGTGTAATCTCTTGCATGGTGGGGTTCCTCTTTTCTTTAATCTGATCCGGTCCCGAAAATTCGGCAGGCGGGATGGACGGACCTCCCGTGCGTTTAATGTCGCCCCAAGATGTAGTCAGCTCGAAGATGACTCACCACTCCGTCGGGGCGACATTACGGCTCGAGCGTTGGATGCTTTCCCTCGAGCGTTACCTGCCCGCCGGTGCACAGGCCCTCCCAAGGTCAGGCGGGAATTTCGGGACGAGTTTCTTTCTGCCGCTTTTCCCGCCTTCTGGGATCCCGCACATTGGCGGTATCCAAACAGCGGGACTTTCCTAAAGAAAGCGGCAACGATCAGCTGAGTCTCAAATTGGCGTAGGACCGATGCAGTACACGTACTGGATCCCCGCTTAAGATATGCGGGAATGAGAACCACACGTGTCGAAGGGAGCTTGATCTGGCTTCTCAGTCAGTACCAGTGAACGCGGCTCTCAGTGCATCACTTTTATGTAGCCCCAGCCTTCATGCTGCTTTGAGATGATCTCGTAAATACCGTCAGGCACCGTCTTGATGCCCGGGAACAACTGACTCATCGTGACGCTGTTGTTCTTCATGGCAACCTCGCAGACGGCAAACGAAGTATTTGGATTCTTCAATGCCGCTTTCACGTCCGCAGCCACGGAAGATCTCTCAGGCATCACCATCTCGAATCCTTTTCCGTACATCACGACTTCCAATTGTGCGTCGGGGTGGGCGGCCCTGATCTCTTTGACCCAGCGCATCACGGACTTCTGTTCCATGCTGTCTTTACTGGTGAGGTCGAAGACCACTCGATACTCCAGGGCCTGAGCATGGACAAGACCGCAGATGAGCAGGAGCAGAGAGAGGACAATGAGAGTATGCTTCATGATACTTCCTCCGGATATTGTGTTTCAGTGATTGTGGCGAGATACAAGGAAACGGAAACTATTGTTGCTCAGATTCTGTTTTGAGCGCGGGGTCATCTCTTCACTGTTCCGAGAAGGAACTTCGATATGCTCATGCAGATCTGCCATGGTGGGAAGAAGTTGTCGTTGAGACCTTGGTTCGTCCTCGTCTCAGCAGCGCTTATCTTGAACGCATGCTCTGAGAATCGTGCTCCTGTTCCTCATGCGGTCGGGAGCGATTCCTTGAGCTATGGGATCTTGATCCCTCAAACCGCGCTGCTTGCACGATCATGGGAAGTTCCGCACAATCCGATGAAGGTTCGACCGTCGGATGACTCGGCCTTGACGAAGAGCATAACCCACGGCTATGAGTTGTTCATGAATACCCCGCAAATCGCACTTTCGCTCGCGGGCAATGCCATGTCGTGTAACAACTGTCACCCCAATGGCGGACAACGCGATAGAGCCATGCCTCTGGTCGGGATCGCCAAAGTGTTTCCCGAGTACAACAAACGCTCCGGTCGGATCTTCAGCCTCGAAGACAGAATCATCGGTTGTCTGCTCAGGAGTCTCAACGCGACAGGCAACCGGACACACGGAACATCGGCCCTGCATGAGAACGACCTGGCTCATGCGACCCTCAATGACCAGACGAAAGAGGTCAGAGACCTCGCTGCCTATCTCACCTGGATTTCGTCCTTCGCCGAGATCGGCAAGGACGTTCCCTGGAGAGGTCGCAACTCACTTCAGCCTTCCGCACTACTACCGCTGGAGAAGCTCAACCCCAAGCTTGGCAAGGAGCTTTACATACGAGCCTGCTCTACCTGTCACGGGAGTGACGGACAGGGTGTCGATGTGGGAGGGAAGCGCCCGGGACCACTCTGGGGTCCGAACTCATGGAACGATGGTGCGGGCGCAGCTCGCACCTATACACTGGCGGGCATGATCCGCCGCTGGATGCCTTATCTCAATCCAAGTCTCCTCAGCGACGAACAGGCGCAGCACATCGCAGCGTATATTACTTCACAACCGAGACCCGGGTTTCCGTTTAAGAACAAGGATTACTTGAAAGAGAAAATCCCGGTCGATGCCGTCTACTACAAGCAACTCTACATCCAGAATCCGCTCACTCAGAAGTAGTATCGACATTCCCCTATCCGGCCCAGCAATATGTGCAGCCGTGCATCTGTGCCCGATTGATGGCGAGGACTCCCGACGGCACGATCTGGATTCCAGGCAGGACTCCCGATACCCAATCCTTCTTGACTTCCTCGGCAGTCATATTCATTTTGGCAGCGACCTGCATGCTGTACACCGTCAAAGCCATGTCGCACACGCCGATGAGCACGCCGCTCTCGAGAAGCTCATTGACCGCCATGCCGGGTAACGGTAGATCACCCTGCTTCGGTTGCCAGAACATGTTACGCGTGGAAGGCGCTTTTGTCGATCCGTCGTCGATCTTGAAGACCTCGCCGAATTTGTATTTCTCCCACAATCTGCTTTCCATGGCCAGCGGAATGGATTCATGACGAAGGACAAGGACCGCAGAACAGTCGTTGTCTGCGACGCCGACAGCTTTGTTCGTCATCAGAAATACGCGGGCCCACGCAAGAGGGATGCCACTGTCCGGTATCATGCAATCAAAAACCTGTTTGTGCCTTCCCTTGAGTTTGCCAAACCATGACTGGAGCGATTTTTCGTCGGCAGGGGGCGCGGAGTTCGCAGCCGCTGCGTAGAGGTGGAGCGGGTCCAAGAGCGTGGTGGCGCCGATTGCAGCTGCACCTGTTGCGAGCTTGCCGAGGAAGCCTCGGCGGTTTGAAAGGTTTTCGTTGTCTGCCATGAAGATGTCCCTCTCTATAACGGAAAACTGGGTGAATGGATGAGTTGGTTAGTGAGACAAAGCTCTTGAGGGATCACTGTTTGCGTCCAACCTTCGGGCGCCGCATGAACTGACGGCAATCAGGAAGGCGGTCCGTCTGATTCAGTGCGAATCGAGAACGCGTGCAACGATTGGATCCTGATCTGATCATTCCGAAATCACGGCCAGATGAACGTGCCATGACAGATTCCGGCGAGCCAAACTCAATCAATCTCAATCCAGCCTGTAACCCGGGGGTTCGATGGAGATGATTGACGTATCTGACGTGTTCGTCGAGATCAAAGCGATGAGCCCCAAAAGGAGTTTCGTCAACTTAAATGAAGGGATTCTGTATGTCGTCTCTGAGATCCTTGACAGATGTCGGTCCGCACAAGAACTTTGAATTGCTGGTGAGGGTGATCGAGAACGGGAGGTCGAACGTGCTCACACATCTGAACCCCTGTCGTCTTTGATTCGCTCAAATCAATTGGGAGAGATAAGCCTTCGTATGCGTTTGCCTGGTGATAGCGTGATGCCATTGTCTTGACGCTCCGCACAATCGGCATCGAAGCCAAGAGTCCAACTTCGCGGAACTTCTCGTATCTGGGCTTCCACGAATTCAACGCACTTGATCAATGACGAGTTCCCGATTTCAGAGCAACGGAGGGATACGCTTGGATTCCTTGACTTTCGGCCCAATTTTTGGTATACTTTTGCCGGTATTTGAGGGAGTTTGACTGAAATCCGTTGACCAAGAAACGGTCCAAAACTCCCTGGTTCTGATTCAAGTTCGACGAATCCAAGGCAGGTTTACCCAAAAGGAAAAAACGGTCACAACGAGCTAGCTCTAGGCCTTGATTCCCCCCGCCCTGATACTTTGCGTCGCTCCTGCCCTTACTTCGAGATACCTCCCATTCGATGCTGTCCAGACCTTAACCTCCGTCGAGAAAACCGCTGGTGGTGAAGTATGAACAGTTTGGTTTATTGGGTCTCCGGGGTTGGAAGGAATCTGACATTTCGAGCGTCTAACGAGTGATTGACAGGAACGAATGATTACGAAGTACGGCTACGACGTCTTTTTCACGGTTTCTATTATCTGTCTGCTGCTGATAGTGCTTTCGCTCATTTTTGTTGAGCCAAAGATCCCGAAATATTGCGTCGTTGCCCTCTCGGTTGTTTTGTTGGGACTTACGATAAACTTCTTCCGGGATCCCGAACGAACATCTCCGACAGGAGAGAGCCTCGTCCTCAGCCCTGCAGACGGCAAGATTATCGCCATCCGTCAACTCGATGAAAAAGAATTCCTCGGGTCGGGTGCCACCCTGATCAGCGTTTTCATGTCACCGCTGAATGTTCATGTCAATCGCAATCCGATCAGTGGGAAAGTGAAGTATCTGAGATATGTCAAAGGTGAGTATTTCGCTGCCTTTGAAGACAAAGCCTCCGAGAAGAACGAACAGATGCTTATTGGAATCGAGGGGGCGCTGGGTCGTGTCCTTTTCAAGCAGATTGCGGGTTTCATTGCTCGACGTATCGTCTGTACCCTGAAGATGGAAGATACCGTAAAGGCGGGCGAGCGGTTTGGAATGATCAAATTCGGATCGAGGGTCGATGTGTTTGTGCCGGCCACTGCGTCTGTTCGGGCCAAAGTGGGCGATGAAACCGTTGCAGGCGAAACAGTGCTTGCGGAACTACACTAGGACTTGTCTTTAGATAGCTGAGGCTGAACTGCATCTGCCCGACTATCGTCGTTGTGGAGATACCAACGTATGAAAATTACCAGGGCGGTCGTCCCAAGTCTCTTTACTGTTCTCAACGCATTTTGCGGCTTCCTCTCAATCCTGAACGCCAGTCAGGGCAGGATTGAAATGGCGGCGTGGTTCATCGTCCTTGGCGGGGTCTTTGACTCGCTGGACGGTGTCATGGCAAGAATCACGCGATCCTCCAGCCAGTTCGGAGTCGAACTCGATTCCCTCTCCGATGTTGTCACCTTCGGCGCTGCGCCTTCCTTCCTCGTTTATCAGGCTCACCTGAGTGCACTCGGAAGTCTGGGTGTTATCATCAGCTCGCTGCCGTTGGTCCTGGGCTCGATTCGTCTCGCCCGCTTCAACGTGCAGCTTGTGGGTTTTGAAAAGGAATACTTCAAAGGACTTCCCATCCCGGCGGCGGCCATCACCTTGTGTGCATTCTTGCTTCAATACAACACGGAGCGTGCGGGGCTGAGCGGCTGGACAGGGGACGGTCTCTTGATTCTCGTGGTGTTTGTCTCCCTGCTGATGGTCAGCAAAGTTCGATACGACACACTTCCGAAGCTCTCCAAGCGCGGGCTGCGGGCACATCCATGGAAAGCAGCTTCATTCTTCGTGGCCGGAGTCGTTGTGATTGCCTCGATGGGGAATTATCTCTTCCTCGTGATGATGGCGTTTATGGGATTTGGCGTGCTGCGATCGCTGTTCATATGGGTCCGCTCGGCCACGTCGCACGTGGACAAAGACACCGACGAAGAAGCTGAGGTCTCAAGCATCGACATCTAACTATTGCCGGAGAAACGACTTGTATCATTCAAAAATCCTGGTCACCTTGAGACAATCCATCCTCGATCCTCAGGGGAAGGCAGTGGAACATGCAGCGCATTCGCTCGGTTACGAACGGGTTCGGAACGTCCGCATCGGCAAATTCGTTGAACTGAATGTGGACGCGGCGAGCAAGGAAGAAGCCGAGAAAATCACGAAAGAAGTGAGCGAGAAACTCCTTGCCAATCCAGTGATGGAAGATTTTAGCTTTACCATTGAGAAAAAGTGAATAGTGAATTGGTGAGGAGTAAACTGGTGAGTGGTTAATTAGTGATTTGTGGATGACGGGCAGTCTTCAGCCACTTTTGACCTCAACCAATTAACCAATTAACTAATTAACCATTCTTCACCCCATGAGCCTCAAATTCGGCATCGTCGTTTTCCCGGGATCCAACTGCGACCACGATTCGCATTACGTGGCGGAGACAATTCTCGGTCAGGATGCGCGTTTGATCTGGCACAAGGAATCGTCTCTCGGGGATGTCGACGCTGTGATTCTTCCGGGTGGTTTCTCCTACGGCGACTATTTGCGATGTGGAGCGTTGGCTCGTTTCTCTCCTATCATGAAGGATGTTGTGCGGTTCGCCAAGAATGGTGGAGCGGTGTTTGGCATTTGCAATGGATTCCAGGTGCTGGTGGAAGCCGGCTTGTTGCCGGGGGTTCTTCTGAGAAACAGTTCGCTGAAGTTTGTCTGCAAGTACGTTCATCTGAAGGTTGAAAATTCCGAAACCTTGTTCACTTCGCAATGCCAAAGGGGAGAGGTTCTGGAAATCCCCATCGCGCACGGCGACGGCAACTACTTCACCGATCTGGAGACACTCAAGCGTCTGGAAGATCGGAATCAGATTGTGTTTCGTTATTGTGAGGAGACCGGCGCAATCACGGAGGAAGCAAATCCCAATGGATCGCTTTCCAACATTGCCGGAATCATCAATGAGCAGGGAAATGTCATGGGGATGATGCCGCATCCCGAGCGTGCGTCGGATCCGGTGTTGCGTCACACCGACGGCAGAAAAGTGTTCAATTCGATTGTTGAGAGTTTCGTTCGTCAATCACAACTCAGTTAAAAGGAGATGGAGTATGAACCTCGGAGCGCCTGAAATAATACTGATCCTGTTCGTCATCCTTATATTCTTCGGTGCGAAGAAGATTCCGGAACTCGCACAGGGATTGGGGAAAGGTTTGCGTGAGTTTCGCAAAGCTGCACGCGAGATTCAGGACGACATTGAAAAGGATGTCAAGCAGATCGATCACAAAGACGAGCACAAGGAAGAGCCTAAGAAGTAATCTGTATCCTGCAGCACCTTTCGGCGTCCCTCCGTCCCACGCATGATGTGGAACGGAGGATCGTCTTTCATATCCATGAGCGGCGGTCACCACCGGTGAACCGCGACCACAGCCGCAGTACGTCAATCGGATGAAAACCTTCGAGACAATCCAGACTGAGTTGCGCGCGGGAACAACGACCTGCGAGCGGCTTACCGGGGAGTATCTTGGCACCATCGAAGCCGGGAGCGGCCTCAATGCATTCCTCTCCGTCTTTTCGGAAAAAGCCGTCGCCCAGGCGCGATTGGTTGATCGGAAACTGGCGGATGGAACAGCCGGGAAGCTGGCCGGGATGGTCGTCTCCATCAAAGATGTCATCTGCGTGAAAGATGAGCGCGTCACCTGCGGATCAAAGATCCTCGAACAGTTCATCTCCCCCTACAATGCGACGGTCGTCGATCGTTTGGTGGCTGAGGATGCGATCATCGTCGGCAAGAACAACATGGATGAGTTTGCCATGGGTTCTTCCACGGAGAACTCGGCGTACGGACGCGTGAAGCTTGTTCAGGATGAAACGCGAGTTCCCGGCGGTTCAAGCGGCGGATCAGCTGTCGCCGTCCGCGCCGGCATGGCAACCGTATCGCTTGGATCGGATACAGGAGGATCCATTCGTCAGCCGGCTTCCTTTACCGGCGTCGTGGGCCTCAAACCCACCTATGGTCGTGTTTCCCGCTTCGGTCTTGTTGCATTTGCCTCATCGTTCGATTCCATCGGCTCGCTCGCTCTGACGACAAGGGATTGTGCGCAGGTGCTGAACGTGATCGCCGGACACGACGAGCGCGACTCGACTTCTGCGAAGATACCGGTGCCGGATTTTACGTCGGCCCTTGATAAGAATGTGATAGGACTGCGTGTCGGAATCCCAAAAGAATATTTTGGTGAAGGTCTTGATCCGGATGTTCGAACAGCAGTCGAAAAGAGTATTGACACACTGAAAAAAAACGGGGCCACCGTCGAGGAGGTCTCCCTTCCTCATACGGAGTACACGATTGCCACGTACTACATTCTTGCGACTGCAGAGGCTTCTTCAAATCTCGCGCGATACGACGGGGCACGATACGGCTATCGGGCGAAAAAGGCCCGCGACCTCGCCGGCATGTACACTGCATCGCGAAGCGAGGGCTTCGGATCTGAAGTCAAACGGCGGATCATGCTCGGAACGTACGTTCTCTCTGCCGGGTACTACGACGCCTACTATCGCAAGGGGCAGAAAGTTCGTCGTCTCATACAACAGGATTTTCTCAAGGCGTTCGACAGCGTTGACTGTCTTATTACCCCCACAGCACCGACGACGGCTTTCAAGGCCGGCGAAAAAGTGGATGATCCATTGACGATGTATCTTTCCGACATCTATACCACTTCTGCGAACCTCGCCGGAATCCCCGGCATCAGTGTCCCCTTTGGAAAAGATCATCAGGGGCTCCCGATTGGCGTGCAAATCCTCGGTCGCCAGTTCGATGAAGCGACGATCCTGAAAGTTGCTGATTTTCTCGAAAGCGCTTCTTAACTTGAAACGACCGAAACTATTTCTCTCACCTGTAACAAACGAGTTTTGACTTATGAGCGTACTTGTCGACAAAAACACGAGACTGGTGGTTCAGGGAATTACCGGCGGGGAAGGGACTTTTCACACCAAACAGATGATGGAATACGGAACGAACGTCGTCGCAGGCGTTACCCCGGGCAAAGGCGGAACGACGTATCAGGGAAACGAGAAGGACCGGTTCCCGAAACCCATTCCTGTCTACAACACGGTTGCCGAAGCGGTGGCGAAGGAAAAGGCGAATACCTCGGTCATTTTCGTGCCGGCGGGTGCGGCAGCTGATGCGATCATGGAGTCCGCCGATTCCGGAGTGAAACTCGTGGTCGCTATTACTGAAGGCATTCCGACAGGTGATATGGTAAAAGCCTATGCTCACCTGAAAGAACGGGGCGTCAGAATGATCGGGCCCAATTGTCCTGGGATCATTTCGCCCGGCCAGTGCAAGGTGGGCATCATGCCCGGATTCATCCACAAGCCGGGTCGGGTTGGTGTCGTGTCGAGGAGTGGAACATTGACCTACGAAGCCGTATGGCAGCTGACTGAGAGGGGCATTGGTCAATCGACGTGCATCGGCATCGGAGGGGATCCGGTGATCGGAACACGATTCATTGACGCCGTGAAACTCTTCAATGAGGATCCGGAAACAGACGCGATGATCCTCATCGGCGAAATCGGCGGATCGGCAGAAGAAGAAGCGGCTGAGTATATCAAGAAGCATGTCAAAAAGCCGGTGGTTGGATTTATTGCCGGACAGACGGCGCCTCCCGGACGTCGGATGGGACACGCCGGTGCCATCATCTCCGGAGGCAAAGGCACCGCTGCGGAGAAGTTCGAAGCGTTCCGTCAGGCAGGCATTCACGTCGTTGAGAGCCCGGCTCTCATCGGTGAGACTCTGGAAAAAGTTCTGAAGCAACCGAAATCGAAAAAAGCATCCCCCANNAAAGTCACAGCAAAGAAGAAGTTGCGCAGACGCTGACGATGGCATGCTGAACGATGTGTCGATCAACCTTCGACACGTTGTTTCTTTTCCCGTTCACGAATAACAGAGGCAACGACCATGTGGGAAGAAAAACGTATCGGCATCGTCAGGGAAGTGACGAGTTCCACGGTCACGGTCATCATCGACCCTGAGATTACGGCGCTTTCCAGGAAGATCGGTGCGAGGATGTATCACATCGGTCAGATCGGAACCTACGTCCTGATCCCCGTGGGCCAGCTTCTTGTGCTCGGGATCGTATCGGAATTTAAAAAGGGGGACGTCTACGAAGGGGAGAAGGTTGTACAGCGATTCCTGATGAGCGTGACGCTGATCGGCACACTCAAAAAAGGGAAATTCGAAAGCGGCGTCTCCGTTCTCCCGACTGCCGACATGGTCGTCTACCTTCTGGAAGACAAGGACCTCAAAGCGGCCTTCTCGACCTATCAAAAGTTCAACTTCTCTGTCGGACAGCTTTCACTCTTTGAGAACGAGCGAGCCTTCCTCGATCCAAACAAGTTTTTCGGGAAACATCTTGCCGTTCTTGGATCGAGCGGAGCGGGAAAATCGTGTACTGTTGCCTCGCTGCTCCAAAAGGTTACGTCGTTGCCTGACACCAACATAGTCATCTTAGACATCCACAACGAGTACAAAAGCGCGTTTCCGGAAGGATGTCAGCATTTCGATATCGCGGCGCTCGAGCTTCCGTATTGGTTGATGAACTTCGACGAAATGGTTGAATTGTTCGTCGATCCCCGCGATGAGAACAAGACAACAATCGTCTCATCCCTGCAGGACCTGATCTTTGCAGGGAAAAAGGGAAAAAACCCCAGGCTGGCGAGCGTGATCACTGTCGACTCTCCGGTCTTCTTTGATATCAACGAGACTCGCGCCCGGATGCAGTTCCTCGATTCAGAAAAAATCACCGGCGGAAGCACCGGAACAAAGGAAGGACCTCACTACGGCAAGTTCACCCGGTTCCTGATGCGGTTGAACAGCATGATCAATGATCCTCGCTACGCGTTCATGTTCAAACCGCGCGTTTGCACGGACTCCGAATCCGCCAAAGGGTTGCTCACCATGATTTTCGGTCTGGATGGTAAATCGAAGGTGACCATCATGGACATGAGCGGCATTCCGTTCGATGTCGTCAACACGATCGTCGGGCTTGTCGCGCGTATCGCCTTCGACTTCAATTTCTGGAACCCGAACCGCCGCGATCTCCCGATTCTCCTGGTATTTGAAGAGGCGCACAACTACCTCTCCACCAACTCCCGTGGATCGACGGCGGCGCGGCTCACCGTGGAACGGATCGCAAAAGAAGGGCGCAAATACGGCGTCAGCTGTATGATCGTCAGTCAACGTCCCGCAGAGATTTCTGAGACGATTCTTTCACAGTGCAACAACTTTGTTGTGATGCGTCTACTGAATCCGGTCGACCAGAACTATATACGGCGCCTGGTGCCTGAAACATTCAGCGGGCTCGAGAACGTGATTTCGACGCTCCGGCAGGGCGAAGCGATTATCGTAGGAGACTCCGCTCCCATGCCGATGAGAATCCAGATCGACATACCGGATCCGCTCCCGGCGAGTTCAGACATCTTCTTCTACGACAAATGGAAACAAAAAGGGGCTGCAACCAATGCGGACGATGTCATGGAGCGATGGTGGAACCAGCACAGAGCGTAAGACGAAAGACGTGATACGTAAGATGGGAGAGGATCGGGTCATTGAACCTTGTCACTAATTAACCAATTAACGATTTAACTATTCACTAATTAACCACTTAGCAATTTCTATGCTCGAACGAACTTTGGCGATTCTAAAACCTGATTGCGTACGAAAAAACCTCCAGGGCGAAGTGATTGCGCGAATTCAAAAAGCCGGATTTAAGATCCTTGGAATGAAGCAATTGCGACTGACAAAAGAAACGGCGGGAGCGTTCTACGCCGTCCACAAAGGCCGACCGTTTTATGATGGACTGGTGGAATTTATGTCCAGCGGGCCATGCATGCCCGTCGCACTCCAGAAGGAAAACGCAGTGGCAGATTTCCGCACCTTGATTGGCGCAACCGATCCGAAGGATGCGGCAGACGGAACCGTCAGAAAGCTCTTCGCCGACAACAAGGGAGAGAACATCGTGCACGGTTCCGATTCCCCCGAGAACGGCAAGATCGAAGTTGCCTTTTTCTTTTCCGAACGAGAACTCGTCTAAGGTCTTTCCATGTCCCTCTCCAAGTGGAGAAAGCTGACGCAGAAGGAGCTGTTCAAGAATCCGTGGTGGGTGTATCGCCAGGATACGTTCAGCCTTCCCAACGGCGAGGTCGGAGACTATTTCTATGTCCACACCAACGGCTCAAGCATCATCATTCCCGTACTCGACGATGGCAGGCTTGTGATGGTGAAGCAATACCGGTATCTCCGTGATGAAGAGAGCCTGGAATTTCCGTGCGGTGGCGTGAAGGCTGGAAGCAACTATCTGACCTCTGCTGCCCAGGAACTGGAGGAAGAAGCGGGATATGTGGCGAGGGAAATGATCCAGGCGGGAGAGTTCAATCCGTTCAATGGCGTAACGAATGAGATGTGCCGAGTCTACGTTGCACGCGGTCTGAAGCAGGTGGGAACAAAACCGGATCCCACAGAGGAGTTTGAGCATTTCGAGTTGACCCCCGCCGAGATTGATCAGAAAATCCTCTCGGGAGAGATTTGGGACGGCATGTCGATAGCAGCGTGGTTCATAGGCCGACCAAAGATCCTCTAGTCAAAAAGCCGCATATTGTGTGCGGCTTTTTCTTGTACGAACCCAAAAACCGAAAAGGACACTCCCATGATACGCCGGCTCACCTTCGTCCTCGCCCTCTGCGTCGTTTTTGTTGCTCTCTCATCTGCACAAGTGAAGACGGGCGCAGATCTCTTGTTTGAGAAGTACTTCCACCTCATTCAGGGCAAGAACGTCGGACTCGTGACGAATCACTCCGCGCTCCTTTCTAATGGTAAGCATCTTGCTGATGCTCTTCACGAAGACAAGCGCACTAATCTCGTCGTCTTGTTCGGCCCTGAACACGGAGTGCGCGGCGATGCGCCGGCCGGAGCAAAGATCCTGGATGCCGTCGACCAGAAGACGGGTGTGACAGCCTATTCGCTCTACGGGGCGATCAACAAGCCGACGAAGGAAATGCTCAAAGGAGTCGACGTCTTGATTTTCGATCTGCAGGATGTCGGTGTCCGCTTCTACACGTTTATCAGCACCCTGTCTTATGCCATGGAAGCTGCTGCCGAGAACAACATCCCGTACATCGTTCTTGACAGGCCGAATCCGATCCGCGGAACATGGGTTGAAGGATTCAACAGAGAAGACAGCCTTCGGTCGTTTGTCGGATTGCATCCGATCGTGATTGCACACGGTATGACCATCGGAGAACTGGCGACGATGTACAACAACGAGGGATGGTTGAAGAACGGCATCAAGGCGAATCTGACAGTGGTGAGAATGGAATGTTGGATGCGATCGATGTGGTACGATCAGACCGGTTTAAAGATATGGGCAAAGCCGTCTCCGAACCTGCCGACATTGGAAAGCTGCGTTGTCTATCCAGGGACCTGCTTCTTTGAAGGAGTCAATATTTCCGAGGGCCGCGGCACAGAAAAACCATTCGAAATGATCGGGGCTCCCTATATCGATGGCTCAAAGTGGGCGAAGATGCTCAATGACTACAAGCTCAAAGGTGTTACGTTTGAACCCATTGAATTCACAACCCGAAGCATTGAAGGTGCGGTCCAACATCCAAAATATGAAGGCCAGAAGTCAGGCGGAGTGTTCATCAAGGTCACTGATCGGGATTCGTTTGAGCCGGTCAAGGCAGCGGTCTATATGCTTTCCGTCGCAAAAAACCTCTACCCCGACAGTCTGAAATGGCGCGACCGATCCATCGACAGACTTTCCGGGACTCCGAGTTTCCGAAAGGCCATCGATGCGGGTATCGCACCGGACAAGATCGTCGAGATGTGGAAGGAAAGCGTCGAGAAGTTCAAAGCAATCAGGGCGAAGCACCTGTTGTATCCCTTGTGAGGTTTAGACGAAGGGAAGGTGATGTCATGTATTCACGTCGGGAATTTCTGAGGACTGCTTCGCTGGCAGGAAGCGCGGTCGTGCTGAACTTCCGCGAACTCGTCAGCAAACCGCGCGGAGCGACCTTCTTCGGATTGCATGAGTTTGTGGAGAGCCATCCAGACGCTGTTTTCGTTTTGCGCACCGGAGTCGACTCAAAGACCAACACAAGTGCTCTCAAGGATGTCGGTCACCAACTCGGCCGGACACTTTTCGTCGCGAAGTTGGATAGTGTCGCTGGCTTTCCTGTCTCTGCCAATGTTGTGCTCAAGCCAAACATCACGTCGTGGTATTGGGACAAGACTCCCATCGAGCAAACGATGGGGATTCAGACGGATCCGTATTTCGTTGAGGGAGTGGTGAATAGCTTGTTTGATCTCACTATCCTGGCTCAGAATACATACATTCGTGAGGCGAATTACTCTCCGAACCAGATCGATGGCACATGGTACAGCGATCTCGCAAAACGGACCGGACTGAATCTGAAGGACTTTCCCCAGGTTGCCCAAATGGCATCTCAGGATGTTCAATGGACGGATGTCCCCAACGGAGTGTGGTTCAGCAAGATTCCCCATCTTTGGCCGGTGAATTCTCCGGGCTCATGCCTGATCAACATCGCGAAGTTCAAGTCTCATAGCATGGGGATGACTCTTTGTTCCAAGAATCTCCAGGGGACGAACGCCATCCCGTATGTGAGTCACTGCACTGCCTGGGGAACTGCCATGAGCGGTGTCGACACCAAACATGTTGTCTCAAATGCGTTCGCGAACATCAAGACGAACTATGACCGCCACACCGCGGCAAATATTCCTCGCTGGGACCTGCCGGGTTCCGGCTCGGGCGGTCTCTGGATGGAGACGCATGCGAGCCGTTGTCTGGACAACAACTCAGTGTTGCATCCTGTTTTGAATATTATCGAGGGAGTGTACGGCCGCGAGGGTCCGTTCGTCTCGGGTCCCGACGCAAACGGGGGAGCTACTGGCTATGGCAGGGACATCATGACGAACGTAGTGATCTTCGGCAAGAATTCATTTCACGTCGACATCATCGGGGCGTATCTTGCCGGGCACGAACCGGGGAACTTCGGACTCTTTCATCTTGCCTTGGAACGAGGACTCTCAAAGTACCTCAACCCCCACGAAATTCCCTTGTTCGAATGGAAACTCGACGGGTCTGCCTCCAGCTCGCGGGTTGAAAACTTCCCTCAAACTCCTATTCGAACGCTCTATCTCCGGAAAGCGGGAGAACCGGCCTACCATATGGTCAACGAGCCGTACAACTATGGAGGAACGACAGCCGTCGTTGAACAGAAACACCAGGTACCCGATGTGTTCGCGATTCAACAGAACTTCCCCAACCCATTCAACCCGTCGACGTCGATCCAGTACTACATCCCGGAGGCTGGAGATGTCCGCCTGGAAGTTTTCGATATCCGCGGTCAGGTGGTCGATGTCCTCATCGACAGCTGGCTGCCCGCGGGAGATCACGTGAGAATGTGGAACTCCGAACGGAGACCGTCGGGGACGTACTTCTACCGGCTTCTCTACAAAGGAAGCGCCCAGACGAAATCGATGATTTTGCTGAAATGACGAAGGCCGGCTGACGCAATGGAGCACGAACGACTGGAGTTCTCGAAGGAGCCGCCGGATTCGGAAATCGCGCAGGCGCTCATCGGCGAGCTCGACGCAGATCTTCTTACCCGCTATCCCGGCCAATGGATTCATGGTCTTCATCCGCAAGACGTCGTCGATCCAGACTTCATCTTTGTCGTGGCACGTCTTGGTGGCGAGCCTGTTGCTTGCGGTGCTCTTCGGAAGCTGGAAACCGATGTTGCTGAGGTGAAAAGGATGTTCGTAAGAGGGGCGTTTCGAAAAAGAGGGTTCTCGCGCCAGGTGCTCCAGTTCCTTGAATCTACAGCACAGAGTTGCGGATATCGGACGCTGAAGCTTGAGACCGGCACACTTCAACCCGAAGCAAATGGTCTGTATGAATCGTCGGGCTACAAACCAATCCCACCTTTCGGCGAATATGTCGGGAACCCGTTCAGCATTTGTTTCGAAAAAAGGCTAGAGCCAGTTCAAGAGATAGTTTGAAAGTCAGAACTGACCATGCCGGACGAAGCACACACTCCTCCGCCACAAAGACGGCGGACAGGTAAATCCCCTCGCTCTTGCACACAAGCCGCCCCCGCCAAACCACAACGATGCAAAAATGGCGGGCAGTCGGGCGGGGGGGATGTCATGAGTGGCCTCTTCAGACTTTCGCCAGTGCTTGCTTCAAATCTTCAATGATGTCCTCGACATCCTCGATTCCCACTGATATCCTCACCAATCCATCGGTGACCCCAACGCGCTGGCGTTCCTCGGGTGAGAGGGCGGCATGTGTCATGGTGGCCGGATGCGAAATCAGGGTCTCAACACCACCCAGACTTTCAGCGAGAGCACAGAGGCGGACGGATTTCAGGAGCTTCTTTGCCTTCTCAAAACTCCCCAGGTCGAACGAGATCATTCCGCCAAATCCCCTCATTTGCTTTTGGGCGAGGTAGTGTTGGGGATGTGAAGCGAGGCCCGGGTAGTTCACCTTCTTGACTTTCCGATTGGTGTTGAGGAATGCCGCGACTTCGATCGCATTTGCGTCGTGCCGCGCCATGCGAACGGCGAGTGTCTTGATGCCACGCAAGCACATCCATGCTTCGAACGGGCTCAGAATACCACCCACCGATTTTTGAATGAAACGCAATCGCTCCGTCAGTTTTGGATCGTTGAGGACCACAAGTCCGCCGAGCATGTCGCTGTGTCCGTTGAGGTACTTCGTTGCGCTGTGCAGAACGATGTCGATTCCAAAGTCGAGAGGATTCTGCAGATAAGGCGTGGCGAATGTGTTGTCGACGACTGAAATCAGCTTCCGCGCTTTGCAGAGTTTGGCTACAGCGCGCAAGTCCGTGATTTCCATTGTCGGATTCGTCGGTGATTCGACAAAGACCATTCTGGTCTCTGCTCTCACCGCATCCTTGAGGACCCCGATGTCGGTGCTGTCAACGAAATCGAAATGCAGGCTAAAGTTCTCCAGGACGAATTTTGCGACGCGGAAGGTGCCTCCATACACATTCCGCGAAATCACCGCGTGGTCGCCGGCTTTGAGCAGATGAAAGACCGCGGTCTCCGCAGCCATTCCGGAAGCGAACGCCAGCCCTTCTTTCCCGTTCTCGAGTGACGCGATGGACTTCTCGAGGACGGTGCGCGTGGGGTTGGCAACCCGGGAGTAGACGTATCCTTTGTGCTTGCCAATCTCCGACTGGAGATAGGTGGAGGTGAGATGAATCGGAGTCATCAGTGACCCCGTGCTTGGATCCGCTTCAATTCCTGAGTGGACTGCTTTTGTCGAAAATCCCATGAATGCTCCTTGTTGGCCGGTGTGCGTGGTGAATCGAGTTGGTAGAATTGCTCATTTTCACACAGTTCTGCATCAAAAAGTGACGAAAGATAGCACAATTCACAGGAAAAGAAAAGAAATCGAATCGAAAGTTGACCGGCAAGTCTGCATACGCTGAACGTGCACTCGCTAGTAGGAATGCAAGGAAATGCGCTCTGGGAATGTCCTTGACATTAGTACTACTTTTTAGTATACTTTCACCCCAATTTTCGGGCAAAATGATGCGATTTTAGTCAAAAACGTAAGGATTTTGAAAGGATTTATGGCAACAACCGCAGATTTTCGAGTTGGAATGATAATAAGGTTCAATGGCGAACTGCACCGAGTTGACGAATACATCCATCGC
Organism: Ignavibacteriota bacterium; assembly: GCA_003170475.1. Taxonomy (GTDB): domain Bacteria; phylum Bacteroidota; class Ignavibacteria; order UBA10030; family UBA10030; genus UBA9647. The sequence continues at coordinate 10,004 of PMZI01000012.1, read as the reverse complement.
ACACCCGGTAATCTCAGAGCCTTTGTTCAGGCCAAATTGCGCAGTCTCAAATCCGGCAGAACTTCCGATACTCGCTTTCGATCCGGAGAGGAAGTGGAAGAAGTCAGGATGGAGACGAAGGAATTCACCTACCTGTACCACGATGGTGCCAGCTTTCAGTTTATGGACAAGCAAAGCTATGAGCAAATGCCTGTCTCGGCAGTTGCCATCGGCGATGGAGCGAAGTTTTTGAAAGAGGGCGAGACGGTCCAACTCATGATGGTGGGAATGGAAATCGTCGGGTGCGAGATTCCTCCTAATGTTGAGCTGAAAGTCGTCGAGACGGTCCCTGGCGTCAAAGGGGATACGGCATCCGGCGCGACCAAGCCTGCGACGGTGGAGACGGGGGCGACTGTAAACGTTCCTCTCTTCATCAACGAGGGGGATACTATTCGCGTCGATACCCGGTCGGGCCAATATCTGGAGCGGGTGAAGATCTAGCGTCAAGAGTGTACTCCCTCGATTGCGGGGAAAACGAGCGAGCCCTAAGGCTCTCGTGTTTCACGATCAATGCGGAACATCCATGGATCTTGCATACGTTAAGAAGGTAATCAAGCTCATTGAAAAAAGTGATGTCGATGAGATTGAGATTGAGGAGGAGGGGAAGAAGATAAGGGTTGCGAAGCATAAGAATCAACAGCCCACATTTATCCAGGCTGCGGCACAGCCCTATCCTCAGGGCATACAGCCATCCTCCGCACCGGGTGCTTCTGCATCTTCCGTTCAGTCATCACCTACCGGCAAGCCTGAGGTGAAGTATCATGAAGTCCGATCGCCCATCGTGGGCACATTCTATCGCGCACCTGCGCCGGATGCCGAACCGTATGTCGAAATCGGCCAGAACGTCAGCGTCGGGTCCGTCCTCTGCATCGTGGAAGCGATGAAGCTTATGAACGAGATTGAGTCGGACGTGTCCGGGAGGCTCGCGCAGGTTCTTGTCGAGAATGGCAAGCCCGTGGAATACAATCAGGTGATCTTCCTGATCGAGAAATCCTAGTCAAGCGCCTGTCGTTGCACAATTCCATTCATCCTTGCACTCTGAGCTCATCGAGGGAAGAATTCGTTTGTTCAAGAAAGTTCTCATAGCCAATCGCGGTGAAATTGCACTCCGGGTGATCCGCGCGTGTCGCGAGCTCGGCATCCGGACGGTGGCTGTTTACTCTGAAGCCGACCGCTATTCACTCCATGTCCGTTTTGCAGACGAAGCCGTCTGCATCGGCCCGGCTCCCAGCAAAGACAGCTACCTCAGCATCCCCCGTTTGATCGCAACTGCCGAAGTGACCAATGCTGACGCCGTCCATCCCGGCTATGGGTTTCTTGCAGAGAACGCGAATTTCGCGGAGATCTGTGGCACGTCCGGGCTCACATTTATCGGACCGTCTCCCGATGCGATCTCGCAAATGGGAGACAAAGCCCTCGCAAAAGACACCATGCGAAAAGCCGGTGTGCCGGTCATTCCGGGAAGTGATGGAGTGATCTCTGATTTCAACGAAGCCAGGCACGTCGCGGGAGAAATTGGCTACCCCGTCATCATTAAAGCGACTGCAGGGGGTGGGGGGCGTGGAATGCGAATCGTGCGCGAACACGGCGAATTCGAAAATGCGTTTCGCACTGCGAGCCATGAAGCTGAAAAGGCATTTGGAAACGCATCTGTCTATATTGAGAAATACCTGGAAGAACCACGCCACATCGAGATCCAGGTCATGGGAGATCGTCACGGCAACGTGGTTCATTTCGGTGAGCGCGATTGTTCCATCCAGCGTCGTCACCAGAAGCTCGTTGAGGAATCGCCCTCTCCCGCGATAACGCCGGACCTTCGGGAAGCCATGGGCTCGGCTGCAGTGAAGGGGGCAAAGAGCGTGGATTACGTCGGTGCAGGGACGATTGAGTTCCTGCTCGATAAGAACAAGAATTTCTATTTCATGGAGATGAACACCCGCATTCAGGTCGAGCATCCTGTAACGGAAGAGGTGATGGGGATCGATCTGTTGAAAATGCAGATAGAGGTGGCAGCCGGCGAGCGACTGAAGAAGGTGAAGGCGAAACCCGAGTGGCATGCGATCGAATGCCGTATCAATGCGGAAGATCCCGCACATGATTTCCGACCTTCTCCCGGCAAGATCGTGAACTTGCATCTCCCGGGCGGCTTTGGAGTCAGGGTTGACACCCATGTTTATACCGACTACGAAATTCCGCCGTACTACGATTCTCTCATAGCGAAATTGATCGTCAAAGGGAAGACGCGCGAAGAGACCGTCGAGAAAATGTATCACACGCTGGACGAGTTTATCATCGAGGGGGTCCAGACAACGATTCCGTTCCATAAGAAACTGATGCGCAACGAGAAATTTCGAAGCGGAGATTTTGATACAAAGTTCATAGAATCGTTCAATTTCAAAGACTGATCGTCCGGATCGGCAGCGAGGATTGTCTGTCTCTGGCTGCCCATACCCCACGACACATCCGATAAAACCCTAGAAGAAAAGAGGTCGCTATGAATTTCCCTGACAATCTGAAGTACACCAACGATCACGAATGGATTCGCGTTGAGGGGGATATGGGTTGGGTAGGAGTGACGGATTATGCACAAGGCGAGCTCGGCGACGTCGTCTTCGTCGAATTGCCGGCACCCGGAACGAAAGTCCAGAAGGGCAAATCCTTCGGAACGATTGAAGCTGTGAAAGCAGTCTCCGACATGTTTGCACCCGTGTCGGGCGAAGTTGTCGAGATCAACAAGGACATTCAGTCCAGTCCCGAAAAGGTGAACAAGGATCCGTACGGTGCGGGTTGGTTCCTCAAGATGCGGGTCGCAAATCCTGCGGAGCTTGGCGAACTGCTCGACGTAAACGCCTACAAGAAGCTGGTCGCAAAATAGCGACGGTCCTCACTTTGCATGGGCGGCGTTGAATCTCAGGTCCCCTTTCCGTAACTTGAAGCAGCGACAGGCGGCATCCCGGAACGATCTCCTCTCCTTGAGGCGGTCCCGTCACGGTGCGGCCCGCGGTTTCCCTCTATGACGAACCCGGCTGACGAAAAAAGAAGATTCAAGCTTCGCAGAAAACTCAGTCGGTCTCAGCGGACCCTCATTTCAGCACTATCGTTTATTCTTCTTCCCACACTCCTGGGGCTCGCATATCTCCTCTCGGATTTCTGGACGACCAATCGTACGTCAAGTAGCGAGTATGTCAGGTCCACCGCGCGTGATACTCTTTTGATCGCAGGGTACGACCAGTGCATTCATTTGTTCTCCGTCGCCCAGGAGGCCTACACAGATCCCGCGAAATCCGGGTCTCTCCGGCAGAATGTGGAACTCCTCGCTCGGTCGCTGCACGGGATCGGAACATCCTACCTCGATCTCCTGGCCAATGTGCCACCCCCTGAAAAGGAGCGTCTCCTTGTCCGATTTGTCAGCCTCTGGTCAATGTTTGATGAAGTGGTGGAGAAATCGGAGAGGGTTTTTGCTTCGTCGTCGGATTCAAAGAGGCTGAGCCCCGATCGGAAGTCGAGCTTCATCGCTGATCCGAACACTTTTTTCAGACTCATGCGGCGGCAACTCGATATCGTGCTCCGCGAGGAACTTGATGAAGACCTGATGCAAGTTCAGGAGGCAAAAACCCGGACAGAAATTACGGTGTATCGTGGATTTGTCATCTCGTTCTTCCTCCTGGGAGTTGGTACGGTGCTCGCGATTGTCATCGTGCGGAGAAGCCGGCAGAATGAGCAGCGGAGGCGCCGCTATGAAACCCTCCTGGATTCATCTCTGAATCCCATCGAGGTTGTGGACACGGAGGGGAAGGTGTTGTATGCCAATCCCGCGTTTGAACGATGGAGCGCATCGTCGTCGGAGAATCTCGTGGGTAGTTTCGTCTTCCAGGGTTTCAAGGTCATCAATCATCCTGAGGATACGCGGGATTCGTGGAACCAGATTCGTTCGGAACTGATCTCAGGGAGAGCATGGACCGGTGAAGTCCAAATGACGCGACCTGACGGCGAGATCAACTTCACGTTGCTCATTGTCTCACCGGTGGTCGACGCTCATGGAAACGTGACGGAAGCAATCGGCATCCACCACGATGTGACGGAGCGGCGCGAACTGGCGCGCAAGTATGCAGAATCCCAGGAAAAGTATCAGAACATCGTCGAAAGCTCCCTGGATGGCATTGTCATTGTTCAGGATGGAACGCTCGTTTTCGTCAACGCATCGTCTGCCAAGATATTTGGATATGATTCACCCGATGAGATGAGAGAAATGAGTTTCGCGGACACCATCGCGCCATCCAACCGATTCCTCGTGTTGGAAGGCTACGAAGGAAAGTCCATTGGAGAGGATGTGCTCAGGAATTTCGAAATGAAGGGCCTTACCAAACAGGGGCGAGTCGTTGACATGGAAGTCAATGCGAAACTCGTCTCATGGAATGGGAAGCCGGCAGTGCAAGCTTCATTCCGAGACATCACGGAGCGGAAAGCGCTCGAGCGGGAGCAGGCTTTATGGTTGTGGGAGCAGGAAACGATGAGTGCCATCGATCGGCAACTTGTTTCCAGTGTCGATTTGCAGGCCGTTCTTGATGCCATTTCGTATCATGCCAAGGCACTGACACGCGCCGACTGGGCCGGTGTGATGATGGTTGACCTGGACGCCAATCAAGTGCGCTGGAGGGCCGTTATCGGAAACAAGACGCCCCTGCCCCCGGAGGCAATTGACCTGAGCAAGGCTCTGACCGACCTTGTGCGTTCGAAAGAGCATGTCATCATGAAGGAAACAGCGGAGCCTCTCCATGTCAGCGTGTTGGATCTCCCTCCGTTTCAGGTGGAGGGCGTCATCTCTGCAATCCGCTATCCCCTCTTTGTCGAAAAGGAAATCAAGGGGCAACTTGTTGTTGGCTATCGCCGCAACCATGACTTTGCCTCCCGCGAGATTCGCCTCCTCTATTCACTTGCGGAAAAATCCTCCATTGCACTTGCAAACGCTCATTTGTACGATAGCCTCCTCTCCCGCGAACGGGAATTGGAAATGCTGTCCGGAGCACGGGTGAAGGCTCAGGAAGAAGAACGTCGCCGAATCGCGCGTGAAATCCACGACAGCCTCGGACAGATGCTCACGGCAATCAAGTTCAATGTGGAAATCCTGGAAGATGCCACGAATCTGCAGGCAGAAGAAGATCGCAAACGGATCACGGAGATCAAATCCCTGCTCGACAATGCCATGGCGGAAGCGAGAGAAATCTCTTACAATCTGATGCCAAGCGTCCTCGTCGACTTTGGACTCGTGCCAGCTGTTCAGTTCCTTGTAGAACAGTTCTCAAAGAGTAGCCATCTGAATGTTCATATCCACGTGAGCGGCGTCGAGAACAGGCTTGATCCGTCGATCGAGGTCGGTTTGTACAGGATCGCGCAGGAGGCCCTGACCAATATCACAAAGCACGCGGAGGCCACGACGGTGAACATTCAGCTGCTCGGCGACTCAAAATCGATTCGGCTCACCGTCGAAGATGACGGTAAGGGATTCTTGATCAACCGTCTGGAACCGCGGAAAGATCAGCGTCACGGAATGGGCCTGGTGAGTATGAGAGAGCGCGCAGCATCGTTTAACGGTCTCTTCATGTTGGATTCCCGCCCTGGTCGGGGGACGGAGATCATTGTCGAAATTCCTCACATGGCGGTGGAAATCAATGGATAAGATTCGAGTACTGCTTGCAGACGATCATACGCTGATACGGAGTGGGATCGCAACCCTTCTGCAGAGCAACAAGGACTTTCTTGTGGTTGGGGAAGCAGAGGATGGAGAAGAGGCAGTTCGAAAGACCGGCGAACTGAAGCCGACGGTTGTTGTTATGGATCTCTCCATGCCCATACTCTCGGGGATCGAGGCGACCAAGCAAATCAAGAGGAAGTATCCGGAAGTGAATGTGCTGGTTCTGACGATGCATGAAAACGAGGAGTATGTCTATCAGATTCTCAAGTCAGGGGCGGCAGGCTATGTGCTCAAAAGCGCAGGGAAAGATGAACTGATATCAGCGATTCGGGCCGCCGCGAAAGGGGAGAAGTTCTTCAGTCCGCGCATTTCCCAACTCATGGCCGAAGGGTATGTCCGGCGTGTCGAGCAGGTGGCAACAGAAACGGAGTCGGGGGATGTGCCGTTGACGCGACGGGAGCGTGAAGTTCTTTCGTTGGTGGTTGACGGGCTGACGAACCAGCAGATTGCCGACCAGCTCTTCATCAGTCCGCGGACCGTGGATACCCACCGCACGAACATTATGCAGAAACTCGACATCCATGACCTTGCAAATCTCGTTCGCTATGCCATCGAACATGGATTAGCAGGCTCGGGGGCAGGGACACAGCCCAAGAAGCCCTAGCAGTGTGGGGCGGGCTGGGTTTCGACAACCCTATTTCTCTTCAGTGATCTTGTACTTCTTCATGAGGCGATACATGGTTGCCCGCCCGATCTTCAATCGCCGGGCCGCCTCGACGATGTTTCCTTCAGTCGATTTCAACGCCAACCTGATGATTTCTTCTTTGACCTTTTCCAGAGGTCGGATATGTTCCACTCCGAGAGAGAGCGGCGATGTGACGGTCGCTTCCTCCCGAGAACCGAATGTCACCACCGCGAGCGGGAGGTCCTTTTCCGTGATCGTCGCGCCGTCCGCCATCAATATTGCACGCTGGATGGCATTCTCAAGTTCGCGGACGTTGCCGGGCCATGCATATTCATACAGAAGCTTCAAAGCCTTTTTGGAGAACCCGATACCGGGTTTTGAAACTTCGACGGAAAATTTCTTCAGGAAATGTTCTGCAAGAAGCAGGATGTCGGATCGTCTGTCTCTCAGCGGCGGAAGGACGATCGGAAAAGTTGCCAGTCGGAAGTACAGGTCCTCCCTGAACTGTTTCTGTGCAACCGCCTTGACGAGGTCGCGGTTTGTCGCGGACACGAGTCTCACGTCGGTTGTCAACGTATCATTTCCACCGACTCGTTCGAATTGCTTCGTCTGGATGACCCGCAACAGTTTCGATTGAAGGCTCAGATCAAGTTCTCCGATTTCGTCGAGGAAGAGAGTCCCTCCGATGGCCTGCTCGAACTTGCCGATTCGTCGCTGGTGCGCACCGGTGAAGGATCCTCTCTCGTGGCCGAACAGCTCGCTCTCGAGGAGATCATGCGGAATGGATGCACAGTTCACCACAACGAACGGTTTGTCTTTCCTGTTGCCGTTGTAGTGAATTGCCTGGGCGATCAGCTCCTTGCCCGTTCCGCTCTCGCCGAGGACGAGAACGCAAATGTCGTTGTCTTTCACCTTTTGGACAAGCTTGAAAACTTCCTGCATCGCCCCGTTGTCGGAGATGATGCTGTCGAAATGGACGGGCTTGCCGACGGCCTCGCGGAGCCGCGAGACTTCGCGCGAAAGATCATGGGTCTGAATAGCGTTCTTCACGCCGACTTCAAGTTTCGTAAAGTCGACCGGCTTCGAGAAATAGTCCGTTGCACCAAGCTTGATCGTCTCGATGGCGACATCCACTTTTCCCTGAGCGGAGAGCATGATGACAGGGATGTCAGGATATTGGCTCTTGATCTTCTTCAATGTCTCCACGCCGCCAATACCCGGCAGCATGATGTCGAGGATGATCGCGTCGGGTATCGTATTGAGATTCTCGAGACATTCCTCGCCCGTTACGAACGTGCGGGCCTCGTAGCCCCATTTCTTCGTTACCCAGTGCTCCAGGAGTTTGGAGATCGTATCTTCGTCGTCCACAATATAGATAAGCCGCTCTTGCGCCATAGGGAAATCTCTTTGATATTAGTTGTGGCCAGGCCGAGGGAATTGAAGAGTGAACGTCAGCCCTTGTTCGAATCCCTGAACGTTCAATAAACCTCCCTCAAGTTCGACAACATGTTTTGCAAATGCAAGGCCGAGTCCATCATGAAGTATTTCGATCCCGGGGGATTGAATCCACCGGAAGGTCCTGCTTGCGGAATTGACAGAAAGGCTGAGGAATCCCCTGTCTTTGTTGATGACTTCAATCTCTGTGACCGAAGGATGCTGAACAACTTTCACTTCGATGAGGCCACCTTCATGTGCTAGATCGATAGAGTTGACAAGAATGTTCTCGAGGATTTGAACGACGCGATCGGTTGACGCTCCGTCGAGGAAAATCGCCGGCGCACAGGTGCAGACGAGGCTGACTGACTTCGCCTGCGACTGCGAAGCGACCCTGTCGAGCGCGTGCTGGATGAGAAGCGAAACATCTTCATGGTGAGCTTCATCAAGTTGTCTGTTGCGCTGGACGACTTCCGATTCGATGTAGGTGTCCAGGAACTCTGACAATCGTCTGCCAGCATTGCGAATGATCTCCACGTACTCTTGTTTCGCCTCAGGGGGGAGCTTCGGATCATTGAGCATCACCTCTGCATATCCAATGATTGAAGTGAGCGGAGTACGAATCTCATGAGAAAATCGATCCAACAATTCTGATTTTCTCATTTCAGTGTCAAACGTAGACTTCATTGTCATGATTCTTTGCCATGGTGATGGATCGTCGATTGTTTGTCCAATCGTCCGAATATCGGTATCATCCGATGCGTTGGAATTGCCGCCGGACGCGGGCGTTCATCCAAGAACAATGTCAAGAGATGTGCCACAAAGAGACTGTCAGTATATCACAGCGAAACTGCGATTCCCCGGCCTTGTGACGGCGCGCGAGATTCGGAACGTCTCACTATGAGATCACAAGTCTCATCTAAGATGTCCGCTTCTAGGTTAATTTGATTTTTTTGATGAATTGCGGCTCATTGATCCTGATTCAGTGTCCTGTACCGGAATGAGTCAAAAAGACCAATGTGACACACACCAGTAGCAATATGAAGTAGAGAATCATTATTTTCCAAAGGTATTCTGGATTGGCACGGCCTTTGAATAGCATATATCAGAACTCGAAAATGAAACAAACACAAAAACATACTCTTTCGGAGGCAGCAATGAAAAAGATTCTCTTAACACTCGGCGTCGCAATGATGAGCTTCGCACTCGTTCAAGATGCATCAGCTCAGACCGCCACACAGGCAGTCAGCCTGACCGTGAGCAAAGTCTACAGAATAGCGATCACTGGTGCAGCCACGATCAACATGGCGATCAATGCAGGCGTAGCCGGAACAGACGCACTGACACCAGTCACTGATGCTACATCGACGTATGCGATCACGCAGAACAACAGTGCCGCAACGAAGGTCACAGCCAATTTGGATGCAGCGATGCCCAAAGGTCACCTGAAGATTGCGTTAGTCAGCGGATTAGGCACAACAGCTGGCACGGTTGATATTACGAGTGCGACGAGTGGTAGTGCATTGAACGTAGTGTCAGCGATAGCGATGGGAGCAGAGACCGGAAAATCGATCACCTACACATTCAGTGCGAATGCTTCAGAAGGTCTCTTTGTGGCAAGCAAGACTGTTACCTTGACTGTCATCGACTAAGTTCAGAACAAAGCTTCATCCTCCGAAAGATCTGAAGAGGGCCGTCAATGTGGGAGTTGACGGCCCTCTGCTGTTTTCCCTACGGTCGATCCAGGATGTTCGGCTCGAATTGATATCGAGTCTGCCCATGTTTCCGCTGAATGTCCAATCGGCGAAGTCAAATCCTCGCAATACTCTCATCACTGAAATTCAGAGACTGACGATCACGACGCTTGCTCTCTCAGCCGTTCACGTTCTGTTTGATTGGTACGAACTGCAAACCGTTTCATCATCCCTTCTCAATACCTGCTCAAAAGGGTCAACAGCTGTCCCGCGTTCAGGTTCAGCATGCAATTGGATCTGATGCGTTAAGCATGCGAAGTGTCGGATTCATGACCTGGCTATTCCCAATACAAGACATGAGTCCCATTGTGAGACGCGGATAACGCTGAATAGCAGTGAAATCAATAGGAAAATGGAGTATTGGTCTTTGGCACGGGTGTTGAGATAGGTATATCAGAAC
>PMZI01000018.1 GCA_003170475.1 Ignavibacteriota bacterium | reverse complement strand
GTCCTTCCCATCGGCATCACTCCGGAAGGGCGCTGGCTCAGCTCTGCGAAAGCTCTTGAGCTGCTGAGAGATCGAGCGAACATCGAGACTCTGCCCGAGCACATTCTGGTGCCGGATCCGCGAAAGCAGGGGCTTATTGAGCTCAAGGATTCGTCGGCACAGGTGGCCCCTCAGCAGATCGATGTCGCGTTTCCCGTTCTCCATGGGACGTACGGCGAAGATGGTACCATCCAGGGTCTGTTTGAACTCGCTGACATTCCGTATGTCGGTTCCGGCGTTCTCGGATCTGCAGTGGGAATGGACAAGGTTGTGCAGAAGCAATTGTTGCGTGCTGCGAAGATTCCCGTGGCCCCGGAAGTCTGGTTTATGATCGCTGAGTACAAAGATCAATCCAAAAAGATTCTTGGACTCATTGAACGGAAACTCCGGTATCCTTGCTTTGTGAAGCCGGCGAACCTCGGGTCGAGTGTCGGAATCTCCAAGGCGCACAATCGTCGCGAGCTCGTGCAGGCGATCGAACTCGCTGCCGAGTACGACCTGAAAATTCTTGTTGAAAAAGGGATCGAACAGGCGCGTGAAATTGAGTGCAGTGTTCTGGGGAATGATAGACCGATTGCGTCGATCCCGGGCGAAATCATCCCGTCCAATGAGTTCTACGACTACGACGCGAAATATGTCGATGGGAAATCGACACCCGTGATCCCTGCCCGGCTGCCAAAGTCTGTGCTGAAGAAAATTCAGTTCTACTCTACGGAAAGTTTTCGGGTTCTAAATTGCTCGGGCATGGGGAGAGTCGACTTCTTGGTGAGGAAGAAGACCAATGCCATTTATCTCAACGAACTCAACACGATTCCCGGCTTCACGTCGATCAGCATGTATCCAAAACTCTGGCAAGCTTCGGGTGTTTCGTATCCCGACTTGCTGGACAGGCTCATCCAGCTTGCGATGGAGCGTCATGAAGCGCGAAAGCACTTGAAGACGAAGTTCCAGCCAAAGGCAGACTGGTTCAAACCCTGAGAGCGGTTGCTTCGTGGACAAAATAGGAGTATTTTGCAGGCGATGGAAGGTCAGTTCCTGAGGAGAGTCCAGAAGCCCCGCTGGCTGCAGGGGATCACGAAGAAGGTCTTTAAGACTCGTCGTCGCGCTCTCCTCATTATCATCGGCACACTGCTGGTCTCCTATGTCATGTTCAACAATCGCGGGGTCATCGCTCGCATCCGTTTGGAACACGAGCGCCAGGTGATGATCGAAAAGGTCAGAGCCGCAGAAGAAGAGACGAAGCGCCTCCAATCCTACCTGAAAGCGCTCGACGGTGACAAGAAGACGATCGAGAAGGTGGCGAGAGAAAAATATGGAATGGCGCGAGAAGGAGAGACCGTCTACAAAGTGAAGAAGAACTGAATGAAACGTGTCGGTTCGCAGTGGAACCGAACCATTGAACGGAGCCGACCAACATCAGGGCCTCGAAGCTGATGTTGGTTTTTTCATTTCGAGGACCTGCAGTTCAATCGAAGAGCAATAGCATGCCGGATCTCTTTTCCACACAGGGGCATTCGGGTCAACCCTCCCGATCCTACATTCCGCTCGCGGAACGGGTACGCCCGCAGACGCTCGATGAATTCATCGGACAAATCCATCTCCTCGGGGACGGAAAACCCCTGCGAATGATGGTGGAAAAGGGGGACTTGTTTTCCATGATCCTGTGGGGCCCTCCGGGTGTCGGAAAAACAACGCTGGCCCGATTGGTTGCGCACTACATCAAGGCGGATTTTCACCAGCTGAACGCTGTGTCCTCAGGTGTGAAGGAAGTTCGGGATGTCATCGCCAAAGCGGAACGCAGCCTCAAACAACTGAACAAGCGTACCATTCTCTTCATCGACGAGATTCATCGATTCAACAAAGCACAGCAGGATGCCCTCCTCCACAGCGTCGAGGACGGAAGCATCATCCTGATCGGCGCAACGACGGAGAATCCGTCATTCGAGGTAATCAGTCCGCTTCTTTCGCGTTGCCGCGTCTACGTCCTGGAATCCCTCGACAAACAAGCACTCAGCGCGATTGTCGACCGAGCGCTGAAGACGGACACCATCCTCTCCAAGCGGCGGATCACCATTGAGGATCTCGACTTCCTCTTGCTTCTTTCGGGCGGTGACGCGCGCAAATTGCTCAACGGTCTCGAAACTGCACTCCATCTGACAAAGCCCGAAGGCGATGGCGGCGCTACCATTACGAAGACGAAGGTTGAAGAAGCATTCCAGCGGAAGTTCACCCTCTATGACAAGGGAGGCGACCAGCACTATGATACGATCTCGGCGTTCATCAAGAGTCTTCGGGGGAGTGATCCGGATGCTGCTGTCTATTGGCTCGCGAGAATGCTCGACGGCGGCGAAGATCCAAAGTTCATCGCCCGGCGAATGGTTGTTCTTGCCTCTGAAGATGTGGGGAACGCCGATCCATCGGCATTGACGATGGCGACATCCTGTTTCACCGCAGTGGATTATGTCGGGATGCCGGAAGCCAGGATTATCCTGTCTCAGACTGCTACGTATCTTGCCTCTGCGCCTAAAAGCAATGCGTCGTATCTTGCCATCGAACAGGCGATGGAGGATGTTCGAACTGTGCCCAACGCACCTGTTCCGCTGCATATCAGGAACGCTCCGACGCCATTGATGAAGGAACTTGAGTATGGCAAGGAATATAAATACAGCCATAGCTACGATGACCATTTTGTCGAACAGCAATACTTGCCGGACAACTTGAAGGAGAAGATCTACTATAGGCCCTCGGAGCTCGGCAAAGAGAAAGAAATTCGCGAGAGGTTGAACAGACTCTGGAAGAAAAAACAGCGATGAGGAGCGGGGAAATAGGAACTCTTGCCATGCAAGCAAAGACGTTCCTGGCAACGCTCCACGAAATGCCTGGACGATCCTCTGCGGCCGTCGCGGATGATCTTCTGTTGTTCCTGTATCGATTGAGAGACGAGCAGCGCATTGTTCGATCGACGAGCAATCGTTTCAAAGGACCCTCCTTTTCTTTTCTCCATGATCTTCTGTATCAGTTGGAATCCCGACCTGAGGAGACACTTCATTCTGTGGAGTGGGCGACCTTTGTTGAAGTGCTGCTCTCAGACATTGCGTCGGGGAAAATCGTTGTCGCGAATAAATGACCATCACTGTTGAAGACATATCGTCTTTTTTTAAGCGATTTTGTCGGAAGGAGCTGAAGAAGCCTCATCTGAAGAAAGCCTCTGTTCTGATGCTGTTCTATCCGAAGAACGGAGAACTCCACGTGCTCCTCACGAAAAGAACCGAAGGCGTAGAGCATCACAAAGGGCAGATCTCGTTTCCCGGGGGTTCGCATGATGACGTCGACAGCGATCTCATCATGACGGCGTTGAGGGAAAGCGAAGAGGAGATCGGCCTCCCACGCAAAGTTGTCAACGTCCTGGGGCTGTTCGATGAGTACGAAACGCCATCGGGATTTGCCGTCACCCCTGTCGTCGCATCCGCTGAAGCTCTGCCGCCTTTGACGCCTCATGCTGCCGAAGTCGCAGAGATCCTTGAGGTGCCGCTCTCCCTGTTCATGGATGGAAGGAATGAACGAGTCGAACGACGGGTTCTGCTCGGCGTCCCCGTGGATGTTTACTTCTATAGATATGGTGAACACCAAATCTGGGGGGCAACCGCGGCGATCCTGCGTTCCTTCCTGCTTTCGCTTCAGCAATCGCTTGAAGCTCAGACGTGAACTCACGCATTGCCTCCAAGTCATGAAGACCTTCATGTCACCCCGAGATTCTTTTGCTCGGGGTCTCAAAACGAGGTCCCGAACAAAAGACTTTCGGGACGACAGTGACCTCTGACGCGCCAAAAAAAACTTTGTGAATTTGCGAAAATCTCACTATCTTTCCACACTACGAAACGAAATAGAGTTGGCTCACACAGGAGAACAGGATGGCACAGCACAAATCAGCTGAAAAACGGGCACGTCAGAACATTAAGCGTCATGCCCGCAACAAGGCGTCACTGACAAGAATGAAGACATTGGTCAGAAACGTTCGTTCCGCGAAGGACAAGGACGCTGCCGCGGCGGCATTGAAGACCGCTGTCAAAGCGCTGGATCAGCTTGGATCGAAGGGGCTGATTCACAAAAACAAGGCATCGAATCAGAAATCTGCGCTGACCAAGTTCGTCGGCAAGATGAAATAGCGGACGTTGCTTCCAACAAAAAACCCCGGCCAAGAGTCGGGGTTTTTTGTTTCTGCTGCTTACTTTCTGCTCACACCATCCTACTGCTTCTTCTTCATTTCTTCAATTTCGGCAATGCGCAGTTCGAATTTCTCTTTCTCTGCAGGCTTGTTGACGACAAGGGCGCGGTACGCTTTAATCGCATCATCAAACCAACCTTGCTTCACATAGATCTCCGCAAGTGTCGGCGTGACAAACCCGGAGCCAGAAGATGCGTCGCCCTCGCTCGCAGGCCGCGAAGCCTTTTCAGAGTAGTTGATCACCGGAGGAGTAATTCGGGGAGAAGACTTGAGCTTCTCCGCGAGTTCTCCAATCTGGTCGTGAGCAGCGGGTGGTTCGGCTGATGAAGACGCGCCCAAATACTCCTCGAGAGTCATTGTATCTTCTGTGCCGAACAATTCCATGCGGGTCCGAGAGGCGAAATCTTCGTACGGTTCACCTTCTGCTGCTGGAGAAGCTTGTTCTACACCAAACATTGCAAATGGATTCTCTTCTTCCGCCGGTGGAGCTGGTGATGCTTCGGTAGTTTCCGCAGTCGGTTGCTGCAACTGACTGAATGCTTCGAACCAGTCTGGCGTCTGATCTTCCTTCGCCTGCTGTGCTTCTTCTTTGGCAGGTTCTGGAGCTGGGGGCGTCAATGCGACTGGCAGCACAGCGACGGGTGTTGGTTCAGGAACAGGCGGCGCCGGCGGAGTCTCGATCGCGACACCAAAGGCGTCTTCCGGGGCAACGGGAGGCAACGGCTCGACTGTTTCAGGAATAGAAGGGGCCTCTGCCGCGACAAACTCCACGGGATGTGTTTCTTGAGGAACTCCAAAACTGTATTCTGCTGTGGGTGCTACAGGCTCTTCGATCGTCGGAGTGGCAGCGGCTGCCTCTTCCGGCGTTGCACTGAAATCAGCCTCGCTTGTGACTTGCGCAGGTTTCTCCTCAATTCCGAAATCGGGAGTCTCGTATCCGCTTGGTGGCGGCGGCTCTTCCGCGACCGCCGGGGGAGCTTGAAATCCAAACGCATCTTCCTCGAGCGTCGCAGTTTCATCATGTGTAACAGACTCGACTTGCTCTGTGGGAGGTTCCGGAGAGCCAGCCGCTTCGATATCTACAGCCGATCCTTCTGCGACCAGTGATTGTGTTTCATCGGTAACCGTTTCCTCGATCACGAGGGATGTTGTTGTGACCTCCGGCTCGGGAACAGTTTCTTCCACGGGTGCTATGCTGAGATCTGCGGAGGAACCCGCATCGATGCTCAAGGCCAGCCGCGCAAGAATCTCGTTGGTCGGCAACAGCTCATGGACGACGACGTACTCGTGCTTGGCTTCCGCCATCATTCCAAGCTCGACGAGGGCCTTTCCTTTGACGAGATGGGCAGTCGAATAGAACGGATAGAGTGCGAGCCCGTCATCGCAGAGTCGGAGAGCGTCGGCAGCTCGGCCCGCCTGAAGATAGTACGACGCGAGTCGAGCGAAAAGAGGCGTTTGAGGCTCAGTGGCAAGTCGCTGCTCGAGCGACTTGATGTGTTCTTGAATGACGTCGGTCATTGAACTGAGGGTTGTTGGTGACGGAGCTTTCTCGCCTCGAGGGCGTGTTTGATGGAAAGCATCGAAACAAACGAAAATCCCAAGCAGTAGAGCAGCTGGAACGGAACCGCTGCGATTTGCAAATAATATAATGAAGAAATTACGCCGAAGAAGCAATAGACGGCGAGTATGAGCTCGACCACCACAACCCAGTCGAGTTTCACCGGCACATATTTCTTCTGCACCCACGATCCCTTTTTCCCTGCAACCCCGTATTTCGGAGTTCGTACGAATTCGCTTCGTTTTTTGAACAACCCCTCGAAGACCGCGCGAGAATTGTTCACGGCAAATCCCATGCTTCCCGCCATGAAAAGAGGGAAGAGGAGCAATCGTCGCCGCCAATCGGGATACACCGCTTTTTGGGAAAACATGTAGAACATGAACGATCCGATAAACGCAAAGACAAACACCGACATCATCGCAAAATACGTTTCATGGCCTCCGGCTTGCTTGATGAACATCAGCGGAACGTTTAAAATCCCTGCAAGCAGGATGAACGGAAACACGATGTTGTTTGTCAGGTGGAAGGTGCAGTGGATCTTCAGACGCAGCGGGATATTGGATCTCCATACCTCCGGGAGCATTTTTCGGGCCGTTTCGATGGCCCCCTTCGTCCAGCGGAACTGCTGGGATTTCAGCGCGTTCACTTCTGCTGGAAGCTCCGCCGGCGAGGTTACATCATTCAGATACTTGAATTTCCATCCGCGCAGTTGGGCACGGTAGCTCAGATCGAGATCCTCGGTGAGGGTATCTGAATGCCAGTTGCCGGCGTCGAAAATCGCCTCCTTGCGCCAGATGCCCCCCGTTCCGTTGAAATTGATGAAGAAGCCTGCCCTATTGCGAACACCCTGTTCCATGACAAAGTGACCATCCAGAGCCATCGCCTGCGTTCTCGTCAGAAGTGAGTAGTCGCTGTTCAAATGCTCCCACCGTGTCTGCACCAGCGCAATCTTGTCATCCTGGAAAAAGTACGGCAGCGTGTCATGGAGAAATGTCGCGTTGGGCACGAAGTCTGCGTCGAAGATGGCGACGAATTCACCGCGGGCTGTCTCTAATCCATGCTTGAGTGCTCCGGCTTTGTATCCCGAGCGGTCCAACCGATGGACATCTTTAATATCGTACCCGAGAGCCTGGAACCGTTCGACGGTCTTTCGAACGAGGTCGACAGACTCGTCTGTCGAATCGTCGAGCACCTGGATTTCAAGCTTGTCTTTTGGGTACTCGATGGCGCAGACCGCCTCGATGATGCGTTCGACAACATTGAACTCATTATACATGGGAAGTTGCACGGTCACGACGGGCTCACGCTGCAGCGGCGGCAGAGCCGCTTCCTTCCCGCGGTTCTTCAGGTAGTGATAGACCATCACGAATCCGTGGGACCCGAACGAGAAGAGAATGAGAAGAGAGAAAAAATAGAGATACAGGACCATGTCCGTGAAGAACGGACTGTGAAGGATTTCCTGTCGAAAGAACATCGTTGCAATGATCATGACCGATTCACCATCCTGCTACTGTTTCATTGAGAATGTCTTCTGTGATTTTACGTACTGCTTCCGCAATTCCGTCGTTTCGTTGAGTGAGGCCGCCGCCTGAAGCGTAGTCTCCCCACTGTGTAAAATCTTTTTCCCACATTTTCTTTCGCAACTTCAGATCGCGGAACGTAACATGCGCTGTGACCGTAATGCGTCGTTTCGCCACCTGATCGCCACCTTCGACCACCGCAGGGGCGTCCTTCACCGAGGTGATCACACCCTCAAGAATCGAATCCGCAGAATTTCGGTCTGCGGGTTCAAGCGTATTATCGTTCACAAACCGGCTGAGCAACTGCTGCGAGAATGTATCGCGAAGATTCGGATCTCCGTACCCGCTTTGATCTTCGACGATCGGAATCGCAATGGTCTTCAGGTGCGGAGGGACTGATGCGCCTGTAAACGAATAGGGACACCCGGCGCAGCCTGACAGCGACGTGACAATAAGAACATACCAAGCGCTATTCCGGAGCCACAACCTATTCCTGCAGTCCAAACTCTTTGATCTTCCGATAGAGAGTGCGTTCACTGATCTCAAGTTCCTTTGCCGCGAGCCGCCTGTTTCCTTTGTGCCGGTTCAGAGCGCCGATCACCATCTTGCGTTCCATCTCCTGTAGCGTTGAAGCGCCATTCCCGTTTGAGCGGTCCACCGAGGCAAACTTGGCCTGGTGTTGGGCGGGAATCCCCTGCATGACCACGTCCCGAAGCTCGAGGATGGAACCTTTGAGCTCGACGAGTGCGCGATAGATCAACTCGCGCTCGGCTTGCTCGACAGTCTTGTTCGCGATGACCGGCAAATTTCGGTCGACCACCGGTCCCTGGTATTCTTTCAGGTTCTCCCGGACATCATCAGCGGTCAGACGCCGCCCGTTTTTCAATACCAACATGCTCTCAATCACGTTCTTCAGTTCACGAACGTTTCCCGGCCAGCGATAACTCATCATGAGTTCCGTCGCATCGTCGGTGAATCCCTCGAACTGAATTCGGTTCCGCGTCGTGAAATCCTTGACGAAATGCTCGACGAGCGGCGGAATGTCCTCGCGCCTGTTCCGGAGCGGCGGAATGACGATGTTGACCGATCGCAACCGGAAGTAGAGGTCGGGACGAAAATGTTTCTGCTGAACCTCGTACTGGAGGTCCTTGTTGGTGGCTGCAATGACCCTGACATCCGACTTGCGTGTCGACGAAGATCCGACGCGCATGAATTCTCCGCTTTCAAGAACCCTGAGCAGCTTCACCTGCGTCGCCAGTGGCGTTTCGCCGATTTCGTCCAGAAAAATGCTGCTGCCATCGGCGATTTCAAAATAGCCCTTCCGATTGTCAACAGCGCTCGTGAAGGAGCCCTTCTCATGGCCGAACAATTCACTTTCGATTAATCCCTCGGGGATGGCGCCGCAGTTGACGGTGACGAGCTGTTTCTTCGACCGTTTGCTCGCGGCGTGGAGCGCCCGGGCAATCACTTCTTTGCCAACGCCGCTCTCACCGGTGATCAACACCGTGATGTCCGTTGGCGCAACCTGTCGCACCACGTCGACAATCTCCTGCATCTCAAGAGACTTGCCGATGATCCCATGTTCTTGCTGAAATAAGTCTCGATCCATACATCCTCACAGACACGCACTCAACTCCCGTTTCACCGGGAGACAACGATCGTTTCGAGGTGATACTTCTTCTTGATTTGAGTGCTGAATCGTTTCGCCTCTTCTTGTTTTGAAAATTCTCCAACCCAGACTTTGTGAAATTTCTTCCCATTGTTCACGATGGTGAAAATATGAGAGGAATAACCATCCTTTTCAAAGCGGGACTTCAGTTCTTCGGCATTTGGAAGGACAGAAAACGTTCCCGCCTGAACTGTGTAGACGACAGAAGATTTCTCACCTTTGCTTGGGCGACTGATTTTCGCCGGAGTCTCCGGCGGGGGAACGACCTTGGGCTCTTCCACAACTTTCTGATCAGCCGCATAGGTCGATGACGGGTAGTCCCGTTTCAGCTGATCGAGCTTCATGTCAGCCGTCTTATAGAGGCCGACGGAATAATAGTATTGATAGAGCTTAAACAGTGCGTCGTCCGCCCATTCGCTCCTCGGGAAGTTGTCGACAATACTCTGATAAATTTTGGCCGCCTCGGTTCCGTCCGTCGTCAACACGGCCTGAAGGTACAGCACGCCCGGGTGGTTTTGGAAATTCGTCATCAAGGTGGGGAGTTCAGCTTTGATGGCATCTCCTTGACCCTTTTCGATGAGTTCCAACCGCCTCTGAATGTCGGGTTCGCCCGCCTGCTGAGTCTGGGCGACAATCGCGGTCAAGCACAGCGTGCTCAATGCGAGAACGGAGATCAGACAAGCAATGCCTCTCTTCAAAGGGTAGTCCCTCCTTATGCGTTTGCAGCGAGTCTTGAGTGGCCGGCCTGACGTCCCGACAGGCCGAGCGATGTTCCAAACAGGGTGGCCGAGTTTACCCGGTCGATGCGAATGTCAAGATACTGTCCTATTTCGCATTCACCCTTCGGAAATACTACCATCTTGTTGTTGTCCGTTCGCCCGCAATAATCATTCGCCGACTTTGTGCTCTCTCCCTCGACAAGGACTTCGCACACACTGTTGACCATTGCTCCATTCTTTCGCAGGGAGATCTCACGCTGTACGTCGATGATGTCGTTCAGACGTTCGCTCTTGAGTTCTTCCGCGACATCATCTCCCATATGCCAGGCCTTCGTGTTTTCTCGGGGAGAATACTTGAAGGTAAAGGCACCGTCGAATTCTACTTCCCGAATTACGTCCAGAGTCTGGTGATGATCTTCCGCCGTTTCCGTCGGAAACCCGGAAATGATATCGGTCGATAGGCTGATATCAGGAATCATCGTCCTGATCTTTTTCACGAGAGCGAGGTACTCGCCGCGGGTGTACGTTCGGTTCATCAAATCAAGAATCCGATCGGATCCGGACTGCACGGGGAGATGGATGTAGTTACAGATATTCTCGTTCTCGCCGATCGTCCGGACAAGCTTCTCCGACATATCCTGAGGATGCGGCGTCATAAACCGGATACGCATCGATCTGTCGACCCTGGCGACAGCAGCCATGAGATCCGCGAAATCGTTCTGTCCGTCGTGATACGAGTTAACGTTTTGGCCAAGGAGCGACACTTCTTTGAACCCGCGAGCGCCCAGATGCTCAACTTCGCGAACAACGCTCTCCATCGATCGGCTGCGTTCCCGACCTCGCGTAAAGGGAACCACGCAGAACGTGCAAAACTTGTCACAACCGCGCATCACGGAAATCCAGGCGCTGATTCCTTCCGTGCGAAGAGGAAGGATGTCATCGTAATTCTCCACACGCGAAAGCCTGACGGCAATCCCTCGTTCCCCGTTGATGGCTGCTTCGATGAGCTCGGGAATCCGGCGATACTCATCCGGTCCAACCACGAGGTCGACGTGACTTTCCGACTGCATGAGGTCCTTTCGCAGCCGCTCGGCCATACAGCCGAGGACGCCTACGACCATTCCGGGATTCTCCTTCTTGTATCGTCTGAAGTCTCCTAAACGGCCATAAATCCTCTGCTCGGCGTTTTCGCGAACAGCACAAGTATTGACAAAAACGACATCTGCCGACCGAAGGCTGGTCGTCTGACCATATCCGGCGTCTGCCAGGATGCTCAGGACAACCTCGGTATCTGCCAGATTCATCTGACAACCGTAGGTCTCTATGTATACTTGCCGCTTGTTGGCCATTTGAGAACAAGTGATGGGGATCAAAAGCTAGTGAAATAATGACAGACAATCAATCCGGTCGAAACTCATTAAGTTCTTTTAATCTCTAGGAAAAACCACAAAAGACCACATATTCTCATTTGTGATATTGACAAATCGTCAGAAGAAAAGTGGATCACGACTCGGTTGATTGACCGCGGAACGTATGCTATATTCTTGCGAACCGGTCACCACCAAAGACACCGTCGTTTCAAAGAGCCGTGGCGACCGATTCTCCAATGACAGTACTCCTTCATCTGATTTGAATTCCACAAGCAAAGGATGTTTCCCATGACCCCACTGATGCAACAAATCAAGACAAAAGCGAAGCAGTTGAAGCGCCACGTCGTACTCCCGGACTCGCTGGATGAACGCGCAATCCGCGCATCAAGAATCTGTGTCGACGAAGACATCGCGACGATTTCCCTCGTAGGAAATGAAAATGAAATTCGTTCCAAGGCCGCTCAGATCGGCGTGAAACTCGATGGCGTTCACGTGGTTGATCCCGAAAAATCGGACAAGCTGCAGCAATACACCAACACCTACTATGAACTGCGCAAAGCAAAAGGAATGACGGCGGACCAGGCGCTGCTGACAATGAAGAAGCCGCTGTTCTTCGGCGCAATGATGGTGAAGGAAGGCGTCGCGCAAGGAAGCGTCGCTGGTTCCATCTCAACCACCGGCGACGTGCTCCGAGCCGGCATCCAGGTCATCGGCGTTGCAGAAGGCATCAGCATTGTTTCGAGTTTCTTCCTGATGGCGTTCCCGCAGAAGGCCTACACATTCGCGGACTGCGCTGTCGTCCCCGACCCAACCGTCGAACAGCTTGCGGACATCGCCATTGCATCGGCGGACAATCATCGCAAGTTGACCGGTGAAGAACCGAAAGTTGCCATGCTCTCGTTCTCGACCAAGGGAAGTGCCCAACACCCGCTCGTCGAAAAAGTCCAGCAAGCGACAGCACTCGTGCGGATGAAAAAACCCCAGCTCGAGGTTGATGGCGAGTTTCAGGTCGATGCAGCCATCGTTGCCTCCGTCGGAGAGCGCAAGGCTCCGGGCAGCACAGTGGCAGGGAAAGCGAATGTGCTGATATTCCCGAACCTCGATGCAGGTAATATCGCGTACAAGATTGCTCAGAGGATGGGTGGCGCTGAAGCGATTGGCCCCATCGTTCAGGGTTTGAACAAGCCAGCGTTCGACTTATCCCGGGGCTGCAGCGTGGAAGACATCGTCAGCGTAGTTGCCATCAATGCTGTGATGGGAGCTGTCTAGAAGCTATCTCAAAAACACTCTCGCAAAGTCGCCAAGAAATTCCAGAAAGATCTCTTCTTGGCGATCTTTGCACCTTTGCGAGAGAATTTCCGAGCCTTATCACATTTTTGAGATGGGCTCTAATAATCCAGGGAACACTCGGTGACTCAATCGTGTCGGGATGACATGAGGCTTTCATGACGTCCCGATATGATTCTGATCGGGACCTCGTCTTCAGACCCCGACCAGAAGAGCGTCGGGGTGACGCGAAGCTTGAATCGAGTGATCTTGTTTTGTCATTTCGAAGAATCCCGACTTGTCGGGAGACTGAGAAATCCTAAAGAGGCATGATCAGATTTCTCTCCCGATTGAGAAGCATCGGGATCGTCACGAAGTGATCCTCCGAAGGAGTCCTTTGGACCCTTGGGAAAATGACAATGGTGGGTTGGCGAGAGTCTTCACACCAAATCCATGTCGTCCCGAAAAGTTCCTATTCGGGACCTCGTTTTGGACCCCGACCAGAAGAGTGTCGGGGTGACAGGGCGCTTTTTGGACAACCCCAGAAAACGTCCCTATCTTCACGCGTACAATATTCCCGCATTCTCATCTATGAACCCTGTCGAGACATACCTGAAACAACTTTCCGAGAGTCGGGCCTCCGGCGCGGTCGTGGGTGAAACATCACGATATGTCTTCCTTTCCAATCTCCTGAATGAAATCGGAAAATCGTTGAAGCCCAAGGTCCGATGCTTTATGGGCCTGAGCAACCAGGGCGCAGGCATGCCGGATGGTGGTTTGTTCACTGCTGATCAGTTCCAAAGCCAATCTGATCTCGAACCTCCGAAAGGACAAGTGCCTGGTCGAGGCGTGATTGAAGTGAAATCTCCCAACGACGACATCTCAGAGATTGTCAAAAGCGAGCAGGTTCAGAAGTACTTGAAGAGATATGGCTTGGCGTTGGTAACCAACTACTGGGATTTTGTCCTCGTGATGAGGGGGATTGGGGGAAGTGGGGTGGCGCTCGAGAGGTTCCGGTTGGCTGCAAACAAAAACGAATTCTGGATCGCCGCATCTCATCCGCGCAAAACTGCCGACGAAATCGGCCCGCACTTTGTCGACTTCCTCAAGCGTGTCATGCTTCATGCCGCGCCATTGTTCGACCCCAAAGATGTGGCGTGGTTTCTTGCCTCATACGCCCGCGAGGCGAAGGCGAGAATCGAAAGAGCCGATATTCCCGCACTTGCAAATACACGGAGCGCTCTGGAAGATGCACTTGGCCTCAAGTTCCAGGGACCTAAAGGCGAACATTTCTTCAGGTCATCTCTCATTCAAACACTCTTCTATGGTGTTTTCTCGGCCTGGGTGCTTTGGTGCAAGCAGCTGAAGCAAGGCAAGGGCTCAAACACCTTTGATTGGCGTACGGCAGCACACTATCTACGCGTTCCAGTGTTGCGGAAGTTGTTCCATCAAATCTCGGAGCCGGGCCAGCTCGGGGAGTTGAGCCTTGCCGAAGTTCTCGATTGGACGACGCTCGCCTTGAACCGCGTTGTACCTTCAGAGTTCTTTTCGCGGTTTGAAGAAGAACACGCCGTGCAATACTTCTATGAGCCGTTCCTGGAAGAATTCGATCCCGAATTGCGAAAAGAGCTGGGTGTTTGGTACACGCCGACAGAAATTGTGCAATACATGGTTGCCCGCGTCGATATGGTGTTGCGGACCGAGCTCGGCTTGAAGGATGGTTTGGCGGATGAGCGAGTCTACGTGCTCGATCCATGTTGCGGAACAGGTGCATATCTCGTGGAGGTGCTCAAGCGCATTGCACAAACGCTCTCCGAAAAGGGGGCAGACGCATTGCTTGCGAGCGACTTGAAACATGCTGCCATGAAACGCGTGTTTGGATTTGAGATTTTGCCGGCGCCGTTTGTGATTGCGCATCTTCAACTTGGTTTGCTTCTGCAGCACTTCGGAGCGCCATTCTCTGAGAACGAAGGCGAGCGAGCTGCAGTCTATCTCACAAACGCTCTCACAGGCTGGGAGCCGCCCAAAGGGCCGAAAGAACACCTCGGCTTTCCGGAGCTTGAGGAAGAACGCGACGCCGCAGAGCATGTGAAGCGTGATACTCCGATTCTCGTGGTTCTCGGCAATCCTCCGTACAACGCTTTCTCTGGCGTCTCACCGACGGAAGAGCACGGCTTGGTTGATAGGTATAAAGAGGGACTCATCAAAGAATGGGGCATCAAGAAGTTCAACCTGGACGACCTCTACGTCCGGTTCTTCCGTCTTGCAGAGAGACGAATCGCCGAGAAGACTGGCAAAGGAGTTATCTGCTACGTTTCCAACTTCTCTTATCTTGGTGATCCTTCATTCGTTGTCATGCGCAAGAAGTTTCTGCAGGAATTCGATAAGATGTGGTTTGACTGCATGAATGGGGACAGCCGTGAGACCGGTAAGCTCACGCCTGAGGGTAAACCGGATCCGAGCATCTTCTCGACAGACTACAACAGAGAAGGAATCCGCGTTGGCACAACGATCGGACTTATGGTGCGAGCCGACAAACGTACGAAAGAGGCTCAAGTTCGTTATCGAGATTTTTGGGGGGTTAGCAAGAAAGAGGATTTGGTCAACAGTTTGAAACTGAAGGGCTTTGAGACGCAGTATGCGTCGGCTTTGGGAACAGCCACAAATCGATTTTCATTCAGACCGGAACATGCGAGTGACGCATATCTTAGTTGGCCAAAGTTAACAGAACTATGTTCTGTTCCGCCGATGAATGGATTGATGGAAAAACGGCGTGGCGCATTAATCCAGATTGACAGAGTGGTACTTGAGAAGCGAATGAGAAATTATCTCGACAAGGCTGTTAAATGGGACACTTTGGTTGCACTCTCAACGGGTTTGACTCAGGACGCGGCTAGGTTTGACGCAATGAAGGCACGGCAAAAGGTGATGAAGGAAGAAGTGTTTGATGAAAAGCGCATGAGGCGATATGCTGTGCGACCGTTGGATGCTCAGTGGTGCTACTACAGCCCAACGCGGCCACTATGGAATGAACCGCGCCCAACATTGTGGGCGCAGTGTTGGGAAGGGAACTCATTCTTGCTCAGTCGGGTAAATGCCTCAAAATCCCCGGAAGGGCCACCATTCTACTTCGTTACCGGTTTATCGGATGATCACCTGTTGGCGCCAGATGCGGCGTGCTTTCCGCTTCGATTGATGATCGACGAAAAGAAAAAAGCCCACGTGGACCAACAAGCATTCTTTGAGGTTAGCGCCACGGGAGTCTCCGCAAATTGTTCCAATTCTGCTCGCACATACCTGACAAAACTGGGCGTCAAGCATGTTGATAGCCAGGTCGAGAATTCCTCTCTGATTTGGATGCACGCGTTGGCTATCGGTTACTCGCCCGCATATCTCAAAGAAAACGCAGATGGCATCCGTCAGGATTGGCCGCGCATACCTTTGCCGAAGTCTGCTGATGCGCTCGAACGCTCGGCCGAGCTTGGTCGCAAGATCGCTTCGCTGCTCGACACTGAAGCCGATGTCCGCGGAGTCACCTCGGGCACGATCACGCCGGAGATGAAACACATTGGAGTGATTCGCAGCGTCGACGGCAAGACACTCCATACGGAGAAAGACGACCTTGCACTCACAGCCGGATGGGGTCATGGTGGGAAGGATGGCGTCACGATGCCGGGCAAAGGCAAAATCACACGGCGTGACTATACAAAACAGGAACTTGCGGCGATCGAGTCGGGAGCCAAGGCTCGCGGACTTACACTCAAGCAGGCTTTACAGCATCTCGGTGCATCTACATGTGATATATATCTCAACGACGTTGCCTGTTGGAGCAACATCCCGGAGAAAGTCTGGGAGTACACAATCGGCGGCTATCAGGTAATCAAGAAATGGCTCAGCTATCGAGAGAAAGCCCTGCTTGGGCGCTCGCTCACGTCAGATGAAGTCCATGAGGTCATGAACATGGCTCGTCGCATCACAGCCATCGTATTCATGGAACCGGCGCTGGATCAGAACTATAAGAAAGTGAAAGCGTCGACCTACAGATGGGAGAGTGCATCGGCGAAATGACGAGGGGGATGACGAGAAGTCATCTCAAGAACTGTCACGCAAAGGCGCAAAGACGCAGAAGACACTGTCGTGACGTCTTACCCCACAATGTCGTCCCGATATGTTCCTGATCGGGACCTCGCTTTCAGACCCCGACCAGAAGATTGTCGGGGTGACGTGAAGGCTACTTGTCGCCCCGATATGTTCCCGTTCGGGACCTCGTTTTAGACCCTGACCATTTTGCCAACGTCGGGAAAATGGTCGATATCGGCTCCGGCACACAGCGTGAAATCCCGGATCTGATGCTTAGGAGACATGCTACTGCTTGTGATGCCAGGATGGAAATGTGATACGATTGTGGGACCCTTTTGCTGCCGGGAAAAATCTACCTGACAGCAGGCAAAATCTCACTATTTGCAGCGGTTGAGCCCTTGTTGATGGCTCGAATTCGAAGCCTCGGCTTCCGCATATGTAACTCGAGAGGCTTGGGGGGATGCGCATAACCCGCTAAGCATTTGAAATTAAACGACTTGTTTAAGTAACGGTTATGTAACAACGGGCCTAAAATGAACGAATGGCAGAAAAGAGCAGAAGAAGCCCTCAAAGCAAGTCTTTATCCAGTGCCGCAGGAGCCGAATGAATTGGACTGGAAATCCCGGCTTTCCGATGACTCAGAAAAGTTGGCACATCACTTATCTGCTTTTTCAAACCGCGAAGATGGAGGGTTCCTCTACTTCGGAATTGAAAACGATGGAACGATTCTAGGCATAAGTCATACTCAATCACAACAGGTTTGCAAGAAGCTGGGAAACATCGCTCGGGATGGTGTTGAACCGGGTGTAGCGCTAGATCACTACATAATGCAAATAGGGGGGAAACCAATACTTGCAGTCTATGTTCAAGAATCACTTGAAAAGCCCGTCCATGTGAGGGGCCGCGGCATCCATGACTCATACATACGCTCGGCTGGCCAGACGCGCAAGATGACCAGACAAGAACTCGCTCAGTCCATTGCCCGCTCGCCAGCTCACAGATATGAAGAAGAACCCGCCACAGAGAAACTTACCGCAGAACAGATCCTGAGGAAGATCGACTACGTCTCGTTCTTCGAACTTCTGGACAGAAGTCTTCCCTCGGGTCGTGACGGAATACTTGACGCTTTGTCGGCAGAAAGAATCGTTCAACCAACAGGTGCTCAGTTCCTGATCACGAATCTTGGGGCGATACTTTTCGCGAAGGACATTGAAGAATTCGATCACCTCAAGAGAAAGGCCGTCAGAGTTATTCTCTACAACGGGAAAGATAGGTTGCGCACAGTCAAGGAGCAGTCGGGCAAAAGGGGTTACGCAAGCGGTTTCGAGGGTATGATCAAGTACATCAATGACCTTCTCCCAAGTAATGAAGTCATCAAGCAAGCGCTGAGAAAGCAAGTGAAGATGTACCCAGAGCTGGCAATTCGTGAACTGCTCGCGAACGCTTTGATCCATCAGGATTTTCTGATTACAGGCAGTGGACCCATGGTTGAGATCTTTTCAGATCGGATCGAAATTAGCAATCCTGGGCGTCCAATCATCAACACCATGAGGTTCATCGACTATCCTCCTCGGTCGCGGAATGAAATCCTGACGTCATTCATGAGAAGGGTCAACATATGCGAAGAACGCGGAAGCGGAATCGACAAGGTTGTGTCACAAGCTGAAGCGTTTCAACTGCCGGCTCCCTCATTCCTCATTGAAGCGGAAGACTATCTGAAGGTCGTGTTATATGCACACAAGCCATTTGGCCAAATGCAAAAAGAAGATAGAATTCGTGCATGCTACCAACACTGTTGTCTTCGATATGTGTCAAATGAAAGGATGAGTAATCAGACACTTCGAGGTCGTTTCCGGATATCTGATAAAAACTATCCCATGGCCTCCCGAATCATTTCGGAGACAATCAAGGCTGGGCTAATAAAACCATCTGACCCTGAAAGCGCATCAAGGAAATTTGCAACATATGTGCCATATTGGACCTGATGAATTGATTGCCTAGTGGGTAGCCCGATTATCATGCGCCCCCATGCAAGAGTGGTTTACGCGCGGCATCGTTGTCGACACTGCTGATCGTTTTGTTTATAATCGGATGACATTTCTCCTACGAGGATCTTGATGAAGGAAAGCACAGCATCCACCAAGCCTTTAAGATCGGCCCGGCCCATGAAAACTGATCGCCCAGTCCCATCGAAACTGAAACCTGCTTCGCGTCACGCATCTCTGCCGCCGGAAAAACTCCGATGGCGCTGCAACCCCGATTCGATCAAAGCAAAGACAAGCGCTGAGATCAAACCCAGCAGAGAAATCATCGGCCAGGAGAGAGCCCTGAGGGCGCTCCGATTGGGATTGGCGATGAATCACTTCGGCTACAACATCTTTGTCACGGGACTTTCCGGAACAGGGCGAACGACGACCATCAAGCGTCTTCTGCATGTGTTTGAAAGCAAGCGCGGAGAGCTCCGCGATCATTGCTATGTCTATAACTTCAAACACCCGGACATGCCGATTGCAATCTCTCTTCCGGCAGGCCAGGGAAGGGGATTGAAAGAGGACATGGCGAATTTCATCCGCGATCTGGTGCGGGATTTACCTGCTCTCTATGAGAGTCAGCGATTCCAACAGGCGCGGAAATCCGTACTCAGTCACTTTCAGGATCGACAAAAGAGCGTTCTGCTTGACTTCGAGAAGAAAGTGAAAGAAAAAGGTTTTGAGTTGGTTCAGGTGCAAGTGGGCAATCTGATGCGGCCCGATATCGCCCCGGTGGTCGCTGAAAAAGCCACGAATCTCGACGAAATCGATGGATTGGTCCAAAAGGGTGAGTTCGCAAAGGAGCAATATGAAGCGTTGAAGGCGACGCAGGTTGTGCTCGAAAAACAAATGTCTATCGTGTTTCGCGAACTCCGCAACATCGAGAAGAAAGCTCAGCAGTCGGTGGTAGAGGTTGAAGAACGACTTGTGATGCCGATGGTCGACGAGTATATCGAAATCCTCAAGACGACGTACGAAAGTGAGCGGGTGAAGTCATACCTGGAAGAAGTGCGTTCGAACATCAAGCAGAACCTGAATCGATTTCAGAAAAATCAACAACCGGCTCTCCCCGCCAACGAAGCACAGGAAGAAGAGGAGGAAGAAGACGATTTCCTCGAGTATCAGGTAAACCTGCTCGTGGACAATTCAGACACGGAGCACATCCCGATCGTCATTGAAACGAATCCAAAGTTCAAGAACATCTTCGGAACTGTCGAGCGCGTCATGGAACGGGGCGGTGTGTGGAAGACCGATTTCACCCAGATCAAGCCGGGCGCACTGCTGCAGGCAGATGGAGGTTACCTCGTCCTCAACGCCCTGGATGTTCTCCTCGAACCTGGCGTCTGGCAGGATTTGAAACGGTCGCTCAGGACGGGAAAAGCTGAGCTGCAACCGAATGAGCCGATGTATGGATTTGCGCCGACGGGTATGAAGCCCGAGGCGATCGATCTGAACATCAAGGTGATCATGATCGGTGACTCTGAGGTGTATCAGCTGCTCTACCTGCGCGACGACGATTTCAAGAAGATCTTCAAGATCCGCGCTGATTTCGATTATGAGATGGTGCGTGACAGCAGCGCAGTGAGCCAGTACCTGGGTTTCGTCAAAATGGTGACCGAGGATGAGAAACTGAGACATTTCGACCGTGAGGCCATGGCAAGCCTCGTGGAATTTGGAGTTCGGCTCTCCGGTACTCAGAAGAAGCTCTCCACGCGCTTCAATGTTCTGGCCGATGTGATCAGGGAGGCGAATTACTGGGCGGAGGAAGATGTAGCGCCGCTCGTGAAGGCAAAACACGTTCGCAAAGCTATTGAGGAACGCATCTACCGGGTGAAGCTTGTTGAAGACAAAGTGCAGGAGATGATCACGGACGGCGTCATCATGATCGATACACAGGGAGCGGTCGTTGGACAAGTGAACGGGTTGTCCGTGTACGATACTGGCGAGCATGCTTTTGGAAAACCGGCAAGGATCACAGCGAAGACATCGCTTGGACGGGCAGGTGTGATCAATATTGAACGAGAGTCGGAGATGAGCGGCCCGACACACAATAAGGGGTTTGCGATTCTCAGCGGTTACCTGCGGAGCAAATTCGCTCAGGACAAGCCGCTCATCATGAGCGCGAGTGTTACCTTCGAACAATCGTATAGCGGCGTCGATGGGGACAGCGCATCGTCCACGGAGATCTACGCAATTCTCTCGAGTCTTGCCGACCTGCCTCTCCGCCAGGATATTGCCGTCACAGGCTCTGTAAATCAGAACGGTGAGGTGCAGCCGATCGGAGGCGTAAATCTGAAGATCGAAGGATTTTTCGATGTCTGCAAAGAAAAGGGGTTGACGGGCAGTCAAGGCGTGATGGTACCGAAAACCAATGTTCTCGATCTCATGCTCCGAGAAGACGTATTAGAAGCTGTCAAAAAGAAACTGTTCCATATTTATGCCGTGAGTTCGATCGATGAAGGAGTCGAGATCCTCACGGGTTGCAAGGCCGGCAACAAGCGCACAAACGGTTCGTTTGAGCCCGGAACGGTTTATCATCTGGTCGACTCAAAACTCCGCTTCTACGCAGAGCAGTGGAAAAAGTATGAAGCCGGTCATGAACAGTGAATGGCCTCACGAGGAGGAGAACGAAGATGCCCAAAACGCTATCGATTTTGATAATGAGCTTTCTGCTAACATCCCTCATGATGGCACAAGGGGCTGATGGAACGGATCAAGGTTCCAGGCAGGGAGGATTCAGAATTCGCGGCAGTCAGGAATTCGGTCCGTCAGTCGCGTACGGCAGTTTTTCCCTCGGTGACGAGGAACGTTTTGGCCCCGTCATCACGCTTCAGTACACACCGAATCGGCACACGTTCCCTGCGCTCGAGTTTTTCGTGGGGGCTTTGATACAGATTGGTCAATCGGGCGTCGTTGACACCCGGGAACTCGTTCCCGTCCAATCATACTTCGCGCCCTACTACTCACCCTTCTCGGACTATCGAAACGACAACGTTTACCGCTCACCCAACTTCAGCATCGGACTTGCTTTCCTTGGATCGGACGTGACGTTTTTCATGCTCGAAGGTCCGGTCCGACCGTATGTCAGCTTCGGCGGATCGCTCGCTTTTTGGTCCTCGACGAACCGATTCAGCGGCACGATCGCTCCCGACGCGAAAGCAGGCCTGGATATCCAAGTCAACTCATCGTTCTCCGGTTTTGTAGAGGTCCACCGGATGTTCGGTGTTCCCAATCTCTTTGGTTGGAACACCCCGAAATTCGACGGCCTTACCTCAGCTGCGATCGGCATGTCATTCGCTCCAAAGCTGCGCTAGCCTTCTCGGCTCGAAGTTGCCTTCCAACATTCTCCCGCTTGTTGATCCGCGGGAACATGCCTCCTGTACTTCCTCCAATCGGTCGTGATGATCAGAACCCATCTCAAAAATACTCCCAAAGAATGGATTGTCATTTCCGCACGTTTCAGGCGGCCTGCCCGCCTCTAAAGTTCTCGCGGGGCAGGCGGGGAATCCAGAACGCGGATTATTTCGGCAGTGGACGAACATCATGCTCTCTTCTGGACTCCCGACAGAAGCATTTCCCGAAGGGATCCTCCGAAGGAGTCCTTCGGACCTTCGGGACGGGAGTGACAGCCGTCTTTGAGAGAGCCTCTAGTTCTTGAGCGATTTGTAGCGGTTGTACAATGGAAGGGTCTTTTTCCAAAAGCCCGATCGGGTGGTCCACGGAAAGACCTGTGTCCGTCGTATCTCTAAAAAGTCTTGAGAGAACGAAAGAGGACCGGAGTCCGCTGCGACCGCAAATTTGTAACCCGCCTCTTCAATAAGAATCTTCATCGCGGGCTGCACTGCCCCGTACGGGTAGGCAAAGGAAATGACTTCTGATCCGAGAATCTGCTGAAGTGTGTCTTTGGATTTACTGAGTTCCGAGCGCACGGCTTCAAGAGCAGTGTCCGGAAGTCGGAGGTGCGTAACAGTGTGGGATCCGATCTCAATGCCGAAACGATTCATTTCCCGCATGTGCTCCTGAGTGAGGAGAGCCGCTCTTGGCTGATCAGGATCCCAGAAATTCGTCCGCCGCTTCGTGTCGGTCACCGCAAAAATCACTGCGCGACAACCAAAGTCCCGAAGCAATGGAAATGCGATGGTGTAGTTGTCTTCGTAGCCGTCGTCAAATGTGAGGATGATCGGACGTCGAGGCAATTGTCCTTGACCCTGAAGGAATCGATCGTAGTCGCGAAACGTAATCGCCTCAAATCCTCTCTTGCGCAAAGAATGAAGTTGAGTGCGGAATTGGACTGCCGTTACCCAGATCCCGTGTGAGGAAGTCGCTGCCCGTTCGTTGGTTATCCGATGGTACATCAACACCGGTATTGACTGAGGCGAATGAACTCGGGCAAACGCGCGTTCATACACTTTGTGCACAAGTCGTGCAACAGAGAGCGCATCGTATCGCTTTTCAGCCAATCGTGCCAGGCTGGCGAGATCCTTCTTTGAGGGAGGATCCTCCAGGACTGAAAGAATATCAGCCGCAACCCGTTCGGCCTCCGGAGCCATCTGCATGCCTGTGTCGCCAAAGTTTGTCACGGTTGATTTCTCGAACGTCGCAGCTGTGACCCTGCCTTCATAATTTGATTCCCCAAAAGCGATGACCGGTCTCTGGAGAACCATCGATTCCGGAACAACTCTGCCCGAGCCAACCACAAGAGTTGCTTCGGCCAGGTGATTCGCAATGTCCTGCTGAAAACCCTTGAGCTGTGCGATCGGTTTCTTGAGTTGGGAATTCAGCGAACGAACAAGATCGGGAATATCAGGAGGAACAATCATTCCGCCAAAGGCTTCAAATCGGACCTGTTTGCGCTGCAGGACGATCGGAAGCACTTTGTCAATGAGGAACCGAACCACATCCCCTTTTGGTCCTGTCAGGCGTCCCACAAACATAATGAGATTCTTGGCTCTCTTCGTGCCGGCACGACTCGCGGCCCGCCATGGATCAAACGGGATGCAATTTGGAATGACGGTGACATTTTCAGGTTTGAGGCCGAGATCGCTGACCAAGTGTTCTTTCAATGCCGGAGCCACAGCAATCACATCTTTGCCGTAGACGCTGAATGCTCTGCTGGAGGCATGGAGGTGTTGTCGTCCATGGACCGTTGAAACCAACGGAGTGTGCGTCAGTCGACTGGCAATCAACGAAACCCAACTGGCGGCTCGAGAGTGGGCATGAATGATATCGATCGACTGTTCGCGGACAATGCGCACAATGGCAGCGATGTTTTTCAGTCGCTGACGATAGGATCGCTTCCCGATGGGCATCGGAACGTAGATCGCCTTGACGGGAACGGTGAGTGTATCCGAGAGTACGATTGCAGAATGGCCCGCGCGCACCTGCTCATCGATGAGGGCGGCAGCATACGCTTCAGCTCCGGTAACTTCAAACTGCGAAAGGACGTGAAGAATTTTCATATGCGGATTTTCGTGCAGAGGGAAGTTAGGAACAAACGGCGGGAATTACAAGAAAGGAGGCGGCAATTGATCGAGCATTTTCGTCGATTCGAAAAACGAAAGGCGAGGATTGTTTCCTCGCCTTTCGTGGATGCCTTAGCCAAACCATGATGGAGTCCAGGGTTCCTTTCCCCTCATCCTCGCTTCTCCGGAGACCTACGGTCTTCCCGAGCGCATTCTGTATCGAGAGCACGGCGATCATCCGATACTCTCAAAGCCCGTTCTCAGCGACGGCAGATCCATTGGACTGCAGGGTGTTCGGATTTCGGGATGCTTGGCTCCCCAGGTCTAGCCTCCGAACATCGATGCCAGAGCGAAGACAGAGATCAACACCCATGCGAACCAGAGGCCGAACGCAGTTCCGATTCCGACACCGATCGATTTTCCCGAGAACTTGCTGAGACCGATTCCTACAACGACCATTTGCCAGAGGGAAAAGATGTTCAGGGAGGACAGAAGTCGGTGGAGTGAATTCTTCGGACTGTAGTTGCTGAGGACTGCCAGCGCGGCACTTGGAGATGCATACATGGAATTGAATGTCATCAGCAGGAGAACGGTGACAATTCCTCCCAGGATCCCGATCCAAAAAGAGGTTCCGTAGAGCTCAAGGTACTTGCCGTACCCTGCGTCTGCTTTCAGTCCGAGCTTTCCGACGAGCCAGAGGAACAGGGATCCGGCAAATAACATAATGCATATCATGATGCTCGCACCGATGATGCCGAATGCGATCATCATGCCGCTTCCTTTTTCCATTCCGTCTGCTATTTGATCGGCACGTTCCTGTGTGATCTTGCCGGCGTGTACTTGCTCCTGCATCCGTTCCCGTTGCTGATCTGCAATCTGGCTTCTGATGGACTCGTTCGTGAAGGAAAACCAAATAGATCCAATCGCCAGGACGATCGTCAGAATAAGAGGAATGACCCACACGCTCGCGCGTGTCGGCGAGGTGCGAATGCCTTCATATGCCTCGGCGGGAGATGCAAAAACATTCACGATAATGTCGCTCACTGAGATAGTGGGTGCGGATGGTGCTTGTTCTTCCATGAGATCCTCCTGGTTGTTGGGATGGGCAAACAAAGGTAAATGACAATAGTCTCTTTTCCAACCATTAATTGAGCTTCGCAGGCCGAGCGTTGACATTCCATGCAGAAAAAGATATATTGCCGTTCAGCAGGCGGCCTCTCCGGGAAGTTGAGCCTGCTTGCATGGTTGCACCGAAATATGCCTTCCAGAGGGGACAAGCCACGAAACAGCATTCTTCCCATCTATCTAATAGACAGATGCCATGACCGACATTGAGGAACAACGACGAAAAGTAGACGAGCTCAAGCGGAAAATCCTCGAGCAAAAGAAAAGAGTAGCGGAGCCTCAAAAGTCTGACGACGAACAAATGCGTCTCGATGCTGAGGCAAAGAAGAAGGCGGACGAGGAACAGGCGCGCCTCGATGCCGAGGTCCAGGCGAAGAAGAAGGCCGAAGAGGAAGCGAAGCGGGCAGAGGAAGAAGCAATGCGCCGTGCAGATGAAGAAACAAAGCGGCAGGAGCAGGAATCGAAGCGGCTCGAGGTAGAGGCAAAGCGTCAGGCGGAAGAAGCAAAGCGCCGCGCCGAAGAAGAGGCAAAACGGCAGGCTGAGGAAGTGAAACGCCGCGCTGAAGAGGAAGCCCGCAGGAAAGCCGAAGAAGAGGCCATGAAGAAGGCGGAGCAGGAAGCGAAGAAGAAAGCCGAGGAAGCTGCACGCGTTCGGGAAGAGAACGAACGGAAGAAAGCGGTCGAGGAAGCTCAGCGACAGGCGGAGCTCCTGGCAAAGAAGAAGGCGGAAGAAGAAGCCCGGCGTCAGGCAGAAGAGGCAGAACGTCGGAAGCGGGAAGAGGCGGAGAAGAAACGCCAGGAGGAAGAGAAGAAACGTCTGGAGGAAGAGAAGAGGATACAGGAAGAGGCGAAAAGGAAAGCAGAGGAAGCGCGCAAGAAAGCCGAGGAGGATCGTAAGAAAGCTGAAGAAGATCGTAAGAAAGCTGAAGAAGAGCGAAAAAAGGCAGAAGAAGAACAGAAGAAAGCATCGGAAGAATCGAAAAAAGCTGAAGAGGCAAAAAAATCCGAAGGGAAATCCGCAGCAACCAATGAATCTCAACACGTCTACACGGAGATTCTCAAGGCAACGGCCAGCGGTGGAAAACTCAGCGCGGAAGAAGAAAAGACGTTTGTGGCAATGCTTCGAAAAGTTCTTGGAGTGACGCAAGCCGATCATGAAGCTATGCAGCAGGAAGTGCAGCTTGGAATCTACCTCCAGGCAATTGTTGACGGCTGGAAGAGTGGGGTGATCACCCCCCAGGATTCAGAGAAGCTGGATCAGCTTCGAGAGCAGTTCCACATTTCAGCGGAGGAACATTTGAGATTGGAGAAACAGGTCAGAAGAGAAATACTCAAGCAGAAGTCGTAGCAGTCTTGTATTGATATGCCATTGCATCGAGCGCGAGGACGCGTTTCTCGATGGGTGGGTGTGTCCCGAAGAGCTCCGCAGCAAAACCTTCCTTTGTATTGATGCTCCTTCCCAGCGGATCCACAATACACAAATGAGCCGAGCCACGCTTGATGGACTCCGTGGGAGCGGAAGCTTTGTCGAGCTTCTCCAGCGCACTGGCCAACCCCAGAGGATTGCGTGTCAGTTCGGCCCCCGACGCATCGGCCAGATACTCCCTTCGACGCGAGACCATCATTGCCATCACCTGAGCAATCAGTGGGGCAAGCACGATACCGATCAGCCACAGAATGAGAAAGATTCCACCCAATCCGCTGCTTCGCGATCTGCTACCGCGTCCCGAAAGTCCTCCGAAGCGCGCTCCTCCGCGACCCGAATCAGAGAGCAGAACGATGGCGCCGACGAAGGCCGCCACAACGGTCATGAGGCGGATATCGTAGTTTCGCACATGACTCATCTCGTGCGCGATCACGCCCTGAAGTTCATCGCGATTCAACGTGTCTAGAAGTCCCTGTGTGACAGCGATGTAGCTGTGCGCCGGGTCTTTGCCTGTCGCGAAAGCATTGGGATCCGGATCGGGAACGACAAAGACCTGCGGCTTCGGCATTCCCGATGCGATGGACATCTCTTCGACTACATTAATGAGTTGCTGGTGGGCAGGATTGTTCGGATCGGCCGGCTCTGCTCCGGTAGATTGGAGAACAGATGTCGCACCCGATTCCAGACTGCTGACAGCCATGATGGTTCCGATCACCACGGCGATGATTGTTCCGATCGGCAGAGAAAAATTGTTCTCAAAGAGACCAAGATAGAAGTAGTCAAAACCAAAACCAAGAAATGCGAGAAAGAGGATAAAGCTAAAAATGATGACCCACGTCATCCGCTTGTTGTGATTTTGCTGCTCGTAGATGTTTCTGGAAGGAACCACCATGCCGACTCCTATTTCTTCAACGAGAGATCAACAGTCGGCACTTCGCGTTCGGCCGCTGACTGGATTTCAAAGAGTTCGGCCGGTTTGAAGTTGAACATCGAAGCGATGAAGTTCGCCGGAAAAACCTGCTGAGCGGTGTTGAATTTCGTCGCGATATCATTATAAAATTGCCGTGCAAACGAAATCTTGTTTTCCGTGCTCGTAAGTTCTTCCTGAAGTTGCTTTACGTTCTCGTTGGATTTGAGAGTCGGATAGTTTTCCACGAGGGCGAACAACTTCGTCAATGTTGAACTCAGCACATCTTCCTTCGCGGCAGAGTCTGCAACACCCTTCGCGGAGATGGCGGCGTTGCGCGCCTGGATCACTTTCTCGAGCGTCTCTTGCTCGAACTGCATTTGTCCTTTGACTGTGCTGACAAGATT
The DNA here is from genome assembly GCA_003170475.1 of Ignavibacteriota bacterium. GTDB lineage: Bacteria > Bacteroidota > Ignavibacteria > UBA10030 > UBA10030 > UBA9647. Next base: position 988 of record PMZI01000018.1, on the reverse strand, counting down.
TGGAATCAAATCATGGCGTCGCTTGAGCTGGACATCGATTTGTTTCCATCCGTTGGTGACCTGGTTGCGCAGGGTGATGAACGAATTGTATTTTGCTACCATCCAGCCGACGAGCAGGATGACGACTATGAGGAATGCATAAAAGATGATCATACATGTTCTCCTTTGGTTACTGGGGCTGGAGAAAATAGACCAAATCATTTTGAATATCAAATAGGTTATGGTAGACTGTCGCGGCACATGGAGAAAAGTGTCGATTTTATACGAAAAACAACAAATATCCAAAGCGCAGCTCTCAGTGAAGCATGGAGTACCACCGGGGGCACCTCGCAAAAAAACCAAAACAAAATGAAAATACCTGTTGACTTTCCACTTAGACGTTGGTATATTGCATGCCCCGTAAGAACGGGAGGGCGGTGAAAATCGCCTGGTTTCTTTGATTGTGAAGTCCCTAAATGCCCATTGAACATGGGCATTTTTATCGTCAGGCTTAGTCCGAATCGATGGGGCGAATGTTCTTTGAAAAGTGTGTGTATGCCTCGAGTCAATTGAACAGGGTTTTGTAACCTGGCAATTGTATCGATGATAAATGATACAACGATGCCAGAGTTCAAACTTGAAGTTGAAGGTAAAACTACAATGGAGAGTTTGATCCTGGCTCAGGACGAACGCTGGCGGCGTGCCTAACACATGCAAGTCTTGGGAGAAAGGGGTAGCAATATCCTGAGTAAACCGGCGCAAGGGTGAGTAACACGTAGGCAACCTGCCTTTAGGACGAGGATAACTCCGAGAAATCGGGGCTAATACTCGATTATGCAGCGGCACCGCATGGTGACAGTTGTTAAAAGCCCGCAAGGGTGCCTAAAGATGGGCCTGCGTCCCATTAGGTAGTTGGTGAGGTAACGGCCCACCAAGCCTACGATGGGTAGCTGGTCTGAGAGGATGATCAGCCACACTGGAACTGAGATACGGTCCAGACTCCTACGGG
>PMZI01000022.1 GCA_003170475.1 Ignavibacteriota bacterium | reverse complement strand
ACAGCCGCCCGAAAGGAAGAGCGTCTTCTCGTCAAACTGCTTGAATTGCGGGGCATTCAATCTCCTGATTCCGGGCAGAAGAGCGGCGCGGTTCGCAAATCCCTCCCGGGAGAGAAGAGGTCAACTGGAAATATGGGGCGTCAGTTGGTTGATGCGGTCATTGAAGAGCTGACAAGTTCCGGGCGACCGGTCCACATCTCTGAGCTGATGAGAATGCTCCGGACGCGGGGAATTCCAGTTCCCGGCCTGGGGACTCAGGCCAACCTGATCTCGTATCTTCGTCGCGAACCTCAATTGGTGCGCACAAGCCGGGGTATGTACGCATTATCTGCCTGGGGCTTGAAGACACTCCAGCACCTCAACGATAGCAGCGGAAACGAGCTTGATGCACAAGTGACAACGACAAAGGAAGTCAAGCAAAATGAACATTGAACGGAATGAGTTGATGCGCATGGAGTGTTCTCCTCTTAGACCCGAGAATGACCGATATAGGTTGGCTGCATATGGCGGGAAGGATGCTGTGCTGCAACGAAATGAGGATCGCCGTTTCGGGCTTTGAGACAGCAAAGTTCGAAATGAGGATTCTCTTGCAACGTTCTTGATATCTTAACTTTTCAAATGGTGGGGTTGAGACCAATAAGTAGGGGACAGAAGAATCATGAAATGCCTTGGGAATTTGATGATGTTTCTTGCAGCCGCGGCGATTGGATTTCAAAGTTGCGGGGACAAAGGAACCGGGCCAATAGGAACTGCTGACACCAGCTGGGCATATCTCGGACTGGGGAATGAGACGATTACGGCGGTCGCATTAAACGCGGTAAATCCAAACACTATTTTCACGGGGAGTATGTCGGACTTTAGTGGAGGTAAGCCCGGAAGACTATTTAGGAGTGTAGATGGTGGAAAGAATTGGGACACACTCATTGTTGATACAGGTGCAAAATATTCGGCAATTGTGATTGACCCTAATAGTCCACAAACAGTTTATGCCTCACCATGGGGTATCATGAAAAGTCCCGATAATGGAAAGACATGGCAACAAAAAGACAATGGAATGAGGTTGGATTGGGAACACCATGTATTGGCCCTTGAGATGGATCCACTTAATTCAAACATATTGTATGCGGGAACTGGTGGACCTTTCGGAGGAGGGCTGTATAAGAGCTCTAACGGAGCAGAAAGTTGGACTTGGATTGGTGATAGCTTGTCGGATGGTGTTACGAGTATTGCAATTGACTCTTATAATGGCAATACGATTTACGCAGGAACAGCGGGCAGGGGAATGCTGTGGAAAACAATCGATGGAGGAGAGCATTGGAATAGAACAGGATTGGGTGAAACTGATTTGCCAGTCGACGTTTGCGTAGACCCGGAGGATTCGAAGAGAATTTATGTTGGATTAGCAAATAATCATCCAACGGACCTTTTTCCATTCCACGGCGTCTGGAAAACAGAGGATGGAGGAAATACATGGCAGGCCTGCAACTATGGCTTGCCTGATGCCGGTGGTGCAACAAAAATTGTTGCACAGGAAAAAACAGGAGATATTTTCATCGTCTTTTCCGGCCCTACCGGGGCAGGAATTTACAATTATCAAGTTTCTACCGCGATGTGGAAGAGAATTGGAATCGACTCAGTGTACGATTACTATTACTCAGATCTAAAAGTATCGCCGGCAGGAAGGTATCTTTTTTTTGGAGGAAAGGGATTATCCAGACTTAAGTTTGAATGAACGGAAGCGAGACAAATGCCAAGACAAAGGCAAAGTGAGGACTGAAGAGCGCTCTCAACGCTAGGGAAAAATAGATAGGCGCCCCGATGCACCTCAAGCAGAAAGTCCGTCGCAAGGAATCGTTCTGCAAGAGGAGTTCTATAGCTTCGAGGGCGCCTTTCATTTTTGTGATAGAAGGTACATATCAACATAAAAAATGAAGGAAAAACACCATGAACACCAAAGTAAGCAAGATTCGTTTCTTCGCTATGTTCTTCATATTTCTGATTTCGATAGGAGCCTTTGCGCAGGAAAAAGTCGGAGGAAAAACAGTAGAGTCCGGTATTTGGAATGGCAAAGCAACAAAATACATTGCCGGTGAGGTCGCAGTTAAATTACGAATCGGAGCAACAACTACACAGTTCACACAAATCTTCAATCAATTTCATTTGCGGATCAAACAGGACTTTGACGAATTCGGGTGGGGATGGATTGAAGGACCGGATGCGACAGATGTCATGACCCTGGTCTCGGAACTGAAGAAATCTTCGTTAGTAGAATTTGCAGAACCGAATTTCTTGACTCGAGTTCACGTACTTCCTAACGACCCGTATTTCAATGGCACAAGCCCTGCGACCTATGCATATCAATGGGCATTGAAGAACAATGGGCAAGTGCCTCCTGGAGGAGCATCCGGGGCTGATATAGATGCTGTTGATGCCTGGAATCTTACGATGGGCAGCTCAAACGTTATCGTCGGAATTCTCGATACAGGAATCCCGTTGCAGAATGGATCGCTCTCTCATCCGGNNATCCGGATCTTAACAATACGAACAGGATAATCTTGGGTGCGGATAAAACGAACGAAACTGATAGCTCAGTCACGGATAATTACGGGCATGGCACTCACGTTGCTGGGATTGCGGCAGCAGAGACAAATAATGGCACGGGGATAGCCGGTATCGCCGGGAACTGCAAAGTGCTGGTTGTGCAAGTTTTCGATGCCAATGGAAGCGGTACTCCACAATACTTCTACAATGGAGTCCACTACGCTGTCGACTATGTGCGCAACCACTCAGGCTATGTAATGGTTATTAATTATAGTGGAGGAGGTAGCTCTCCATCCTCTGTCGAAGAAAGTGCTGTGAGCTATGCAAACACCTACGGTGTAACAATTGTTGCTTCTGCCGGAAATGATTACGGTGGATCGGTTCTGTATCCGGCCGCATATTCATCTTCATATTCAAATGTCATTGCTGTGTCGGCAACTGACCAAAACGATGTTGTCGCATCGTACTCCAATGCAGGCTCGCAAATAAACGTTTCATCACCTGGAGGGTGGGGCGTCTATCAGGACGGCAGCGTCCAGCGCTATAATGGAACAAACAATCTCGGCCGGAATATTTTTTCTACGGAACCGAATTATTCGTTTAACTTACAAAATGGCACTGATTGCGCACAGAATTACGGCTATCTTGCGGGTACCTCAATGGCTGCCCCGCAGGTGACTGGAACAGTGGCCCTCATCCTCTCGGTTGAGCCTTCGCTAACCCCTTCTCAGATCAGGACGACTCTTCAAAACTCTGCCACCAAAGTGGCCGGCATGAATGGACAGAATTTCACAAATCAATATGGTTATGGTCGCTTGAACGCCAACGGCGCAGTGAGAAATCTCTACGTTCCTGATGTCTATCCGACAATTGCTTCGGCTAATTCAGCCGCCATCAATGGACAGACAATCTCTATCACATCAGGAACCAGTAGCATCAGTAGCAACACCACTCTACCGTCCGGCGTTTCGCTCACGGTAATAAGTGGTGCAACTGTCAATCTCAACGGGTATCAAATTGTAACCACAGGAGGAGGAGTTGTAACGGTCAATGTTGGAGCAACAATAAACGGTGTAGTGCTTCAGGGATCCAATGGCGGGTTTTTCTCTTCCATTCAGCCGGCGATCAATGCGGCATCGTCGGGTCAAACCGTACAGTTGCGGGCACAAGCATACAGTGAAAGTCCTAGCTTCAGCAGCAAATCCAATATCACATTGACTGGACAAGGACAAGGAAGCACTACACTCAGCGGGTCAGTCTCGGTCACGAACTCAAGTTACATTTTCATTTCAGGGCTGACCATGAGCGGCTACCTCTACATCAGCAACAGCTCCAACACAAATGTAAGCGGGGTCGCAGTAACGGGAACATCCATGGTGGCTGACTATGCTGGCACCAACAGTGCGATAGGGTCGATGTCCGCATCAAACATCGGCGCTTCTCAAGGAGTCTACTCCTACGGTGGCACCGGAAACATATTTTCCTGCTCGATTTCTAACGGCGATTGCGGCGTGATGCTCGTCAATAATGCTTCTTACAATGTCGGCACCGGAAACATTTTCTGCGGGAATGGCTATGATATCAGTGCGACGGGCGGCGGTTACGCATACGCCATCAGCAATACCTATAGTCGCGCGCTTCCGGGCGCTGTCTACGGAAATGTCTTCATAACCGGCATTAATAACACATGTGGCCCAATGTGTGGACTTGAGGATGATTTGTTTGAGGCGACCGAAGGAGCTTCATATTTCGACGACCTCAATGGACAATACCTGGCATTGCTCTGGAAGACAAACACGGATAAAGCATCTGGCACGTACTCCACTCAGAACTATGTGCCGGAATACACAGCGTTGCTTGATGCGTACAAGAATCTCGTGAAGCCAGGTTTCGACAAGAGCATCATCATTGCAGCCTTGTCGAAAATTGGTCACCTTTACAAAGATCTTGGGAATAAAGCAGATCTGACTGCATACGTCCGCGCTACTCTTCAAGCCGGGACTCTCAAGATCGTTGAGCCATATCTTCAGAGGTTTTTGATCTGGAATTACGTCGACGACAAACAATTCGAACAGGCGATAAAGCTCGCCGACACGATCTCTTCTTCGTCAACTGCCGATAGGGATCTGATTGCAGAAATGCTATACGAAAAAGGTCTGATCTGCAAGAATTACCTGAATGATCCCAAACGCGCGAATGAGATGTTCACAGCTTTGGTGGCGAGCTTCCCATCGAGCCCCCTCTCAAAATTTGCATCGAGCACCATGAGCGCTGAATCGAGATCGGTGATCAACTCAAATTCTGCGGCGACGGTATTGGCATCGAAAAAGGATGCGGTCGAATTCTTAAGTTATCCAAATCCTTTCAATCCAGCTACCGTAATCCGATTCAGCATGCCAGCTGAGGGGCAGGTTAGGCTCCGGGTCTTTGACATATTGGGCAAAGAGGTGGCAATGCTTTTGGATGGACCACTGACGGCGGGCGCTCACCAAGTGAAGTTCGATGGTTCGAGCTTGCCGAGCGGAGTTTACATCTGCAGACTTGAGGTGGACGGAAAGTCCTTTATCCAGAGAATGGTGTTGTTGAAGTAAACGCATAGCCCCTGGTAAGCAAAAGGACATGAGGCGCGGGTGGACTGTCATCCGCGCCTTTTCTATGATCGCCGCTACCCTTCGGGTTTGTTCGGGGATACTTTCATGACCCTTTGCCACTTCGCCATTGCCATTTCCCTATAGGTAGCGGTGGCAAAGGCAAACCTCGGGAGTATTCTAGGAAGGTTTGCCATGAAGTTTTGCCATTGCCATGCAATCTGTAGGAGTTTGGCAAAGTGTCGATGTCGAACCTTATATCCGCGTAAGCTCATGTCCGTTCGTACAGTAGCGGGATGCATTAACGAAAAACTCGAATCGGTCTTCGCAACAGCGTGAACCAAGCGCGGTTGTTAACTGGTAGACCATCTGACATAGACTTCGCCATTGCCAGCTACTCATAGGGTTTTGGCAACGTGGCAATGTCAAAGCTTGTTGAGTTCGGCTCTGAGTGCCTTGGTCACAACCTCGATAATGCGCTCCTTCTGAGCCGTGGTGAGGCTTCTCCGCTGCTGGTTCTCGCTTCGCTCTTCCAGCCTGAATCCTCTGCCGCCTTCCTGACTGACTACATACCCCAAGGCTTCGGCAAGGTGGCGAACCGTCTTCATGTGCAGGGTATTGGTCTCGCCGTTGTAGATCCGGATTACTGTGGTGATGCTGAGCCCCGAGATGTTCGCAATCTCGTTTAAGCTCATGTGTTTCTCTTTGACCGCCTCTACGACGATCTTCTGTAGTGATACGCTGGATGTGCTCATACTATTTTTCTCCTTTGCTCTTGACATTAATAT
>PMZI01000024.1:10241-11396 GCA_003170475.1 Ignavibacteriota bacterium | reverse complement strand
GCGTTGCATGTTCGAACCCATCAGAGCGCGGTTTGCGTCGTCGTGCTCGAGGAACGGAATCAATGCAGCCGCGGCGCTGACAATCTGGTTCGGCGCAACGTCCATGTACTGGATTTTGTCGGGTTCGGCCAGAGGATAATCACTCTGGAAGCGTGACTTGACTCTGTCTTCCTTGAAGCGTCCGCGTTCATCCAACGGCGCGTTCGCCTGAGCAATCGTCACCTCATCCTCTTTTTCCGCTGCGAGGAAATCGATCTCCTCGGTGACCTTGCCGCCTTTTACCTTGCGGTACGGAGTTTCAATAAATCCGAAATCGTTGATCCGGGCGTGGATGCACAACGACGAAATCAATCCGATGTTCGGGCCTTCCGGCGTCTCGATCGGACACAACCGGCCGTAATGCGTATAGTGCACGTCGCGGACTTCGAAGCCTGCGCGCTCACGCGTCAAGCCACCGGGTCCAAGGGCAGAAACACGACGTTTATGCGTCATTTCTGCGAGCGGATTTGTTTGATCCATGAACTGCGACAGCTGATTCGTCCCGAAGAACGCATTGATGACACTGGTGATCGTTCGCGCATTCACGAGGTCCTGGGGCGTAATCGTCTCACTGTCGCGAAGGTTCATACGCTCACGAATCGTTCGCGTCATGCGTGAGAGACCAACGTTGAATTGCTGCGCTAACTGCTCGCCGACGGTTCGGACACGCCGATTGCCGAGGTGATCGATATCGTCTACGTTCTTCTTGCCTTGCTGCAGAGCGATCAGGTACTTCACGATGGCCACGATATCTTCGCGGGTCAGCGTTGTCACATCCTCTTTGATGCTCAGTCCCAGCTTCGCATTCATACGATGCCGGCCGACATCACCAAGGTCATAGCGTTTCGGGTTGAAGAACAATCGGTCGATCAGGTTCTTTGCCGTGTCAAGATCCGGCGCCTCGCCGGAACGAAGCTGCGAGTAGATGGTCTCCAGAGCATCTTCCTCGGAGCGTGCAACGTCGCGAAGAATCGTATTCGCAATGACAGAGCCGTCTGTGGCTTCCGACTTCAGCATGCGGATCTTCTTGATCTCCGACTTCTTGATCTGCTTAATGTGATCTTCCGTCAGCTTTGCGTCTTTGTTGATGAAGATTTCGCCTGTCTTCTTGTCGAA
>PMZI01000024.1:9316-10209 GCA_003170475.1 Ignavibacteriota bacterium | reverse complement strand
GCGCGCAAGAGCGTCGTCACCGGGAATTTCTTCTTGCGATCGATGTAGGCATACATCACGTTGTTGATGTCCGTGGAGAATTCAACCCACGACCCGCGGAAGGGGATGATGCGGGCAGAATACATCAACGTCCCGTTNNACGACAACGCGTTCCGCGCCGTTGATGATGAACGTTCCCCGCATCGTCATCGCGGGGAGGTTGCCCAGGTACACTTCCTGTTCAACGGTATCGGTGAATTCCTGGCTTCCTTCCCTCTTCGAGGAGAGGCGCAACTTCGCTTTCAGCGGAACGGAAAAGGTGAGTCCCCGTTCCTGACATTCAACCACCGAGTACTTCGGTTTCTCCACATAGTACTCCGCAAACTCCAGCAAGAAGTTTTCGCGGGCGTCGGTGATTGGAAAATTCATTTCGAAGACCTGCTGCAGACCAAACTTCTTCCGCCGATGCGGCGGGACATCCGCCTGCAGAAACCTGTGGAAGGAATCTGTCTGGACGTTCAGCAAGTCTGGGGTTTCAATTACCGATGGGATACGGCCGAAAGAAATTCGACTGTTCGTGCCATTGGATTGGTTTTTCAATTCAACCACTCCTTCTGAGATAGATGAATGAACCGCTCTACGGGGGCCCTCAAGTTCTTACAACTCTGCAATTGTTCGGCGGTTAGGGCAATCATCCCGGGGCCGCGGGAGGCTGCTCTCCAAAGATAACTCAAGCCGATGGCTCACACCCACCCGAAAGCGGGGGAACCATCGGCTTTAAGTCCTTAAGTGCTCGTCAGATGTTTCGTGCTTTTTGTCAACAACGTCGGAAAAGGAAAGTTCGAAAAAGAGTGAGACAGCTGTTACTTCAGCTCGACTTGTCCACCGGCTTCTTCGATTTCCTTTTTCAACTT
>PMZI01000024.1:0-9275 GCA_003170475.1 Ignavibacteriota bacterium | reverse complement strand
GCCATCATCATCGGGGCCGAGGCCGTGACGCCGAACTTCTCTTCGAGCGCCTTCTTCAGCTCTGACGCCTCAAGCAGCGTGAGCTTTTCAATTTTCTCAACGATTTCTGTTACTGCTGACATGGTGTTTCTCCTTGATTAAAGTATGTTCAAACTTTGGTGTGGTTACGCCGCTTTCTTTTTCTCGATCGCATCGATCACGTTGACGAGATCACGTGCAAGAGCGCCAATCGCTCCGACAATTCCGGAGATCGGTGCCTGAATGCTTCCCAGGACTCCCGACATCAATTCTGCGCGTGAAGGAAGCTTTGAGAGCTCGTCCAGTTTTGAGCCGTCGAAGACCTGCTTTTCGAGAACGGCAACTTTCAACTTCAGTTTGCCTGATTTCTCGCTGAACTTCTTGATGATCTTCGCCGGTGCAACTGCGTCATCGTAACTGAATGCGATACCAGTCGGCCCAACCAGCTTTTCATATACGCGATCATATCCGGTCACCTGCTCCAGGGCTTTTTTCGCGAGCGTATTCTTAACTACCGTGTACTCGATGCCAGCTTTTCGGAATTCGCGACGGAGTTCAGATGCTTCTCCGACGGTCAGTCCGGTAAAGTCGGCAAAGTACATAGCAGTCGCACGCGCTACCTTGTCAGCGACTTCCGCTACGATCGCTTCTTTGTCCGATCGGTTCATGTGATACCTTCCAGATGACTTCCATGATTACAGTGTGCAGGCCAGCTACTGCTCTGGCCCTTGAAGACCGATGAGAAGCCCCGATCACTCGGGCACCGGACTTCAGTCTTTATGATGGAGTGCGTAAGTTCTTTGTTAATGGCCGGCGACTTCACCGCGGTCGATGTGGACACCCGGTCCCATCGTTGTCGAAATCGCTATGCTCTTGATATACGTTCCCTTCGCCGTAGAAGGCTTCAGGCGAACGATGGTCGAAAGAAATGACTGGATATTTTCCACCAGCTTTTCCTTCTCGAACGTTGCTTTGCCGACGGTGGCATGCACGATGCCGGCCTTGTCAACGCGGAATTCAATCTTTCCTGCCTTGACTTCTTTCACGGCTTTGCCAACATCCGCCGTAACGGTGCCGCTCTTCGGGTTTGGCATGAGTCCACGGGGACCAAGAATCCTGCCGAGCTTTCCGAGATCGCCCATCACATCCGGCGTCGCGATGATGACATCCACATCGGCCCATCCCTGCTGAATCTTCTCCAGGTATTCCTGGAATCCAACGTGATCGGCCCCTGCTTCTCTGGCTTCATCATCTTTGGGGGGCTTCGCCACGACGAGCACTCGGACCGCTTTTCCGATGCCGTGAGGGAGCGCGACCGTACCGCGAAGAGCCTGGTCGGCCTTCTTCGGATCGACACCAAGGCGAACGGCAATGTCGATGCCTTCCGCGAACTTTGCCGAGGCGGTTTCTTTCACCATCGCGACGGCGTCGACGATTGTGTAGCTTTTCTTTTCAACTTTTTTGGCTACTGCTGTGAAGCGTTTGCTTCGCTTTTTCATACAATGAATCTCACTTTCCGTACGCGTCTCAATTAGTCTTCTACCGTGATGCCCATGCTACGAGCAGTTCCAGCGACCATTCTCATCGCAGCTTCGACTGAGGCTGCATTCAGGTCGACCATCTTTGACTCCGCGATTTCGCGAACCTGCTTCGACGTCACTTTGCCTACCTTGTTCCGATTGGGCTCGCCGGAGCCTTTTTCGATTTTCGCCGCTTTCAAGAGAAGAATCGCAGCCGGTGGAGTCTTTGTGATGAACGTGAAAGACTTGTCGCTATAGACGGTGATGATGACAGGGATAATGAGGCCCTGCTGGTCCTTGGTTCGTGCATTGAACTGCTTGCAGAACTCCATAATGTTGACGCCCTTTTGGCCAAGAGCCGGACCAACCGGGGGTGCTGGATTCGCCTGACCTGCGGGAATCTGCAACTTGATAAAACCTGTTACTTTTTTCGCCATAAACGATCTACCTCTCTTCTCTTTAAAATATAGAACGAGCTACGAAATCAAAATCTACTTTTCGAGTTCCACTTGAACAAAATCCAACTCCACGGGGGTCTTCCGACCGAAGATGCTTACCATGACCTTCACCTTCAGTTTCTCGGGATTCACTTCCTGAACGAAGCCTGAGAAATTATTGAAGGGTCCTTCGACCACCTTGACCGGGTCTCCCATCCTGAATGGGATCTCCACCATCTCGACATCTTCCCTCTGCTCCATCTTTCCGATCAATCGCCTCACTTCATCCGGCTGTAACGGCGCAGGATTGTTCTTGTCCGGAACGAATCCTAGTACGGATGGAGCTTCCAAGATAAGGTGAACTGTCTCCTTGTCGAGGACGGCCTCCACCAGCACATAGCCCGGGAAGAAGTTCTTCACTTTGGCCTTCTTCTTGCCGTCCTTCACTTCAATGACCTTTTCGGACGGAATCATGACGCTGGAGAGCCGTTCGCTCAAATTCAAACGAGCGACTTCAGACTCGAGATAGGCCTTGACCTTTGCCTCATGCCCTGAATATGTTCGCACTACGTACCAGCGCTTGTTCAACTCTATGCCTTTCCTCAGATTGAAAGAATGGCCTTGAGCGCTGCGGCCAACAGGGTATCGACACCCCAGGTGAAGACGGAGATGAGGACACAGACGATGATGACGATCTTCGTGGACTCAGCGAGTTCTTCCCGCGTGGGCCACGTGACCTTCCCCATCTCTTTTACAACATCGTTAAAGAAGTTTACTATTTTTTCTTTCATGGGCCTTCACATTCAGCAAGTGCACATTTTGCAAACGGTCTGTTGTACGGTTGCACGTCAGGAGGGAGTCGAACCCCCAACCTGCGGTTTTGGAGACCGCTGCTCTGCCAATTGAGCTACTGACGTAGGAATTCTCTCCAGGAAGGCACTCCGATCCTCTCAGCACAACATGGAGGATCACACCAACCGGACTTCTTCACTTCGTCTCTTTGTGCGGTGTACGTTTATTGCACCAGGGACAGTACTTCTTGTACTCAACCCTCCCGGTTTGTTTCTTCTTGTTTTTCGTTGCGCTGTAATTACGACGCTTGCAGGTCGAGCATTCCAAAGTGATGATGTCTCTCACGACGTTCTACTCCGCTTATGGACAAACTGGTTTCGGTTATGATCTGAGCTTGCGATCGGGATTGAACCGATGACCTCTTCCTTACCAAGGAAGTGCTCTACCGACTGAGCTACGCAAGCGAACACCCAATTTCATGATTCGATATTCGTCATTCGATATTGGATGTTCGCCCGAGAGAATTTCTCATATCGAATTCCCAATTTCGAACTCAGAAGTTTTGAGTCGAGCGGGAGACGGGACTCGAACCCGCGACCAACAGCTTGGAAGGCTGTGACTCTACCAACTGAGTTACTCCCGCGATGCTATTTCCGGTCTCCAATTTCTGATTGACGATTGAGCGATAGAAATCTCTTTTTCAAATCGGAAATCATAAATCAGAAATCGAAAATGATTTCGTGGGCAGGGAAGGATTCGAACCTCCGAAGGCGTATGCCGTCAGATTTACAGTCTGATGCGTTTAACCACTTCGCTACCTGCCCGCTCTCCTGAGCTCGCGCTGAGCGAGCAAAGAAAAAAAGAAGCATACGAAAGCGCTTCAAAGAGCTGGCGGGCGGATTCGGACCGTCGACCTGCTGATTACAAGTCAGCTGCTCTACCAACTGAGCTACGCCAGCATACAATCATTCCCCCGACTCTGGTTCGCCTTTTACAATCCTTCATAAAGAAAAGCGACCACAGCCCAATGAAAAAAGGGGAAACGCGTGCAACTTGAGCCTTCTAATTTAACAAATATTGCTTGAGAGTCAACGAGAAAGAGCGCGAAAAACGCGCTTTTATGCGTCCGGCTCGATCATCGACGGGATCCGATTCCAGCAAGTATGATCTCATGCTTAAGAGTTTTCGCGGGCACATAAGAGGGATCGACGGAAAGGGCTTTTCCAACACAATAATCAGCGTCCGAGAGGCGTTTTTGGGAGAGAAAATAGGCACCCGTGGAAGTCAGCATCTGTGAATACAACCCTCGCAGCCCACGCGTCAGACGAGTTTGTATGCTGGCAGGATGATAATNNTGACACATTCTGCCGAATTCAGGCTCAATTTCGGGACCCACGTAGACCGGTCTATCTTCAAGTGAACGGTCAATCAGCTCATTGACCATGTCGACATATCGACTTTCAATCTGACCGGGATCATAGGGCAGATCATGCTCAAATTTGTAGAGTTCTGCAAGAAAAGCCTCGACCTTTTGCTGCGACCTCTCCATAAGCCACGGAAACCGACTCTTGAGCTGAATGAAATACCACGATCTCCTCAGGAGTTCTTTGTCAATTACGACAACATCGGGCCTTTCCTTGCGGACAAGCTGATAGTACTGAACCGGAGCAACGAAATAGTCCCACTGGTAGGTCAAGATTACTGCATTTGGTTCAATTCCTGCCAGAACATTGTGCGTGTAGTCGGCAACGAGAGAATTATCTGACTCGTCCACTTCTGAATGATTGAGGAACACCTGTAGCGCCGGCAGGAGGAGCGTTGCCAGGGCTGCGACGGCGAATGGCAATTGTGCGGTGTAGCGCCGGGTAGAACCCACCATCGCAGAAACACCGAAGAAGACGAAGATCCCGGAGACGATATAGGCCAAAAGAAAATATGAATCGATGTCATGAATGTCGTAGTTCACCGAATAGAAAAGACAAGAAACAAATCCTATGACAAGAAACCAAAACACTCGTTTGTCCGACTTGAAGCATCGCCAGGCACCGAACACCAGCACCGCGATAATCAGCCAATTGAATTCAACGTGGAAGTGGTCGAAGAAATACTTGATTTGCTTTTCCGCGCTATCGAAGCTCGAGAACATCCAACTTCGGTATTGTTTGCCCGAGACATGCCAGAACAGTCGTTCCAATTCTGCCGGGTATCCCCAATTCATCGGAGGCTGAAGTCTGGCTCTAAGAGGAAGGTAAAGATACAGACTCACCCCAAGGGCGAAAAACAAAGAGAGCCTTGCAGTCCGGAGCAACGTAGGTCGATTGAATCCATAACTCTTGAGATACAGAAAGATCAGGGCTGGGACGATGAGGATGGTCGTCATGTGATTTGCAAAGCTCAAGCCGAGCAAGAACGCAGAAGCGACCAATTGAGATGGGATGCACAAGGCGCCTTTTGCATCCAACCTCAGTCCTTCGAAGAACGTGTACAGAGTAAGAAGAATGATGAGGATATGAAGTCCATACACTTCGATCGCAACAGATTGAGACCAAACCGTTGTGCTGAATCCGAAGATGAGAGCACTGACGGCGGCCGCAATTCGTAACTCGATTCCTTCCTCCCGTTCTTTCTCACTCCCCTTTCGCCTCATCGCCAGCACATATCGCTGCAAAGCCACGAGAACATGATAGAACGCTCCAACGCCGAGGGCGACGATGGCGGAAGAGAAAATGTTGAGTCTCAAAATTTCTTCGGCAGGGATTGGGATCCAGAGGAAACAGTGTGCAAGGAGGGTGAACAGAGGGTAACCCGTCGGATGCGCAATTCCCAGGATGCCTGCAACGGATGCCAGCTCCCCCGCATCGATGAAGGAAACGGTCCGGCACATTGTGAAGAGATAGACGACGAAGCAGATCAGACTGACGCCTGATGAAAGGAACCCATGCCGCGAAACGAAGGAAAAGGCCTGGCGTTTCATTTGAGTTGTTCTCTCAGGACGTTGGTAAACATCGTGTGATTCTCTCGACGCATTTTGTTGACCACCCTGAGCAACGCTGCCGGTGACGCCGCACCCAGGGCGGCAGCAACAGCTCGCAAACGAGAGTCCTCCGGCGGAAGACGGAAATCTGTCTTCTCTGCATTCATCCTGACGGACGCTTCCAATCGACGGAAGAACTCGAGGTTCTTTTCGAGTTTGGTTATCTGACCGTTTCTCAGAAACCCTTCCTGCCTGATTTCTGCTATTGCTTCAAATGTGTTTGCAGAACCGAGGCGAGGATTTTCACTCGCATTTCGAAGTTGCACTGATTGCACGAGAAACTCGAGGTCCGCCAGCCCTCCTTCCCCAGCCTTCAGATTGACAGACTTGTCCTTTCTTCCGTGTTCCCGTACCATCCTCTGCCTCATGGCAAGGACATCTTTGCGCCAGTTTTTCGGCAAGGGAGCTTCGAAAACGATTCTCCTCAGGTGATGCGAAATATCCGCGCCAAAAACCTTGTCCCCCGCGATGACGCGCGCTTTGATGAGTGATTGACGTTCCCAGAATGAGGCGCGTTCAGAAAGATATTGTTGGTAGTACCCGAATTCTGTCGCGAGAGGTGAACTCTTTCCTTCCGGACGAAGCCGAAAATCGATTTCAACCACGCCTTCCAGCTTTTCACGCAGCCGTCGCGCAACGGCAACCACCGTCTTCGCGTGACTCGCCCCTGGCCCCTCTTTATAAAGAAGGATCACGTCGAGATCGGACCCGATAGATATCTCTCCACCTCCCAGCTTTCCCAGCGCAAGCAGCGCGAGCGGGAAGCTCCGGGCATGGGCCGTTTCCTCCACGACCTCTTCGAGAGAGTCTCTGACCAATCTTTCTGCGAACTGGCTCAGTTCACGGGTGAACTCCTGAATCCTCGTTTCTCCGACGACATATCGAACAATTGCCTTGAACTCATTGTACGCGCGAAATCGGAGGAGGTCGGAATGCTTCAGGAATTCCCATCCGATCCCTGGAGCAAGAAGGTCCTCCGGACGACCCACCATCGTTTCGAACAGCAGCGGTTCTCGTGCCAACAACCCCACGAAGCGGGAACTCCTCGAGCAAAGAAGTGTGAGTAGCTCAAGAGCCCTCTCGTTTGAAAAAATTTGGCGGAGAGATCGTCTGATGGGGACTGAAGAGGCGAGATGGAACAGATTCTCAACGCACCAATCCGCCGCGCCATGGTTTCGAATACTCTGGAGCAGGGATCGGAGTCGACCGGGTTCACGGAGTTCCGAAAAGAGTTCAGTGACTTCGAGTATTCGCTTTCTGGAAACAGGCGTTTCAACAAATCCGTAGGCACGGAGTCTTCGATGATCGAGAAGAAATTCGACGGAGAGCGTCGGACTCCCCATCTTGCCGGCCTGCTTTCCGCCAAAGATTGACTGATACGCCCTGCGGATTGCAGATTGATGTTTTTCCAGCGCTCGATCGAAGGCTTGAGCGGACCCGAAGCCAAGTTGGCGAGCAAGGATCGCGCGCTCCTCCACTGATTCCGGCAATGAGTGCTTCTGCAAACCGTGCAACAGTTGCAGCCGATCTTCGACTGTCCTCAGAAAGCGATACGCAGACTCAAGGCTCTCGCCTTCGCGTTCTTTGAGGTGACCGGAAGCAACGAGGCTACGAAGAGCGGCGACCGACCCGCTATGGCGGATGACAGGGTTTGCACCTCCGTTGAGAAGCTGGAGTGCTTGAATGGAGAACTCAATATCTCGAATTCCCCCGCTCCCCAACTTGATGTTAATCTCCTCTCCGATGTTCGCTTCAATCTTCGTCTTGATTCGAGCTATTTCATCAAGCGGGCTGGTCAAAAGCGTCTTGGGAAAAACAAAAGGCTGGAGATCTGCCACCCATCGCTCCCCTACTGCCTCATGGCCAGCCACCACTCTCGCCTTGATGAGCATCTGACGTTCCCACGCTTCCCCACGCGCTTCGTAGTAAGTGAAGTACGCTGAACGGGACATTGCGAGCGGTCCTGAACCACCGTCCGGCCGAAGGCGCATATCAACTCTGTAGAGATGACCTTCACCCGTGTGCTCACTGAGGCGGCGAACGACGAATTCCGCGACCCGGACGTAGTATTCGTGCAGGCTCGTGAACCTGCCCGCTGATCCCTCCAGCGGTCCGTCCTTTTCGTACACAAACATCAAATCAATGTCAGAGCTGAAATTCAGCTCCCCTCCACCGAGTTTTCCGAGACCGATGACAGCCAGGTCTCTGGGAGCAGCGATTTGAGTTGCTTCAAAGACGTGCTCGTAGGCAAGTTGAAGGACTGCTTCAATAACAGAATCGGCCAGCGCAGAGAGCTCCGCGGATGTCGTTGTGACTTCTGCTTCCTGCAGAATCTGACGAGCTCCAATTCGCAGCAGCTCACGTCGCTGGAATCGCTTCAGTGAGTCAAGTTTCTTTTCGAGACGCTGAAACAGCCCGACGCCTTCCGCCACCTCGGCCCGATACTGAACTCCCGTCTTTGTCGTCGTCAGTACATCGGAAGCGGTGAGCCAGCGAAACAGTTCCGGATTCCGGACGAGAATATCCGCGAGGAATTGGGATTGAGAAAAGAGCTCAAGAAGAATCTGTTGAAGCAGGGGATGCTCTTCGAAATCGCGGAGCCAGGCCGAGGGAAAACCTGTCATCAAAAAACGATGGAAGTTGGTCAATGCACGGCGGGAATGGGGAGTCTTTCGCACATCAGCCCGGACATGCTTCAAGACGAGCAGAGGCGACAGGCCCGCGTCAGCGACGAGGGCACCGATCGAAACAAGAAGTTCCTCTTCCGTTGAGGCGGTATTTGTATGCCTGGGCGCGGTGACTGCCATAGCTTCAATTATAGCAAAAAAGAGGGACAGATTCTAAGAGTCGTCCAATTCCCTCAGCCGGACGTTTCTTGCATCTCAAAGGGTCCTGCTCTATATTCTTCCATCCGTTGCCGCGGTGCTTATCCATCTCTACCCTGGATCAAAATACGATGACTTCGCTCTCTTCCTTTTTCAAACTTGACCAACTTGGTTCAACCATCAGGCAAGAAATTCTCGCCGGACTCACCACGTTTGTGACGATGGCATACATCATCATCGTCAATCCGAAAATTCTTGAAGCAGCCGGAATGCCCTTTGGGGCGTCGATGGTGGCAACAATCATCAGCGCATCATTCGGTACGCTCTTGATGGGCTTGTATGCAAACCGTCCATTCGCGATAGCTCCGTACATGGGTGAAAACGCCTTCGTCGCTTTTACTGTTGTGAAGGNNGGTTATGGGATACAGCTGGCAGACAGCTCTTGGGGCCATTTTCGTTAGCGGAGTCGTCTTCGCGATTCTGACTCTCGTGAAAGTTCGCAGCTGGCTTGCTGACGCCATTCCAGAATCACTCAAAATCGGGCTCACTGTGGGGATCGGCATGTTTCTCAGTTTTATAGGATTGAATGAGACAGGCATCGTACGCCTCGGCGGAGAAGGAGCCCCGGTTCACGGCGGCAACTTCCACC
>PMZI01000072.1 GCA_003170475.1 Ignavibacteriota bacterium | reverse complement strand
GTTGTGCGCTGCGGCTTGCCCTGACTGAGGGTCGCTTCAGTGAAGTTGGATAGCAGGGACATGAAAGTTGATAGCCCCATGGGCGGCAGGATCCTCGACCCTTCCTGCATGCTCCTGGGGTTTTTTATTTTCAAGAGGCAGTTTATGTTAAACCTTAAAGACGAAGGAGAAAAATTTCACGCCCTTGGCGCGAACGTAGTACCGATAGTAGGAAAAGCACCGATCATGAAATGGGAGCATCTGCACACTGAACGTCAGTCGATTGAAGAGCTCCGTGGATATGATTGGACCCGCTGCACAGGTCTTGGGCTCGTCTGCGGTGTGAATGGATATGTGTGTATTGATATTGATAAGGCGGCCAGCGCAGCTGCGGTGACGATGATTTTGGAGAAACTCGGCTTGCCGGGTGACTATGCCTGGACAGTAAGGAGTGGTAGCGGCGTCGGATACCACGTATGGGTCCGCATCGACGGTGAAATCCCCGGTAAGAAAGGTGTGGTGAAAGGACTGAGTAAGGACGATTCCTTCGACCACCTCGAAATACGATGGAGAGAGTGCCAGACCCTGGTGCCTCCCTCTGTTCATTCAAGTGGCGGGCAGTATGTTTGGATGAATGCGGAACCGACAGTTGCACCTGAGTTCGTGAGTGTTGGTGCGATATTGGATGCGTTTGAATCTGTTGCCTATGTGAAGGCCGACAACGGCCAGAAAGTCGTCCCGGCGTTCCAGAAAGGCAAGTACACTGATGGACTGCTGAACGGAGTTAGCGAAGGCAATCGAAACGATTGGTTGACCTCTCTTGCCGGCCATTATCGAAAACTTGGTATGGAGTATTCCGAAGCGTTGGTATTGCTGCTGAAAGTGAATGTGGCTGTATGCAACCCGCCGCTTGATCCGGACGAAGTACAAAAGATCGTGGAGTCGGTGTTCAGCTACCCCTCCTCAGACATGGTAATCCGCACAGGCACGGACATGCACCTCATGCAGCCACCGATCATGAACGATATTGTTGCTGGGATCATCGGTGAACGCTCGCTCAACTTTCTTGCAGGTGAGGAAGGCGGAGGTAAGAGCTTGCTCGCCATGAACCTCGGGCTTGCTGTCGCCACTGGCGCTTCCACATTCCTCGGCTTTGCTGTAAAAAAACATGGGAAGGTTCTGTATCTTAACAACGAGTTGTCGTTCCAGGTGTTTGTTTCTCGGTTCAAGTGTATGCGACGTGCTGTGAGCCAACCTCAGCTGGCAAAACTGGATAACTTCCTGACTCCCGAGTTCGTGAAACCGCTGAACGAATCGTGGGACGATATTTGTAAGGTGATCGTTCAGGAAGAACCCATCCTCGTCATTCTCGACTGCCTTTACTGGGCCCACGATCGCAAGGAGAATGACTCGTCAGAGATGAAAGAGATCATGAGGAAATTTGTTGAGTTGCGAGATAAGTTCGGAGTTGCCCTGCTCGTTGTGCATCATACCAAGAAGGGCGTGAGGGGTGAAACCATGCATAACGACAACATGCGTGGTTCGATGGTCTTCAGCGCCAGCGCTGATACGAACATGATGTTACGACGTTCAGGCACAGACGAGACCAAGCGTCTGTTCAAGCCGACGAAACTCCGAAACGGAAAGGATGAGTTGAGGCAAGCGCATCTTCTGTCACTCGAATCACATTCCCTGTGGTTCGTAGATGAAGGTGTAGTGAATGAAGAAGATCATATTGTTTTCCCCGGCGGGAATGGAACGCAAGGGAAGGAGGCGACTGATATGGACTGGGACATGATTTTTGGGAAGGAAAAGGAACTTCCGCGGAAGGAGATTGTAGACCGATGTAAAAGGATAAACGTCGCAGAACGTACTGTGGATCGGCTTCTGAAGCATGCCAGAGAGACCGGTGCGCTGCTTCCTGTGATTGGGAAGAACGGAGTGTACCGTTTGCCCTCTGCCGATTCAGATGAAGAAGCTTTGCCACTGCCAGTTGCAGCATAGGCTTTTTGTCGATGGCAATGTCGAACCCCTGCGGTGATGAACTGTGGGGGGTTTTCATTTATTGAATAAGAGTGTGCTATTTGGTATATTTGGATTGAATTAACTGTTTCCACACACGATGGGTGGTTGTTCAACTGGTTACAGTGGTTACATTGGGGGGTAGATTTGCCCGCGGTAGCGGGCAGGGAAATCATCGAATTTTGTTGAAAACCACGGACGCTTAGCTCAGCTGGTTCAGAGCGCCGCCCTTACAAGGCGGAGGTCGCTGGTTCGATCCCAGCAGCGTCCACAACATTCTTCGCCACTCTTCATGACAAAAAACCCCGGCTGTGGTGCCGGGGTTTTTTCTTTGATGGTGCGTGACTTCAGATCCCTCGAATCGACAAGAAACGTCGATCCTCGGGATGACAACGGAGAAACGTTCTCATTTGAGGAGAACCAGTTTCTTTGACTGTTCGAATATTTGTCCCTTTTCCGATGTTACGGACAACCGGTACAAGTACATTCCGCTCGGCAATCCGGCTGCATTCCAGTTTACGGAGAATGTTCCCGCATCTTTCTGCTGGTCTACCAACGAAGCGACCTCAACTCCCAACACATTGTACACCTTCAGAGACACATGTCCGGGTTGAGCAATGGAGAATCTGATGTTGGTCGATGGGTTGAAAGGATTCGGATAGTTCTGCTCCAGTGCGAACGAATTTGGGGTGGATGTTCCATACTCAGTTACGTCCGTGGCTGTCCCGGAATATGTTATGTCATCAAGAAGAAAATATGATCCGAGGTGAGGAGACGTGCTGCTGGATGTGGGGCCGACAAGGAGGAACTGAAGACTGGACCAATCAGGTATGTTGGGTGATATGTACGTGAACGGCACGGAGAACTGAGCCCAAGTCGATGTGGCCGTAGGTACATATCCACCGCCGATAGCGACAGCAGCGCCGGCTATTCCGCCTTTCATCAGGGAGCCTAACACATAGAGGCGATCGCCTGAGCCTGTCGCAGGGAACAACTGATAGTATCCGGTGATGAATCCGGATCGCTGTGTCCAGGCAAATCCATCCAAATTAGATCCACCACCAATCTGAGGTGCCATAGTGCTGGGTGCGACAGTCGTGACGACATCACCGCGAATGGAAAAGGTCCCCGTGTGCGCTGTTCTGGACTGACTGACCGGCGACCACAGGCCTGCAATGTTATCCACCCACCAATTATCGGGAACACCGTTGGTCCAGCTCTCGAAGCTTGCATTCGGTATCTGAGCAAAAGCGGTATGCGTGAAACAGGAAAGCAATACAATTGTGCCTAGGAGTAACAAGGATCTTTTCATCGGACCTCCATAAACAGATTATTGCGGAATGAAAACGGTGCGTTGGAAGGCAGACACAAAACGTGTTTCTTTTTGAATTCGAGATTTCTCTTACCTCCTCTTACAGTAACAAAATTCGAGCGGACTAGCAACAGTGCAACTTGGTCAAGTCTATAACAAAAAACCCCGGCCATGATGCCGAGGTTTTTTGCTTAAGATTGTTGCGTGATGTCAAGTTCTTCTTGCCCGCCTCGAAGACACGTTGAACGCATGCGGTCCTCAGGATGACTACGCTGAAGCGACTTGCAGGTTCAGATCCTTCCTGCCCGCCTCGAAAGCGTACTAAGTGCAGGCCGGCGTCCCAAACAGCGGGACTCAGGATGACGACGCTGAAGCGTCATGGTTCAGCAGATCCTTCGGTTCGACAAACAAGGTCGACCCTCAGGATGACAACTGAGAAACGTTGTCACTTCATGAGCACGAGCTTCTTCGCTTGTTCAAAGACCTGTCCTTTTTCAGATGTCACTGACATCCGGTACAGATACATTCCGCTCGGCATTCCCGCTGCGTTCCAGTTCACGCTAAACGTTCCTGCATCCTTCTGCTCGTTCACGAGAGATGCTACCTCAACACCCAGAACGTTGTACACTTTTAGAGATACGTGTCCCGGCTGGGCAACCGAGAATCTGATGTTTGTTGAGGGATTAAACGGATTCGGGTAATTCTGCTCCAGAGCGAACGATTGCGGCAGACCGGCAGGATCGCTCACTGCCGAGGCGGTTCCTGAAAGCGCGAGATCATCAAGGAGAAAATATGAGCCCGCATGAGGCGTACTACTACTGCTGCTGGGTCCACCGATGACAAAGGTGATGACACATAAGTCGGGGACATCGCTGGTAATGTACTGAAAGGGTACCGAAAACTGTGTGTACGATGAAGCGGCATTGGCTAGGATCCCTCCCGCGGCGGCAACACCGGTACCAGTCAACCCGCCTTTGTACAATGCAGCACTTACTAGAATCCGGTCTCCCGACTGAGGGGAGAATTGATAGTACCCTGTAATTGACCCATAGCGCTGGTTAACTGAAAATCCCCCGGCTGAAACTCCCGTTATTATCTGCGGTGAGTACGGGGCACCCGTGATAATGCTAAGGACATCGCCGCGAGCAGCAGAGGATCCCGTATGAGAAGTGTGAGATTGGGTCACAGGGACGCCGATCCCTGCAATATTGTTTGTCCACCAACCGTCCGGAGCACCGGCTGTCCAATTCTCGAAGCCTGCATTCGGTATCTGAGCAAAAG
This sequence comes from Ignavibacteriota bacterium, assembly GCA_003170475.1. Taxonomy (GTDB): domain Bacteria; phylum Bacteroidota; class Ignavibacteria; order UBA10030; family UBA10030; genus UBA9647. Next base: position 3,455 of record PMZI01000072.1, on the reverse strand, counting down.
CGGTGAGAGTTCCACACAAGAGCACTGCAACGGTACCAAGGAGTAGCAATGATCTCTTCATAGAGACCTCCATTGATTGAGTGATAGGGAAGGGGTTGTATTGGTTGGAAGGATATTGCGACTTAGCATTCTTCGCTGAATTCTCAACACGGTCACCTCTCCAGAGTGACAAAAATCAAGGGGACTTGTAACCGCGAGTTTAGCATACGTGCATCATCGAACGATGTTGGGTTCATTGCTCTGTGTCACCACGGCTTTAGACTCCTTGCACTTTCGGCCATAAGCTGTTATACTTGCCCCGATGAAATCTATCGCCGTCATCGAAGACAACAAAGACAACCGTCTTCTCGTCCGTTCGCTCCTCAGTGAATTCTACGCAATCACCGAATTCGAAACGGGGTTCGAGGCCTTCCAGGGATTTCGGAACAGTGTTCCAGATCTCATCTTGCTCGATATTTCCCTTCCCGGCATGGACGGCGTCGAAGTCCTCTCCCAACTTAGGAACGATGAGAGGCTCAAAAAGATTCCCGTTATTGCCCTGACAGCCCATGCAGTCAGCGGTGACCGTGAGCAATATCTCGCTGCCGGTTTTAATGATTATATTGCCAAGCCAATCGTTGATGAAGATGCTTTCCTTCAATCAATCGAGCGATGGTTGACCCGCACCCCATGAATCTATCCATTCCCCGGTGGCATGCCATCCGTACGCTCGTACTGATGCGCTGCTCTGGCTTTGTTCGAATCTCTCTCCTGACGTTGATTCTTTTCCTCCCATCGCACCCACTTCTCGCCCAGAGTCAGCGCCCCCTTTCCCTCGATCCTCTCAAGGCACTCACACAATACACCCATCAGGTTTGGGAAACCGGCAAGACTCCTCTGGAGGGGGCGATACGCGCCATCCTTCAGTCAAGGGATGGCTACCTCTGGATCGGCACACAGGAGGGGCTATACAATTTCGACGGCGAACGCTTTACGGTTTACAATTCCGTCAACACACCGGAGATGAAGAACAGCAGTGTCTATGCTTTGGCGGAAGATCAGGAAGGGACGCTGTGGATTGCGACACGCGACGGGCTCGTGGCATATAGAGACTATGGCTTCAAACGCTTCAGTGTCAAAGACGGCCTCACATCGAATTCTCTTCTCTCGCTCTGCGTCGATCAACAGGGCGCACTCTGGATCGGCTCCATGGGGGGCGGTGTGGTCAAGTTCGTCGATGGAGAGTTCACGCCGTACGCCTTTGAAGGAGACCTGAGGTTCGGAACAATCTGGAGTCTCTGTAGTGCCAGAGACAGCAGTCTGTGGATCGGCACCTCGAGTGCCGGTGTCGCCTGCGTTAAAAACGGGCGTGAAAGCCGATATACGGCGCGGGGAGGAATGCTCACGGATGTCATCCGGACCATTGCTGAAGGGCGCGACGGAAGCATCTGGGTCGGCTCGCACGTCGGGGTGAACCGCATCAAGGAGGGGAAGGTGTCGACGCTCTCCTCGAAGGACGGGCTCTCGAATGAAGCGATCATGCAGTTGTTTGTGGACAGTCAGGGAAGTCTCTGGATCGGCACCGGTGGCGGAGGCTTGAAGCGATTCGCGCAAGGGAAGCTGAGCTCGTTGACATCGAAGAGCGGATTGACGAACAACAGCGTCCTCTCGTTTCTTGAAGATCGCGAAGGGAATCTCTGGGTTGGCACGGCCGATGGACTCAACCAGTACAAAGACGAAGCGTTTACAACGTTTACGGTCGAGGAAGGCCTTTCGAATGATGCCGTGTGGTGTTCGCTGGAAGACTCGAAGGGAACGATGTGGCTTGGAACGAACAGCGGGCTCAACCGCATTCAGCGCTCCGGGATTCAATCGTACACCATGAAAAACGGCCTGACGAACAATACCGTACGCGCCCTCTGTGAAGATTCGAAAGGCACACTGTGGATCGGAACATACGGCGGAGGTCTCTGTGAACTGATCGATGGACGCATCGTTCGCTCAAATCTGAACCGTCCTCAGCTTGCATTTGTGTACGGCATCTTCGAGGATTCCCGACATGTTCTTTGGATTGGAAGCAGCGACGGACTCTTTTCGGTTGTCGAGGGCCGGTTGAAACGGTATTCGAGCTCCGATGGGCTCGCCGGAAATTTCGTCCGGTTCATAAGGGGTGACCACACGGGAGGACTCTGGATTGGAACTACCGAAGGACTCTCCTTCTTCTCAGCGAACCATTTCACGAACTACACAGCCCGCGATGGTCTCTCCACCAATTCCATGATGTGCTCCTATGAAGACCGGGATAAGGTCATGTGGTTTGGGACAGCCGATGGAGGGTTGATTCGTTCGAAGGGGGCCTTGTTCAACTCCTTCACGATGCGTGACGGTTTGCCCGAGAATACGGTGTACCAAATCCTTGAGGATGATCTTGGCAATCTCTGGCTCGGAGGTGATCGGGGGATTTGCCGGATCAGCAAAAACGAACTGAACGACTACGCCGCAGGGAAGATCGGTTTCTTATCGACGATGACTTTTGGAAAGAAAGACGGACTGAAAGCGCGTGAATGCAGCGGCGGTTCCCAGCCTTCGTGCTGGAAGTCCAAGGACGGACGGCTCTGGTTTTCCATGGTCAAGGGGATAGCGGTCATCGATCCGAGAAACCTCAAAATCAATACCGTTCCCCCGTCCGTGGTGATCCAGCATCTTCTTGCCGACAATCGTGAAATCCGTTTTTCCAGGAGAGGAGTGCTGGATGCCGGGGTCACCAGAATTGAATTCCGCTATGCGGCGCTTAGTTTTGTTTCCCCTCAGGATGTGATGTTCAAGTATATGTTGGAAGGCTATGACAAGAATTGGGTCAGCGCCGGCAACTCCCGCACGGTGACCTACACGAATATTCCACCCGGACGCTACACCTTCAGGGTTATTGCTGCCAACGAGGACGGAACCTGGAACTTCAACGGAGCGTTCGCCTCTTTCACGCTTCGCCCCTACTTTTACCAAACCACCGTCTTCACCGTTTGCATGGTGCTGGTTGTGGTGGGGGGCGCGGCAGGTGCCTATTCCCTGCGGACGAGACGTCTGGTTCGTCGAACCCACGAACTTGAGTCCACGGTCACACGCCGCACAGATGAAATCGTTGGCCAGAAGGACGCCCTCGAACATGCGAACAAAGAACTGAGCGATCTTCTGAAGGAACTGGAAGAGAAATCCAAACAGCTGGAAGTGGCAAGGACCCGGGCCGAAGAAGCAAACCAGACGAAAAGCGCATTCCTGGCGAACGTCAGCCATGAATTGCGAACACCGCTGAATTCGGTGATCGGATTCACGAACATCATGCTCAAGAACAAAGCGAAGAACCTCAAGGAGCAGGATCTGACCTATCTGGACAGGATCCTGGAGAACGGCAAACACCTTCTCGAGCTCATTGAGGATGTTCTCGATCTGTCAAGGATAGAAGCCGGGAGAATGGACGT